>NZ_JONR01000006.1 GCF_000711955.1 Nevskia soli DSM 19509
ACCGGCCGCCAGCCTTGGCGGCCTGAACACTCAAACCATTTTCCAGGAGGCTCACCACAGGCAACGCGAAGCGCATGACGCGGCAGGGACCAATGGTCAGACCTGCGCCGGAGAATTCCGAGTAGCCCGATGGCGAGGATTTACGCCTCTCATCCGACAGAGAACCCGGCGCGCGCGAAGTCACCCTGCGGGCCCGAGAGCAAGTCAGCACGCTCTCACCAGAGGCCGGATATACGGATGCAACCTTGCTTCCCCTACCACCGCGCCAGCGCTTGCACTTTGGGAGGAGTCCATATACGGGCTACACTCCCTGGAAAGCTTGCCATCTCGTTCCCCGGCAACCGGAACATTGACTGTATGGCCGGATATTCAGGCACACCACTGGCGAAAAAACTGGGCATCAAACCCGGCAACAAGGTATTGCTCGTCGGTGCGCCGGAAGGCTATCGGTCCCTGCTCGATCCGCTACCGCAGGACGTGGAGTTCGTCGCCCGCCTGAGCGGGGCAACCGACCTCATCCATGTCTTCACCGCCAGCAAGGCCGAGCTGCGGGAACTGCTGAAGAAATATCGCGTCGGATTGAAGCCGGACGGCGTGGTCTGGGTGTCCTGGCCGAAAAAAGCGGCAAAGGTGCCGACGGACATCACGGAAGATACAATCCGGGAGGTGGCGCTTCCCATGGGTTTCGTGGACATCAAGGTATGCGCGGTGAACGGGATATGGTCGGGGCTGAAGCTGGTGGTGCGCAAAGAACTGCGCTGACCACGCGGCGGCCTGCGCCATCCGGCATGAACCACGCATCATGATCACCGACCACAACATCGCCCTCGCCCGCTCCACCGACGCCTCGGCGATCTCCGCCATGTCGCGCGACTACATCGAGCGCGGGCTGGGCTGGGACTGGACGCCGACGCGGGTGCTGCGCAGCATCCGCGACCGCTCGACCAATGTGGCGGTGATGCGCGACGGCGGCCCGCTGCTCGGCTTCGGCATCATGAAGTACGGCGACGACACGGCCCATCTGCACCTGCTGGCGGTGCACCGCTCGATGCGGCGCAAGGGCGTGGGCACTGCGCTGCTGCTGTGGCTGGAACAGACGGCGCGCGCCGCGGCGATCGAGCGGGTGCGGCTGGAAGCGCGCGCCAGCAACGACCTCGCCCGCGCCTTCTACCGCAGCCGCGGCTACCACGAGACGGAACGGCTCAGCGGCTACTACCGCGGCGCGGAAGACGCGGTGCGGCTGGAGAAGCTGCTGTGGACGGATACGGGCACGGGGTTGGTGCCGGAATAGATCGGCTGCAGCGGGAGGAGCTGGGAAAAGCCCCTCTCCCCTGCCCCTCTCCCGCAAGCGGGAGAGGGGAACTGTAGGCCACTACCGCAATTTTTTGCTAGCCGGTCTGGGGGCCCAGACCCGGCAGCAGTGCCTTCAGGCCATTCACGATGAACTCCACCGCCAGGGCCGAGAGGATCAGGCCCATCAGGCGCGTGGTGATGTTGATGCCGGTGCGGCCGATCCAGTTGGCGATGGGATCGGCCAGGCTCAGGGCGATCAAGGTGACCACGCCCAGCGCCGCGCCGATGCCGATCAGGGCGCCGATATCGATCCAGCCGCTGACCTTGCCGGCGTAGATGATCATGGCGCTGATGGTGCCGGGGCCGGCCATCAGGGGAATGGCCAGGGGCACCACGGCGATGTTGTCCTTGGATTCGGCCTCGTCCCTTTCCTCCGTGGTGGAGCGGGTGTTGCCGGCCTGGGCGTTGACCATGGCGATGGCCATCAACAGCATGACGATGCCGCCGCCGACCTGGAGCGAGCCGACGCTGATGCCGAAGAAGTGGATGATGCGCTCGCCGGCGGTGGCCGCGACCGCCAGCACCACGGCCACCGAGAGCGAGGCGACGCGGATGGTGCGGCGCTTCTCCACCCGGCTCTGCGAGGCGGTCAGCCCGAGGAAGAAGGGGATGGCGCCGATGGGGTTGAGCAGCGCCAGCAGCGAAACGAATTCCTTGACCAGGTCCACCGGTGCGCCCTTGGGTGCGAGAGTATGGGGACAGGTTAGCGCAAAATCGCTGGGGGCTATTGTGCTTTGTCATCCCAAGCGCAGCGAAGGATCCGGCCAGATCCTTCGCTACGCTCAGGATGACAAGTAGTTGTAGGGCGGCCTGTGGCCGCTGCTGCCGCGCTGTATGGGAGTGTGCACGGCGGCCATAGGCCACCCCGCCCTACTGTTTCGCTTCCGCGCTCTCCGCCATGCTCTGGACGGCCTGCCGCGGCAGTTCTTCCAGCCCTTCGCCGCCCTCGCGCAGGTGTTCGATGATCTGCGCGCGCATGCGCGGGGTCCAGAATTTCTGGATGTGGTTGACCATGCCCTTGATGCCTTCCTCGCGTACCGGTTCGGCGTGGAAGAAGGCGCCGATGTCGTTGGCCATGTTGGTCAGGTGTTCGATGCTCATGCTGCGCTTCCTTCGGTGCCGGCGCTGCGCGGCCCCACGTCGAGGACGCGGGCGGGGCAGGCGTAGATGACGAAACTGTCGCCGCGGGCGAAGCCGATCAGGGTCAGGCCGGCTTCCTCGGCCACGCGGATGGCGTAGGCGGTGGGTGCGGAGATGGCGGCGAGCAGGGGGATGCCGGCCATGGCCGCCTTCAGCGCCATCTCGTAGCTGGCGCGGCTGGTGACGACGGCGAAGCCGCGGGTGGTGTCGCGGCGTTCGCGCAGCAGGGCGCCGATCAGCTTGTCCAGGGCGTTGTGGCGGCCCACGTCCTCGCGCACCAGCTGCACCGCGCCGTCCGGCGCGGCCCAGGCGGCGGCGTGGGTGGCGCCGGTGAGGCCGTTGAGCGTCTGGCGACGGCGCAGTTCGTCCTGGGCACGGCGCAGGGCGGCGACGGCCACCGGCACGCCGGCGCCGACCCGGCGCGGGCTGCGGATGGCGTCGGCGATGGTCTCGGCGCCGCACAGGCCGCAGCCGGTGCGGCCGTGCAGGTTGCGGCGCCGGCCCAGCAGGACTTCGTGGCGCTGCGCCGGGATGCGCATGCGGATCTCGTAGCTGGGACCGTTCGCGCCCTCGTGCCGGAACACCTCCAGCGACTGCATCTCGGCGGCGTCGGCGATCACGTCCTCGCTGAAGGAGAAGCCCAGGGCGAAGTCTTCCAGGTCGGAGGGCGTGGCCATCATCACCACGTGCGGCTCGCCGTTGTAGACCAGGGCCACCGGGGTTTCCTCGGCGACGCAGTCCTCCACCGCGCTGAGCCTGCCGTCGCGCCAGGCGCGCACCGGCAGGCGCGCGTAGCCGGCGACGTCCGCGTCGCCGGGCTGCGCGCCCATGGGCTTATTTGACGGCAAGGACATCGCTGCCCTGCTTGAGCAGTTCCTGCTGCCGCTCGGAGAACTTGCGGTAGCGCTTCTGCCATTCCGAGGGCTGGCTGACCCGCACCACCTGCACCGCGGTGACCTTGTACTCGGGGCAGTTGGTGGCCCAGTCCGAGTTGTCGGTGGTGATGACGTTGGCGCCGGAGTCCGGGAAGTGGAAGGTGGTGTAGACCAGGCCCGGCTGCACGCGCGGCGTGACCAGGGCGCGCATCACCGTTTCGCCGGCGCGGCTGTGCACGCCGACCCAGTCGCCGTCCTTCACGCCGCGCTCTTCCGCATCGTGCGGATGCAGTTCCAGCCGGTCCTCGTCGTGCCAGGTGTTGTTGGCGGTGCGGCGAGTCTGCGCGCCGACGTTGTATTGCGACAGGATGCGGCCGGTGGTGAGGATCAGCGGATATTTGCCGTTGACCTTCTCGCGCGTCGGCACGTATTCGGTGAGCATGAACCTGCCCTTGCCGCGCACGAATTCGTCGATGTGCATGATCGGCGTGCCTTGCGGCGCGTGGTCGTTGCACGGCCACTGGATGCTGCCCAGCTGGTCCAGGCGCTCGTAGCTGACACCGGTGAAGGTGGGCGTGAGGCTGGCGATCTCGTCCATGATCTCGGACGGATGGCTGTACTTCATCTCGTAGCCCAGCGCCTTGGACAGCAGCATGGTGATTTCCCAGTCGGCGTAGCCGGCCGGCGCCTGGCTCACCTTGCGCACGCGCGAGATGCGGCGCTCGGCGTTGGTGAAGGTGCCGTCCTTCTCCAGGAAGGAGGAGCCGGGCAGGAAGACGTGGGCGAACTTGGCGGTCTCGTTGAGGAACAGGTCCTGCACCACGATGCACTCCATCGCGCTCAGCGCGGCGGTGACGTGCTGGGTGTTGGGATCGGACTGCGCGATGTCCTCGCCCTCGCAGTACAGGCCGAGGAATTCGCCGTCGAGCGCGGACTCGAACATGTTGGGAATGCGCAGGCCCGGATCGGACTGCAGGCTCACGCCCCAGGTCTGCTCGAACAGATGGCGGGTGACGTCGTCGCTGACATGGCGGTAGCCGGGAAACTCGTGCGGGAAGGAGCCCATGTCGCAGGAGCCCTGCACATTGTTCTGGCCGCGCAGCGGGTTCACACCCACGCCTAGCCGGCCGATGTTGCCGGTAGCCATGGCCAGGTTGGCGATGGCCATCACCGTGGTGGAACCCTGGCTGTGCTCGGTGACGCCCAGGCCGTAGTAGATGGCGGCGTTGCCGCCGGTGGCGTAAAGCCGCGCGGCCGCGCGCACTTCGCTGGCCGGCACGCCGGTATCGGCCTCCAGCGCTTCCGGCGAATGGCGCGCCTCGGCGACGAAGGTCTTCCACTTGGCGAAGGCCTCCGGCTCGCAGCGCTCGGCGGCGAAAGCCTCGTTGACCAAACCCTCGGTGACGACGACGTGGGCCAGGCTGTTGAGCAGGGCGACGTTGGTGCCGGGGCGCAACTGGAGGTGATGCTGCGCCTGGATATGCGGCATCCGCACCAGGTCGATGCGGCGCGGGTCGGCGATGATCAGCTTGGCGCCTTCACGCAGGCGCCGCTTCATCTGCGAGCCGAACACCGGATGCGCGTCGGTGGGGTTGGCGCCGATGATGAAGATGACGTCGGCTTCCATTACCGAGTCGAAGGTCTGCGTGCCGGCGGATTCGCCCAGGGTCTGCTTCAGGCCGTAGCCGGTGGGCGAATGGCAGACGCGGGCGCAGGTGTCGACGTTGTTGTTGCCGAAGGCGGCGCGCACCAGCTTCTGCACCAGGTAGGTTTCCTCGTTGGTGCAGCGCGAGGAGGTGATGGCGCCGACGGCGCCCTTGCCGTGCCTGGCCTGGATGCGCTTGAACTCGGAGGCGGCGTAGCCGATGGCTTCTTCCCAGCTCACCTCGCGCCAGGGATCGGTGATCTTGGCGCGGATCATCGGCTTGGTGATGCGGTCCGGATGGGTGGTGTAGCCGATGGCGAAGCGGCCCTTGACGCAGGAGTGGCCGTGGTTGGCGTGGCCATCCTGGTTCGGCACCATGCGCACCAGCTCCTGGCCCTTCATCTCGGCGCGGAAGGAGCAACCCACGCCGCAGTAGGCGCAGGTGGTGATGGTGCTGTGCTCGGCCTGGCCCTTGTCGATCAGGGTCTTTTCCGACAGTGTCGCCGTCGGGCAGGCCTGCACGCAGGCACCGCAGGAGACGCACTCGGAATCGAGGAAGGAATCGTCCTGGCTGGCGGCGATCTTGGAGTCGAAGCCGCGGCCCTGCACGGTCAGGGCCAGTGTGCCCTGCACTTCATCGCAGGCGCGCACGCAGCGCGAGCAGAGAATGCACTTGCTGGCGTCGAAGGTGAAGTACGGATTGCTCTCGTCCTTTTCCAGCTTGAGATGGTTCTCGCCCTCGTAACCGTAGCGCACCTCGCGCAGGCCGACGGCGCCGGCCATGTCCTGCAATTCGCAGTGGCCGTTGGCGGGACAGGTCAGGCAGTCCAGCGGATGATCGGAGATGTACAGCTCCATCACACCGCGGCGCAGTTCGCCGATCTTCTGGTTCTGCGTGGTGACCTTCATGCCGGGCGCCACCAGGGTGGTGCAGGAGGCGGGATAACCCTTCATGCCCTCGATCTGCACCAGACACAGGCGGCAGGAGCCGAAGGCCTCGAGCTGCTCGGTGGCGCAGAGCTTGGGCACGGCGATGCCGCCCAGCGCCGCGGCGCGCATCACCGAGGTGCCGGCCGGCACCGAGACCTCGAAGCCGTCGATGCTCAGCGTGACCAGCTGCTCCGACGGCGCGGGAGCCGGGGTTCCAAAATCCTTTTCTGCGATCGACAGCATGACATGTCTCTCCTAAGCCGCCGCGACGACGCGGGGCCTCTTGAAATCTTCGGGGAAATGATTGAGGGCGCTGAGCACCGGGCTGGGGGTGAGCCCGCCCAGTGCACACAGGGAACCGTGGGTCATGGTCTCGCACAGGTCGCGCAACACGGCTTCCTGCTTCACCGGCTGCTGGCCGGCGACGAGCCGGTCGATGACCTCCACGCCACGGGTGGAGCCGATGCGGCAGGGTGTGCACTTGCCGCAGGATTCGGTGGCGCAGAATTCCATGGCATAGCGCGCCTGCGCCGCCATGTCGACGGTGTCGTCGAACACCACGATGCCGCCGTGGCCGACCATGCCGCCGATCTTGGCGAATTCCTCGTAATCCATCGGCGCGTCGAATTGCGCAGCCGGAATGTAGGCGCCGAGGGGCCCGCCGACCTGCACGGCGCGGATCGGCCGGCCGCTGTAGCTGCCGCCGCCGTAGTCGTAGAGCAGCTCGCGCAAGGTGATGCCGAAGGCCTTCTCGACCAGGCCGCCGTGCTTGATGTTGCCGGTGAGCTGGAACGGCAGGGTGCCGCGCGAGCGGCCGGTACCGTATTCCTTGTAGAACGCCGCGCCGCGATCCATGACGATGGGGACGGAGGCGAAGGTGATGACGTTGTTGATCACCGTGGGCTGACCGAACAGGCCCTTGATCGCCGGCAACGGCGGCTTGGGGCGGATCTGGCCGCGCTTGCCTTCCAGGCTTTCCAGCAGCGAGGTCTCCTCGCCGCAGATGTAAGCGCCGGCGCCGAGCCGCACTTCCAGGTCGAAGCGGCGGCCGCTGCCGAGCACGTCGGCGCCGAGGTGCTTGCTCTCATAAGCGGCGGCGATGGCGGCGTTGAGGGTGCGGTGCGCATGCGGGTATTCGCAGCGCAGGTAGATGTAGCCCTGGGTGGCGCCCACCGCCATGCCGGCGATGGTCATGCCCTCGATCAGGACGAAGGGATCGCCCTCCATGATCATGCGGTCGGAGAAGGTGCCGGAGTCGCCTTCATCCGCATTGCAGACGATGTACTTTTGCGCCGACTCGGTGGCATGCACCGTCTTCCACTTGATGCCGGCCGGGAAGGCCGCGCCACCGCGGCCGCGCAGGCCGGAGTCGGTCACCGCCTGCACGATCTCGGCGCCGGACAGGGCCAGCGCGTTCTTCAGGCCGCGGTAGCCCTCGTGGGCCAGATAATCGTCGAGACTGAGCGGATCGGTGATGCCGACGCGGGCGAAGGTGAGCCGTTCCTGCTGCTTGAGGTAGGGGATTTCGGCGGTGAGGCCGTGACCCAGGGCATGCTTCCCGCCATCGAGGAAGCCGGCGTCGAACAGGCCCGGAATATCCCGGGCCTTGACCGGGCCATAGGCGACGCGGCCGCCCGCTGTTTCCACCTCGACCAGCGGCTCCAGCGAAAACACGCCGCGCGAACCATTGCGCACCAGCTGGATCTGCACGCCGCGGCGTTCCGCTTCCGCGACGATGGCCTTGGCCACCGCGCCTGCGCCGAGGGACAGGGCGATGGCATCCTGCGGCACATAGATGCGCACGCTCATGAGGCGCCTCCCACCAGCTCGTCGAAGCTCTCCGCATCGACACGGCCGTGCAGTTCGCCATCCAGCATCAGCGAGGGGCCGCAGGCGCAGTTGCCCAGGCAGTACACCGGCTCCAGCGTGTAGCGGCCATCCGCGGTGGTGCCATGGAAGTCCACGCCAAGCTTCTGTTTGACGTGCGCCTCCAGCGCGGTGGCGCCGAGCGACTGGCAGGCCTCGGCGCGGCAGAGCTGCAGAACCTGCTTGCCCGGCTTGGTCGAGCGGAAGTAGTGATAGAAGGTGATGACGCCGTGCACCTCGGCGCGCGTCAGGTTCAGTTCCGAGGCGATCAGCGTGACCGCGCCGGGCGGCACATAGCCCAGCGCATCCTGCACGCCGTGCAGCACCGGCAGCAGCGCGCCGGGCAGCGCGCGCAGCCGCACGATCACTTCCAGCACCTTGGCCCGCTCCGCCGCGGCCAGCGGCCTGGCGGCCGGCATGGGACGCAACGGTTGTTCCTGCACCTGCCCTTTCATCACTGACCTCGTCTTCCGTTCATGCCGCCCTTCCACATATCAATCGAATCAATGCACCAGCACCGCGGCCTTCTGCAGCGCGGTCCACAAACCCCAGATGAAGGGGATGCCGACCGCCAGCCAGGCCAGCGCCGTGCCGATGCCAGCGGATCCGCGAGCCGCGGTGTCGGCCCGCGGATCCGCCGTCATCTCGTGGGCGAGGCTGCGTTCGGCCTGCAACTCCGCGTCCGTCATCTGGTATTTCTCCGCCACCGGCTTGACCAGGAAATTGCAGATCAGGCCGCCGAGCAGGAGCAGCGCCAGGATGTACAGCGTGACGTCGTAGACCAGGTTGCCGGGCACGCCCTGCGCCTTCTCGAAATCGCGCAGATTGGCGATCAGCAGGGGACCGATGACGCCGGCGGCGGACCAGGCGGTGAGCAGCCGGCCGTGGATGGCGCCGACCATCTGCGTGCCGAAGATGTCCGCCAGATAGGCCGGCACGGTGGCAAAGCCGCCGCCGTACATCGACAGGATCAGGCAGGCGGTGGCGACGAACAGCAGCACGGCGCCGAGATGGCCGAAGGTGGGCAGCAGGCAATACAGCACGATGCCGAGCAGGAAGAACACGTAGTAGGTGTTCTTGCGGCCGAGCTTGTCGGACAGCGAGGCCCAGAACAGGCGGCCGAGGCTGTTGAACAGGCTGAGCAGACCGACCAGGCCGGCGGCGATCGCCGCGATGGTGACCTTCTGCTCCGGCGTCAGGCCGGCACTGGCGGTATCCACGCCGAGCAGCTTGCCGCCGAACACTTCCTGGAACATCGGCGAGGCCATCGCCAGCACGCCGATGCCGGCGCTGACGTTGAGGCACAGCACGCCCCAGATGGCCCAGAACTGCGGCGTCTTCCAGGCCTTGCTCAGGTGCACGTGGCGGCGCGTGATCATGGCGCTGCCGGCGCTGGTAGGCGGATTCCAGCCGGCCGGCTTCCAGCCGTTGGGCGGCACGCGGTAGCCGAAGGCGCCGCCCATCATGAAGACGAAGTACAGCGCCGCCAGCACCAGGAAGGTCTGCCACACGCCGGGATCGCCGTCGGCGGCGAAGTGCTTCATCAGCATCGCCGCCAGTGGCGCGCCGATCATGGCGCCGCCGCCGAAGCCCATGATGGCGAAGCCGGTGGCCATGCCGCGACGATCAGGGAACCACTTGATCAGGGTCGATACCGGCGAGATGTAGCCCAGGCCCAGGCCGATGCCGCCGAGCACGCCGGTGCCCAGCCAGACGATCCACAGCTGGTGCAGATGTACGCCGATGGCGCCCAGGACGAGGCCGCCGCACCAGCACAGGGCCGAGACCACGCCGGCCTTGCGCGGGCCGGCGCGTTCCAGCCAGCCGCCCCAGAGGGCCGCGGCCAGGCCAAGGCAGACGATGAACAGGGTGAAGGTGAAGGTTTCCGAAGCCACCGACCAGTTGCAGGTGCTGGTGAACAGGTCCGCGGTCCAGCTGCTGCTCTTGGGGCAGGCCGCGTCAGGGGTGGCCAGCAGCTTGGACATCGGCAGCCAGAACACGGAAAAGCCGTAGGCCATGCCGATGCACAGGTGTATGGCCAGCGCGGCCGGCGGCACCAGCCAGCGGTTGAAACCCGGGCCCGCCACGGTCCGCTCTTTATCCAGTATCCCCGTGTCCCGGCCCAGGGCGGGCGGCGGAACAGTGCTTCCAATCGTCGACATATTTTGTGTTCTCCTCGGTTTTCCGCTTTAGTTATATATGCCTAATAGATCATATGAAGGTCAATCACACTATCCGACCATGGTTCAAGCTACCATCATTATTGTCTGCTATAAATAGGATGTCTGATTCCACTTCAATAGGCTTTTTTTAGCCTATTCTCAGGAAGAGCGAAAAGGTAAGGCACGCATGCTCAAGATGTCGATCAAACCGCAGTGGCAGCTGGAACGCGACGACGGGCGCCAGCTCATGCCGCACCTGGTCAGTCTGCTGGCCAAGGTGCACGAAACCCACACCCTGGTCGAAGCCTCGGCGCAGATGGGGCTGTCCTATCGCTACGCCTGGGGCTTGTTGCAGGAGGGCCAGCGCGCCTTCGGCGTGCCGCTGGTGAAGATGGTGCGCGGCCGCGGCGCCATGCTGACGCCGCTGGGCGAGAAGCTGGTGTGGGCCGACCGCCGCATCGCCGCGCGCCTGTCGCCGCTGCTGGACAGCCTGGCCTCCGAACTGGAAGTGGAAGTGGAGCGGGCCCTGTCGCACGCGCAGAGCATCCTGCGCCTGCACGCCAGCCACGGCTTCGCGGTGCAGACCCTGCGCCAGACGCTGCTGCACGAGCAGGTGCCGATCGAGCTCAAATACCGCAACGTGCAGGAGGCGCTGAGTTCCCTCAACGGCGGCGGCTGCGACCTCGCCGGCTTCCATGTGCCCCTGGGCGAGCTGCAGCAACCCGCCCTGCAGCATTACCTGGACGCGCTGCAACCGGACAAGCACCGCCTGCTGCACCTGGCGACGCGGCGCCAGGGCCTGATGGTGGCGCCGCACAACCCCAGGAACATCATGGGCGTGGCCGACCTGGCGCGGCCCGGCGTGAGCTACGTCAACCGCCACGAGGGCTCCGGTACGCGCCTGCTGCTGGACCTGCTGCTGCAGCGGGAGCAGCTCGACGGCCACGCCATCCAGGGCTACGACAACTGCGAATTCACCCACGCCGCGGTGGCGGCCTATGTCGCCAGCGGCATGGCCGACGCGGGCCTCGGCGTGGAACCGGCGGCGCGGCGCTTCGAACTGGATTTCCTGCCGGTGGCGAGCGAGCGCTACTTCCTGATCTGCAACGCCAAGGTGCTCGACACGCCGATGATGCAGCGCATCCTCGACATCCTGCGCAGCCGTGAATTCCAGCGCGCGGTGAACGCCCTGCCCGGCTACGACAGCGACGGTTGCGGCACGGTGCTGAGCGTGGCCGAAGCCTTCGACCTGGCGCCGGCCGTGCCGCGCAAGAAGACCGTCGCCGTTGCCGCGAGTGCATTGAATTATTGATCGCCGCGGCGGCCAGCCGGGGCGCAACATGAGGACCGAACCAGGAACATGATCGGCGGCCGGATTTCCCGGACAATCGGGAACTTTTGCCGCGTTGCACAGGCCTAGAGTGTAAGCGTCGTAGTCTCCAGAGGAGGCTTGCGGTGCAGACGATGGGCAACAAGAAGCACTGTTTGATGGTGATGGTGCGCGAAGGCGAAAGCATCGTGGTATTCGCCTGCGCCGCCCTGCTCACCGCCTGCGCCACCGAGCAGCCGCAGTGGCTGGATCACACCGCGCTGGTGCTCCGTCCCTCCCATCGCCAGGCCATGGTCGCCTTCTCCTTCGGCGCCGAAGCGCCGCCCGAACCAGGCGCACGACTCGCGCCCCGCAACGTCTCCGCCGTCATCGCCGCCGCAGTGGTGGTGCAGGACGATGCGGTGCCGAAGCTGGAGACGGTGGACTTCAAGGGCGGCCGCCTGTTCATCCATTCGCCGCGGACGCGGTGAGTCGCGGCCTCAGCTCGCGGCTTTGAGGAAGCCGATCACCTGTTCAGCGAAGGCATCCGGCGCTTCCAGGTGCATGAAGTGTCCGGCCTTGGGGATCCCGACCAGTTCGTACTTGTCGCCGAACAGGTGTTCCTGGTCGAGGAAGGTCGAGGGCAGGATGCAGGCGTCGTTCTCGCCGTAGATGACCCGCGCCGGCACGTAGATCGGCTTGAGCAGGAACTGCCAGGCCTCACGCTGCAATAACGACAGCGGCAGCGCGCGGTAATAACCCAGCGCCGCCTTCAGCCGTGCCGGATCGGAGAACGCCGCCTTGACCGGGCCGAAGTAGTCCTCGCTCGGCTCCCAGCCGGGCGACCAGCTCCGTGCCAGGTCACGCAGCCAGGCGAAATCGTTTTCGCGGATGCGCCGCTCCGGCCAGCCCGGCAACTGGAACTTGAACATGTAATGCGAGGCGCGCAATTGCTCGCGCGAAGGGCGCAGCAGGAAGCGGCGCGGATGCGGCACGGCGGCGGTCACGATGCGCTTGATGCGGTCCGGCCGCAGCGCGGCGGCGCTGTACGCCGCGAACGCACCCCAGTCGTGCCCGACCACCATCGCGCTCTGGGCGCCGAAATGCTCGGCCAGGGCGATGACGTCGCGGCCCAGGGCCAGGCCGGAGTAGTCGCGGTCTTCCGGCAGCGCGCCGGGCGGGTAGCCGCGCATGAACGGCGCCACGGCGCGGAAGCCGGCGGCGGAGAGCTTGCGCAGCAGCCCCACCATGCTCCAGGCGGTATCCGGGAAGCCGTGCAGGCACAGCACCAGGGGCCCTTCGCCCGCCCCGCCGTCCGCTTCCAGGTAGGCGAACTCCATGCCGTTGGCGCGGATGTAGCGGGGCTGCAGGTCATCGGTATGGGTCATCATGTCCTCGGGAGGGGGGCGTCCTGGTGGGCTCGATTTTATCTCCGCCAGCCGGCCTGTGACGGACTTCACAGAGTCATATGCCGCGGCTGGCGATGATACGGCGCCTGCGGCTATGCTGCCGCCCCTCGATTATCAGAAATTAAAGGGATTTTTCGATGAAATACCCGCGCCTCTGGCTGGCGGCGCTGGCGCTGTGCGCCGCGAACGCCCTGGCCGACCCGGTCCCCGCCACCGACCCCGCGCCGCCGACACCCGAGCAGAGACAGCAGAAAGCCGAGCAGCTGCTGGCCTCGCTCAAGCCGCAGCACGGCACGGTCAAGCTGCCCAACGACATCGCCACGCTGCAGCTCAACGACGATTTCTACTACCTGGCGCCGACCGACGCCGACCGCCTGCTCACCGAGGGCTGGGGCAATCCGCCCGGCTTCAAGACGCTCGGCATGATCCTGCCGCAGTCGATCAGCCCGCTGGCGCGCAACGGCTGGGGCGTGGTCGTGACCTACAACGACGACGGCCACGTCTCGGACGACGACGCCGCCAAAATCGACTACACCGAACTGCTGCAGAAGATGCAGAAAGAGGACGTGGAGATCAACGAGGAGCGCAAGAAGCAGGGCTACGCCGGCCTGCACCTGCTGGGCTGGGCCGAGCCGCCGCATTACGACGCGGCGACCCACAAGATGTACTGGGCAAAGGAGCTGAAGGCCGATGATGCCGACGCCAACACGCTCAACTACAGCATCCGCGTGCTCGGCCGCAAAGGCGTGCTGGAGCTGAACGCGGTGGCCGCGATGAGCGACCTGCCGACCATCAAGCAGGAACTGCCCAAGGTGCTGGCCTTCACCAACTTCAGCGACGGCAACAAGTACACCGACTTCAACGCCAGCACCGACAAGGTCGCCGCCTACGGCCTCGCCGCGCTCGTCGCCGGCGGCATCGCCGCCAAGGCCGGCCTGTTCGCCAAGCTGGGCCTGCTGCTGCTCGCCGCCAAGAAATTCATCATCATCGGGGTGGTGGCCGTGGCCGGCTTCTTCCGCAAGATCTTCGGCGGCAAGCCCAAGGCGCCGCCGCCCGGCCCCATGCCGCCCGCGGCATAACGCTCAGCTCCCGGGAGAAGCCGGCATGTGGAACATCTTGATCGGCATCGTCTTCATCGTCGGCGGCCTCAGCGGCAAGCTGGCGCTGATCGGCACCAATAGCGGCGAGGCCCTGGCCGCGCTCGGTGCCGGCCTGCTGATCTGGGGTGTGGTGCAGATCGTGCGCGCCAGGAAGGCACAGGCGCAGACAGCGAAGTAAGCCCCCCGCTGGGGAATCGGCAAAAGCCGGCAGCGCGTATTCCGCCTGCCGGCTTTTGCCGTTTTCAGCCGGCGGCGACGCCGGCCTGCACATCCGTATGCAGCGCGCAGACCTGTCCGCCGCAAGCCCCTTGATCCAGATACCAGCGCTGGATGTAGGCGGTCAGACGCAAGCGGTATTCCTCCGGCACGTCATAACCCTGGAAAATCTTCGACACGTCGTCCTGCGCCGCGGCCAGGCTGGCTTCGATCCTGCTGTTGTCCTTCATCTCTCATCCCTCGACACTGCCTGCATTCCGTGCAGGCCATCGGCATATGAGACACGAAGCGCTGCAGGCAAACCGCGATGTGGCTCTCAGATCGGCGTCGCCGCGGTGCGTCCAGCGTGGACTGGATCACGTAACGACGGCCGCCAGCCGTAGGGCGGGTCTGCGACCCGCCGTTCACCGCGGCGTGCGAGTGATGCCCGAGACAGGCGGGTCAAAGACCCGCCCTACGGGAATGTCAGCGCTTGTCGCGCTTGGCACCCGTTCTGAGACGCAGGCCGTTGAGGCGGATGAAGCCTTCCGCGTCCTTCTGGTTGTACGCGCCGCGGTCGTCCTCGAAGGTCGACAGGCGCGCGTCGAACAGCGAATCCGGCGAGCGGCGGCCGGCGTTGTAGACGCTGCCCTTGTACAGCTTGAGGCGCACTTCGCCGTTGACGCGGTGCTGGCTGTCGTCGATCAGGGCCTGCAGCATGCGGCGCTCCGGGCTCCACCAGTAGCCGTTGTAGATCAGGCTGGCGTAGCGCGGCATCACCTCGTCTTTCAGGTGGGCTTCTTCGCGGTCCAGGCACAGGCTCTCGATGGCGCGGTGCGCCTTGAGCATGATGGTGCCGCCCGGGGTTTCGTAGCAGCCGCGCGACTTCATGCCGACATAGCGGTTTTCCACGATGTCGAGACGGCCGATGCCGTGCTTGCCGCCGAGCTGGTTGAGACGCTCCAGCATCTGGTAGGGGCTGAGCTTCTCGCCGTCGATGGAGACCGGGTCGCCCTTCTCGTAGCCGATGGTGATGAACTCGGGCTCGTTCGGCGCGTCTTCCGGGTTCCTGGTCCAGCGCCAGATGGAGTCGTCCGGCGTCCACCAGGGATCTTCCAGGCCGCCGCCCTCGTAGCTGATGTGGAGGGCGTTGGCGTCCATCGAATAAGGGCTGCCGCCGTCCTTCTTCTTGGCGATGGGGATGTTGTGCTTGGCGGCGTATGCCAGCAGGGTTTCGCGCGAGGTCAGGTCCCACTCGCGCCAGGGGGCGATGACCTTGGCTTCCGGCCACAGCGCGTAGGCGCCGAGCTCGAAGCGCACCTGGTCGTTGCCCTTGCCGGTGGCGCCGTGGGCGATGGCGTCGCAGCCGGTCTCGCGGGCGCGCTGCACCAGCTGCTTGGCGATCAGCGGACGGGCGATGCTGGTGCCGAGCAGGTATTCGCCTTCGTAGATGGCGTTGGCGCGGAACATGGGGAAGACGAAGTCGCGCGCGAACTCCTCGCGCAGGTCGTCGATGAAGATTTCCTTGACGCCGAGTGCCTGGGCCTTCGGCCGCACCGGCTCCAGCTCCTCGCCCTGGCCGATGTCGGCGGTGAAGGTCACCACTTCGCAGTGGTAGGTGTCCTGCAGCCACTTGAGGATGACTGAGGTATCCAGCCCGCCGGAGTAGGCGAGCGCGACTTTGCGGACTTGGGTCATGGGGGTCTGGAAAGCGAATGGGGCGGGAGGCGGAAAAGCGCGCGAATTATAGCTTTTCGGGAGGCGAGAGGCGGGAGGGGAGTGGCGCAAAAAAACCAATCGGCCACGCGGCGGCGACACACTGCTTTCCACCCCTCTCGCCTCCCGCCTCTCGCCTCCCCCGATGTTATAGTGCTGGACCTCCCGCCGCCGCCTCTCCATGGACCTTCTCCCCCACCCGCCCCGCATGGGCCAGCGTTTTCGCGGCTTTCTGCCCGTGGTGGTGGACGTGGAGACCGGTGGCTTCAATTCCACCACCGACGCGCTGCTGGAAATCGCCGCGGTGCTGATCGGCGTGGACGAGGAGGGCAATCTGGTACGCGGCGAAACCCATGCTGCCCATGTCGAGCCCTTTCCCGGCGCCAATATCGAGCGGGCTTCGCTGGAAGTGAACGGCATCGACCCCTATCACCCCTTGCGCCTGGCCATGCCGGAGCGCGAGGCGCTGGCCAAGGTGTTCAAGCCGGTGCGCCAGGCGGTGTCGGAGCAGGGCTGCACCCGCGCCATCCTGGTCGGCCACAACGCCCATTTCGACCTCGGCTTCCTCAACGCCGCGGTGGCGCGGGCCGACGTCAAACGCAACCCGTTCCATCCGTTTTCGGCCTTCGACACGGTGACGCTGGGTGGTGCCGTGCTGGGCCAGACGGTGCTGGCCCGCGCGCTGGAAGCGGCGGGACTGCCGTTCGACGCCAAGGAGGCCCACTCGGCGATCTACGACGCCGAGCGCACCGCGGACCTGTTCTGCCTGCTGGTGAACCGCATGCGTTCGATCCACGCCAGCTTCACCGGCACCGGCAGCGGCAATGCGGTTGTTTAGTGACAGCCGCATGAATACGGCCACAAATCCGGCTCAGACTGTAAAATCGGGTGTTTACGCCCCGTTTTCCGTGCATTAACAATGAATTTTGAACCCAGAATCAGGCTGGGACGCTGCATCGCGGCCCTTGCGCTGGCCCTCGCCGGCCTGCTGCCGGCCGGCGCCCAGGCTTTCAGCTTCAATGACGTGGCGCAGCGCGCCAAGCAGTTGGCCGCCCAGCCCTATCAGCGGCCGGACACGCGCCTGCCGCAGCAGCTGCAGGATCTGGGCTACGACAAGTACAACGCCATCCATTTCAAGCCGGAGAAGGCCTTCTGGGCCAAGGACAAGCTGCCGTTCGAACTGCAGTTTTTCCATGAAGGCGAGTACTACAACCAGCCGGTGAAGATCAACGAGATCGCGCCCTACGGCGTGCGCGAGATCCACTACAACCCCAATGACTTCGATTTCGGGGGCGCGCAGATCGATCCGGAACAGTTCAAGGGCTTGGGTTTCTCCGGCTTCCGCGTGCACTACGCGCTGAATACGCCGAAGCAGAAGGACGAGATGCTGGTGTTCCGCGGCGCCAGCTACTTCCGCGGCGTCGGCAAGGGCGAGCGTTACGGCCTCTCCGCCCGCGGCCTGGCGCTGGATACCGGCCTGATGTCCGGCGAGGAATTCCCGCGCTTCAGCGAGTTCTGGATCGAGCGGCCCAAGCCGGGCGACAAGGAACTGACCATCTACGCCCTGCTCGACTCGCGGCGCGTCACCGGCGCCTACCGCTTCGTGGTCAAGCCGGGCGACGAAACGGCGATGGAAGTGAAGTCGCGCGTGTTCATGCGCGAGAACGTGAGCAAGCTGGGCCTGGCGCCGCTGACCAGCATGTATCTGTTCGGGGAGAACCAGCATCCGGCCACCGACGATTACCGCAACGAGGTGCACGACAGCGACGGTCTGTCGATGCATTCCGGCACCGGCGAGTGGATCTGGCGGCCGATGATCAACCCGAAGCGCCTGCAGGTCACCTCCTTCGGCATGACCAATCCGCAGGGTTTCGGCCTGATGCAGCGCGACCGCTATTTCCACGACTACGAGGACATCGACCTGCGCTACGAGCTGCGGCCGAGCCTGTGGGTGGAACCGCAGGGCCAGTGGGGCGCCGGCCGGGTCGAGTTGGTCAACATCCCCTCGCCCGACGAAACCAACGACAACGTCGTGGCCTATTGGGTGCCGGACAATACGCCGCAGGGCGGCCAGTCGATCGACCTCGACTACATCCTGCATTGGCAGGGCGAGAAGGACACCAAGCCGCCGCTGTCCTGGGTGATGCAGACGCGCCGCGGCCGCGGCTTCACCCGCAACCCGGACAACAGCATCAGCTACGTCATCGACTTCGTCGGCCCGGCGCTGGACAAGCTCAAGGCCGACGCCAAGGTGGAAGGCATCGTGTCGCTCGGCCCCAACGGCGAGCTGCTGGAGCGCAACACCGTGCATAACGAGGTCACCAACGGCTGGCGCCTGACCCTGCGCTTCCGCCGCATCGACGACGACAAGCCGCTGGAACTGCGCGCCTACCTGCGCAGCGAGGACAGCACCCTGTCGGAAACCTGGAGCTACATCCTGGCACCGGGGTGAGGGGTTGCGCGAGTGGCGTTCGGCATAACGCATAACGGGGACTGACATTGAGCCAGTCCCCGCCGAGGGCCAAACGCTGTCACTCGCGTGACCCCGAACGCCCGGCCATGGATGGCCGGGCGTTCCCAATGCGACCAAGTCGCGCCATGGACGGCAAAGTGAACGACACGACCGAGACCTGTCGGACAAGCAGTACGAACCCTGGCCAGCGGTTGTGGCGGCAACCGCTGACAAGGTGCCAATCGAAGCCGCGATGCCCCTTACAATAAGCTTATGGATCAGCCCGCAGCCCCTCGCCCCGCCCTCGACGCCTACCTCGGCCAGCTGCCGCTGCCGCCGGAGCGGCGCGAGCAATTGGAGCAGACCGCGGCCGGCAGCCTGGAACGCCTGCAGCAGTCGCTGGCGGCGACCGCGCCGCCGGGCAGCGGCGAGGCCGCGGTCGATCCCGGCAACCCGGCCTACAGCTCGATCCTGGCGCGCCTGAAGCTGGCGTTCGCGCCGCCGCCGCGGCGCGGCGATGCGGCCGCCGACAGCATCCACACCACCGACCTGCGCGGCGAAACCCGCCTGGTCACCACGCCGCCCTTGAAGCGTGCCTCGATGGTGCCGCTGCCATGGGAAACCAATCCCCTGCGGCGCCTGTTCCGCCGCATGAGCCTGGCGGGCGGCCACACGCCGCTGGCGCCGACCGGCGAGGACGATGCGGTGAAGCCGGACTCGCCTGACTCGCTGGGCAGCTGGCACGGCGTCGCGTTCCTGCGGCGCATGGTGCTGCTCGGCCTGACCGTGGCGCAAACCATCGTCGCCACCTATTACATGACGGCGGTGCTGCCCTACCACGGCCGGCACATCCTGGAGATGGCCATCCTGGTGCTGTACGTGATCCTGTTCGGCTGGGTCTCGATGGGCTTCTGGACCGCGATGATGGGCTTCATGGTGCTGCTGACCCGCGGCGACCGCTACGCCATCTCCGCCACCGCCGCGGCGGACGCGCCGATCGAGGACAAGGCGCGCACCGCCATCCTGATGCCGATCTGCAACGAGAACGTGCCGCGCGTCCTCGCCGGGCTGCGCGCCACCTACGAGTCGGTGGCCAAGGCGGGGCAGCTGCACTTGTTCGATTTCTACCTGCTCAGCGACAGCGGCGACCCCGATGTGCGCGTGGCGGAACTGGACGGCTGGCTCAAGCTGTGCCGCGAGGTGGACGGCTTCGGCCGCATCTTCTACCGCCGCCGCATCCACCGCATCAAGCGCAAGAGCGGCAACATCGCCGACTTCTGCCGCCGCTGGGGCAGCAATTACCGCTACATGGTGATCCTGGATGCCGACAGCGTGATGTCCGGGACCTGCCTGAAGCGGCTGGTGCAGCTGATGGAGGCCAACCCGAACGCCGGCATCATCCAGAGCGCGCCCAAGGCCGCCGGCCGCGAGACCCTGTATGCGCGCATGCAGCAGTTCGCCACCCGCGTCTACGGCCCGCTGTTCACCGCCGGCCTGCATTTCTGGCAGCTGGGCGAATCGCACTACTGGGGCCACAACGCCATCATCCGCGTGGCGCCCTTCATCCGGCACTGCGCCCTCGGCCGCCTGCCCGGCAAGGGCGCGCTGGCCGGCGAGATCCTGTCGCATGACTTCGTCGAGGCGGCGCTGATGCGCCGCGCCGGCTGGGCGGTGTGGATCGCCTACGACCTGCCCGGCAGCTACGAGGAGATGCCGCCCAACCTGCTCGACGAGCTCAAGCGCGACCGCCGCTGGTGCCAGGGCAACCTGATGAATTTCCGGCTGTTCCTGGCCCAGGGCCTGCACCCGGCGCACCGCGCGGTGTTCATGACCGGAGTGATGGCCTACCTGTCGGCGCCGCTGTGGTTCATCTCGCTGCTGCTCTCCACCGGCCTGCTGGCGGTGCAGACGCTGAAGGAGCCGCAATACTTCCTGGAGCCGTATCAGCTGTTCCCGGTATGGCCGGAGTGGCACCCGGAATGGGCCCTGGCCCTGTTCAGCGCCACCGCCACCCTGCTGTTCCTGCCCAAGATCCTCAGCGTGGTGCTGATCTGGGTGCAGGGCGCCAAGAGCTACGGCGGCGGTTTCCACCTGTTGCTGAGCATGCTGGCCGAGCTGGTGTTCTCGGCCATGCTGGCGCCGATCCGCATGCTGTTCCATACCCAGTTCGTCATCAGCCCCCTGCTCGGGTTGGGCACCAGCTGGAAGTCGCCGCCGCGCGAGGACTCGCAGACCGGCTGGGGCGAGGCCCTGCTGCGCCATGGCTTCCAGACCGTGCTGGGCACCGTGTGGGCGGCCGGCGTGTACTGGCTCAACCCGGCTTTCCTGTGGTGGCTGCTGCCGGTGGTGGGGGCGCTGATGCTGTCGATCCCGCTGTCGGTCTATTCCAGCCGGGTTTCCATCGGGCAGACCATGCGCAAATGGCGCTACTTCCTGATCCCGGAAGAAGCCATCCCGCCGCGCGAGCTGCGCAGCACCCAGGCCGGCTTCCGCCGCGCCAAGACGCCCCCCGGCTTCGTCCAGGCAGTGACCCATCCGGTGACCAATGCCCTGGCCTGCGCCGCCGGTGTGGCGCGCCCGCGCCAGTCGGAAGAGACCCGCAAATCACGCCTCAATTTGGTGCATGACGCCCTGGTCCAGGGGCCCGAAACCCTGACGCCGATCCAGAAAAATACCCTGTTAGGCGATCCTATCCTATTGTCCCAGCTGCATTTTCAGGTGTGGAACTCGAACCAGGCGAGTGCCGGCTGGGACCTGCCGACCCAGTCATAAATCTTTCATCACGAAGTCATCACCTTTCAACGGTGCTTTCATAGAGTGTTACCATGTCATCTGGAGCTACAAGTGCCCGCGAACATGGATAAGAACTCGCCCCGGCCGGCCCCGCGTTTCGAGGTCCGCTTTGCTGAGAGTCCCGCGGAAATTCTCGAAACCCAACGTCTGCGCTACCGGATTTTCGCAGGCGAACTGGGTGCCACCATCGACGGTGGCGACGCGCAGATCGACGCCGACCAATACGATGCCTACTGTCGCCACTTAACAGTGCGCGAGGCAGGCACCGGCAGACTGGTGGCCTGCACCCGCATCCTTACCGACGATCAGGCTGCCCTGGCGGGCGGCTTCTACTCGTCCGGCGAATTCGACCTGAAAATGATCGATTCGCTGCCCGGCCGCGTCATGGAAGTGGGCCGCACCTGTGTCGATGCCGAATACCGCAGCGGCGCGGTCATCGCCGTGCTGTGGTCCGGCCTGGCCGATTTCATCATCAGCCAGGGCTTCGATTACCTGTTCGGCTGCGCCAGCATCGGCCTGGAAGACGGCGGCGCCACCGCCCACGCCCTGCTGGAGCAGGTCAAGGCCAAGCATCTCGCCCCGCACTGGCAACATGTGCGTCCACTGATTCCGCTGCCGGCCGCCGATGCCCGCCCGACGCAGAAGGTGCGCATGCCGCCCCTGCTCAAGGCCTATTTCAGCCTCGGCGCCAAGGCCTGCGGCGAGCCTTATTGGGACCGCGATTTCAACTGTGCCGACGTGTTCGTGCTGGTCAACGTCAGCGACATGCATTCGCGTTACGCCCGCCACTTCATGGCCAGCCGCCCGAGCGAAACGGAAGCGGCGGACAGCCAGGCCATCCTGGTCGCCCACCCGCCCAAGCCGGCCTGATCGCCCGCCAACCGCCCCCTCCCGGAGACCGCTCTTGCGAGCCATTTTCAGAGGTGCGCGGCTGATTTCGCATCTTTTCACCGGGATCGCACTGGTCCTGCTGGTCACCCTGGACCCCACCCGACGCATTGCGCGGGAGCCGCTGACGCGCTGGTGGAACAGCCGCCTGCTGAAAATCCTCAACATCCGGCTGCGCGTGCACGGCCAACGCCTGGACGGGGCGCAGCTGATCGTCTGCAACCACATTTCCTGGGTCGACATCCCCGTGATCGCCGCCAGCGAGCTGACCCGCTTCGTCTCCAAGGTGGAAGTCGCCAGCTGGCCGATCGCCGGCTGGCTGTCCAATGCCGCGGGCTCGTTCTACATCCGTCGCGGCGCCGGCGGCACCAAGCAGCTGATCCAGGCCCTGGCCGCGCATCTTCGCGGCGGCGGCTCGGCCACGGTATTCCCGGAAGGCACCACCACCGAGGGCGACCGCATGCTCAAGTTCCAGCCGCGCCTGTTCGCAGCCGCCATCGACAGCGGCTGCCCGGTGCAGCCGATCGCCCTGTGCTACAGCCGCGCCGCCAATGGCGAAAACATCGCCGCCTTCGTCGGCGAGCAGACCCTGACCAACAATCTGAACCGCCTGCTGAAAGAGCGCGAGATGACGGTGGAGTTGATCTACTGCGCGCCGATCCGGCCCCAGGCGGGCCAGGATCGCGCGGCGCTGGCCCAGGCTGCGCATGCCGCCATCTGCGCCGTGGTCGCTCCAGACAGCTTGCCGTCGTCGCAGCAGGAAGCCGAACAGCGCGAATCCCTGGCGGCGTAGAGGAGGCTGTCCAGGTCGTTTCAGGGGGCAATCAGCCAGGGAGGCGGGCAAAGGCGTAAAATACGCCCATGTCCGAGCCAACCTCCGCTGTAGCGTCCGCTCCCGTCGTCCCTGCCGCCTCGCCGGCCCCGGTCACCAGCGGCGTCAAGCTGCGCGGCGCCGAGAAGATGGCGCGCATCCCGATCAAGATCGAAGCCACCACCGAGCCGCTGCGCAAGCCGAGCTGGATCCGCGCCAAGACCCAGGGCACGCCGGAAGTGGCGCGCATCAAGGCGGCGCTGCGGGCCAACAACCTGCACACGGTCTGCGAGGAAGCCGCCTGCCCCAATCTGGGTGAATGCTTCGGCAAGGGCACCGCCACCTTCATGATCATGGGCGACATCTGCACCCGCCGTTGCCCCTTCTGCGACGTCGCCCACGGCCGCCCCAAGCCGCTGGATGCGAACGAGCCGGCCAACCTGGCCCGCACCATCCGCGACATGGCGCTGCGTTACGTGGTCATCACCTCGGTCGACCGCGATGACCTGCGCGACGGCGGCGCCACCCACTTCGCCGCCTGCATCAGCGAATCGCGCGCCCTGTCGCCGAAGCTGACCATCGAAGTGCTGGTGCCGGATTTCCGCGGCCGCATGGACCCGGCGCTGACCATCTTCAAAGACAACCCGCCGGACGTGTTCAACCACAACCTGGAAACGGTGCCGCGCCTGTACAAGCAGGCCCGCCCGGGTTCGGACTACGACTGGAGCCTGGACCTGCTGGAGCGCTTCAAGGCCATGCACCCCGAGGTCCCGACCAAGTCCGGCCTGATGCTCGGCCTGGGCGAGGAGATCGAGGAAATCGAGCAGGTGATGCGCGACCTGCGCGCACACAACGTCAACATGCTGACCCTGGGCCAGTACCTGCAGCCGAGCCGGCACCACCTGCCGGTGGCGCGTTACGTCCACCCGGACGAGTTCGAGCGCCTGCGCGTGATCGGCGAGCAGATGGGCTTTTCGCATGTGGCCAGCGGGCCGATGGTGCGTTCCAGCTATCACGCCGACCAGCAGGCGCATGGCGTCCTCGGCGGCTGAGGGCCCGCCGGCGGCGCGACTGCCGCTCCACGAATTCCTGGAGGTCGTCGTCCGGGTACCGCTGGTATCGATCGACCTGATCGTGCGCGATACCGAGGGCCGCGTCCTGCTCGGCCTGCGGCGCAATGCCCCGGCGCGCGGTTACTGGTTCATTCCGGGCGGCTGCATTCGCAAAAACGAAACGCTGGACGTTGCCTTTGGCCGCATCAGCCTGGATGAGTTGGGCGTGACGGTGCAACGGGGCGATGCCCGCCTGCTCGGAGTTTTTGATCATCTCTACGACGAGAATGCGGGCGACCTGCCCGGCTTTGGGACGCACTACGTGGTGCTGGCCCACGTACTCCCCGAAGGCATCGCCGTTACACCGCCGCCGGAACAGCACAGCGAATACCAGTGGCTGTCAGTTGAGGCCCTGTTGGCGAATCCGCAAGTGCATGAGTACACGAAGGCTTACTTTCGCTGAGCGCCCCTCTCTGAAACCTTGGCGTACGCGCCTGCTGCAGCTTCAAAATAATCCCGGTCGGATCTTCCGCGGCCCCGGCAGCGAATCCAGGGCAATTGCATCTGCAATCCAGCGCCGATCTTTTACCGGCGCCAGCTGGAGACAGCCATCGATGTTCCTGAGACCCGCCGGCCCAGGTCAGGCCGCTCACGCCACCAGCGAACTCTCGACCTCGAACTTCTTGTGTAGCGCCTTGTGAATCGGGCACTTGTTGGCGATGCCCATCAGGTAGGTCCGCTGCTCCTCGGTCAGCGCGCCGACCAGCTCGATCTTGCGCAGCATCTTGTAGTTGGCCTCGTCTTCCTCGTGGGTGATCTCCACCCGCACATCTTGCAGCGGCCACTGCTTGCGCTGCGCCACCATCATCACCGTCATGGCGGTGCAGACACCCAGGGAGGCATCGAGCAGATCGTGGGGATTGGGCCCTTCGCCGTTGCCGATCGGCTCGGGCTCGTCGGCGAAAAAGGAATTGGCGTTGACCTGGACCAGCTGCTTGATCTTGCCCTCGGCCTTGCGCACCTTGATGACGTTGCTGCTCATGTTTTCTCCAGGCTTTGTTCCAATGTCTGCAAGCGCTGCGGCGTACCCACATCCGACCAGCGCCCGTCGTAAACCTCGCCGCTCACCTGACCACGAATCGATGCCTCACGCAACAGCGGCCACAGCGGGAAGGCGCCGCCTTCCGCCTGGGCAAACAGTGAGGGCCGCAGCACCGACAGGCCGCCGAAGGTATGCGTCTCGGCGCAGGCCGGCACCACGCGGCCGCCGGCCAGGGTGCAGTCGCCGCGCGGGTGATGGGGTGGATTGGGCACCAGCACCATGTGCGCCAGGTCATGCTCCGGCAACTCCGCGGCGCGCCGGACCAGATCGGGCAACGGATAGTCGGTCCAGACGTCGGCATTGAGCAGCAGGAACGGCGCTGGCCCGAGCAGAGGCAAGGCATGGAATACACCACCGCCGGTCTCCAGACAGGGCCAGCCTTCGCGCGACCAGGCAATGGTCACGCCATAGCGCGCACCGTCGCCAAGCCGGGCTTCGATGCTGCCGCCGAGCCAACCCAGGTTGATCACCGCCTGCGTGACGCCAGCGGCAGCGAGGCGCCGCAGGTGCCGCTCGATCAGTACTTCGCCACGCACCGGGATCAGGGGCTTGGGCAGGGTGTCGGTGAGCGGGCGGAAGCGCTCGCCGCGCCCGGCGGCCAGAATCATGGCCTTCATGGAAACGCGCCCGTCATGCGCCGGCGTCGACCCGCGGCACGACATGCCGCTCGAACAGCTCGGCCAGCGGTTTCAGTTCCACGTGATAAGGCAACACATCCATCACGTAGCGAACGAAGCGCGGCGTGTCGGCGAGATACTTGGGCTTGCCGTCGCGCAGGGTCAGGCGGGCAAAGATGCCGAGGATCTTGAGGTGACGCTGCAGCCCGATCCAGTCGCAGTCGCGGCGGAACTGCGGCCAAGGCGGCACCGGCAGGCCGGCCACTTCGGCGCGGGTGTGATAGGTCCGCAGGCCCCATTCCACCCGCGAGGCTGGCCAGCTGAGGAAGGCGTCCTTGAACAGGCTGATGGGGTCGTAGGCCAGCGGGCCGTAGACGGCGTCCTGGAAGTCCAGCACACCCGGGTTGGGGCGGCTGAACATCAGGTTGCGCGGCATGTAGTCGCGGTGCACGTAGACCGCGGGCTGCGCCAGCGCGCCTTCGACCAGTTGCCGGAATACACCATCCAGGGCCTCACGCTCCGCCGCGTCCAGGGCCACGCCGAGGTGCCGGCCGAGATACCAGTCCGGAAACAGGTTGAGTTCGCGCAGCAGCAGAGTCTCGTCGTACGGCGGCAGCACTTGCGGCCGGCTGGCGCGCTGCCAGACGATGAGGGCGTCGATGGCGTCGCCGAACAGGGCGTCGGCATTGCCCTCGTCGATGACGTCGAGCAGGGTCTGCGTGCCGAGGTCGGACAACAGCAGGAAGCCGTTGTCGAAATCCTGCGCCAGGATCGCCGGCACATGCACTCCGGCGTCCTGCAACAGGCCGGCGATGCGCACGAACGGGCGACAGTCCTCGTGCTGCGGCGGAGCGTCCATCACGATCCAGCTCTGCGCGCCGGCGCGGATGCGGAAATAGCGGCGGAAGCTGGCGTCGGCGGAGGCCGGCGCGAACGAGGCCTGGGCCAGGCCGAGCACGCCGCAGGCCCAGGCATGGGCCTGGGTGGCGCGCGGATCGGCGTCGGCGGAAGACTGTAAGGAGGAGCCGGTCAAAATGGTTTTGGACTTATGGGTTGGCGGTTCGCTAGGATAACCTAGGGTTTGTTCGCCGTAAGTCGACCGGGATGGTCGGCAGGCGGAAAACCCGGGGTGGAATGTTTCGCCATTTGCACCGCTCCGGCGCAAAAACCATACTTGCACGAATGCTCCGGAAACTCCGCTTGCGCCCTGCCCTTTCGTCGACTCTGCGCCTGACCCTGGCTGCCCTGGGTGTGTGCTGCTGCGCGCCGGCACTGGCCCAGTACACCCGCACCACGCCGGCATCCTGCCCGCAGATCGATTACTCGCGCGAGCTGCCGCCGATCGCGGCGGACTCGCGGCTGGTGCTCAATGCCGATCACGTGGAACTGAAGCAGGAGGGGCTGTCGCGCCTGACCGGCTCGGTGCTGATCAGCCAGAATGCGCGTGAATTCTCGGCGCAGCAGGTGGACTACAGTGATGCGGATAAGCGCCTGCATGTCAATTCGCAGTCCCTGTTCCGCGATCCCAGCCTGATCATCAAAAGCCAGAGCCTGGATTACGACCTGACTGCCGAGCAGGGCATCTTCAATCAGGCCAGCTACACCCTGATTCCCCTGGCGGCCCGCGGTCAGTCCGACCGCATCGAGGTGGCGCGGGAAGGCTGGGCCACGCTGGATCACGTGAGCTATACCACCTGCGCGCCGGACGCCGAATCCTGGCTGCTCAAGGCGAGAGCGCTGCGGCTGGACCAGGATACCGGCATGGGCTATGCGCACGACGCCACGCTGTGGTTCCAGCATGTGCCGGTGCTGTGGCTGCCCTACTTCCAGTTCCCCATCGACGGCGAGCGTCACACCGGCTTCCTGCCGCCGATCATCGGCCGCTCGGACAATACCGGCTTCGACTTCCGCGTCCCGTTCTATCTCAACCTGGCGCCGAACGTCGACGCCACCCTGATCCCGCGCGAGATGACCGAGCGCGGCCCCCAGCTCGGGGCCAAACTGCGCTATCTGTTTCCCAGGGCGCAGGGCACGCTGTACGGCGAATACATGAGCTATGACGAGGACACCCGCTCTTCGCGCAGCTACGTCAACTTCTCCCACGAGGGCCTGATCAACCAGCGGCTCGGCGTGGAGGCCCAGTACGCCGAGGTCAGCGACCGCAACTACTTCGAGGATCTGGGCGGCAACGTCGACCTCACGTCCACGTCGTTCCTGGCACAGGGCGCCAAGCTGACCTACGCCTCGCCGGCCTCCTACACCATCACCGCGCTGGTGCAGGGTTACCAGCCGGTGGCCACCCCCATCACCACCAACGACAACCCATACCAGCGACTGCCGCAGGTCAATCTGGACGCGCTCAGCCGCAACAGCTACCTCGACACCAAGGTCGGTTTCCAGGGTCAGATCACCAACTTCGCGCGCGCCAATTCGGTGGAAGGCCAGCGCCTGATCACCCAGCCCTATCTGCGCTGGGAGCAGGACCACAGCGCCTGGTACAGCGCTGCCCAGACCGACCTCAATTACACCTACTACAACCTGACCGGCACCGCCCCGGGCCAGCCGGCGCAGCAGCAACGCACCCTGCCGGTGACCAGCCTGGAAAG
Organism: Nevskia soli DSM 19509; assembly: GCF_000711955.1. Lineage (GTDB taxonomy): Bacteria > Pseudomonadota > Gammaproteobacteria > Nevskiales > Nevskiaceae > Nevskia > Nevskia soli. The sequence continues at coordinate 28,022 of NZ_JONR01000006.1, forward strand.
CGGCCTGCATTTCGAACGCATCACCGACGGCGGCAAGCTGCAGACCCTGGAGCCCAAGCTGTTCTACCTGTACGTGCCCTTCCACGCCCAGGATCGCCTGCCCTTGTTCGACTCGAGCCAGCCGGACTTCGATTTTCCGGAACTGTTCGCACGCAACCGCTACACCGGCGCGGATCGCATCGCCGATGCCAACCAGCTGACCACCGCGATGACCACGCGCCTGATCGACCCGGAAGCGGGGCTGGTACGGCTCACCGCCAGCCTCGGCGAAATCTACCGTTTCACCCCTCCACGGGTGCAGCTGCCCGGCCTGGACAATCCCAGTGTCGGCAGCTCGGACTACATCGGTTCGGTCGAATACCAGCTGACCCAGCGCTGGGCGGCTGCGGCCATCGCCGAGTGGACCGCCGAATTCGACCGCTTCCAGCGCACCGAGGTGGACCTGCGCTATCGCGAACCGGAAAACGGCTTGTACGGCCGCCGCCTGGATCTCGCGTACCGCTTCTTCGACGGCATCCTGCAGCAGGCCGACGTGTCCTTTTCCACCCCCATCGTCGACCGCTGGCGTGCGGCGGCGCGGATGCGCTACTCCCTGCAGACCGACCAGGTGCAGGAATCCTTCCTGGGCCTGGAATACCAGACCTGCTGCTGGGCGGTGCGCGGCACCTTCCGCCGTTACATTTCCGGCACCAACGGCAGTTTCAACACCGGCGTCTACTTCCAGATCGACCTGAAGGGCTTCAGCCAGCTCGGCACCGGCTTCGACGAGCTGCTGCCGGCAAGCGATCCGAATGCCCCGATTCGCGGGCGCAATGCGGCGTCCACGCCTGCATTGCCCTGAAGGGCGGCCTCCGGCGGGTTAAAGTGCCGGAGCCCCGGCCGGCAGCGCATCCTGGCCGGCAAGCCCCCTGCCGGCCGCCCGTCCGGCAAGCCGCATGGTTACGCTTCGCAAACGCCTGGCCGAGCCATGCCCGGGCGTTCGGTGGTACCCTAGGGGCTTCGTAGACTGCATAAGCAAATCCCGATGAAGCTGCTGTCCCGGCTGGCCTTTGCCGCCCTGCTGTTTTCCCTCTCCTTCGCCGCCGGTGCCGCCGCATCTTCCGGCACGAGCCAATCCCTCGATCGCATCATCGCGGTGGTGAACGACAACGTCATCCTGCAAAGCGAGCTGGAACAGGCGATCGCGATCGCCCAGGGCGAGATGAAGGATCGCGGCATCACGCCGCCGCCGTTGGACGCCGTGCGCAGCCAGGTGCTGGAGCGCCTGATCCTGATGCGGCTGCAGACCGACCGCGCCAAGGAAGCCGGCATCAAGGTCGACGACCGCGAGTTGAACGACGTCATCAACAATATCGCCGCGCAGAACAAGATGAGCGTGAGCCAGTTCGCCGCCCAGGTGAAGTCCGAAGGCCTGGACTTCACCGCACTGCGCGAACAGATTCGCGAACAGGTGCTGGCCAACCGCGTGCGGCAGAAGGAAGTGGACGCGCGCATCGTGGTCACCGACCAGGATATCGACCAGTACCTCGCCGCCAACGGCAGCGAGGATCAGAGCGAATATCACCTGGCTCATATCCTGGTGGCGATTCCCGATGCGGCCACGCCGGAAGTGCGTGAGAAAGCCCATGCCAAGGCCGAGGGCGTGCTCAAGCGCCTGCGCGCCGGCGAGGACTTCGCCCAGCTGGCGATCGCCAATTCGGATAGCCCGCAGGCCCTGCAGGGCGGCGATCTGGGCTGGCGCAAGAACGGCACGCTGCCCACCGTCTTCGCCAACATCGTACCCAAGCTGGCAGTGGGCGATGTCAGCAATGTGATCGAGGCCAGCAACGGCTACAACATCATCAAACTGGTCGAAAAGCGCGATGCCGGCGGCCGCCAGACCGTGGATGAAACCAAGGCCCGCCACATCCTGCTGACGCCCAACGCCATCCGCAACGAGGACGCCACCCGCGCCCAGGCCTACGAGCTCTACGAACGCCTGAAGAAAGGCGGCGACTTCGCCGAACTGGCGAAGAAGTATTCCGATGACCCGGGATCCAAGAACAGCGGGGGCGATCTGGGCTGGCAGCCGCCGGGCGTCTTCGCCCCCGAATTCCAGCAGCAGATCGATACGCTCAAGGTTGGCGATATGAGCCAGCCCTTCCACAGCCAGTTCGGCTGGCACATCGCCCGGGTCGAGGAACGCCGTACGCGCGACATCACCAATGAGGCGCGCCGCGGCCGTGCCCGCCAGTCGATCATGCAGCGCAAGGATGCCGAGGAATACGAGGCCTGGCTGCGCCGCCTGCGCCAGGAAGCCTACGTCGAATACCGCCTCGGTGGCGACGGCTCATCCGCCAGCAAGGCGCCTTCGGCATCCTGAGCACCGTTCCCGGTGGCACCATGCCGCGCCTGCTGCTGACGCCGGGCGAGCCGGCGGGCATCGGCCCGGACCTCGCCATCGTCCTGGCGCAGCAGCCGCTGCAGGCGGCGCTTGCCGCCGTCGCCGATCCCGCGCTGCTGCTGGCGCGGGCGCGCCAGCTCGGCCTGCCGCTGCGCATCCGCACGCTTGCTCCCGGCGCATCGCCGCAGCCGCACCAAGCCGGTGAACTGCAAGTGCTGCCGGTGGAACTGTCCGCGGCGGTGACCGCAGGGCAGCTCGACCCGCGCAACGCCCCCTATGTGCTGGAAACATTGCGCCTGGCGGCGACGCAGGTATTGGCCGGCAGCGCGGACGCGCTGGTGACGGCACCGGTGCACAAGGGTGTGATCAACGATGCGGGCGTACCTTTTACCGGCCACACGGAGTTCCTTGCGGAACTGTGCGGCGCGCCGACCCCGGTGATGATGCTGGTTGCGAACAGTTTGCGCGTGGCTCTCGCCACCACCCACCTGGCCTTGCGCGACGTGCCTGCTGCCATCACCCGCGACGGCCTGGAAGCGGTGCTGCGGGTACTGCATCACGATCTGCGGGAGCGCTTCGCCCTCGCCGTCCCACGCATCCTGGTGTGCGGCCTCAACCCCCACGCCGGCGAAGGCGGGCACCTGGGCCGGGAGGAGATCGAAGTGATCGGGCCGGTGCTCGACCGCCTGCGCGCCGAAGGCATGCACCTGACCGGCCCGTTGCCGGCGGATACGCTGTTCACCCCCCGGCAGCTTGCCGAGGGCGATGCGGTACTGGCCATGTATCACGACCAGGGACTGCCGGTGCTCAAGCACGCCGGCTTCGGCGAGGCGGTGAACGTCACCCTGGGCCTGCCCATCATCCGTACCTCGGTGGACCATGGCACCGCGCTGGACCTGGCCGGCAGCGGCCGCGCCGAAGCGGGCAGCCTGGAAGCCGCCGTGCAACTGGCGCTGCAGCTGGCGCGCGGAGCCGGCGCATGAGCCAGGATCACAACGCCAAGAAACGCTTCGGCCAGCATTTTCTGCACGATCCACAGGTGATCGATCGCATCGTGCGCAGCATCAACCCGCAGCCGGGCGAGGTGGTGGTGGAAATCGGCCCCGGCCTGGGCGCCCTGACGGTACCTTTGCTGCGGCGGCTGGAGCGGCTGCACGTGGTGGAGATCGACCGCGACGTGGTGCCGCATCTGCTCGCCGTGTGCGGCGAAGCACCGGGCCTGCAATTGCACATGGCCGATGCGCTGAAATTCGACTACGGCAGCCTGGCCCCGGCGGGCACGCAGTTACGGCTGGTCGGCAACCTGCCCTACAACATCTCTACGCCGCTGCTGTTCCACCTGCTGCAATTCGCACCGCAGGTGCGCGACATGCACTTCATGCTGCAGAAGGAAGTGGTGGACCGCCTCACTGCCGTGCCCGATACGGACGACTACGGCCGCCTCACCGTCACCGTGGCGGCACGGGCCCAGGCCGACTACCTGTTCGGCGTCGGCCCCGGCGCCTTCAATCCACCGCCCCGGGTGGACTCGGCCGTGGTACGCATCACCCCGCGTCCGCCGCCGTTCGCCATCGACGACCTGCGCTGCTACGACGAACTGGTCACCGCCTCGTTCTCGGCACGGCGCAAGACCCTGGCCAACGGCCTGCGCAGACTGCTGCCGGCCGAGGAAATCAGCGCCTTGGGGATCGACCCGCGGATCCGCGGGGAAACACTCTCGCCGGCGCAGTTCGCGCTGCTGGCCAATCGCTGCCACGCACTGCGCGGCTAGAACGCTGCGCCGCAGCCGATCGAAGAACTGCTCGCCGACAAGAAATAAGCACCCAAACAAAAGCCCGCACAGCAGTGCTGTGCGGGCTTCCTGGACCTGATCGAACCGCTTGTCGTTATTTGCTGGTGCCGCCGCCGCCACCGGAGACGCTGAAGCTGTCCGATTCGTACCGCTCCGGAATCGGATGGGTGAAACTGGTCAGGTAGCGCTGATAGACCAAGGTGGCAGCCTCGCCCGGCATCGGCCGTTCTTCGGTGACCGCAGACACGCCGCTGGTCTGGGTGGCAAGCCAGAAACGGGTTTGCGAACCGAAACCCTGTCCTTGCACCGGTGCCGCCGCGGACGTGGCAGCGGGAGCAGGCGCCGAGGTGTCGGCAGAAGGCGTAGTGGCCTCGGACTGGGCCGAGGCAGAAAATGACGCCGCGAACGGCAAAGTGCAGGCTGCAACCATCATCCATCCACGCATATCGCTCTCCTTTCCCTCTAGCCGGCAGCCTTGGCTGCCTTGGCATTCTGTTTGGCCCGAATCGACTGCGCGGAATCGCGCAACTGCTGCATCTTTTCCGGCGTCACGCCCGTTTTCTGCCTCAACCGCTCTGCCGCCCCCTCATTGCCCATCAGCATCATCAGCTCGATGAGGTTGTAGCGACTCTTCAACTGAGTCGGCGCCAATTCGGCAGCTGTGGACAGCTGCGGCACAGCTTCAGTATAGCGTCCCGCCTCCATCAAGGCATAGCCTAGATCGTTACGGAAATCAACATCGGTCGGGGCCCGCTCAACGGCACTGCGCAGGTTACGGATGGCGCCGTCCAAGTCGGTCGCCACGTACAGCAGGCCCAGCCCGTGGTAAGCCTGCCCGGCATAGCGGGTGTTCAGCAGCTTGCGATACAGCGCGTCCGCCTGGGGCTGCTGCCCCAGGTGGCTGCGGGCGTCCGCCTCCAGCAGGCTCAGTTCATCGTTGGTGCCGCTGCGCTTCTGGTCCTCGATATGCGCGAGAGCCGCGTAATACTGCCCCTTGTCCAACATCTGCTTGATCAGGTCCGCGTGGATCGCGTTTTGATCGAGATGGGGCGCTTCCTGGTTGTCCAGCTTGTCCGCCGAGGCGGAGCCGCCGTGGACCGTAGTGCAGGCCGCCAGCAAGAACACCGGCGGCAGAACCCAGAAACACCTCATAATCCCTTGAGGGCCTTGATGATCGAAACGAAGGCCGGCCCGGCGACGAACAGCATCAAGCCCGGGAAGAAGAACGTGATCATCACTACGGTCATGCGCCCCGAAAGAATATTGACCCGCTCGCGCAGATCCAGCGCCTGCCGTTCTTCGATCACCTTCAGCGCATCGTGCAGGGGTTCGCGGATTTCACCGCCGTAACGATCCACCTGGCGCATCACGCCGAGGATGGAGGTAAGGTCATCCACCTTCAGCGTTTCACTGAGCGTATGGAGGGATTCGGAACTGTCGGCTCCCGCCTCGATTTGCCGCAGGACCACCTGGACCTCGCGCCCAAGCTCCGGCAATACACCTCCGCCCTCGCGTACCAGGCTGGCGAATGCCTGACGAGTGGAGAGACCAGCGTCGTAGAGCATGACCAGCAAGTGCACGAACAAGGGCACTTCCTTGCGGATGCGCTGGCAGCGTGCGTTCGCGATGCTGCGCAATATCATGCGCGGGATCAGCATCGACAGCACCACGGCGCCGGCGATTACGACGTAAACCCAGGGCGGCTCGAAATATTCATTCTTGACGAACAGCCAACCGGCAATCGCCAACCCGACCAATACCACAGGCACCAGCGCCTGCAGCACGTAGTAACCCACACGCGATTGCGTATCCCGCCAACCGGCCTGGATCAACAGGCGGGTGGATTCGCTGCCCTCGCTGTCCACGAACTGATCGATCGCCCGCCCGCGCCGGGCGATGCCCTGCAGCACGGGCCGGGTGCCGGCATTGGCGAAGTCATCCTCCGCCGGCGAGACGTCGCCGCCTTCGAGGCGGCGCTGGATGCGGCGCTCGCTCTGCGAGGAGAAAATCAGCAGGATCACGCCCAGTACGGCAATGATGCCGAGAAAAATTGCGAGCGCCACTACCGTGGCGTAGACATTGGCACTCATCAGTCGTCATCTCCGATCGAGTTGACCATGCGCCACAGGACGATCATGCCTATGACCACCCAGATGACGCCGCCGATCAGCACTTTCTTGCCGGTCGCATCGTGCCACATCGCATCGTAGAACTGCGGATTGGTCAGGTAGATATACGTCGTCAGGCCCACCGGCACGAAGGCCAGCACCATTGCCGAAAAGCGGGTTTCGGCGGTCAGGGCACGCAGTTCCCTGGCCGCGGTGCCGCGCTGGCGGATCGCGAGGATCAGGCTCTTCAGCACGCCGCGCAGGCTGCCGCCGTAGCGACGATTGACGCTCGCGGCGAGCGACAGCACCTTGACGTCGCGCAGGTTGTACAGTCCGCCCGCTTCGGCCAGCACCTGGTCCACCGGCGCACCGAGCTTGATCTGCCGGCCGACACTGACGAACAGCGGGCGCAGGGGATCGTCACTCTCGCGCGCCGCGAGAACCAGCGCTTCTTCCAGGGAGTTACCGGCTGACATGACGCGGATCATGTTTTCCAGAAATCCGGGCAACTGCTCGATGATCTTGGAGCGCCGCCGGGCCGCACGCTGCACCAGCACCAGATAGATCACCAGCAGCGTGCCGATGTTGATCGGCAAGCCCACAACAGGGCCAGCGACCATGAAGACAAGCACCAGGAATACGAGCAATCCGAGCAGCACCAGGACTATTCCACGGGGCTGGATCTCGGAACCGCCGCGCCACAGCAAACGACTGACCCAGCGCACGCCGGGGATGGCCATTTCGGGGCTGTCGCCGGCGGAAAGTGTCGTCGGCCGCTCGGTGCCCGCCTGCAAACGGGTCAGTACTTCTTCCGAACGCTCCTGGCCCCGCGCCATGGAAAAAAGCCAGGTTGCCACGCCGAGAAAGGCCAGCGCCACCGCCACCACGACGATCAAACTGATACTCATGCGGCCTCCCGGAGATCGACATGCCGACCGCTGTCCGCTTCATAGCGGAACAGGTCGCGCATCACCAGCTCGCGCCCCTGTAGTCCCAGCACTTCGGTGATTGAAAGAACCTTGCGCTGCCCGCTCGGCAGGCGCGATACCTGCACCATCAGATGGATGGCGGCGGCAATCTGTCCGCGCAACGTGGTTTCGCCGCCGGTATAGCCGGCGAACCCGGCCAGCAGCTCGATACGATGCATGGCGTCGCGCACGCTATTGGCATGCAGCGTGGTCATGGAACCGTCATGGCCGGTATTCATCGCCTGGAGCATGTCCAGCACTTCATCGCCGCGCACTTCGCCGACGATGATGCGGTCCGGTCGCATTCGCAGGGCGTTGCGTACCAGGTCGCGGGCGCTGACGGCGCGCTGCCCCTCCAGATTGGGAGGCCGGGTTTCCAGGCGCACCACGTGGCCATGCTGCAAGCGCAACTCCGCTGCGTCCTCCACCGTGACGATGCGTTCGCCCTGCGGAATCCATTGACTGAGAAGGTTGAGAAAGGTGGTCTTGCCCGAACCGGTGCCGCCGACCACGATGAGGTTGGTCCGCCCTTCCACCCGCTTGCGCAGGTACTCCAGTTCGACCGCGGTAATGGTGCCCATTTTGAGCATGTCATCCGCGGTCAACGGAATCTTGCGGAATTTGCGAATCGATAGGCAGGGGCCATCCAGCGCGATGGGCGGGATGATGGCGTTCACACGCGAACCATCCGGCAGTCGCGCATCGACCATGGGGGTCGATTCGTCGACGCGGCGCCCCAACGGCGCCAGGATGCGTTGGATGACACGGATGACGTGATTGTCGTCGTTGAACCGCACCGGCGCCGAATACAGCTTGCCGGCACGCTCGATGAAGATGTTCTGTGGGCCGTTGACCACGATATCGTTGACGCTATCGTCCTCGATCAGTTGCTGGATCGGCCCATACCCCATCAATTCATTGCGGGCATCGGCCACCAGGGCCTCGGTCTCGCGCTGACTCACCGGCAGCCGCTCGTCGATGACGAAGCGCTTGACCTGTTCCGCAACGAAACGGTCCAGCCTGTCCGCCGGCCAGGTATAGATATCGAGGTTTCGTTCCTCGATCTGGACGATCAGATGCCGATGCACGCTGGACTTCAGCGTCTGATACTGGTCGGAAAGCCGGAAACGCTCGATTTGATCGGAGTTGCTCATGCGCGAGGCCCTAGCCGCCTCTCAACCGGTCCAGGAAACCCTGCTGGGGCACCGCGATCGGCTGGCCCGAAAGCACGGAAGCCGCCAGCTTTTTCACACCGACGGCATAGGGATCCTTGCGCGCCAGTGTAAAAAGAGGCTCGCCTGAATTCATCGACACGGCGCGATTGGACGGATCGCTTTGCAGCGCCGCAAACAGCGGCAATTCGAACAACTCGGCCAGATTCGTCGGTTCGAGGCCGAGGCGACGACGGTAATCGTCGACGACCAGGCCGGCACGGTCCAGCGAACAGCCTTCAAGGCGCAATGCGCGCAACAGATGCTTGTTGTGCCGGGAGCGGAGAATCGATTGATCCGAAAGCAACAGCAGGCGTTCGGCGTCATTGGCCACACCGACCAAGGCCGACAGCGGCAGATGCCCATCGATCGCCACCACGACATGGCTGAACAGGCTGCGGAACACCTGCAGCAATTTGAGCAACTCGCCGGAATCGATGCTGGGCTGGCCGAGGAGATCCTCGGGCATGCTCAATACATACAGGCCGCTGCTGTGCTTGGCGAAAGCCGTGTCCACCAGGCTCTGATCGCAACGATAGGCATCGTTGATGGCCTCGAGGGCGCTGTATGTCGCGTTGATGTTGAGGAAGATCGCCGCCGCACCGGCCGGGGCCGCGATATCGAACAGCAGCACCCGCTCGGTCGGCCCCACCAGTTCGAGCATGGCCAGCGCCAGATGCTCGGCCAGGAAGGCGATGCTCTCGCCGGGATGGGCCGACAGCACACCGTACAGTTTCCCGGTTTTCTGCACTGCCGCCTGATTGGCCGCGCCGGGCACGCTGCTGCGCCGCAGCAGACGTCCGATCTGCACGCTCAGGGTGGCATCGTCCCGACGCAGGACGAAGAAGTCTCGCGCGCCGGACCGCATCGCCGCCAGGACCCATTGCGGATTATCGTCCGCGCCCAGACCGACCACCGGAATTTGCCAGTGCCGTTCGAGAAAGCGCTCGACCAGGGCGGCGCGCTGCGCAACCTCCTGGCTGTCGAACTCGACGAAAAGTACGTCGACGCGCCCGCGCGCTTCGATCAGCGCCACCACGTCCTGGCCACCGGTGGGCGACAGCAGCGCCACATCCATGGTGGCACCTGCTGCGTTCTGCAACCAGACCTGGTAGACCGGATCGCTGGATACGACGACCGCTTGCGTTTTCATCGCGGCTCCCCGCGTCGTCGTAGGGGCAATCAGCGGCTATACCCCTGGATGGTGTCGGGCTGCCCGAACTTGCCGGTCTCCATGAACATGGTGTGTGCGAAGCTGGGGTTGTACTGCTCCAGAGAGGTGCCCGGAAGCTCCGGCAGCGGGGCATCCTTGACCATCGGACGAACCAGATGCGGCGTGACCACCATGATCAATTCGCGATCGTTGCGGCTGACGCTGGTGTTGCGGAAGAAGGCGCCGATGACCGGCACGTCGCCGATCCAGGGAACCTTGCTGACGCTGTTCTTCAGCGTATTGCTGACCAGGCCGCTGATGACGAAGGTCTCGCCGTCGCCCAGTTCAACCATGGTATCGGTACGCCGCACATTCAGGCCGGGGACGGTGATGCCGTTGATGCTGATGCCGTTGGTGTAGTCCAGTTCGCTGACTTCAGGCGCGACTTTCAGGGCGATGCGGTTGCGCGCCAGCACGGTCGGCGTCAGGTTCAGCCGAATGCCGAATTCCTTGAAGATGATGGTGATGGAGTTGCCGCCGGTGCCACCGCCGTTCTGCACGGTAGGGAACGGAAATTCGCCGCCGGCCAGGAAACTGGCTGTCTGCCCGCTCATTGCGGTCAGGCTGGGCTCGGCCAACGTGCGCGCCAGGCCTTTGCTCTCCAGAACGCTGATGGCGCCGAGATACTGGTTGCTGGCATAGACGAAGTTGAATGCGCTGGCGATGGGCAGAAAGCCAGTCCCACTGACGATCTGGTTTCCCGAGGTTGAGGAGTTACCACTGGCGGCCGATCCAATGCTGCTCAGGCCGCCAGGTGTGAATGCGCCCATGACTCCGGTCGAATTGGCATGCGCGAAGTTGATGCCGAACTCCTGCAGCGCGGTGCGGCTGATATCGACAATCTTGACCTGGCTCAACACCTGGGTGTCCACCGCCACCGTAGTGTGATCCGCCACCACCTGCGCAGTTCCCTTGCCGTCACCGGAAGTAGTGGTGCCGACTCCTGCCGCCAGCACCGCATCGCGATGCGCCAGCAGATCCGCGGTGCTGCCGCTGATGCTGCGGCTGGAAACCTGCACCTTATAGGTGAGCGGCTGCGCCTTGGCATCGCGACTCCAGATGATCAGGCTGGTGACGCCATTGACCTTGCCGTTGAGCAACAGCTCGCGGCTGTTGATGACGCTGACATCGGCGATTTCCGGATTGGCCACGGCCACACGCCGGATCGGCTGCTTTTGACGCAGCAGCTGCTGCGTCCCCACATCGATCACCACGGTGTTCTCAACCGTCTGGGCCGCCGGAGTCTGGGCCGAAGCCATTCCCGGGGTGCCACAAATCGTTACCGTCAGGGCCAGGAGCCCTGCCTTGAAGACGTATCCGACGCTTTGCGGCAATCGCATTATCGTTTCCCTTTGCTGCGTCTGTTTCCGGGCTTCGCCTACCGACACACCGCACTCCCCGACATAGGCTTTGGCTTTCATGGGTACACCGTCGAGGCTTTCGAGCCGTGATAGATCACGATGCCCTGCGGAGCGCCCTTGGCGGGATGCGGCGGCTTGAGCCGCGCCAATTCGGCCGAGGTATAGGGTTGGTCCGGCAGCGGCTGGTCAATACCCGGTTTGACCGCGGCCACCGCGGCAGGCGCCGCTTGCGGCAGGCTGCCCCCGGAAACCGGCGTCGGTGCCGCGGCGGTGGTATCGGGTTGCGGCCCCGCCGGCGCTTGCGCGGCGGCGGCCTGGGTCTGCTCCGTAACCTGGCCGTGCAAGGCCAGGCGCACTTCGCCCATGCTCGCACCCAGCATGACGCGCGTCACTTCCTGGTCCGGCACGGCCACTACCACCGTACGCTCGCGGCGCTGCTGTTGTTGCTGTTGCTGCTGCTGGCTCTTGGTGTCCGCGCCCGCCGGGGGCGTCACGATATGGTCGTCGGAAGCCAGCACCAGGGCATCCTTGAGCAGGATGCGCGCCTGCGCCGGGTCGACCTTGTTGCTTTGATCGTTGCGCAGGTAGATCAGCACGTCGACGATATCGCCCGGCCGCACAAAACCACCGACGCCGATGACATCGCTGAGTACCAGCGACACTGCCTTGGAGCCAGCCGGGACGATCTTCGCCAATTGATTGTTTTCTTTGAACAATCTTGGAGTGATTGGCGTGCCGGCGTCGATGTCGATCAGGGGTGTGCGCCCTGCCACGTCGTCGAGGTTGGCGTAATAATCCTTGGGTGCCACGTCCGCGCTCACCACCTTCAGCGAGCCCCGATCGATCGGCAACCCGGCCAGCAGGGGCTGCGTGGCAACCACGACCTGGATTTGGGGGTTGACGGCCCCCTGCACCTGGGCCTGGACCTGCTGGGTCGCCTTGTTGGCGCTATCCGCATACTCGTGGCTCATGCGGTAACCGACGATAGCCAGGATGACCGCCAATACGACAAAGACGGCCGCTATGATTTTAATCAGATTACTGCTCATCCCCTAGCTTCTCCCTTACCCTTAAACCACAAGACCGCGTGTAATTAACTGTAATTACATCGATTTAAGCACACATGTTCAACTGAAGCCACGCAATTACTTACGTATATGCCACAGCGCAGGCGAGCAGGGCCGGCGGCATGTAGGGAAAACTCGGCAGGCCGGGCAAGTTGAGCGCCGCAAAAAGACCTGCAGTGGTGAAATTGACCTGCACCGCGAAAGTCCCTGCGGGAACGACGCATCCCGGGGCGGCGCTCGGAATGCTGAGACGCCCCTTCTGCGCCGGCGGCAACCAGCCCAGAGCGTTATTGACTGCCAGTGTGGCATTGGCCAACTTCGCCGCGGTGGTTGCCCCCGCCGGGTCGGTTCCGGTGGTGATCGGAATCGTCGCCACAGCGGCTTGCGCACCCTGCTGCGCGGCGAAATTGAGCGATTGCTGCAGGACGTAAATATAGGAATAAACGATGCCGCCATAAACGATGGCGAGCATGATCGGAAACACCAAAGCGAATTCGACAGCGGCCGCACCGCTTTGCCCGGAAAACGGGCGAGTCAAACGTAACCCCGAAAACCTGTTCATAAGCCCCAGCCCGGCAATAGGTAACTACCTGAGATCACCCAGAGGAATCCTACAACAAGCGCAACTGCTGCGGGAAGGCGTGAAGCGTGAACCGGGTCTGATTTGCGCAACGCGAACAGCGCTGCGATCAGTCCCAAGGCAAACGCCCCGACCACAAATGCCTTGAAAGCGCCTCCAGCTCCCAGCAAGAAACCCAGCAGCCCCGACAGCTTGACGTCTCCTGCCCCTACCTTGCCGAGCATGTACCCCGGCAGATAAGGCAGGGCGCCGATACCGAACCCGATCAGACTTTGTTCGATACCGACGCCCAGCAAACCATGCCGAACCACTGGAAACACCATGATCGCCGGCACAGCCACCAACACCAGGAGCGTATTGGGAACGCGCCGTTGCCTCAAATCAAAAGCGGCAACGGCGAGTGCCCAGACCGCGAGCAGACCTGCGATCCAAGGCTCTATCAAGATGGATCGCTTGGCCTGTTACGGGGGTATTAGACGTCCGCGCCGACGGAGGTGAACAGGGCGCTCAGATCGCTGCCGAGCAGCTTGGCGCCGACGACCATGATCAGTGCAACGAAGACGATAATGAGGGCATACTCGGTGGCAGAAACACCCTCTTCCTTACGCAGAAACGAAACCATTTTGTTCAGCATGACAAGCACTCCTGATTAGTGAAAACGAGTCCGCACGACTCGTGAATTAAAGTATGTCACCCCAGGGTGGGTGTCAAAGTGACTCGCAGGTGCCATTTGTACCGCTCGTCGGTTTATGCAACCTGATTCACCATTACCGGAAATGCAGCATGTCCACCTACGTGATCGGCGACCTGCAAGGTTGCTACGACCCTCTGCGCCGCCTTCTCGATCTCTTGCATTTCAACCCCGCGGAGGATCGCCTGTGGTTCGCCGGCGATCTGGTCAACCGGGGCCCCCAATCGCTGTTGACCCTGCGCTACGTCCGCGGACTCGGATCCGCCGCACTGACGGTTCTCGGCAATCACGATCTGCACCTGCTGGCGGTAGCCAATGGCGGCCGCAAAGGCAAACGCGACACGCTCGAAGAGGTGCTGACAGCGCCGGATCGCGACGAGCTGCTCGATTGGCTGCGCCGGCAGCCCTTGCTGCAGGAAAGCGGGGATGGAAACACGGCATTGCTGCACGCCGGACTTCCCCCGCAATGGGATCTGGCCACGGCGCGTGCCTGCGCGCGCGAAGTCGAAGCCGTGCTGCGCAGCGACGATTATCTCGAACTTCTCAAGCACATGTATGGCGACGAGCCGCTCACGTGGGACGCGAGCCTGAGCGGGATCCGGCGCCTGCGGTTCATCGTCAACTGCTACACCCGGCTCCGTTACTGCGATCGGGAGGGTCGTGCCGATTTCGGCCCCAAGGGCGCTCCAGGAACCCAGGGCGAGGGCCTGTTACCGTGGTTCGCGATACCGCAACGCCGCAGCCGCGGCACCACGCTGCTGTTCGGCCACTGGTCGACGCTGGGGCGCATATATTGGCCTGACGACGATGTCTATGGCCTGGATACCGGCGCAGTCTGGGGAGGAAAGCTCACTGCGCTGCGTCTGGAGGATCGCTCACTGTCCGCCGTCGAGTCTCCCCGTTACAGCGATATCGAGTGAGCCGGAAGGGGCAGATGCGCCTGTTTCCGCGTGCACCCTGCGTAGCAACATGAGCAGGAAGGCCAGCATGATGAAGGGAGCAAACTGCAGCCCCAGGATCGAATGAATCGGCACCAGCAGGATCGGTAGCAGCCAGAGCAGCACCAGGGTTTCGCGCTCCCATGCACGCCAGCCATGACGGGCCGCGTAGCCGCAAAACCAGGCCAGCGCCAGCGCCAGCCAGGCCAGATCGTAGTCCACGATATAAGGGCTGATGAGCAGCGAGCCCACAACCAGCACTGCCGCGCGCAGCGAAAATTCTCCGCATTTCCGCCAGGTCCAGACAACCGAAGCCGCCACCGCCAATGCTGCCAATCCATGCAGTGCAAGGGCCGGAGCGTACGGCACTCCCAGCAACCGCAGGAAAGAGAAGATGGTAGGCGTTACCGTCAACAGATCCGTAGCCTGCGCAGCCCAGGCCGAGAACACAGGCAAGCCATGTAGGAAAGCCCGTAGCGAGTCGATGCCCAAGACAGCCGTGCTCAGGCCCAGGAAAACGATCGCCGTGACGGTTGCCGCGCCCAAGGCGCGCCATTCGCGACCGCAAATCAGGGCAATCGGCAACAACACGCCGAGCTGGGGCTTGATGGTCAGCAAGCCCACGAACATCCCTGCCCACAGCGGACGCCGCTGCTGCAGGAGCAGTAATGCGGCGCCCATGAGGGCAACCGTCAGCAATCCGTTCTGTCCCTTGAACAGATTCACCGCCACCGCGGGAAATCCCAGCAAGAGCAGCCAACTGCCCGGCGTGACAAGGCGTTGCGTCAGCAATATTCCATGAACCGCGGTGAGATAGCCGAGCAAGGTCACGGCCATGAACAGCAGATAGGACGGCAACAGAGACAGCAGCGCCAGCGGCAACACCAGCAGATAAAAAGTCGGAGGGTAAATCCATCGGCATACCCCCTTGTATCCAGGCAAAGCCGTGCGCTCTGCTTCCACGATGGATTCCAGTTCATAGGCCTTCGCTGCGTCTCCCGTCAGCGCTATATGCGAAGCTCCCCAGAAGGCTAGGAAATCAGGGCGCAGCGAATGCCCCGTGGAATCGGTGCCATGAGGGTAATGCACCACCGCGAACACACCGAGCATCAGGTAGATCGCCAGGAAAGCTGCGGCATACAGGCTCAGCCGCGCCGGCCGCAGCCAATGACTTTGCCCGGCCCATCCGCTACCCTGCTGATCGTTGTTTTTCAGTTTGGTGGCCATGGGTCCCATCACGTTTCAATCCAAGCGAAACCGGCAACGATGATCCGAAGCAAAATCATTGCTTCATTCCCGAATGACATCGACGCTCACGCAGGCACTCCGCAGCCAATAGTTACTGCCAGACTAGCACGCCTCCACTTGAACACAGTCCACACAAAACCATAACGCGGACCGGAACCCGGCATGGCCCCGCAAACACGCCCTCTGATCATCTTGTCCGGTATCGTCCTTGCGCTGTCCGCCGCAATGTCGGGGGCATATCTCTATTTTCTGGCCCACGCTGGCAATACCTTCAACGACTTCTTCGTATTCTGGGCAGCGGCCCGACAACTGCAGCAAGGCACCTTACCGGATGTATACAACGCCTTCGGCTTCCAGACCTTCATGCAGAGCCTGACCCCGGAGACATTGACACCCCACCCGTTCGTCTATCCTCCCTATACGGCACTGCTGTTTTGGCCATTCGCGGTGTTGCCGTTTCATACCGGCCTGCTTGTCTGGAACGGGCTTTCACTTTTGCTTTACCTGCTCGCGGTGCGGCATGCGTTACGGCCGCAAACAGCCTTCGCCTGGGCCGTGCTGATCGCCCCCGCAACCATGGTCAATCTGACCTTCGGCCAGACCGGCCTGCTGACCAGCGCCCTGACCATTTTCGGATTCAGCCTGCTGAACCGGCGTCCTGCAATTGCAGGCTGTGCATTGGGCCTGCTGGCGATCAAACCACAACTTGCGTTTCTACCGCTGCTCGTACTCCTCACTACGCGCAACCGCAAGGCCGTTACCATCGCTGCCATTACCGTATCGCTCATGACAGCCGCAAGCCTCGCCGTCTTCGGAACGGAGGCCTGGTCGGCATGGCTGCTGTCGCTGGACAGGTTCTCCGGCAACCTCCCCGACTCAAGCAGTCATCACCAGAATGGCGTGACCATTTATTTTGCACTGATCACCCTGGGGACAAACCGGCATGTAGCCATGGCTGGACAGGTTGCCGTCCTTGCAGCGGTGCTGTGGGCCGTGACTCGCGCGCTGCGAAAGACTCCCAATGATCCCGCTGCTACGATGGCCGCATTGATCAGCCCTTTATTGGCCACACCCTACGCCCTGATTTACGACCTACCCGTACTCAGCGTCGTGTGTCTCATGCTCATTCGCGAAAGGCCGGGCGCTGGATTCAGCAACTGCCAACTGCTGGCCATGACAGCCGCGTGGTGTCTTCCATTGGTCGTGTTCGTAGCCCGCACCCAGGCCGGAATTGTCGCCCCCGCGGTAATGGCCACCCTGTTCGTTCTTGTCTTGAATACCCTTCGCACGAATTCAAAACCAAGGCTCGAAGAGAATCCGAAGAATATTTAATCCCCAGCCGCTACCTGGGTCGGGGGCACGCATGCCGCATGGGCGAAGACCCTGCGCAGAATCGTCAAAAACAGGCCCAGCAAAAGAAATGCAGCCAGCTGCACATGGCAAAGCCTGTAAACCGCAACCAGACACATCGGCAACAACCAGGCTGCCACGAGCATTTCCCGCTCTCCACGCAACCAGCCGTATCGCAAGCCATGTACAGCCATCCAAGTGATCGGCAAAGCCAGCCATACCAGATCGTAGTCCAGCAAATAGGGACTGGCCAGCAGGGAGCCGGTCACCAGCGCTGCCGAGCGCAACCCCTGATCGGGGCACCGCAACCATATCCAGCCCACAGCCACAGCAACACCGGCGGCCACCGTTCCGTGCACGGCATAGGCAATCCAGGCCGGCGCGCCGAGCAGATGAGCAAGGGAAAAGAAGCTGGGGATCTTGATCATCAGATCAGGGTCCCCGACTGCCAGATCTGAAAACCTCTGCATGCCTGCAAGAAAAGCACTCAGGGTGTCGGTGCCAAGTACTGCAACGCTAACTGCCAGCAACAACAGCGAAGTCAAAGTCGCATAACACAGGACCCGCCAGTGGCGTCCGCAGATCAACGCTATCGGCAGCAACAAACCCAGATGTGGTTTGATGGTCAGCAATCCAATCAATACTCCCGCCCAAACAGGGCGCGAAGTCAGCAGCAGCAGGGCTCCTCCGATCAACGCGGCTGTCAAAAAGCCATTTTGGCCCTGTACGAAATTGATGAACCCACCTGGAAAGGCCAGCAACAACGCCAGACTGCCGGGTACGGCGATGATCTTGCGCACCACACCGATATAAGCCGCGAAAGTCGCCCCGAGGAATGCGAAATAAGACAGGAAGTACGGGAGTAGCGACAGCGGAAGGATCAGCAGATAAAACGTCGGAGGATACAGCCAGGGATTCACCGAACGGATTCCCGGCATGACCGCCCGCTCTTCCCGCACGATCGAAGGCAGGTCATAGGCAGCAGCCGGATCTCCGGAAAGCGCCAGATGCGAAGCCGACCAGAAGGTGATGAAATCGTAACCCAGGGGTTTCCGGTAGTGGTCTATCCCATTGTGGGACATGGACACCCATATGACTGCACCGATCAGATACAGCGCGATGAATATGCGCGGGTAGGCGGCAAGTCGACCCTTGTTCAGCCAATGCTGCTGCACGGCAACCTCGCAGAGGAAATCACAGTCCTGGATGCCCGGCCGGATTTCACCGGCATGCAACTCGATGGCATATGCCCTGGGTGCGAGCCGACAACAAGCATGAGGACGGACGGCTCAGTCACGTCGCGCCCAGGCTACCGGGTGGAGAACGGCGCGGCGACACCCCCGAAAACACGATACGGCATCGGCATATCGTCGCGCCTGAAAGCGAACAGACTGGGCGGGAAAGCGCCACTCAAACTCTGCCGGACCGCCTTCACCTCGCCAATGGTCATACCTAAGATCTTCGCGGCCCCTGCGCAACAGCAATAGGAAAAATGCCAGTAACAGTAACGGGGCAAACTGCTGGTGAGACAGATAATGTAGGGGAATCATCGCCCCGGGCAAGAGCCAGACCGCGACCGCGAGTTCTCTTTCTCCACGTCGCCAGCCCCGCTGCAAGGTGTAATCGACGAACCAGGCCAGCGCCGGCACCAGCCACATGAGGTCGTAGTCGAACAGGTATGGACTCATTAACAGAGTCCCCACGAGCGCGGCGGCAGCGCACAGGGCCGGATTCGCGCGCCGCCACCACATCCAGGCCACGGCCGCCGCCACGGCAACAGCTACCGCACCATGCGCAACATAGGCAAGCGACTGAGGAACGCCCAGCGTGAAGAAAAAAGCGTAGAACGTAGGCATCTTGTGCAAAGGCAGAGACCCATTGCCCAGTCCAGCCGCGACCACCGGCAATCTCGCCAGAAAAGCCGGCAGCGTGTCGAAACCAAGCACGGCCAGACTGAGGCCGAGAAACAGGACCGCAGTGAGGACGGCAAAGAACAACGCGCGCCAATGCCGCCCACACAGCAGGATCACCGGCATCAACAGGCCCAGGTGCGGCTTGATGGTCAGCAAGCCGATCAACACGCCGGCCAGCGCCGGGCGTCGCCTCAATTGCAGCAGGGCACCGGTGGCCAGGGCGGCTGTCAGAAAGCCGTTCTGCCCCCCGCCCACGTTGACGAAAACACCGGGAAAGGCCAGCAACGGCAGCAAGGCCTCTCGTCGATGCAGAATCTGCCCGACAAATCCCAGGTAAAGCCCGAATGTAGCGATCAGGAACACAGCGAGAGAGAGGAAATAAGGCAGCAGCGCCAGTGGCAGTATCAGTAGGAAGAACGTGGGCGGATATACCCAGGGGCTAGGCGCTGAAAAGCCGGAATCCGGCAACGCGGCTTTTTCGGCCTGGAAGTTCAGAAGTGGATCGTAGGCGTCGACCGCGTGGCCGGAAAGGGCCAGATGGGAAGCGCCCCAGTACTGCATGAAATCACAGCCGAAGGGAAAACCCCGAGGGTCGATGCCGTGGGGCATCTTGAATACCACATAGATTCCCAGGAACAGGTACACCACCAGCAGGGCCGTAGAGTAAACAACCAGCCTTTTTCCGTTCAGCCAATGTCGTTCCATAAATCCCTGGACCCGCAGCATCGGATAAGGCCGCAGCTCAATCGCAACATGGGAACCATGCCGTGAGCTTCGGCCGCCACCACAACATGGCGGCCGAATATGCACAACATCGCTCGCAGGACAGTTCGGTCTGGAACATCCCTTACCGCATCATTGGCCGACCACCATCCGGACCGAAGAGTGCCGCGCGATCACCGGTCCGGACTGCCGCATGCCTAACCTAGTGCCGCGACACCATCACCGGCTTCTCCCCCGGCGCCAGCTTGCGCGGCGTCAGCAGGAACGAGGCAATGGCAGGCAGGATCAGGATCGCGCCGAACATGTTGGCGGTGAACATGAATACCAGCAGTTTGCCCATGTCGCGCTGGAACTGCAGGCCGGAGAACAGCCAGGTGGCGACGCCGAAGCCCAGGGTGATGCCGGTGAACACCACCGCCTTGCCGGTCATCTTCAGGGTCTTGAAGTAGCCTTCCTTGAGCGAGTAGCCGCCAGCGCAGGCATCGGCCAGCGTGGCGTAGACGTAAATGCCGTAGTCCACGCCGATACCCACCGCGAGGGCCACAACCGGCAGGGTGGCGATCTTCATGCCGATGCCGAGCACCGCCATCACCGCGTAGGCCAGCCAGGACACCAGGGCCAGCGGCAGCATGATGCTGACCAGGCTCTGCCACTCGAAGAACGACAGGTAGACGCAGACGATGATGGCGAGGTAGACGTAGAGCAGGATGCGCTTCTCCAGCTGCTCCACCAGCTCGTTGGTCGCCGCCATCACGCCGACGTTGCCGCTGGCCAGGGCGAAGTTGACCGGGCACTCCTTGTCCATGCCCTTGAGCTTGTCGTCGGCGTCGCTCAACTTCTTCTGCTGGTCGGCGATGCCCGAGTCGGCATTGACCTGTTCGTCGCCCAGGCCCCTCTTGTGCAGCAGCTCGGTCATGTGCTGCAGCTTCATCTTCTGCGTGCCCAGGTCGCGGCGGGCCTCGTTCTTGGCGTCGCAGTACTTGGCGTCGACGTCCTTGTGCGTCTCGAAGAACTCCTTCGAATTTTCCGCGTTGAACGCCGTCACCTGGTCCACCACCCGGTTGATGGTGGTGGCGCGGTGATCGCCCAAGAAGGTCCAGATCGGCATCGCCGAGCAGGACTCGTTGAGCATGCCGGTGGGCGGCGAGATCGGCTTGATCGCCTGCCCCAGCGCGTCCTTGTTGCGCGCCAGCACGTAGAACTTGGGACTGCCCTCGACGAAGATGCTGTAGACCAGCCGCGACAGTTCCGGCAGCGACAGGGTCGACTGCACGCCCTGGGTGTTGTCCAGCTTCCACGACAGGCCGTAGATCTGGTCCATCACGTCGGCCTTGATGCAGGCGTCGGCATCGGTCTCGGCGATGACCTTGATCAGGTCGGTGCCCAGCGCGAAGTTGGAGACGATGGCGGCATTGTCGTTGTTGTAGCGCGAATCCGGCACCAGTTCCGGCACGCCTTTCTGGCTGTCGCCGATCTGCAGGTCCTTGCCCTTCCACAGGCCCCAGCCCAGCAGCACGGCGCAGATCACCAGCGCGGTGACGGCCGGCTTCGGATTGGTCATGTTCGAAAGCAGGCGCCAGAAGCCGTCGAAAATGCTGTCGCGACGGTCCTGCTTGGCCTTGAACGCCTTGGGATCGCCGACGCCGACCCAGGTCAGCCAGATCGGCATCATCACCTTGTTGGTGATGATGATGGCGGCCATGCCGAGGCAGGCGTTGAGCGCCATCTCCTGGATGATGCCCACCGGGATCAGGCCGATCATGGCGAAGCCCGCCACGTCGGTCATGATCGCCATGGTGCCGTAGATGGCCAGGCGCCGCCAGGTGAACAGCGAGGCGTCGAAACTGTTGCGGCCGTTGTCGGCGATCTCGCCGACCCAGGCGTTGACGTACTGCACGCCGTGCGACACCGACACCGCCAGGATCAGGAACGGCACCAGGATGGCGAACGGATCCAGGCCCTTGCCGAGGAGGTGCAGCAGGCCGAATTCCCAGATCACCGCGGTGATCGAGCACACCAGCGGCAGCACTGCCAGCTTGAAGTTGCCGACGTACAGCCACAGCAGGATCATGGTCATCACCAGCGTCAGCAGGAAGAACAGCACCACTTCCTGCGTCGCGTCGATGACGTCGCCCACCACCTTGGCGAAGCCGACGATGTGGATCTCGATGTCCGGCGTGTAATCGTCGTTCTTCACCTGCTCCACGTCGAGCAGGCGGCCGTGGATCTGCACGTCCACGGCGGAGCCGTCGTCCAGGTGCTTGGCCGCGGTGAAATCGGTGATCCAGCGCTTGTATCCCGAATACGGCACGTAGCCTTCGGTGACCACCTCGCCCTGCTTGAACAGCACATCGCCGTCCTTGAACGGGCTGTTCACTTTGCGCTTGTAGTCGCTGCCGACGACGATGTCGTGCTTGGCCTTGTAGATGAACTTGTCGGGGCTGGCGAAATGCCCGCGCACCTTGTCCTCGATCAGATTGGCCACCTGGCCGTAGTCCAGCTTCTCGCCGGTGACCGGGTCGATTTCCAGCAGGTCGGCCTGGACGATGGCGCCGTGCTGGTTGTTGGAAACCAGGCGGCCGATGATGTTGGCCTTGCCGACATGGTCCTTGACCTTGGCCAGCATCTCCGGCGTGGCGTCGGCTTCCGCCGGGTAATCCGCCGGAATCACGTTGGTGCCGAAGAAGCCGCCCTCGACCACTTCGATATAGGTGACGTTGGGAGTGAACAGCGACTGCACCTGCGAACGGTCGATATGCGGCAGGAAGAACACCGCGTCGGTGACCTGCTTCAGGCGGTGCAGGAACTTGCTGTTGTAGATGTCCCCGTCCTTCTGCATCAGCGCCACCAGGATGGTGTTGGCGCCGCCGAACGACTCCTGGTACTGCTTGTACACCTGCATGTAGGGATGCTTCAGCGGGATCGACTTGTCGAACCCGGCGTCCGGCTGGATCAGCGCCGCTTCCCACAGGAAGAAGGCGGTGATCACCAGCAGGATGCCCATGGTGAGCTTGCGCCGCGCATAGATCAGCGGCTCGATGGCGCGCAGGATCTTGTGGGCGCGGGACTCGGGTGCGGAATCGCTCATAGGTGGGTCTCCCCGGCTTCCAGTTGGTCTTGTTATGGGCTTATTGCAGGCTGTCGAGGTGCTGGATGCCGGATTCGCCCACCAGCACCAGTCCGCCCTTGAACGGCACCACGTCGGAGTAAGGGGTGTCGCCCGGGCTCTTCAGGTTGCGCGCCTTGCCGGTGGCGGTATCGACGATCTGGATGATGCCGTTGAGGCCCACCATCGCCACCGTGGTGGCGTCCACCGATTCGCAGCCGAACAGCGAGGTCTGCGCGGTGGTGTCGATCTTCTGCCACTTGCCGCCGCGCACGTCGGTCGTGAGGTAGGCATTGCCGCGCAGGCCGCACAACAGCGCGCCCTTGGGCCCCACCGGCACCGCGCCGAAGAAGGTGCCCTCGTAGGGCGACTTGGGCTTGGTCCAGGTCTTGCCGCCGTCGGTGGACAGGCCCAGCATGCCCTGCTCGCCGACGACGAACAGGTCGCCGTTATTGAGCTTGCGGATGCTGTACAGGTGCAGTTCGTCGCCGCGCACCGCCGGCGCCGTCACTTCACCCCAGGTGCCGCCGCCGTCCTCGGTCTTGTAAAACAGGCCGTAGGCGCCGACCGCGTAAGCGTGGTCCTTGTCGATGGCCAGCACGCTGAGGAAGGGCTTCTCCAGTTCGGGCTGGAAGTTCTGCAGGGTCCAGGTCTTGCCGCCGTCGCCCGTGTGCAGCACCACCGCATCGTGGCCCACCACCCAGCCGTTCTGCTTGTCGGCGAAGGACACCGCGCTCAGCGGCGAGCGCACCGGCACCTCCAGCTGCGCCCAGTTGCGGCCGTCGTTGGAGGCGAGGATCTCGCCGTGGTCGCCCACCGCGATCAGGTGCTCGCCGGTGTTGGCCACGCCCATGATCAGGGCCTGCGCGGCGCGGGGCATGATCTCCGCCGGCCGCGGCTTCACCGACACCGGCACCGTGGCGGGGGCATCGGCGGCGGCACCCTGGCCGGCAGGCTTGTCCTGCGCCGACGCGGCAAGGGTGAACGCCGCGCATGCGGCAAAGCCCAACGCGCCCAGCAAGCTGGTCTCGGTTTTCATTCTTCTCGCACCTCTAGGGCCAGTGGTCAGTCCGGTCTTTTGACGTCCCCGCCGCACTGCAAGGTGCGGCGTGCGCGGGTTGGCGCCAGACGATGCACTCATTGCCGGACGCTGAGCGCAATCGCGCAGATGTATCAAACCCATCTGCACCCGGCAAGGGAAACATCAGGAAAATCGGCTGCGGCACCACGCGCGCTAATGGTGATCACGTTCGATTATTGGCCGGCAATAGTCAATGGCCGCGATGATAAATATTGCCCGATCCCGCGCCTGATTACCCGCCGGAAGCGTCATGAAGGCGCGCCCGGTTCCAGCCAGATCAATGCCGCCATGCGGCCGGTGACCCCGTCGCGGCGATACGAGTAGAAGCGCGCCGGATCGGCGTGCGTGCTGAGGCCGCCGCCGGAGACCTGGCTCACCCCGACTTGCGCCAGGCGCATCCGCGCCAGCGCGAAGAGGTCGGCGTAGTGCTTCCCCGCCACGGCGCCCGCGCGGAATGCTCCGGCCGCCGCGGCATCGGCCGTGACGAAAGCCTCGCGCACTTCCTCGCCCACCTCGAACGCCTCCGGTCCGATCGCCGGGCCGAGCCAGGCCAGCAACTGTCCCGGCGGAACGCCCATGGCGGCCACGGTGCGCTCCAGCACGCCGCCGGCCAATCCGCGCCAGCCGGCATGGGCCGCGGCCACCACCGTGCCGGCGCGATCGCAGAACAGCACCGGCATGCAGTCCGCCGCCTGCACCGCGCAGACCACACCGGGCTCGAAGGTAAAGCTGGCGTCGGCCTCCGGATCCGGCGCCGCTTGCGGCATCTGCACCGCCCGCACGCCGTGCACCTGCCGGATCCAGCAGGGCTCCGCCGGCAGGCCCAGGGCCTGGCGCACACGGCGGCGGTTCTCGCTCACCGCGGCGGAGTCGTCGCCGCTGCGTCCCAGGTTGAGACTGGCGTAGACGCCCTGGCTGACGCCACCCAGGCGCGTGGTGCAGGCCGCGCGCACCCGCGCCGGCGCGGGCCACTCGGGAAACAGCAGGTCGAGTGAACCGGCCGCTGGATCGCTCATGGCTTGCGCTCGGCGGCGCGCAGGCGCGCCAGCAATTCCTGTATGTCCGCCGGCGGCTCCGCCAGGAAGTGCCGCTCGCTGCCGTCTTCCGGATGCTGCAGGGTCAGCTCTCGCGCATGCAGGGCCTGGCGCGGGAACACGCGCAGCGCGGCGCGCAGTCCTTCATCCATGCCGACGCCGCGCACCACCTGGCCGCCGTAGACGCTGTCGCCGACCACCGGGTGGCGCAGGCTCGCCATGTGCACGCGGATCTGATGGGTGCGCCCGGTTTCCAGCCGCACCCGCAGCAGGGTGTGGAAGCGGAAACGCTCCTGCACCCGGTAATGGGTGACGGCGCGGCGGCCATCGTCGACCACCGCCATGCGCACCCGGTTGTGCGGATCGCGGCCGATGGGGGCGTCGACGGTGGCGCCGGAGACCACTTCGCCGTTGACCAGGGCGTCGTACTCCCGCTTGATCTGGCGTGCCGCCATCGCCGCCACCAGGCGGGTATGCGCCGGCAGGGTCAGCGCCACCACCAGCAGGCCGGAAGTGTCCTTGTCGAGACGGTGCACCAGCCCGGCGCGTGGCACCGTGGCGGTCTGCGGAAAACGGTGCAGCAGGGCGTTCTGCAAGGTGCCGTCCGGCGCCCCGGCGCCGGGGTGTGCGATCAGGCCCGGGGGCTTGTTGATGATCGCCAGCGCCGCATCGGCGTAGACGACATCCAGGGTGATTGCCTGCGCTTCCGCGGATCCATTGGCGTCCGGCGCTATCGGCCTCAGCTGCAGCTGGTCGCCGCCGCGCACCAGTTCACGCGTACGCGCCGCAACGGCGCCGTTGCGGGTCAGCAGGCCCTGCTCGATCCAGCCCTGCAGGCGCCCCCGCGAATACAGCGGAAACAGCTTGGCGGCCGCGGCGTCGAGGCGCGCGCCGTCCAGTTCCGCCGGTACTTCGGCGTTCTGCGGGGCACTTTCCCGATCGGCAATGGTCACAAATCAATTCGCCTTAACAGAAAGGGGCCGAAACCTTGGGCTATACTCGGGATTGCTTTCACCGCTTGCTCTTATCCATCAGAATGACAATCCTTCTTTCCTCGCCCTCTTTTGGGCGGCTGGCGTTGCTGGCCGCGATTGGCCTGTTCGTCGCCGGCTGCAGCTCCAATCCCGACAAATCCGACCGTCCGGAAAATCCGTTCAAGACGGCCCAGGAAGGTCCCGGCGGGACGAAATCGCCGCTGTCCGACCGCGAACTGCGGCAGCAGGCGGAGGAATTGTATCGTCATGCGCGCGAAGCCCTGAACAATTCGGACTACGGCATCGCCATCACGCGCTACGACGCGCTGATCGCACGCTACCCCTTCTCCGACTATTCCACCCAGGCGGAGATGGAGAAGATTTACGCGCAGTACAAGAGCTACAAGTCGGATGAGGCCATCACCGCGGCGGACCGTTTCCTGCGTGCGCATCCGCGCCATCCGTCCGCCGACTACATCATGTACCTGAAGGGCGTCACCGATTTCGAGCGCGACCAGAGCGTGCTCGAAAACCTGATGCCGAACAGCTCCAAGCGCGACATCGGCAACGAGCGCCGCGCCTTCGAGGATTTCGCCCTGCTCGTGCAGCGCTACCCCAACAGCAAATACATCGGCGATGCCCGCCGCCGCATGATGTATTCGCGCAACCGCATCGCCGACCATGAGCTGTCGGTGGCGGAATTCTATGTCACCCGCGGCGCCTATGTCGCCGCCGCCAAGCGCGCCACCGACATCATCACCGAGTATCCCGGCGCTCCGGCCACCGCCGATGCCCTGAAGATCCTGCAGCGCAGCTACGCCAGGATCGGCCTGGACCAGGAAGCCAAGGACACCGCCGCCGTCATCGCGATGAATTCGGACAAGGTGGATTTCACCAACGCGCCGAAACCCGGCACCGTAACCGCAGTTGAAGCGCCGGCGCCCAAGGCCCAGAGCGCCGGCCAGGCCGGTGTTGCAGCGGACGATCAGCAGCCGGCCCCCAGCCACGGCTTCATGTCCCGCTTCGCCAGCATCTTCGGCATCCTCGATACCACCAAGCCGGAACACCAGCGCACCTATGTCATCGGCGGCGATACCGCCGCCGCGCCGGCCGATGCGAACGCTGCGGCCGGCGGCACAACTGCGGCGGGTACCGCGGCGGCAGGCACGGCCGCCGCCGCCAAGCCGACCACCATCACCAGCAACGTCAGCCTGACCGTCGAATATCCTCCGGCGGCGACCGACGACACGACCCAGGCCAAGCCCAAGGATGCGCCCGCCAAACCGGCCGAGCAGGCCCAGCAGGCGGCCCCGCAGCAGGAAAAGCCGGGCTTCCTCACCTGGTTCGCCGGCCTGTTCTCCTTCCTGGATTTCGGCAAGCACGACGAACCCGCGCCCGCGCCGCAGCAGCCGACCGACGCCAAGTCCGGCGCCACCACCAACGCCGACACCGGCAAGTGATTAGTGGCTAGTGGCTAGTGGCTGGTAAAAGCCTTCCAACCAGCCACTGAACACTAATCACTGCTTCTAGAGGTCGCCGTAGACGGCGGTGAGCGGATACCGCCGCTCGCGGCCGAAGGCGCGCCGGGTCACCTTGGGGCCCGGCGGCGCCTGGCGGCGCTTGTACTCCGAACGCCGCACCAGGGCCGCGACCCGCTGCACCGTGGCTTGGTCATAGCCCATCGCCACGATCTCGGCGATCGAGCGGCTGTCCTCGACATAGGCTTCGAGGATCGGGTCCAGCACCTCGTAAGGCGGCAATGAGTCGGAATCCTTCTGATCCGGCCGCAACTCGGCCGAAGGCGGCCGCGTGATCACCCGCTCCGGAATCACTTCGCCGTCGCCCAGGGAATTACGGTAGCGCGCGAGGCGGTAGACCAGGGTCTTGTACACATCCTTGATCGGCGCGAAACCACCGCACATATCGCCATAGAGCGTGGCGTAACCCACCGCCATCTCGCTCTTGTTGCCGGTGGTCAGCACCACCTGGCCGAACTTGTTGGACAGCGCCATCAGCAGCACGCCGCGGCAGCGCGACTGCAGGTTTTCCTCGGTGATATCGGCCTCGCGCCCGGCGAAGGTGTCCGCCAGGGTCTGATTGAACGCACTGAACGCAGTCTCGATCGGCAGCACCGAATAGCGCAAGCCCAGGCGCTCGGCCTGGAGACGCGCGTCGGTATTCGACATGTCGGCGGTGTAGCGCGAGGGCAGCGATACCGTCCAGACCTTTTCCGGCCCAAGTGCGTCGGCGGCGATCGCCGCCACCAGCGCGGAATCGATGCCGCCGGACAGGCCGATCAGCGCACCGGGAAAGCCATTGCGCTGGACATAGTCGCGGGTGGCCCGCACCAGCCCCTTGTAGACCGCCGCCTCTTCCGGCTCTTCCGCGGCGATCTGCCCGACGAAGCGGCCGTTGAAGCCGGCGACGTAGACGCCGTCCTCGAACACCGGGGCGCGGAACGCGACGGCGCCGTCGCCGTTGACGCCGAGCGAGCCACCGTCGAACACCAGGTCGTCCTGGCCGCCAACCATGTTGACGTAGAGGATCGGCAGGCCGGTTTCGGCCGCGCGCGCGCGCAGCACTTCGACGCGATCCCGGTGCTTGGACAGGTCGTAGGGGGAGGCGTTGATGTTGATCAGCAGCCTGGCGCCGGCCGCCTTGGCCGCAGCGGCCGGTTCCGGGCCCCACACGTCCTCGCAGACGCAGACGCCGACCGGCACGCCGCGCAGGTCGAACACGGCCGCGGTGCCGTCGCCGGCGAGGAAGTGGCGCTTCTCGTCGAACACGCCGTAATTGGGCAACAACTGTTTGCGATAGCGCGCGATGACGGCGCCGTCGCGGATCACCCAGGCGGCGTTGTAGCGCCCCTCGGGTGCGAATTCAGGGAGACCCACCACCAGGGTGATGCCATGCACTTCGCGCAGCAGCCGTGCCACGCCGTCCTCGATGGCGCGCGGCAGCGCCGTGCGCAGCAGCAGGTCGTCGGGGGGATAACCGAGCATCGACAGCTCGGGACAGGCGACCAGATCGGCCTTCAGCTCGTCGCGGGCATGCCGCGCGGCCTCGATGATCCTGCCGACATTGCCTTCGATGTCGCCGACCCAGAGGTTGATCTGGGCGGCGGCGAGGCGCAGGGGAGCGAATGTCACGTCGATCTCATGCGAACCGGCGCGGCACTGCGTGAACCGCAGCGCCGCGCCAGGCTTTGCATCATCAGAGCTTCAGCGCCTTCAGCATGGCGGCGCCGAGGTCGGCCGGCGAACGCACCGTGACCACGCCCGCCGCTTCCAGCGCGGCGAACTTCTCGTCCGCCGTGCCCTTGCCGCCGGAGATGATGGCGCCGGCATGGCCCATGCGCTTGCCCGCCGGAGCGGTGACGCCGGCGATGTAGGCGATGACCGGCTTCTTCACGTGGTGCTTGATGTAGTCGGCCGCCTCTTCCTCGGAGGAGCCGCCGATCTCGCCGACCATGATGATGCCTTCGGTCTGCGGGTCCTTCTCGAACAGCGCCAGGGTGTCGATGAAGCCGTAACCGCGCACCGGGTCGCCGCCGATGCCGACGCAGGTGCTCTGGCCCAGGCCGTTGGCCGTGGTCTGGTGCACCGTTTCGTAAGTCAGCGTGCCGGAGCGCGAGATGATGCCGATCTTGCCGGCCTTGTGGATGTGGCCCGGCATGATGCCGATCTTGCACTCGCCCGGGGTGATCACGCCGGGGCAGTTCGGGCCGACCAGCACGGTGTCCGGGTAGTTGGCGCGCAGCGTCGCCTTGACCTTGACCATGTCGTTGACCGGGATGCCCTCGGTGATGCAGATCACCACCTTGACGCCGGCATCGGCAGCTTCCAGCACCGCGTCGGCGGCGAACGGCGCCGGCACGTAGATCATGGTGGCTTCGGCGCCGGTGGCCTTCACCGCGTCGTGGCAGGTGTCGAACACCGGCAGGTTGAGGTGCGAGGAGCCGCCGCGGCCCGGGGTGACGCCGCCGACCATGCGGGTGCCGTACGCGATGCACTGCTCGGAATGGAAGGTGCCCTGCTTGCCGGTGAAGCCCTGGCAGATGACCTTGGTGGCCTTGTTGATGAGGATGCTCATGATTGTTCCGTTCCTTATTTCGACTTGGCGGCGGCGACGACAGCCTTGGCCGCTTCGGTAAGATCGGACACCGGAGTGATCTTGAGGCCGGAGGACTTCAGCATTTCCTGGCCCTTCTCCATGTTGGTGCCCTGCAGGCGCGCCACCACCGGCACCTTGAGGCCGACCTGCTTCACCGCCTCGATGATGCCCTCGGCGATGAGGTCGCAGCGGACGATGCCGCCGAAGATGTTGACCAGGATCGCCTTCACGTCCGGGCTGGAGGTGATCAGCTTGAACGCGTTGGTGACGCGCTCCGCCGTGGCGCCGCCGCCGACGTCGAGGAAGTTGGCCGGCTGGCCGCCATGCAGCTTGATGATGTCCATGGTCGCCATGGCCAGGCCCGCGCCGTTGACCATGCAGCCGATGTCGCCTTCGAGGCTGACGTAGTTGAGGTCGTACTGCAGGGCGACGCGCTCGCGCTCGTCTTCCTGGGTCGGATCGCGCATGTCGGCGATCGCCTTCTGGCGGTACAGGGCGTTGTCGTCGAAGTTGAGCTTGGCGTCGAGCGCGAAGACATTGCCTTCGGCGGTGACGATCAGCGGGTTGATCTCGATCAGGCTGGCGTCCAGATCGGTGCAGATACGGTACAGGCCCATCATGATCTTGGTGAACTGGTCGACCTGTTCCTTGGTCAGGCCCATGAAGAAGCCCAGCTCGCGCGCCTGGTAGGGCTGCAGGCCGCAGGACGGGTTGACCGTCACGCTCTTGATCTTCTCCGGGGTGTGCTCGGCGACTTCCTCGATGTCCATGCCGCCGGCGGGGGAGGCCATGAACACCAGGCGCTCGCGCGAACGGTCGACCACGGCGGAGACGTACAGCTCGCGCGCGATGGCGGAGGGCTTTTCGACCCAGACCGAATTCACCGGCAGGCCCTTGGCGTCGGTCTGCTTGGTCACCAGGCGGGTGCCGAGCATTTTCTTGGCTGCTTCCTCGACCGCTTCGTATCCCTCGACCAGCTTGACGCCGCCGACTTTGCCGCGGCCGCCGGCGTGGACCTGCGCCTTGACCACGAACTTGTCGCCGCCAATCTGCTTGGCCGCCGCGCGGGCCGCTTCAGGGCTCGCCGCAAGGGCGCCCTGGGGCACCGGGATACCGTAACGGGCGAAGATCTCCTTCGCCTGATATTCATGGAGATTCATGCGTCCCTCGGAGGGTTGGAAAAATTTCAATTACTGGAGCGGCGGGCATTCTCACCTAAACGCGCCGCTCAGGCAAAAAAAACGCGCGTAAAGTGCATTGGCCGCGGCGACAACATCCGCACCAAAAGCGGTCGGGGCGGGTAAACTTCCCGTCACGACAGGGCCGGCAGCCGGCCCCTCCCGAACGCCGCGCGAGCCTGCAACCTGCAATGAACCTGTTCCGCCTTGTCATCCTGGGCCTGTTGGCCTGGTTCGTCTACAAAGTCCTGCGCAGCTGGAGCAGCGACGGCGCCCCCACCAAGCCGCGCCCGCGCAGCACCCCGGAACAGTTCGAAATGATGGCGCGCTGCCTGCGCTGCGGCGTATTCGTGCCGCGCGACTCGCTCAGCGACCGCGGCCGCTGCCGCAACTGCGAGAAAAGCGCCTGATGGAGCGGGCGGTCGGCGGCGCCAACGTCGAAGAGGTGACGCCGGAAGACTGGCGCCTGCTGCGCACCCTGTCCTACTACCGCCTGCTGCTGGTGGTCGGGCTGGCGATCCTCTGCGCCAAGGGCTACGGCCCCTTCATGTTCGAGCGCATCGACCGCATCGCCTTCTACCGGGCCACCCTCGCCTACGGCATCGCCGCGCTGCTGCTGCTGCCCGCCGTGTGGTACCGCAAGCCCGGACTGGTAACCCAGTCCCTGCTGCACTTCTTCGTCGACGGCGCCGGCATCTGCCTGCTGGTCTACAACGCCCACGGCCTGGCCAGCGGCCTGGGCGTGCTGCTGCTGACGCCGGCGGTGGGCTGCAGCTCGGTGCTGGGCACGCGCATGGCGCTGCTGCTGGCCTCGATCGGCACCCTGTTCGTGTTCGGCGAAGAGATCTTCCGGCTGTCGGAAAGCGACCTGCCGCTGAGCAACATGTCCGGCGCCGGCCTGCTCGGCCTGATCCTGTTCGGCACCACCATCGCCGCCAGTACCGTGGCGCAGCGCGCGCGGCGCAGCGAGGCCCTGGCGGCGCAGGTCGGCAGCGATTTCGCCAGCCTGTCGCAGCTCAATGACCGCATCATCGACAACATGGGCACCGGGGTGCTGGTGGTCGATGCCGACCAGCGCGTGCGCCTGCTCAACGCCGCTGCGCAGCGCCTGCTCGGCACCGGCCCACTGGCGGAAGGCAGCTCGCTGGTGGAGCAGGTGCCGGAACTGGCGGCGGCGCTGCAGAACTGGCAGCGCCATCCCGGCCGCGAGGCCGCGCCGGTGGCGCTGTGGTCCAGCACCGCCGAGGTGGCGCCGCGCTTCATGAGCCTGGGCGGCGGTCCCGCGGCGCAGGTGCTGATCCTGCTCGACGACGCGGTGCGCCTGCGCGAACAGGCGCAGCAGATGAAGCTGGCCGCACTTGGGCGTCTCTCCGCCAGCATCGCCCACGAGATCCGCAACCCGCTGTCGGCGATCCACCACGCCGGCCAGCTGCTGGCAGAATCGCCGCGCCAGGACCCGGAGGAGCGGCGACTGCTGGACATGATCCAGCGCCACACCACGCGCATCGACAAGATCGTCAGCGACGTGCTCAACCTGTCGCGCCGCGAGGCTGCGACGCCGAGCACGATCACCCTGCGGCCCTTCCTGGAGCGAACCGTCGCCATCTACCGCGAAGGCCACCCCAAGCGGGCCTGCCATATCGACCTGGACGGCGTGGCAGCGGACCTGACGGTGCGCTTCGATCCCAACCACCTGCAGCAGATCCTGCTCAACCTGTGGGACAACAGCTTCGAGCACGGCGCCGCCGGCGCCGGCGGCCGCGAGGCGGTGCGCATCACCTTGAGCAGCGGCCACCAGGCGGCGCTGGGACACAGCTTCCTGGACGTCGCCGACAACGGCGGCGGCATCGCCGCGGAGATGCGCGACCGCGTGTTCGAACCGTTCTTCACCACCGCCCACAAGGGCACCGGCCTGGGGCTGTACCTGGCGCGCGAGATGTGCGAATACAATCAGGCGCGGCTGTTGCTGCTGCACAGCGAACCGGGCGTATGTTTCCGCCTGATTTTCCAGGAACAGGGAACATGACCAAGGCCCACGCCCTCATCGTCGACGACGAAGCCGACATCCGCGAACTGCTGGAGATCACGCTCTCCCGCATGGGCCTGCGCACCCACGGCGCCAGTACCGTGGCCGAGGCGCGGCAGCTGCTGGGCGAGCACCAGTTCGACCTGTGCTTCACCGACATGCGCCTGCCGGACGGCGACGGCATCGCCATCCTGCAGCACATCCAGCGCGAGCAGCCGGGCCTGCCGGTGGCGGTGATCACCGCCTATGGCAACGCCCAGGGCGCGGTGGAGAGCCTCAAGGCCGGCGCCTTCGACTTCGTCTCCAAGCCGGTCGACCTGCAGGCGCTGCGCAAGCTGGTGGACGCGGCGCTGAAGCTGCGCAACCCCGCCGCCGAGCCGGCGCCGGACGATGGCGGCCTGCTCGGCCAGGCGCCCGGCATCGACGATCTGCGCGCCATGATCGAGCGCCTGGCGCGCAGCCAGGCGCCGGTGCACATCGCCGGCGAGTCCGGCACCGGCAAGGAACTGGTGGCGCGCCTGATCCACAGCCGCAGCCCGCGCAGCGCGGCGCCGTTCGTGCCGGTGAACTGCGGCGCCATTCCCTCGGAACTGATGGAAAGCGAATTCTTCGGCCACCTGCGCGGCAGCTTCACCGGCGCCAGCCGCGACAAGATCGGCCTGTTCCAGGCGGCCGAGGGCGGCACCCTGTTCCTCGACGAGGTGGGCGACCTGCCGCTGCACATGCAGGTCAAGATGCTGCGCGCCCTGCAGGAACGCGCGGTGCGGCCGGTGGGCGGCGAAACCGAAATCCCGGTCAACGTGCGCGTCATCTCCGCCACCCACAAGGACCTGGGCAAGCTGCTGGCGCAGGGCAGCTTCCGCCAGGATCTGTACTACCGCCTCAATGTCATCGAAATCCGCACGCCGCCGCTGCGCGAACACGCCGAGGACATCCCGCTGCTGGCGCAGGCCATCCTGGCGAAGCTGGCGCGCGCCAACGGCCTGCCGGCGACGCCGGAGCTGACGGGCGAAGCGCTGCGCCGGCTGCAGGCCTACAGCTTCCCCGGCAATGTGCGCGAACTGGAGAACGTGCTGGAGCGCGCCGTGACCCTCAGCGACGGCAAGCGCATCGCCGCCGGCGAGTTGCAGCTGCGCGGCGATGCCGCCGCCATTGGCGGCGGGCCGCCCGCGGTGCAGGTGCCGGCCCCGGGCGCCGCCGCGCCTGGCGAACCCGCAAAAACCGGCGCCGCGTTCGAAGACCAGATGGAAGAGATCGAGCGCCGCGCCATCCGCGAGGCGCTGGAGAAGGCCCGCTACAACAAGACCAAGGCGGCGGCGCTGCTCGGCATGTCGTTCCGCTCGCTGCGCTATCGCATCAAGAAGCTGGGCATCGAGTAGGTTTTTGCAGGCACTCCGGCCGGAACGGAAAAGCCCCGCGGACGCAGCGTCCGCGGGGCCTGTCGAGGGAAGGCGCCTGCTTGGTCCCGGACCATTCGCGATGCGGGATCGCCAGGGACCTAGTGGCCGACCACCGTGTTGAAGCTGGCGATGTCGAAGGTGCCCCAGCCGGTGGTTTCGTCGAAGCCAGCCTTGGCGCTGTAGCCGCCGAGCAGGGGCAGGCCGTTGTTGCCGGAGGTGACGTCGTGATACGGCGCCGGGGTCTTGCCCGCGGCGGCGTAGAGCAGCGGCGCGGCGAAGCCCAGGCTGTTGCCGTGCGAGGACTGGACCCGCGCCCAGGTGCCGGTGCTCAGCGGCGCCGACAGGCTGGTGCCGCCGATCTGGGCGGAAGCGCCGTTGACGATCACCAGCGCGCCGGAGTTCGGATCGGCGTCCATCGCCACGTCCGGCACTTCGCGCTTGGCCGAACCGGTCACGCTCTGCTGATAGGGCTGCGCCGTCTCGTAGACGCTGACACCGCCGCCGCCGCTTTTCCAGGCGGTCTCGCCGGCCCAGACGTTGCCGCTGGTGCTGAGCGTGGTGCCGCCCACCGCCACCACGTAGGGCGAGCTGGCCGGATAGCTGACCGCCTTGACCAGGCCGGTGTGGCCGGAGCAGCCGGTCTTGTAGCCGCCGTCGCCGGAGGAGACGAAGAAGGTGATGCCGAGAGCCGAGGCCGACTTGAAGATGAGATCGTCGGTGGCCATTTCGCCGCTGCTGTTGGAGCTCTTCTCGCAGATGCCGAGCGAGACGTTGACCGCCTTCACCTTGTTGTCGCTCACCGCCAGGTTGTAGGCGGCGGTCAGGTCGGCGTCGCCGAGGGAGGCGGCGTTGTAGAAATAGATGTCCTTGACCGTGCCGGCGATGCCGGTGGAGCTCTGGCTGTCGAGGTCCCACTCGTCGAGGCCGCTGGTGTCGGTGCCGTTGATCTCGGCGGGACGGAACACCAGGTTCACCGGCGTCAGGCCGTTCTGGCTCTCGAAGGTGCGCAGATCGGCCACGGTCTGGGTCAGGTTGCCGTCGGTGACGATGCCGATGTCGGTGGCGCTGCCGGTGGCCACGCTGGTGGCGTTGTAGATGGCGGCGAACGCCGTGGGAACATGGCCCGCGGTGCTCGCCTGGGTGGCGGCGGCGGGATACTCGATCATCGGCTGGGCCAGGTCGGCGTTCTGCAGGCCGAGCACGGCGGTGACCAGGCCATTCAGGGCGTCCGGAATCGACACGTCGGCCTTGTTGGCGAACACCTGCCGGTTGCCCAGCTTGAACTGCGCCAGCCTGGTGTTGAAGGCGGCTTCGATCTGCGACGGACGCGCATCGGCGGTGATCAGCAGGCGATTGGCCGCCACGGTGACGTTCTGGAAGCCGGCGCGGACCAGGTAGTCCACGACGGTCTGCGCCTGCCGCGGCGTTACCGCGTAGGTGCCGGTGAATTCCTCGCTGGAGAGGGCGGTGCCGTAGTCGCGGAAGCCGAGCGTGTGCTGGCGAACCAGGAACGCGTCCAGCGCGGCCTCGTTCTGCAGCTTCAGGCCGATGGCCACATGCAGGGTGCGGGATGCCGGAAGGGCACCCAGTTCCACGGCGTTTTCAAGGACGTGAGCCTTGCTGCTGGTGGCGTGCCAGGCAGCCTGCGCGGAAGCGCCGCAGGACAGTGCGGCAATGCCGATTGCCAAAGCGATAGCCGGGCGCGAGCGCCCAAAGCGAGTTGCGGTCATACGGAAATCCCCTTGCCTGATAAGCCCTTCTATGCCGAGGGCAGTGAGACGAGCTTAACAGGAGATTTGAAGCGGCCGTCACCCCGCCGATGCGGGGGGTTCGGACCTACCCGAAATGAGGGGAAAAGGGGGTTGAATCATCGGCGCGAATCAAGCCTTCACTGTGCTTTGGTTGCCGATTCCCGTTGCAGCAAGGCCGCCTTGCGCTCGGGGCCCCAGCGGTAGCCGGAGAGCCTGCCGTCGGCGCCGACCACGCGGTGGCAGGGGATGAGCATGGCGATGCGGTTGCTGGCGCAGGCGGAGGCCACGGCGCGGCTGGCCCTGGGCTCGCCCAGTTTTGCCGCCACCGCGCCGTAGCTCAACGTTCCGCCCAGTGGAATCTCGCGCAAGGCGCGCCACACGCGCGACTGGAAGGCGGTGCCCTGGATGTCCAGCGGCAGATCCAGCGCCTCGCGCGGCAGCAGCACGAAGTCGCGCACCTGTTCGAACCAGCCGTAGAGCCGCGCCTCGTCGTTGTGCAGGCGCGCCTTGGGGAAAGCGGCGCGCAGATCTTCCAGCAGGGCGCCCGGTTGCTCGCCGAAGGCCAGCCAGCAGACGCCGCGCCCGGTGGCGGCCAGCAGCATCCAGCCCAGGTCCGACAGGCCCATCCACCAGCCGATGGCGAGCGCGCCGCGCAACTGGCCTGGCGCGGCGCCGAGGGCGGCGCTGGCGTTGGCATAGGCCGCCGCACTGGACTCGTAGCCGGCGTTGAATACCGCGTCGAGGGCGGTGCCGTCCTGGCGCAGGTTCTGGGTCAGGCGGTGCAGGGCCAGGGCCTGGGCGTAGGCCTTGGGGCTGACACCGAGGCGGCGGGTGAACTGGCGCTGCAACTCGGAGGCGCTGACGCCGGCCTGCGTGGCGAGTTGCGTCAGCCTGGGCATGCCTTCATCGCGCTCGATGTGGCGGCACACCGCCATCAGCACCTGCGGCCAGTCGGTATGTCCCTGGGCTTTCTTCATGGGGTCCATTGTCGCCTTGGTGTTCATGATTTGCTCCTTGCGGCTTTCAGGGCAGCTCGCCGCTGGAATGGGGATCGATCGAATACGGGTGGACTTCGTCGAGGAAGCCGGGCTGGGCGCGAACCCGGGCGATCCAGGCGCGCACGCCCGGGTAGGGTTCCAGCGAGACGTCCGCCTCCCCTGCCCGGCTGATGTAGGCGAACATCGAGATGTCGGCCACGGTATAGCCGCTGTCGGTGAGGAAGGGATGTTCCGCCAAACGCTGTTCCAGGATGCCCAGCGTCTTCAGGCTGCCGGCGCGCTTCGCGGCGATCACTTCCGGCATGCGGCGGGCCAGCTTGCCGGTCATGGTCCAGTGGCGCAGCGAGGCCAGGCCGTTCTGCACGTGGTCTTCCTCGAAGAACATCCAGCGCAGCACCTGGGCGCGTTGCCAGGGGCCGAGCGGCAGGTAGGGCGTGCCTTCGGCGAGGTAGAACAGGATGGCGTTGGATTCGGCCAGGGTGCGGCCGTCCTCCAGTTCCAGCACCGGCACGGCACCGACCGGGTTGAGGGCCTGGAATGCAGGGCTCCTGCCCTCGCCTTCGAAGATGCTGACCAGCCTGGTGCGATAGGGGCGTTCGAGGTGGCTGAGCAGCAGGCGGACCTTGTAGCCGTTTTGCGAAGGGAGGTAGTCGTGCAGCGTCAGCATGGCGGGGCTCCGGGGTTTCATGGAGCGCACTTTAGGGGGTGGCCCGCATGAGTTCTTCCGGATTCTTGCGCGGGGAAGACTGTGGCTGTTGAAGGGCTGCGTTTCGCTCCATTCGCCCTGTTTTTCAGGGGGAAATCATTTCCGGTTTTCGGGGCGAAAAACATCATGCGTGCCATGCGTGCCAAGGGTTTTTGTTGGCACGCATGCGGCGAGCAGTGAATTTTCAGGGGGCGGAATTGCCGGGATTTGAGGGACTCATCCCGGCCTGCGGGTTTCAGTCCCCCCTCCCCACGAATGCGGGGAGGGGGTTAGGGTGAGGGGCGGGTAGCGGAGTGCAGCACTACGGCCCCTGGATTCCGGCTTTCGCCGGAATGACGATGGGGGATGGGTCCGCGCTTGGCCCCTCCCTCGGTACAAATCGCTTCGCGATTCACTCGGGACATTCGGAAAAACACACCCGCTACGCGGGCACTCGGGGCGAACGGAGATTGGTGCTCGGTCAGGTGAAAAGCGCCCCCTCACGCTAACCCGCTCCCCATCATGGGGAGCGGGGGGGGGGAACAGCAGGTGGCGCCGCTTCTTCTGGGGCTACTTCTTCGGCTGCGTCTTGAGCAGGGGCTTGAGGAAGCGGCCGGTGTGGGACCTGGCGTTTTTGGCCACGTCTTCCGGGGTGCCGGTGGCGATGATTTCGCCGCCGCCGCTGCCGCCTTCGGGGCCGAGGTCGATGAGCCAGTCGGCGCGTTTGATGACGTCGAGGTTGTGCTCGATGACGACGATGGTGTTGCCGGCGTCGCGCAGGCGCTCCAGCACCTTGAGCAGCTGGGCGACGTCGTGGAAGTGCAGGCCGGTGGTGGGTTCGTCGAGGATGTAGAGGGTCTGGCCGGTGTCGCGCCTGGATAATTCCTTGGCCAGCTTGATGCGCTGGGCTTCGCCGCCCGACAAGGTGGTCGCGTTCTGGCCGAGGGTGATGTAGCTGAGGCCCACGTCCATCAGGGTTTCGAGCTTGCGGCGGATGGCGGGGACGGGCTTGAAGAAGGTCATGCCTTCTTCCACCGTCATGTTCAGCACCTCGTCGACGCTCTTGCCCTTGTACTTCACTTCCAGGGTTTCGCGGTTGTAGCGGCGGCCCTTGCAGGTGTCGCAGGTGACGTAGACGTCCGGCAGGAAGTGCATCTCCACCTTGATCAGGCCGTCGCCCTCGCAGGTCTCGCAGCGGCCGCCCTTGACGTTGAAGCTGAAGCGGCCGGCCTCGTAGCCGCGCGCGCGCGACTCCGGCACCTGGGCGAACAGCTCGCGGATCGGGGTGAACAGGCCGGTGTACGTGGCCGGGTTGGAGCGCGGGGTGCGGCCGATCGGCGACTGGTCGATGTCGATGACCTTGTCCAGGTGCTCGAGGCCCTCGATGGCGTCGCAGGCGGCGTGGCGGGTGCCGGCGTTGTTGAGGGCGCGGGCGGCGTAGCCGAGCAGGGTGTCGTTGATCAGGGTGGACTTGCCGGAGCCGGAGACGCCGGTGACGCAGGTGAGCAGGCCCACCGGGATTTCGGCGGTGACGTTTTTCAGGTTGTTGCCGCGGGCGCCGCGCAGGGTCACGGACTTGGCCGGATCGCGCGGGTGGCGCTGCTTCGGCACTTCCACTTCCGCCGCGCCGGACAGGTATTGGCCGGTGAGCGATTCCTTGTTGCGCTCGATCTGCCTGGGCGTGCCCTGGGCGACGATGTGGCCGCCGTGGACGCCGGCGCCAGGGCCGATGTCGACGACGTGGTCGGCGGCGCGGATGGCTTCCTCGTCATGCTCGACCACGATGACGGTGTTGCCGAGATCGCGCAGGTGCACCAGGGTCTTGAGCAGGCGTTCGTTGTCGCGCTGGTGCAGGCCGATGCTGGGCTCGTCCAGCACGTACATGACGCCGACCAGGCCGGCGCCGATCTGCGAGGCCAGGCGGATGCGCTGGGCTTCGCCGCCGGACAGGGTTTCGGCGGAGCGCGACAGGGTCAGGTAATCCAGGCCGACGTTGTTGAGGAAGCCGAGGCGGGCGCCGATCTCCTTGAGGATCTTCTCGGCGATCTCGCCCTTGTGGCCGGGCAGCTTCATCTGCAGGAAGAAAGCTTCGGCGTCGCGCACCGACAGGGCGCTGATCTGCGGCAGGCTGCGGTCGGCGACGAAGACGTGGCGCGCGGCGCGGTTGAGGCGCTCGCCGCCGCAGTCCGGGCAGGCCTTGTCCGACAGGTACTTGGACAGCTCCTCGCGCACCGCCACCGACTCGGTTTCCTTGTAGCGGCGCTCGAGGTTGGGCAGCACGCCTTCGAAGCGGTGCTGGCGGGTGATCTTGCGGCCGTTCTCGTCCGGGTATTCGAAGCTGACCTTTTCCTCGCCGCTGCCGTAGAGCACGATCTTGCGCGCCTTCTCCGGCAGGGCCTGGAACGGCTTGTCGGTGGCGAACTTGAAATGCTTGGCCAGCGAGGACATCAGCGCCCAGTAGTAGGGATTGCGCTTGTCCCAGCCGCGGATGGCGCCATCGGCGAGGGAATTCTCCGGGTGGGTGACGACGCGCTCGGCGTCGAACACCTGCAGGTTGCCGAGGCCGTCGCAGCTGGAGCAGGCGCCGGTGGGGCTGTTGAAGGAGAACAGGCGCGGTTCCAGCTCTTCCAGCGAGTAGCCGCAGTGCGGGCAGGCCATGCGCGCCGAGAAGGGGATGTCCTTGGGCGCTTCCTTGGCTGCCGCGCCGGCCTTGGGCTCGCCGTGCGGGGCCACCATGGCCAGGCCGTCGGACAGGCGCAGGGCGGTTTCGAAGGACTCGGCCAGGCGCTGCTTGGCGTCGGGCTTGACCTTGAAGCGGTCCACCACGATATCGATATCGTGCTTGAGCTTGCGGTTGAGGGTGGGCACCTCGTCCAGTTCGTAGACCTTGCCGTCGACGCGGGCGCGGACGAAGCCCTGCTGGCGCATCTGGTCGAACCACTCGGCGTGCTCGCCCTTGCGCTCGCGCACCACCGGGGCCAGCAGCATCCAGGCGGAGTTTTCCGGCAGGGCCAGCACATGATCGACCATCTGGCTGACGCTCTGCGCTTCCAGGGTGACGCCGTGGTCCGGGCAGCGGGCGGTGCCGACGCGGGCGTAGAGCAGGCGCAGGTAATCGTAGATTTCGGTGACGGTGCCGACGGTGGAGCGCGGGTTGTGCGAGGTGGACTTCTGCTCGATCGAGATGGCCGGCGACAGGCCCTCGATGGAATCCACGTCCGGCTTCTGCATCATCGACAGGAACTGCCGGGCGTAGGCCGACAGCGACTCGACATAGCGCCGCTGGCCCTCGGCGTAGAGGGTGTCGAAGGCCAGGCTGGACTTGCCCGAACCGGACAGGCCGGTGATGACGATCAGTTTGTCGCGCGGCAGGTCGAGCGAGACATTCTTCAGGTTATGCGTGCGCGCACCGCGTATATGGATCGTATCCATGGGGCAGTAGAGTTTTCGGCCACGCGAGGCGCGGCGGGGAATGGGGCAATCGGGTACTATACTTCCCTTAATTGCTGCAGTGCACCCTGTTTTCAATGCCTGCAGTGATGCGCGACAACGGCGTCTGCGCCAACCGGCCCGGAATCTGCATCGGTTCCCGGCCAAAATGGCCCAAAACTTATCGTTTCCGCCTGACCGATGAGCCCCAAACAAGCTAAAAGCATTTTCGGACCAGCCACCGTCCCTGCCCCGCACGCGCCCGGCAGCTTCGCGGCGCTGCTGCGGATCGTCTTCAACCCGGACAGCATCGCCTCATGAACGCTCTGGAATGGCGCTCCACCATCGCCCTGGGCTCGGTCTACGCCCTGCGCATGGTCGGCATGTTCATGATCCTGCCGGTCTTCGCGCTTTACGCGAGCACCCTGCCGGGCGGCGTGACGCCGCTGGAGGAAGGCTTCACCCTGGGCCTGTACGGGCTGGTGCAGGCCTTCCTGCAGATTCCCTTCGGCATCGCCTCCGACCGCTGGGGGCGCAAGCCGGTGATCGTCATCGGCATGCTGCTGTTCGCCCTGGGCAGCTTCATCGCCGGCAGCACCCACCAGATCGGCTGGATCATGCTCGGCCGCGCGGTGCAGGGCGCCGGCGCGGTCTCCGCCGCCGTCTCCGCCCTGGTGGCCGACACTACCCGCGCCGAAGTGCGCACCACCGCCATGGCGATTCTCGGCGCCGGCATGGGCGTGTCCTTCATCCTGGCGATGGTGCTGGGGCCGGTGTTCGAGGGCTGGATCGGCGTCAACGGCATCTTCCACATGACCGGCGTGCTGGCGCTGCTGTCGATTCCGCTGGTGCTGTTCGTGGTGCCGAACGCGCCGCCGGCCGAAAAGCGCGTCGCCAACATGGAAGCCGCGATTGCCGACACGCAACTGCTGCGGCTGGACGGCGGCGTCTTCCTGCTGCACCTACTGATGGCCGGACTGTTCCAGGCGGCGCCTTACGCCATCGTGCGGACCCTGGGCCTGCCGGTGGCGAAACACTGGCAGGTGTACCTGCCGGTGCTGATCTTCTCCATCATCCCGGTGTTCCC
The DNA here is from genome assembly GCF_000711955.1 of Nevskia soli DSM 19509. Classification (GTDB taxonomy): domain Bacteria; phylum Pseudomonadota; class Gammaproteobacteria; order Nevskiales; family Nevskiaceae; genus Nevskia; species Nevskia soli. Next base: position 70,430 of record NZ_JONR01000006.1, read on the forward strand.
GCTGATCCGCTGGGCGGAAAAGCGCGGCAAGACCAAGCCGGTATTCATGGGCGCGGTGGCGACGCTGGGCGTGGCGCTGCTGCTGGCCGCGGCGGGCTACACCATCGCCATCGGCCTGTGGGCGGCGATGCTGGTGTTCTTCGTCGCCTTCAACTACCTGGAAGGCTCCCTGCCCTCGATGATCTCGCGCCGCGCGCCGGCTTCGCAGAAAGGCGCGGCGCTGGGCGTGTTCTCCACCGCGCAGGTGCTGGGCGGCGCCATCGGCGCGCCGCTGGGCGGCTACCTGTACGAGCACGGCGGCCTGACCCTGGCTTTCGCCGGGCCGGCGCTGCTGACGGCGCTGTGGCTGAGCTTCGCCGCCGGGCAGACGCCGGTGGATGCCACCCACGCCGGGCCGGAGCCGGCACGGCCTGGTGCATAAACGGCCGTAATTTTTCTGGCCGGATTACGTCTGGGGGCTTGTCGGTTCCGCGCACTGACGTGCGCTTGAACCGACCTACGGTGCGGATATCTTGAGCAGCACGACACCCGGCTTTGCAGCTACGATAGCTTTCGCATCCGTTCAAAAGAGCGTCCCGTGACAACGGTGAAACTACTCCAGCTCGGTAAATCGCAAGTGCTTCGTATACCGGCGCGCTACCGTATGAACGCGCAGGAAGTGGAAGTGTTCCAGCGTGACGGCGAACTGGTATTACGTCCCAAACCGCGCACTGTCGCTGATCTGTTTGCACAGGCACGCAGCCTTGCAGATGACATGTCCGACTGGGAGCGCCCAGAGCAAGGCAAAGTCAGACAGCCAAAAGAAACACTGCCGTAACAAGCCATTACATCCCACTCTTCAAGCAAGCGCCGCGATGACACGCAAGCGGCGGCGGCCCTGGTGTATTCTGTTATCCGTGAGGGTGTGCCGGACCTTACGACTATTCCCGGCGCATGAACGAGGACACCAGATGAAACCATCCATCGATGATTTTTTCGCCCCTGTGGCGTGTGTCCGCCCTCCGCTGCAAAGCCCGACCCTGCAACGCTCCAGCCCTGCCCCCGGCAGCGGCGCGGGCGCGCGTGCGGGCCGGGCTGTCCATTCCATTTAGTTAGAGGAGGCGCACATGGCTCGTGGAGTCAATAAAGTCATTCTGATCGGCAACCTGGGCAAGGATCCGGAACTGAAATCCTTCCCCAACGGCGACGCATACTGCAACCTCACGCTGGCGACGTCCGAGTCCTGGACGGACAAGACCTCCGGCGAGAAGAAAGAGCGCACCGAGTGGCACAACCTGGTCTTCACCCGCAAGCTGGCGGAGATCGTCGGCCAGTACCTGAAGAAGGGCGCGAAGATCTACGTCGAAGGCTCCCTGCGCACCCGCAAGTGGCAGGACAAGGACGGCCACGACCGCTATACCACCGAGATCCAGGTCAACGACATGCAGATGCTCGACGGCAAGGGCGGCGGTGGCGGCGGCGACGAGTACGGCGGGGGTTCCAGCAGCTACGGCGGCGGCTCCAGCGCCCGCAGCAGCGCACCGCCGCGTGAGCGGGCCCCGGCCCGCGCGGCGCCGGCTGCGCCGCAGGGCGGGGACGGCGGATTCGAGGACGACGACATTCCGTTCTGAAGCCGATTTCCTTGCTGCAAACAAAAGCCCGTCAGATGCTCATCTGACGGGCCTTTTATCAATGACCGCCGCTACGCCGCGGCGAGCACGCGATCGACGGACGCTTTCAATTCCTTTTCGTGGAACGGCTTGTCCAGCACATCGCGCGCGCCGGCCTTGCGCGCCCGGGCGATCAGTTGCGCATCGCGCATGCCGGTGATGACGATCACAGGAAGCGCCGATTGCTTTACGGCGAGCTTTTCCAGAAGCTCGGCGCCGTTCATTCCCGGCATGTTGAGATCGAGCAGCAAGCAGTCGGGGGCGCTCCCCAGCTTCAAGGTCTCAAGGAACTGCTCGGCCGAGGCAAAGGCGCGCGCGCGCCAGCCGTAGCTGCTCAGCAAGAGGAATGTCGCCGAACGGACCGCTTCGTCGTCATCAACAATATCAATCACTGGCTGTTTCATATCAATGCAATTCGCTGACGCTCGATCACGGGTTGTTTCAATCCGGGCGGCTAGGCAGGTGCTACTCCTTCTAGGCTGGGTCTTTCAAGCGTATTAGACCCGAGGGCCGCACCCCCGGCTATGATGTGGGTCAATACAGGTAGAAGCCGCAGATCGTTCCGTCATGCAGGCAGCGCGGGCGTCAGGCGGCGCCGCGAATCTCGTGCACGCCAGCCCCTCCCGGCGGCGGCAGCGGCAGCCAGAGGCTGAATGCGGCGCCGCCCGGCTGATTTCGCTCGGCCCAGATACGGCCGCCATGCGCTTCGACGATGCGACGGCAGATCGACAATCCCTGGCCCAGGCCATCTTTCTTGGTGGTGAAGAACGGCGCGAACAACTGATCCGGCGGATTGCCGCCGAAACCCGGACCGTTGTCCCGCACGGTCACGCTCACGCCCACGGGCGCATCCGAGACGGCGCCTTCGATCTGCAATTCCGGGGCTGAAACCCGCGCTTCGACCATGGCCTGGACGGCATTGCGGACGAGATTGACCAGCACCTGCTCGATCTGGACGCGGTCCAGCAGCAACTGCGGCAGCGCGTCAGGCACCTTCGTCAATACGCGCACACTGTTGACTTTCAATTCATGCTGGAGCAGCTCCAGCACCTCGTGCACGCTGGCGCCGAGGTCGCTCGGCTGCTGCTCGATCTCGCCTTTCTCGACGTATTTGCGCAGGCGGCGGATCACTTCGGCGGCGCGTTCGCCCTGGCGCGCGATCTGCTGCATCGAATCGCGCAACAGCGCCATATCGGCGGTGCCGGCATCGATCATGCGCGAACAGGCGCCGGAGAAGCCGAGAATGGCGGTCAGCGGCTGGTTGATCTCATGCGCCAGGCCCGCCGCCAGATCGCCCATGGAATGCACTCGGGCCATATGCGCCAGTTCGTCCTGGCGGCGGCGCGCTTCCTGCTCGATCTGCTTGCGGTCGGTGATGTCGCGGATGATGCCGGTGAATACGCGCTGCCCCGACACCACCACTTCGCCCACGGAGAGGTCCAGCGGGAATACGGTGCCGTCCTTGCGCAAACCCTCCACCTCCCGACCGAGGCCGATGATCTTCTTGCGCCGGGTGGTCAGGTAGTTGTGGAGATAACCGTCATGCTCGGCGCGGTAGGGCTGGGGCATCAGCATGGAGACGTTGCGCCCCAGCACTTCCACTGCGCGGTAGCCGAAAATGCGCTCGGCAGCGCGATTGAAAGACTGAACCCGCCCGGCGCCATCGATGGTGAGAATGCCGTCGACCGCGGTATCCAGAATCGCCTGATGCCGATCGAGCGCCTCGGACAACTCGGCCTGCATGCGATCGGCGACCCGCATGTCGGCGCCGGTCACCACCACGCCCTGGGTCTGGCCATCGGCATCGCGCAGGCCGGAGTACCCCCAGTGCACGGCGAACCGCTTGCCGTCCCTTGCCTGCCAGCTGCCGTGCTGATCCGGCACATCCTCGCCGGCCGCGGCGCGCAAGAAGCCCTCGCGCATGGTCTCGGCGTGTTCCGGCGCCGCCAGCCGCTGCCACACCGGCTGACCCCGGCACTCGGCCAAGGCCAAACCCGTCGCTGCTTCGCAATGGTGATTCAGCTGACGAATATCGCCATTGGGAGCGCCGATGGCGACGAGTATTCTTCCGGGCATTGGTCTATTCCTCGAACCATCAATTGGTTTACACAACCGGAGGTTCGTCACCCTTTCTTTATTGATTGAAGCGTTTCGCGGTCGCCTGTAAAAGCGCCTTAATGATGTGCCGAAAACGGCCCCACAGGCAAGAAAAATTTGCCGGTACGGTACCGTACATTGCCGCAGAAATTGTGCTTGCAATCACGCCCGCATCCGGGCAGGCGGCTACCGACAGGCTTTTTGTGCAGTGGCAGCCTGCCGTCACGGTGCAGCGGGCTTCACCACGCCGAGACAGCTCTTCATGGTTTCCTCGTAGGAGTGCACGGTCAGGTCGATGCCCTTCAGGGCCTGGTCGAGCACTTCGCAGTCTTCATACGGGCTTTGCAGGATGAGGGCCACGATTTTCGCGCCGGGCATGTGGAGGCGGATAGCGGCGGCCAGGGACTCGATACGCGCCTGTTCCCGGCACGGCTGGAGGCTGACCAGGCAGACCGCCGCCACGCTCTCCGGGTTGACGCCGTGCAGCGCCGGATTGCCCAGGTCTTCCACCAGCAGGTGCTGGCCGACGAGGCCATCGCCCAGCACCCGCACCAGGATTTCCGCGGCCAGCTCGTTGAAGGTGGAGTCCACCCCCACGCACAGCACCAGCGAGCCGGCGGGCACTTCGACGGAGCCGCGCTGCCCGCTCAGCAGCTCGCGCCGGTCGCGCAGCTGCCGGCCGAGATTGACGTCCGCAAGCAGGGAAATGCGCTGCCGCTTCCTCCACCACTTGCGCGGGCCGCTGAGCGCTTCGATGACTTCGGCCACCGCGCCGCGGAAGCGGACCTGCTCCGCCCTGGTGATGGAGCCCGAGGTGAAGTCCAGGCGCGCCAGGTGCATGGCCGGCATCAGCACCGAATCGCAGTAGGCGGCGAAGGACTTGCTCTTGAGGATGGTGCGGGCGCGCTGGATGACGGAGCCGGCGTCGCCGGAGAGCGCGCGCTGGTAGAAATTCTGCGGCAGGGTCAGCGCCGGCACTTCGCCGAAGAGGATCTCCAGCGCGTTGAGCGCCCTGACGTAGCGCCCGGCCACCACCAGGCACAGGGTCAGCGGCGTGGACACCACCAGCCCCACCGGCCCCCAGATCCAGCCCCAGAAGATCGCCGCGATCACCACGGACAGGGGCGACAGGCCAGTGGTGTGGCCATACAGGAAGGGCTCGACCAGCTGCGAGACCACCGTCTCCACCACCACGAACAGGCCCAGCGTCATGAGGGCCAGGGACCAGCCGGACTCGACCGCCGCGGCGAACAGCGTGGCGCAGCCCGCCGCGATCCACACGCCCACATACGGCACGAAGCGCAGCAGCGCCGCCATCGTCGCCCACAGCAGGGCCTGGGAATGGCCGAGCAGCGCCAGGCCCGCCCAGATGACCACGCCGACGGAGAAATTCACCGCGAACTGGTTGGCGAAGAAGTGCGCCAGGCGCTCGCCGGCATCATTGACGGCGATGGTGGTGGCGCGCAGATCGCCGCCGCCGGCCAGGCGGATGAAGCGGTCCCGCAAGGCCTCCTGCTCCAGCAGGACGAAGATCAGCACCACGATGACGATGCCCGCGGACGAGAGCGGCCCCCAGACAGAGCCGAGAATCCGGCTCAGCATCTTCAGCGGCCCCAGCGGCGGCTGGTGCAATTCCACCTGGAGCGGACGCGCCGCCGGTGCGGGCGCGGACAGCGCGCCGGAGGCGGTACCGGGCTTGGCATTCGGAGCGCTCACGCCCTCCTCCGACACGCGGTCGATCACGCGCTGTACCGGGTCGATCACCACGCCGAGCTTGCCCAGCGTCATCTGGTCCAGGGCGGCCAGCTTGCCGCGCATGGTCTCCTCGTACTGCGGCATGCTGGCCCCCATGCGCAGCATCTGCGAGCCGATGACCGTGGCGATGGCCGACAGCACCAGAACCAGGACCAGCACCACCGTCCAGACCGACGCGGTCTGGCCCAGGCCGACCCGCCGCAGCGCGTGAATCATGGGAGCGACCAACAGGCTCAGCATCACCGCCAGGGTGATCGGAATCAGCACCTCGCGCCCGAAGTAGAGCAGCGCCAGCACCGCGCCCGTCCCGAGGATGCCGATCACCCGGCTCTGGACCGTCTGGGCTTGCGCATGGCCAGGGATCGGGAACTGGGGGCTGGGCTTTGCAGCCATTGGGGACTCCGTACACCGTGCGGGATGATCAGCTTAGGTGAATCGCGGCTGGCCGGGTATGAGGTCCGGAACCAACTACTTCAGGCAAACTGGAGATCTGGGATCGTCAAGCAATACTAAAAAGCTCGAGAATCCGCGTCGAAAGCTCTTGAACACCCACTAGTGGCAGGCCGAGCACGGCCAAGGACATAACGCCACCGAGAACCAAGTCAAAGCATACAGATTCTCGACACCCCTAGCGGTGTTGCTTCCGAAAAAGCTCTAGTCGACAAGCCAAAGCAGGTGCATATGAAATTAGTCCGGCTCACGTTCAAAACAGGCTTCGAGTCCGCGGGGCGATTTCGTAGAGCTCTATCATTTGGCGAAGAAACTGCGCTTGCCCGCCGTAACTGGGATGTCGCACGCATACCACGGGTACGGAGTCAGTAATGCGCTTCGCCGCGTTTGCAGCATCATTGCCGATCGCGAGGATTCGGCGCGGCCGAAGCAATCCAACGAGCATCGCCAGAATCGCTTCACCCGCCGCTCGCTCCAGCGAGTTGTGCTGGCGATTGGTGAAAGGTTCACCGACTTCATGTGGGTGCAGCGGAAACACATTCCATAGAAACACCCGCGCGTCTACTTGGTCGAGAATGCTCCAAATGACGGCTGCTGTACGCTCAGCAACAACCACCCCCAGGGTCGGTCGTTCTACTTCCAAATTCCAACGTTTGGCGTGGCGTCCCATGTGCACATCGTCCGTCAGGGCCATTCCGGTACGGCGGCCACCACGATACCCAAGATCGCGCCCAACCCAAATAGCATCAATAGGAACCTCGGCAGCGCGTCGCACCATAGCCGACAGCACCTTGGCACGACGGATCGGCGCGTCAATTCGGTCGTGTATAGGGCACCTGTCCGTGTAGGGATTGAAAGCATTGGAAAAGCGCAGGCCAGATACATCCACGACAAAAGGATGGAGCTTCACAACTTGGCCTCCAGCGGCCGGTACTCAATAGTGCGTCGTACTCGGCTGCCGACCACCCAACCGCCCTCGCCGTCCCGAATCTGACGAAAGACGCGGTAGCCATCGAGGATGGCGCGCTCCCACAGTCGAAGCGGGCACTTCTCGACCTCGTAGCCGTCTACGAATTCACGAACGGTTTTTAGTATACCCAGCGAAACACGGGTCTGCCCCTCAAAATAGTCTAATTCTTTTGCACGAGAGAAAAGCCAAGCAGTGAGTCCTTCTTCAACAACTATCGCACGCCCACTATCTTCCTCCTCATCGAGCCTGGGCTGACTCTTGCGCTTGTGTTTAATAAGCGCCCGCATAACGGGAGACCAATGCAAGATTGCGGCATACGCAAAATGAAATACATCATGAAAACGGTATCCGTCCCGATCCCCGATGTTGTCAGTCAATGGATCGCCAACAAATACTCCACGCCATCGGAGATAGCTTTTCCCGCTTGGCCGCTGATTAATGCGAATCTTAAAAAACCGCGGTAGCTGCTCTTCCGACCCAAGCCCCGCGTCGAAGTCCACTAGACTTGCTGGAGCAGGATCAAGAAACGCTCCTCGTACCTTGCTCACATTTGTGTGGGCCACCTCGGCGAACGACAGACCTGACACATGTAGAGCATTCAGATAATAAAAGGCGAAAGCTTCGACAGCCTTCACTTCTGGGCGGTCACCGAGCAGAGCTGCAGCACCCCTACCTAGATCAAATAGCGCAGAATCAAGGGAAATGTCTTTTCGCGGTACAGCAATTTGGGCAATCGCACCCGACAGATCACTTGCCGCAATGAGATGTTGATAACCACCTTGCTCGGCCGCTCGGACAAATAGATCGTCAAGGCGCAGATCCATACGCCTTGACAGCGCAGCGAGGTACCAAAGCGTATCTCCAAACTCCTCGACCGCCGACAATTTGGCACGAGGATAAGCGTTTCCTTCCCGAACGTGCTTCTTGGCGGTTGACATAATGCCCCCCACTTCGCCAAAGAGCCCCTGCAGGATTGGCTTGAAGTCTGCAGGATCAATGATGTCCGTCGGCGCGACAGCGCCTGCATATTCAGAGAGCAAAAGGGATTTAGAGATGTCTGGGATTAGACTTTGCACGGAGGGATATCCATTCAAACGGTGAACCCTGAAATCCGCGGATCCTTAACGATCTAATCCATTCTATGAACCGATCACGGCTTCGGGCGTCATCGATGCATGAATAACCTATTCCAGAATGAATGATAGTTCGCCCGTCGGGCCGAGTTAGTGTGTCGGGAATTAGCGGCCCTTCACCGCCAAAATAAACAAAGTCATCGCCAATCAGAACTCGATTCACTCCAGTATCAATCCGCACGTGCTCAGCGTGTATAGAGCCGTCATTATTTGTGTGAAAAGAGTCTCGTTGCCCCCAATCATTTTCCGCAGCATCCCAGTAGTAAATGTTGTCCCCACAACTCTGCTTTCGGCTACCGCGACGGTATGGCTTTTTATCCTCAAAATTCGGGTTCGCGTCATACTCTTGGAAACTTAAAATACTCGCGACTCGCATCGCGTAAACCAAATACCCAGCCCTTCGAACTGTTCGGTCGCCACTGCCAGTCCCCACAATCCAATCACCTATCTCCGCCCCCTTACGGATCGGCGGCTTACATGTGGCGAGCGTGCAGAATCCGTAGAAGGGATTTGGAGCAAACCCACTGTCGTACCGAACAACGTAGGAGTAGAGTCGCGACATCAGCAAGGATGACGCCGAAGGGGTACTGGATCGAAAAGTGATCCATCGGCGTGTTCCCAACGGTCTTTGCCGTCGATAGCATTTACGATGGCGTTTCCATTCCAGCTAACTATGGAATCGGCATGATCCTTCAGAGCGTCGGGCAACTCACAACCCTGATTCCCGTACGACCAAATCCCAATAATGTGCTTGCCTTGCTTGGCAGCATATTCAACTTCCCAATTCACCCACTCACTATCCCGCGTCTGAGGTGATATTACGCATATGAACGTCCCTGCCCAATCGATAAGAGGACTCAATATCCCGTACTTGATGTAGTCAGGGTCCTTCGCTTCGTTGAACTTTCCTTTATGGATCGAGGAGTCACGGATAGTCACTCCTTTAGTCGCCAGCAGGTCTTTAAGTTTCCCCAAGCTGGTATCATCTTCATGAATGTGACTGATAAAGACATTTCTGATGTCTGCCATTTCATTCCCTCCCCGACTAAAGATCTCAGAAAAACGAACAACTTCGCGGACTGAGTGTTTGGGCTTTGCTTTCAGACCCGATGTACTGGCGCAGATCAACCCGTAAGCCAATCTCGCAGAGGCGTCCCAGTATTGCGCTTTGTATCTAACACCATCCATAAAGAGCCCTGGCGGCCCCGTATTTCTCCCCATACAATTTTTCGATAGAGTCCTAAATACTCCCAAGACGCCCAATCTTCGGATTGACTGTCGACGGCAGGAAATAGCGCGATGCCTCGCGTGCCCTTGTATCCATCTGCAATCCCAAGCTCCCACGGAACCCAACGACTTTCCTTACTATTGGCACTCGCCAGCAGCACAAAACGTTTCGAATGCTGAATACGACTTTTCAATAGCTCCGCCGTCTCTTCTGTCGTGTAGGGCGGCATAGATGGATCAACTTCATCGATGTAAACATTCGCTCCATGATTTCTCAGAACCTTTATAGCTCCGACGACTAAATCGTCATCTTTACTGGAGTGCGAAAGGAAAGTTGATGTCGTAGTACTATCTAAAGTTAATGACTTTCGAATTTGCGCCTGCTCGATAATGGTCGACTGGGCCGCAATATTGCGCAATTCAGATTTTGTTACGTATTGAACCACTGTCTTGATCTCTATTGAGCGGCCTTGTCGATCCGCTTCAAGATCGCCATGGCCACTGACACCAATGAATCAACATCTGCATCCGGATTGGAAAGCGCGCGCAATTCGTCGTCAGTGGGTCTAGCGGCATTATTTCCATGCGCCGGTAGTGTCGACCCAAAGAGATCTTCAGTTATCTTTTGGGCTGCACCTCCACTTGCCCCTATTGGCAAAAGGAATGCGCCAGATGCTTGCGCTATTCGAGCCTCTTCTATAACCCCGTCTGCAATCACGATCGATGGATTGATCTCCTTAGCTCCTCCTACAAAAACCACAACGCCAGAAATTCTTGCAAGCTCTTGCCGCAGATCTGCCCATTGACGATCATGATTCGCGTGCTCAAGAAGCGCCTGGGGAAATGGCCGAACAATCAATCTTCGATCAATATCCCAACCGCCGCCTCCACGTAAAGAGTCGAGAAATCCGGCAAGCGCTGCTGAACCGACAACCAGTCCACCGCCACTCACTAGAGATTTTCCAGATTCGCCTATAGCACGGCCAATTTCCTCCGCGACTTTGTACGCCTTTGCCATTCCCCTACTTGGCTCGATAGGCCAACTACCGCTCACCCAGACGCGTTTTCTGGCAACACGTCGCTCAATTTGATGGAGAAGACCCTGAACCTCTGAATATTCATCGATATCAACGGCAATGAGGCCGTAACGCCTCAGATCCTTGGCCCACAACGAATGCTGAGCGGCCCGTGCCTTGTATTCGGTATCCGATCTGAAATCATCCTTGTGTGGCGGCCTGACGATTGCAAAGTGTTCAGGGGGTGCCTCAGTAAAGCTCTCTCGTATTAGTGAAAGTACGTGCCTAATATTTGGGTCGGTGAGGCTGAGGCCAACAAACAGCATTGACATGCTGGTCAGCTGAGCTTGAAGTAATGGCAGATATGCACCACGTTTTGATCTATACAGTTCATAGTCGTCTGTAGAGATAACAACATCATCGAGGCGATCGACGGAGCCGTGCATTTTGTATAGACGCGTTGCCCCTGGGGTGGCTTTGAGGGAAAGATCCTTCGGCGATGACAGCAAATCTAACGGCCGGCCAATAGCTTCAAATGCACGCTCGATAAGGCGGTCATAGTTCGTTGTCCAGATGTGACGAACAGGCAGTCGAGCTATCACGGCCAACGAATCAGGTACTGGATAAAGCGGTCCAAGTTTTTCGCGGATGACGCTTCGCACCCGTGTCGCGCTCCCCGTTTCTTGGATACTCCATTGGGCCAACGCCGCTAAATCATGGATATCGCTTGAACTTACACCCAGTTCCTCCCCAATTTCATGTAGTAGATTTGACCAAGATGGATATCCGGCCCCCATCGAGACGCCAGCTCCAACGAATAAGGCTGCGTTTCCGCTTTCGAGGGCCTCAGGGAAGTCCTTTAGAAACCTAGTCCTAGCCATGTTCATCCCGTTGTCCTTTTGACTTTAGTTTGGGCGCACAGGTACATCTATGATGCGACCTGAACTTGCCTTAAAACATCATCGGCTAAAGCCCGACTCGGGAGGCCAACCTAAATTACTCTGCGATACGCCTTTTAGTCACCCACGGAAGGCTAACCAACTGCTAACTTCTTTAAATGTTCAGCCAATCAACCACTTGGAGATGTGCAAAACATCTAAGGCTTAGTCCAACTCTCGAAAAGGGCGGGAATGCGATCACTGAGCTTGCGATTTAGCTGAAGAGACTGGGCGCGTATATCCCGCGAAACAGGATCGCCAGAAAACGCCTAGTTAATCATCCGATTCGCCCGCAACTTCTCCACCGCAAACTCGACAAACGCCCGCACCTTCGCCGAAGCGCGCCGACCTTCCGGATACACCACGTGGACCGGCAGCGGTTCTTCCTCGAACCCGGAGAGGATGGTCTGCAAGCGCCCTTCGACCAGTTCCGAGCCGATCTGGTAAGACAGGACGCGGGTGATGCCCCAGCCGTCCGTGGCGGCGCGGATGGCGGCTTCGTTGGTGCTGCAAAACAGCCGGGGGTGGACGTGGATGCCGATCTCGCGCTGGCGGCCGAAGCGCCATTCGAGCGAGGCCCAGGCGGCGGTGGAGGCGACGATGGTGTGGTTGGCGAGGTCGGCGGGGACCTTGGGGGTGCCGTGCTTTTCGAAGTAGGCGGGTGAGCCGCAGACGACGCGGCGGACGGAGCCGACGGGGATGGCGCGGTATTCGGAGTCCGGCAGGTGGCCGATGCGGATGGCCACGTCCACGCCTTCTTCGACGATGTTGACGATGCGGTCCAGGAACAGGGCGCGGCCGGTCATGGTGGGATGCTGCGTCAGAAACTCGGTGATGATCGGCAGCACATGCAGCTTGCCGAACTGGACCGAGGCGGTGACGATCAGGGTGCCGGTGGGCTTGGCGTGGGAGCCGGCGGCGGCGGCTTCGGACTCGGCGATGTCGTTGAGGATGCGGCGGCAGTCTTCGGCGTAGCGGGCGCCGGCATCGGTGACCTTGGTGGTGCGGGTGGTGCGGATCAGCAGGCGGGCGCCGATGGCTTCTTCGAGCGCGGCGACGGCGCGCGTGACGGCGGGCGGGCTCATGTGGAGCTGGCGCGAGGCTTCGCTGAAGCCGCCGGTTTCCACCACCTTGAGAAAGACCTTCATCGCCTGCAGGTGATCCATCTGCGCTTCCCGTGGTGCGTTCGCGATCCGGCGCAGGGGCATTGCCGTGGTGTCCATTCTAGCGGACGGTGATGCGGCCCTCTCCGCCGTGGCGGCTTTCACAGGTCGAGCTGGACGCTGTTGCGGCCGTCCGGGCTGGCAGCCGGCACGGCGCAGCAGATGAGCACTTCGCCCGGGCCGATCTCGGCCGTGGGGGCCTTGGTATAGGCGACGGTGCCGGCGAGCAGGCGCGTACGGCAACTGCCGCAGCTGCCGCCGCGGCAACTGAACTCCGGCGCGAGGCCGCGGGCTTCGGCCAGCTCGAGCAGGGAGCCGCCGCCGGGTGTCCAGCGGGCTTCCTTGGCGGACTTGAGGAAGGCCACCGGCACCGGCTGCTGCGCCGGGGTGCCGAGGTCCACGGCGGGGGCGCCGGCATCGGCGGTGCGCTGGATGCCGGCGGGGCCGAAGGCTTCGGCGTGGATGCGGGTGTCGGCGATATGGAGTCCGCGCAGGCCTTCGTAGCTGCCCTGCATGAAGGACGGCGGGCCGCAGAGGTAGAAGTCGTAGTCGTCGAACGGCAGGGTCTTTTTCAGCAGCGCCATGTCGATGCGGCCGGCGGCTTCGTAGTCGCGGCCCTGGGTGGCGCCATCGGTCTGGCTCAGCACGCGGACCAGGGTGATGGCGCCGGCGGCGCGATCAACCAGGACGGAAAGCTCGCGCTCGAAGGCGCGCTCGGCGGCGGTGCGCGCGGCGTAGAACACCCAGGTGGGCCGGACGCGGCGGGTGCGCAGGCCTTCGTAGACGAGGTGGCGCAGCATGGAGAGGATGGGGGTGATGCCGATGCCGGCGGCGAGCAGCACGGCGGGGCGGCGCTCGGCGGCGTCGATGGTGAAGGCGCCGGCGGGGGCGCGGGCTTCGATCAGGTCACCGGCATGCAGGCTGTGCAGGTGCTTCGACGCCCTGCCCTCGCGTTTGACGCTGATGCGGTAGATACCGTCCGAAGGGGCGGTGGAGAGGGTGTAGGTGCGCAGTACCGGCGCCGCGGCACCGGGGAGCGTGAGGCGGATCGGCAGGTGCTGACCGGCGGCATGGGGGATGAGGCCGGCGCCGTCGGCGGGTTCCAGCTGGAAGGAGCGGATGCCGGCGCTCTCGTCCACGATCTGCGCGATGCGGAAGGGACGCCAGGCGCTGGCGAGTTGGGCGGCCTTGAGGCGCTCGGCGGCCTGGCTCCAGTCGCCGGTCATGAGGGAGTTGGGCGACCAGCCGGCCTGCTCGAAGGCCCAGCGCAGCGGCAGGGCGTCCGCGCGATAGACGATGCGGCGGGGGGTGAAGCGCCACAGGCGCTCGGCGCCCTGGAAGGCGGCGATCTCCGGCGAGTCGGTCAGCACTTCGGCGGTGCCGGAGAGTTGCAGCAGGTCGCCGCTGGCGAAGTCGACGAAGACCAGGCCGGCGCGGGGATTGAGCAGGAGGTTGCCGAGGGTGTTGAAGAACAGGTTGCCGGCGAAGTCCGGAATGGTGAGCACGCCGTCCTCGCCCAGGCGCACGAAGCCGGCCTTGCCGCCGCGGTGGGAGACATCCACTTGGCGCGTGCCGTTTTCGGCATCGACGTAGGTGGCGACGAAGAAGGTGTCGGCGCCGGTGATGAGGGCGCGGGCGCGCTCGTCCAGGCTTTGCAGTTCCTCCGGCGGCGTGCTTGCAGGCGCGGCGGGCTCGCGGGCGAAGCGGTAGTCGCGCAGCTGGATGTATTGCGGGCAGTTGCCGTAGCTCTGCTGGACCTGGATGTCGAAGCCTTCAGCGGCGCCGCGGCGGATGGTGCCGTTGAGACGATTGCGGCGGCGGGTTTGCAGCTCGATGCCGAGCAGGGCGATGGCCTTGCCGTCTTCCATGCCGCTGTCCGCGGGATCGGCTTCATCACGCGCCAGGGCGGCGTGCAGCACCTGCGGGTCCGGCGAGTGGAGGAAGCCGGGCGCGCCGGCACGCAGGGTGGCCCAGGCATCGCCCTGCGCATCCACCGCTCCGAGGGCCACGAAGGGCAGCAATGGGTAGAACTGGCGGTGTTGGTCGATCAGGTGGTTGCGGATGACGCGGCGGCCGACATCGGCCATGCGCTCGGCGGCGCCCACGGTGCGCTGCATGGCGATCTCGCCGGCGTGCCAGGGCGATGCGTCTAGCCAGTTGGCTGGTGGGGGCATGGGAGTCTCCGCGACGGGCTTGCGGGGCGGCATCTACCGCCCCGCGTGTGCCGGATCAGCGCTTGGCGGACAGGCCGACGGCGGTCTGCTGGAACGGGACGAAGCCGGGCAGCGCTTCGATGCGGGCCAGCCAGGCCGTGACGTTGGGATAGGCCGAGAGGTCCACATTGCCCTCCGGGGCGCGGGCGATGTAGCTGTAGAGGGCCAGGTCGGCGAGCGTGGGGCGCGGAGCGGCGAGCCATTCGCGGTCCGTCAACGCGGCTTCGATGCGCTTGAGCAGGACGTGGGCGCGGGCGATCACTTCGTCGGCATTGAAGGCGGCGCCGAATACGGTGATGAGGCGCGCGGCGGCCGGGCCGTAGGCCACGTCGCCCGCCGCGACGGAGAGCCATTTCTGCACGGCGGCGGCCGCGGCGGGCTCTTCCGGCAGCCAGCCGGTCTTGTCGTACTTCTTCGCCAGGTAGACGAGGATGGCGTTGGAATCGACGACGACCGTGCCCTGGTCGTCGATCACCGGCACCTGGCCGAAGGGGTTGAGCTTGAGAAACTCGGGCGTCTTCTGCTCGCGCTTGGTCAGATCGACCACGATCTGCTCGTGCTCGATGCCGAGCAGGGAGAGGAACAGGCGGACGCGGTGGGAGTGTCCGGACAGCGGATGGAAGTAGAGCTTCATGGTCATTCTCCTGGGGTGAGGTGGCCGGGAAGGACTCCCGTTCACGCAGGAGCAGGTTATTGGCCACGGCGCCCAGGCAGAAGATGGTTTGTCAGGAAGGGACTATTTCATTGGGAGGAATAGTGCGGTCGGCGGGGCATCAAACCTCAACCAGCCTCTTGCGCTTATTTCCGCGCCCCATGATCCTGCAATGCAAATACGACGTACGGAGCGCCCTCAAGTGAAGTCCGCGACGATTCCATCTTTGCGTATAGCGCCCGAGGTATGGGAAGCAGCTGAAAGCGTCCTGCGCGAGGGCGAAACCTTGTCCAGCTTCGTCGAGCAATCGGTGAAGGCCAACATCCTGCGGCGACGGGTGGAAAGGGCATTCGTGGAAAAAGGCCTGGCCTCGGCACAAGAGGCACGTGGTTCCGGTGAATATGTAAGCGCGGACGCAGTGCTTGAGGAACTCAGTTCAATGCTGAAATCCGCCGGGCGTGCAAATGTGGACTTGCAACAGGGTGGCGGATAACTCCGACGAGCCACAGGCCGCCTCTTGAGGGCGAAATCCGCCGCGCCCGTTCAGATGATTCCTGCGAAAATGGCGTCTCTCCGAACCCCTGGATACCGGCTTGCGCCGGTATGACGCCGTTGCTTTGGCATCGAACCCGAGTCAAGGACATTGATGAGCCGCTTCAAAGCCGACCTGCTGCTCCTGCTGTGCGCCTTCATCTGGGGCACGGCCTTTGTCGCGCAGAAGGATCTGCACGCCGCGGCGTGGCCGGTGTTGTTCGTGGCTTCGCGCTTCCTGTTGTCGGCGCTGCTGCTGGCGCCGCTGGCGCTGTTCGAGGGCCGCAGGCCGGCGGCGCCGCCGGTGCGGGGGCGCGACCTGGGGCTGGGTGTGCTGATCGGCGCCTGCCTGTGCACCGGGGCGACGATGCAGCAGTGGGCGCTGACCAGCACCACGGCGACCAATGGCGGCTTCCTCACGGCGGTGTATGTGGCCTTCGTGCCCTTCGTGGTGTGGGCGATTGCGGGCACCCGGCCGCGGCCGATGGTGTTGCTGGCCTGCGCCATCGCGGTGCTCGGGGCCTGGCTATTGGCGGACCATGGGCACGGCCAGGGCTGGTCCACCGGCGACCTGGTGCTGCTGGCCGCGGACCTGCTGTGGGCGCTGCACATCACGCTGATCGCGAAATTCCTCGGGCAGTTGAACCGGCCGTTCCTGCTGTGCTTCATCCAGTACGCGGTGACCGCGGTCGGCGCGGGGATCTTCAGCTTCTGCACCGAGCATGCGGTGTGGGCGGATTTCCAGTCGGGGTTGCCGGCGATCGCCTATGCGGGCATCGCCTCGGGCGGCATCGCCTACACCTTGCAGATCGTGGCGCAGCGGCATGCGCCCGCGGCGGAGGCGGCGCTGATCCTGTCGCTGGAGAGCGTGTTCGCGGCGATTGCCGGGGCGCTGGTGCTGCATGAGCGGCTGAGCACGGTGGCGACCATCGGCTGCCTGCTGATCCTGGCGGGGGCGGTGACGGTGGACCTGGCGCCGGCGGTGCACCGGGGATTGATGCGGGTGGTGCGTGGCGCGGCGAAGGCGCCGCCGGGTTAGTTGAAATCCGAACCTATCAAGAAGCGTCATTCCGGCTAAGCCGGAGTCATTGAAGCGCTGGACCCCGGCTTTCGCCGGGGTGACGTTTTGATTTGAACTTCATTGAAATATTTTCGGCTTTTGCCGAACACCGCAATCAGGGATAGAGGTCGGCCAGCTTGCGCGTCGTCGTGCCCCGAGCCGAAGCCTTGGGCAAGGAGGTGAGGGCCGCGGCCAGTTCCGCGCCGCGCCAGGCGCCGGCGGCGTAGCAGGCGCGGTCCAGCTCGCGCAGCAATCCGCCGAGGGCGGGATCGCCCAGGCGCTGGGCCAGGGCATTGAGGCCGGTCATGCGCTCATCGGGCCAGGTGGCGCGTACCCAATCCAGCAGGTGCTTACGCGCGGCCTGCGCATCATCGGCGGCGCAAGCCTGCTGGAACGCCTTGCGGGCGGGGCCGGCATTCAGATTCGTACTTTCAGGTACCGAATTTCCGACCGGCACCGGATTGCGCTGCGCATTGCGGAGCTGGAACCACCACGCGGCAAGCGTGCCGATCCAGAGCAGGCAGAGCACAAGGCTGAGCCAGGGCCACCAGGATTGCAGCGCGGGCTTTGCCGCAAGCGGCGGAGACGGGGGCAGATCCACGCTCGGCGCAGGCCCGGGTGCGGCGGCGGCACCGGGCGGCGGCGCGGCGGATGCGGGCGCGGCGGGCGCAGGCTCGCCACCGGCTGCGGGCAGGATCTCCAGGGTGCGCTCCGGCATCACGGCTTCGCGCTGCGTGTCCTGCGCGGTGTCCCACCAGGACAGGCGCAAGGCGGGAAGCTGGTAGCGGCCCGGGCGGCTGGCGATGAGGGCGATGTCCTGCTCGCGGGTGCCGACAACGTCGCTGTCCTGCAAGGTGTCGTCGAGCTTGGGCTGGTCGGGATAGGCCTTGATGCCTTCCGGCAGGGACAGGCTGGCGCCGAGGTCCGGCAGTTGCGCGGCGGTGAGGCCGCGGGCGCGCAGGCGCAGGTGCAGGGTGATCGGCTCGCCGACGTGCACCGCGGCGCCGTCCGGGCGCCAGGCTTCTTCCAGGGTGACCTGCCGGGCGGGCAGCCAGTCGTGCCCGCTGGCGGCGGCGGGACGCGGACGCACTTCGAGCTTGATGGCTTCGCCGTGCAGGCGCAGCGGACGGGTGGTCTGCATCATGGCGCCGAAGGGGCCGCCATTGCTCGCGTCGAAGACCTGGGCGTCGAGTACCGGGCCGTCGAGGGTGAGGCTCCCGCTGCGCTGCGGCAGCAGCAGGTACTGGCGTTCGATCACGTCATAGGAGTGGCCATTGCGCGTCTCGGTGGTCCGGCGGTCCTGGCCCGGCATCTGCTGCACCGACACGTCGTTGCTGCCGGTCAGATCGAGGCTGGCCTGGTAGAAGCGCTTGTCGGTGTGCAGCCGCACCGTCAGCACCACGGCGGCCTGCACGTAGGGCTTGTTCTGGTCGAGCGTGGTGGTGAGGAAGACGTGCGGCGCGCTGGCGCCGACCGTGCCGGCCTGATCCTCGGACGGCTGGTCGGAAACGGTGAGCGTGAGCGCGGCGGTCTGCTGGCCGTCCCAGCTCAGCGGGGGAATCTGCAACTTGCCGGCGTGCTTCGGCGCAAGGGTGAGGCTCAGCACGCGCTGCGACGACAGGTCGCCGTTGACCAGCTGGAAGCTGGAGCTGCTGTTGCGCTCCAGCACGTCGAAGTCCTTGTTCAGCGGCGCGAGGTCCGGATCGCCGCCGCCGCGGCCTTCGTGCTGCAGGCTGAGCTGCACGGTTTCGCCGGAGGCGATCTGGTCGCGGTCCAGCGAGGCGCTGATGGCCCCGGCCAGCGCCGGCAGGCTCAGGCCGCAGGCCAGCAGGGCGGTGACGATGAAGAGGATCTTTTTCACGGCTGCGTGCCCTGCTCGTCCCGCTGCTGATTCTGCCTCTGCTGACTCTTCTCTCTCATCATGTGCTCGATCATGAACTTGCGCCGCAACAGGCCGCCCGGATCGTCCGGGATGCGCCGCAGCCATTGCTCCTGCGCCAGCTGCTGCTCGGTGGCGGGTTTGGCCGCCACGGGATTGCTCTTCTCATCGCCGCGCGCGCCGTCGCCGGCTTTCTGCTCCTGCGCGGCCTGGCCGGCGGGCTGCTTCTGCGGTTGCTGGGCGAGGCTGTCGGCGGCGTCGCGGCGCGCCTGCTCCGCTTCCCTGGCCTTGTCCTGGTCCTTCTGCTCGCCCTGCCCGGTCTGGTTTTGCGGCTGTTGGGCCGAGGGGTTCTGCTGGTCCTGCTTGCCGTTGCGCGCGTCGGCTTGCTGGCTCTGCTGATTCTGCTGCTGGTTCTGGGGCTGGCCTTGCTGGTCCTTCTGGGCTTCCTTCTGCTCGCCGTCCTTGCCGGACTGCGGCTGGCCGTTGCCCTGCTGTTGTTGCTGGTCCTGCTTCTGCTGGTCTTTCTGCTGGTCCTTCTGTTGCTGGCCGGAGGACGATTGCTGTTTCGATTTCTGCTGCTTCAGGGCCTGCTCGACCAGGTCGCGATTGTGCCGCGCATCGCGATTGTCCGGGTTGCGCGCCAGCGCGGTGTCGTAGGCCTTGAGCGCGTCCTGCAACTGGCCGGCGTGGACCAGGGCGTTGCCGCGGTTGTAGTGGGCGTCGCTGTCGTCGAAGCCGCTGAAGTCCTTGGCCGCGGTGTCATAGTCGCCGGCCTGGAGTTCGGCGTAGGCCTTGTGGCGCGGGTCGTTGTAGGTCTTTGCCGCCGCGGCGGCGTCGCCTTGCCGCATCAGCTGTTCGCCGCGCTGGTCCGGCGTATGCCACAGGCCGGACCAGAAGTCGGCATGCACGGCGGACGCGATCAGCAGGCCCGTCATCAGGATCAATGCGCGCTTCATAGCCAGCCCCGGCGCGACAGGAACGCGCCCAGCAACAGCAGCACCGGCAGCAGCCAGATGCCGCCGTCGCGCCAGTGCTCGATGCGGATGTCCTGCCTGGCGGTGGCGCCCTCGGCGCGCTCGCCGTGCGTTTGCAGGCTGGCGATCAGCTTGGGCAGTTCGGCCAGCGTGACGTAGTCGCCGCCGCCGGCCGCCGCCAGCTCCTTCAGCCGGCCTTCATCGAGATGCGTCATCACCAGGCCGCCGCGCATGTCCTGGGCGAAGCCGCCGCCGGCCTGGCTCAACGGCGCGCCGCCGCTGGTGCCGACACCGATGACGCTGAGCGTGGCGCCGCCCGCCTTCAGTTGCTGCGCCGCCGAGAAGGCGGCGGCCGGATCGGTGAAGCCGTCGCTGACCACGATGACGCGCTGTTCGCGCGCGCCGGCGCGGCTGAGCAGTTGCGCCGCCTGTTGCAGCGCGGGCGCCATGTTGTCGCCGCCGGCGGGCATGATGTCCGGTGTCAACGGCGGCAGCAGCGCGCGCACCGTGGCGACGTCGTCGGTCAGCGGCGCGACGGTGTAGGGCTCGCCGCTGAATGCCACCAGGCCGACGCGCGCGTCGCGCGCCGCGCCGAGGATGTCGTCGAGCGCATAGCGCGCGCGGGTGGCGCGGTCGGGCAACACATCGGAGGCGGACATCGAGGGCGACAGGTCCAGCACCAGCACCCAGGCGGCGGGCGCGCGGAAGCCGGTGGAGACGTCGTGCTGCCAGCTCGGGCCGGCCAGGGCCAGCGTGGCCGCGGTCCAGGCCAGGGCCAGCCAGGGCCAGGGCGAGAGGCCGCCGGCCGCGGCCGCGCCTTCCAGGCGCAGGCTGGCGAACAGCTCCGGGTCGATCAGCCGCGCCCAGCCGCCCTCGCCGCCGCGGCGACGCGCCAGCCACAGCGCCAGGCCCAGCAGCAGCGGCAGGGCCAGCAGCCAGGCCGGGCGCAGGAAATGGAAGTCGTGCAGCGCGCTCAGGTCCATGCGCGCTCCCGCAGCAGCACCGCCGGCAGGCTCAGCAGCAGGGCCAGGGCCAGCGGCCATGGATACCATTCGGTACTCGGCCGGTACCACTGGTCGCGGCCGGCGCTGGGCTCCAGCTTGTCGATGCGCGCATAGACCTGCTGCAG
Source organism: Nevskia soli DSM 19509 (assembly GCF_000711955.1). Classification (GTDB taxonomy): domain Bacteria; phylum Pseudomonadota; class Gammaproteobacteria; order Nevskiales; family Nevskiaceae; genus Nevskia; species Nevskia soli. Next base: position 91,266 of record NZ_JONR01000006.1, read on the forward strand.
CGCGCCGGCATCGGTGGCGCGGAAGTAGGCGCCGCCGGTGGTGTCGGCGATGGCCTTGAGGGTGTCCTCGTCGAGATCGTCGTTGCCGCTGTTGAAGCCGAAGAAGCCTTCGTGCACCGCCGCGCCGACGCCGATGGTGTAGATGCGCAGGCCGGCGTCGGCGGCGAGCTTGGCCGCTTGCAGCGGCGGCATGGCGCCGGCGTTGCTGCTGCCATCGGTGAGCAGGATCAGCACGGTGTCGCCCTTGGCCGTCTGCGCGTCGTCGCCTTTGTCGTCACCGCTGCCGCCGTCGCCAGTCCTGGCATCGCCCGCGCGCAGGCGCTTGATGGCGAGACCGATGGCGTCGCCGATCGCGGTCTGCGTGCCGGCCACGCCGATCATCGCTTCGTCGAGGAACTGGTGCACCGTGGCCAGGTCGGCGGTGAGCGGCGCCTGTATATAAGGCCGCGTGCCGAACAGGATCAGGCCGACCTGGTCGCCGTGGCGGCGCTGGATGAAATCGCCCGCCACCTTCTGCACCACCTGCAGGCGGGTGTAGTTGCCGGCCATGTCCGGCGTCTGCATCGAGCCGGATACGTCCACCGCCAGCAGCAGGCGCCGCCCGGTGGTCGGCACCGGCTGCGGCTCGCCCAGCCACTGCGGACGCAGCGCGGCACCGAGCAGCAGCAGCCAGATCAGCGCCAGCAGGATCTTGCGCCCGCGCGGCCCGATGCCCAGTGCCGGCACCACCTCGTCGCCGACGCTGGCGGCGAAGGGCAGGAACAGGGCCGCGCCGCGCGGGCGCACCGCCGGCAGCAGGCGCGCCAGCAGCCAGGGCAGCGGCAGGAACAGCAGCATCCAGGGCCAGGCGAGATGGATCATGGGCGTCGCTTGCCCCGGCCCTTGAGGAAACTGCGCGCGCCGCTCAGCCATTGCTCGCGTGGCACCTCAATCCCGCTCTTGCCGCCGTAGGCTGCGCGCAGCAGTTCGCGCCCCGGCGTGCCGGCCAGCGCGGCACCGCCGTGCGCGGCGACGAAGTCGATCCAGCGCTCGCCGCTCAAGCGCGCCACCGGCTCGCGGCCGAAACGGGCCACGGCGTAACGGCGCAGCAGGTGTTCGAGATTTTGCGCGAATGCCGCATCGTCGGCGCCGGCACGTTCCAGCTGTTTCAGTTCGCCCAGGGCGAGCAGGCGCAGGCGCCGCATCGGGCTGCGCAGCCACAGCACCACGGCCACGATTAGAGCAAGGCCCAGCACCAGCAGCAGCCACCAGCCCGGCGCCGGCGGCCACCAGCCGAAGGCGGGCGGCGCGTGCGCAGCGGCGAGCTGCGCCAGCAGTTGTTTGTCTACGCCGCCCATGTCGGCTCCCGCAGCAGGGGCGGCACCGCCGTGGCGGCATCGTTGGGTGTATGCAGGCGCGTCAGCGGCAGGTTGAGGCGGCGCGCCGTATCGCGCAGGCCCTGCTCGCGCAAGGCCCAGGCGGCGCGCCAGGGCGCGCGGCTGCGCTCGCCGCTGAGCCACCACAGACGGCCCGGCAGGCCGACGCGGAAGTCGCCCGCCGGCAGACCGGCGGATTCCAGCGGATCGACGATCCACAGCAGGCGGCAGTCACAATTGGCCGCCAGGGCGGCGAGCCCGGACTGCGCCGCTTCGTCGAGCCCGCTGAAGTCGCTGAGGATGAAGACCAGGCTGCCCGGCTTGGCCAGGCGGCGCAGGGTGGTGAGGGCGCCGGCCAGCGCCGCCGGCTCCGGCGCGCCGGGCGCGCGCGGCTGCGTTTCCACCAGGGCCTGCAATACCGGCAGCACGCCGGCCTGGCGCGCGCGCGGCGGCAGGATGCGCGGGCGACCGCCGCCGGCCAGCACCGCGCCGAGACGATCCCCGCCGAGTACCGCGGTCCAGCCGAGGATCGCCGCCGCCCGCAGCAGCAAGGCCGATTTGAGCTGGCGCTTGCTGCCGAAGAACAGGCCGGGATGCAGGTCCGCCAGCAGCCACACCGGGCGCTCGCGGTCTTCGCGGAACATCTTGGTATGCGGCCGGCCGCGGCGGGCGGTGACGCGCCAGTCGATGCTGCGCGCGTCGTCGCCCGGCGCGTACAGGCGCACTTCCTCGAACTCCAGGCCGCGGCCGCGCTGCGCGCTGCGCTGCGCCCCTTGCAGGCGGGCCAGCGGCGGGCGATGCGCGCGCAGGTTGAGCCCCACGGCGGCCCCGCGCAGGGCCACCAGCTCGGCCAGGTCCGGCAGGATCATGGGGCCGGGACTTGGCTCAGCAGTTCTTCCACGCAGGCCTGGGCGCTGATGCCGCGCGCCTGCGCGGTGTAGTCCAGCAGCAGGCGATGGCGCAGGGCGTCCGGGGCGATGGCCTGGACGTCCTCCGGACTCACATAGTCGCGCCCGTGCAGCCAGGCGAAGGCACGCGCGCCGCGCTCGATGGAGATGGCGGCGCGCGGGCTGGCACCCCAGCGCAGCCACTCGGCCAGCTTGGCGCTGTAAGGTGCCGGGCGGCGGGTGGCTTCGACCAGGGCGGCGATGTACTCGGCCACGGCGTCGGACAGGGTCAGGCCCAGCGCCTCGCCGCGCGCGGCGAACACGGTGGCCTGCGGCAGCGGCTTGGCCGGCGGCGGCAGTTCCTCGGCGGTCTGCGCCTCGCGCCGCGCCAGCTCCATGATGCGCAGGGTGGTGGCGCGATCCGGGTAATCGACCAGGGTGTGCAGCATGAAGCGGTCGAGCTGCGCTTCGGGCAGGGGATAGGTGCCTTCATGCTCGAGCGGATTCTGCGTGGCCATCACCAGGAACAGGCGCGGCAGCTGGTAGGTGGCGCTGCCGACGCTGATCTGCCGCTCGCCCATGGCCTCGAGCAGGGCGGACTGCACCTTGGCCGGGGCGCGGTTGACCTCGTCGGCCAGGATCAGGTTGTGGAACAGGGGGCCGCGCTGGAACTGGAAGCCGCCCGCCTCCGGCCGGTAGATGTCCGAGCCGGTAAGGTCGGCCGGCAGCATGTCCGGGGTGAACTGGACGCGCTGGAAGTCGCACTCCAGGCCGCTGGCCAGGGCCTTGATGGCGCGGGTCTTGGCCAGGCCCGGCGGGCCTTCGACCAGCAGGTGCCCGTCGGCCAGCAGGGCCACCAGCAGGCGTTCGACCAGGTTTTCCTGGCCGAGGATCTGGGAATTGAGATAGCCGCGGAGGGCTTCGAATGCGGGGAGCGCGGTGCCGGAAGCGGCGCCGGGGTTGCTGCGGTCATCCATCTAGAAGTGTTCTCTGAGTCGCGCTACGGTATGGCTGCGTCGGGACTGCATTGGAGCAGCTGTAGAAATTTCCACTTTAAAATAGTTCCACGGCGGCGGCGCCTTGCGGTGCGCAGCCTTGAAATACCCGCCTGACTGCCTATTTTCCCACCGTCGGGTGTCATTTTCGCGCGCTTTCGGCGCGCGGCGGTCGAGGGCGGCCACGATTAACTTTCTTAAACGCCCTGATACAAATAATTCATTTTCCCTATCAGCGCGTCGCGGTTAGGATGTTGGCTCAATCCACTGAGCGAGCGTTCTGCACATGTCTCTGATCAACACCAGTGTCAAACCCTTCAAGGCCACCGCTTTCCACAACGGCAAGTTCGTCGAGGTTTCCGACGCCTCGCTGAAGGGCAAGTGGTCCGTGGTGGTGTTCTATCCGGCCGACTTCACCTTCGTCTGCCCGACGGAGCTGGAAGACCTCGCCGACACCTACGCCGAATTCAAGAAGCTCGGCGTGGAAGTCTACGGTGTTTCCACCGACACGCATTTCGCCCACAAGGCCTGGCACGACACCTCCGAAGCCATCAAGAAGGTGCAGTACCCGCTGGTCGGCGACCCCACCGGCGCCATCACCCGCAACTTCGAAGTGATGATCGAGGAAGAAGGCCTGGCCCTTCGCGGCACCTTCGTCATCAACCCGGATGGCCAGATCAAGCTCTGCGAGATCCACGACAACGGCATCGGCCGTGACGCCAAGGAACTCCTGCGCAAGGTCAAGGCTGCCCAGTACGTCGCCTCCCACCCGGGCGAAGTCTGCCCCGCCAAGTGGCAGGAAGGCGAGAAGACCCTGAAGCCCTCGCTGGAACTGGTCGGCAAGATCTGATCCCGCGGTCGGCGGACCGGCATCGCGCCGGTCCGCGGACTCAGGTTGCGGAAACAATCCGGCGCCCCCGCGCCGGAGTGGTACTGCTGCACCCCGAATTCAACAAGGAGCACCCGTCATGCTGGACACCGAACTCAAATCGCAGCTCAAGGGCTACCTGGAGCGCGTGACGCGCCCGATCGCGATCGAGGCCAGCGTCGATGATGGCGAGAAGTCGCAGGAAATGCTGGCGCTGCTGCACGACTTGGTCCTGCTCTCCGACAAGATCAGCCTGACCGAGCACCGCGGCCAGGCCGTGCGCACGCCGTCCTTCAGCCTCAGCACCCCGGGCCAGGATATCAGCCTGCGCTTCGCCGGCATCCCCATGGGCCACGAGTTCACCTCGCTGGTGCTGGCGCTGCTGCAGGTCGGCGGCCATCCGTCCAAGCTGGCCCAGGACGTGATCGAGCAGATCAGGAACCTGAAGGGCGAGTACAGCTTCGAGACCTATTTCTCGCTGTCCTGCCAGAACTGCCCGGACGTGGTCCAGGCGCTGAACCTGATGGCGGTGCTGAACCCGAACATCAAGCATGTGGCCATCGACGGCGCGCTGTTCCAGGCCGAGGTCGACGAGCGCCAGGTCATGTCGGTGCCGACCATCTACCTCAACGGCGAGAGCTTCGGCCAGGGCCGCATGGGCGTCGAGGAAATCCTCGCCAAGATCGACACCGGTAGCGCCGCGCGTGAAGCCGAGAAGATCAAGGGCAAGGCGCCCTTCGACGTGCTGGTCATCGGCGGCGGTCCCGCCGGTGCCGCGGCGGCGATCTATGCCGCGCGCAAGGGCATCCGCACCGGCGTGGCGGCCGAGCGTTTCGGCGGCCAGGTGCTGGATACCATGGGCATCGAGAACTTCATTTCGGTGAAGGAAACCGAAGGCCCGAAGATGGCGATGGCGCTGGAGGAGCACGTCAGGCAATACGACGTGGACATCATGAACCTGCAGCGCGCCGAGAAGCTGATCCCGGGCAAGGATCTGATCGAGGTGCAGCTCGCGGGCGGCGCCTCGCTCAAGGCCAAGACCGTGATCCTCTCCACCGGCGCGCGCTGGAGGCAGATGAACGTGCCGGGCGAGAACGAGTACCGCAACAAGGGCGTGGCCTACTGCCCGCACTGCGATGGCCCGCTGTTCAAGGGCAAGCGCACCGCGGTGATCGGCGGCGGCAACTCCGGCGTGGAAGCGGCGATCGACCTCGCCGGCATCGTCAGCCACGTCACGCTGATCGAGTTCGACGCGCAGCTGCGCGCCGACGCGGTGCTGCAGCGCAAGTTGTACAGCCTGCCGAACGTGAAGGTCATCACCTCGGCGCAGACCACCGAGGTCACCGGCGACGGCCAGAAGGTCAACGGGCTGGTCTACAAGAACCGCCTCACCGGCGAAAGCCACAAGGTGGAACTGGAAGGCATCTTCGTGCAGATCGGCCTGCTGCCGAACAGCGAATGGCTCAAGGGCACGGTGGCGCTGTCGCCGCGCGGCGAGATCGAAGTGGATGCGCGCGGGCAGACCTCGGTGCCGGGCGTGTTCGCCGCCGGCGACGTCACCACGGTGCCGTACAAGCAGATCGTCATCGCCATGGGCGAAGGCTCCAAGGCCGCACTCAGCGCCTTCGACTACCTGATCCGCAGCTCGGCGCCGGAGATGGCGCAGGAGAAGGTCGCGGCGTAAGCGGGAACCGAAGCGACAAAAGGCCGGGTGCGGCTCTTCACGGAGCCGCACCCGGCCTTTTTTGTCGGCGGCGCAAAAGCGTTGCGCCAGCTGCCGCCTTCCCGCTCTAGGACGCGCGCAGGCGCCGCGTGCGGAACGTGCCCCAGCCGCTCGCCGCCACCGTGCCGAGCAGGGCCCACAGACCGCTTTCGTTCGGATTCTGCTTCTTGCCGTTGGCGATGCGGTGCAGCTGCCGCGCGTACCAGGCCACTTCCATCAGGGCCATGCGGTCGACCGCCTTGATGCCGGTGGTGATGGTGCGCACCTGGTAGGGGCTGTCCGCGCCGCGCAGCAGGGCGGCGGGGGCGTCCGGGTCCAGCGCCAGCAGGCGGCCGAGGCCGACCAGGTCGAGCGCGCCGCCGCGCAGCGCCGCGTTCATGCCGGCGCAACTGCGGAAGCCGCCGGTGACCATCAGCGGCGTGGAGACGGCGGCCCGGGCCTTCTCGGCGAAGCCGAGGAAGTAGGCTTCACGCGCCGCGGTCGAGGCCTTCTGCGTCTGCGTGGTGCCGGTCATGGCCGGCGCCTCGTAGGTGCCGCCGGAGATTTCCACCAGGTCGATGCCCGCCTGCGCCAGGGCGCGGATGGTTTCCATCGACTCCTCTTCGGTGAAGCCGCCCTTCTGGAAATCGGCGGAGTTGAGCTTGATGCCGATGGGAAAGTCCGGGCCGGTCTGGCGGCGGATTTCCGCGTATACCGCCAGCACGAAGCGACGGCGCTTCTCCGCGCTGCCGCCCCACTCGTCGCTGCGCTGGTTGTGGTGCGCCGACAGGAACTGGCTGACCAGGTAGCCGTGCGCGCCGTGGATCTGCACGCCGCTGAAGCCGGCCTTGCGGGCCAGCGCGGCGGCGCGGCCGAAGCGGGCGATGATGTCCTCGATCTGCGCCGGCGTGGCCTCGCGCGGCGCGTCGAAGAAGCCGGCCAGTTCCTTGCCGAAGGGGATGGCCGAGGGCGCCAGGTTGAAGGCGTTGAGGCCCTTGGGCGACTGCTTGCCCGGGTGGTTGAGCTGCATCCAGATCTGCGCGCCCTGCGCGGTGGCGGACTCGGCCCACTGGCGCAGCAGCGGCAGGTCCGACTCGTCCTCCAACGCCACGTTGCCGGGCTCGCCCAGGGCGCGGCGGTCGATCATGACGTTGCCGGTGATGAGCAGGCCGATGCCGGAGGCGGCCCAGCGGCGGTACAGGCGCGGCAGCAGCGGCGTGACGTGGTTGTCATAGGAAGCGAGCGCCTCGCTCATCGCCGATTTGGCGAGGCGGTTGCGCAGCACGCTGCCGTTGGGCAGGCGCAGCGGCTGGGCCAGGAGGTTGTCTTGGACTGCGGCGGCGTCGGCCATGGGGCATGCTCTTGCGGACAAATGGTGCGCAGCAGGCTATTCATCAATTCGATGATTGTCAAACTGACGAATTGTGTCAGACTATCAGGCATGGCGATGCGAGGCGGCGGCGCGTGAACCCCAAAAAGAGCGATGCGGACGTGACCGACCTGGCCCTGGCCTTCAAGGCCCTGTCCAATCCCAATCGCCTGGCCGCTTACCTGGAGCTGCTGCGCAACCGCGGCGCCAGCGTCAAGACCTGCGCCATGCAGGACCTGATGGGCCTGCTCAAGATCGGCGCCCCCACCTTGTCGCACCACATCAAGGAAATGGTCAACGCCGGCCTGATCGAGGTGGAGCGCGACGGCAAGTTCATCCGCTGCCAGGTCAACGAGACCACGCGCCAACGCCTGGCGCGCTTCTTCGCCGCCAGGACCGGGCGCTGAAAGCGAAAGGCCGGGGCCGCACCCACCGGGTTCGGCCAGGCACGGGCGCCGGCATGGGATGATGGAGCGGATGGCAACTGAACAGTGCTTTTAAAGCACTTTGAAGGGGACTTTCAGGGGTTCGCCGCTTTCCAGCCATGGCGCGTTCGTGGTATTTAAGCACCATGCGTTTCCCGGTAATCTCCCGTTTCCTCATTGCGCTCGGCTTTCTGGTCATCCAGACGGCCGCGGTGGTGCACGCCACCAGCCATGAGCTGAAGCAGGAAACCAACTCCAGTTGCGAAGTCTGCGCCCTGGCCCATGCGGCCGGCGGCACGCCGCTGGTGGTGGACGCATCCGGCATCGTCGTGCCCCGCGGCATCGGGCCGGCGCTGCCGCTGGTGGCAGCCGCGCCGCTGCGCACCATCGCGCGCCCCAACAGCCGCGGACCTCCCCTCATCCTCGTTTGATCCGGCGGTCGCTGTATCGCGCACACCCTTGAGCGGTTGCGCCTGTTTTTCCATCAACGAGGATGACCAATTCATGCTTTCCTTTGCGCCGGCTGCGCGGCTTCGCACGCGCCGCTATCTGATTGCCGCATTTCTGGGTTTCGCCAGCAGCACCCTTCCCACCCACGCCTTCGCCGCCGACGCGCAACTGCTCGCGGCCTCCACCAGCGAAGGCACCATCCAGGGCATCGTCGTCGGCGGCGACGGCAAGCCGCTGGGTTCCGCCAAGATCCAGTTGCTCAATGCCTCGGGCAAGGTGGTGGCGCAGGCGCAGAGCGATGCGCACGGCATTTTCACCATCAACGGCATCGCCGCCGGCACCTATACGGTGAACGCGGCCAGGGGCAGCGACTTCAACAGCGTCGACGTGCAGGTCAGCTCCGGCCAGACCAGCAAGGCCGAACTGGCGCTGGGCACCAAGGAGTTGAATACCGTCACCGTCACCGCCAGGCGCTTCGAGCGGGCGCGCAACAGCCTGTCGCCCTCCACCGGCAGCAGCCAGTACACCTTCGACGCGAAGACCATCGCGCAGCTGCCCGAAGGCGACAACACCCAGTTCAACCATGTGCTGCTGCAGGCGCCGGGCGTGGCCAACGACAACCAGGGCCAGCTGCACATCCGCGGCGACCACAACGACATCCAGTACCGCATCAACGGCATCATCCTGCCGGACGGCGTCAGCGGCTTCGGCCAGGTGCTGGACACCCGTTTCGCCAAGAGCATCACCCTGAACACCGGCGCCCTGCCCGCGCAGTACGGCCTGCGCACCGCCGGCGTCATCGACATCGTCACCAAGGACCGCTACGACGGCGGCGAAGTCGAGATGTACGGCGGCAGCCACGACACGGTCAACCCGAGCTTCGAGCTGGGCAAGACCGTCGGCAACTTCACCGGCTACGTCACCGGCCAGTACCTGACCAACAACCTGGGCATCGAGAACACCACCGATTCCAGCAACGCCATCCACGACCGCACCCGGCAGGGCAAGGGCTTCGCCTACCTGTCCTACCTGCTCGACAGCAACACCAAGATCAGCGCGCTCTACGCCGCCTCCGCCACGCGCTTCGAAATCCCCAACAATCCGGACCAGCCGGTGGACTGCGACTTCGTCAACCAGCTCAACGGCAACGGCGCCTGCGATGGCGGCACCAACCCGACTTCCGCAGCGGTGGGCGGCGCGAACATCGACTCGCGCGGCCTCAACGAACGGCAGTTCGAGCGCAACCAGTTCGGCATCCTGGCGCTGCAAGGCGTCGGCGCCGACGACCTGACCTACCAGGTGGCGGCGTTCCAGCGCGTCAGCACGGTGTCCTTCTCGGCCGATCCGGTGGGTGACCTGGTGTTCAACGGCACCGCCTCCGACATCAAGCGCAAGGCCTCGGTGCTGGGCCTGCAGGGCGACCTGAGCTATCCGCTGACCGATTCGCACACCATCACCACCGGCTTTTCGGCCAGCACCGAGGACGACCGCGCCGACAACCGCTCAACCGTATTCACCCTGAATGCGACCTCGCCCGGCCCTTCCTGCGTCTCCGGCACCACCCTCGGCACGGACTCGAACGGCAACCCGACCTGCTTCGGCGGCCCGACCACCATCGTCGACAACAACCCGAAGAACGGCAACACCACGGCCAGCATCTACGTCCAGGACAAGTGGGAGGTCACCAAGAGCCTGATCGTCAACTACGGCCTGCGCTACGACCACGTCAGCGCCTTCGTCACCGGGCAACAGCTCAGCCCGCGCATCGGCATGATCGACTACCTGACGCCGCGCACCACCATCCACGCCGGCTACTCGCGCTACTTCACGCCGCCGCCGAGCGAGCTCGTCTCCAACTCGACCGTCGACAAGTTCGCCAACACCACCCTGGCCTCGGCGACCCAGCCGGGCTGCACGCCGACCCCGGGCAACAACTGCGTCCTCAACAGCCCGGTGCAGCCGGAACGCTCGCACTACTTCGACCTGGGCGTGCTGCACCAGCTGACCTCGTCCTACACCGTCGGCCTGGACGCGTACTACCGCTATGCGCGCAACCTGATCGACGAAGGCCAGTTCGGCACGGCGCTGATCTTCACGCCGTTCAATTACGCGCAAGGCCACGTCTACGGCCTGGAATTCACCAACGCCTACCATCAGGGCAACCTGTCGGCCTACCTGAACTTCGCCAAGTCGGTGGCGCAGGCGACCAACAACGTCTCGGCGCAGTCCGTCGCCTTCCCCGACCCGGCCGAGTTCGCCTACGTCAGCCAGCACTACATCTATCTCGACCACAACCAGGCCCTGACCATTTCCGGCGGCGCCTCCTACGTGCTGTGGCGCACCACCTTCGGCATCGAAGGCACCTACGAGGACGGCCTGCGCGCGGGCTTCGCCAACACCGCGAAGCTCAAGCCGAACGTGCAGTTCGACCTGTCGGCGAGCCGCTCGGTGCAGATCAGCGACGCGCTGGGCAAGGTCGACCTGCGCATGGCGGTGATCAACGTGCTGGACCGCAGGAACGAGATCCGCGACGGCTCCGGCATCGGCGTCGGCGCCCCGGCCTGGGGCCCGCGCGCGGCGCTGTACTTCGGCATCGCCAAGCCGTTCAACATCTGAAATCCTCAAGGAGCGAGGTCATGCAAAACGTGATTCCATCCGCATGCGCCGCTGGGGCGCGTCCACCCCGGGGCCTGCCGGTCCTGGCCCTGCTGATGATCGCGGCGAGCGCCGGAGCGAATGCTCCGGCGGCTTCGCCGCCGGCGCTCGCCACCGCCGGCGGCGAAGCACTGCCCGGAACACACCTGGTCACGCTGGACACGCCGGTCGAGGACGAGCACATCACCTCGCCCTTCGGCTGGCGCGTGCATCCGATCCTGAAGCGGCGCCGCTTCCACAAGGGCGTGGACTTCGGCGCGCCGGAAGGCACGCCGGTGCATGCCGCCGAGGACGGGGTGATCGAGGCCATCGGCCGCCGCGGACACTACGGCCTGTATCTGCGCATCCGCCACTGCGCCACGGTGGAGACGGCCTATGCGCACCTGGCCTCGTTCACGCCGGGCCTGGAAGTGGGCTCGACGGTGAGCCGCGGACAGGTCATCGCCGAAGTCGGCCGCACCGGCTGGGCCACCGGCCCGCACCTGTATTACGAGGTGATCGTCAACGGTCACCGCATCAATCCGAACAAGCCGGGCCTGCAGGTGCCGGTGGATTTGCCGGTGATGCAGAAACCTGCGCTGCAGGCGGATGCGGGCGGCACTTCCTAGGGTGCCGCGAGACCCGCAGCCGGCACGGCGAAGCCCAGGCCGGTTAGGATGGACGGACGCGGCACCACGCCGCGATCCGGAGCGGAAATGAAATTTCAGGGAATCGTGCTGTTTCTGGCGGGCATGACGCTCCTCACCGGCTGCGCCTCATACGACTATGACGCTTCCCGGGCCAATCTCAGCTACAGCGGACAGCGCCGCGTCGCGGTTGCCACCTGGGATCAGCGCGAATACGTCGTGTCCGGCGACAAGGACCCTGATTTCGTCGGCCTGCAGCGGACCAAGATGGGTATCCCGTTCAATGTCACAACCACCTCCCAGCAACCGCTGGCGACGGAAATGACCAACTCCCTGATCCTGTCGCTGGCCGGCGCCGGCTTCACCGCTGCGCCGGTGACCCTGACGCCGCAGGCCACCGAGGGCAGCGCGGTATTTGCGCTGCTGCACGACAAGCCGGCGCGGGCACTGCTGCTGAAGGTGAACGAGTGGAAAAGCGACACCTTGATGAAGCCGACCGTTTACTACGATCTGACGCTGAACGTCTACGACGGAGTCGGGCGCAAGCTCGGCAGCAAAACCGTGAAAGGCGATGAGGATCTGGAGGGCAGGGTCTTCAACCCCTCCGGCAAGGCGAAGAAGACCGTGCCCGAAGCGTTCCGCCTGAAAATCGAACAGCTGCTCAATTCCCCCGAGATCGTGACCGCGCTGAAGTAGCCACGGCGGGAATGGGCCGGCCGCCCCCTTCCGCAACGGCGTCCGCTTCAGGCGCCGAAGGCCATGCCGCTGATCACCAGATCATCTCCGAAGCGGCAGCGGCCGGACCAGGGCGCCGGCAGGATTTTCTCGAGCTTCAAGGGCACCAGCGGGCGCACCGCGAAGCGTCCCGACTGCAAGCCGGCGTCGAGCGGCTCCAGCGCCACGTCCTGGAAACCCACCCATGATTCGGTGAGACCGTACTGGCATTTGTAGAAGGCTTCCTTGCCGCTGAAGATCAGCGCGCCGGCACGGGCCTGTTCCGCTTCGGGCAGCCCCTCCAGCCAGATCAGCTCGCCGGCGGTGCAGATCTTGGGCCACAGATTCCGCCCGACCCGCCCGACCCGTTCGGCGTCGACGCCGATGGCGTGGTATTGGTCGCTCCGTGCCGCCACCGCGGCATAGTAGCCATGGGTGTGGGTAATGCTGCCGACAATGCCAGCCGGCCACTGTGGCCGCCGGTCTTCACGCACCAGCAGGGGAAAGCCGGTGACCCCGAGTTGCTCCAGCACCCGGCGCGCACAGAGGCGGCCGGCGGCGAATTCACCGGCGCGCTTGGCAATGGCCTTGCCCAGGTGCCGCGCCTCTTCCGGATAGAGCAATGCCGCATCACCCGGTTCCGTCCTGGACGCCGTCGCCACCGCAGCCGGAAACAGGGTGTCGAGCAGAAGCGCGGCTTCGCTCACGGCTAAATCAGGCCGCCGTTGACGCTGATCACCTGGCGCGTGATGTAGGCCGCGGTGTCGGAACAGAGAAAGGCGATCAACGCCGCCACTTCCTGCGGCTGGCCGACGCGGCCGGCCGGGATCGCCTTGAGCAGCTCCTCCCGCGGCGCCTGTTCGATCATGTCGGTTTCGATCAGGCCCGGGGTTACGCAGTTCACCGTGATGTTGCGGCTGGCCATCTCCAGCGCCAGTGCCTTGGCGGCGCCGATCAGGCCGGCCTTGGCGGCGCTGTAATTGACCTGGCCGCGATTGCCGATGAGGCCGGCCACCGAGGACAGCACGACGATGCGCCCGCCCTTGCGCAGGCGCACCATCGGCATCAGCAGCGGATGCAGCACGTTGTAGAAGCCGTCCAGGTTGGCATGCACCACCTTGTCCCAGCTCGCGCCGGACATGCCGGCGAAGACGCCGTCCTGGTTCAGGCCGGCATTGCACACCACGCCGTAGTAGGCGCCGTGCGCGGCGATATCGGCCTCGATGCCTGCGGCGCAGGCGGCGCGATCGGCGATATCGAAGGCCAGCATGCGCGCGCTGCCGCCGGCGGCCTCGATCTCCGCGCACAGTGGCGCCAGACGCTCCGGCTGCGCCCTGCAATGCGCCGCGACATTGAAGCCCGCCTGCGCCAACGCCAGCGCGGCGGCGCGGCCAATGCCGCGGCTCGCGCCCGTGACCAGGATCCAGCGACGTTGCGCAGCCCTGTCGTTCATGGATTCTGCGGCTCGATGTCGATCGAATACTTCAAGGGAATGTTCCGCAGCGTGATGCGGGCCTGCCAGGGATCGGGTGCGCTGTAGCTTACGCGGCTCACCAGTTCGCCCCGGAAATACAACTCGCGCACACCGGCGGACGGCTCGGCGATCTTCCAGTCGCCGCCTTCCAGCTTTTCCTGCCATGCCGGCAAAGGCCACATCGCCAGCTGCACATCGGACAGCACCCGCTCCGGCGGCAGGCCCTGCGGCGCATAGGGACTGACCTGCGCATCGAGCTTGCCGCCGGCATAGTGCAGGCTGAAGGCGCGCTGGCCCAGCGGGCCGAGGGCGATCAGGGTCACGGCGTCGCGGTCGGCCTGAAGGGCGCATTGCAGGATGAAGGTGCGATCGCCGTTGGCGACGTGCAGCACCTGGCTCGCGGCATGCGCCCCGCCGAGCGAGGCCGGCGCGAGCAAGGGCGGCACCGGCGGCACTTCCTGCCTGAACGGCAGGAGGCCGCAGTCCCCCAGCACCAGCGCGGCGGCGCTAGCGAACAGGAGGCGCCTGATCACTGGCCTCCCGGTTGCGCAGCGTCTGCGCCAGCGCGCGCAGGCGCCGGCCGGATTTGCCGACATAGGGGTTCTCGGTGTCCCAGGCGTAGCCGGCGAGCACGCTGCACAGCAATTCGTAGACCCGCGGCGGCCGGTTGTCGCTGAACATGACCGTCTGCAAGGCCCCCTCGTACCAGGTTTCGACATAGCCCTTGAAGGTGTCCACCCCCAGCATCAGCGGCTCGGCGAACTCCTTCTCCCAATCCACGGTTCCGCCCTGCAGCTGGCGGTGCGCGAGCGGCGCTGCCAGCGAGGCGGACTTGAGGGCGATGGTGACGCCGGACGAGAACACCGGATCGAGGAACTTGCCGGCATTGCCGAGCAGGGCGAAGTTGCGGCCGTGCAAGGAGGAGACCGCCGTGGCATAGCCACGGATCTCGCGTGCCGAGGGCCAGATCGGCTTGGCGTTGCGCAGCATGCGCTTCATGCCGGGCTCTTCCGCCACCAGCGCCATCAGCCGCTCGGTGAGGTCGCCGGGATATTTCTGCAGGAAGGCGTCCTCGGCCACCACGCCGATCGAGGCGCGGCCTTCCGAGAACGGGATCAGCCAGTACCATACATCGCCGTGCACCGGATGCACCGCGACGCGGATCTTGTTGCGGTCGAACGCCGCATCCTCGATATGATCCTCGACGTGGATGAACAGCGAGGCACGCACCGGGAAATCGGCCGGCGCGTCGAGCTGGAGCAGGCGTGGCAGGATGCGTCCGAAGCCGCTGGCGTCGAAAACGAAGCGCGCGCTGTGACGGCTTTCCCGCCCCGCCGCATCGCGCGCGGTGAGCAGCGCCGTGTCGCCGGAAAAGTCGGCGGCGATGATGTCCTGCTCGTAGCGCACTTCGGCGCCCTGCCGCTCCGCTTCGTTCGCCAGGATATGGTCGAAGTCGGCGCGCGTCACCTGATAGGCATAGGGGTGGCCGGCGCAGGTCTTCATCGAAAAAACGAAATCGACCTTGCGGTCCTCGCGCACGATCTGCGCGCCATCCTTGAACTGGAAGCCGGCCTTTTCCACCGCCTCCAGCATGCCCGCCTCCTCCAGCAGGGTCAGACTTTGCGGCAGCATGCTCTCGCCGATGGAAAAACGCGGGAAGCGGGTCTTCTCCAGCACCCGCACCGACAGGCCGTTGCGGCGCGACAATGCCGCCGCCATGGCGCCGGCGGGGCCGGCACCGATGACCAGAACATCAACCGGTGCTTCTGTATTCACTGGGGGCTCCTGATCAATCCGTCGAAATGGAACGCGACCGTGCCGGGATTGTGCCCAATGCAGCCGAGCAGGCAAAGCCGAGCAGCACGCCGATCGACACGGTGAGACCGATGCTGTGGATGAACGGCGTGGTGCTGAACGCCAGCAGGCCGAAGGCAACCAGGGCCAGCAGCGCGGCCAGCGTCGCCGACAGCAGGGTCGAAGGACCGCGCAATTCAGGCAACTGCAACAGGATCGCATACTCCATCGACAGACCCAGCACCAGGTGCAGCGCGACCACATGGAAGAAGGTCACCGCCACGCCGCACAGGCCCAGCACCGCCAGCGCGCCCAGCACCGCCGCCACCGGCGCCAGCATCAGGCGCACGCCGCGCCGCAGGCCGTACGGTACGGCCAGCAGCAGGGCGGAGGCGAACACCGACGCGGCGACGATCCACAGGGCGATGCTGCGGTAACGCCGCAGGATCTCGGTGACGTTGGCGACGCGGTCGATCAGGCTCACCTGCGGCAGGCCGTCGGCCGCCGTGCGCAGCAGGGCGGTATCGCCGGCTCCGGACAGCGTCACCACGCTGGCGAAGATGCCGCCGCCGATGTCGCCCAGCCACAGGTGCCGGTAAGGCTCGGCGGCCGGGGTGGCCAGCCAGGCATCGGCGGTCAGCGGCGCGACGCCCTTGCCGAAAGCGGCGAGGCGCTCGGCGATGGCCGCCGGCGCAAAGCCGAGCTCGCGCATGAAGCGCGGCAAAAGGCCGCTGTCGGAGAAGACGCTGCCGGCGAGCAGCTCATGGTTCTGCGCCTGGCGCTGCGCCGAGGGCAGCGCACGGGACACGGCATTGTAGGATTTGAGCTGGCCCTGGGCCCGCAGGGAATCGAGGCGCTGGCTCAGCTGTTCCTCGGCTTGCAGCAGTGCCTCGGCGCTGGCGGCGCGCACCAGGAAGAAGCGACTATCGACGCTGTCGCCGAGCTGGTCACGCACTTCCTTCTCCTGCTGCGCCAGCTGCGGCGTATCCGGCTGCAGAACGCGCACGTCGTCCTGCACCTGCACTCGCCACAACCCCGCCGCGGTGAGCGCGATCAGGGCCAGCCAGAACCAGCGGGTACGCGTCGTGACGAGCCGCTCGCGCAAGGCCTGGGCCCGGCCGAAAAAACGGCTCAGGCGCTCGGCCACTGCCGGCGCAGCCGGCCGCACCCAGCGCGGGAACCAGGCGATGACGCAGCCGTAGGCCCCCAGCAGACCGATGCAGCAGAACAAGGCGATCTGGCGCAAACCCGGAAACGGCGCGACCGCCAACAGGGCGTAGCTCATCAGTGAGACCAGGCAGCTCATGCCGATGGCGGGCCCGATGAAGGGCAGCGCATCGGCGGCGCGCCAGCGGCCCGGTGTGCGGAACTGGTCGGCGCAGTAGTAAATCGAATAATCGATGGCGATGCCGGCAAGGTTGCTGCAGAACACCAGGGTCAGCACATGGACCCGGCCGAACAGGTAGTGGCAGACGGTCAATGCGGCGATGACCCCGACGCCGAGGGCGGCGGCGGACAGCAGCAACACGCGGCCGGAGCGGAACACCCACAGCAGGATGGCGACCAGGCCCAGCAGCTGCACACTGCCGAACAGCTTCACCTCATGCTGCCCGAGGCGCGAAGCGGCGACGGCATGCTGGATCAGGCCGGAACCGCTGACGCTGGCGCCGGCGGCATGCGCGGCGGCGAAGGCGGCGTCCAGCGCCGGCGCGGCCGCGTCCTCCTCGGCGGTGGAAAAGGCATTGGCGGACAGTACGGCGCGTACCAGCACATACTGGATCGCGTCCGCACCGCCGCTGGCGACGTTGAGCACGCCGTCGCGCAGCGTCAGGTTGCCGCCGACCGGCGAGGTGTCGGCCAGGAAGTCGCCGAACAGGTTGAGCGGGTCGGCGCCAGCGCCGCTGCGCCGCATGAACGCGGCCGGCGTATAGAGGGCCTGGCGCGCCTGCGCCAGCAGAGCGGCGTCGTTGCCGCCGAGCAGCCAGCCGCGGGCGCGCGCGGACAGCAGGCCATCGCGATACGGCCGGTAGATGTCGGCGACTTTCTCCGGCCACGCGGCGTCGACCTCCAGCGTCACCTCGGCGAAGGCCGGCGAGCTGCGCAGGGTATCGGCAAAGCGCCGCGCCGCGCCGCGGGCGGTGGCGAAATCATTCGCGCCGACCAGGAACACCGCGTTGCGGCCGAGTTGATCGGCGAAGCGGTCGAGGGCGCGCGCCGCGTCGGCATCGCGGGTATCGCGCGGCAGCAAGGCCAGAATGTCGGTTTCAAATTGCAGCCGTGGCGCAAGCTGGACCGCGAACAGGGTCAGCAACAGCGCAACCGCGGCGGTCCAGATCCAGAAGCGGGCGGCGACGGCCTTGGCGGGCGTCACTTGAAGTGCTTGCGCTCGGCCTCGGACAGGGTGCCGAGGGCGGTCTGCCGTGTAAAAGTGATTTCGGTGCGATCGCCGCCGGTTTCGTGGAGGAGTATGCGCTGCGGCTGCTCACTACCGCTGATGACTATGCTGTCGATCATTTTCGCCAGGGCCGCGTCGCGCGGCTTGAGGCCAAGCGTCCAGCCCTCCTTGCCGCGCAGGCCGTAGAGCGTGAAGCGTTCGGCCAGTTTCGGCGTGTCGAGCGCGAACAGCGCATCGAACACCTGCTCCACCGCGCCCAGGCCGGGTTGCGTCGCTGCATCGGCGCGCATGGCCTCGGCGCCGCCGTCGCGCTGCACCATGGCCTGCGGCGTCAGCACCAAGTCGGAATCGAACGGCACCCGGGTATGCCAGTCGATGCCGATGCCGCGCGCCACCAGGAAATCGCCGGAGGAAACCAGCGGCTGCGGCAGTTCGTGCAGGGACTTGCGCTGGCTGAACTCGCCACGCACGGCCGCGGCACCGGCCAGGGCGCGCGCCGCGGGCCCGAGCAGGGCATCCAGTTCCTTGGCTTCCGCGGGGTGGGCGAAGACCGGATCGGCCGCCGCATCCGGCGACGGCGAAGCCGGAGCGGCGGCAGCGATGGCGGAAACCAGCAGCAACAGGCTCGCCGCGATGCGCATCAGTCCATCCCCAGCCGTTCGCGCAGCCGCTGCCGCAGCGCCGGCGGCGAAGCGATCTGCATCTCGCCGTTGTCGATCCGCACCGCCACCTGCACGGTATGGCCCTTGCACAGCCGCGCGCCGCTGCCGGCATCGGTGATCAGGTAGGCCACCTTGAGACGGAATTCCCACTCGCACAACCACGCCCTGACGATGGCCTGCTGTCCGAAATGCAGCGGCTTGACGTGCCGGGCCCAGAAATCGATCAGCGGCCAGTTGTAGCCCGACTCGGCCATCCGCGCATAGCCGTAATCGATCTGCCCAAGCAGCGCACAGCGCGCCTGGTCGAAATACTTGGCGTAGTTGCCGTGCCAGACGATGCCGGCGGGATCGCAATCGTAAAACGGCACCTGCAGCGGCACGGTCGCCTCGAGCAGCGGCGCCTTGGCAGCATTGAGCAGGGCGGCAGCCGGAACGGTCATGTGGACGCGTCCGGCGCCGGACGGCCCAGCAGGCGCCGGCCCGCCAGCAGGGGCAGGCGCAGCAACATGCCCAGCAACAGGCGCAAGTGCAGACGCACCATGCGCAGGTTGTCGCTGAGGTAATGGAAGTGCGACACGCCGTCGGCGGGATAGGTCACATGCGTCGGCACGCTGTAGACGCGGACGCCGGCCCAGTGCAGGCGCACCAGGATGCTGGTGTCGAAATCCATGCGGTGGCCCACCGCGCCGCCGCGCCACAGGGCGAGCGCCGATTGCAGCGGATAGACGCGAAAGCCGCACATCGAATCGACGATCTCGAACGACAGGGTGTGCAGCCACACCAGCACGTGCGTCAGATAGCGGCCATAGAAACGGACTTTCGGCACCGACTGGTCGTAGACCGGGATGCCGCTGACCACCGCCAGCGGATGCCGGCGCGCCACCTCGAGCAGCTTCGGCAGGTCGCCGGTATCGTGCTGGCCGTCGGCATCGATCTGCACGGCGTGGGTGAATCCTTCCGCCGCCGCAGCGGCGCAGCCGCTCATCACCGCCACACCCTTGCCGCGGTTTTCCGGCAGCACCAGCAGACGCAGCCACCCGTTCTCGGCGGCGGCCAGCGCCCGCACCACGGCGGCGGCTTCACCACCGCTGCCGTCGTCGACGATCCAGCAGGGCAGATCGAACGGACGCAGACGCTCGACCAGCGCACCGATGGCGCGTTCGTGCCGGAAATACGGAATGACGATGCAGGGACGGAACATGCTCGGCGGCGGCACAACGGCTTATTGCAGGGAGTAGATCGGCACCGCCGCGGTGGCGGACCTGGCCTCGACGTTGAGCACGGCTTCGAATTGCGCGGTCAACCGGCGCACCGCCATGCTGGGCGAATCGCCCTCGCGGCAGCTGTGTTCGGGGCGCATCGGCGCGGCGGCGATGAAGGTGTAGTGCGGCGGCTGCTCCGGCACCTGATACCACTTCGAACCCTTGGTCAGGGTGATCGGCTCGCAGCGGATGCGCAGCGGCACGATGTCGGCGCCCGAACGCAGGGCGATATGTGCGGCTCCGCGTCGGAACACGCTGCGCCGCCCCGGCACCGAGCGGGTACCTTCCGGAAACACGATCAGGCTGCGGCCGGCCTGCAGCGAAGCGGTACAGCTTTCGATCAGGCCGTCAGGGGAGGCGTTGCCGATGTAGCCGGCCCAGCCCACCGCGCGGCGCAGGAAAGGGTTGTGCCACAGGTCCTGCTTGACGATGCAGTCCAGCTGCGGCATCCAGGCGAGCAGAAAGACCACGTCGATCAGGCTGGGATGGTTGGCCACGATCAGCCGCCCCGGCACCTGCAAGTGTTCGCGGCCGTGCAACTCGTAGGTGATCAGGCCAAGGCTCTTCATCAGCCAGATGAACCAGCGGCAGCCGTAGTGGATGACGCGCTGCACCCGGCGCCGCGCGGCATCGATGTCCGCGGCACTGACCGCCACCAGGGGCAGCACGGTCAACGACAGCAGCAGCGAGACCAGGCCGAACACCGAGAAGGCAAACCCGGTGGCGACGACGCGCCAGGCCCGTCCGAGCAGGTTCATGCCGTCCGCTCCCGGGGCATGCGGTACATGGCTTCGACTTCGATCAGCAGTTCGCGCCGGCAGATGTCCCCGGCCAGCAGCTGCAGCGGCGTGTCGCCGAACAGTTCATGCAGCAACGGCTGCACCAGCGGCAGATCTTCCTTGTGGCGCAGGTAGACGCAATAGGACTCGGCCTTGAATTCACGGGGGTCGCGGCCGGGCAACTGGGTCAGCACGGCATGCGCCAGCAAGGCCTGCAGATTGGCCGCTGTCTGCCGCAGCTGGCCCACCGTGTCGCCGGCGCAGGCGGTGGCATGGCCGACGATGCTGGCGGTGCCGGACACCAGCAGCTGTGCGCCATCCGCCCAGGGCAACAGGGTGGCGCGGGAAAAACTGGGGCTGCGCAGGCCGTAGGAACGCGGATAACGGAAAGCGCTGACCTGGCGGGGATTTTCCACTTGCCGGCCGGGCTGTTTGCCGGCAACCGCAATCAGGGTCAATCCGCCGCCGCGCGAACCGATGGCGCTGGCCGCCGGCAAGCGCATCTCGAAACCGGCATGGTCGTCCAGCGCGCGATAACGCCCCACGCAAAACTGGCGATAACGTTCGGCGTCGCCTTCACCTTCGTTGATCTCGCCCAGGTAGTGCCAGACGCGCCACAACTCGGGATAGCCACGCGCGGCGACAAACTCGCCGATACGGCGATAGGCGCTGTAGACCTTGTCCTCGATGGGTGTCAGCGCGGCCTCGTCCAGGCGCAACTGCACGATCAGCGTCTCACCGTTTTCGCTGTAGCCCAGATCGCCGTCCCAGCCGTGGCTGACCGGCAGATCGCTCAGCCATAACTCACACTGCCCCGTGCCCATGAGAGGCAGCAACGGCACGGCCAGCAGGCGCGGGTCGGCGCCGCCGGAAACCACGCCGTAGCGGAATCCGCAGAGGACATCCGCCGGAAGCGGGCCAGCCAGCGCAGACGCCTCCGCCGCCACCATGCGGTGCGAACAGGCGGGCCATGCGGCGCCCTTCCCAGCGGCCTTGGTTTCGGCATTCGTCATCGGTGAAGTATCTCGCAAACCCAGGCAGGAATGGCAACCCCGCAAAAGGGCAGGCATCCTTTATAATTCAATACTTAGGTAGAGCGCGCTGGGCCGGTTCTGGGGGCAAAATCCGGCAAACAGGGCTTCAATTCGCAGCAGGGCCCATTTTATCCAGTTTTGCCGTCCACTTGTGCCAACCGGTCCACAAACCATGCGCGCCATTCCACCCACCACCGCTTCGACACCGGCAACGGGGGTTTTGTTGCCTCCCCACCCTGTGTTGAGCGACTACTACACCGACGAAGCCGGCCGCCTGGTGCAGGTGCGGCGCTGGTTCGACGACACCGCCGTTCACTACGACTGGGTCAACGGTTTGATGAGCTTCGGTTCCGGCGTTTATTACCGCACCGAGGCCCTGCGCCGCTTCGGCCTTGTACCGGGCGAACGGCTCCTCGACTGCGGCAGCGGCACGGGCGTGATCGCCGCCATCGCCCAGCGCATCGTCGGCCCTTCCGGCCTGGTGGTGGCGCTCGATCCCAGTTCCGGCATGCTGGCCCAGGCCCGCGGCCGCGGCGTGCGCAACCTGGTGCCCGGGCGGGCCGAACGCCTGCCTTTCGCCGATGCCAGCTTCGACCGTCTGAGCATGGGCTATGCGCTGCGGCATGTCGCCGACCTTGGCGTCACCTTCCGCGAATACCTGCGCGTGCTGGAGCCCGGCGGCAGTCTGCTGCTCCTGGAAATCACCCGGCCGCGCAGCCTTGTCGGAACCGCCGCGTTGCGGGCCTACATGCGCACCCTGGTGCCGCTTGCCACGCGCTGGCTTCACCACGGCCGCGACACGGCGGCCTTAATGAGATACTACTGGGACACAATAGAACACTGCGTGCCGCCGGAGACGATCCTCGAGGCGCTGCGCGCCGCGGGCTTCGAGCAGGTGCGGCGCCAGACCCAACTGGGAATTTTCAGCGAGTACACCGCGGTCCGGCCGACGCGAGTGCAAAATGATCAAAGATTGGAAATGGAGCAGCAATGAGGGACAGTGAACGGGAACTGGCGACGCTGTTGATCGCAGCGCTCAACCTGGAAGGCAAACAGATCGACGAGATCGATCCTTCGGCGCCGCTGTTCGGCGACGCCGGTAGCGGCTGGGGGCTGGATTCGATCGATGCGTTGGAAATCGCCCTGGCAATCCAGCAGAAATACGGCGTCGAGCTGCGCGCCGAGGATGAAGCCACCCGGCAGGCCTTCGCCTCGCTGACCGCCTTGGTCGATTACGTTGCGCAGAGGCGCGCGGGCGCTTAGATCTCGTGAACCGGCCGTGATCAGGGTCCTGCTGTTCCTGGCCTATGCCCTGTGCGGACACCTGTCGGTGCTGCGTTCGGCGCCGGCCCTCGAATGGGCCTCGCTGTCGGCGCTGGCAGGGGGCCTGCTCTACCCGCGGCTGCGCGCCGGCTCCTGGCGCGCCTGGCTGGGAATGGCCGTGGCGGTGGCGGCGAGCGGCGTGCTGAGCCGCATCGCCGGGGGGCGCTACGTCATGTACCTGCCTTCGGTGGCGCTCCCGGCGGTGACCCTGTTCGGCTTTGCCGGATCGCTGCTGCCGGGCCGCACCGCTCTGGTTACGCGCATCGCCGCCAGCGCGCAGGAGCACCTGCCACTGCCACTCGTCGGCTACACGCGCCAGGTGACTTGGTTGTGGACCATGGTGATCGCCGCGGTACTGCTGTTCGACCTCTACCTGATCTTCGCCGGTTCGCGCGAGCGCTGGTCGGAATTCGCCAACATCTATATCTACGGCATCCTCAGCCTGGTCTTCCTCGGCGAATACCTGTACCGGCGCATCCGCTTCCGCGGTGTGGAACAGCCCGGCTTCGTCGACTACCTGCGCCTGCTGTCGAAACGCCCGGATATCGCATGAGCAACGCCTGGATGCCGCTGCTGGATCTGGCCGAACCGGACGTGCCGCTGTTCATGCAGCGCGACGGCCTC
The DNA here is from genome assembly GCF_000711955.1 of Nevskia soli DSM 19509. Lineage (GTDB taxonomy): Bacteria > Pseudomonadota > Gammaproteobacteria > Nevskiales > Nevskiaceae > Nevskia > Nevskia soli. Next base: position 114,659 of record NZ_JONR01000006.1, read on the forward strand.
ATCGGCCGCGGCCAGTTCGCAGGCGCGGTGGAGGCGCTCGCCAAGCGTCTGCCGCAACAACCCTATGCGCTGAATCTGTGCGAAAGCCGCTACGCCTTCAGCATGGTCCTGTGCGCGCTGGCGCTACGCGGCCAGACCGGCCTGCTGCCGTCGAGCGGCGCAGCCGGCATGATGGACCAACTGGCACAGGCCTATCCGGGCGCCGTTGTGCTGAGCGAAACCGCCGGGGCGACCACCTTCACGGTGGACAGTCGCGGCGGCCGCGTTTCCCTTGGACGCCTCCCGCCGGTCGACAGCGATGCCGCCGTCGCGATCGCCTTCACCTCCGGCAGCACCGGGCAGCCGCAGCCCCAGTCCAAGACCTGGCGCGCGCTGCACCATGTCGGCGCGGTGCTGTCGCGGCGCCTGCTCGCCGGCCTGGAACGCTGCTCGATCGTGGCCACGGTACCGGCGCAGCACATGTACGGCCTGGAAGCCTCGATCATGCTGCCCCTGGCCGGCGGCCATTGTGTCTGGAGCGGTCGACCGGCGTTTCCGGATGACATGCGCGCGGCCTTGCTGGCGATGCCCGCGCCGCGCGTGTTGGTGACCACGCCGATCCACGTGCGCGCCCTGCTGCTGTCCGGGACCCGGCTGCCGGAACTGGCCTGTCTGATCTCGGCGACCGCGCCGCTACCACCGGAAATGGCGCAACAGGCCGAACAGGTCTTCTCCGCCCCGGTGCTCGAAGTGTACGGCTGCTCCGAGGCCGGCACCGTCGCCACCCGGCGCACCGTCGCCGGCGATCTCTGGCAGCCGCTCGACGGCATTCGCGTGGAAACGCGCGACAGTCTGAGCCTGGTGCACGGCATGCATCTGGCCGGGCCGGTGCCCCTGCAGGACGTCCTGGAAATCGAGGGCAACGACTTCCGCCTGCTCGGCCGCGCCAGCGACATGCTCAAGGTGGCCGGCAAGCGCGCCTCGCTGGCCGACCTGACGCGGCAGCTGCTGTCGATTCCGGGCGTGGTCGACGGTGTGGTGTTTCAGCCCGAGACCGGAGACGACATGCTGCAGCGGCCGGCAGCCCTGGTGGTGGCGCCGCATTTGAGCGAGAGCGAAATCCTCGGGGCGCTCGGCCGCCTGATCGACCCGGTTTTCCTGCCGCGGCCGCTACGCAAGATCGAGGGCCTGCCGCGCAACACCGTCGGCAAGCTGCCGCGCAGCACATTACAGCGGCTGCTGGCCGATGCTTGAGTTCCGCGTGACCGTCACGGTCCCTGCCGATCATCCCTGCCTCGCCGGACACTTCCCCGGGCGGCCGGTGGTGCCCGCCGTATTGCTGCTCGAACTGGCCGCTGCGGCACTGCGCGAACGGCTCGGGCCTCTGCGCATCAACGGCGCCCCCGGCGCCAAGTTCCTGTTGCCGGTGCTGCCGGAGCAGCCGCTGCTCCTCACGCTCAGCGCCGATCCGGCGCGCGGCCGGGCGGGCTTCCGTTGCGAAAGCGGCGGCAGCCTGGCAGCCCATGGCGAACTGAGCTTCGACCGGCCCTGACGATGTCCGATCCGCGGGACTGGAAACAGCACAAGGAACGCAGTTCGCCGGCGACGCTGGCCCTGATCGTATGGATCGCCCTGCACCTCGGCCGCGGCTTCGCCCGCGCCCTGCTGCCGCCGATCGTCGCCTACTTCTTCCTCACCGCCGGCGCCGCGCGGCGCGCCTCGTACCAGTTCCTGCAGCGCGCCGGGGCGCCGCAGCAGGGCGTGCGCGGCGTACTGCGCCACATCCACACCTTCGCCGCCTGCGCGCTGGACCGCGTGTTCCTGCTGTCCGGCCGCCATCGCAAGGTGCAGGTCACGGTGCACGACCCGGATGGCCTGCTGCCCTACTTCGACAAACACGGCGGCGCCCTGGTGCCGACCGCGCACCTGGGCAGCTTCGATGCGCTGCGCGTGATCGGGGTGGACCTCAAGGGCATCCGCTTCCGCATCGTCATGGATCGTGGCCACGGCAGCATGATCAGCCGTGTGCTGGACCGGCTCAATCCGCAACTCGCCGCCGAAATCATCGACGCCGGCCAGGGCGGCCCGGAAATGGGGTTGGCACTGAAAGAGGCGCTGCAACAGGGCTGCATCGTCGGCCTGATGGCCGACCGCCTTACCGGCAACGATCCCGGCGTGACGGTGCGCTTCATGGGAGGCACGGCGCGCTTGCCGGTCAGCCCCTGGCGCCTGGCGGCCGTGCTCGGTGCGCCGGTGATCCTGTGCTTCTGCCTTTATCGCGGCGGCTCGCAATACGAACTGCATTTCGAGAAATTCCTCGATGGCGCCGTGGTGCCCCGCCAGACACGCGCCGCCTTCACGCAGGAATGCGCCCAGCGCTACGCTGAGCGGGTGGAGCACTATGCTCGGAGCGCTCCTTACAATTGGTTCAATTTCTACGACTTCTGGGCAGATGAAACCCCTCGCAATCACTAGCTATACCGTGACTACCGCACTCGGCCGCGGCCTCGACGCGCAGGCAGCCGCCCTGCGCGAGGAACGCTGCGGCCTGCACGACCGGGGCTTCGAAACCAGCACCTTGCAGACCTGGATCGGCGAAGTCGCCGGCCTCGATCAGCCGTTGCCGGCCGCCTGGGCGGACTGGGACTGCCGCAACAATCGCCTGGCCGATATCGGCCTGCAGCAGGACGGCTTCGACGCCGCGGTGGCTGCCGCGCGTGAACGCCATGGCGCCGCCCGCGTCGGCGTCTTCATGGGCACCAGCACCGCCGGCGTGCAGCAAACCGAACTGGCTTACCGGGTGCTCGAGGATGGCCGCCTGCCGCACTGGTTCAACCACCGCACCTCCCAGAACGTTTACGCCGTGGCCGACTACGTGCGCCTGCGGCTGGGCCTTGGCGGCGTATGCAGCGCCATTTCCACCGCCTGCTCCTCCAGCGCCAAGGTTTTCGCCTCGGCCAGCCGCGCCATCGCCACCGGGCAGTGCGACGCCGCCGTGGTCGGCGGCATCGACAGCCTGTGCCTGACCACACTGTACGGCTTCAACGCGCTGCAACTGATTTCCCCCGAGGTGTGCCGGCCGGCCGACGCCCATCGCACCGGCCTGTCCATCGGCGAGGCGGCGGGCTTCGCCCTGCTCGAACCCGATCGCGGCCAGGCGCCGTTGCGCCTCGAGGGCTATGGCGAAAGCAGCGATGCCCACCACATGTCCTCACCCGATCCCGACGGCCGCGGCGCGGCCGCGGCGATGGGCGATGCCCTGCGGCGAGCCGGCGCAACGCCCGACAGCATCGGCTACATCAACCTGCATGGCACCGGCACGCAGGCCAATGACCTGGCCGAGGACAAGGCCGTCTGCGCCCTGTTCGGCCGCAACATGCCGTGCAGTTCCACCAAGGGCTGGACCGGCCACACGCTCGGCGCCGCCGGCATCGTCGAAGCGGTGTTCTCCCTGCTGTGCCTGCGCGATGGCTTCCTGCCGCGCAGCCTCAACACGCGCCAGGTCGATCCGCTCATCGAAAGCGCGATCGTGCTCGAATCCAGGCGGCAACCGCTGCGCCGGGTCATCACCAACTCCTTCGGCTTCGGCGGCAGCAACTGCAGCCTGGTATTCGGGACCGCGGCATGAAGCAGACCATGTACGTGTGCTCGGTGGGCATCGCGGCACCGGGCCTGCCGGACTGGGCGACGGCGCAAGCCGTGCTGCGCGGCGAGGCGCCGTACAGCGGCGCCGAGCTGCCGCCCTATCAACCGCAGCTGCTGCCGCCCAACGAGCGCCGCCGCGCGCCGCCGGCGGTGCGCCAGGCGTTTCGCGCAGCCGAGGACGCGGTATCGCGCTCGCCGCGACCGCCAGCGGAACTGGCCACCGTGTTCGCCTCGTCCGAAGCGGATATGGGCATCATCCACCGCATCTGCACCGCCCTCAATCAGCCGGCGCGGGTCATCTCGCCCACCGATTTCCACAACACCGTGCATAACGCCGCCGCCGGCTACTGGAGCATCGCGGTGGGCGCGCGCGGCCCCTCGAACACCCTCTGCGGCCACGACGTCACCCTCGCCGTCGCCCTGCTCGAAACCGCCGCGCAGGTGACCACGGACGACTGCGACGTGCTGCTGGTGCTGTACGACGTGCCGCCACCGCCGCCGCTCTACCAGGAGCGGCCGATCAGCAGCAGCAGCAGCGTGGCGCTGGTGCTGACCAGGCAACGCGAGCCCGGCTGCCTCGGCGAACTGTCATTGGACGTGGTGCCGCATGCGCCGGACAGCACCATGAGCGACGCGGCGCTGGAAGCGCTGCGGCTGTCCAACCCCGCCACGCGCGCCCTGCCGCTGCTGCAGCTGCTCGCGGCCGGCGGCGCGGGTACGGTGTACGTCCAGCATGGCGATGGCCAGACCCTGCGCATCCAGCTGTCGCCATGATCGGCGCAGAGGAAATCCGTCGGCTGATTCCGCACGGCGGCAGCATGTGCCTGATCGACGAAGTGGTGCGGTGGGATCTCCGGACCATCCACTGCCGCACCCGCACCCACCTCGACCCCGCCCACCCGCTGCGACGCGACGGTGCGCTCGGCGCACTCCACCTGGTCGAATACGGCGCCCAGGCCATGGCCATCCATGGCGGCCTGGAAGCACGCAGCCGCGGCGTCACCGCGGCGCCGGGTCTGCTGGCCTCGGTGCGCGACCTGCGGCTGCACGTGCAGCACATCCACGATCTGGATGGCCCACTCGAGCTGCACGCCGAGCAACAACTGGCCAGCGTCAGCGGCTGGCTTTATCTCTTCCGCGCGCTCTGCGGCGAGCGCCTGCTCGGCAGCGGCCGCATCGCGGTGATGACGGATCACAATTCCCGGTAAGGGCCATTTCCAGTTGCATGGGAATCCGGGACGGCGGAGTTTGCTTTTGATTCTCCGGAACCCCGAAACTGGAAGCCGAAAATTTTTCCAAAGATCGAGGAGAACGAAGCATGAAGGCGATCATCTGCCGCGAGCTGGGACCACCGGAAAAACTGGTGTTCGACGAAGTGAAGGAAGCGCCGATGGGCCCGGGCGAGGTGCGCATCGCGGTCAAGGGCGCCGGCGTCAATTTCCCCGACACGCTGATCATCCAGGGCAAGTACCAGATGAAGGCGGCGCCGCCCTTCACCCCCGGCGCGGAAGTGGCCGGCACCGTGCTCGCCGTCGGCGAGAAGGTGAAGCACGTCAAGGTGGGCGACCCGGTCGCCGCCATCGTGCCGGTGGGCGGCTACGCCGAGCAGGTGGTGGCGTCGGGCGACAGCGTCATGCCGCTGCCGCCGGGCATGGACCTGGTCGCCGCCGCCGGCTTCCCGCTGGCCTACGGCACCACCCTGCACGCGCTGAAACAGCGCGGCCAGCTCAAGGCCGGTGAAACCCTGCTGGTGCTGGGCGCCGCCGGCGGTGTCGGCCTGTCGGCGGTGCAGGTGGGCAAACTGATGGGCGCGCGCGTCATCGCCGCCGCCTCCAGCCCCGAGAAGCTGGCGCTGTGCAAGCAGCAGGGCGCCGACGAAGTCATCGACTATTCCAAGGAAAGCCTGAAGGAAGCGGTGAAGAAGCTGACCCGCAGCCAGGGCGCGGACGTGATCTACGATCCGGTCGGCGGCGAGCTGGCGCAGGACTGCCTGTCGGCCATCAACTGGAACGGGCGCTACCTGGTGATCGGCTTCGCCGCCGGCACCATTCCGGAAATCGCCACCAACCGCCTGCTGCTCAAGGGCGCATCCGCGGTGGGGGTGTTCTGGGGCGCCTTCGTGGCGCGCGAGCCGAAGGCCAGCCTGGAAAACTTCCAGCAGCTGTTCGGCTGGGTCGCCTCGGGCCAGCTCAAACCCTACGTCTCGAAGACCTACCCGATGCGGGAAGCCGGGCAGGCGCTGCGCGACATGCAGGACCGCAAGGTGACCGGAAAAATCGTACTGGTGAACTGAACCGGTACTGCAGCAACTCCGGACCGGCCTGCCGGCGCTGCAGCGCCGGCGGTGCCGGAACGGCTACCGCCTTCGCGTCCGGCTCAGCCCTTGTCGCAAATCCTGCGCAGGGCGCTGGAAGCGTCGGCATACATGACCACGCCGCTGCCGTACCAGGCGTCGTAGATGCGCTGGCCGTGGGTCGTGGCATTGCCCATCACCATGCCGAAAGCGGCATTGACGGTCAGGGCCAGGCCCATCGCCACCACCATCACCGGAAAGCCGCGTTTCGCCTTGTAGCCCTGTGCCGTCTTCATTCTGTCCATGACATCCTCTCCAAGTCTGCTTTTTGCTGAATCACCGGCAATTTCGCCAGTACCACTTGGATGCCCCTCGCCGCGGATTTGGATTAAGCGCCTTGCAAATATTCCGGAACAATCCCGCCTACCGTTCGTCGGCTGGCCGGGGCAGGCCTTTAAACCCTGCTCCGGTATAATGGGCGTTTAAACGCGGTAATCGCCTTAGATGTCGAAGCTTTTCATCAAGACCTTCGGCTGCCAGATGAACGAGTACGACTCGTCGAAGATGGCGGACGTGCTGAAGGCCTCCCACGGCTATGAAGTGACCTCCGACCCGGAGGCCGCCGACCTGCTGCTGTTCAACACCTGCTCGGTGCGCGAAAAAGCGCAGGAAAAGGTGTTTTCCGAACTGGGCAAGTGGAAGGAGTGGAAGGAAGCCAAACCCGGCCGGGTCATCGGCGTGGGCGGCTGCGTCGCCAGCCAGGAAGGCGAGGCGCTGGCCAAGCGCGCCCGCATCGTCGACCTCGTGTTCGGCCCGCAGACCCTGCACCGCCTGCCGCAGCTGCTGGAGCAGACCCGCAGCACGCACCGGCCCGCGGTGGACATCCGCTTCCCCGAGATCGAGAAGTTCGACAACCTGCCGGAGCCGCGCGCCGAAGGCCCCAGCGCCTTCGTCTCGATCATGGAAGGCTGCAGCAAGTACTGCACTTTCTGCATCGTGCCCTACACCCGCGGCGAGGAGATGAGCCGGCCGCTGGACGACGTGCTGGCCGAGGTGTCCTCCCTGCTCGACCAGGGCGTGCGTGAAATCACCCTGCTGGGGCAGAACGTCAACGCCTATCGCGGCGCCATGGCCGGTGACGGCGGCACCTGCGACCTGGCCCTGCTGATCCACATCCTGGCGCGCTTCGAAACCCTGGGCCGCATCCGCTTCACCACCTCGCACCCGGCGGAATTCAGCGATTCCCTGATCGAGGCCTACGCCGTGGAGCCCAAGCTGGCCAGCGGCGTGCACCTGCCGGTGCAGTCCGGTTCCGACCGCATCCTCGGCATGATGAAGCGCGGCTACACCCAGGCGCAGTACCTGGACAAGATCCGCCGCCTGCGCCAGGCGCGGCCGGACCTGGCCCTGTCCTCGGACTTCATCATCGGCTTCCCCTCGGAGACCGAAGAGGACTTCGAGCAGACCATGGCGATGATCGACGCAGCGCGGGTCGACGCCGCCTATTCCTTCATCTACAGCGCGCGCCCCGGCACCCCGGCGGCGAACCTGCGCGACAACATCTCCCTGGATGTGAAGCAGCAGCGGCTGGAACGCCTGCAGACGCGCATCCGCCAGATCGGCGACGAATACGCCCGCGGCCTGATCGGCACCACGCAGAAGGTGCTGGTGGAAAAGACCGCCCGCAACCCCGGCCAGCTCAGCGGCAAGACGCCCTGCAACCGCCCGCTCAACTTCGACGGCCCCGCCTCCCTCATCGGACAATTCGTGAACATCCAGGTCGCCGAAGTGCTGACCAACTCGCTGCGCGGCCGCCTGCTGGGGCCCGCGGAATGAGCACCACAGCCCCGCAACACATCCGCCTCGACCTGGTGCTGGAACCGGACGACGGCGCCCGCCTGGCCAACCTCAGCGGCCCCTTCGACGCGCACCTGCGCGCCATCGAGCTGGGCCTGGGCGTGGAGATCCGCAACCGCGGCAACCGCTTCCGCCTGGTCGGCCCGCGCGACGAGATCGAGCGCGCCGAAGACGTGCTGCGCGACCTCTTCGCCCTGGCGGAAAACGGCGTGGTCACGCCCGAGACGGTGCACCTGTCCCTGGTCGAGCACGGCTCCGAGCAGGTCGCCGCGGAAGCCGGCGCCGGCGATGCCGCCGAGGGCGACATCAGCGTGCGCACCAAGCGCGGCGTGGTGCGCGGCCGCGGCGTGATGCAGAAATCCTACCTGCGCAACATCGCCACCCACGACCTCAGCTTCGGCATCGGGCCGGCCGGCACCGGCAAGACCTACCTGGCCGTGGCCAGCGCGGTGCAGGCGCTGGAGCGCGACCGCGTGCGCCGCCTGGTGCTGGTGCGCCCGGCGGTGGAAGCCGGCGAAAAGCTCGGCTTCCTGCCCGGCGACATGGCGCAGAAGATCGACCCCTACCTGCGCCCGCTCTACGACGCCCTCTACGAAATGCTCGGCTTCGACCGCGTGGCGCGGCTGGCCGAGCGCAGCGTCATCGAAGTGGCGCCGCTGGCCTTCATGCGCGGCCGCACCCTCAACGAGTCCTTCATCATCCTCGACGAGGCGCAGAACACCACGGTCGAGCAGATGAAGATGTTCCTCACCCGCATCGGCTTCGGCTCGGTGGCGGTGGTGACCGGCGACGTCACCCAGATCGACCTGCCCAAGAACATGACCAGCGGCCTCAAGCACGCCATGCAGGTGCTCGACGGCGTACCCAGCATCAGCTTCACCCATTTCCGTAATGAAGACGTGGTAAGACATCCGCTGGTGCAGGCCATCGTCCGCGCCTACGACGCGCACGAAGGCAGAAACAAAGATGCCGGCTGAATATTCCGCATGAGTGCAAACCCGATGATCAACGTGCAGCGGCGCGTCACCGCTGCCGGCATACCCGCGCCGTCCTCCCTGCGCGCCTGGGCCATGGCGGCGCTGGAAGGCGCCACCCCCGGCGAAATCACCATCCGCGTGGTGGCCGAGGAAGAGAGCGCGGCGCTGAACGGCAAGTTCCGCCACAAGCCCTACCCCACCAACGTGCTGTCCTTCCCCTACGAGGCGGAGGCACCGAGCGAGCAGGTGCTGGGCGACCTGGTGATCTGCGCCCCGGTGGTGGCGCGCGAAGCGGTGGAACAGAACAAGGAGCCGAACGCCCACTGGGCGCACATGGTGGTGCACGGCGTGCTGCACCTGCTGGGGCACGACCACATCCAGGAAGAGGAGGCCGAGCGCATGGAAGCGAAAGAGCGGCAGATTCTGGCGCGCCTGGGGTTTCCGGACCCGTATTGAGCGCAGCCGGACCCGCCCGGCACGGCAGCCGGGGCGGTTTTAACCCTCCGGCCATGGACCGCTGCTATCCTGTAGTGGCCGTGCACCCCGAGCAAAATAAAAACCTCCTGACTTTCCAAATAGTTACCTCGCCGCGGTCGCGCGCGGGGCACGATTTTTGGTAGATCAATACAAATGAACGATGGCCCTAGTAGCAGCTCCTCCGCCAAGCAAAGCCCCGGCAGCGCCGGCTGGTGGCGCCGACTGACCCAGCGCATGGCGCGCAGCCCGCAGTCCCGCGAGGACCTGATGGGGCTGCTGCAGGCGGCGCGCGAGGACAATCTGCTCGATTCCGACGCGGCGGACATGATCCGCGGCGTGTTCGACACCAGCCAGTTGCAGGTACGCGACATCATGGTGCCGCGCGCCCAGATGATCGTGCTGGAACAGACCTGGTCGCTGGACCGCCTGCTGCGCGAAGTGGTGGAAGCCGGCCACTCCCGCTTCCCGGTGATCGGCGACTCCAAGGACGAGGTGGTCGGCATCCTGCTGGCCAAGGACCTGATCAAGTTCACCGCCAACGTCCCCGGCTTCGAGGTCGGCACCTACGACCTGCGCCGCTGGCTGCGCCCCGCTGTGTTCGTGCCCGAGTCCAAGCGCGTCAACGTGCTGCTCAAGGATTTCCGCAAGGGCCACAACCACATGGCCATCGTCGCCGACGAGTACGGCGGCGTCGCCGGCCTGGTGACCATCGAGGACGTGCTGGAGCAGATCGTCGGCCAGATCGACGACGAGTTCGACGAATCCGAGAGCGCCCACATCCTCAAGCAGGACGACCGCCACTACCTGGTCAACGGCCTGACCCCGGTGGGCGAGTTCAACAGATACTTCAACGCCGACTTCTCCGACGAGGAATTCGACACCGTCGCCGGCCTGGTCATGCACGGCTTCGGCCACATGCCGCGCCGCGGCGAAAGCCTGCGCATCGACCGCTTCCAGTTCAACGTGCAGCGCGCCGACAGCCGCCGGGTGCACCTGCTGCAAGTGGCACTGTCCCAGACATGAGTCTGGGACAGTGCCATCCCCGCGCAGGCGGGGATCCAGTTTTCGGTCGTTCCGCAGACGTGAAGCAGGCACAGCAGAGCCGTCCCCGGCATCGTCATTCCCGCGCAGGGTGAGGGGCAGCGTGAATGACTCAACGTCATTCACGCTGCCCCGAACGCCCGGCCAAGGATGGCCGGGCGGGGCTTTCCGACAGTCGCCACCGTCTCGCCAGGGATGGCAAGGATGAAACATTCAAATTAGGGCGGGTCAATGAAATGCAGCGTTCCGATCAACTTATAAAACGAATTTCATCGTTGGTCTCGCTGCTCCTGCTGCTCACCCTCTTCACCACCCTCCCCGCCAGCGCCCAGGAACTCATCCCCGCCTCCGGCAACTCCGGCGAGGCCCTGGATATCAGCGTTCTCACCTTCGGCCCCGGCACCATCTACTGGGAGCGCTTCGGCCACGACGCCATCCTGGTGCGCGACCACGAGCGCGGCACCGCGGTGGCCTACAACTACGGCATGTTCGACTTCAACCAGAAGAACTTCATGCTCAACTTCGCCCGCGGCTACATGCGCTACCGCATGGGCGCGGACCGGCTCGAGGACGACCTCGACCTGTACCAGTACGAAGGCCGCTGGGTGCAGGAGCAGAAGCTCAACCTGACGCCGGCGCAGCGCGTCGCCCTGAGCGACTTCCTGCGCTGGAACGCGCGCCCGGAAAACCGGCAGTACCGCTACGACTACTTCCTCTCCAACTGCTCGACCAAGGTGCGCGACGCCCTGGACCGCGTGCTCGGCGGCGCCCTCAACCGCCAGCTCGAAGCCACACCCACGACGACCAGCTACCGCTTCGAAGCGGTGCGCCTGATCTCGCCCGACCTGCTGGCCGGCACCAGCATGGACCTCGCGCTCAGCCCCATCGCCGACCGGCCGATGAATGCCTTGCAGCAGAGCTTCGTGCCGATGGTGCTGATGCAGCAGCTGCGGCAGATCAAGGTCAAGGACGTTGACGGCAAGGAACAGCCCCTGGTGCGCGAGGAAGTGCGCCTGCTCGAAGGCCATGTGCCGGAAGACCCCAAGCAGCCGCCGGACTGGCGCCTGCCCTTCCTGCTGATCGGCCTGGGCCTCGCCGCCCTGCTGGTGCTGCTCAACCGCCTGCGCGCCAACCTCGCCGCGCGCATCGGCTTCGCCACCCTGGCCACCGCCTGGTCGCTGACCTGCGGCGTCTGCGGCCTGATCCTGGCCGCGGCCTGGGCCGTGACCCAGCACTGGGCCATCTGGCACAACGAGAACCTGCTGCTGACCAACCCGCTGTGCCTGCTCCTGCTGCCGACCTGGATCCTGTCCGCGCGCCGGCAGTGGTGGCCGAGCCTGTGGGCGCATCGCCTCAACTGGCTCATCGCCGGCCTGGCGCTGGCGGCCGTGCTGCTGCGCCTGCTGCCGGGCTGCTACCAGGGCAACCTGCCGTGGATCCTGCTGGTGCTGCCGCCGCACCTCGCCCTGCTCCACAGCTCCCGCACCTCGCTCAAGTCACGGATGGCCTGAAGCGCCGCCGCGCTGCCAGGCTGAAGCCACCATCGCCAGGGGATCGCCGGCATGAGCGCCAAGGCCAGCAGCAAAACCCGCGGCAAATCCGCGCCAGTCACATTCGGCACCGCGCGCGGCATCGCCCTGGCCCTGCCCGGCGTGGAGGAATACACCTGCTACGGCACGCCCGCCTTCCGCGTCGGCAGGAAACTGATGGCGCGCCTGCGCGAGGACGGCGACACCCTGGTGATGAAGATCGAGGACTCGCGCCGCGAACTGCTGCTCCAGGTCGATCCCGAAACGTACTTCATGGAAGACCACTACCGCGGCTACCCGGTGGTGCTGCTGCGCCTGTCGCGGATCAAGGCCGATTCACTGACCCGGCTGTTCGAGGACGCCTGGCGCAGGCTGGCGCCGAAGCGCCTGCTCGCCATGCGGCCGCAGGACTAAAGCATTTTTCGATTCAGCTGCGTACACATCATGAGCCGCCGAAAAGCGGCTCATCGCCTCTCCCTGCGCGACCGAAGGGAGAGGGGAAAAACTTCGCCGCAATGACGATATTCGAATTGTTCAGGGCTGCGCTGGATCGACAGCCTATCCGCTACTTCGCGCCCAATCCCACCGTGCGCCCGGGAAACCCGGCAGCATCGCTGTACACCGTCTCCCCCACCACCTGCTGCTTCAGCACCGTCTTCAACCCGTTCGCCGCCGGCGCCGAAGCCAGCGTGCGCATGCGCACCTTGCCGCCCGCACCACCCACCAGGCTCTCACCCAGCACGCGCCCGGTCAGCCTGCCCTTGGCCGGAATATCCAGTTGCAGCAGGTGCGCCAGCGTCATGCCGATATCGGCATTGCTGGCCGGCAGCTTGTCGACATAGCCCTTGCGGAAATCCGGGCCGGCGGCGGCCATGAAATTCCAGGTATCGGCGCGGCTGAAGCTGCCGTGCATGCCCTGCCCCTGCTGCAAGGGCGTATCCGCCACCTCGGCGGCGCAAAGCGCCGGCTCTGGAAAGTGGCAGCCGGCGACGACAGACGAAGCGAAGTTCACCACGATGGCCGGCACCGGCGTCAACGCCGAACCCTTCAGGCCGATGGCGCTCAATGGCAGCGCACCGGGAACACTACCCAGCCGCTCTTCGTCCACGAACAGCCCGCTGACGTAATCCTGCGCCAGCAGCGCCCGCACCACCCGCGCGCCCAGTTCCCGCGCGTTGTCCTTCGGCAGGTAGACCAGGTCGGAGCCGCCGTTGGCCGCCACCACCACATCCGGCGCCGCCGCGTCGCTGCCGATCAGACCACTGCCGCCCTTGAGATACTCGCTGTTCCAGTCCACCGCCTTCTTGCTCACCGGATCGAACAGCTTGAGCTGTGCATCGTCCTGGCTCAGCGCCCGCGCCAGATCCATGGCGAGAAAGCCCGGCGGCAATTCGCCGGCAACGATATCCGCATAACCGCCCTTGGCCGCCGGACTGCTCCTGCTCGCCTTGGAAATGGTGGAGAAGCCATGGTCGGCGGCCACCACGATATCCGTGGTCTGGTCCAGGCCCAGGGCCTTGAGGCTCTGGCGCAGCGCCGCCAGCGCGCTGTCGGCGGCGCGGATGGCGGACAGCGAGGTGGGCCCGTTGATGCCGGGCGTGAGCTGGTCGAGGCTGTCGCCCTGGTTGTGCTGGCTGCCGTCCGGATCGCGCGACCAGTACACCAGCATGAAGGGCTTCTGCGCCGCCTTGAAGCGCGGCAGCACCACCTTGATGGCGACCTCCAGGAAATACTGCTGCTGCGCGTAGTTCGGAATCCAGGTGCCCGGCGTCCTGCTGTTGCCGCTGCTGCCGTTGTCGCCGCGCCCCGGCGTCTCGGCCTTGAGCTTGGCGGCGGCAATGGCGTCCTGCCATTCCTGCGGCAGCGCCAGCACGCCCTTCGGGCCGGTGTTGTCGTCGAGGATCAGGGTCCCGCCGTCCTTCATCGCGCCGAGATTCTGGATCGCCGCCGGCCCCACCTTGCCGATCGCCGCCGTCGAATAGCCCAGCTTCTGCGCCGCGGCCAGGACCGATTCCTCGTTGAGGTAGTTGCCGGCGTAACGCTCGTCGCCGTCGATCTCCTGCAGTACCGCATTGCTCTCCAGGAACGGCGCCAGGCTGTCGCCTGCGGCCTTCACCGCGAAGCCGACGTTGACCGTGTTGCTGAAGTCGCCGGTATCGCCCAACTGGTGCCCGGTGGCGAAGGCCGAGGCGTTGGCGGTGGTGAAGGTGGGGAACAGCGAGTGGCTGTTGCGGAAGTTCACGCCCTCGTCGCGCAGCGCGGCCATCGCCGGCGCCGTCTCCTTGCCGACGATGGCGGCGCGCAGACCGTCCGGCACGAACAGGATGACGTTGTGCGGCGTGCTGTCCGCGCCGGCAAAACCGGGCAGCGACCACGCCACGGCAGCAAGACACAGCGCGACTTTCCGCGATTCGAGTTTCATGATCCTTCTCCCCGGTGAATGTCCAATGATGAAACCGCCCCGTGACGGATTGAGGAAAGCCGGCGGCGGCGCCCGGCCTGGAGTGCTCAGTTCTTCAAAGCACCCGTGTCTGCACCTCGCGCCCGCGGTCGACCAGCCGGATGCCCCCGGCCGAGACCTCCACCACCGTCACCGAACCATTGTCGGGCCGGAAACAGCAGACGCTGTCCTGCCCCAGCGCCAGGCCGACGATGACGTTGATCGGCACGAAGTGGGTGAAGATCACCGTATCGCCGCCGCGGGCCAGGATCGCTTCGCGCACACCCCGCCGCCAGGCCGCGACCGCCGCGCCGTTGTCCCCTTCATCCGCCTGCGTCCAGTCGGCGGCGAGCAGATGCTTCAGCCATTGCTCCCGCTGCAGTCCCGGCTGCCGCGGCGCCGGCACCTCGATGACGCGGGGCTCCACCACCGGCGTCGCCTGCCACAGCTCCGCCAGCGGCGCGGCGGTCTGCCGGCAGCGCCGCATCGGGCTGCTCAGAATGGGTAATGGATGCGGCAGGCGCGCATGCAGCCCCCGCGCCGCGGCCCTGGCCTGCTCCAGGCCTTGCTCCCCCAGTTCAGGGTCCAGCGGATCGGCGGGGACATCGGCGATGCGCCCGTGGCGCACGAGATAGATCAGGGGCATGGGCTTTCAGGACAGGCGGAAGCGATAGCGGATTATCCGCCCTGCATCGACGCCACGACATCAGCCGGCCGAAGTTTTACGCGAGTCCGCGGCTGACCTGCGACAGCGCCGAGGTGATGGCCCGCGCGTTGACGATCAGCGCGCCGATCAGTGCGCCGCCGGCTGCCGCGAGCGCGCCATAGCCGCTGACGCCGAGGGCGCAGACCAGCACGGCGGCCACGGCTCCCGAAACGACCGCGACGCTGATGCGTTTCGTGTCCCATTCCACCACCGCGTGCCGCACGCCGGGACGGCCGACGCCGTTGGCCCATTGCACGCTCAGCAGCAGGGCATAGACCGTCAGCTGCGCGGTATACGGCTCGCCGTACAGGGCCAGAGTCAGTGGCGCGGCCAGCAGCATCGCGGCGACGAGAATCGAGCTGTACAGCAACGCCGCGCCGAGCTGCCGCAGCAGGGCCTTGCGCTGGCACTGCGCCGGCGTGGAAGCGGGCAGGATGTCGGGAGTGCCGGCCAGGTTCAGCGCCGGCAGGAAGAAATCGACGATCAGTGCGGTGCGCGCGGCCACGGCGTAGGTGGCCATCTGCACCGCCGGGGCCCATACCGCCAGCACGCCCAGAGGCCCCCACACCAGCAGGCCTCGGGCCAGGCCGATCAGCGCCCGCTGGTCCACCGCCTCCAGCACCTCGCGGCAGATCGGCTGCGCCGCATCCGCCAGCTTCACCGGGAAGGCGCGCCAGGCCAGGGCCGCCGCGAGCAGGGCCGCGGCGATGCTGCCGGCGAGGAAGGCCCAGGTGTAAAGCGTCAGCGGCGCGTCCGGCGGGGCCAGCGCCACGGCGAGCAGGATCGACAGGTTGAGGGCATAGGCCGCCACCATCATGCCGAACAGGGTGCGGTTGGCGGCGCGCAGGGTTTCGCCGATGAAGGTGGAGAGGCTGACGAAGGGGATGGCCAGCACGAACGGCAGATAGGTCTCCAGCACCGGCTGGAAGCGCGGCTCCTGGATGTCGAGGTCGGTGGTGATCACCAGCAGGGCGCCGCAGACCAGGCTGGAGCGCAGCAGCACGCGCCGGCCGAGCTGGATCAGCAGCACGCCATCGGCGATGCCGGTGATGGCGGCACGCCGGCCGATCAGGTGGTGGGCCATGTACAGCTCATACTTGGAGCGCAGCAGCGCCGCCAGGCCGCAGGCGATGACGAAGCCGCGGAAGTACACGCCGGCTTCTTCGGGCGCCAGGGCATGCACCACCGCCCAGGTCGCCAGCAGCTGCAACAGGGCGCCGACCAGGCGCAGCAGCAGCTCGCCCAAGCCCGAATGGCTCGCCGCCGCCTCAGTCCCGTGTCCGGCCGTTGCCGTACCCGCCATGCCAGTCTCCTCCGTATGGCCTAGCGTACGCCTGCGGAGGGTGCGGCAACTAACCTTTTTGGACGAGGCCGGCGGACGCCAGGCGCCGTCCGGCGGCCTGGCGGATATCGGCGGGGACCGGCGCAGCATCCCCGCCTGGCAGCGACAACACTTTCGCTACGACGGACTGCCCGGCGCGGCGTCCGCCGGAGCGGCCGGCTGCGCCGCCGTGTGCTCCTGCAACCCGCCGCCCAGCGCCTTGTACAGCGTCACCAGGTTCTGCAGGCGCGTCAGGCGCACGTTCTGCAACTCCTGCTGGGCGCTATAGAGCGTGCGCTGCGCATCGAGCACGCTGAGGTAGCTGTCCACACCGCCGCGGAAGCGCATATCGGCCAGGCGGAACGCGTCCTGCGAGGCGGTGACGAGGGCCTGCTGCGAGGCCTGCTGGTCGTTCAGCGCGCCGCGCGCCGCCAGGGCGTCGGCCACCTCGCGGAAGGCGCTCTGGATCGCCTTCTCGTACTGCGCCACCGCGGTGTCGCGTTGCAGCTTGGCGGCGTCGAGGTTGGCGAGGTTGGCGCCGCCGGCGAAGATCGGCACGCTGATCTGCGGCGAGAAGGTCCAGGCCTGGGAGTGGTCCTTGAACAGGCCGGACAGCTGCGTGCTCTCGGTGCCGAAGTTGCCGGTGAGCGAGATGGAGGGGAAGAACGCCGCCCGCGCCGCGCCGATGTCGGCGTTGGCCGACAGCAGCTGGTGTTCCGCCGCCAGCACGTCCGGCCGCCGCACCAGCACGTCCGAGGGAATGCCTTCCTCCAGTTCCGCCACCGCCGGACCGCGGTCGAGGCCGCCGGAGAAATCGATGCCGTCCGGAATCGGCGCGCCCAGCAGCAGTTGCAGCGCGTCGCGATCCTGCGCCAGCTGGCGCGTGTACAGCGCCAGGTTGGCGCGGGCGGTATCCACCGTGCTCTCCGCCTGGCGCAGCGCCAGCTGGGTGGTGGCGCCGCCATCGAACAGCTTTTTGGTCAGGTCGTAGGAATCGCTCTGGCTCTTCAGCGTGTCGCTGGTCAGCTTGTACAGGGTCTCGTCGGCCAGCACCAGCAGATAGGCCTCCGCCACTTCCGCCACCAGTGTCAGCTGCGCGCTGCGCTGCGTCTCCTGCGTGCCGAAATACTGCTGCAGGGCGGCGTGGTTGAGGCTGCGGATGCGGCCGAAGAAATCCAGCTCGTAGTTGGTGAAGCCGATGCCGACGTTGTAGGTGCGCACGATCGCGCCGTTCGGAACGGAGGTGCCGCCCGCGGCGCCGCCGTTCTGCGCGGCGAGCACGCTGCCGGGGTAGCGCTGCACATTCTCGCTGCCGGTGGCGGCGATGGTGGGGAACAGGTCGGCGCGCTGGATGCGGTACTGCGCCTGCGCCGACTGCACGTTCAGCGCCGCCACCCGCAGATCGCGGTTGTTGGCCAGGGCCAGGGCGATCAGCTGCTGCAGCTGCGGGTCGGTGAAGAACTCGCGCCAGCCGATGTCCGCCGCGGCGGTTCCCGCTTGAGGCGGTGCGCCGTTGAAGTCCGCCGGCACCGGCGCCGCCGGACGCTGGTAGGCCGGCTCCATGGTGCAGGCCGCCAGCAGGCCGGCGAACGCAGCGGTGGCCAGGGCGAGGGAGGTTTTGCGCATGCTCATGTTCAGGCCTCCGTCGCCGGTTTCGGTTGATGCGGTACATGCGTCTCGTCGCGCCCGCCCTTGAAGATCGAGCGCACCTTGACGAAGAACACCGGCACCAGGAATACCGCCAGCAGGGTCGCCGTGATCATGCCGCCGATCACGCCGGTGCCGATGGCGATACGGCCGCCGGCGCCGGCGCCGCTGGCGATGGCCAGCGGCATCACGCCGAGGATGAAGGCCAGAGAGGTCATCAGGATCGGACGCAGGCGCTGCCGCGCCGCCGTCACCGTGGCTTCGATCAGGTCCATGCCCTGGTCGTAGTTCTCCTTGGCGAACTCCACGATCAGGATCGCATTCTTGGCCGACAACCCTACCGTGGTCAGCAGGCCCACCTGGAAGAACACGTCGTTGCCGAGGCCGCGCCACAGGGTGGCGCCGACCGTGCCGATGATGCCCAGCGGCACCACCAGCATCACCGCGAACGGGATCGACCAGCTTTCATACAGCGCCGCCAGGCACAGGAACACGATGGTCAGCGAGATGGCGTACAGCGCCGGCGCCTGCGAACCGGACAGGCGTTCCTCGTAGGACAGTCCGGTCCATTCGAAGCCGATGCCCTTGGGCAGCTTGGCGGTCGCCGCCTCCATCGCCGTCAGCGCGTCGCCGGTGCTCTTGCCCGGCGCCGGAGCGCCGAGGAATTCCAGCGCGGGCGCGCCGTTGTAGCGCTCCAGCTTGGGCGAACCGGTGCTCCAGCGCGCGGTGGAGAAGGCCGAGAACGGCACCATCTGTCCGGCGGCGTTGCGCACGTACCACTTGTCCATGTCCTGCGGCAGCATGCGCGACTCCGGCTCGCCCTGGATGAAGACGCGCTTGACGCGGCCGCGGTCGACGAACTGGTTGACGTAGGCCGAGCCCCAGCCGGCGCCCAGGGTCTGGCTGATGTCGGCGATGGACAGGCCCAGCGCGCTGGCCTTCTCCCAGTCGATATCGAGCTTGTACTGCGGCTCGTCGGCCAGGCCGTTGGGGCGCAGCATGCCGATCGCCGGGTCCTTGGCGGCGATGCCCATCAGCTGGCCGCGCGCTTCCATCAGTGCGGCATGGCCGATGTTGCCGAGATCCTGCAGCTCGAAGTCGAAACCGGAGGCATTGCCCAGTTCCAGCGCCGCCGGCGGGGCGAACGCCGCCACTTGCGCGCCGCGGATCTGCTGGAAGCGCTTGTTGGCGCGCCCGGCCAGGGCGAACACGGTGTTCTTGTCGCCGGACCGCTGCGCCCAGTCCTTCAGGCGCACGAAAGCCAGGCCCGAGTTCTGGCCGCGGCCGCCGAAGCTGAAGCCGTTGACGGTGAACACCGCGCTGACGATGTCCTTCTCGTCGTTGAGGAAGTAGTCGCGCATCTGGTCCAGCGTCTGTTGCGTCAGCTCGCTGGCCGTGCCGGGCGGCTCCACCACCTGCACGAACAGGACGCCCTGGTCCTCGTCCGGCAGGAACGACTTGGGCACCCGCACGAACAGCAGGCCCATCGCCAGCACGATCACCAGGTAGACGATCAGATAACGCCCGGTGCGCCCGGTGACATGGCCGACGCTGCGCTCGTAGCCCTTGTTCATGCGCTCGAAGCCGCGATTGAACCAGCCGAAGAAGCCGCGCCTGCGCTCGTGCGAATCCGCATCCGGCTTTTTCAGCAGGGTGGCGCAGAGCGAGGGGGTGAAGACCATCGCCACCATCACCGACAGCGCCATCGCCGAAATGATGGTGATGGAAAACTGGCGGTAGATCACGCCGGTGGAGCCGGAGAAGAAGGCCATCGGCAGGAACACCGCCGACAGCACCAGGGCGATGCCGACCAGGGCGCCGGTGATCTGGCTCATCGACTTGCGCACCGCCTCCTTCGGCGACAAGCCGTCCTCCTCCATCACGCGCTCGACGTTCTCCACCACCACGATGGCGTCATCGACCAGCAGGCCGATGGCCAGCACCATGCCGAACATGGTCAGGGTGTTGATCGAGTAGCCGGCTGCGGAAAGGATGCCGAAGGTGCCGAGCAGCACCACCGGCACCGCGATGGTCGGGATCAGCGTGGCGCGGAAGTTCTGCAGGAACAGGTACATCACCAGGAACACCAGTACGATCGCCTCGAACAGCGTCTTCACCACTTCCTCGATGGAGACGCGCACGAACGGCGTGGTGTCGTACGGGTAGACCGCCTGCAGGCCCGGCGGGAAGAACGGCGCCAGCTTGTCCATCGTCGCGTGCACCGCCTTGGCGGTATCCAGCGCGTTGGCGCCGGTGGCGAGCTTGATGGCGAGGCCGGCGGCCGGGTGGCCGTTGTACTCGGTATTGATCGAATAGCTCTCGCCGCCCAGCGTCACCTGCGAGACGTCCTTGAGCCGCACCTGCGAACCGTCCTGGTTGACCTTGAGCAGGATCTTGCCGAACTCGTCGGCATTGGTCAGGCGCTGCGGGCCGACGATGGTGGCGTTGAGGCGCTGCCCCTTGGCGGCGGGCAGGCCGCCCAGTTCGCCGGAAGGCACCTGGATGTTCTGCGCCAGCAGGGCGTTGCTCACGTCCACCGGCGTCAGGCCGAAGTTGTTGAGCTTGGCCGGGTCGAGCCAGATGCGCATGGCGTACTGCGTGCCGAACAGCTGGTAGTCGCCCACGCCCGGCGTGCGGCTGATCGGATCCTGCACGTTGGAGGCGATGTAGTCGCTGACGTCGGTGCCGTTCATGCTGCCGTCGCTGGAGTAAAAGCCCACCACCAGCAGGAAGTTCCTGGTCGCCTTGGCCACGCGCAGGCCCTGCGCCTGCACATCGGTGGGCAGCAGCGGCGTGGCCAGCTGCAGCTTGTTCTGCACCTGCACCTGGGCGATGTCCGGGTTGGTGCCCTGCTCGAAGTACAGGGTGATGGTCATGGTCCCGTCCTTGTCGCTCTCGGACGAGAAATACAGCAGATGGTCGATGCCGCTCATCTGCTGCTCGATGACCTGCGTCACCGTGTTCTGCACGGTCTCCGCCGAGGCACCGGGATAGGTCGCCGTGATCGAGATGGCCGGCGGGGCGATGCTCGGATACTGCGCCACCGGCAGGGTGGTCACCGCCAGGCCGCCGACCATCATCACCACGATGGCCAGCACCCAGGCGAAGATCGGACGGTCGATGAAGAAATTGACCATGGCCGGCCCCTACTGCTTCGGCTGGGCGGATGCATCACCCTGCGGCGCGCCCTGCGCCGTCTTGTTGGTTTCGGGTTGCGGCTGGTACTCGGCGGGGTCCACCGGCGCGCCGGGCTTCACCGACTGCAGGCCTTCGACGATGACGCGGTCGCCGGCCTTCAGGCCGGAAGTCACCAGCCACTGGTCGCCGATGGCGCGGTCCGCCACCAGCTGGCGCAGCTCGGCCTTGTTGCCGTCGCCGATCACCAGCGCGGTGGGCTGGCCCTTCTGGTCGTGCGTCACGCCCTGCTGAGGCACCAGCACCGCGTCCTGGCGCACGCCTTCCTGGATCTGCTCGCGCACGAACATGCCCGGCAGCAGGGTGCGGTCCGGGTTGGGAAACAGCGCGCGCAGGGTCACCGAACCGGTGCCCTCGTCCACCGTCACCTCGGAGAACTGCATCGAGCCGGCCTGCTCGTAGTCGCTGCCGTCTTCCAGCCGCAGCTTCACTTGCGCCTGGCCGTCGCCGCCCTGCTTGAGCTGGCCCGCCGCCGCTTCGCGCTTGAGGCGCAGCAGCACGCCGCTGGGCTGGGTCACGTCGACGTAAGTCGGATCGAGTTGCTGCACCGTGGCCAGCGCGGTGGCCTGGTTCGCCGTCACCAGCGCGCCCTCGGTGATGGAGGAGCGGCCGATGCGTCCGGAGATCGGCGACAGCACCCTGGTGTAGACCAGGTTGATGCGCGCCGTTTCCACGTTGGCCCGCGCCTGAAGGTCCGCGGCGACCGCGTTGTCGTAGTCCTGCTTGCTCACCGCATTGGCTTCCGCCAGCGGCTTGTAGCGCTCCGCCTGGGCCCTGGCCGAGACCGCGGCGGCGGCGGCGCTGTCGTAGGCCGCCTGGTAGGGCGCCGCGTCGATCTGGTAGAGCTGCTGGCCGGCCTTGACCTCGCTGCCCTCGGTGAACAGGCGCTTCAGCACGATGCCGTTGACCTGCGGCCGCACCTCGGCCACGCGATAGGCCACCACGCGCCCCGGCAATTCGGTGGTGAGCGGCACCGCCTGCGTCTTCAGCGTCACCACCGAGACCTTGGGCGGCGGCGGCGCCGCGGGCGGCGCCTTGTGGCCGCAGCCCTGCAGCAGGACGGCCGCGCCGAGGAGGGTGCCGCAGGTGAGGGTCTTGCCGAAGGTACTCATACGTACGTTCCTTGTGCGAAGTGTGCCGGGGAATCGAGGCCGACTTCCCGCGTTGTTTTGTCATACAGCAGCGTGTAGCGACGATGCAGCGGAAGCGATGCGTCTCTTTCCTGCCGTTGGTCCCTCGTGCGCCCCCAAGCGGCGCGCAGATTCGTACAGCGCGGCCACGCCGGCCGTCAGGCCGTCGCAGCCTTGGCGCAGCGCCTCTGGCGCTCCGCCTCGATCAGCGTCCACCCGGCGTCCGCCAGATGGGATGCGATGCGGTTCAACCAGTGCGTCCCTTCCATCACGCCCGGCAGGGCCGCGGCGATGCTGCGTCGCTTCACCACGTAAACCGTGGAAGCGCCCAGCAGCGTCGTCATCAGCCTCTGCAACGGTGCATCCAGTTTGCTCACGCCCAGTTCCCTGCGCAGCAGGGTGCCGAGCAATTCCACCTGCAATTTCATGCCGCGCGGCAGCAGGTCGTCAACCAGGCCGGAGGGCTGGAATTCCTCGCGCAGATACAGATAGACCTGCCGCGCCAGTTCCGGGTTCTCCGCCAGGGGCCGCAACTGGGCCTGGTAATAGGCCAGCAGCGCCGCGCGCCCGCTCAGCCGGTCCATGCCGCAGCCGCGCATGCGCTGCTCGAACTCGTCCAGCAGCCGCACGAACAGTTCGCGGTAGAGCGCGGCCTTGTCGCCGAAGTGGTAGTGGATCGAAGCATTGCCGATGCCGGCCGCCGCGCAGACATCGCGGGTGGAGGCGCCCTCATACCCCTGCGTGGCGAAAATCTCCAGGGCGGAGCAGAGCAGTCGCTCGCGGGTCACGTCGGCATTCATCTGGGCGCAGGATAGTATCGCAATGCACAAAAATCAAGCGATCGCTTCAAGCAATTGCTTGATTGCACGGCGATCGCGGTAGCGCGGGAAGACGCGATAATCCGGCCCCTGCCTCCCCTCTCGAACGGCTTTGCATTCCATTGTTCATCATGCAAGAATGATAATGCTTCTCATTTAGTTTCAATAGTAGCCGCGTGCCACGACGTTCCAGCCAGGCGATCCGCTGCCAGAACGATTCCGCACCCGGTTCTTCAGGCCGCAACCACTCAAGACAGGGAAAAAGATGAAGCACACCGGATCGCCGCGCGCCCGCGGAACTGCCATGCAGTTCCGCCGAAACCCATTCGCCATCGCCATGCTGATGCTGTCCTCGCTGCCGTTGGGCGCGATGGCGCAGGAAGCGGCCGCCACACCGGCGGCATCGGCCAGCGACGCCCCGCAGGCGCAGGGCCCCGCCTCCCGGCTTTCGGAGGTGAACGTGAAGGGCACCGGCATCGGCGATGACGACTACAAGCCGGACGTGTCCACCGTCGGCGGCAAGGGACCGACGGCGATCCGCGACATCCCGCAGCAGGTCACCGTGATCGACCGCGCGGTGATGCAAGCCCAGGGCGCCACCTCGATCCAGGATGCGCTGCGCTACGTGCCGGGCATCACCTTCACCGCCGCCGAGGGCGGCACCATCGGCAACAACATCAACCTGCGCGGCTTCTCCGCCCGCACCGACATCTACCTCGACGGCTTCCGCGACCGCGGCCAGTACTACCGCGACGTGTTCTCGCTGGAGTCGGTCGAGGTGTTGCAGGGCCCGTCCTCGATGCTGTTCGGCCGCGGCTCCACCGGCGGCATCATCAACCAGGTCAGCAAGACGCCGACGCGCACGCCGCACGACGAACTGAGCGCCCAGATCGGCACCAGCAACCAGTACCGCGTCACCGGCGACTTCGACCACACCCTCTCCCCCGACGCGGCATTCCGCGTCGCGGCGATGGCGCAGACCCTGCACTCGACCCGCGACGTGATGCACAACCAGGACTACGGCCTGGCGCCCTCGCTCACCCTCAGGCTGAGCCCGAAGACCGAGCTGACCCTCACCGGCCTGGCCGAGCACAACCACGACATGGCGGACTACGGCCTGCCGCCGCTCAACGGCAAGCCGGCCCCTGTGCCGCGGCGGAATTTCTACGGCCTCACCGACGATTTCACCACCCAGGACGTGCAGGTCGCCGGGGCGCGCCTGAAATACGAGATCCTGCCCGGGCTGACCCTGCGCAACCAGTTGCAGTACAGCCGCTACCGCATCAACGCCCACGAAACCGCGGCGAACTCGGTGGGCACCTGCACCACCAATCCCTGCACCAACGCCGGCTTCGTGGTGCTGCCGACCAAGACCACCGGCAATACTACCAACCTGCCGCTGGACCAGCTGTACATCCAGCTCGGCAGCCACGCGCGCGACATCAGGGACACCTCGGCCTTCAACCAGACCGACATCCTGTGGAACATCGAGACCGGCCCGCTCAAGCACGAGCTGGTCGCCGGCGCCGAAGTCGGCCGCGACACCTACAGCAACCAGAGCATCACTTTCAACAACCTGCCGGTCCTGACGCTGGTCAACCCGGTGTACCAGTCGGGCGCCTCCGCCGGCGTCACCTCCACGCCCGGCAACCGGGCTTCGAGCAGCGCCGTCACCGAGGCGGCCTACGCCAACGATACGATGTCGATCGGCCGCCACTGGAAAGTGGTCGGCGGCGTGCGCTGGGACCGCTACGATGCCGAGCTCGACAACACCGTGACTTCGACGCGCGCCCTGCCGCACGTGGAGCAGACGGTGTACTACGACAGCGTGCGCGGCGGCGTGCTGTACCAGCCGACCGACACGCAGACCTACTACGCCTCCTACGGCACCTCCTTCAATCCTTCGCTGGAGCAGCTCACCGTCACCGTCGGCCAGCAGAACCTGCCGCCGGAGAAGAACCGCTCCTACGAGGTCGGCAGCAAGTGGGACCTGCTCGACAGCAACCTGTCGCTGACCTCGGCCCTGTTCCAGGTGCAGAAGACCAATGCACGCTCGCAGGTCGAGACCGGCGTGTACGAACTCGACGGCAAGGTCCGCGTCAACGGCGCCGCGCTCAACGCCGCGGGCCGCCTCACCAAGAAGTGGCAGGTGTTCGGCGGCTATACCTGGCTAGACGCCAAGGTACTGGACGCTTCCGGCATCGACGGCACCGCGGGCCGGACGCCGACCAACGTGCCGCGCAACAACGCCACGCTGTGGACCACCTACCTGCCGACGCACGACTGGGAAGGCGGCACCGGCCTGGTCTACACCTCCTCGCGCTACGTCACCGCCAACAACGCGGTATCGGTGGACGGCTACGTGCGCTGGGATGCGACCGTGGCCTACCACCAGAAGCAATATGACGTGCGCCTGAACCTGTTCAACCTGACCAACAAGCGCTACTACGACTCGGTGATCCAGTCCGACGGCGGCCGTTCGGTGCCGGGCGCCACGCGCAGCGCCCTGGTCAGTTTCATCTACCGTCTCTGAACCGGAAAGCTCCGCCATGCTGCTGAAGATCCCGGGAGTGTTGAACGCCGAACAGCTGCGCATGGTCCGCGCGCGGCTGCTGGCGGCCGATGCGCCCTGGGTCGACGGCCGCGTCACCGCGGGCTACCAGGGGGCGCCGGTCAAGCGCAACCAGCAGATCGACGAGAACTCGCGCACCGCGCTGGAACTCGGCGATCTCATCCTGGGTGCGCTGGAGCGCAATCCCCTGTTCATCAGCGCGGCGCTGCCGAACCGGGTCTATCCGCCGATGTTCAACCGCTACGAAGGCGGCATGCACTTCGGCAACCACGTCGACGGCGCCGTGCGGCTGATCCCGGGCAGCGGCATCAAGCTGCGCACGGACATCTCGGCCACGCTGTTCCTGGAGCCGCCGGAAAACTACGACGGCGGCGAGCTGCTGGTGGAGGACACCTACGGCGAGCATGTACTCAAGCTGTGCGCGGGCGACCTCGCGGTCTACCCCGCCACCAGCCGGCATCGCGTCACCCCGGTGACGCGCGGCGCGCGCCTGGCCTGCTTCTTCTGGGTGCAGAGCCTGGTGCGCGACGACAGCCAGCGGCGCCTGCTGCTGGACCTGGACCAGGCGGTGCAGAAGCTCGGCGCCACCGGCGCAGACGCCCAGGCCCTGCTGCAACTGACCGGCAGTTATCACAACCTTCTGCGCATGTGGAGCGAGACGTGAAGCTGCTCCGCTTGCCTCTTTTTTCCCCTCGCCCCTCCCCTCTCTCCTAACGGGCCTGGGGGCTTTCTTTTCAATATTGATATGTCGACCACCGAAGCCATCAGAGGTACATCGACCAGTACCGCCACCGCGAGCAGCCGCTGGAACCGCATCAACGCCATCCGCTGGCTGCGCAAGATGCACGGCTGGATCGGCCTGTGGGGCGCCACCCTGGGCCTGCTGTTCGGCACCAGCGGCATCCTGCTCAACCACCGCGCCGTGATGAAGATCCCGGCGGCGCAGGCGCAGGAGAGCACCGTGCAATTGCCCCTGCCGCAACCCGCGCCGGAAAACGCCAGGGCGATGCTGGACTGGCTGCAGGGCGAGCTGAAGTTCGACCACCCCAACCTGCGCTCGCGCGAGGAGCCGGCTCACGGCGTGGCCTGGGGCGACAAGTCGCTGACTCAGCCGGCTCATTGGCAGATGTCGCTGACCACGCCGCGCGTCAACGTGCAGGCCGACTGGTGGGTGGGCAACAGCTTCGTCACCCTGAAGCGATCGGACAACAACTTCTTCGCCGTGCTGACCAACCTGCACAAGGGCGTGGGCATGGGCGTGGCCTGGGTGCTGCTGGCCGACACGCTCGCCGGCAGCATCGTCCTGCTGTCGCTAAGCGGCGTGCTGCTGTGGACCCAGCTCAATCGCCGGCGCCTGGTCGGCGCCGCCATCGGCGTCAGCGGCCTGACGCTGACCGTGCTCCTCGCGCTGCGGCTGGTCTGAGAACACAAGCCATGTCAGCGCAGTCCAGCGCCCCGCTTCCCCGTCGCCCCGCCGCCGGCTGGCACCATCAGCGCCGCGGCGGACGCTGGCCAGCCATCGCCGCCATCGTCGCTCTGCATGGTCTCGGCCTCTACGCCGCCCTGCAGATCGGCGCCGTGCGCGAAACCATCGAGGAAGCCGCGCCGCTGTTCGTCAGCTTCATCGCCGCGCCGCCGGCGCCCGAGGTCAAGGCGCCGCCGCCCACGCCGGAACCGCTCAAGCCGAAACACGAGCCGCGCCTGATCTCGACACCGCAGCCCAGCGCCTCGCCGATGCAGACGCCGCCGCAGCCGGTGCACGAGGAGCCGGTGGCGGAAGTCACGCCGCCCACGCCGCCGGCGCCTCCCGCGCCCGCGCCGGCCGCACCGATCACCCCGCCCAACTTCGTCGCCGCCTACCTGGACAACCCGACGCCGGAGTATCCGCGCCTGTCGCGCCGCATGAAGGAAAGCGGCACGGTGCTGCTGCGCGTACGCGTCAGTCCCGAAGGGCGCAGCGCCCAGGTCGAACTGAACCAGAGCAGCGGTTACGAGCGGCTCGACCAGGCCGCCGTCGAAGCCGTGCGCAGGTGGCGCTTCGCCCCGGCCAGGCAGGGCGAGCAGGCGGTCAGCGCCTGGGTGCTGGTCCCGATCAATTTCCAACTGGAACAGTGAACATGCAAGCAGAACAAGCTATGGGCTTCGGCCATTTCCTCACCAACGCCGACGGCCTGGCCAAGGGCATCCTGGTCCTGATGTTGCTGGCCTCCATCGCCAGCTGGTACCTGATCCTGACCAAGGCCGTATCGAATCTGCTGTCGCAGCGGCGCAGCGCCCGCTTCCTCGATTTCTTCTGGAACGCGCCCTCGCTCAACGCCGTGGCGGTGCGCCTGGAAGAGCGGCACCCGGACGAGCCGTTCTCGCACCTGGCTTACCACGGCATCGCCGCCAGCCATCACCACGAGCGGCACGGCATCAACCGCCTCAACGAGGCCGGCAGCTCCGGCGACTTCGTCACGCGCACGCTGCGCAAGACCATCGATGAGGAAACCGCGCGCATGGAATCCGGCCTGACCATCCTCGCTTCGGTCGGCGCCACCGCGCCCTTCGTCGGCCTGCTCGGCACCGTGTGGGGCATCTACCACGCCCTCATCGCCATCGGCATGAGCGGCGCCGGCACCCTGGACAAGGTCGCCGGTCCGGTGGGCGAGGCCCTGATCATGACCGCCATCGGCCTCACCGTCGCCATCCCCGCCGTGCTGGGCTACAACTTCCTGGTCCGTTCCAACCGCATGACCCTGGCCAGGCTCGACGCCTTCGCCCACGACCTGTTCGCCTTCCTCGCCACCGGCGTCAAGATCGAGGCGCAGGCGCCGTCCAACGTCACCCACTTCAAGGCAGCGAGCTGAGCCATGGCCTTCGGCAATCCCCGTGCGACGGGCGCCAGCGCGCCCATGACCGAGATCAACATCATTCCCCTGGTGGACGTGATGCTGGTGCTGCTGGTGATCTTCATCATCACCGCGCCGCTGCTCACCAACGCCGTCAAGATCGACCTGCCGCAGGCGAGCAGCGCGCCCAATCTGACCAAGCCGGACAACATCCAGCTCGCCATCGATGCCGGCGGCCAGATCTACTGGAACGGCGAAGCGGTGGAACAGGCCGCGCTCGACCAGCGCCTGCGCGAGGCCGGGCAGCGCAACCCGGCGCCGGAACTGCATGTGCATGCCGATAAGGCGACGCGCTACGAGATCCTGGCCGAGGTGATGAGCGAGGCCAGCAAGGATGGCGTGACCCGCATCGGCTTCGTCACCGATCCGCGTACGCCGTAATCTTCCGCGTCGCCTTTTGTCATCCTGAGCGCAACGAAAGATCTGTCCACATATCCCCATCGTCATCCCCGCGAAAGCGGGGATCCAGGCTTCGGTGAATTGGATTTCGGATGAACCTGCCTTGGTCGCTGAACCAAGGCTTTACCGCGCGCTCTGAAACTTTGGGGTACGCGCTTGCGCGCGGCTCCTTGCCTGCGCTGCCTGAAACCCTGGTTCCGCCCTGATGGCGGGTTACTTTTCTTTGGGTTTCGCCCAAAGAAAAGTAACCAAAAGAAATGCGACCCGATGTCTGCGCCCATCAATCACCTTTGGTGATTGATGGGTCCCCTGCGCTTCTCGGCCAAGGTGGGTGTTTTAGACAGGCCATCCCTGGCCTGTCTAAAACAGCTTCGGCATCCTGCCTCGCCCGCGTCTACGCGCGGCTGATCCACCTTGGCCTGCGATGCTCGGCGCAGCCAGACGGGGAGGTACGTCAAAAGCCACGTCAAAAGCGCAAAGCAACGTCAAAAGCCGAAACGTCGCTCTTGAGCGCTCCCTATCCCTCTTCGTCATCCCCGCGCAGGCGGGGATCCAGTCCTGCCGACCCCGCGATGCACGTTCGCTCGCAGCATGCGTGCCAACAAAATACCTTGGCACGCATGGCACCCATGGTTAAAAACCCCGAAATTCACCATGCACGACTCAAGGCCGATCCCCGCGCAACTCCCGCACCCGCGCTTCCAGCGTCGCCACCGTGACCTGCTCCGCCGGCATCGGCGCCCCGGCGATCAATTCGATATTCGCCCGGAACCGCCGCGGCAGGCGCATACGCCGCATGGCCGAATCGCGCCGCGACCACATGCTGGCCCATAACCCGCGCACGGCCATCGGCACCACCGGCACGGGCGTGCGCTTGATGATGCGCTCGATGCCGGCCTTGAACGGCTTGATCTCGCCGTCCGGCGACAGGCCGCCTTCGGGGAAGATGCAGACCAGCTCGCCCTCGCGCAGGGCGTGGTCGATCGCCTCATAGGCTGCGTTGAGCAGCTTCTCGTTTTCCTTGGCCGGCGCGATGGGAATGGCCTTGGCGGTGCGGAAGATGAAGTTCAGCACCGGGATCTTGAAGATGGTGTGGTACATGACGAAGCGCACCGGCCGCCGCACGCTGCCGCCGAGGATCACGGCATCGACGAAGCTGACGTGGTTGCAGGCGATGACCGCCGCGCCCTCGTCGGGAATGTTCTCCAGCCCGCGCTTGTCGATGCGATACAGCAGGCTGATCAGCATCCACACCAGGAAGCGCATCAGGAACTCGGGCACCAGCGAGTAGATGAACAGCGTCACCGCCGCGTTCATCAGCGCCGTCACCAGCAGCAATTGCGGAATGTTGAGACCGGCCTTGAGCAGGCCGATGGCGACCAGGGCCGAGGCCACCATGAACAGCGCGTTGAGGATGTTGTTGCCGGCGATGATGCGCGAGCGGTGCGTGTCCGCCGAGCGCGTCTGGATCAGGGCATAGAGCGGCACGATGTAGAAGCCGGCGAAGGCGCCGATCAGCAGCAGGTCGAGCATCACGCGGTGACTGCGCAGCTGGTGCATGAACTGCGTGACGCCGAGGTCGTGCACCGCCGCGAGGTCCGGCTGGGCGAAGTACAGATCGATGCCGAACAAGGTCATGCCGATCGAGCCGAACGGCACCAGGCCGATTTCCACCTTGTGCCCGGACAGGCGCTCGCACAGCAGCGAACCGATGCCGGTGCCGACGCAGAAGATGCCGAGCAGCAGGGTGAAGACGTGGTCGTTGCCGCCGAGGTAGGCCTGGGTGTAGTGCGGCAACTGGGTGATGAAGGTGGCGCCGTAGAACCAGAACCAGGAGACCCCCAGCACCGACAGGAACACGGTGCGGTTGCCGCGCATGAACTGGATGTTGCGCCAGGTTTCGGTGAAGGGATTCCAGTTGACCTCCAGATCCGGCGAACCCGGCGGAGCCGCCGGAATGGCACGCGACACCAGGTAGCCGAGCCCGGCCGCCAGTAGCACCGCGATGCTGACCAGGGTGGTGCCGGCGTGCAGGCCCATGAGGATGCCGCCGACCATCAGGCCGAGCAGGATGGCCAGGGAAGTGGCGCTTTCCACCAGGGCGTTGCCGCCGACCAGCTCGTCCTGGCGCAGGGTCTGCGGCAGGATCGAGTATTTCACCGGGCCGAACAAGGTGGCCTGCAATCCAAGCCCGAACAGCACCGCCAGCAGGAACGGCATGCTGCGCAGGTACAGGCCGATCGCGGCGGTGACGGCGATGGCGACTTCGAGCAGCTTGATGCCGCGGATCAGCCGCGACTTCTCGTATTTCTCCGCGATCTGGCCGGAGGTGGCCGAGAACAGGAAGAACGGCAGGATGAACACCACGCCGGCGATGTTCTGGTAGAAATCGACCTGCGAAGACGTCAGGTTCATGGCGCCGAAGGTGACCAGCACGCCCAGCGCGTTCTTGAACACGTTGTCGTTGAACGCACCGAGCAACTGCGTCACGAAGAACGGCGCGAAACGGCGCTGCTTCAGCAGGCCAAACTGACTGCTCATCCCTTCCCCCTGTCGTTCTTTACAGCATTCAGCCGCGGCCGCTGACCCGTTGCTGGAATTCCATATAGGCCTGCAGCAGCTCCGCCGGCGCTTCGAGCTGCGGGTAATGACCGACGCCCTGCAGCACCACCACATCCGGTTTCGGCACCAGTTGGCGGTAACGCCCCACCATGCGCGGCCCCGTCACCGGATCGAGCTTGCCGCAGATGAAGCGCAGCGGCACCTTGGTCCGTTGCAGGGCCTCGACCCAGCGCTCGCGGTGCAGCTCGCGCTCCTTCAGGTAGCGCATCTGCTTGTAGGCCAGGTCCGCACCGCCGTTGTAGGCGATGAGCTGCCAGAACTCGGCCAGTTCGTCGAAAGTCGGCTGGGTGTTGGGTCCGAACACGCCGCTGAAGCTGGTGCGGAAGCCATGCTCGGTCATCAGCTTGCTGACCAGCATGCCGACGCGCGACAGCAGCAGCTTCTGCAGGAGGGTCGGCCGGAACGACTCCGGGAACAGGCCGCCGTTGAGCAGGCAGACGGAATCGAGCTTCAGCCCGGAACGGGAACCGCGCGGCCGCTCTTCCTGCCGCGCCAGCAGTTCCTGCGCCACGGTATCGCCGTAGCCGTGGCCGATGACATGGCAGCGCTTCACGTCGAGCGAGGCGAGCAGGCCCTGCTGCAGATCGGCCTGGTCGGCGATGGTGTAGTCGTAGTCGCGCGGCTTGGCCGAATAACCGAAGCCGATCATGTCGGCGGCAACCACCCGCGAGAAGTGCCGGCACAGCGCCGGCCACTGGTGATGCCAGTCCCAGGAGGACGTCGGGGAGCCATGCAGCAGCAACAGCACCGGACCGTCGCCGCCGGTGCCGCCGGTCTGATAGAACACGGTATGAC
Organism: Nevskia soli DSM 19509; assembly: GCF_000711955.1. Taxonomy (GTDB): domain Bacteria; phylum Pseudomonadota; class Gammaproteobacteria; order Nevskiales; family Nevskiaceae; genus Nevskia; species Nevskia soli. The sequence continues at coordinate 146,993 of NZ_JONR01000006.1, forward strand.
CGCGATGCGCATAGTGCTGGCCGCTCTCATACCAACGCCTGAAAGTAACCGGTTCTTCGACGGGCTGGACGCTCATGCGCCCAGTTTACGCAATGCGCTCCGCCGCATCAGCCCCCACCGCATCAAGCGGTCTTTGCCAGGCGCCGGTGGAAGGCCAGGAAGGCCCGCAGCGTGCCCTGCGGATCCTCCACCTGCGGGTAGTGGCCGATGCCCGGCAGCAGCACCGTGTCCGGATTCGGCACCAGTTCGCGGTAGCGCTCCACCATGTGGGCACCGGAGATCGGGTCCACCGGCCCGTCGATGACCCGCAGCGGCACCGCGGTCTTCCGCAGCGCGCCGACCCAGCGCTCGCGGTTGGCGCGCCGCTCAGGGATGTAGCGGATCAGCCTGTGGGTGATGCGGTTGCCGCCCCGGTGCGCCAGCAGCTGCCAGAACTGGTGCAACTCGGCCGCATCCGGCCGCGTTTCCTTGCCGAACACCGCGGCGAAGCTGCGGGCAAAGGCGTGCTCGTTCATCAGCAAGCCGAGCAGCGGACCCAGCGGCGTCAGCAGCAGCTTCTGCACCCGCGCCGCGCGATGCGTCTCCGGAAACAGTCCGCCGTTGAGCAGGCATACCGATTGCACCACCAGGCTGTCGTCGCCGGCCGCGCGCCGCTCCTCGTGCCGCGCCAGCAGTTCCTGCGCCACGGTGTCGCCGTAGTCGTGGGCCAGGATGTGATAGCGGCTCACGCCCTCGGCGCGCAGCAAGGCCTCGTGCAGGTCGGCCTGGTCGAAGATCGAGTAGCGGTAGAAGCGCGGCTTGTCCGACCAGCCGAAGCCGATCATGTCCGGCGCGATGACGCGAGCGAAATTGCGGCATAGCTGCGGCCACAGCGCCTGCCAGTCCCAGGAGGCGGTGGGGAAGCCGTGGATGCAGACCAGCGTGCGCTCACCCTCACCGCTGCCGCCGGCCTGCCAGAAAATGGAGTGGCCGCGATGCGCGAAACGCCGCCCACTCTCGCGCCAGGACTCGAACGTCGTTGTCATGACCGGCCCTTTCCCTGTGGTTGTAAGCTAACGCCTTGCAATCCGTCTCGGGTGATTTCGCATGGCGCAGCAGAACACGGTCTACTTTACACCGGCCAGCTTCAAATTCATGCGCGGGCTGGCGCGCAACAACAACCGCGAGTGGTTTGCCGCGCACAAGCAGGACTACGAGGACCACCTGCGCCAGCCCTTCCTGCGCCTGATCGGCGACCTGGCCGAGCCGCTGCGCCAGCTCAACCCGCACTACGTCGCCAGCCCCAAGCCGGTCGGCGGCTCGCTGTTCCGCATCTACCGCGATACGCGTTTCTCCGGCGACAAGGCGCCCTACAAGCCCTGGAGCGGCGCCAGCTTCTACCACGAGGCGACCAAGGCCCTGGCGCGCGGCACCGACGGCAATACCGGCATGATGGGCCGGCTCGACGCGCCGGTGTTCTACCTGCATGTGCAGCCGGGCGAATGCTTCCTCGGCGGCGGCCTCTGGCACCCGATGCCGGAGACGCTCAAGCGCGTGCGCAACTACATGGTCAACAACCCGGCGAGCTGGAAGAAGGCGACGCGCTCGCCCGCCTTCAAGCGGGTCTATGGCGAACTCGGCGGCGATGCGCTGAGCCGTCCGCCGCGCGGTTACGATCCCGAACACGAGCTGATCGTGGATCTGAAGCGCAAGGATTACGTGTGCAGCGCGCAGCTCGACGACGCGGTGCTGTGCGCGCCCGGCCTGGTCAAGGTGCTGATCCGCCACTACACCACCGCCCTGCCGGTGATCGACTGGCTGTGCGGGGCGCTGGACCTGGACTTCTGAAAATCCCGGGCGGCGCGGCCGCAGGTCCGCGTTGCCCGGGTCAACCGGATGCCTAAGGGGTGCCGAGGTAATCGGCCTTGGCCAGCTCCACGCCGTTATGGCGCAGGATGCCGTAGGCGGTGGTGACGTGGAACAGGAAGTTGGGCAGCACGAACTGCGTCAGGTAGGGCAGCCCGTTCAGCGTCACCGGACCGCTGGCGGTCTTGACGTTGATCGGGCGCTGCTCCGAGCCGTCGATCTGCTCGATCTTGAAACTCTTGAGATGCGCCACCGTCTTGTCGATGCGCCCCAGCAGCTGGGGAAAGGTCGACTCCGTATCCTCGAACTTCGGCGGCTCCACGCCGGCGAGCCGCGAGGGCGCGCTCTTGGCCATGTCCGAGGCGAGCTGGATCTGGCGCGACAGCGGCGCCATGTCCGGATACAGCCGGGAGCCGACCAAGATCGCCGGGTCGATCTTCTTCGCCTCGGCGTGGCTCGCCGCCTTTTCCAGGATCGCCCTGAGATTGCCGAGGTAACGGATGAAAACGGGCACGGATGCCTGGTACATCGAGATATTCATGAATCCTCCGGGACTGCGTTGGTTGCGGTTTTTTACTTGCTTATTGCAAGTGATTCTATCAGTTCACTTGCGATTTGCAAGTTGAATCATTAGGCTCGGCGAGTGAATAAAGAAGTGAATAAAGATCTGCCCACCAGACGGTCCAACTGCTCCGTCAGCTACGCGCTCGACTACATCGGCGACAAGTGGACCCTGCTGGTGCTGCGGGATCTCTTGTTCAACGGCAAACGTCATTTCCGCGACTTCCTGGCCTCGGACGAGAACATTGCCTCGAACATCCTGACGCAGCGGCTGAAACAGCTGGTGGCCGCGGAACTGGTGCTGCGCCGGCCCGATCCGGACAGCCGCCGCAGCGTCATCTACGAGCCCACCGCCAAGGCCGTGGACCTGATCCCGGTGCTGCTGGAGCTGATACGCTGGAGCGGAAAATACGATCCGCAGTTCCGGATGACGGCCAAGCTGGCCCGCCGCATCGAGGAGGACCGCGACGCGGTGGTCGCGGAAGTGGTGGCGCGCCTGGGCGCGAAAAACTGAAGCGGCATCACTCCACTTCCGATGCCGTTGACGGCAGGACTCCGGCAATAAAAAGGCCCGCCGGGCAGGCGGGCCAAGTGAAGCCTCGGAGGAGTAATACGACCTCAAATTAACGCCGCGCCGTCCTGCCCGGAAGCCCTTTTCGCTTCTTTCACTAGATCGAATTGATTCAGTCGGCCCGTCTGATACGACTAGGCCAGCTTCACCGCGAACAGCTGCTTGGAACGGCGCCAGACATAGAGCACGGTCAGCAGGGTCATGGTGCCGCCGAAGATCACCGAGGGCACTGTGCCCATCAGGCGCGCGGCGAGGCCGGACTCGAAGGCACCCAGCTCGTTGGAAGCGGCGAGGAAGATGCCGTTGACCGAGACCACGCGGCCGCGCAGGTGGTCCGGCGGCATGATCTGCAGGATGGTGCCCCGGATCACCACGCTGACGCTGTCGAAGGCGCCGGTGAGGAACAGCGCCGTCACCGACAGCCAGAAGCTGCGCGAAAGTCCGAACAGCAGGATGGTCAGGCCGAAACCCGCCACCACCACCAGCAGGTTGCGCCAGGCATGGCGGGTCGGTGGAAAGCGGGTGCAGAGCAGCAGGGTGACCATGGCGCCGATGGCCGGCGCCGCGCGCAGCACGCCCAGGCCCTCGGGGCCAACCGACAGGATGTCGGTGGCGAAGATCGGCAGGATCGCCATGGCGCCGCCGAACAGCACCGAGAACAGGTCCAGCGAAATCGAGTAGAGGATGATCGGCGTCTTGAAGACGAAGTCGATGCCCTCGCGCAGGCTCTCCCAGATGTTGGCTTCGGCCACCCCGTCCTGGCGCGGCTGCGGCGGCCGCGGCTTGAGGCCGGTGAACAGCAGCAACGCGCCCAGGATCAGGGCGATGACCACCGCCAGCGTGCCGGTAAGGCCCAGTACGGCGAAGAGGAAGCCGGCGCACATCGGCCCGACGATGGAGCCGCCCTGCCAGCCGCTGCTGCGCCAGGCGGCGGCGTTGGCGTAGATCTCGCGCGGCACGATGAAGGCGGTGAGCGAACTCGCCGCCGGCGAGAAGAAGCCGCGCGCCAACCCCAGCGCCGCGATGACGCCGTAGATGGTGATGAGCAGGGTGTTCTGCGAAACGTGCGCCAGCGTCGAAGGCAGGGTCACCCACAGCAACACCGCCGAACCAAGGGCAACAAAGGCCACCGCCGCCAGCATGATGCGGCGCCGGTCGCCGCGGTCGGCCAGGTGCCCGCCGAACAGGGCCAGGGCGATGAACGGCACCGCCTCGGCCAGGCCGGTGAAGCCCAGCACCAGCGGATCGTGCGTCATGGTGTAGAGCTGGTAACCCAGCACCACTTCCTGCGCCAGGATGGCGACGGTGAAGAGGAACACGCCCAGGGTGAGATTGCGGAACTCGGGGTAGCGCAACGCGGCCAGGGCGTCGTGCGGCGCCGGCTCGGGCGCGGTGGCGGCCGCGAGCTCTTCGGGCGGCGGGGTCAGCGATTCGGTCATGCGAGGGGGAAGCGGCGCGACTCAGTCGGGGTCGCCATTGTCCTTGTTTTCGCCGTTTTCGCCAGCGAGCCGCAGGGCCACCGCGTAGAGCGCCTTGCGCGGCGCCCCGGTGATTTCTGCCGCCAGCCGCGCCGCGCCGGACGGCGGCAGCTCGCGCAGCAGCAGGCGCAGCACCCGCTCGCCCTCGGCCAGGTCCGCGGTCTGCCCGGCGCTGCCGATCAGCAGCACGAACTCGCCGCGGCCGCGGTTGGCGTCCGCCGCCTGCCAGGCCTGCAGGCCGGCAGCGGTGCCGCTGTAGCTCTCCTCGAAGCGCTTGCTCAATTCGCGCGACAGCGCCACCGGCCGCTGCGGCCCGAGCACGGCGGCGAGGTCGGCCAGGGTGTCGGCGATGCGGTGCGAGGATTCGTAGACGATGACGGTGCGCGGCTCGCGCCCCAGCTGTTCCAGCTTGGCCCGCCGCGCCGCCTGCTTGGGCGGCAGGAAGCCGGCGAAGAGGAAAGCGTCGCTGGGCAGGCCGGACACCGACAGCGCCGCCACCGCGGCGCAGGGACCGGGCACGGCATAGGCCGGCACGCCGGCGGCGCGTGCGGCGCGCACCAGGGCGAAGCCGGGGTCGGAGATCAGCGGCGTGCCGGCGTCGGAGATCAGGGCCAGGGACTGCCCGGCCTGCAACTGCCGCACCAGTTCGGCGGCAATGCGATCCTCATTGTGCTCGTGCAGGGCCACCAGCGGCCGCTGGATGCCGAAATGCGCCAGCAGCAGGCCGCTGGTGCGGGTGTCCTCGGCGGCGATGCGATCCACTCCGGCGAGGATGCGGCAGGCTCGCGGCGACAGATCGCCGAGGTTGCCGATGGGGGTGGCGACGACGTACAGGGCGCCCGCCACGACAGTGTGATCTACGTCTTCCGGCGGGGCCGGCGCGGCAGCGGATCGTTCGGTGGTCATGTCATACTTTAGCGGATGACGCCCCGCCGACTGACACCCATCGCCGCCCTCATGCTGGCCGCGCTCGCCGGATGCGCCGCCGGATCCGGCCTGCCGTCCTATACCTCGTCCTCCTACGAGTCTTCCGCCTCGCCCCTGGACGACGCGCAGAAAGCGCTGATGCACAACGACTATTTCCGCGCCTCGCGGGCCTTCGAGCAGGCCGCGGCGCAGACCGCACCGCCGCAGAGCAACGAGTACCACCTGCGCGCCGCCGAAACCGCCACCGACGGCAACGATTACAGCTATGCCGGCACCATCCTCGACACCCTGCCGCTGGCGGCGCTCGACCCGCAGCAGCAGCTGCGCTGGCGCCTGCTGCGTGCGCGGGCCCTGCTGGCCCGCAACGACGCCGCCGGGGCGCTGCGCATGCTGCCCGAGAACACAGCCAATTCACCGCTGGCCGAACGCGTGCTGCTGCTGCGCGGCCGCGCCCTGTTCCGCCTCAACGATCCGGTGGGCGCGACCCAGACCCTGGTGCAGCGCGAACGCCTGCTCGGCGTCCCGGCCATGGTCAGCGAGAACCGCGACGCCATCTGGTCCGGCCTCGGCGCCGCGCCGCTCGACGCGTCCGCCCTGGCCCGCGCCGGCAATACCGATCCGGTGACGCGCGGCTGGATCGAGCTGGCCAACCTGTCCCATCGCAACGCCTCGCTGGAAATGTACGACGGCTGGCGCCAGCGCTATCCGGGCCACCCGGCGCAGGACCGCCTGGCCAGCGTGATGATGCCGACGGCGCCGCCGCAACCCCCGATCAACCAGGCCGGTCCCGCGCCGGCCTACGTCACGCCGCCGCCCGGCGCGACGCCCCCGGCTTTCAACGGCGTCCCGGCGCGTCCCGGCTTCTACGCCCTGCTGCTGCCGCAAAGCGGCGGCCTGGCGGCCTATGCGGACAGCGTGCACGCGGGCTTTGCCGCGGCCGCGGCGCGGGCGGGCAACCCCGCCGACGTGCGCGTCTACGACGCCAGCAATCCGGCCGCGGCGGTCAGCGCCTACAGCCAGGCCATCAGCGAAGGCGCCGGCGTGGTGGTGGGTCCGCTGCTCAAGGCCAATGTCACCGCGCTGAGCCAGGCCGGCAGCCCGCGCACGCCGGTGCTGGCGCTGAATTACCTGGATGCCGGCCATGTCGCGCCGGCCGGTTTCTACCAGTTCGGCCTCGCGCCCGAGGATGAAGCACGCGCCGCCGCCGAGGACGCCGCCGCGCGCGGCCTGCGCCGCGCCCTGGTGCTGGTGCCCGCCAACGAGCGGGGCGCCCGTGTGCAGGCGGCGTTCAGCCAGCGGCTGAGCGAGCTGGGCGGTGAAGTGCGCGACTCGCGCAGCTACTCCGGCGAGTTCAAGGACTGGGCCACGCCGATCAGCAGCCTGCTGCATTACCACGCGGTGGACGACAAGAAGAAACTGGCCGAGATGCGCGCCAGTGCGGCCCCTGGCGTCGATCCGCAGCGGCGCAACGATTTCGATTTCATCTTCATCGACGCCGGCGCCAACCAGGCGCGGCAGCTGTGGCCGCTGTTCCGCTACTACCATGCTGAACGCGTGGCAATCTACGACACCGCCACCGTCAACGAGGGCCATGGCGACCAGGACCTCGCCGGCATCCGTTTCTGCGACGCGCCCTGGATGCTCGACAACGGCGGCACCTGGGCTTCGCTGCGCGGCGATGCGCTGAACGGCCGCAACGCCGAACTGGCGCGTTTCTACGCCCTCGGCGACGACGCCTTCCTGCTGGCCCTGCGCCTGAGCCAGAACAGCCTGCATCCGCTGGACGAGCTGCCCGGGGGCACCGGCACCCTGCGCGTCGGCGACGACGGCACGGTGCACCGCGGCCTGGTCTGCGCGCAGACCACCGAAGGCCAGCCGCGCCTGCTCGAAGCGGCGGGCGCGCAGTAGCGATGAACACGCAGCTGCGCGGCGCCGAGGCCGAGGCGCGGGCGCAGCGCCACCTGGAGCAGCATGGCCTGAAGCTGGTGACGCGCAACTGGCGCTGCCCCGGCGGCGAGCTGGACCTGGTGATGCGCGACAAGGACACCCTGGTACTGGTGGAAGTGCGCAAGCGCAGCCGCAGCGACTACGGCGACGCCTTCGCCTCGGTGCACGGGCGCAAGCGCGGGCGCCTGGTCCACGCGGCAAAATCGTTCCTGGCGGCGCATCCGCAGTACTCGCGCAGCCCGGTGCGTTTCGATGTGGTGGCGGTGGACGGCAGCGATGCCGTGGAATGGCTCACAGCGGCTTTCGACGCAGAGGAATAAGGGCCTGCTGACTGTCATTTGGTCGCTGCGTTGTCCCCAAAATCGCGCCATGCGCCCCTCCCGCACCCACCTCGCTGCGCTCGGGCACCGTGTCGGGGCCGCATGACGCGATTTTGGGGACAACCCTCCGGGACGGGGGCAATTTTCGCGCATTGCGTCGTCTCTCCTCGCTCATGTACTTTCAGTACACTTCGCTCGTCGTTCCTAGCACTGCACAAAAATTACCCCCGTCGCAGCGATCAAATGACAGCCAGCAGGCCCTAAATGGCAGCAAATCTGGAAGCACGCATCCGGTCCCACTTCGAGGCCAGCATCGAGACCAAGCAGCGCACCCTGGCGACGATGCTGCCGGCGATCCTCGGCGCGGCCCAGCACATGGCCGCGGTGCTGAAGGCCGGCAACAAGGTGCTGGCCTGTGGCAACGGCGGCTCCGCCGCGGACGCGCAGCATTTCGCCGCCGAGCTGACCGGCCGCTATGAGCGCGAACGCCCAGGCCTAGCCGGCATCGCGCTGACCACCGACACCTCGGCGCTCACCGCCATCGCCAACGACTACAGCTACGAGCAGGTGTTCTCCAAACAGGTGCAGGCGCTGGTGCGGCCGGGCGACCTGCTGCTGGGGATTTCCACCTCCGGCAATTCGGCCAACGTGATCCGCGCCATCGAGGCCGCGCACCAGGGCGGCGCCAGCGTCATCGCCCTCACCGGCAAGGATGGCGGCAGGATGGCGGCGATGCTGAAGGCCGGCGACTTCGAACTGCGTTCGGCCAGCAATGTCACCGCGCGCGTGCAGGAAACGCACCTGGTGTTCCTGCATTGCCTGTGCGATCTGACGGACGAGATCCTGTTTCCGGCGTAGGTCGGATCAAGCGAAGCGAATCCGACAGCACACTGTCGAACGGCGCATGTCGGTTCCGGGCGCTGCGCGCCCTTGAACCGACCTACCTTCATTCCCGCGCCGGTGTAAAAAAAAGGGCGGCCCGTGGCCGCCCTGCGATTTCAACTTGTCTACTTCACGACCCTGAGCTTGGGACGCCCGCTCGGCCGCGGCGTTTCCGGCGGCGGCTCGTCCTCGCCCGGCGGGCGTACGGCGGGGGCTTCCGGATCGATCGGCTCGGGTTCGCCGAACAGGATGCCGTCGCCGTTCTCGCGCGCGTAGATCGCCAGCACGGCGCCGCTGGGCACGACGATGTCGAAGGGCGAGCCGCCGAAGCGGGCCGAGAAGAAGATCGGCTCATTCTCGAGATTGAGTTCGCGCACCGCCATCGGGCTGAGGTCGAGGGCGATGCGGCCTTCCTTGACGAAAGCCTTGGGCACGCTGACGCCGGGATAGTCGGCGGCGACCAGCAGGTGCGGGGTGTAGCCGTTGTCCAGCGCCCAGGCGTGGATGGCGCGGATCAGGTAGGGACGGCGTGAACGTGAGCTCATAAGGTTAAGGCTTCCTGCCCGGTTCCTTGTTGAAACAGCGCTGATAGGCCGGGCGTGCAAACAGGCGCGCGGCGTAGCGGCGCAGCGGTTCGGCCTGCGCCGGCAATTCGATGGCGAGCTGGCCCAGGCGGCGCAGCAGCACGGCCCAGCCGCTGTCGACCAGGGTGTAGTCGCGGCCGAGGATGTAGCCCTGGGCGGCGAAGTGGCGGCCGCCGGCCAGCAGGCGCTCCAGCAATTCGCCGCGGGCCGCCGCGGCGCCGCGCGCGCCGACGGCCGGCAGGGCCTCGATCCGCGGCAGCAATTCGTGCTCCAGGCCTTGCAGCGCCATGCGCACGCGCGCACGCGCGGCGGGCGACAGCGGCATCAGCGGCGGATGCGGATAGCGCTCGTCGAGGTATTCGACGATGACCCGCGCGCCGGTGATGACGCCTTCGCGGTCGGCCAGGGTCGGCAGCGACTGTGAGGGATTGAGGACCAGGAAATCCTCGTTGATGGCGCTGCCCGACCGGATGGTCTGGATCTGCGCGCTGTCGACGTCCTTCTCGGCCAGCACCAGGCGCGCCCAGTCGCAGGACAGCGAATCCTCGGCAATGAAAAGCATCAAGCCCGCGTTGGGCGCGGGCTTGATGGTGGACTGCGCCGTCTTGTGTCGGGTGCGCAGGGTCATGCGGCTCCGTGCGTGATCAATGAACGTCGCGCCAGAATTCCTTTTTCAGGAAATAGGTCAGCGGCAGCAACAGGAAGATCAGGTAGAACATCACGTTCCAGCCGGTGGAGACGCGGTCCTTGGCGTTGGGCTCCGCGGCATACACCATGAAATTGGTAAGGTCGGTGACGAAGGCCTGGTACTCTTCCGGCGTCATGCTGCCCGGCTGCGCCAGCTTCAGCGGCAGGCCCTCCTGATGCTCGCCCTTGCCCTCTTCGACCTTGACCTGCCAGCCCTGCAGCTCGCCCAGCACCGCGGGCATCGCCACATTGGCCAGATACAGGTTGTTGACGCCGAACGGCCGGCTGCTGTCGAGGTAGAAGCCCATCAGGTAGGAATAGACCCACTCCGGGCTGCGCGCCTTGGTTTCCAGGCTCAGGTCCGGCGGGACGCGGCCGAACCAGTCCTCGGCGGACTTGGCGGGGATGGCGCTGACGATCGGCTCGCCGACCTTGACGCCGCTGAAGATCAGGTTCTGCTTGAGCAGGTCGTCGGAGATGCCCAGGTCCTGGCCGATGCGGTTGTAGCGCAGATACTTGAGCGAATGGCAGCCCGAGCAGTAGGCCATGAAGTCGCGGGCGCCGCGCTGCACCGAGACGGTGTTGCCGGCGTTGTCGGCGAACGGCAGGGTCTTGACCTCATCCTCCGCGTACGCGGCGGGGGCAGCGAGCAGCAGGCCGGTCAGGACGAGGGCGACACCCTTGATATTGCGCATAGTCTTCTTGGGGCTCATGCGGTCACCCGTTCCGGTTCCGGCTTGGTCTTGTCGATCCGGGTGTAGATGGGCATACCCAGGAAGAACAGGAAGTAATAGAAGGTACCGAAGCGCGCCATCGCGGTGAACAGGGGGCTCGGCTTGTGCATGCCCAGGTAGCTGAGCATGAGGAAGTCCAGGGCGAAGATCACCACGGCGACCTTGAAGATCGGGCCCTTGTAGCGGATCGACTTGACCGGGCTGCGGTCGAGCCAGGGCAGGAAGAACAGGATCAGCACCGCCGCGAACATGACGATGACGCCCCAGATCTGCGTGCCGAAGGCCGAGGGGACGGCGCGCAACATGGCGTAGAACACGCAGAAGTACCAGGACGGGGCGATCTCGTCCGGGGTGACCTGCGGGTTGGCCGGCATGAAGTTCGGCTTTTCCAGCACGTAGCCGCCGCCCTCGGGGGCGAAGAAGATCACCGCGCTGAACAGGATCAGGAACACGGTCACGCCGACGATGTCCTTCACCGTGTAGTACGGGTGGAACGGGATGCCGTCGAGCGGGATGTGGGTGGTCGGATCCTTCTTCTTCTTGATCTCGATGCCGTCGGGGTTGTTGGAACCGACTTCATGCAGGGCGATCAGATGCGCGATCACCAGGCCCACCAGCACGAACGGCAGGGCCACCACGTGCAGGGAGAACAGGCGGTTGATGGTGGCGTCGGCCGGGGTGTAGTCGCCCTGGATCCAGACCTGCAGGCCATGTCCGATGTAGGGGATGGTGCCGAACAGCGACAGGATCACCTGGGCGCCCCAGTAGGACATGTTGCCCCAGGGCAGGACGTAGCCGCAGAAGCCTTCCGCCATCAGCACCAGGAAGATCAGGGCGCCGAAGATCCACACCAGCTCGCGCGGCTTGCGGTGCGAGCCGTAGAGGATGCCGCGGAACATGTGCAGGTAGACGACCAGGAAGAAGGCCGACGCGCCCGCCGCGTGGAGGTAGCGGATCAGCCAGCCCCAGGAGACGTCGCGCATGATGTACTGCACGGAGTCGAACGAGGTTTCGGCGCCGGGCTTGTAGGCCATCGCCAGCACGATGCCGGTGATCAGCTGGTTGACCAGCACCAGCAGGGCCAGCGAGCCGAAGTAGTACCAGAAGTTGAAGTTCTTCGGCGCGTAGTACTCGGACAGATGATCCTTCCACAGCTTGGTGGCCGGGAAACGGTCGTCGATCCAGCCGAGGAAGCCGGTGGTCTTGTGCGGGTTGGGGATAATCGCCATGTCGGTCGTCCTAAGCCTTCTGGTCTTCGCCGATGATCACCAGCGAATCGCTGGCGTACCGGTGGGGCGGCACCAGCATGTTCAGCGGTGCGGGCTGGCCCTGGAAGACGCGGCCGGAAAGATCGTACTTGGAGCCGTGGCAGTGGCAGTAGTAGCCGCCTTCCCAGTTGGCGTCGACGGTGGGATCCGGATGGTCGGGGGTCAGCTTCGGCGAGCAGCCCAGGTGGGTGCACTTGCCGTTCATGATCAGGAATTCGGGCTTGATCGAGCGGTGCTCGTTCTTGCAGTACTCCGGCTGGGTCGACGCCTCGCTCTTCGGGTCGGCCAGGCGCGGGGTAACCTTCGGCAGGCTGTCGAGCATGTCCTTGGAACGCCGCAGCACCCAGATGTTGAGACCCTGCCAGACGAAGGTGACCTGCTGGCCCTCCTCGAGCTTGGCGATATCGGCTTCGACCGGAGCGCCGGCCGCCAGGGCCTTGGCGCTGGGTTTCAGCGAAGCGAGAAAGGGCCACACGACGGCCGCGGCGCCAGCGGCGCCCACGACGCTCGTGGCAGCGGTGAGGAAGCGGCGGCGGCCGCCGTCCACGCCTTCGTTGCTCATTGCTTGAAAACCTCTGGAGGTACGGATCATGAATCTGAAATGCCCCGCGCATGGAGCCACGCGCGCGGAACCGCCCGGCTTATTCACTGATTATAACGGCGGCGGCGGGGCCAAGTCATCGTTTTGTGTAGTGAAAAACCGGCGGCCCCCGGGTAGGGGCCGCCGGCGGACAGCCGTTTAGAACTGGTATTTGACCGCGAACTGGGCGAAATCGCGGTCGGACAATACATTGTAGGCGCCGCCGCCCCAGTACCAGGTGTAGCCCGCGGTGAAGGACAGCGCCTGCTTGAGCTGCACCTCGAACAGGGCATCGAATTCCTTGCTGCCCTTGACGAAGTTGCCGCCCGGACCGGGCGAGATGCCGCCGATATCCTGCTTCCATACGAAGAAGGGGCGCAGGTTTACATTGGGCAGGATGCTCTCGTAGCGCGGCAGCACCAGCAGGCGGTAGCCGTAGGACAAGGCGGTCGGATAACCCGCCGCGTCCTGCTGGTGCGGATTGAAGCGCAGGCCGTCGGGGCCCTTGACGCAGTCGGCCACACCGGCGCAGGAACGCTGGCCGCCGTCCGCACCGGAGCCGTCGGCGCCGGCGGTGGGGCCGTAGTTGGTGTTCGGGCCCTGCAACACCAGGCGGTTGAGGTCCGGCAGGTAGGGCACGTACTCGGCGCCGAACTCGCCCAGCACGAGGATCTGGCTGGCGCCGAAGGGATTGTCGGTGGCGCCCAGCACGCGGGTGAAGCCCATGTTGAACTGGTACACCTGGAAGCGCTCGTAGCCGCGGATGTAGCAGGGGCTGCTGGTGTCGTAGGCGTAGTAGGGATGGCTGAACTTGTTGAAGCCGTAGGCGGAGTCCTGCGCGGTGCCCGCCTGCGGGAAGCAGGGCGTGTTCTGGCCGACGGTGCCGCCGCGGTAGGGAATGATGAAGTTGGGGAAGGAGCGGGCCGAGCCGTCGATGTTGCCGATGGCCAGGTCGAAGGTGTCCTTCTGGCCAAGCAGGCCGCCGATGTCGCTCGGACCATACAGGGTGGTGCCGCCGGTCTGGGTGTAGCCGATACCGGCATGGGAGCCGAGGCAGCCGGCGTGCGCCGGGCCGCTGCTGAAGTCGCTGCAATTGGTCAGGGTCGGGCCGAAAGCGGCGAAGGCCAGGTCATGCGTGTCGACCTGCAGGGGCAGATCCGGACGGTAGGCCACTTCGCCCTGGATCGACCAGGCGCCGACGGTGGTGTTGAAGCTGGCGCCGATCAGGTTGATGCCGTTGGGATACTCCAGCATGAACTTGGCGGTATCGATGCCCAGGGTGTCGGAGGTGGCGTTCTGCGCCTCCGGGCTGCCGGGATTGAGGATGCTGTGCAGCAGCGGGATGTCCGGGCAGTCGGCAAGGAAGGTAACCGGGCCGGTGGCGTCGACGTGCAGCGCATTGCCGGCGGAACGGGCGCAGCTGGGATAGGCGGAATAGAAGCTCGCGTACGGCAGGCGCGAGTTGTAACGCATGTAGTACAACGAAATATCGGTGCCGTTGTTGAGGGCGTCGGCGTAGTAGTCCAGCTTGATGCCGAACTGGCCGCTGGTGCGGGCCTCCCGGTCGGCCAGGCGCTGGATGGTCGAGGTGCTGTTGGTGATGCCGGCCAGCGGATTGTCCTGCGGCGTGCCGAGGTTGTTGGGGTCCAGCGCCGCCTGGCCGAAGCTGGCGTTGATGAACTTGCCGACGTTGTTGGTGCCCACCGGCAGGCTGGAGAAATAGGTGCCCGGCGTCTGCACTTCGAGCGGCTGCCATTCGAGCTGGTAGAAGCCTTCCACCGTCGCGTTCTCGAACGGCTCGAAGCTGAGGTCGATCATGTTGATCGGGGTGAAGAATTCCTCCACCTGGCCGCCGATGCGGAACACGTTGTTGGCGTTGACCGGATTGGCCTGGTTGATGCTGTTGATCACCAGGGTGGTGCTTTCACCCCAGTTCACCAGCTGGCGGCCGATCTTGAAGGAGATGTTCTTGTCTTCGGTGAAGGGGATCGGCAGCTTGCCGTAGAAGTAGGTATCGAGATACTGCAGGTTGGTGCCGGCCTGGGCCAGGGTTTCGCCGTCGGTGCGTTTGCTGCGCACGTAGCCGCCAGGGCCGTACACGACGAAATTGCCGTTGCCGTCGGGCTGGCCGTAGCCGCGGTTGTTGATCAGGGCTTCCTGGGCCGGGCACAGCACGCCGCTGAGCACGCCGCCGATCAGGTTGCCGCCGGCAGCGGCATTGCCCAGGCAGGTCACCAGGTTCGGCACGCTGAGCACGCCGGCGGCGCCGGGCGCATGGCGGCCGACCTGAAGGCGGTTCTGCGGCGTGATTTCGTTGGGATGGGTTTCGGTGAAGTCGTTGTTGACGAAGTCGTAGAAGTACAGGCCGCGGGCGAAGATGCCGAAGCTGCCCCAGGTCAGGGTCAGGTCGGATGTGACCTTGGCCGGAGCCTGGAACAGGTGATATTTGGAGTAGTTGAGATCGCCCTGGTCGCCGTTGACCGAGGCCGCGCCGGGGGCGGCGACGAGCACCTGCGAGGGATAGATCTGGTCCTTGAACAGGCCCTGGCAGATCTGGTAGGCGCCGTTGGGGCCGCCGCAGACATTGGGATTGATGTTGCCCTTGCCGACCAGGTTTTCGCTGCGTCCCTGCATGCGCACGCCGATGCCGGCGGTGAAGGTGGTGTTGAGCACCCCTTTCACGCCGTCGTCGCTGCCGAACGTCGGAATGGTGAAATCAATGGCCTGCGCCGCGCCCAGGGGCAACAAGCCCATGGCGGCAAGCAGGACACCCCGTACAACCCCCAAGCGCAGAACGCTTTGCATCGTTCTCTCCCTCCGCTCCAGGCCCGGTAGCGGGCCTGTTTTCATAATTCTTGTCGCGGCTCGTGGATAGCGCCGCTTTATTGGAGGGTAGTAAAGCGCAGCGCGCCGCGGGTTGCAATAGAAAAAATGCGGGAAAAATAAAGCCGATCACGGATTTATGCCCGTGACCGGCTGGTTTACGCGAAGTCCGGACCGAATCGGAACGGGGCCCGGAATCGGGGGATCAGAACTGGTATTTGACGTAGAACTGGGCGAAATCGCGGTCGGACAGGGTGTTGTAGACGCCGCCGCCCCAGTACCAGGTGTAGCCGACATCGAACGACAGGGCCTGCTGGTAACGCATCTCCACCAGGGTGTTGACCTGCTTGCGGCCGGCGACGAAGTTGCCGCCCGGACCGGGAGAAGTGCCCTGTACGTCCTGCGAGTAAAAAATGGTGGGCTGGAGGCCGATGCCGGGCAGCACGTTCTCGTACTTGAAGATGCCGATCAGGCGGTAGCCCCAGGAGATCTTGTCGGGGTAGCCGGTGGGATCCTGCTGGTGCGGATTGAAGCGCAGGCCGTCGGGGCCGACGTTGCAGTCCTGCGTGGTGGAGCAGGCCATGCGCGAACCATTGGCGCCGGAGCCGTCGGCGCCGGCGCTGGCGGCGTAGTTGGTGCCCGGCGCTTCGAGTTGGAGGCGGTCCAGCGACGGCAGGTAGGGCACGTAGGTGGCGCCCAGCTCGCCCACGATCAGCACCTGATCGGCGCCGAAGGGATTGTCGGTGGCGCCGAGCACGCGCGTGGTGCCGAGGTTGAACTGGTACACCTGGAAGCGCTCGAAGCCGCGGATGTAGCTGTTCGCCGGATTCTGGCCGATGGTGCCGCCGCGATAGGGAATGATGAAGTTGGGGAAGGCGCGGGCCACGCCCGGCAGGGAGCCTTCGATGACGTTGATGGTGTCGGTGTAGGGATTCTTGCCGGCGGCGTTGAGGAAGTCGCTGGGACCGTAGCCGACGACCGCGCCCTTCTCGTTGTAGCCGACGCCGCCGGACAAGGCGTCCACCAGGTGGCTGCAACCGACCTTGGGGTCGCTGCAACTGGTCAGGGTCGGGCCGAAGGCGGCGAAGGCCAGGTCCTGCTCGTCCACCTGCAGCGGCAGGTCGGGGCGGTAGGCCACCTCGCCCTGGATCGAGTAGCTGCCGACGGTGGTGTTGAAGCTGGCGCCGATCAGGTTGATGCCGTTGGGGTATTCGAGGAATACCGTGGGCGAGTCCAGCGCCGCCACGCTGCTGGTGGCCTTGGACGGATCGGCCGGGTGCAGCAGGGGAATGCCCGGGCAGTCGGCGAGGAAGCTGACCAGGTTGGTGGCATCGTTGTGCTGCGCGTTGCCGGCGGCGCGGGCGCAGCTGGCGTCGGCGGAAATGAAGCTGGCATACGGCAGGCGCGAGTTGTAGCGCATGTAGTACAGCGACAGGTCGGTGCCGTTGTTGAGCCAGTCGGCGTAGTAGTCCAGCTTGATGCCGAACTGGCCGCTGGTGCGCGCGTCACGGTCCGGATCGCGCTTGGCCGTCAGGGTGGTATTGGTGAGCAGGGCCAGCGGGTTGTACTGCAGCGAGCCGACCTGGTCCGGATCGTAGGCCGAGGTGCCGAAGCTGACGTTGATGGTGCGGCCGGCGTTGTTGGTGCCGAGGTCGACGTCGGAGAAATAACTGCCGGGCGCGGCGATTTCCACCGGCTTCCATTCCAGCTGGTAGAACGCTTCGAAGGTGGTGTTCTCCAGGGGCTCGAAGCTCAGGTCGATCATGTTGACCGGGACGAAATCCTCTTCGACCTGGTTGCCGACGCGGTTGAAGTTGTTGGCGTTGACCGGATTGGCCTGGTTGAGGCTGTTGATGACGATGGTGGTGCTCTCGCCCCAGTTCACCGTCTGCCGGCCGATCTTGAAGCTGAGCTTCTTGTCGTCACCCCAGGGCAGCGGCAGCTTGCCGTAGAAATAGCTGTCAAGGTATTGCAGGTGGGTGCCAACCTGCTGCAGCACCTCGCCGTCGGTGCGCTTCTGGCGCACCTGCTTGCCCGGGCCGTAGGTCTTGCCGCCCGGATAGGGCAGCAGCAGCGGGGTCGGGGTGTTGACGCCGACGTCGGCGTCGTTCTTGTTCTGCGGGGTGAGTTCGTTGGGCTGGGTCTGGGTGAAGTCGTTGTTGACGAAATCGTAGAAGTACAGGGAGCGGGCGAAGATGCCGAAGTCCTTGTAGGAGATGGTCAGGTCTTCGGTGGCCTTGGCCACGCCCTGGAACAGGTGGTACTTGCCGTAGTTGAGGTCGCCGTCGTCGCCGTTGATGGAGGCGGCGCCGGACGAGCGCGCCAGCTGCTGTGCCGGGAAGATCTGGTCCTTGAACACGCCCTGGCAGGACTGGTAGGGCGGCGCGCAGACGTTGCGGTTGAGGTCGCCCTTGCCGATCAGGTTGACGCTGGGCGATTGCATGCGGATGCCGCCGCCGGCGGTGAAGGTGTTGTTCAACACCATCTTCACCTGGTCATCGCCGAGGTTGAAGGATTCGCTGATGGCGTGCGCCGCGCCGGCACAGCCCAGCATCGCCGCCAGCAGCAACCCACGGAGCGCCTTTCCGGCCCCGCCCTGCCCCGCCCACGCCCCGCCGATGAAACGCCCCATGACCTTGTTCTCCCTGGGCGGCCGCAGGCGGCCGCGATAAACCCCATACGGCGGCGCACGGCGCCGCGCAAGCGCGCAGCTTACCGGGTATGCCGGGAGAATCAACCGCAATGCAGCATTTTTGCCGCCGGAGGGCGGTTCAGCCCGGCAATGGTGCGTGGCAGGCGCAGGCCCGGCCCGCTTCCAGCGTTCGCAACGCCGGAACCTCGCTGGCACAAACCGGCAAGGCCGCGGGGCAGCGCGGCCGGAAGGCGCAGCCCGATGGCAGGCGCGCGGGATCCGGCGGTTGGCCCGGTATCGGCCGCAAGGGTTCCCCCAGCGGCGCATCGAGGCGCGGCCGCGAGGCCAGCAGGCCGGCCGTGTAGGGGTGCCGGGGCGCGGTCAACAGGCGCGCCGCCGCTCCCGACTCGACGGCGCGGCCGGCGTACATCACCAGCACCCGCTCGCACACCTCGGCCACCACATCCAGGTCATGCGAGATGAGCAACAGGGCCAGGCCCAGGTCTTCCTGCAACTGCCGCAGCAGGGCGAGGATCTCCGCCTGCACCGTCACGTCGAGGGCGGTGGTGGGCTCGTCGGCGATGAGCAGCGAGGGGCGGCACAGCAGGGCGCTGGCGATCAGCACGCGCTGGCGCATGCCGCCGGAGAATTCGTGCGGATACTGCCGCAGGCGCGCAGCGGCATCGGCGATGCGCACAGCGTCGAGCATGCGGGCGCACTCGGCCAGCGCGGCGGCCTGGCCGAGGCCGCGATGCTGCACCAGCACCTCGGCCATCTGCGCGCCGATGCTCAGATAGGGATTGAGGCTGGTCATCGGATCCTGGAATACCAGGCCGATGCGGTTGCCGCGCACCTTGTTCCATTCCCGTTCGCCCAGGCCCAGCAGTTCGCGCCCTTCGAAACGCACGCTGCCGCCGATCCGCGCCTGTCGGGCTTGCAGGCCGAGCAGGGCCAGGGCGGTCTGGCTCTTGCCGGAACCGGATTCGCCGACGATGCCGAGGGTCTGCCCCGCCTCCAGTTCGAAGCCGAGTCCGCGCACCGCCCTCGCCTCGCCTTGCGCCGTGGCGAAGCCGACTTCCAGGTCACGCACCTGCAACAGGGGCTCGGCCATGTCAGCCACTTTTCGGATCCAGGGCATCGCGCAGGGCGTCGCCGAGGAAGTTGAGGCACAGCAGGGTCAGCGCCAGGAAAGTAGCCGGCACCACCAGCGCCCAGGGCGTGGTTTCCATGGCGTGGGCGCCATCGCTGACCAGAGCGCCCCAGCTGGTGGCCGGCTCCTGCACGCCGAGGCCGAGGAAGCTGAGAAAGGATTCGACCAGGATCACCTGCGGCACGCTGAGCGTGGCGTAGACCACCACCACGCCGAGCAGATTGGGCACGATGTGGCGGCGGATGATGGCCGCGGTGCCGGCGCCGGAGACGATGGCGGCATCGACGAATTCGCGCCGGCGCAGGCTCATGGTCTGGCCGCGCACGATGCGCGCCATGTCGAGCCAGTTGACCGCGCCGATGGCGAGGAAGATGAGCAGGATGTGACGGCCGAAGAACACCGTCAGCAGGATGACGAAGAACATGAAGGGCAGCGCATACAGCACGTCGACCGCGCGCATCATCAGGGCATCCAGGCGCCCCCCGATATAACCCGCCACGGCGCCGTAAGCGACGCCGATCAGCAGCGACACCAGGGTTGCCGCCAGGCCCACCAGCAGGGAGATGCGGCCGCCGTAGCAGCTGCGCGCGAACAGGTCGCGGCCCAGCTCGTCGGTGCCGAGCCAGTGGCCGCCGGCCAGGCCGGGGGCGGCACCCCAGTCGCTGTCGAAATCGATGACGTCGTAAGGCCAGGGGCTGAGCCAGGGGCCGGCGATGGCCAGCAGTACGATCAGCGTCAGCACGCCGGCGGCGGCCACGGCGGCGCGGTCGCGGCGCAGGCGCTGCGGCAGTGAACTGGAATCAGGCACGTGTCAGCCCCCCTCTCCCGCCTGCGGGAGAGGGGTTGGGGGAGAGGGCCGCCCGGCTTCCACTACCTGGTGGATTCTCTCTAAAACAGAGTCGGTGTTACGCAGCACCTCATCATTCCAGAACCGCAGAACCATCAATCCTTGCGCTTCGAGCCAACAATCTCGTAGCCGGTCCGATTCCAGCTTCTGATCATTGTGCTGACTGCCATCCACTTCGATCACCAGACGATGCTCCATACAAATAAAATCTACGACATAGGGCCCTAATGGTTTCTGGCGTTTGAACTTCAGGCCGAGGAATCGGTGTGCGCGCAGGTGGTACCACAATCGTTGCTCAGCCTCGGTCTGAGCCTTGCGCAGGCGCTTGGCCTGCTTCGTTTTCTTGATGCGCTCTTCGATAGAGATTGATATCGTCACAGCCCCTCTCCCGCAAGCGGGAGAGGGGAACGTCACTATCATCCTAGCCGCATTCTTGGGTCCAGCGTGCCGTACAGCAGGTCGACCAGGAAGTTGAACAGGATGATCAGGGCGCCGTAGAAGATCACGACGCCCAGCACCAGGGTGTAGTCGCGGTTCAGCGCCGCCTGCACGAAGTAGCGGCCGATGCCGGGAATGCCGAAGACCTGTTCGATCACCACCGAGCCGGTGACGATGCCGGCCGCGGCGGGGCCGAGGTAGGACAGCACCGGCAGGGCCGCCGGCCGGAGTGCGTGGCGCCAGACGATGAGATGCATGGGCAGGCCCTTGGCGCGGGCGGTGCGAATGAAGTTGGCGCTCAGCGTTTCGATCATCGAGGCGCGCATCAGCCGGGCGATGACGGCGATCTGCGGCAAGGCCAGGGCGAGCACCGGCAGCCCCGCGTCGCCGATGCCGTGGCTGCTCCAGCCGCCGGCCGGCAGCCAGCCGAGGCAGATGGCGAAGAGCAGGATCAGCAGCGGCGCCACCACGTAGTTCGGCACCGAGATACCGAGCATGGCCAGGGCCATCAGGGCACGGTCGAAGGCGCTGTTGCGGCGCAGGGCGGCGAGGCAGCCGAGCAGGCCGCCGAGCAGCACCGCCAGGATCATGGCGCTGGCGCCAAGCCGGAACGAGACCGGCGCGCCGCTGGCGATCAGTTCGGCGACGCTGAAGCCGGTGTACTGGAACGAGGGGCCGAGATCGCCGTGAGCCAGGCCGCCGAGGTAGCCGAGGTACTGGCGCCACAGCGGCTGGTCGAGATGGTAGTCGGCCTGCAACGCCGCTTCGATCTGCGGCGGCAGGGCGCGCTCGCGGTCGAACGGGCCGCCCGGCGCGGCGCGCATCAGGAAGAACGCCAGGGTGATCAGCAGCAGCAGCGTCGGCACCGCGCCGAGCAGGCGTTTGAATGCGTGATTCAGCACGGTGGACTCAATGCGGCAACACCTTGAGGTCCTTGCTGTAGTGGACGTCCAGGGGATTGTCGGTCCAGCCGGCAACGTAAGGCTTCACCAGATGCTTCGACGCGTAGTAATAGATCGGCAGGACCGGCATGTCGTCGAGCATCAGGCGTTCGGCCTGTTCCAGCAAGCCGCGCCGCAGGGCCGCGTCCGGCTGCTGCTGGGCCTGAGCCAGCAAGGCGTCGTAGCCAGCGCTGGCGTAGGCCTCATCGTTCTTGCCGTCAGTGCTGCGCAAGATGTCGAGGAAGGCACTGGCGTCGTCGTAGTCGCCGATCCAGGCGCCGCGGAACACCTGGGTCTGAATGCGCTGGCGGCGATTCTGCAGGAACACTTTCCACTCTTCGTTGACCAGCCGGGTCTGCACGCCCAGTCCCTGTTTCCACATGGCGGCGATGACGGTGGCGATGCGGCGGTGGTCTTCCTGGGTGTTGTAGCGCAGTTCCAGCTGCAGGGGGTGCTCCGCCGAATAGCCCGCCGCGGCGTAGAGCCTGCGCGCTTCGGCCAGGCGCCATTCGCTTGGCCATGCCGCCCAGGGCGGGGCCTGCGGTGTGTAATTCCAGGTGCCGGGGGGAACGTAGCCATAGGCCGGCAGGGCCGCGCCCTGCAGCAGCTTGCCGGCGATGACGTCGCGGTCGATGGCCATGCTCAGGGCCTGGCGCAATTGGGGGCTGTCCTTGAACGGCGGCCGCGACAGGTTGTAGCCGTACCAGTAGGCGCCCAGGTAGGGCGCCAGATGCAGTTCGGCGCCGAACAGGCCGCGCACCCAGCGCGCCTGGCTCATCGGGATGGCATAGGTGCAGTCCAGTTCGCCGGCGCGGTAGCGCTTCAGCTCCGAGGACAGGTCTTCGGTGGGCACGTAGATCACCGTGCCGATCGAAGTGCGGGCGTCGTCCCAGTAGTAGGGGTTGCGCACCAGGCTGACCCGCGACTGCACCACCCAGTCATGCAACTGGTAGGCACCGTTGCTCACCAGCCGCCCCGGCCGGGCGAAATCGCGGCCGTAGCGCTCCAGACCAGGACGATAGACCGGAAAGGTGGCCGGATGCGCCAGCAGGCCGGGGAAATACGGCGTGGGGCCTTGCAGGTGGATATGCAGGGTGCGAGCGTCCAGGGCTTCCACGCCCAGCCGCTCGGAAGGCAGGTGCCCTGCGCTGACTGCCGCGGCGTTGTCGATCGGCGACAGGATCTGGGCGTACTTGGAGCCGGTGGCGGGATCGGCGCTGCGGCGCAGGCCGGCGACGAAGTCGTCGGCGGTAAGCGCTTCGCCGTTGGACCAGCGCAGCCTGTCACGCAGGTGGAAGGTGTAGTCGAGGCCATCCGCGCTGACTTCCCAGCTGGCGGCGGCGGCGGGAATGACGCTGCCGTCGGGCGCGAGCCCGGTAAGGCCTTCGTAGAGGTCGCGCAGGATGTTGGCGGTGCTGACGCCTTCGCCGCGATGCGGGTCCAGCGTTTCCGGTTCGGGGCCGTTGCCGATGCGCAGAACCTCGGCGCCGGACTCAGCTTCCGCCGCCGCGACGCCGACAAGGACCGCCATCCCGCTCAGGCTCAGCAGGGCGATACCAAGGGCGAAACCGAGCCGGCGCAGTGATCGGGGCATAGCGCCTGATCTTAGGCGAATCGAGGAGATTCAGGCGCAGTAGTGGAGGATGGCGTGGAGCAGGCGCCGGATCAGTACCAAATTCCGGATGGAACCCGACGCTGGCGCCGCTACGAGCGGCGCTGCGAAAAACAGGAGCGGGCGTAGCCGGCTGCCGTCAAAACAGCGGGAAGAGCCTCCCGCTCAGTTGGTCGTGATCGTAGGGTCCATGCGCCGCAAGCCGTCCCCGGTATTGATGGAGCCGGTGCTGCGCAACTCCTCGCTGCCATAGGTACGCCCGGCGGTCGACAGGCAATCGCCCGGCTTGCGCTGGATGTGGGAGCCGGTATCTTGCGGGCAAACCTGATCGGTCGCGGGCGAGGCCTCCTCCGCTGAGGTTCCTTGTGCGACAGAAACCGCCGCGCCGCTGTCATCGGCGAGCGCCGCTCCCCAAACGCCCAGAAGAACGAAAGCCAGAATGCTTCGACGCATGGTCTTACCCTCCATCGCACAAGGCCGTACTTCCAGTGTTGCAGACCTACCCTAGCGGCGTAGACCACAGGCGGGGGGTTGGTGGCTGTTTGGGACGGGCGGGGGCCGCGCCTCAGACGAGCCCACCCGGAGCCTGAGCGGGGTCCAGCGCGGCCAGCCGTGCCAGCAAGGGTTGCAAGCGCGGCATCACCCGGGCGATCGCCGCCTCGTTCCTGCGCCATTTTTCCCGGTCGGGCGGCGTCAGGGTATGCGCCGACAGCGGCAGCGGGCGGCCCAGGTAGGTGGCCAGCCTTTGGTCGAAGTCCAGTTCTGCGAAATCGCAGATGCGGCGTGTCACGGCGGCCGGATCGGCCAGCAGAGCCGCGTAGCTCAACGACATCCAGCGCTGACGCGGCAGACATGCCAGATCGTCCAGCATGATTTCGTTGGTGCGGTGCCACTGAAATGCCGCCACCTCTTCCAGCGGCTGGCCACGCAGGGCCTCGTAACCTGGGGGCACCAGCATTGACCATGGCCCGTCCCAGCCGGCCAGCGACGGATAGGTGCGCCAACCACCGGCGCGCCAGGCCTGCATGATGCTGGAAATGTTCTCGCGCGGATCGCGCCACAGGAAAACAAAACGGGCGTCGGGGAACAGGGCATTGAAAAACGGAATGCGCAAGGCATTCTTCGGCGTCTTTTCCAGGAAGCACACGACACTCGCGCCCGGCATGCGGCCATCGCGGTCGCGCAGCTTAGCGTTCAACTCTCTGTGCACGTGCGCGCGTACCGCATCGTCGACATGGGCCTCAGTCAGGCGATTGGAGCCGACGCCCTCGGCGCCCGGACGCAACTGCGGCAACCCCTCGACCAGTTCATGCGCTTCGCCGCCGAAGGTGTAGAGACCGCCGGCCTGGGCAAGGGTCTCGAATAGCAGAGTGCTGCCGGAACGTGGGACGCCGACGATGAATACCGGCTTGCTGAACTTTTCCGGCGCGGCAGGCACAACCGTCATCCTCACCGGCATGGAGCCGACTTGAGCCTGTTTCACGGCAGACTGGGCGGAACCCGGGTGAAAGGCGTAATGCAGCACGCGCCGGCGAAACATATCCGTTGCCGGTTGCGTGTTGCCGGCGCAGATCAGCGTGGAAGGAAGGCTGTCCTGTTCGCGCAAAACGGCGTCGCGCAACCGGCTGAAATGCGGCCAGCCTTCGGCGTTGTCGGCGTACAGCGACCACAGGGCGCGCCAATCCTGGCAAAAGCCGGAGGCCAGGGCGGTGAAACGGTCGAATACGCGCTGCTGTTCCGTACTCTGCGGCGGGTTCAGCCCCGCCAGCAGATCATCGGTGAGTTGCTCGACCTCGGCCGGCGGCATCACCACGGCAAGGTTGTAACGCTCGAACTGCAGCGGCGCGTCGGCATCCGCATGAAACGGCACCGGCGTGACGGGCCAGCCGGCATCGTTGTGGAAATCATCGTGCTGGCTGGCCCTGACCATGTTCCAGAACGCGGCGTTACCGGTGGTGTCGGCAACCAGGTGGATGCGTTCCCGCGCGCTGCCGTTATGGACGCTATGGGTGCGCAGGTTGTCGAAAACCCAGGCCTCCCCTGCCGCCATGTGCACCTTCTGCCCGTCGCAGGTGAAGCTCACGCCGGGCCCGGTAACGACCGGGATGTGGATGCGCACGCGGTGAAACCAGTGGTAATCGGTGTCGCAGTGTTCCGGCACACCCGCTCCCGGCGCCAGCCGCATCAGCCGCGAACGGCTCCAGACCACGCCGAAGCGGTTCAGGGCCTGCTGGATGTAGGGGCTGCGCAGCAACTGCGGAGTCGGTCCCATGGCGCCGGCGAAAGCATCGTTGTCGCCGGCATTGACCGTGATCAGACGCACCGCACTATTGCCGGAAAAGCCCCGGGGGTGACGCTGCCATTCGGACTCCGCGAACTGCGCCACTTCCGCCTGCAGCCGCTCCACGTCGAAACGCAGCGGCAGGCGGTAGAACGGATGGGGGAGCTTCATGAGATAGGGGCGTTTGATGGCGCCGTTTACTGGACGCGGCTCACCCGCACATTGAATTTGCTGTTTTCCAGGCGCATCCAGTAGCTGCCGGCGAAATTGCGATTGATCGTGAGCGCGGGCTTGTCGCCCTCGTACATGTAATCGTGATCGTCGATGCTCTCCCATATCTGGCCGTTGTCGAGGCGCAGTTCGGTACCCTTCTTGATGCCGTCGATATCGCCGACCAAGTGCGCGCTGAGGCTGTTGACGCCTTCCTGGTCGTACGCTTTTTTCACCGTTTCCGCGCCGAATTCGATCTTGGCGGGCGTCACCTCGGGAACGCCTGAAGCACCGGATACCACTACGCCGCTTGCGTTACTCGTCGCCAGCGGTGCTGTCGGCGGCGGTGATGCCGGCGCTGGTGCCGGTACTGCAACTACGGCAGCGGATGGAGCGGCGGCCTTGTCCTGTGCCAGGCCGTCATAGCAGGCGAGCCGCTTGGCATTGTCAACGATCAGCCGGCAAACAGCCGGGGCGTCCGGTACAGCGGCGCGGGCGAAGCCAGCGACGGTCAGGGCCAGAACGCCCAGCACCAGGGCATGGCAGCTGCGGCGCAGGGTGCCGGCCTGCAGCGAAACATTGGAGAAACGATGGGGTTGTAACATGGTCCTGCACACCTCGTGATATTACAAATCTGCGGTGGGACTTGCGTCGTTGAAAGCGTCGATGGCGGTGATGGCGCTACTGATCAGCTCGCGCTCCACCGGGCTCAGACGCGGGTTCCAGATGTCGCAAATCATGATGATGCGGGGCTCCGCGCTGTCGTTCCAGGCTTCATGCTCAATGGTATCGTCGAATACCCACGCCTGCCCTTCACGCCACGGCCGCGTCTGGTTGCCGACGCGGAAACCGCAGCCCTCCGGCACGATCAGCGGCAGATGTACCACCAGGCGGGTGTTGGCCACGCCGGTGTGCGGCGGAATGCGCGTCTTCGGCTGCAGTGCGGAAAACATCGCCGCGGGGGAGCGCTGCGGCACCTGCGGTTGCGGCAGCTGCGCCAACACCTCCATGGTCCGTGGACAGCGGCTGCAGTTCTGCTCCACCCGCTCGCCGTAAAGCAGCAGGTGCAAGGCGCCCCAGCGCCGCGAGTGATTCAGCTCTGCCCACTGGTCGATCGGCACGCCGTCCGGATAGGCCACGTAGGGCACGAAGTCGCGGAAGTCGTCGCGCAGGACCTGCAGCAGCTCCTCGCGAATGGCGGCCGTGGCAGCCTCCAGCCCGCGCAGCCAGGGGAAATCCTCGCGTTCGTGGAATTCCAGCGCCGGCAGGCCGGGGTAGAAGAAATCGGTCGGTTCCTGGCGGAAATTGCGCTTGCGGCCGGTGGCGAGGTCGATGAAGGCATTGATGCGAACCGCCTCGGCGCTGCTGCCCTTTTCTCTGGCCGGGCCGATGCGATGACCGATGAATTCCGCCAGCTCGTCCGCATAGCGATCGCTGACCTGACGGGCATGGCGCAAGGCCTGCAGCGTGGCCGCGTCCAGCTGGCTTTCCGGCGGGGTCAGGCCGATGGCGGGACGGTAGATGCGGGCGGCCTGCCTGACCTGACCCTGGCGCTCCAGCAGGGAACCTTTCATCAGCAGCGCCATGAACGAGCGCGGGCTGACGCGCAGAGCCTGTTCCACTGCCGTCATAGCGCCCGCGATGTCGCCCTGGACCCGCAGGCAACCGGCCAGGTTCAGCCACAGGGCGACATCGTTGCCGTTGCTGGCCAGGGCCTGCCGCAGCATCACCCGCGCCGTGGCGAAATCGCCGGCCGCCATGGCACGCATCGCCGCCGCGTTCAGCTCGCGTGCCGAGCCCGTGGAGTGCTCAGCCGTCATTACCAAAGCCCCTCGCAGCGTTGCCGGCGTGGCCGGTATGAACCGCGCATCAGCCTGCGCTCCCGAAGGTGCGGTCCTGGATCCATTGCGAAAATATGAACTTCTCGCCGCGCGTGACGGGCAGCGCCGCATGCAGGCTCTGCTTGTCCGGCGCGCCGGCGGCATCGACATTGGCGAAATAGACCGCATCGCCCTTCCTGCCGCGGGTGCGCAGGCCGACCTTGCAGAATTCGAGTTCGCCTCCTTCGTAGTCGTCGTTCAGGTACAGCAGCAGGGTGGCGATGCGCTCCGCTTCGTAGCCGCCCTCGGCGCGCACATGATCGTAGTGCGGCTTGATTTCCTGGCCCACCGCATAGTGGAAGATCTGCGGCGGTTCCATGGCGAAGATCGGCAGCTTGACCAGCGCCGAAGTGCGCTCACGCACCAGCACCAGCACCAGATCCGCGTCGATGATGTCGAAACAGAAGTCGCTATTGTTGCGCGATGCCGAAAAAGCCGGCCGGTTGCCGTCGAACATCAGGGCCGGCTTGAACTTGCCGAGCGAGCGCTGCACCAGCCAGTCGCACACTTCGGCCGAGGTGAAGGCTTCGGCGAAGCGGATGCGCGGCGCCTCGCACAGGGAACGGCGCGGCGGCGGCTGCCGCCATGCTTCGATATCGATGCTTTCCCGCAGCCCCTGCCAGCATCCCGGCGGCGGCACTGCGGCGTCGCGGGTCTGCTGCACCAGCGTCCGGTCGCCGGCCAGCAGCAGCAGCTGGCCGCGCGCATTCGCCGAGCCGCGTTCCGCAGCCAGCTGCAGATGGCGCAGCGCAGCCGGCCAATCCTGCGGCATCCAGGCTCCGGACGCAGCCAGGGTTGCCATCTGCGCCGTGGCGTCGGCATCGCCGCGCTCGGCAGCCTCTCCCAGCAGGATGGTGGCTTCCTGCGGCGACTGTGGTGCGTTGCGGCCGATCAGCAGGCGCAGGCCGAGCTGGCACATCGCAGCTGCATCGCCGCTACGAGCCTCCCGCCGCAGGATCTCCACGGCCTCTTCATGCCGGCCCTGGCGATCGAGCTCGCCCGCCTGCGCCAGCACCTCGCCGCCGGCGGGCGGTGCGCCCGGGGCGCGAGTGGTGGGTTGCGGGTTCATCGGGTTCCTGTCCGCAGACGACTTGCCCGTACGTTCAAATCGGCTAGATGATGGCGCCGCCGGCTGCATTGCTCAAGGCACAGCGGCTCAGCTGCCAGCCCGACCCAACAGCCGGCCCTGGCGGATGCCATTGCACTCCATGTCCCTTGCAGCTGTCGTATCAGCGCCACGGCCGAACGATGCGGTTCGCGATGACGGAGATTCAAAGACCGGCCTCCACATTGAAGCCGTTGAACTGGTCCATGGCATGCACCAGACCGGTGATCATGTCGCGTTCGGCCTGAGCCAGATGCGGGTGCCAGATATCGCAAATCAGGATGACACGAGGCCGCTCGCTGTCGTTCCAGGCCTCATGCTCGATGGTATCGTCGAACACCCAGGCCTCACCTTCGCGCCAGGCACGCGTTTCATTGCCGACCCGGAAACCGCACCGCTCCGGCACGATCAGCGGCAGGTGCACGATCAGGCGGGTGTTGGCGACGCCGCTGTGTGGCGGAATGCGTGTTTTCGGCTGCAGCACGGAAAACAGCGCGGACGGCGAGCGACCCGGCATATCTGGCTGCGGCAGGGCCGCCAGGGCCGCCAGCGTTTGTGGACAGCGGCGGCTGTTTTCTTCCACCGCACTACCGGCGAGAGACAGATGCAGCGCCCCCCAGCGCCGTGAGCGGTTGAGTTCGGCCCATTGTTTCAGCGGGACGCCATCAGGATGGGCGATATACGGCACGAAATCCCTGAAATCATCGCGCAATATCTGCAACAGTTCGGCCCGGATGACGCCTGTCGCCTGCTCCAGATCCTCCAGCCAGGGAAATTCCTCGCGCTCGTAGAATTCGATGGTGGGCAGACCGGGATAGTAAAAATCCGATGGTTCCTGGCGGTAGATGTTGGCGCGGCGCAGGGTGAAATCCATGAACTTGTTCATGCGCCGGGATTCCGCGCTGCTGCCCCGTTCGCGCGCCGGACCGATCCTGGCGGTAACGAAGTCGACCAGCTCTTCGACATAGCGCCCATTGACTTTCCGGGCATGATCCAGTGCTTTGGCAGTGGCGGCATCGAGGGTGTCTTGCGGCGGCTCCAGGGCGATCGCGAAACCGTAAATTCTGGCCGCTTCCCTGACCTTGCCCTGCCGTTCGAGCAGCGACCCTTTCATCAACAGCGCCATGAAGGACCAGGGATCGGTCTTGAGGGCGCGGTCGACCGCCGTCAACGCACCGGGGAGGTCGGAAAGCGCGCGGCAGCAGGCGGCGAGATTCAACCACAGGGCGGTGTTGTCGGCCGCAAGGCGCAGGGCTTTATGCAGGATCTCCCGTGCGGCCGCGAAATCACCCGCGCCCATGGCCCGCAAGGCGGCAGCATGGGATTCACGGACAAAGTCGCCAGCCGGTTGGGTCATCCTCTCACCTTGCGCTGCAACGACAGCCTGGCAGCCGGCAAGGGCAGTCAGGCCGAAGCATTGCCGCCGCCCGGACCGGAGCCGGCAGTGGGAACAACGTCGAATGCAATGCTCAGGCGGTCGTGACTGTCGTTGAACGGCATGGTGCCGTGCCAGTAGAAGGACGGGAACAGCACCAGGCGCCCGACTTCCGGTTGGACGAAGGAGTCCGGCCGATCACGCTCGTTCAGCGCCATATTGGATTCGCCGAACTTGAGCCAGCCCTGCCGGTGGGAAGCGTCATCGATGCCTTCCGGCAATCGGACGTAGTAGGCGGAACTGATCCAGCCCATGGGATGCACATGGTTCGTATGGAATCCCTGGGAACGCAGGCGGCAGGACCAGGAGCCGCTGAAATCGAACTGCTCCAGACCCACCCGGCGCTGGCTCATCGGATGCAGGGCATCCGGCGGCAGATCACGGGCGTAGTCCGCGACTGCCTCGCGAATGGCATCGCGTACTTCACGGATCAGCGGGGTGTCGGCCACGGCAAACAGATTGCCGGCGGTCTGGGTGCCGCCGCGCAGGGTCTGGTCAATCGGCTCGACCCGCGTCGTGTGCAGGCTATCGAGTTCCTGCGCCAGGGCCTCGTTGAAAGCACGGGCATCGGCGAAGCCGGAGGGCGGCTTGATATCGTAGATCTTGACGTAGCGGGAGTGATCCACCAGGGATTGGTAACGGCTGTCGCCCAGTTCGCGGTAACTGAGGGCCAGCCCCGACAACAGCAGTTGGTTGTGCGGATCGATCGCCCTGGCCTGCTCGAACACCTGGAGTGCCTCACCTGCCTGCTGGTCGCGCAAAAGAGCGGAAGCGAACTCGAAACGATGCATGATCGAAGCTGGCTCCGCCGCCACCGCCTGCTCGAAGAAGGCATAGGCTTCCTCGAATTTGCCCTGCCAGGCCATCGCGCGCGCCAGCATGCCAAGTATGTCGCCGCGCTCCGGAGCACGGGCGCGGGCACGCCAGAGCAGGTCTTCTGCACGCGCGTACTGGTCGCGTCGCATATGGAAAGCAGCCTCCAGTAACATCAGACCGGGATCGAGGCCAATCCGCGTTCTGGCATATTCAAACGAGCGCAGGTAAAGATCGCTCCGGCCGGTGGACCAGGCCAGGCGATTGAGCTGCTCATGCGTCCCACTGTCTCCGGGCCACAGTTCCACAGCTCGCCAGTAGGCGTTCAGAGCCTCCTCATGGCGCTGTGCATCGCGCAAGGCATTGCCCACGGCGAGATTCACCGCGTGGCCTTCCGGGCGCAGGAAATGAGCGTGTTCCAGCGCCGACAGCGCTTCATCATGACGTTGCAGGCCAGACAGCAGCAAGCCGCGGTAATAGTGGGCATCGAAGAACTTCGGTCCGACGGCGACGGCCTGGTCGAAATGGCTCAGAGCCTCTTCAGCGGCGCCCTGCTCGCTGAGGATAGCTCCGATGCGGGTCAGGGCGCGCGCATAGCGCGGTTGTGCCGCGACGGCGGCGCGAAAGGCGCCCAAAGCTTCAGAATTGCGGCCAGCTTCTTCCAGCAAGACCCCGAGGTTGTAATGCGCTTCGGCGTATCCGGGCAGCAATTCGAGCGCCCGTCGATAGCAGACCTCCGCATCGTCGCGGCACTCTGCCGTATGCAGCACCGCACCGAGATTGTTGTACAGCTCGGCGCTACTGGGCATCAAGGCCAGGGCACGCCGCAGCAGAACTTGCGCTTCAAGCAATTCGCCGCGCTCGCGCAGCAACAGGGCCAGATTCTGTAACGGTGCGGCCTGTTGCGGATACGCCAGCACCAGGCTGCGATAAAGCTGCTCCGCCTCGGCAATCTTGCCGGCCACTTCGAGGGCGCCCGCGCGCTGCAGGGTGCCCGCAAGATCGGGGCGCGGGTTGGCGTCTGCGGATTTCGGCAGAACCGAATCAGTGGCTGGTTCAGATAGATCGTTCATAAGTGGAAGCTGATCACGGCCATCCTACACCTGGATCCGGATGAGAGGGGAATCGTCAGGGGGCAGATGCCCGAAACCCGGCAGACATGTCTCGCCATGCGCCCATAACGGCGAATGGCCCAAAAAAGAACGGCGGCTCCGAAGAGCCGCCGTCAGGTTACAGACTTGCAGTGCGGCTTAGAAGTCCGCGGTCACGCCAACAAACATCACGCGGCCCAGAGCGTCATAGACGTTCGGGAAGGTGTTGCCGTTGCCGAAGGGCGGTGACGAAATGGCGAACGGTGCATTGCTCGAAACCGTCGGCGGATTCTGACCGAACACATTGCTGACGCCGAAACGGAACAGGATGCTCTCGGACTGCAGCGGCAAACGGTAGGTGCCGGACAGATCAACATACTGCTTGTTGCCGATACGGCCATCGATCGAGTCGTGTTTGCCGGCCAGGTTCGGGTCGGCCGTGTTCTGGTCGAGATGCACGCCACCGATGAAGCGGTAGTTGGCGGACAGGCTCAGGCCAAACGGCGAATCCCAGGTGAAACGGGCCTTCTGCTTCAGGCGCGGGTTCGGACCGTTCGAGGTGCCGTTACAGGTCGTGCCAAAGAGGCCGGCGCAATTGTAAAGGCCCAGACCGGGCGCATTCTCCAGTGAGTAGTCAAGAATGTAGGTCGATACATAGTTGAATATGAACTGGCCATTGTTGCCCAGACCCATATCGCGGAGACGGATGCGGTAGTCGGCCTCGAAGTCGATACCCTTGGTGCGCAACGAACCCGTGTTGGCGAACAGATTGTCGACGTAGTTGGTGCCGGTCGAAGTATCGCCGGAAATCTTGCCTGTCGTCGGGTTGCGGTGGAAGCCGTTGCAGAACGCCGTGTTGCCGGCGAAGCAGCTGGCGAACAGCGAAGGGATGGACTGCACGCCGATGGCGCCATCAATGTAGATATCGAAGTAATCCACCGTGATCGCCAGATTCTTCACCTGCGACGGGGTGATGACGATACCCAGCGAACGGGTGATCGACAGCTCGGACTTCAGCGCCGTGTTGCCGCCACCCTTGACGTTGCACTGACCAGCCTGACAGTCGCCAACGCTGCCGTACTGCGCAGCGGTCACACCGGTCAGAGCGCACTGAGCAGCCGACGCGGTAGGCGTGGCTCCAGCGCAGGGGTCGGAACCGCCACTCAGACCGAAGGCCTGCGGCGTATACAGCTCGTTGACCGAAGGTGCACGCGTGGCGCGCTGGAAGCTTGCGCGCAGGGTCACGTCCTGGATCGGCGAGTACTTCAGTCCGGTTTTCCAGCTGTGCGTGTCGTTGGCGGTGCTGTAATTGGACCAGCGGTAGGCGCCGTCGATCTGCAGCAGCTTGGCGCCCGGAGCGTTCTCGATCAGCGGAGCCTGGACCTCGCCGAAGAACTCCGGCACCAGGAACTCGCCCGAAGTCGCCGGGCTCGGACCGCCCACACCGCCGAGGCT
Source organism: Nevskia soli DSM 19509 (assembly GCF_000711955.1). Lineage (GTDB taxonomy): Bacteria > Pseudomonadota > Gammaproteobacteria > Nevskiales > Nevskiaceae > Nevskia > Nevskia soli. The sequence goes on from NZ_JONR01000006.1 coordinate 180,090, forward strand.
GCCGGCGGCGAGGAGCGAATCGGGACGGTAGTCCAGGGATTCACGGCGGAATTCCCAGCCGCCGGCAACGCCAACGCCATTCTTGGCGAACGGGCTCTGCACCTGGTACTTGCCCAAATCGGCGGAGACGGTGGCGTTGACCACGTCTTCGATCTGGGTTGCCTGGGCGTAGCCGTTGGCCTTGATGTAGTTCACCGCTTCCGGCGTGACGCCGCCGGCCGTGAACAGATTCAAGGGCACGCAAGCGGGATCGGTGCCGTCATAAACCGATTGACATTCCTGCTTGCCGGCATTCGGGTTCGCAGTCTTGCCATCCGCCAAGAAGGCCGGGCCAGTGATGACGTTGAGCGCCTTCAGGGAGTTGGCGGTGTTGAGATAATTCAGCGTGCCGCTGGCGAAAATCACTGCGCCGTGCTGAGCCGAAACATCATAGGTAATGCCATTGACGATGTCCCCGCGCGAACCGACCACGATACGGTAGTCGGTGTGGCGCAGATCCGAAATACGTGGCCCCAGTTCGACCAGTCGCTTGAGAACGGCGACATTGGCCATGCCGGTGCCGCCGGTCAGATCGTCCGGATAGACGTTGGTACCGCCAGGACCATCGTGCGGATTGTTGTCGCCGCACAAATCTGCCACCTGCCCGGTATTGATACCGCCCGGGCCCGCGTGATAGCCCGACAGCATCGGGTTGGTACAGGCGATGTTGGTGACGTTGCCGAACAGACCGGTCGGCGCCACATTGGCGACCGTGTGGTTGTCCATGAACATGGCGCTGCCGTACAGATCGACATGGCTGTTGATCTGGTCGTGGGCGAAACCGCCCAGGTGGTAGCGGCTGTCCGGACGCTGGATGTAGTTGTAGGGCGCAAAATTGAACGTCCGCCCGTCGTTCGGGATGAAGGTATTGTTGGCCTGGGTGATGAAGTAAGGCGCCAGGTACTTGGGGTTGTCCGGCGTGAGCTTGTGCGCCTGGTTGTAGTTGAAGCGATCGTAACTTTCAAACTTGCCTTCGGCGATGACGCCCGAGCCGGAGCAGGTGCGCGCGGTACCGGCCGAGTTGGTCTTCAGCGAGCAGGTGGAATAGCCGCGCTTGTCCTGGGTGATGCCGTCGGCCTTGGTATAGCCGGCGTACAGCGTGACGTTGCCCTTGCCGCCGGAGAAGTTGTTGCCCCAGATCAGCGTGGTGTCGTAGCTGGTGCCGTCGCTGTGATCGGTGCGGGACGCCTGGGAATCGACGCGGAAGCCCTGGAAATCCTTCTTCATGATGAAGTTGACGACGCCGGCCACGGCGTCCGAACCATACACGGCCGAAGCGCCGCCGGAGAGGACGTCGATACGGTCGATCAGGGCCGCCGGGATGAAGTTCAAGTCGGCCGAAGGCGGAGCCTGCAGCGGATCGCCCGGCATCAGGCGCTTGCCGTCGATCATCACCAGGGTTTCCTGGGGGCCAAGACCGCGCAGATTGACCGTGGCGGTACCGGTGGCACCGTTGGAATCGGCCGAGCTGAAGCCGGCGAATGCCTGCGGCATACTGTTGATCAGGGTTTCCACGTTGGTGGTGCCCTGGTACTGCAGTTCCTTATCGGAAATGACCGTCATGGAACTGGAACTGGTCAGATTGGCCTGCTTGATACGCGAACCGGTGACCTGCACGCCCTGCAATATCGTGGACTGCCCCGCAGAGTCCTGCGCGTAGGCACTGTCTGCGACGGTACCTACACCTGCTATAAACGCCAACTGCACGGCAAGACGAAGCTTGCCTTCGGCACTGAGTTTCATTGTTTCTCCCTAGTTCAGATTCAAGGCGCCAACAACAATTATTGAACGATTTGGCAAATTGCGGGTCTGGCGCCCGATTACGTTCCGAGAATAGCGACGCGGTTGACAGGCGTCAAGCACTTGTTGCAAGCGTGTGACGAGTGCCAAATACCCCTATTGCACTGCACACTTACAGAGCAATTCCGCTCCATTTAACGGCACCGAAACGGCCACAAAGGCAGCCGCTTGCTCTACTCCGGGGCGCTGCGGTTGCCGCTCGGCCAGGGACCTGATACACCGCTTCACGCCCGAACAGCACCCTCGAATCGACCGCGCTTCGATCCGGCTACTGCGCCGGCGGCGCTTCCAGGATCACATCCTTCGGCAGAAAGTAGGTGCCCAACGCCAGGTCGTCGTATTTCGCCAGCAGTTCTGGGAAGTGCAGGCCGGGCAACGCCTGCACGGCGAAGATTTCCTCGACACCTTGGGTAAAGCGCAGGATACCCACCAGGCTGCCGTCAGTGATGTCGATGACCCACACGCCGCAAATGCGTTCGTCCGCGCTGTCCGCGATAGGGATGCCGCTGAACATGGCCGATTCACGGATCTGCGACAGGCCGACGAACGCCAGGGGGCCGTGGAAATCGACCCCGCGGGTAAAGCCCGGGAACTCGAAGAACGGCGTGACTTCACCCGAAACTGGATTCACCTTGGACAAGGTACCCTTGCCGGATTCACAGACCCATAGCTGACCGGCATACCAGCGCGGAGAATGCGGCATGGAAAGCCCGCGGCAGATGGTACGGCCGCTGACGATGTCGATGAGCACCCCGCCATCGGCTTTGCGATCGCGCCAGCCACGGGCAACGTCGCTTTCGCCCAGAGCGGTGACGTAGCGCGGCTGGCCGTCGACCATGGCCAGGCCGTTCAGATGGCAGCGGTCCTCGGAGGCAAAGCCGGTGATGAACGGCGGCCGCCATACCGGCTGGAAACTGTTGGAGCCGTGAATCGTGCACAAGGTCGAAAAGCGCGTGTTGATAAACCAGATGCGGCCTTCGCGATCGAACGCCATCTCGTGCACATCGATATCTCCGGTGAGATGACCGTAGCGCTGCACGAAGCAGGCATCGTGCTTGCCCGCAGGTTCCAGCTTGGCGCAGTTGTCCGGCACGTTTTCGTAAAACAGGATCTCGCCCATGGCACCGACCGCGATCTGGCCGTTGCCGACCGCGATGCCCATCGGCTTGACCGCATCACGGTAAAGGGTATTGACCAGCCCTTCGCCATCGTTGCGGACCACGATGAGCTTGCCGGCCTGATAGGTGCTGACCAGCAGCGACACTCCCACTTCGCCGAGGATGCGGCCCAGCTCCGGAGTCTGCGTGCTTTCGAGCTCGATATCCTTCAGCGGTACTGGCGCCGTCGCGGGAGCTGTCGGCTGTGGGTCGTTTTGGGGAGGGAGGGTCTGATAGGACATAAATAAATTGGAAGTCGGTGGACAGTTGGGTGGCATGATCAGGATGCTGCCGGCATCACCCGCCGTTGTCTTCGGCGGAGCATCGTACATCGCGACCGTCAGGCCTTTGGGGTACTTTACCGAAAGCGAGAGCCTGTTTGGCCGTGGGGACAGTTGCAGCGCCGATGCCCGATTGGAGATATCGGCACTCCTGCCGCTCCGCTTGGGGGGAAATGCAGCGTGCAAAACCATCGGCGGGAGCCTGAAAATAAAGGCCGCCTGTGCAGTCACACAATTCGCGGTTCGGCAACTGCACCCAGCACGGAGGCCAGCGCTGGGACTGCACGCGCCGGCATGGCTTGTTCAAAGCTGTACCCATAAGCGTGGATCAACTCGCCATCCCGTTGAGCCACCAGCTGGCGCAATTCGTCGTCATAGTACAAGCGATAGTCGCCGTGAACCGAACGGTTCCGCGCCAGGCCCACCTCGATGTGATGTGACATCGCTTCGGGCGGCACGTAGCGTATTTTCCCGAAAAAGGCCGCCAGATCCTGCCGCAGCGACTCCGTGCGACCAATATGCAGCACCCGGCCTGCGCCGCTGCCATACATATGCCGGTACAAGTGGCTGTAGAAGCCACGGCCGCTGCCGCGAATGGGCTCAAGCGCTTGCCGCGGCAGGTTCAGTCCGCGATTGACATAAACCTCGGGCAGGCCCTGCAAGACCTGCGACAACAAAGCCGGATCGCTCTCCAGACTGAGCAGCCGTCGGATGGTGTCCTTGAATCCAAGGGAGTTGTCCCGGCTGACGCAGCGGAACAGGTGATTCTGCTGCGGCAGGCCGCGCTGAAAACTGAACCAGGAAACATAGTAGGTCCACGGATTGCGCACGAAACCCAGCACCGGCAGATCGAGCGCCTCCTGTGGGATGCTCGACACCGGCAAATGGTAGCCGACCACCAGGGCTTCGGGCACGTGGCGCACCAGGGCTTCGTTGATGAAGGTGCCACCGGACTTGTGCAGATGCACGTAGACGAAATGCGGCGTGACGATCATGGATGGGCGGGTCGCGCCAGACGCCGTTCTACGACTGCATCGACCTGTCCCAGGTCGGACTCGCCCTGCCGGATCAATTCGAGCAAGGGCGCCGAAGGCAGGAAATCGCAGATCAGGTGGGTCCGCGCCTGTTCGGGGTGGGCATTCCAGACGCCGTGGCGGTTGGAGTTGTTGAGCGCCCATATTTCACTCGACCGCATCCGGTAAACCCTGCCACCGCAATACATCAGCATCCGCTCGTTGGTGACGATGGGAATATGCAGGCGCAGGGTCTTGTTGAAATAGTCGGCACGGTCGATGTGCGTCGCGATTACCGCACCGGCAGGCAGCTTGGCCAGCAGGCAGCGCATCGGCTGCGCCGGAATCAGGGCACCGATGATCTCGCGGATATATGGCAGCCACTGCAGCGGCGGCCGGTCCTCGATCGGCAGATCTCCCTCCGCCGGAGCGTGGCCGCGCAGAAAAACCGCTTCGGCGGCGCTGTGCACGCCGATGCGGCCGCCGCGGCCGCCCCAAAGCTGCGCGGGCAGTCCCGCAAGCTCGGCCTCCAGGCGTGGCGCATCGACAGCGAGCGGCAAGCGAACACAGGCCCCGATCAGGGCCAGCTTGTCGATCGCCGGCTCAGCGGGCAACGTCAGCATGGTGGCGGCCGTGAAGAAATGACGGGGCTCCGATTACTGGAAGGAGCGCCCGGTCCGGCCGGATCGCGGCGGCTCCCGCAAAATGTTCATGCCGTTTTATACCGCGTATCGCCTTGCCTTGCATCCCGCCATCGACGACGGAAAAACAGCCCAGGCAACAAAACGGGCGCCGAAGCGCCCGTTTATTTTGCCGCTGCTAAAAGCTCAGGCAGCCGCAGTCTCCGCATCCTCACCCACCGGACGGTCAACCAGTTCGACATAGGCCATCGGCGCACTGTCGCCGGGGCGGAAGCCGCAGCGCAGAATGCGCAGGTAGCCGCCGGGGCGCTTGGTGTAGCGCGGGCCCAGCTCGTTGAACAGCTTCTGCACCGCATCGCGATCACGCAGGCGGTTGAACACCAGGCGGCGGTTGGCGACGCTGTCTTCCTTGGCGCGGGTGATCAGCGGCTCGGCGACGCGGCGCAGTTCCTTGGCCTTCGGCACCGTGGTGCGGATCAGCTCGTGCTGGATCAGCGACACGGCCATGTTCTGCATGGTGGCCTTGCGGTGGCTGGTGGTACGGCCGAGGCGGCGGCCGGCTACTTTGTGGCGCATCTTCTAGCTCCTGGGACTTCTTTAAGCAGCCACTTTCGGCGACGACCAGTTGTCGAGCTTCATGCCGAGCTCGAGGTCGTGGGCCTTAAGGGCTTCCTTGATTTCGTTGAGGGACTTCTTGCCCAGGTTCGGGGTCTTCATCAGCTCGGTCTCGGTGCGCTGCACCAGATCGCCGATGTAATAGACGTTTTCGGCCTTGAGGCAATTGGTCGAACGCACACCCAGTTCGAGGTCGTCGATCGGACGGAACAGGATCGGGTTGAGATCCTTCTTGCTGCCGACGGCGACGGACTCTTCCTCGCCTTCCAGGTCGACGAACACCGACAACTGGTCGCGCAGGATGCGGGCGGCCAGGCGGACGCCTTCAGCGGCGTCGATGCCGCCGTTGGTGTCGACGTCCAGGATCAGCTTGTCCAGGTCGGTGCGCTGCTCGACGCGGGCGCGCTCGACGCTGTAGCTGACCCGGCGCACCGGGCTGTAGGAGGCGTCGAGCTGCAGCACGCCGATCGACAGGCCTTCTTCCTCGTTGACCTGGGCGCGGGCGGCGGCGGGCTGGTAGCCGCGGCCGCGGGTGGCCTTCAGGGTCATGCTGAGCTTGCCGCCGGTCAGGTTGGCGATGACCAGTTCCGGGTTGACGATTTCGACGTCATGGTCGAGCTGGATGTCGCCGGCGGTGACCGGACCCTTGCCGGACTTGACCAGCTTCAGGGTGGCCGACTCGCGGGCGCTCATGCGCAGCGCGACGTTCTTGATGTTGAGCAGGATGTCGATGACGTCTTCCTGCACGCCTTCAATGGCGCTGTACTCGTGCACCACACCCTCGATCTGGGCCTCGGTGATGGCGGCGCCGGGGATGGAGGACAGCAGGATGCGACGCAGGGCGTTGCCCAGCGTGTGACCGAAACCGCGTTCCAGCGGCTCCAGGGTGATGCGCGCGCGCTGCGCGGAGACCTGTTCGACCTCGACCACGCGAGGCTTCAGGAAATCGGAGACAGAACCCTGCATAGGAATTACCTCAGTTGCTAAACCGGCCAATGGCCAGTGATTAGTGGCTAGTGACTAGTGAAAAGCGTCTGGACCGACCACTAATCACCAATCACTGACCACTAAAAAATTACTTGGAGTACAGCTCGACCACCAGGTTCTCGTTGATGTCCGGCACGATCTGCTCGCGTTCCGGCAGCGACTTGAAGGTGCCCTTGAAGGCCTTCTCGCTGACTTCGACCCAGTCCGGGAAGCCGATCTGGGCGGCGATGGACAGGGCGGAGGCGATGCGGGTCTGGTTGCGCGACTTCTCGCGTACTTCGACCACGTCGCCGACCTGGACGCGGTAGGACGGGATGTTCACGCCCTTGCCGTTGACCACGATGCCCTTGTGGCTGACCAGCTGGCGCGCTTCGGCGCGGGTGGCGGCGAAGCCCATGCGGTACACCACGTTATCCAGGCGCTGTTCCAGCAGACGCAGCAGGTTCAGGCCGGTGGCGCCCTTGGACTTGGTCGCCTTGACGTAGTAATTGTGGAACTGGCGCTCGAGCAGACCGTACATCTGCTTCAGCTTCTGCTTCTCACGCAACTGCAGGGCGTAATCCGACAGACGCGGCTTGCGGGCACCATGCTGGCCGGGGGGCGTATCCAGCTTGCACTTGGTTTCCAGCGAGCGGCCGCGGCTCTTGAGGAGCAGGTCCACGCCGACGCGGCGCGAGAGCTTGCACTTGGGACCGATGTAACGAGCCATGTTGCTAGATCCTCTACTTAGACGCGACGGCGCTTGGACGGACGGCAGCCGTTATGCGGAATCGGCGTGACATCGGTGATATTGGTGACCTTGAACCCGGCGGCGTTGAGCGAACGCACCGCGGACTCGCGACCCGGGCCGGGTCCCTTGATGCGGACTTCCAGATTCTTCACGCCATGCTCGGCGGCGGCAGTGGCGGCGCGCTCGGCGGCGACCTGCGCGGCGAACGGCGTGCTCTTGCGCGAGCCCTTGAAACCGCAGGAGCCGGCAGTCGACCAGGACAGGGCGTTGCCCTGGCGGTCGGTGATGATGACGATGGTGTTGTTGAACGAGGCATGGACGTGGGCAACGGCGTCGCTCACGTTCTTCTTGACTCGCTTGCGCTGCTTGGCAGCGGTATTCGGTTCGGCCATGGGGCTTCTTCTGCTCTAACTATCAGGTCTTGCGGATGGCTTTGCGCGGGCCCTTGCGGGTACGGGCATTGGTACGGGTACGCTGACCACGAACCGGCAGGCCGCGGCGATGACGCTGGCCACGGTAGCAGCCCATGTCCATCAGGCGCTTGATGCTCATCGACACTTCGCGGCGCAGGTCACCCTCGACGGTGTACTTGCCCACTTCGGTGCGGAGCACATCCAGTTCACCCTCGGTCAGCGACTTGATCGGGGTGTTCGGAGCGATCTTGGCGCCATCGCAGATCTTGCGGGCGCGGGTTGCTCCAATGCCGTAGATCGCCCGTAAGGCGATGACGACATGCTTGTTGGCCGGGACGTTGACGCCCGCGATACGTGCCATAGCTAAGCTCTCTCAAAGTGCTGCGCGGGCGAAGCTGCGCAGTATAACGGAAAATAGATGTTTCTTACAAATCAAAACGTTTGGCGGTCAAACCGCCCGGCATCCGCCTCGGCGGCGCCCGGGGCTTATCAGCCCTGGCGCTGCTTGTGGCGCAGGTCGGTGCACAGCACGCGGACCACGCCCTTGCGACGGACAACCTTGCAGTTACGGCAAATCTTCTTGACGGAAGCGCGGACTTTCATGACTCAGGCCTCTACTCTAAAAACGGATGACTACGACGAATTAAGGTTCAGCGACCGGCGGACCGGCCACCCGCGCTGTTCAACGACTTGAGATTGGCCTTTTTCAGCAGGCCCTCGTACTGGTGCGACATCAGGTGCGCCTGCAGCTGCGCCATGAAGTCCATGATCACCACTACCGTGATCATCAGCGAGGTGCCGCCGAACGAGAACGGCACATGCCAGTAGTCGATGAAGATTTCCGGCAGCAGGCACACTGCCGTCACATACAGGGCGCCGATCACGGTCAGACGGGTCAGCACCTGGTCGATGTACTTGCCGGTCATCAGGCCCGGACGCACGCCCGGAATGAAAGCGCCGGACTTCTTCAGGTTCTCCGAGGTCTCGCGGGAATCGAACACCAGCGCGGTGTAGAAGAAGCAGAAGAAAATGATCAGACCGGCATACAGCAGGGTGTACAGCGGCTGGCCGGGCGACAGCGCATTGGCCACGCCCTGCAGGAAGCCGCCGTTGCCGGCATCACCGAACATCTTCACGGCGGTGGCCGGGAACAGGATGATCGAGGAGGCGAAAATCGGCGGGATCACGCCCGACATGTTGAGCTTGAGCGGCAGGTGCTGCTGCTTGGCGGCATACTGCAGGCGGCCCTGCTGCTGGCGGGCGTGGTGGATCGGGATGCGGCGCTGGGCGCGCTCCACGAAGACCACGAACCAGGTCACGCCGGCGACCACGATCGCCACCACCGGCACCAGCCATCCGCTGAGCGAGCCTTCGCTCACCAGCTGCGTGGTCGAGGCAATGGCGCTGGGGAAGCGGGTGACGATGCCGGCGAAGATGATCATCGACATGCCGTTGCCGATGCCGCGCTCGGTGATCTGCTCACCCAGCCACATCAGGAACATGGTGCCAGTGACCAGGGCGATCGCCGCGGTGAAGATGAAGGAGAAGCCCGGGTTCATCGCCACGCCGTTCTTTTCCAGCGTCACGGCGGCGGCGACGGACTGGAAGATGGCCAGGCCGAGGGTGCCGTAGCGGGTGAACTTGGTCAGCTTGCGCCGGCCGGACTCGCCTTCCTTGCGCAGCTCCTTCAGGCTCGGCAGGACCGAGCTCATCAGCTGCACGATGATCGAGGCCGAGATGTAGGGCATCACGCCCAGGGCGAAGATCGACAGGCGCTGCAGGGCGCCGCCCGAGAACATGTTGAACATGTCCAGGATGGTGCCCTTCTGCTGCGCGAACAGCTGGCTCAGCTTGGCCGGGTCGATGCCCGGAACCGGGATGAACGAACCGATGCGGTACACCACCAGGGCCGCGAGCAGGAACAGCAGGCGATTGCGCACCTCACCGATCTTGCTCAGATCGGGCATCATTCCGCCACTGGTGCCGTTTGCCATGGTCCTGTCCGCCAGCCTGTCAGTTCAATCCGATTACGCGGCCACTTCGGCGATGCTGCCGCCGGCGGCGAGCACCGCTTCGCGCGCGCCCTTGGTCACGCCCAGGCCGCTCAGTTCCAGCTTGCGGGTGAGCTTGCCGGACTTGATCAGCTTGGCCTGCTTGGTATGCGCCGGAACCACGCCCGCGTTCTTCAGCACACCCAGATCGATGGCGGTTTCCTTCAGCTTTTCAAGGTCGGACAGACGCACTTCGGCGCTGAACTTGGCCATGGCGGAGTTGAAGCCGCGCTTCGGCAGGCGACGCTGGATCGGCATCTGGCCGCCCTCGAAGCCGATCTTGCCGCGGCCGCCCTTACGGGCGCGCTGGCCTTTGTGGCCACGGCCGGCGGTCTTGCCCATGCCGGAACCGATGCCGCGGCCGACGCGGACGCGGACCGTCTTGGAGCCGGCGGCCGGCTTGATGGTATTGAGCTTCATGTTCGTTAAACCTCTTCAACCTTCAGCATGAATCCGGCTTTGCGCACCATTCCCATGTTTTCCGGGGTGGCGGCAACCTGCACCGTCTGGTGCATGCGCGACAAGCCGAGGCCGCGCACGCAGGCGCGATGCATCTGCAAGCGGCCGAACGGGCTCTTGATCAGGGTGACCTTGATCTGTTTGGTATCGGTAGCGGTCATGGTCGTCTGCACCTTTAGCCGAGGATTTCTTCGACCGTCTTGCCGCGCTTGGCGGCAATATCGGACGGCATGTTCATGCGGCTCAGCGCATCCATGGTGGCGCGCACCACGTTCATCGAGTTGCGCGAACCGTAGGACTTGGCCAGCACGTTCTGCACGCCGGCGACTTCGAACACCGCGCGCATCGCGCCACCGGCAATGACGCCGGTACCGTCGGACGCCGGGCGCATGAACACGCGCGTCGCGCCGTGCTCGCCCCAGATCTCGTGTTGCAGGGTCAGACCCTTGAGCGGCACGCTGACCATGTTCTTGCGCGCCTTCTCCATCGCCTTCTGGATCGCGACCGGCACTTCACGCGCCTTGCCGTAACCGAAGCCGACGCGGCCGGCGCCATCGCCGACCACGGTCAGGGCGGTAAAGCCGAACTGACGTCCGCCCTTGACCACCTTGGCGACGCGGTTGACGGTAACCAGCTTCTCTTTGAGATCGCCGCCGGACTGGTCGTTGTCGTAACTGATATTGGGATTTGCCATGTCTTAGAACTCCAGCCCGCCTTCACGTGCGGCGTCGGCCAGCGCCTTGATGCGGCCGTGGTATTTGTAACCGGAACGATCGAACGCAACCTTGGTGATGCCGGCGGCCTTGGCGCGCTCGGCAATCAAGGCGCCAACCTTCTTGGCGGCGTCGACGTTACTGGTGCCTTTCAGATCGGCCACGACAACCTTTTCGATCGTCGAAGCTGCGGCCACGGTGTGGCCGGCGTCGCCGGCGATGATCTGGGCGTAGATGTGCTGCGCGGTGCGATGCACCGACAGACGATGGACGCCGAGTTCACGGATCTTGGCGCGGGTACGGCGCGCGCGGCGCAGACGGGTATCATTCTTCGCGGTCATGGCATTACTTCTTCTTGGCTTCCTTGAGGGAAACCTTTTCGTTGGAATAGCGAACGCCCTTGCCCTTGTAAGGCTCCGGCGGACGGTAGGCGCGGATCTTGGCGGCGGCAAGGCCGACCGCCTGCTTGTCCGCACCCTTGATGACGATTTCGGTCTGGCTCGGCGTTTCCACCGTGAGGCCTTCCGGAATGGCGTATTCCACCGGGTGGGAGAAGCCGAGCGACAGGTTCAGCTTACGGCCCTGCACCGCGGCGCGATAACCCACGCCGACCAGGGTCAGCTTCTCTTCGTAGCCCTTGGTGACGCCGCCGACCATATTGGCCAGCAGGGCGCGCACGGTACCGGACATCGCGGCGTTGATCTTGATCGATTCGGCGGTGACGTGGGCCTCGCCATCCTTGATCTCCAGTTCCACCAGCTTCGGCAGGGACAGGGACAGGCTGGTCTTGGCGCCCTTCACGGTGACAACGCCACCGGCGGCACTGATCTGGACACCGGCCGGAATCTTCACCGGCATTCTTGCGACTCGTGACATGGCGGTATCCTCAGGCGACCAGGCAGATGATTTCGCCGCCGTGACCGGCCGCGCGGGCCTGGCGGTCGCTGACCACGCCGGACGGGGTGGAGATGATGGCGATACCGAGACCGCCCAGGACCTTCGGCAGCTCGTCCTTGCCCTTGTAGATGCGCAAGGAAGGCTTGCTGACGCGGTCGATGCGGTCGATGACCGGCTTGCCGTCGAAATACTTCAGGGCGACGGTGATGAATTTCTTGTTGCCCTCGGCCTTGACCGAATAGTCGCCGATATAGCCTTCCTGCTTGAGGACGGCGGCGACAGCCTCGCGCTGCTTCGACGAGGGGGACGTGATTTGCTTCTTGCGAGCCTGCTGACCGTTACGGATACGGGTCAGAAAGTCGCCGATAGGATCGTTGATGCTCATACTTGCCTCAAATCTTCTTCGGTGGTCGACGCTACAGCTTTTGAATCTCTAGCCGCTGGCTTTACCAGCTGGCCTTCTTCAGACCGGGCACTTCACCGCGGGTCGCCGCTTCACGCAGCTTGGTGCGGGCCAGGCCGAACTTGCGGTACACACCGCGCGAACGGCCGGTGATGCTGCAACGGTTGCGCTGGCGGGTCGGGCTGGAATCACGCGGCAGCTTCTGCAGCTTGTCCACCGCGGCGGCGCGCTCTTCGTAGCTCGCCTCTTCATTGATGATCGTCGCCTTGAGTTCGGCGCGCTTCTTGGCGTACTTCTTCGCCAGAGCGCTGCGCTTCTTCTCGCGCATGATCATGTTGGTCTTGGCCATGGTCTGTTCGCCTTACTTGCGGAACGGGAAGCTGAAGGCGTCGAGCAGCGCGCGTCCTTCCTCATCCGTCTTCGCGGTGGTGGTGATGGTGATGTTCATGCCGCGGATCTGGTCGACCTTGTCGTAGTCGATTTCCGGGAAGATGATCTGCTCGGTGATGCCGAAGTTGTAGTTGCCCTGGCCGTCGAAGCCGCTGGCCTTGAGGCCGCGGAAGTCGCGGATGCGGGGCAGCGCGATCGACACCAGGCGCTCCAGGAACTCGTACATGCGCTCGGAACGCAGCGTCACCTTGACGCCGACCGGGAAGTTCTCGCGAACCTTGAAGCCGGCGATGGACAGACGCGACTTCGTCACCACCGGCTTCTGGCCGGCGAGCGCCGTCATGTCGGCAACGGCGTGCTCGATGACCTTGCGGTCGGAAGTCGCCTCGCCCACGCCCATGTTGAGCGTGATCTTGGTGATCTTCGGCACGGCCATCGCGTTACAGCCGAGCTTCTTCTGCAGCTCCGGCGCGACAGTCTTCTGATAATAGGTGTGCAGGTTGGCAGACATGACCATTACTCGCTTACGCGTCCACCATTTCCTGGTTGGACTTGAAAAAACGCACTTTCTTGCGGTTCTCGCCTTCGCCGACGAACTTGATGCCGACGCGGTCACCCTTGCCGGTGGCCGGGTTGAACAGCATCACGTTCGACGCGTCGATCGGCATTTCCTTCTCGACGATGCCGCCGGCGACGCCCGCATTGGGGTTGCCCTTCTGATGCTTCTTGGCGACATTGATGCCTTCGACGATCAGATGGCCATCGTCACGCACGGCGCTGACCTTGCCGCGACGACCCTTGTCCTTACCGGTGATGACGACGACTTCGTCGCCCTTCTTGATCTTGCGCATGAGCCTTCTACCTCAGAGCACTTCGGGAGCCAGCGAGATGATGCGCATGAAGCGTTCGCGCAGCTCGCGGGTGACCGGTCCGAAGATACGGGTGCCGACCGGCTCCAGCTTGGTGGTAATCAACACGGCCGCGTTGCTGTCGAAACGGATGGTGGATCCGTCCGGACGGCGCACGCCGTGCTTGGTGCGCACGACGACGGCATCGTGCACTTCGCCCTTCTTGACCTTGCCGCGCGGGATCGCGTCTTTCACCGTGACCTTGATGATGTCGCCGATGCCGGCGTAACGACGATGCGTGCTGCCCTTGACCTGGATCACCTGCACCAGCTTGGCGCCGCTGTTGTCGGCGGCCACCAGCATTGATTCCTGCTGAACCATGGTCTTAGGCTCCCTTGCCGGCGCCGGTGGCGCTTTCAATGATCTCGACCAGGCGGAAATGCTTGCTCGCCGACAGCGGACGGGTCTCGACGACGGCGACCAGGTCGCCCTCGTGGCACTCGTTCTTCTCGTCGTGGGCATGCAGCTTGGTGGTCTTGCGCAGCAGCTTGCCGTAAAGCGGGTGCTTCACGGTGCGCTCGACCGAGACGGTGATGGTCTTGTCCATCTTGTTGCTGACCACGCGGCCGACGATGCGGCGCTTGGCCTTGGTTTCAGTGCTTGCCTGTTCGCTCATGACGCCTTCCCGCTCTTGGCCTGTTGCTGCACGATGGTCTTGACCCGCGCGATCTTCTTGCGCACGTTGTGCACCAGATTCGACTGGGTCAGCTGGCCAACCGCCGCCTGCATGCGCAGGTTGAACTGCTCTTTGCGCAGCGCGGCCAGCTCGGTCTTCAATTCGGTCTCGGACTTGCCACGCAAGTCCTTGATGTAGTCTGCGGTCTTCATTACAGAATCGTCCGGAACACGAAGGTGGTCTTCACCGGCAGCTTGGCAGCGGCGAGCTTGAACGCTTCGCGTGCCTCGGCTTCGGTGATGCCTTCCATTTCATACAGCATCTTGCCGGGCTGGATCTTGGCGACCCAATACTCGACGTTACCCTTGCCCGAGCCCATACGCACTTCCAAAGGCTTCTTGGTCACCGGAACATCCGGGAAAATGCGGATCCAGAGCTTGCCGCCGCGCTTCACGTAACGCGTGATGACGCGACGAGCGGCCTCGATCTGGCGGGCAGTAATGGCGCCGCGCTCGGTCGACTTCAGGCCGAATTCGCCGAAGCTGACCTTGTTGCCGTTCTGCGCCAGGCCGCGGTTACGGCCTTTTTGCTGCTTTCTGTACTTGGTGCGCTTGGGCTGCATCATGGCAGCACACTCCTAAATTTCTGGGCGTAAATATTCGAAAAGTCCGGACCTTAAGCAGCCGCAGCCTCGGCGCCTTCGTCCTTCTTGCCGCCGTGGTGCTCAGCCTCGAACACCTCGCCGTTGAACACCCACACCTTGACGCCGATGACGCCGTAATTCGTCCGCGCTTCGGCGGTGGCGTAATCGACCATGGCGCGCAGGGTGTGCAGGGGCACGCGGCCTTCGCGGTACCACTCCGAGCGGGCGATTTCAGCACCGTTGAGACGGCCACCGACCTGGATCTTGATGCCGCCCGCGCCGAGGCGCATGGCGTTGGTCACGGCGCGCTTCATGGCGCGACGGAACATAATGCGGCGCTCGAGCTGCTGCGCGACGCTTTCGGCGATCAGCTTGGCGTCCAGCTCCGGCTTGCGGATTTCCTCGACGGAAATGTGCACGGAGTCGGGCTTGAGGCCCATGATCTTGGACACTTCCTGCCGCAGCTTCTCGATGTCCTCGCCCTTCTTGCCGATGACGATGCCGGGACGCGCGGTGTGGATGGTGACGCGCGCGGACTTGGCCGGGCGGTCGATCTGCACACGCGACACCGAGGCCTGCGCCAGCTTCTTCAGCAGGAACGCGCGGACCTGCATGTCCTTGGCGAGGTTATCGCCATAGGCGCCGCGCTCGGCGTACCAGTTCGACGTCCACTTGGTCGTGATGCCCAGGCGGAAGAGGTTCGGATTGACTTTATGACCCATGATTCTTCGCCCTTACGCTTTGCCGGCGACGGCACGGCCGTCGGAGACCTTGATCGTGATGTGGCTGGTGCGCTTGAGGATGCGGTCGGCGCGGCCTTTGGCGCGCGGACGGATGCGCTTCATCGTCGGACCTTCGTCGACGTAGATCGCGGCAACCTTCAGCTCATCGACATCGGCACCGTCGTTGTTCTCGGCGTTGGCGATGGCCGACTCGAGCACCTTGCGGATGATGCCGGCCGCGCGCTGGCGCGAGAACTTGAGGGTGTTGAGCGCTTCGCCCACCGGCTTGCCGCGCACCAGGTCGGCGAGCAGGCGGCCTTTCTGGGGCGAGAGGCGGACAAATTTGAGTACGGCTTGAGTCTGCATGGCACTCATTCCTTACGCGGCTTTCGCGGCGGGTGCGCCGGGCGCGGTCTTCTTGTCGCCGCCGTGGCCCTTGAAATTACGGGTCGGCGCGAACTCGCCCAACTTGTGGCTGACCATGTTCTCGGTGATGAACACCGGGATGTGCTGACGGCCGTTATGCACCTGCAGGGTCAGACCGACCATGTCGGGGGTGACCATCGAACGGCGCGACCAGGTCTTGATCGGCTTCTTGACGCGGCTCGCCTGCGCATCGGACACCTTCTTCGCCAGATGGTGATCGACAAACGGGCCTTTCTTGACTGAACGCGGCATGGCTCTATTCCAGGCTTACTTCTTGTGACGGCTGCGTACGATGAACTTATCCGTACGCTTGTTCTTGCGGGTCTTGAGACCCTTGGCCTTCTGGCCCCACGGCGACACCGGGTGCGGGTTGCCCTGACCGGACTTGCCCTCACCGCCGCCGTGCGGATGGTCCACCGGGTTCATGACGACGCCGCGCACGGTCGGGCGGATGCCCTTCCAGCGACGGGCGCCAGCCTTGCCCCAGTGGCGCAGGTTGTGCTCGTTGTTGCTGACTTCGCCCATCACCGCGCGGCACTCGCTGTGCACCTTGCGCATCTCGCCGGAACGCAGGCGGATGGTGGCGTACTCGCCTTCGCGGGCGACCAGCTGCACGGCGGCGCCGGCGGAGCGCGCCAGCTGGGCGCCCTTGCCATGACGCAGCTCGATGCAATGCACGGTCGAACCGATCGGGATGTTGCGCAGCGGCAGGGCATTGCCCGGCTTGATCGGCGCGTCGAAACCGGACTGCAGCACATCGCCTTCCACCACGCCGCGGGGGGCGATGATGTAGCGGCGCTCGCCGTCCTTGTACAGCAGCAGGGCGATGTGCGCGCTGCGGTTCGGATCGTATTCCAGGCGTTCAACCGTGGCCGGGATCGAGTCCTTGTCGCGCTTGAAGTCGATGATGCGGTACTGCTGCTTGTGACCACCGCCCTGGTGACGGGTGGTGATGCGGCCGTGGTTGTTGCGGCCGCCGGTCGAGCTCTTGCTCTCCAGCAGCGGGGCATGCGGACGGCCTTTATGCAGACCCTTGACCTTGACCGCCACCACATGGCGGCGTCCGGGCGAGGTCGGCTTCATCTTCTGTAAAGACATGGCTCTATCTACCGATTAATTGCTGGCGCCGGACAGGAAATCGATTTCCTGGCCCTCGGCGAGCGTGACGTAGGCCTTCTTCCAGTCGGAACGGACGCCGGAGAAGGCGCCGAAACGCTTGGACTTGCCCTTGACGTTGAGGGTACGGACGCCCTCGACCTTGACGTTGAACAGCTTTTCCACGGCCTGCTTGATCTCGGGCTTGCGCGCATCGCGCAGCACCTTGAACACGGCCTGGTTGGCCTTCTCAGCGGCGCGGGTGCTCTTCTCGGAGACGACCGGGGCCAGGATGATCTTGTGCAGGCGCTCGCCCGCAATGCTGATTTTGCTCATGACAGCCAGGCCTCCAGCTTCTTCACCGCCGGCGCCGTCAGCAGCACCTTCTTGAACGACAACAGCGCCACCGGATTGATCGCTTCGACATCGATCACGTCGACGGTGTGCAGGTTGCGGGCGGACAGGTACAGATTCTTGTCCAGGGTGTCGGTGATGATCAGGATGTCGCTGGCCTCAATCTTGTTGAGCTTTTCCAGCAGACTCTGCGTCTTCGCCGCTTCCACGGTGAAGCTGTCGGCGATCAGCAGCTGACCCTGGCGGTTCAGTTCGGAGATGATCGAGCGCAGCGCGCCGCGATACATCTTCTTGTTCACTTTCTGGCTGTGGTCGCGCGGCACGGCGGCATGCGCCTTGCCACCACCACGCCACAACGGGCTGCGGATGGAGCCGACGCGCGCACGGCCGGTACCCTTCTGCTTCCACGGCTTCTTGCCGCCGCCGCGGACTTCACCCTTGGTCTTCTGCTTGGCGGTGCCGGAGCGGCCGCCAGCCAGATACGCCGTCACCACCTGGTGAACCAGGGGCTCGTTGAAGTCGACGCCGAACACGGCATCGGCCACGTCCAGTTTGTCTTTGCTCTGATGGAGTTGCAGTTCCATGGCCTAATTTCTCACTTCACCGTCGGACGCACGACAACGTCGGCGCCCTTGTGGCCGGGCACTGCGCCCTTGACCAGCAGGAGATTGCGCTCGAGGTCGATCTTCACGACGTCGAGATTGAGTGCGGTAATGTTGCGGTCACCCATGTGGCCGGCCATTTTCATGCCCTTCCACACCTTGCCCGGGCTCTGGCGCTGGCCGATGGAGCCGGGCCGGCGGTGAGACAGGGAGTTACCGTGACTGGCGCGACCGCCGCCGAAGTTCCAGCGCTTCTGCCAGCCGGCGAAACCCTTGCCCAGGCTGATGCCGCTGACGTCGACCGCCTTGATGCCTTCGAGCACGGAGACCTTGATCTCGGCGCCGGGGGCGAAGTCGGTGCCCTCGCCGTCCTGCAGGCGGAACTCCCACAGGCCGTCGCCGGCGGCTACGCCGGCCTTCTTGTAATGGCCGGTGAGCGCCTTGTTGACGCGGCTGGGTTTTTTCTCGCCCATGGTGACCTGCACGGCGCGATAGCCGTCGGTTTCCACAGTCTTGACTTGGGTGATGCGATTGGGGCTGCACTCGATCACGGTGACGGGGATGGACTCGCCGCCTTCCGTGAACACGCGGGTCATGCCCGCTTTACGCCCTACGATGCCGATGGTCATGATGTGATCTCCTTCGGCTCTTAGTTGACGCGGATCTGGACTTCGACGCCGGCCGGGAGATCGAGCTTGGACAGGGCGTCCACGGTCTTCTCGGTCGGATCGATGATCTGCATCAGGCGCTTGTGGGTGCGGATTTCGTACTGGTCGCGCGCGTCCTTGTCGGCGTGCGGCGACACCAGGACGGTGTAGCGCTCCTTGCGGGTCGGCAGCGGGATGGGCCCGCGCACGACGGCGCCGGTACGCTTGGCAGTCTCCACGATCTCGCGGGCTGATTTGTCAATCAGGCGATGATCGAAGGCTTTGAGCCGAATGCGAATCGATTGGCTGGTAGCGGCCATGCTCTCACTCAAGTCTTAAAGAACGGTTCCCGGGCAACAGAAAGTGGACCGGGGATGAAACAGAAGGGCGCGAATTATAGCCGTGCCCCGCGGGGACTGCAATACCCTGCGGCGCGAATGTTCGCGTCGCAGGGGCGCAGTTGAATCTGAACTTCGTCTTTTACTTCAGGATCTTGGTGACGACGCCAGCGCCGACGGTACGACCGCCCTCGCGGATGGCGAAACGCACCTGCTCTTCCATCGCGATCGGCACGATCAGTTCGACCTTGACCTTGATGTTGTCGCCCGGCATCACCATTTCGGTGCCTTCCGGCAGTTCCACCGAGCCCGTCACGTCCGTCGTGCGGAAGTAGAACTGCGGACGGTAGCCCTTGAAGAACGGGGTGTGGCGGCCGCCTTCTTCCTTGGTCAGGACGTAGACTTCGCCTTCGAAGTTGGTATGCGGGGTGATGGAACCCGGCTTGCACAATACCTGGCCGCGCTCGATGTCTTCGCGCTTGGTGCCGCGCAGCAGCAGGCCGACGTTGTCGCCCGCACGGCCTTCGTCGAGGAGCTTACGGAACATTTCGACGCCGGTGATGATGGTCTTGACGGTGTCCTTCAGGCCCACGATCTCGACTTCTTCGCCAACCTTGACGATGCCGCGCTCGATGCGGCCGGTGGCCACGGTGCCGCGACCGGAAATGGAGAAGACGTCTTCGACCGGCAGGAGGAAGGGCTTGTCGATTTCGCGCTGGGGCTCGGGGATGTAGGTGTCGAGAGCGTCGTACAGGTCTTCGATCTTCTGCACCCACTCGGCTTCGCCGGCGATGGCCTTGGTGGCCGAGCCGCGGATGATGGGGGTGTCGTCGCCCGGGAAGTTGTACTTGTTGAGCAGGTCGCGGACTTCCATTTCAACCAGGTCGAGCAGTTCGGCGTCTTCCACCAGGTCGCACTTGTTGAGCCAGACGACGATGCGGGGGACGTTGACCTGCTTGGCCAGCAGGACGTGTTCGCGGGTCTGCGGCATGGGGCCGTCGGTGGCGGACACGACCAGGATGGCGCCGTCCATCTGGGCGGCTCCGGTGATCATGTTCTTGACGTAGTCGGCGTGCCCGGGGCAGTCGACGTGGGCGTAGTGGCGCGCCTTGGTCGAGTATTCGACGTGGCTGGTGGCGATGGTCAGGATCTTGGTGCTGTCGCGGCGACCCTGGCTCTCGGAGGCCTTCGCCACCTGGTCGTACGGCACGTACGTCGCCCAGCCCTTGTCCGCCGACACCTTGGTCAGCGCAGCCGTCGTGGTCGTCTTGCCGTGGTCCACGTGGCCAATCGTGCCTACGTTGACGTGCGGCTTTACTCGCGCAAATTTCTCTTTGGCCATCGCTGATCTCCGTGCCTTCTATGAACCAACCGAACACAAATACTTGGGACTGTTGCCGCCAAATACAATCAAAAAAACAACAAAAACAGCACCGCCGACGGGCAGTGCCTGGAAAAAATCTGGTGCCCACCACAGGAATCGAACTTGTGTCGGCTCACGCCGACGTAAGGCGACCCGTTATTCGCCGAGGTCGCAGGTTCGATTCTCGAACTCAGCCCTCCTCAAACCGCGCGACACCACCGTACCGCTTCAAAATATGGTGCCCACCACAGGAATCGAACCTGCGACCTCACCCTTACCAAGGGTGTGCTCTACCGACTGAGCTAGGTGGGCGAAAACCGAAAACTGCCGACTGCTTGCCAACAACCTCTACCGCGGGGACAACCTTCCATCTGGTCCATAAACTGGAGCGGGTGATGGGAATCGAACCCACGCTATCAGCTTGGAAGGCTGAAGTTCTACCATTGAACTACACCCGCCTGCTTCAACCGCTTTGCAGCCTTTACCACGATCCTCAGTGGTGGAGGGGGTAGGATTCGAACCTACGTAGGCGTTAGCCAGCAGATTTACAGTCTGCCCTCGTTGGCCGCTTGAGTACCCCTCCCGAGAATGTTTGTTCGCGTGAGCTGAGCCACATATTGTTTTGGACGGGGGCTGCGCTGTCAAGCAAAACCGGCGCCGGGCGGGCCGATATCGCCAGAAAATTTCGGCCGGAGCACGCCCGGACCCGGCTCATTCATTCAGCGCAATGACGCTTCAACAAAATGCAATAAGCTTGCAATATCTTTATCGATCATCAACCAGAATAAACAACATGCTCGCCCAGGGAAAACGTTTCGGTCTGATGCTGTGCACGGCGCTGCTGGCCGCCTCGATCACCAGC
Source organism: Nevskia soli DSM 19509 (assembly GCF_000711955.1). Lineage (GTDB taxonomy): Bacteria > Pseudomonadota > Gammaproteobacteria > Nevskiales > Nevskiaceae > Nevskia > Nevskia soli. The sequence goes on from NZ_JONR01000006.1 coordinate 201,255, forward strand.
TGCGGCAGCAGCAGCGACAGCGGCTCCAACGGCCTGCCCGCCTCCTCCCGCATCGGCCACGTCTTCGTGCTGATCCTGGAAAACGAGGACTACGACAATTCCTTCGGCGCCAGCTCGCCGGCGCCCTACCTCGCGCAAACCCTGCCCGCCAAGGGCGCCCTGGCGCAGAACTACTACGGCATCGGCCACAACAGCCTGGACAACTACATCTCCATGATCAGCGGGCAAGGCCCCAACCTGGTTACCCAGCTCGACTGCCAGACCTACAGCGACTTCACCGGCACCACCCTGGGCGCCAACGGCCAGGCGATCGGCCAGGGCTGCATCTACCCGACCAGCGTCGCCAGCCTGCCGGACCAGCTGAGCAAGGCCGGCCTGAGCTGGAAGGGCTACATGGAGGACATGGGCGCCGATCCTACGCGGGAAGCCGCCACCTGCGGCCACCCGAAAATCGGCTCCAAGGACGGCACCCAGGCCGCCAGCGCCACCGACCAATACGCCACCCGCCACAACCCCTTCATGTACTTCCACAGCGTCATCGACGACCAGGCCAGCTGCGACAGCCACGTCGTCAACCTGGACAAGCTGCCGGCCGACCTCGGCAGCGTCGACAGCACCGCCAACTACACCTTCATCACCCCCAGCCTGTGCCACGACGGCCACGATTCGCCCTGCGCCAACGGCGAACCCGGCGGCCTGACCTCGATCAACACCTTCCTGCAGCAATGGGTGCCGCAGATCCTGGCCTCGCCCGCCTTCCAGAAGGACGGCCTGCTGATCATCACCTTCGACGAATCCAACGGCGTGACTTCGGACTCCTCCGCCTGCTGCGGCGAGGGCCCGGGCCCCAACACCCTGCTGCCCGGCCTGCTCGGCCCCGGCGGCGGCAAGGTCGGCGCGGTCTTGCTGTCGCCCTTCATCAAGGCCGGCACCGTCACCGCCACCGCCTACAACCACTACTCGATGCTGCGCAGCGTGCAGGACATCTTCGGCCTGGCCTACCTGGGCTATGCCGGCGCCAGCGGCCAAGCCGGCTTCGGCAGCGACGTCTACACCCAGGTGATGCCCGAGTTTCCGGCGAAGCAATAAACTCGCGGGATGCCAATCCCGCGCCCTCGCCCGCGCCGATCCCCGCGCTCCTCCGCGGCGCTTCCGCGGCGTGCGCCGCGGCTGTGGCCGGCATTGCTCCTCGCCGTCGCGTCGCCGCTGGCTCCGGCGCAGACACCGCCCGCATCACCGGCCGGCGCCGCCGCTTACGACCCCTTCTCGGCCGCCGCGGCCGAGAAGCTGATCGGCAACGTCGAAGCCGGCGTACCGCCGCAGTGCTACACCCGCACCGGCGCGAATTCCAATCCCTGCTGGACCTGCCACACCAGCCGCAACGGCCGTAACCAGACCGACGACTGGCGCCTGCAGCAGCGCTACGACTTCAGTGACCTGGGCCGCACCAACCACTGGACCAACCTGTTCCAGGACCGCCGCGCCGCCATCGCCGGCATCGGCGACGCCGAGGCCCTCGCCTACATCCGCCAGGACAACTACGCCGCCCTGCGCCCCGCCCTGCTGGCGCAAGCCGGCTACCAGGGCTGGGTGCCGGACCTCGACTACCGCCAGGGCTTCGACGCGGAAGGTTTCGCCCGCGACGGCTCCGACTGGCGCGCCTTCCGCTACAAACCCTTCCCCGGCACCTTCTGGCCCACCAACGGCTCCACCGACGACGTGCTGATCCGCCTGCCCGCGCGCTTCCGCACCGACGCCGCCGGCCATCCCTCCCGCGCCGTCTACAAGGCCAATCTCGCCATCCTCGAAGCCGCCATGGCCGTGCCGGATACCGTGCCCGACGCCAGGCTGAGCCGCGGCATCGAGCCCATCGACGAAGCCGCCGCCGGCATCGACCTCGACGGCGACGGCCGCATCGGCGGCAGCGTGAGCCGCATCCGCGGCCTCCCCGCCCACTACGCCGGCGGCGGCGCCGGCGAGGCCGTGCTGCGCTACGACTACCCCCAAGGCACCGAATTCCTGCATACCGTGCGTTACATCGATCCCGACGCGCCGGAACTGATGTCCGCCCGCTTCAAGGAAGTGCGCTACGCCATCAAGCGCTTCCGGCTCAACGAACAGACGCGGCAGTGGCGCTACGACGAGGAAGCGCAGGAACGCGACATCGGCGGCCTGCCCCACTACAGCGGCACCTCCTACAGCGGCCAGACCAATGCCTTCGGCTGGCGCCTGCAGGGCTACATCGAGGACGCCGCCGGCCGCCTGCGCCTGCAGAGCCGCGAAGAGCAGATCTACTGCATGGGCTGCCACACCGGCATCGGCGTCACCGTCGACCAGACCTTCAGCCTGCCGCGCAAGGTGCCCGGCGCCGCCGGCTGGGGACCGCAGAGCCTGGCCGGCATCCAGGACGTGCCGCAGGCCGGCTCGAAGGAGCCGGAAATCCTGCGCTACCTGCGCCGCGTCGGCGGCGGCGACGAATTCCGCGCCAACGCCGAAATGCTCGAACGCTACTTCCCGCGCGGCAAACTCGACACCGCCAAAGTGCGCCGCGCCGCCCCCGGCGGCAAGGGCGACATCCGCGACCTCATCACCCCCTCGCGCAGCCGCGCCCTGCAACTGGACAAGGCCTACATGCTGATCGTGCGCGAACAAAGCTTCATCCATGGCCGCGACGCCCTGCTCGCCCCCGCCGCCAATGTGCACGCGCAACTCGACAACACCGATACCGCACTGAAAGCCAGCGATCGAGTCTATCGCGATGGCAAGTTATGGCTCGATTGGGATGCCTTGCGAACCAACACTCAACGCGCAGGGCACTGAACGCCGGCAACCCCCGCTCGCCCACGGCAGACGCGATTCACTCACTGCGCACCGCTACACATTTGATCCGCTCCCGCTCCTGGAGATGGCACACCGTAATCATCCCCACCCACAGCAGCAGCCAGCTGAACCCATGGCAGGCTTCGATCAGGATCCAGGGAACGCCTGCCAGGAGGTAAATGCGCCGGGGCAGGTCGGCCATCAACAGCAGCGCCAGCCAGCCTGCGATGCGCGGTAGTCGGTTCCTTGTGCCCTGGTTCCAGCATAGCCACAGAGCCGGAATGATCCCCAGGACCTGATAATGGGACCACACCAGCGGCGACAACGCGAATGACACCACCACGCCGAATGCGATGCACAAATAGGGGTCGACCAAGCCGTTCCTGATCACGGCCAGGTAATCCCTTCCGGCCTTGGATGTCGTCGCGCAAACCGAGACGATCGGCCATAGCAAGGACACCAGAAGAAAGGTACCGACCAACGCCATTGCGGCAGCGATGGAAATGCCGAGTCGGCTGGAGAGTAGGCCGACGCCCGAGTAATTGCCGTCGCCCCCGGCATAAGCCAGCCGGTCCACCGAAGAGAATGTTCCGCTCCACCAATCCGCCCAAACGGACGCGGAATTGAACAGCATGCAGGGCAAGGCGTACAGCAAAGCGCATACCGCCCCCGCCGTGACGGCGATGATGGTGCGGACGCGCCGCTCAGTCTTCCGGTAGAGACACAGTCCAGCCAGTGCCGTCGCGGCGGCAATACTCGGCTTGACCAGTGTCAGCAGAACCAGCACGACAGTGACCAGCAAAGCCTGAGCCAAACCGATGCGAACATTGCTGGCGCCGCCTTGCTCCAGCAGACCGGCCACCAGCACCAAACCGAGCAGTTGGAAAGAGCTTAGGTTGCCCACCGCCATATCGAGCAACAGAGGATCAAAAGCGGCCGCGAGCGCCACGGCAAAGGTCAGGGCCGAGACCGGGCCGGATGTGAGCCGCCGGACAAGGAGGAACGCAGCCAGCGCGAAGGCGACAAACTGCGCCGTGCGGAAGCTCCACAACGCCACCGTGTATTTCTGCGGAAGCATTCCGAGAAGGTAGTAGAGCAACGGTGATCCGGTCAGATCCGGCTGCTCCCGCTTGCCCACCGCAGCAACGAGTTCCGCATCCCCTTCAACCGCGGCCAGCTTCAGCAACTGTTGCTGATATCCGGCAGGATTTCGATAAGGGCTCCCCAGACGAAAGCCACTGCTCTGCTGACTCTTGGCGATGCCCCAGAACTGGTAGAAATCGACGCCCAGCTGATTAGGCAGATCACTCCAGAAACGGAACGATGCTGTCGCCATCAGAATCATGACGATGATGATTGCGAGGACCAGCCCCTGCGAACGGAAGCGTTGAAAATCGATCATTGCATATTCTATTCACCCCACTGCGGGAAATGCCCGCTTCCGTGACGGCAATGCGGCCGCACCTATCGGGACGGACGGCTGTGGCTCGACTGGGACGCGCAGCAAAAAGCCCGGCCATAAAGCCGCTTGCGCCAGACGGCAAAAAATACCAAAGCGCTGATAAGCCCGTAAAACCCGAGCCGGAGCAGGCCGTCGGCGAAGCTTAGCCATTCGTACAGAGTAGGAACACCGGAGACGTAGAACTCGACCTGGCGGCCAAACCAGTTGCCGCCCGATGAAGTCATCCCCTGCTGCGAGGGCCACGACAGAATTGCCAATGGCATGGCAGCGACGAAAAAACCGGTCAGCCCCGCTGCAAGAAACGTAGGTTGACCAAGACGAAGCAGCAGCAGGAAAGAAGGCACACCGAGCAGGATGACGAAGACGCTCGCCACTACCAGCACGCAGGCCAGCAGCGCCAGCACCTCTTGCCACGACACTTCCGTGCCGCTGAGCACCACCGGCAGCAGGGGCCAGATACAGAAGACGATGGGCTGGACAGCAACGGCCGCAAGGGCGGCATGAACCAGGGCCCGCACCGGAAAGCCGCTCACAGTACAGACCTCCAGGCATAACCCGGCGCCGCTTCATCAAGCCGCCGCGCCAATGTTTCCAGGTGACAGGTCGGCACCCGCGGAAACAGGTGATGCTCCAGGTGAAAGAACATGCCGTAGGCCAGCCAGCTCTGCCAGCGGCTACGCAGGCTGCGCGCGATCGGGGCGCCGTCTTCGCAGCCGTGGTGCACCGTCCACACCGCGAAGAACGCCGTGAGGCACTCGCCGATGGTCATGGCGATGACGTGGTAGCGCAGCGCCGCGACGTCCCAGACCCCGAACACCAACGCCACCCATACTGCATTGGCCAGCAGTTCCGCCACGATCCAGCGCTTCTCGGCCGGGCTTCCCACCTGAAGCGCCTTGCCATGCAATCGCAGCGGAAACCACGGCCCGATCAGGATCGCTTGCCAGCCGCTGAGCCGCACGCTCATGGCTTCCACGTCCTCTTCGGTCATGCAGTAACGGTGATGCCGCAGATGGTTCACCTTCACCGCATGCATCGAACACTGCATCACCACGCTCATCACGAACATCACCCACTCCGTGGCGGGACGCGACAGGCCAACGGCGTAGTGATAGGCGTTGTGCACCAGCCGCAGGCCGGTGAGGAACAGCATGAAGGAGCAAACCCAGGCCAAGGGCCACGCGCCCCAGCCAGCCGCGGCCAGCGAGGCCGCGAGCCAGGGCAGCGGCAACGCCAGTTCCTTCAACACCTCGGCGCGCGACACCTTCACCAGATCGCGCCATTCGACTTTTCCCGCAATGGTTTCAGCTTGCATGGCCTGCCTCCCGCTACTGTGGTCGGTATTCGGTCCTGTAATGGCGGCGGCAATCAGTTGAGGGGCGGCACCGCTGATGCAGCGGGCGTCGACCGCCACTGCGGCTGGAGAAAGCCCCAGATGGTCCGACCGACGATGGCCAGGGAGATGAACTGTCCGATCAGCACCAGCAGCAAGGCGCGGCGCAACACCGCGAAGCCGCTGCCTTGATCGACGCCGAACAGCATCATCAGGATCACCGGCGCGATCAGCATCATCATGTCGAGCAGGCGCACCCAGAATTCAGCGCGCTGCGGCTGCCGGTCGCAAATCTCCAGCAGCATGCTGCGCAGGATGCCGCGCAGATAGGCGATCACGCCCAGGCTGATGGCCGCGGCCAACCCGACTTCACTCAGAAACAGCAGTTCTTCGTTCATCGCACACCTCCTTGACATGGACTTCAAATGAACTTCTTTACAGTTATTTCTGTTAATACAGAAATATATAGACAAAAAAATACCTCACCCAGGCTTCGGCTTGCTCATCATCGCGCCCTGCATCTGCTGCGCCATCTTCATCAGCTGCAACAGCGCCTGCGGCGGAATCTGCTTCACCTGCTCATAACCCTCCAGCATCACATCGAGGAAATCGAGCATGGCGCGCACCTTGTCCTTCGCAGGATCGCCGCTGGCCTCGGCCTCCTTGGCACACTCGCGCATCACGCTCACGGTGGGGTCGATCTCGCGCTTGCGGCGGCCTTCGAGAATCAGCAGGAAAATCTCCCACACGTCCTGGATGCCGATGAAATGATCACGGCGGTCGCCCATGGTGTGGACGATTTTTACCAGCCCCCAGCCCTGCAGTTCCTTCAGGCTGTTGCTGACGTTTGAGCGCGCCACGCTGAGCGTCTCGGCGATCTCCTCGGCATTGAGCGGCCGGTCGGCCAGGTACAACAGCGCATGGATCTGCCCCTGGGTGCGGTTGACGCCCCAGCGGGCGCCCATCTCACCCCAGTGCAGCACGAACTTCTCGCTGGCAGGACTCAGTTTCATAAGACTCGATATTTCTGTCTGTACAGAAATTACAGATATTCGCCGGGATTTGCAAGCCCACTCAAATCCGGCGCTTGGCCCTTGCGGTGGGCGGCGCCGTGAGCGGATCGTCCGGCCAGGGATGGCGGGGATAACGCCCCTTCAGCTCCTTCTTCACCTCGGCGTAGGTGCGCGCCCAGAAGCCGGCCAGGTCCTGCGTCACCTGGATCGGCCGGCGGCCGGGTGAGAGCAGGTGCAGCGAGACGCGGTTGCGGCCCTCGTTCACCGTCGGCGTCTGGGTCAGGCCGAACAGTTCCTGCAGCTTCACCGCCAGCACCGGCGGCGCGCCGTCCGTCTGGTACTCGATGGCGACGTGCGAACCGCTCGGCACCTCCAGGCGGGTCGGCGCCAGGCGCGCGAGTTGCTGCTGCCGGGCGTAGTCCAACAGCGCATTGAGGATCGACACCAGGTCCAGCTTCGCCAGGTGATCGCGGCGCGTCACGCCGTCCAGGTAGGCCGGCAGCCATTGCTCCAGCGTGGCCTCGAGGGCAGCATCGGAAACATCCGGCCAGCCGTCCTGAGGCCGCCAGGCCCGCAGGCTGGACACGCGCGCCTGCCACTGCCGCGCATCCTCTGACCACGGCAATGCGCCGATGCCCAGGCTGCGCACACCTTCCAGCATGGCTGCGCGCACCGCCTCGCCCGCCCCTTCGCGCAGCGGCTTGCGCTCCAGCACGATGGCGCCGAGCCGGCGTTGCCGCTCGGCCACCACGGTTTCGCTCTGCGCATCCCAGCGGACTTCGTTGTGGGCGACGATGCGCGGCTGCAGGTCGCGCTGCACCTCGGCCTCGCTGAGCGAGGCGGCAAGGCGGATGCGGCGCGGCACGCCCGGGTCCCAGTGCGCCACCGCCAGCCACTCGGCCTGGGCCAGCGCATCGTGCTGCGGCAAGCGCGCCTCGCCGCCGTCGGCGCAGAGGAAGATGGCATCGCGTCCGCCGCGCAACGCCGGGTTCTGCTCGGCGCGGCGGCGGGCGATGCGCTCGGGAAAAGCCAGCGCCACCAATCGGCCCACCGCGGCGTCCGCGCTTTCGGCCCGCTCTTCCTCGACCCCCGCGATGCGCAGGAACTGCCGCACCGCCTCGCGCACGCGCCGCTGCGCGCCGGGTTCGGCACGGCCGCCATGGAACATCTTCACCGCCTGCTCCAGGTCGGTGCTGGTTTCACGCTCGTCCAGCACCGCCGCCAGCCAGGCGGCGGACCCGGCAAGCCGCAGAGTCTTCGCCGCCAGCAGCATGTGGCCGAGGCGCGGTGCAGTGGGCAGGCGACCCAGTTCGCGGCCATGTGCGCTGATGCGGCCATCGCCATCAACGGCGCCCAGCGCCAGCAACAGCTCGCGGGCATAGCTCCACGACGAGGCCGCCGGTGGATCGAGCAGCGCCAGTTGGGTGACGTCCGCACCCCAGGCCGCCACTTCCAGCGCGAACCGCGATAGGTCGGCGGCGAGGATTTCCGGCGTATCGTGCGCCGGCATCTGCGCCTGCTGATCGCGGCTCCACAGGCGATAGGCCACGCCGGGGCCGAGACGGCCGGCACGGCCGGCGCGCTGGTCCGCGCTGGCGCGGGAGATGCGCTGCGTCTCCAGGCGGTTGGCGCCGGCGCCGAGATCGAAGCGCGCCACGCGCACATAGCCGCCATCCACCACTGTGCGCACGCCTTCCACGGTGAGGCTGGTCTGCGCGATGTTGGTGGCGAGGATGATCTTGCGGCGGCCGTCTGTGGACGGTTGCAGGGCCGCATCCTGCTCGGCGCTGGAAAGATCCCCGAACAGCGGGAACAAATGCACCTTCCCCGCCAGCCGCGATTCCAGCGCGCGTTGCGCCCCGCGAATCTCTCGCCCGCCGGGCAGGAAGGCGAGGATGTCGCCCTCGGTTTCGGACAGGGCCCGGATCGAGGCGTCCGCTATCGCCACGTCGAGATCGGTGCCTGCACGCGGCGGCGCATAGCGCACATCGACCGGAAATAATTTTCCGCCGCTCTCGATGATCTGCGCACCTGAGACATCCCTGTCACTGGATCCCCGCCAATCCCTGGCGGGGATGACGCTGTGGCCGCTGGCGCGGGTCAATAATTCCGATACGCGCTGCGTATCCAACGTGGCCGACATCACCAGCAGGCGCAGCCCGGGGTTGAGATTGGCCCGTGCGTCGAGGGTCAGCGCCAGGGCCAGGTCAGCGTCCAGGCTGCGCTCATGGAATTCGTCGAAGATCACCAGGCCCACACCGGGCAGCTCCGGGTCCGCCTGCAGGCGCCGCGTCAGCAGGCCCTCGGTGATCACCTCGATGCGGGTGGCGGCCGATACCTTCTTCTCGAAGCGGATCTGGTAGCCGACGGTCTCGCCGACCTTCTCGCCCAACAGCCAGGCCATGCGCGCCGCGCTGGCGCGGGCGGCAATCCGCCGCGGCTCCAGCATCAGGATCCGTTTGCCGGCCAGCCAGGGCTCGTCCAGCAGGGCCAGCGGCACCAGGGTGGTCTTGCCCGAGCCGGGCGGCGCGGCCAGCACCGCCTGGCCGGAAGCGGCCAGGGCGGCGCGCAAAGCCGGCAGGGCCTCCGCGACGGGCAGGTCGGGTAAAGAGGGTTTCACGGTCTTTTTTTCAAACCTGGCATTGCCGTCCCTGGCGAGACGGCATCGAGGTTTCCCACCCTCCGCCCGGCCATCCTTGGCCGGGCCTCCGATCCAACAGACGATGACGTCTAGTCATCGTCTAAGCGTTGGCTCTCAGCCATTCAACCCGCTGCCGCAGCTTCTGCCGCCAGGCTTCGGTCAATCCGGGCGTATCGGCAATGCGCTGCAAATCTTCCAGTGCGGGCCGCCGTGTCCGCGAAGCCTCCCAGAACTGCGCCAGCGATACCGCATCCTCGTTGCGCTCCAGCAGGGTGAATGCATCGCCGGCCTGCGCCTCGCCCGGCGCCAGCACGCGGTAATACCAGCCGGAGATGCCTTGCTCCGCGACATAGGCGCTGATGCCCTCGCGGCCGAACTTGCTGTCGATCTTCCAGCACGGCGTGCGCGGCTGGCTGACCTGGATGCGGGCGCTGCCGCAGGCGTAAACATCGCCAAGGCAGATCGAGGCTTCGTCGTAGCCCTCGGTGGAGATGTTTTCGCCGATGGCGCCGGCCACGAACTGCTCCGCCAGCTCGGGAAACTGCCGCGCCAGCCGCCGGTGGTTCTCCAGCGGATAGTGGTGCAGCGCCTTCTCGGTGCCGCCGTGGTGGCGGCGGTCGGCCTGCACGTCGACCTCCATGCCGTCCCAGGCGATGCGCACCCGCTCCATCACCGGCTGCTTGAAGATGGCGGTAGGCCGGCCGTCGCCCGGCATCGGACGAATCCGCCCGGCATAAAGGCCCAGGATCGAAACACTTGGAGAGGAAGCCCGGGGTGAACTCTTCATGCGGGTATTATGTCTGCTCAGGGTCCACACCGACCAATATCGACACCTATATGCAGAGACGCGAAGTCCTACAGTCCGCCGTGGCTTTCGCCGCCCTCGGTCTTACCGCGCCGTCTCTCCTGCTCAGCCTCCCCGCCGAAGCGGACCTGCGCAAGCTGGGTCAGCCGCAGCCGTTCGACTACGCCTGGCTCAAAGGCCAGGCGCGCGCGCTGGGCAAGCAGCCGTTCCAGCCCAGGGCCGGGCAGGTGCCGGACAAGCTGGGGCAGATGACCTGGGATCAATGGCAGGCGATCCAGTTCAAGGACGAACATTCACTGTGGCGTGAGCAGGGCCTGCACGCGCAGGTGCGCTTCTTCCACCTCGGCTGGCACATGGTCACGCCGGTGCTGATCCACGAAGTGGTCGACGGCCGCGCGCAGGAACTGGCCTACGACCCGGCCATGTTCGACTATGGCAAGAGCGGCATCCGCGGCGGCACGCTGCCGCCCGACCTGGGCTTCGCCGGCTTCCGCGTGCTGTTCCATACCGACTGGGTGCGCGACGTCGCCGCCTTCCAGGGCGCCAGCTATTTCCGCGCGGTGGACGGCGACATGCAATACGGCCAGTCGGCGCGCGGCCTGGCGGTGGACTCCGGCCTCGACCCGGAGGAATTCCCCACCTTCACCAGCTGGTGGCTGGAACGGCCGGCACCGGGTTCGGACAGCTTCTACGTCTACGGCCTGCTCGACTCGAAAAGCGTCACCGGCGCCTACCGCTTCCTGGTATCGCTGGGCGACACCCTGGTGATGGACGTCGATGCCGCCCTGTATCCGCGCCGGACCATCGAGCGCGTCGGCATCGCGCCGCTGACCAGCATGTACCAGTTCGGCGAAAACGATAAACGCCGCGGCGACGACTGGCGCCCGGAGATCCACGATGCCGACGGCCTGCAGCTATGGACCGGCAGCGGCGAATGGATCTGGCGCCCCCTGGTCAATCCGACCGGTGTGCACACCAATTCCTTCTACGATGAAAACCCGCGCGGCTTCGGCCTGCTGCAACGCGACCGCAACTTCGACCACTACCAGGACGACGGCGTGTTCTACGACAAGCGCCCGAGCCTGTGGGTGGAGCCCCGCGTCGGTCCCGGCGGCGCCGGCTGGGGCAAGGGCGCGGTGATGCTGGTGGAGTTGCCCACCGACGACGAGACCAACGACAACGTCGTCGCCTTCTGGAATCCGGTGGAAAAGCCGCAGGCCGGGCAGGAGCTGCTGTTCGGCTACAAACTGCACTGGTGCCGCACCCCGCCGGTGACCCCGCATCTGGCCACGGTACGGGCCACCCGCGACGGCATCGGCGGCGTCATCGGCCAGGCGCGCAGCTACTTCTCCCGGCGCTTCGCCGTGGATTTCGCCGGCGGCAACCTGGCCATGCTCGGCCCCAACACCAAGGTCGAGGCGGTGATCGAAGCCTCGCGCGGCACGGTGGAAATCACCTCGGCAAGGCCGCTGGCCTCGATCAAGGGCTGGCGCGCGATGTTCGACATCCGCCCCACGGACGACAGCCTCGACCCGATCAACCTGCGCATGTACCTGAAGAGCGACGGGCAGCCGCTGAGCGAAACCTGGATCTACCAGTGGACGCCGCCGGCGCCGGGCGACCGGAAGTTCTGAAGCTCAGGTAGCCCGGGAAGCGCGTAGCGCTACCCGGGGTCGGCGCAAAGGTGCATTCCCGGGTAGCGCTGCGCGCTTCCCGGGCTACCTTCAAGCCTTCAACACCCCTGCCAGCTTCGTCGCGTTCTTGCAGGCGAAGCCATAGATCGACAGCTGCGGATTGGCGCCGATGCTGGTCGGGAAAATCGAGCCGTCGATGATCGACAGGTTGTCGGCGTGGCGGAAGCGCGCATCGCTGTCCACCACCGTCAGCTTCTCGTCCTCGCCCATGGCGCAACCACCCATCAGGTGTGCGGTGAAGACCGGCACGCGCTGCTTGCGGTATTGCAAGCCGCCGATCGCCGTCCTGGTCTGCTCCCAGCTCTCGTAAGGCCGTGAATCCAGGTGCAGGGGCATCACCTGCTTCGCCCCGGCGGCGAACTGCAGTTCCGCCATGCTCAGGTAGGCGCGGCGGAAGCCGTCCCACATGTAGTCGCTGAAGTCGTAGTGCAGCACCGGGGCGCCGCTGTCGTCGATTTCGACGCTGCCGCCGGGGCTCTGTTCATCGAAGCCGTCGCGCAGCAGGGCCAGCATCGACTGCATGTTCGGCAGCTGCGCCATGCCGGTCTTCAACTCCTCGCCGTAGCGGCCGAAGATCACGCTGCCGAGCAGCGGCTGCATCGGCGCCACTTCGATCTTGTAACCGGCCGGCCCGGTGGCGCCGTGCTTCCACTGGTATTCGTCGGAATACACCGACTGCGGCGCGCCGTAATAGCCTTCCACCTTCTCCGGCATCATCGCCAGCGACAGGTTCACCGGGTGGATGCAGGTGCGCTTGCCGATGCGCTGGTGCGGATCGGGGGCGTTGGAGCGCAGCAGCAGCGCCGGGTTGTTGATGGCGCCGCCGGCCAGCACGTAGTGCCGCGCCTTCACCGTGATGTTCACGCCGCTGCGCTTGACGCCATCCGGGCCCAGCGCTTCGGCGCTGAGGCCGCTGACCTTGCCGCCGCTGAACTGCAGCTTGCGCACCGAGACGTGGTGCACCAGCTGCGCGCCGTTCTTCAGCGCGGACGGAATGGTGGTGACCAGCATCGACTGCTTGGCGTTGGTCGGGCAGCCGAGGCCGCAGTAGCCCAGGTTCCAGCAGCCGCGCACATTGCGCGGGATGACATGGGCGGCCCAGCCGAGCTTGTCCGCACCGCGCTTGAGCGCATCGTTGTTGGCGTTCGGCGGCACCGCCCAGGGCGAGATGCCGAGCCGCTCTTCCATCTGCGCGAACCACGGCGCCATGTCCGCCTCGCCGCCGCCCTTGAGGGCGAAGGTGTCGGCCCAGTATTGCAGCGTCTGCGGCGGGGTGCGGAAGCTGGAGGTCCAGTTCACCGTGGTCGTGCCGCCGACCGAACGCCCCTGCAGGATGGCGACGGCGCCGTCCGAGGTGGCGCGACCCGCACCCTCCTGGTACAACTCGCCGTAGGCGCGGGCATCGTTCATGTCCTTGAAGTTTGCCGCGGTCTGCAGCGGCCCCTCTTCCAGGATCAGCACTTTCAGCCCGGCGGCGCTGAGGATTTCAGCGGCGGTGCCGCCGCCTGCGCCGCTGCCGATGATGGCGACATCGGCCTCATAGGTCTGGTCCTGCTTCAGGGTCGAGGCGTCGACGACCTTCCAGCCGTCGGCAATGCCCTTGGTGTAGATATCGTCAATGGCCATGGGGGTTGTTAGCTGTTGAACACCTGATAGGGACCCGGCGGCGGACCGGGATAGTTGGCCGCTGCCCAGCCGGCCGGCGTGCCGTAGAACGAGCCGGCCACCAGTTTGATCAGCGCGCGATAGCCGGTATTGAGCACGGCGAAGGAACTGCCGCGCCAGCGTTCGAGGAAGGCCTGCACCTGCGCCGGAGTGGATTCTTCCCAGGGACCGATGCCGGCCATCAGGCGGCGCGTCAGGCGCATGTTGAGCAGGTCGAACAGCTGCGCCAGGGCCTTCTGCGAAGGCAGGCCGAGGCGATAGCCGCTCAGGTCGATGCGGTGCAGCAGATCGTCCAGCAGGCGGTCACGCTCCATGCCAGCGGCGGGCAGCAGCGAGCCGAGCACGCCCGGCAGCAGGGCGCGCAGGAACGGCAGGTCGGCATCGCGCAGGAACTTGTAGCCGGCGGCGGTGGCCTCGGTGCGCCCGGTGCAGCCGCTCAGGGTCGCCGTGGCGCCGGCCGCGCCAAGCAGCAACGAGCCGAACAGGCCCGTTTGCAGCAGCGTACGGCGGGTAGCGTCGACCGTCTCCGGCCCTGCTCCGGCCTCGGAGCTCGGAAGATTCCGCATCTGTTCTCCCCGGTTGCGGGATAATGTAATCCGGCGCAGGTGTTCTGCCGGTCGCGGATGATAATCAGGCTCGTCGCCAAAAGCGATTGCCCGGAAAGCCCGCTTACCGGCGCGCCGGCCATACAACCCAAGTGAAGGACCAGCGATGAACCGCGTGCTCGAGGACCTCGTCAACCTGCTCGACCTCGAAGCCCTGGAAGACAATATGTTCCGCGGCCAGTCGCGCGATCTCGGCGGCAAGAGCGTGTTCGGCGGCCAGGTCATCGGCCAGGCCCTGGTGGCAGCCGGTCGCACCGTGGCAGGCTCGGTGGTGCATTCCCTGCATGCCTACTTCCTGCGCCCCGGCGACATGGCCCTGCCGATCGTCTATGAAGTGGATCGGGTGCGCGACGGCCGCAGTTTCACCGCGCGCCGGGTGCAGGCGATCCAGCACGGCCAGCCGATCCTGTCGATGATCGCCTCGTTCCACCGGCCGGAGGAGGGCGTCGAGCACCAGATGCCGATGCCGCAGGTACCGCCGCCCGAATCGCTGCGCCCGCAGCGCGAGCTGGCAGAGGAATGGATCCTGGCGCGACCGGATATCCATCCGCGCGCCAAAGACGCGATGCTGCGCACCCTGGCCATCGAGTTCCGCCCGGTGACGCCGTGGAATCCCCTGCAGCCGGAAGTCGGCGGCCTGACGCAGAACCTGTGGTTCCGCGCCGCCGGCCAGTTGCCGGACGACCCCATGCTGCACCGCTGCGTACTGGCCTATGCCTCGGACTTCAACCTGCTGTCCACCGCGCTGCGGCCGCACGCCATGTCCTTTCTCGATCCCGCCAACGCCGTCGCCAGCATCGACCACGCCCTCTGGTTCCATCGCGACGTGCGTGCCGACGACTGGTTGCTCTACGCCATGGACTCGCCCTCGGCGCAGGGCTCCCGCGGCCTGTCGCGCGGCCTGATCTACGACCGCGGCGGCCGCCTGGTGGCCAGCGTGGTGCAGGAAAACCTGATGCGGCGGATGCAGCCCGGCGGCTGAGGCCGCCGGTCCCGGTCTTTGGCCGGACGCAGCCTGACATTGTCTCCGCGGCAAATGCCAGCAGCCCCCGGCCTGTACAGAATCGCGGCCAAATAAAACCGGCTGCCTCGGCAGCCGTGGTCCGTGGTCCGTGGTCCGTGGTCCTGGGGAGAAGCTCGTGATGCGCAAGGCATTGAAGCTGGTATTACTGCTGCTGGCGATTTTTGTCGTGGTCTACGGCGTCTTCGACTTCTTCCTCCCGGCCCGCTTCGCCGAAGCCGCGCTGGGCGCCGAGCGCAGCGCCGCCGGCTTGCAGCGCAAGGAAGCCAATATCCCCGGCTTCAACGTCGCCTACCTCGAAGGCGGCCAGGGCCAGCCCTTGCTGCTGCTCCATGGTTTCGGCGCGGACAAGGACAACTGGACCCGCGTGGCCCGCTATCTGACTCCGCATTTCCATGTCTACGCCATCGACCTGCCAGGCTATGGGGAAAGCACCAAGCCGTCGCCGGAGCAGAGCCGCATCGGGGACCAGGTGGTCTACGTCAGCCAGATCGCCGCGGCCCTGGGCCTGGACCATTTCAACCTGGGCGGCAACTCGATGGGCGGCTGGATCGCCGGCGCCTACGCCGCCGCGCATCCGGAACAGGTCGACAGCCTGTGGCTGCTGGCCCCGGCGGGAGTCTCCACCGCGCAGGACAGCGATCTGGTCACGATCGTCAAGAAGGGCGGGCATGTGCCGCTGATTGCGCGGACCCCGGAGGAATACCAGGAACTGCTGGACTTCGTCTTCGTGCATCGCCCCTACGTGCCGCATGCGCTGATCACCGTCCTGGCGCAACACGCGGCGGAAAGTTACGACTTCAACCAGAAAGTCTTCGCCGAACTGGTCAAGGATGCGCCGCTGGAGCCGCAGGTGAAGAACCTGGCCACGCCGACCCTGATCGTATGGGGCGATCACGACCGCGCCCTGCACTACTCCGGCGCCGAAATCCTGCACCGGCTCCTGCCCAATTCCCAGGTCGTCATCCTGCCGGACATGGGGCATCTGCCGATGCTCGAAGCGCCGGCGCAGGTGGCGGCCGACTACATCAAATTCCACGATTCGCTGGCCAGGCACTAAAACCGCGGCGCCCGCGATCAAGGCGGCTTCCGGGATCGCCCGGGAGCCGCTTTTTGTTGCTCCGCACAATAGCAGCCCCGGCAAGCTAAAATGCGCGAATGATCTCCCTGACCCAAGCCACGCTGCGGCGCGGCGCGCGTACCCTGCTGGAAAGCGCCACTTTCACCATTCACCCGGGTTGGCGCACCGGCGTGGTCGGCCGCAATGGAACGGGTAAATCGACCCTGTTCGCCGCCATTCTGGGCGAATTGCATGCCGATAAGGGCAATGTTTCGGTTCTGAAGAACCTGGCCATTGCCACCGTGGCGCAGGAAACCCCGGCCCTGCCGGACGCCGCCATCGAGTTCGCGCTGGATGGCGATTTCGAGCTGCGCGACCTGGAACGGCGCCTGGTCATCGCCGAAGATGCGCACGACGCCGACAAGATCGGCTCGATCCACGAGCGGCTCGGCACCATCGGCGGCTACGCCGCGCGCTCCCGCGCCGCCCGCCTGCTGCACGGCCTGGGCTTCTCGGCCGAGGCGCAGGAGCGCGCCGTCGCCGACTTCTCCGGCGGCTGGCGCATGCGCCTCAACCTGGCGCGCGCGCTGATGTGCCGCTCCGACCTGCTGCTGCTCGACGAACCGACCAACCATCTGGACCTGGACGCGGTGATCTGGCTGCAGGACTGGCTGGTGGAATACCCCGGCACCCTGCTGGTGATCTCGCATGACCGCGAGTTCCTCGACGCGGTGACCACCCACACGCTGCACCTGGAAGGCACCAGCGCCACCCTCTACACCGGCAACTATTCGCAATTCGAGCGCATCCGCGCCGAGAAGATGGCGCTGCAGACCGCCACCCACGCCAAGCAGCAGCGCCAGGTGGCGCACCTGCAGAAATTCATCAACCGCTTCAAGGCCCAGGCCACCAAGGCCACCCAGGCGCAGAGCCGCATCAAGCAGCTGGAGCGCATGGAGCTGGTCGCCCCGGCCCACGCCGATTCCGAATTCTCCTTCGAATTCCCCACCCCGGACCGCCTGCCCTCGCCGCTGATCCGCTTCGACGAAGTCGACGCCGGCTACCCCGGCAAGACCATCCTGCACAAGCTGCGCATGCTCGTCGCCCCCGGCGAACGCATCGGCCTGCTCGGTCCCAACGGCGCCGGCAAGTCGACCCTGGTGCGCACCCTGGCGGGCGAGCTGGAAGCGCAGGTCGGCAAGATCATGCGCGACCCGTACCTGCGCATCGGCTACTTCGCCCAGCACCAGCTGGAACAGCTCGACCCCAAGGCCTCGGCGGTCCTGCACCTGCGCCGCCTCGACCCGAAGGCCAGCGAGCAGTCGCTGCGCGACTTCCTCGGCGGCTTCAACTTCCGCGGCGACCGCGCCTTCGAGGCCATCGCCCCGTTCTCCGGCGGCGAGAAGGCGCGCCTGGCCCTGGCGATGGTGGTGTTCCAGAAGCCCAACCTGCTGCTGCTCGACGAGCCGACCAACCATCTCGATCTGGACATGCGCCATGCGCTGGAAACCGCGCTGATGGACTACGCCGGCGCCGTGGTGCTGGTCTCGCATGACCGCCACCTGCTCTCCAGCACCTGCGACTCGCTCTGGCTGGTGGCCGACGGCCGCTGCCAGGAATTCGAAGGCGACCTCACCGACTACGCCCGCTGGCTCGGCACGCGCGACACCACCAAGGACAGTTCGCCGAAGAACAGCAACCGCACCTCGGCCAAGGACGAGCGCCGCGCCGCCGCCGACCAGCGCGTGGCGGTGCGCAATCACAAGGACGCCATCAAGAAGCTCGACACGCAGATGGCCCGCATGCAGAAAGACCTGGCCGCGCTCGACGCCCGCCTCGCCGATCCCGTCATGTACGAAGCCAGCCGCAGCGCCGAAGTGGCGAAACTGCTCAAGGAGCAGGGCGAGCTGAAGAAGAAGCTGGCGAAGATGGAAGAGGAATGGCTGGCGGCTTCGGAGCAGCTGGCCACGCTGGAAGCGTAGCGCCCCATCAAGCAGCTTGGCTGCGACAATCTTTCAACGATCGTAAAAGCGGTGGCATAGTAACTCTACGTCCCCTCTCCCCACGCACGTGGGGAGAGGGTTAGGGTGAGGGGCTCCGCCGCCAGATCGAGCATGCGCAATCATCGTACGCCGCTAACTTCTCTCGCCCGCAACCTACGCAGCAACTCCACCGACGCTGAGCGCCTGATCTGGCGCTCGCTACGCAACCGCACCTTGTTCAGTTGCAAGTTCCGCCGCCAATATCCGATCGGCCCTTACATTGCGGATTTTGCATGCGTCGAGAAACGGCTGATCGTCGAACTAGATGGCGGCCAACATGCAGATAATGTGATTCAGGACGAAGCTCGTACGGCTTTTCTTCAAACCCAGGGCTATCGGGTTCTCAGGTTCTGGAACAACGATGTACTGTCCCAAACTGCAGCCGTACTTGAAGCGATACACGGAGCAGTAAACGGCGAGTGAGCCGCCCCTCACCCCGGCCCTCTCCCCATCTTCGATGGGGAGAGGGAGAAAACTAGTCAGGCCGCGTCGCCAGTTCCAGCCTGTCCAGATAAGCCAGTGCGAACTCGCGTCCCGCCAGGCCTTTCTCGGCGCCGCACATCTCGGTACGCGCCTTGAGCCCGCCGCAGACGAGTGGCCGGCGCGGATCATTGAAAATCATGCAGCGAAAATCCTCGGCCAGCTGCACGCAGCGCACGCCTGCCGGCTTGCCGTCCGGCATGCCGGGGATCGCCGACGAGATGGAGGGCGCGATGCAGCAGGCGCCGCAGCTTGCACGACACTCCATCAACATCCGCCGCGCCTGGTATCGGCCCACTCCGGCTGAGGCCTGGCGACCCCGCCATTCACAGGCAGATCCACCGCGGCCTGCTCACCCCGGGCTTTGCGGCACTCGCCGCTCACCTGCTCGCGGATGATTTCCGCCAGGCGCAGGGCACCGGGCCCGGCGTAGTCGCGATCGGCGAAGACGAGGTAGAGATCACCCCAGCGCTCGCCGCCCTCGCGCAACGGCAGGGGTTTGAGCAGGCCGTGCTCCAGTTCGTTGCGCACGGTTTCCTCGGGATACCAGGCGAAGCCCATGCCCATGCAGGCGGCGTGGATCGAAGTGGCTTTCTGACTCACGGTCCAGCTCTGTTCGGCGCCGACCCAGCTGCCGCTGCGGCGTTGGCTGCCGGTGTCGCGGATCACCAGATGGCGATGCTTGCGCAGGTCCTGCATGGTCAGTTCGCGGCCGAGTTGATGCAGGGGATGATCCGGATGCGCGGCGGCGATGAAGCGTATCCGCATCAGCGGATCGCCGGCGAAGCCAGGTGGGATCTGCGAGGTAATGGCGAGGTCGACCTTGCGCTGCAGCAGGGCCTCTTCGGTGCCGCTGATCACCGTCTCGTACAGTTCGATGCGCGTCTGCGGCCGCTCCTTGGCGAAGCGCTCGAAGCACTGCAGCAGCACCCAGGTCGGAAAAATGATCTCCATTGCCAGCCGCAGTTCCGGCTCCCAGCCGGCGGCAAGGCTGCCGGCGGCATTTTCCAGCACGCTGGCTTCCTCCAGCAGGGCCTTGGCGCGGCGGTACAGCACCTCGCCGGTCGGAGTCAGGTGCGCCTTGCGGCCGACCACCTCGAACACCTTCACTGCGAGCAGGGATTCGAGTTTCTGCACGGCGTAAGTCACCGCCGACTGGCTTTTATGCAGGACTTCCGCCGCTTGGGCGTAGCCGCCGGCGTCCACCACGGCCAGGAGGGCGCGCCATTGTTCCAGTGAAATCCGTGGGTTAGCGGTCATTATCTAATGGATAGATAAGTAGGCCCTAAATTTTGTGCTTTTCTATCTAATCAATCAATACTTAAATGGCGCCACTCCGGAACGGAACCGTTCCATCACCGATTCAAGAGGAGATGCGCCATGACCACCCTTCTTCAGATCAACGCCAGCATCAACAACGGCAACGGCCAGTCCAGCCAGCTCGCCAGGCAATTCGTCGCCGCCTTCCAGGAGCGCCACCCCGATGCAAAAGTGGTGGTGCGCGACGTCGCCGCCGCCGACCCGGTGCCGCACCTGACCGCCGAGCGCTTCGGCGCCTTCATCACCAAGCCGGAAGAGCGCACCCCGGGGCAGCACGCCGTGGTCGAGTATTCCGACGCCCTGATCAACGAACTGAAGCAGGCCGATATCGTCGTGCTGGGCCTGCCCATGTACAACTTCGGCGTGCCGTCGCAGCTCAAGGCCTATTTCGACCACATCGCCCGCGCCGGCATCACCTTCAAGTACACCGAGAAAGGCCCGGTCGGCCAGCTCACCGGCAAGAAGGTCTACGTCTTCGCCGCCCGCGGCGGCATGTATGTCGGCACGCCGATGGACACGCAGACCAGCTACGTACGCGACTTCCTGCGCTTCCTCGGCATGAACGACGTGGAATTCGTCTACGCTGAAGGCTTGGCAATCAGCCCGCAGAGCAGGGAAGAGAGCCTCGCCAAGGCTAGCGACGAGGCGAAACGCCTGGCGGTGTGACGTCCTGTCTTGATTGACGTCCTGTCCACGAACCGCGCCATCCATGGCGCGGACTGTTGAAACAAGCGACACATTAACCAGCATCATCCATTCAGGGGTACTGCAATGAACAAATTCTTCGACACCACCAAGCCTTATTCCGACCTCGTCGGCCGCGTGCTGATCGCCGCACTCTTCGTTCTCTCGGGCTGGGGCAAGATCAGCGCCTATGCCGCGACCCAGGGCTACATGCAGTCGGCCGGCGTACCCGGCGCGCTGCTGCCGCTGGTGATCCTGACCGAACTCGGCGGCGGCCTCGCCATCGTCTTCGGCCTGTACACCCGCGTCGTGGCGCTGCTGCTGGCCGGCTTCGCCATCATCACCGGCTTTGTGTTCCACGGCGGTTCCGACCAGGTTTCGCAGATCATGCTGCTGAAGAACATCGGCCTCGCCGGCGGCTTCCTCTTCCTGGTCGCCAACGGCGCCGGCAAGCTGAGCCTGGATGGGTTGTTCAGCAAGAAGTAAAGAACGTATCGCAAGCTGCCGCAGTCCCCGCCGGCGCAAGCCGGCGGGTTTTCCTTCAAGGAGCGAATCATGAACACCACAACCCCGCGGACCATGGTCCATGTCATCGAGTCGCAGCCGACTTCCGATGGCGCCGGCGTGAAGCTGCGCCGCAGCCTCGGCAGCCAGCGCGGCATGCACGTGGATCCGTTCCTGATGCTGGACGAGTTCTATTCCGACGATCCCAACGACTACCTCGCCGGCTTCCCCTCGCACCCCCATCGCGGCTTCGAGACCGTCACCTACATGCTCGACGGCCACATGCGCCACGAGGATCACCTCGGCAACCGCGGCGATCTCGCCCCGGGCAGCGTGCAGTGGATGACCGCCGCGCGCGGCATCATCCACTCCGAGATGCCGCAGCAGAGCGAAGGGCGCATGCGCGGCTTCCAGCTGTGGATCAACCTGCCGTCGAAGGAGAAGATGAAGCCGGCTGGCTACCGCGACATTCCCGCCACCGAAATTCCGGTGGTGGAGCTGGCCAACGGCGGCCGGGTCAAGATCATCGCCGGCACCTTCGCCAATGGCGGCAAGGACATCAGCGGTCCGGTCAACGGCAGCCGGAAGCTGTCCACCGATCCGCTCTATCTCGATGTGCATCTGCCGGCCGGCGCGGAATTCAATGCGCCGCTGACCGTCGGCCACAACGCCTTCCTCTATGCCTACGAGGGCAGCGCCAAGGTCGGTACCGGGGAAAAAGCCAGGCAGCTGCCGCATCGCGCCGCCGGCGTGCTGTCGGACGGCGACAGCGTGCAGGTGCAGGCCGGACCGGAAGGCGTGCGCTTCCTGCTGCTGGCGGCGAAGCCGCTGCGCGAGCCGGTGGTGCAGTACGGGCCGTTCGTGATGAACACGCGCGAGGAAATCGAGCAGGCACTGGCCGATTACCGCGACGGCAAACTGGCCGCTGCGGCCTGAGCATTGATGAGTCTGATCCCCTCTCCCACTTACGGGAGAGGGGAATGCTGTTGACCTAGGCGTGCGCCTTGGCCTTCTTCAGCGGCTCCGCATTCGGTTCGCCCTTCTGGCCCAGCTGCTCCAGCAGGGTGCCCAGGTCTTCGGCGTGTTCCTCTTCCTTCGCCAGGATTTCTTCCATCATGCGGCGGGTGGTCGGATCGTCGTTGCCCAGGTACTGGATGATTTCACGGTAGCTGTCGATGGCGATGCGTTCGGCGACGAGGTCTTCCTCGATCATCTCGACCACATCATGGCCTTCGACGTATTCGGAATGGCTGCGCGAGAGCAGGCCTTCCGGCGAGAGGTTGGGCTTGCCGTCGAGCTGGGTGATGCGCTGCGCGATCTGGTCGGCGTGGGTCTGTTCCTCGTTGGCGTGTTCCAGGAACTCGGCGGCGACGCCCTTGGAGTGAATGCCGGAGGCCATGTAATAGTGGTACTTGTAGCGCAGCACGCAGACCAGTTCGGTCGCCAGTGCCTCGTTGAGGATCTTGATGACGGTACCGCGGTCCGCCTTGTAGCCCTCGGTCACCGCCCCTTTCCTGATGTGCTCGCGCGCGCGTTCACGGATCGCTTTGATGTCTGAAACAAAAGGCTTCGCTGCCATGGTGCATCTCCTTGTTGTCGAGCGGCCGATTGAAACGGGGACCAAAGGCCCAATTGAAAGCCCATGCAGAAACCAGCGGGACATGTCCCTGTCTAATGCCGAACTAGTGGACAGCGGCGCTATGCCGATGTTCCGGGCGGCTCGTGGTTGAGCGTCTGCACCGGTCTGATTCCCAAGGAATTTCAGTTTTTCCCTTCACCTAGCAAGGAGTTCACATGCAGATTCAACTCAAGGGCCGGCGTGCCCTGGTCAGCGGCTCCACCGCCGGCATCGGCTACGCCGTAGCCAAGGGCCTGGCCGAGGCCGGCGCCACCGTGATCGTCAACGGCCGGACCGAGGAGCGCGTCTCCGCCGCCATCGAGAGCATCCGCAAGGCGGTGCCGGGCGCGCAGCTGCTGGGCTTCGCCGGCGACCTCTCCAACGCCGCGGTGGCCGCGCAGCTGCACCAGTCGCGTCCCGAGCTGGACATCCTGGTCAACAATCTCGGCATCTTCGAGCCCAAGGGCTACTTCGACATTCCCGACGCCGACTGGGAGCGCTTCTTCAACGTCAACGTGCTCAGCGGCGTGCGCCTGGCGCGGCTGTATGGCCAGGGCATGGCGCAGCGCGGCTGGGGCCGCATCGTCTTCATCTCCAGCGAGTCCGGCCTGCAGATTCCGGCCGAGATGGTGCATTACGGCATGACCAAGACCGCCCAGCTCGCCGTGGCGCGCGGCCTGGCGGAAACGCTGATCGGAACGGGCGTCACCGTCAACAGCGTGCTGCCGGGACCGACGCGCTCGGAAGGCGTGGAAGGCTTCGTCGCCGACCTGGCGCGCGGCCAGGGCACGACGGAGAAGCAGGTGGAGCAGGAGTTCTTCAAGAGCGTGCGGCCGAGTTCGCTGATCCAGCGCTTCATCACGGTCGAGGAAGTGGCGAACCTGGTGGTGTATACCTGCTCGGAGCAGGCCTCGGCGACGACGGGAACGGCGCTGCGGGTGGATGGGGGCGTGGTCAGGTCGATTGCGTAAGTAGCGCACCGCTCGTCTTCAGGCAACGTCATTCCCGCGCAAGCGGGAATGACGTTTGTTGAGGAAGAACTAATCCTTCACCGCGGCATCCGAGACATACGGATTGCTCTTGCGCTCCTGCCCGAAGGTCGACATCGGTCCATGTCCGGGCACGAAGCGGTTGTCGTCGCCCAGGGGGAACAGCCGGTTGCGGATGGCGTCGATGAGATGGGCGTGGTTGCCGCGCGGGAAGTCGGTGCGGCCGATGGAGCCCTGGAACAGGACGTCGCCGACGAAGGCCACGCGCGAAGGCGCATGGTGGAACACGACGTGGCCGGGGGTGTGTCCCGGGCAATGCAGGACGTCGAACGTGAGCGAGCCGACGGTCACGGTGTCGCCGTGACGGAGCCAGCGGTCCGGGGTGAAGCTGCGCGCCGGCGGGAAGCCGTATTGTTTCGCCGCCTGCGGCAGGCCCTCGATCCAGAACAGGTCATCCTCGTGCGGCCCCTCGATCGGCAGCTGGAGCCGCTCGGCCAGATCCTGCACGCCGCTGGCGTGGTCGAGGTGGCCGTGGGTGACCAGCAGCTTTTCCAGCTGCACGCCGTGATGGCGCACGCGTTCCAGCAGGTGATCCACTTCGCCGCCGGCGTCCACCAGGGCGCCGCGCATGGTGGCCGTGTCCCAGACCAGCGAGCAGTTCTGCTGGAAGGGCGTGACCGGGATGATTTCGCATTGCAGGGTCATGCGGACTCTCCGGCTGTGCCGCCCGGCCCGGAAGCGACGACGGCCTTGAGGCTGACCGGGGCTTCGACGGTGAGGGTCTGCGAAGGATAGGACAGCTGCACGCCTTCCCTGGCGAAGGCGCGCACCAGGGCCAGGTTGATCGCCTGCTGCGCGTCCATGTAGACCTTGTAGTCCGGCTGGCGCACCCAGTACACGGCTTCGAAGCTGTAGGCGCTGCCACCCAGGTCCTTGAAGTGGGCGCGGTCGAAGCGCACGGCTTCGCGCCCTTCGATGGCCTCGCGCACCAGCTGTGGAATTTTCTCGAGCTGGTCGGCGCCGGTGCTGAAGGGCACGGTGAAGCCGAAGGTGATGCAGCGCTCGTGCATGCGCTTGTAGTTGCGCAGGCGCGCCTTGAGCATGTCGCTGTTGGCGACGACCAGCTGTTCTCCGGTGGAACTGCGGATGCGCGTGGTCTTGAGGCCGACGTGTTCGACCGTGCCGGAAAGGCCGTCGAGGGCGATGGAATCGCCGATGACGAAGGGCTTGTCCATGACGATGGACAGCGAGGCGAACAGGTCGCCGAGGATGTTCTGCACCGCCAGGGCCACGGCGATGCCGCCGACGCCCAGCGAGGTGGCCAGGGCGGTGACGTTGACGCCCATGTTGTCCAGCACCAGCAGCAGCACCAGGGTCCACAGGATCAGGCGGCCGAGGAAGCTGAAGGGATCGAGCCGGCTGCTGTCGGCAACATCCGCATCCGGCAGGTGGTTGCGCGAGCGCGAGATCCAGAAGTCGAGCAGGGCGCTGAGCCAGATGCCGAATTGGAGAAACGCCGCCACGATCATGATGCGCTGGAGCGTGGACTCGGCCCGGTGCGGCAGGTCCAGGTACTGGCTGGCGATCTGCAGGGAGACGATGCCGATCAGCCACAGCTTGGTGGCCTGCGCCGTCTTGACCATGGCGCCGTAGAACGGCCGTTCGCTGCTGCGCGCCAGCACCGACATGCGCTTGATCACCTGGCGCTTGATCAGCTTGGCCAGCAGCAGCATGCCGAGCACGATGCCGACGGCGATGAGCCAGTCCTGTACCGGGTTGTGCAGCAGGATATGGTCGAGTTGCAGGAGTTCTTTCATCGGTCTGTCATGGGCGGGTCCGGTCTGAGGACGGACCGCGCGATCGGTTGCGGGATTCGGCTACATTATCCCCGAAAGGCCGCCCGGCCTCTCCCCCCGCACAGCGCGGCGGGGCGCCAGGGCGGGAAAACGACATGCAGACCGTCAACGTCAGACACACCATCGCGGCGCCGATCGAGAAGGTTTTCGAGATCCTGGCCGACCACGCCAACTACAAGCTGCTGCCGGGCGTGAAGGACTCGAAGCTGATCCGGATGGGCACGCCGGTCAAGAACGGCGTGGGCGCCGTGCGCTGGATCGACGTCGGCAAGGCGCGCTTCACCGAGGAGATCACCCGCTTCGAGCCGCCGACGCGGCTGGATTACCAGATCACCAAGTCCTTTCCGCCGATACAGCACAAGTGCGGCATCGTGCGCCTGGAAAGGACTCCGGGCGGGACGGTGGTGAGCTGGACCTCCACCGTGGAATTGAAAATCCCGTTGATCGGCAAGCTGCTGACGCCGCTGCTGGCCAGCGAGATTTCCAAGGGGTTCACGCACATGCTGGAGGCGATCGAGAAGCGGCTGGTGAAAGCTTCCTGATGAATTTCTCTCTTTCCGCAGGGAGAGAGAAATTCAAACACCCAGCATCACGCGCCAGGCGATGGTCAGGAGCACGCCGAGGGTCAGGGTGGCGCGCAGGGTGAAATAGCCGCTGAGGGGATCGATGGTCCGCTCGCGCCACACTTCCGCCGCGACCAGCAGCACGAACACGCCGGCGAGCGCGAACAGGCAGGGCCGGAACGGCAGGGCCAGCGTGGCCCAGGACAGGATGAACAGCACGGCCGACATGGCCATGCCGATCATGCCGTTCGGACCCTGCGCCACCAGCAGGGACATGCCCCAGAAGGTACCGGCCATGAAACTGGCGATCATCGCGGCGTAGAGCAGCCACAGGTGGTCGAGCCAGGGCGGGGCCGTCTGGGGAGAGAGCGTCAGCCACGCCGGCCCCGCCAGGAAGGGAATCAACCCGGCATAGCCCAGTACGAACACCAGCGGCGGCAGTTTCATTGGTCCTGTCCTGCGGGAACGGTGCGCCTAGTATGCGCCGGGAATCCGGGGCCGCCATGCGCATCCACCTTTCGAAGCAGCCGTAAAGGCCGCCGTCGGTGTTGCGCGCTTCCCGGACTGCGGACTGTGAGAGCCGACGGGAAAAGGGCTGAAAAACTCCATGCGTGCCATGCGTGCCAAGGGTTTTTGTTGGCACGCATGCGGCGAGCGACCGCGGCCACGGGCCGCCCTACGATCGTGCCCAGACCAGGCAGCGGTTGTTGGCGGGCATCTGGCGGTCTTCCAGCAGGTTCAGGCCGATGCCGCGGGCCAGGGCGTCCACGGCTTCGAAATCGCGGATGCCGCGATGGGGCACGGCCGCCTTGAGGGAGGCGTCGAAGGCAGCGTTGCTGTCGCTGGTGAAGCGGCCGCCGTAATTGAACGGACCGTATACGGCCAGCCTGGCGTCCGGCCTCATGATCTCCGGCAGCCGCTGGAACAGCCTCTCGACTTCGGCCCAGCTCATGATGTGCAGGGTGTTGGCGCTGTAGACGGCATCGTACCGCTGGGCGGGCCATTGGGGCTGGTTCACGTCCAGCTCCAGCGGCGCCGGTGTGTTGGGCAGGCCCGCTTCGTCCAGCCAGGCGCGGATGCCGGGCAGGTTTTCCGCCCGGTCGGAGGATTGCCAGACCAGCTGCGGCAGGGCGGCGGCGAAGTGCACGGCGTGCTGGCCGGTGCCGCTGCCGATTTCCAGGACGCGCTTGCGGTCGGCAAAGTACTCGCGCAGCACGGCCAGGATGGGATCGCGGTTGCGCTCGCTGGCGGGTGAATACGGTTTATCGCTCATGCGGCTCCAGGGAAACGACTGTTCCGGCGCGGTAGGCGTCGGGTGGAGGATGTATGTACGTGTGTTATAATAAAGAAGGAGGGTTTGCCATGAAACTCAAGATCACCACGGTCGGCAACTCGGCCGGCGTCGTCCTGCCGAAAGAACTGCTGGCCCGCCTGCGCCTCGACAAGGGCGACACACTGTATGTAACCGAGCTGCCGGATGGCATCAAGTTGATGCCTTATGACCCGACGTTCGAGCAGCAGATGGATGTGGCGGAAAGCGTCATGCGCCGACGCCGCACCCTGCTGCGCAAGCTCTCCGAAAATTGAGCGGAGGCCGTCATGATCATCTGGCTCAGCAAGGAGCTGGTACTGGCGATTCATGATCGTCAGCTTGCCGAACACGGCGGCAGTTCCGGCGTGCGCGACGACAATATGCTGCAATCCGCGCTCGCCCGACCGCAGCAGCTTCATGCCTACGGCGATCCCCTGCCCGACATCGCCGATCTTGCCGCCAGCCTCGCCTTCGGGCTGGCGCGCAATCATCCGTTCGTGGACGGCAACAAGCGCAGCGCGGCAGTCTGCTGCGAAACCTTCATCGAACTGAACGGCGGGCAGTTGATGGCCGAAGACATCGAGCTGTTCCCACTGTTCCTGGCGCTCGCCGAAGGGAAGCTGCCGGCTGAAGAGTTGGCCGCGTGGCTGCGGCCGCGCATCCAGACCCATAAGCCGGATAGCATTCAGGAGCCGCCTGCTTCATATAAAGCAGCGGGCAGGAACTCCCCCAAGAAATGAGTGGCCAGCCGGGCGCACTGGTGCACAGTGGCTTATTCAAGACTTCCCGCAATCCGAAGGGCCAACATAGGGCATGGGCACCAAGCTTTCCGCTTCCAATCCATATCTCCGCGATCTTGCGGCACGAAAGCGTGCCCTTTGGATTTCCGCCAAGACTTCGTCGGCCGTCGAGGGTATCCATAAGCCTTTCGCAGCATCCGGTCCTGCAAAACCCGCGGTCAAGCCATCGACCCGCGCCGGGCGTAAGGGCGCAAAGTCCGCTTGACTATACGGTCGAAGACCGCCTTCATCGGCTCGTAGTCAGAATGGCCGGACAATGCCATCGACGCGCCGCTCTCAGAGGTGCGTGCCGTACCAGGCCAGATGGCCCTGGATGCCCTGGTAGATGCACAGCACGCCGGCGATCAGCAGCAGCAGGAAAGTGATCCCCGCACCAAGCGAGCGTCCCGGTGCCCATTTCTGCGTGAAGGAAAAGGCGATGCCATGGAGCAGGCGCGCCACCAAAAGGCTGGCGCCGAGCGCATGCAGGACGTAAATGGAGAAATGGCTGACTTCCAGGTAGCCGATCATCAGCAGGAGCAGCGGCACGTACTCGGCGAAGTTGGCGTGCGCGCGGATGCGACGCAGCATGCCGACATCGCCGCCGTCGCCCAGGTTGATCCTGGCGGCGCCGCGGTACTGGATGACGCGGATGCTGAGCACCAGATACCAGAGCGCCAGCAGGCCGGCGTAAAGCGGTGTGACCATCATGATTGTTTTCTCCCCCCGAGAATTTTTGCGCATGGGCCGAGGCGGCTGCATGCGGATTCAGCCGGGTGATTGTTGCACAAGCGACCCATGGCGTTCGCGAAGCGCAACAACTAAGCGGGCCGCCGAACAGACCCTATCGATCCGCCGACCGCATAGTCCCTGCAGATCGGCGCCGGCCTGCACACACCGCGGCGCATCCATTCATACGCGGCAGCAACCGGACACTCACATGAACAAAGACCAGATCAAAGGCGGCATCAAACAGGTGAAGGGCCAGGTCAAGGAAACGACCGGAAAAATCCTGGGCGACAAGACCATGGAGAACAAGGGCAAGATCCAGAACACCGCCGGCCAGATCCAGAAGACTTTCGGCAATCTGAAAAGCGATCTCGATAAAGAGCTCAAAGACAAGGGATGATCCGCGGCCAGGCGCCGAGCTATGCCGCCTCGCCAAAGCTTGCCGGGGACGCTGTAGCGGACACGCGCTACCGGTCGCCATGCCGGAACAGATGCCGGCCGACCCCGCCTTCACCCGTTTGGATGGCGCGGCACCCCTGAAGCCGACCCAAGCTGGTGACCTCCACGCAGGCAAACGGCGGTCACCATGACAACGGAACAGCGCAACAGGGAAAAGGTCCAGGCCTTCTTCGCGGCCCTCAACCAGGCCGACTCGGCCGCCATCGTCGACGCTTACGCCGAGGACGGGCGCTGCGTGACCACGGGCAATACGCTGATCTCCGGCAGCTACGGCAAGGAGCAGATCGCGCAATACGCCGCCGGCATCCTGCAGGTGTTTCCGCAGGGCATCCGCTTCACCATCCTGGGCATGACCGCCGAAGGCGAGCGCGTGGCAGTGGAAGCGGAGTCGGAAGGGATGCATGTCTCCGGCAGGCTCTACAGCAACCAGTACCACTTCCTGTTCCGCTTCCGTGAGGGCAAGGTGGTGGAGTTCAAGGAGTACATGGATACCGAGCGGGTGACGGACATCCTCTGCGGCGGACAGCGGCGGCCCGCCGGCTGAGCGGGACCTGGGCACTGGATCACGGTATGTTGTGCCGGGACGAGGGACGCTAGTACTGCGACACTTTCGTTTTGGAAACAACAAGAAGCTTCGCTTGCTTGCGGGAAGGGACGCTGCGCTGGTGAAGCGGCCCTCTCCCCTGACCCCTCTCCCACAAGTGGGAGAGGGGAACGTGCGTGAAGCTGCCGTGTGGGGATTTGCCGGGGGAGCAACATGGAACAGCGTCCGATTGCAGCCGCAGACGAAGACATCCGCGATGCGGAATTCAGCGCCGAGGTGCGCCAGCGCCGCGAAGCTGCCGGGGTTGAGAAAAGCGATCCGCTGACCTGGGGACTGGCCTTGTCCGGCGGCGGCATCCGCAGTGCCACCTTCTGCTTCGGCCTGCTGCGCGCGCTCGCGAAGAACGGGCTGCTGAAGCGCTTCGACTATCTTTCCACCGTTTCCGGCGGCGGCTACATCGGCTCCATGCTGGGTCGGCTGTACAGCAAGGAGACGCCGGCCGTAGCGGTGGAGCGTGGGCTGGGCTCGGACGAATCCCTGCTGCTGTGGTGGATGCGCAACAACGGCCGCTACCTGACGCCGGCCGGGGGCAAGGACCTGGCGCAGGCGGCGGCCTCGATCTTCCGCGGCATGGTCGCCACGCACTTCGAAGTGGCGGTGCTGATCCTGCTGGCGGCCTGCCTGATCACGCTGCCGCATGCCCTGTTGCCGGTGCTGCCAGCCTCGGTGCACTTCGGCTTGATGTGGCTGTGGAGCAAGCTGCTCTCGGTGTGGTGGTGGCTGGTGCCGCTGCCGCTGTTCGGGGCTTCGGCCAGCGCCTGGGCCTACTGGCAGGCGCGCGACGAAGGCAATTGCAGCTGCCCGCGCTGCCGCGGCGTGGTCAGCGCCGTGGCGGCGGTGGGCGGCGCGGCGCTGATCGGCCGCTGGGTGTGGATGCAGCTGGCCGAGGGGCCGCCATCGACCCTGGTGGTGATGGGCGCATTCATGGTGGGCCTGCTTTCTGCGGCCCTGGCCGGCGTGCTGCTGCGCCTGTGCTTCCTCAACAGCGAGCCGGCCGAGATACGCCTGCGCATGACGCTGTGGCTGCGCAACTGCCTGGTGCTGTCGCTGCTGCTGATCGGCGTGGGTGTGCTCGATGCGCTGGCCTTCCTGCTGGTGCACGAGCTGCACGACCTGACCCTGGCCAAGGCGCTGGGCGCTTCCGGTTTCACCATGGCGGCGCTGCCGCTGCTGCGCGCGGCCGGCAAGCAGGTCCAGGCGGCTTCGGCCAAGACGGATGGCCCGGGGCTGCCGGCGGCGACGCTGGCCAATATCGCCGGCATGGTCCTGCTGGGACTGCTGGTGCTGCTGTGGACCACGCTGCTGATGGCCTTCATCTTTGCCGGTGCCGGCACGGCTTCCCCAGGCATCGTGTGGCTGCCGCTGCTGCGGCTGGCCGGCATCTTCGCGGCGCTGGTGCTCTATGTGCTGGTCTCGGGCTGCAACCTGGGGCAGCTCAACCTGGCTTCGCTGAATTACCTGTACCTGTCGCGGCTGGCGCGGGCCTACATCTCGGTGGGCAATGTGCGCGGTGAGGGGAAGGACGGACGCT
This sequence comes from Nevskia soli DSM 19509, assembly GCF_000711955.1. Lineage (GTDB taxonomy): Bacteria > Pseudomonadota > Gammaproteobacteria > Nevskiales > Nevskiaceae > Nevskia > Nevskia soli. The sequence continues at coordinate 232,844 of NZ_JONR01000006.1, forward strand.
TCCCGCGCACGCCGCTGCTGCCGGCGCGACGCGACGATATCGCCGGTATCGCCCGGCTGGAGTACGCGGTAGCCGGCGACGACCCGGCGCTGCCGGACTACGCGCCGCACCGGCACGGCGGCCCCATTCACCTGATCAACTGCTGCATCAACCAGACCCGCGACGACCGCACCGGCGCCTACAACGCCGACCGCAAGGGCGTGGCGCTGACGGTGAGCGCGCGCGGCATGGAGACCGGCACGCACGGGCCGCTGCCGCACGCGGCATTGCAGGACACCACGCTGGGACAGTGGGCGACGATCTCCGGCGCGGCGCTGGCCAGCGGCATGGGCTCGAAGACCGCGCCGGGCATGGCGGCGCTGCTGTTCCTCACCGGGCTGCGGCTGGGTTTCTGGTTCCCCTCCGCGCGCGGCGCGCGCAGCAGCAGCCGCGCCGGCTGGCTGGCGAAGTACCGGGCGACGCTGGCGGAGCTGTTCGCGAGCTTCCCCGGCTTGCGCGATCCGCACTGGTACCTGTCCGACGGCGGCTTCTTCGACAACACCGGCGTCTACGCCCTGCTCAAACGCAAGGTGGACCTGATCGTGCTGGCCGACTGCGGCCAGGACGAGAACTACCTGTTCGCCGACCTGGAAAACCTGGTGCGCAAAGCGCGCATCGACTACGCGGCGGAGATCGAATTCCTCGATCCCGGCACGCTGACCGCGGATGAGGCCGAGGGCGCGCCTTCCTCGCTGCGCCATGTCGGCACGCCGCTGACCATCACGCCGGAGCCGGGCCTGCAATACCTGCTGGTGGGACGGGTGCGCTACGACGACGGCCGCCTGGGCACGCTGCTGGTGGTGAAGCCCCACCGTACCAACGAGTTGCCGCTGGACGTGGTGGCCTATGCCGACGGCGATCGCCGCTTCCCGCAGCAGGACACCAGCGACCAGTTCTTCGACGAGGCGCAGTGGGAGAGTTACCACAACCTGGGACTGATCCTGGGCGGCGCGGTCAACGACAGGCTGCTGGGCTTCGCCCGCGAGTGGGGCCAGATCAGGACGCCGCCCGCCACCTTCAAGACGGTGGCGGACAAGCTGCCGACGCCGGACGAAGCCGCGGCGCTGCGCCGGCAGCGCGTGGGGCAGACGGTGCGCACTTCCGTGGGCGCCGGCATCGGCCTGACCGTGGCCTTGGGCCTGTGGCAGACCTTCGACTCCTACCGCAAGGACCGCGACGACCAGCGCACGCAGTTCGTCGCCACCTACGAGGACACCATCAAGGCAGTGGCGACGGAGACGGACGACCTGATCCTGGACACCAAGCTGCAGACCTTCAGCGAATCGATGGGCGGCCTCGGCATCATCGACCTGACCAAGGATGCCGACAATCGCCTGGTGGCGGCGGTGAGCGCGCGCTGCGCCAAGGATGGGGCGACGCTGAAGAATACCTGCGTCGATTACCGCAGCTACCTGCAACAGGCGCCGCCGACGCACGCCGTGTGGGTGGACTACTGGCAGGGCACCATCGCTTCGCAATGGGACGCGGCCAGCAATGCGGCCGACCTGGCGGATTCCGGCGTGCAGATGCCAACACCGCAAGAAACGCCGGTGATGGTAGGCGCGGAAGCGCCGCCGCCCCCACCTCCTCCACCGGCAGTACCTGCCGCGGCACCGCCGCCGGTCGCGGCAGGGCCGGCGGGAGGAGCCGCGCCGCCGCCGATGGCGAGCGCAAGCGCACCGCCGCCACAGGCAACCGGCGCCGCCAGTCCGCAATCCGGCGCCTCGGCGCTGGCGCAGGCCTGCAAGCCCGCCGCCTGGGGACCGGTGCAGCTGTTCACCCAGATCTTCAGCGAGGACGCCCGCGCCCAGGCGGCGGAATTCGGCAAGCAAGCCGCCAGCGCCGGCGTGGCTGCCGCCGGCATCGAGAACGTCACCGCCAGCGCGTCACGCAGCGGCGGCGCGGCGCCGATACCGTGGCCGCATCCGACCTTCATCTATCACACGAAAGCGGAGCAGGATTGCGCCCAGGCACTGGCCGATGCCTTCAATGCACGCTACCAGCGGAACGACAGCGTGGCGAGGCAGTTGCCGCGCCGGTTGCGGGCGACGCCGGGGATGATCGAGTTTTGGTTGCCGGCTACGGCGGATATGCCGGGGGGATAGCAAATGCCCGGATAAAGGTGCGCTACAAAATATGCTGCGCTCCACGCACGCTGACCGCGAAGGAACATTTCATTCGTAGTGCGTCCACAGGCGCAATACCTTGATCGCTTTCTCCGGCTTGATAACCTGATAGACGAGACGGTGCTGGATGTTGATGCGACGAGAGTAAGCTCCGGCCAAATCGCCAACCAGCTTTTCGTATGGAGGCGTATTCGCAAAAGGATCGCGCTCGATCACAGCCAGAAGCGTCTGGGCCTTTTCCTTGAGGCCGGCAGCCTTGAGTTTCTTGGCGTCCTTCTGCGCCTGCTTGGTGTAAAGCAGCGTCCAGCTCACCAATCAAGCTTCCGGGCCAGTTTGCCGGTGGGTGTTTCCATACCCTTCTTGATGGACTCTCGCATGCCGGGGATGGAGAGCAGGTACAAGGTTTCCTGGATCGCGGCCCAATCTTCTTCAGATACCAGCACGCCGTTGTTGCGTTTGCCGGTGATGCGGATGGGTTTGTGGCTTTCCGCCGTCTCATCGAGCAGGCGGTAGAGATTGGCGCGGGCTTCGCTGGCGGTGCGGTCGGTCATTAAATCGAATCCTGGCAGGCAGTTAAGCGTACGCTTTTACGTACGGATCGGCAAGCCTGGATATTTATAGCGCCACTGGGACTACAGCGCCGTAGCCAGGGAAACTGGATTCCGCCTGCGCGGGAATGACGATGAGGGATAGTTCCGTGCTTGGCCCCTCGATACAAATCGCTGCGCGATTCACTCGGGGCGAACGGAGGGTGGTGCGGCGCGAAGGAAAAGCGGCCCCTCACCCCGGCCCTCTCCCCATGTTCATGGGGAGAGGGGGACTGATCGGGTGCGCGGTGTGCGTAGGTGCGGCAACTGGCCGGGCTACAGCTTCTTGTAAACCTCCGCCCCCTGCTCCTTGAACTCCGCCGACTTCTGTTCCATGCCCTTGGCCAGCGCGGCGGCTTCGTCCACACCCTGTTTGGCCGCGTAGTCGCGCACGTCCTGGGTGATCTTCATGGAGCAGAAGTGCGGGCCGCACATACTGCAGAAGTGGGCGAGCTTGGCGCCTTCCTGGGGTAGGGTTTCGTCGTGGAATTCCTTGGCCTTCTCCGGGTCGAGGCCGAGGTTGAACTGGTCTTCCCAGCGGAATTCGAATCGGGCCTTGGACAGGGCGTTGTCGCGCACCTGCGCGGCGGGGTGGCCCTTGGCGAGGTCGGCGGCGTGGGCGGCGATCTTGTAGGTGATGATGCCTTCGCGCACGTCGTCCTTGTCCGGCAGGCCGAGATGCTCCTTGGGGGTGACGTAGCAGAGCATGGCGGTGCCGAACCAGCCGATCATGGCGGCGCCGATGCCGCTGGTGATGTGGTCGTAGCCGGGTGCGATGTCGGTGGTGAGCGGCCCCAAGGTGTAGAAGGGGGCCTCGTCGCAGTCCTGGAGCTGCTTGACCATGTTTTCCCGGATCATCTGCATGGGCACGTGGCCGGGGCCTTCGATCATGGTCTGGACGTCGTGCTTCCAGGCGATCCTGGTCAGCTCGCCCAGGGTTTTCAGCTCGCCGAACTGGGCTTCATCGTTCGCATCCGCGATGGAGCCGGGGCGCAGGCCGTCGCCGAGGGAGAAACTCACGTCGTAGGCCTTCATGATTTCGCAGATTTCCTCGAAGTGGGTGTAGAGGAAATTTTCCTTGTGGTGGGACAGGCACCACTTGGCGAGGATGGAGCCGCCGCGCGAGACGATGCCGGTGACGCGACTGGCGGTCATGGGGATGTAGCGCAGCAGCACGCCGGCATGGATGGTGAAGTAGTCGACGCCCTGCTCGGCCTGCTCGATGAGGGTGTCGCGGAAGATTTCCCAGGTGAGCTCTTCGGCCTTGCCGTCGACTTTTTCCAGGGCCTGGTAGATGGGCACGGTGCCGATGGGGACGGGCGAGTTGCGGATGATCCACTCGCGGGTTTCGTGGATGTGCTTGCCGGTGGAGAGGTCCATGACGGTGTCGCCGCCCCAGTGGGTGGACCAGACCATCTTCTCCACTTCCTCGGCGATGCTGGAGCTGACAGCGCTGTTGCCGATGTTGGCGTTGATCTTCACCAGGAAGTTGCGGCCGATGATCATCGGCTCCAGCTCGGGGTGGTTGATGTTGGCCGGGATGATGGCGCGGCCGCGGGCCACTTCGCTGCGCACGAACTCGGGGGTGATCAGCTCGGGGATGCTGGCGCCGAAGGATTCGCCCTTGTGACGCTTGAGGTAGCCGGCCTTGGCATAGGTCTCGCGCATCTCTTCCAGGCGGGTGTTCTCGCGGATGGCGATGTATTCCATTTCCGGCGTGACCAGGCCGCGGCGGGCGTAGTGCATCTGGCTGACGTTGGCGCCGGCCTTCGCGCGCAGGGGCTTACGGATGTGGGCGAAGCGCAGGTGCTGGGTCTTGTCGTCGGCGGCGCGGATGCGGCCGTAGAGGGAGCTGGGGCCGCGCAGCTCCTCGGTGTCGCCGCGCTCGGCGATCCAGCCGGCGCGCAGGGCGCTGAGGCCAGTGAGCAGGTCGATCTTCACCGCGGGGTCGGTGTAGGGGCCGCTGGTGTCGTAGACGGTGAGGGGCGGGTTGGGCTCCTCGCCCTTGGCGGTGTGGGTGGCGGTCTGGCTGACTTCGCGCATCGGCACGCGGATGTCCGGGCGCGAGCCTTCGACGTAGATCTTGCGGCTCCTGGGGAAAGGCTGGCGGACTTCGGCGGAGAGCTCTTCGGCCTGCTCGGACATGTCCCGCCTGGGATCCATCCGGGAACCGGTCTGCGGGCTGGTCTGAATCTGGGTCAGGGTTTCGGCTACTGCGCTCATGCTTGCTCCTCGCAAAAATAGGCGAAGGAAGCGCGCGCGGTGCGGACAGCGGCAGCCTTCCCTACGCCGGCATCATCCGGATCAGGTTCCAAGGGACTCTCTCAGCCATGCCCACAACGGGCACGGCACCCCCGGCTGTATGGGGGACACGATAGGGCAAGACGGGGGGTTGGGCAAGAAAAGCGTGTTGCCCGGAGGTTGGCGCTGGCCCCTCCCTCGATACAAATCGCTTCGCGATTCACTCGGGACATCCGGAAAAACACACCCGCTTCGCGGGCACTCGGGGCGAACGGAGATTGGTGCAAGGCGCGGGAAAGCGGCGGAGACGGCTGATGACCGCACCTGCACCGACCTGCGCCCCTCACCCCTGCCCCTCTCCCGCAGGGAGAGGGGAAAATCCCGGGATTTCAAGGACTGGCGCGGTTGTTGCGAGACTCGTCGCATAACAACGCAAGGGGCTGGTCATGAGGCAAGGGCACGGATCGGTGCGACTGTCGGTCGCAGCGATGTTACTTCTGGCTGCGTCGCCGCTTTTCGCGGACGATGCTCCGGTGGCGCCTACGGCGCCCTTCATCACCACGGTGGACAAGATCAGCGCGGGCGATACGGCCTGGATGCTGGCTTCCACCGCGCTGGTGCTGCTGATGACCATTCCCGGCCTGGCGCTGTTCTACGCGGGCATGGTGCGCAAGAAGAACGTGCTGGCCACCGCCCTGCAAAGTTTCGCCATCACCTGCCTGGTGACGGTGCTGTGGGTGGTGGTGGGCTACAGCCTGGCCTTCACCCCGGGCACGCCGTGGATCGGCGGCTTCGGCCGGGTGCTGCTCAACGGCATGATCTTCGACAAGGTGCAGGGGCTGATCAGCGTCAGCCATGTGGCGACCACCATCCCCGAGTCGGTGCTGGTGATGTTCCAGATGACCTTCGCCATCATCACCCCGGCGCTGATCACCGGCGCCTTCGCCGAGCGCATGCGCTTCGGCGCGATGATCGCCTTCATGACGCTGTGGTCGCTGCTGGTCTACTCGCCGGTGGCGCACTGGGTGTGGGAGCCGACGGGCTGGCTGGCGGCGATGGGCGACCAGGATTTCGCCGGCGGCACGGTGGTGCACATCAACGCGGGCGCGGCGGGCATCGTCTGCGCCTTCATGCTGGGCAAGCGCACCGGCTACGGCCGCGAGCCCTTCATCCCCTATAACCTGTCCTACACCCTGATCGGCGCCTCGCTGCTGTGGGTGGGCTGGTTCGGCTTCAACGCCGGCTCGGCCACGGCGGCGGACGGCCGCGCCGGCATGGCGATGCTGGTGACACAGGTGGCGACGGCCACGGCCTCGCTGACCTGGATGATGGTGGAGTGGATGCTGCGCATGCGCGTGTCCCTGCTCGGCGCCTGCTCCGGCGCGGTGGCGGGGCTGGTGGCGATCACGCCGGCTTCGGGCTTCGTCGACCTGTTCGGCGCGCTGGCCATCGGCGCGGCGGCGGGCATCGGCTGCTACTGGGGCGCCACCGGGCTGAAGAAGCTGCTCGGGGCGGACGATTCGCTCGACGTGTTCGGCATCCACGGCATCGGCGGCATGATCGGCGCCATCCTCACCGGGGTGTTTTCACGCAAGGCGATTTCCGGCGCGGATGCGAACCTGCTGACGCAGTGCATCGGCGCCTTCGCCACGCTGGCCTACAGCGCCGGCATGTCCTTCATCATCCTGCTGGTGGTGAAGTACACCATCGGCCTGCGGGTGGAGCCGGAGCAGGAATACACCGGGCTGGATTTGTCGCAGCACGGCGAGCAGATTCCCTAGGGCCTGTTAACCCTGTTAACGCTGATTTGATCGCATGGAAGCCAGGTTTGCACAGAAATGAGGCGGCTGTACGGAGCGACGCGCGGCAGAGGGGCGCGCAGCGGTCCGGCTGTACCACGGTGGAGCACCTTCGCCACCGCCGTGGCGGTTCGTGAGCGGTAAAGGAGCAACACCCCCATGACACAGGCAGAACGCTTCTCCCTGGCTACCCATCTGTACGTCCGCCTGCGCCGCAGCAGCGGTCGCGTGGTCGATGCGGTGTGGATGGCGCAGAACGACGAGTACGCCCACGAGATCCTGCGGCTCGCCGCCAACGATCCCGACCCCGAGACGCAGAACCTGGTGCAGCGCTTCCAGGCGCTGCTCGGCGGACGCCCGCTGCCGGCGCGCAAGCCGGCGCCGGCACCCGCCCCGGTGCGGTCGGTGGAGACGGCGGAGACCGCGCAGCAGCATTACATCGGGACGCTGCGGTAGAGGGTGGAGACGGTGCACCCTCAGTAGGGCGGGAGCAGCGCAGCGCGTCCCGCCTTTGCGGCGTTCATCGCGGCAGCGCGGAAGGCGGGATACGCTGCGCTGCTCCCGCCCTACAATGGATTTTGAATTTTTATGACCTGACGGCGGCGTTCTGCACGAACCACAGGCCGGCGTAGATGCGCGGCTCGACCCATTTGCCGCTGCGGCCCTGCTGGGCCAGCCACTCGCCGATTCCCGCCAGCGGCACCACGTGGACGGTGATGTCCTCGCCCTCGACGCCGCCGCCGTCGTGCACGCGCTCCAGATCGTGCGCGCGGACGAGGTGCAGGATTTCCGAGGCGAGGCCGGCGCCGACCGGGCCGCTGGCCAGCAGCTCGGCGCGGGCGCCGCGGAACCCGGTTTCCTCTTCCAGTTCGCGCAGGGCCGCGGCTTCGATGCCCTCGTTCACGAAGGCCGCTTCGTCGCCGATGATGCCGGCGGGCAGCTCGATGCAGCGGGCATGCAGGGGGATGCGGTATTGCTCGACCAGCACGATTTCCTGCGCCCCGGTGACGGCGACGATGAAGGCGGCGCCGCGGGCGTTGGGACGCTCGGCGTATTCCCAGTGGCCTTCGCGGCGCAGCGCGAGGTATTTGCCTTCGTAGAGGGTTTCGATCGGCGGGGTGCCGCTGGCTTCTGACATGGGACGGTGGGCTGGTGAAATTCGCGGGGTCTTACCGTGCAGCACTCAGGGCTTCTGCGCAAGCACGGCGTTGACGTAATCCGGCTCCAGCGTTTTCAGCGGGTGCGAGGCGGTGACGTGGCCCATGAAGGGCGACCAGATGCCGTAGCCGAGCAGTTCCAGCAGGCGCGGCGATAGGGTGCGCGCCACTTGCGGCGGGATGCCGAGGAAGAAGTTTTCCTGGGTGCGGGCCCAGGGCTCGCAGTACTGGTTGGAGAAGGCCAGCCGCGGGGCGCTGCTGCGGTTGGCGCCGCCGCGATGCAGCAGGGTACCGAGGAAGACGACGCAGGCGCCGGCGGGCATCACCAGCGGCTGTAGCTGACTCAGCCATTGCGGATTTTCGGCGGCGTCCGTGCTGCGGCTGCCGCCGTACTGCCCGGCCACCTGGGCATCGTCCCACACATGACTGCCGGGGATGATCTCGGTGCCGCCGTTCTCGGCGGTGAAGGCATCGACGGCGACGATGGTGCTGAGGCTGATCGCCGGGCGCGGCCGCGGGATGGTGTAGAAGCCGTCGTCGTGGTGCACCGGCTGCGGCGTCTCGCCGGGGTGGATGCAGATGGCCTGGCTGGCGGTGAGCAGGTAGCCGGGCTTGAGGAACCGGTCGAGCAGGGCCAGCACGCGCGGGTCGCAGGCGATGTCCTCGAATACCTTGCCGCGCGCCACCAGGGTGTAGACGCGCTCGGTCTTGTAGCCTTCGAAGTTGTTGCGGCCGTTGTGGCTGCCGAGGAAGGGGGCGAGGCCGGCGCGCACGGCGGCGAGGGCTTCCGGGGAGAGGAAGTCGGGGATGATGGTGTAGCCCTGCTCGCGCAGGCGCGCGGCGTGGGTCTCGGTGTCGAAGCCTGGTCCGGTATCGGCCATTCGTCTCCTCCTGCTTTTGTACGTCTACTGCTCATCCCGTACGGTGCGGGTGAGCAACCTGATCGTAATTTTGGCGGCCAGATCCTTCGCTGCGCTCAGGATGACAGCGTGCAATGCGCGGCTAGCGCTCGGGTGCTTCGGCCACTCCGTGTTCGATGGTGAAGCTGGCGCGCGAGCTTTGCGCCAGCTTGGGCTTCAGCCATTGCAGCGCCTGGCTGGCGGACTGCTCGAAACCGAAGGGGGCGTTCACCACCAGCAGGCCGCAGGCGTGCATGGTGACTTTTTCCTTGACCCGCACGATGCCGGGCGAGGCGTCCTGGTAGCGCGGCGGGGGGCGGCGGCCGGTGGTGCGGACGGGCCCGGTGCGGTAGGAATTGGCGGGGCGCTCGGGCTTGGGGCGGTCGGTGCTGGCGAAGCGGATTTCGTCGGCTGACTCCTCGCCGTTGTCGAATTCCAGGTTGAGCACGGGCTTGCCGGTTTCGCGGGCGACGCGGCGCACGCAGCGCGAGACGAGGTGGCGGTTCTTGATGGGGTACCAGGCGGCGTAGATGCCGCCGGCGAAGCGCTCGACCGATTTGCCGATGAGGTCGGCGATGGCATCCATCTCGTCGGTGCGCTCGAAGGGAGGGTCGATCAGCACCAGGCCGCGCTTCTCCGGCGGCGGCAGCAGGGCATAGGCGTCGTAGCCGTCGCGCACATGGACCACGGCGCGCGGGTCGCCGCGCAGGGAGCGTTTCAGGTCCGCCGCCACTTCAGGCACTTTCTCGCAGAAGACCATGCGATCGCCGGGGCGGGCCATGGCGCGGGCGAACTGCGGCGAGCCGGGGTAGTGATCGGGCGAACCCTGGCTGCGCGAGAGCTGCACCAGGCGCAGGTATTCGGCGACCAGTTCGGGGGCGTTGGCGGCGTCGGTCAGGCGGCCGATGCCGTCCTGCCATTCGCCGGTGCGGGTGGCGCCCTCGCTGCCGAGGTCGTAGTCGCCGGCGCCGGCATGGGTGTCGAGGAAGCACCAGGGCTTGTCCTTGCGGTTGAGCCCGGCCAGCAGGCCGACCAGCAGGACGTGCTTGAACACGTCCGCGAAATTGCCCGCATGGTAGCTGTGACGGTAATGGACCACGGTGCTCCGACTGGTGACGACAGGGGCACATTATGCCCCGTGGGTCCCTGGGCGCCTATTTGGAGCGGCATTAGGCGGTCTTGCAGCTGGTCCCTCCCTCGATACAAATCGCTTCGCGATTCACTCGGGACGAACGGGCCTTTTCGAAGGCCCCGGACCAACCGCCAGGTGGCTCTTAGGCTTAGGTCGTATAGGAGATGACAGGTTAAGCGGCTAAAACAGTCGGGCGCATTCCGCGCGCACCCGAGACCGGCTTTGCGATACCCTGCGCTGCACCCACAACAAGCCGCGACGGACGAGTTCCGCAGCCGTAGCGGCGCCGCACTGGAGAGCGCGCTGTCCGTGAGCCTGGTATCGACCCTGATCATCGCCGACGATCACCCGCTGTTCCGCAGCGCGCTGCGCACGGTGGTGGCGCAGCTGTTGCCGGGGGTGCAGATCGTGGAGGCGGATTCGCCCGACGCGCTGAACCTGGCGGTGCAGGAGCATCCGCGGGCGGACCTGATCCTGCTCGACCTGCGCATGCCGGGGGTGCAGGGCTTTTCCGCGCTGATCACGCTGCGCGGGCAGTATCCGGCGATTCCGGTGGTGGTGGTGTCGGCGGTGGAGGAGCCGGCGGTGATGCGCCGCGCGCTGGATTTCGGCGCCTGCGGCTTCATTCCCAAGTCGGCCGGGCTGGATACCATCGGCGAGGCCCTGCGCTCGGTGCTGGAGGGCGGCGTGTGGCTGCCGCCGGGCGTGACCGAGAATGCGGCGGCCGAGGAGCAGGAGGAACGCGAGCTGGCGCAGCGCATTTCCAGCCTGACGCCGCAACAGTTCCGCGTGCTGATGATGCTGGCCGATGGACGCCTGAACAAGCAGATCGGCGGCGACCTGAATGTGTCCGAGGCGACGATCAAGGCGCATGTGACGGCGATCCTGCGCAAGCTTGGCTTGTACCGGCGCACGCAGGCGGCGGTGCTGGCGCAGCGGCTGCTGCGGGCGGAGAGCGCTTCGCTGGCGGAGCTGGGGAGTGCGGCGGAAGGTGGGGCGGAGGAAGAGGCGGAGTAGCGGTGCTTCCCGGCCACAAGTTGTAGGGCGGGCCGTGCCCGCCGCTGCGCTCATGCCCGGGTAAAAACCGGCGGGCACGGCCCGCCCTACTATTTGATTCGACTCACACCCCGGCCAATCGCTTCAGTTTTTGTAGGGCGGCCCGTGGCCGCCGCTGCTCTCAATCTGCGAGAAGAAGCCGGCGGCCACGGCCCGCCCTACTATGGGGTCGCGCTTACATTCCGGCCAATCGCTTCAGCAGCAACTCGCTCTCCGCATCCGCCGGAAACAGGTGCTCCACCCGCAGGCTGTCGGTGGTGAGGTCCTGCGGCGTGCCGAAGGTGCTGAGCATGGTGAACAGGTCGAGGCGCACATCGCCCAGGCGCATCTGCGCGGCCAGCACCGGGGGCGGATGCGAGACGGGCTCGGCGAGTTTCCAGCGCGCCGGGGTGTCCGGGTAGGCCAGGACTTCGTCCAGCAGCTTCGCCACCGCGGGTTCTTCCAGTGCTTCCAGCCGGGCCCGCGCCAGCAGGTGCGAGCCGACTTCCGCCATGTTGCTGATCAGCGGGCGCAGTCCCCGCGGGTGGAAGGTGAGCTTGAACATGTTGCGCGGGCCGTCGCCGCAGACGCGTTGCCACAGCGCATCGGGATCGCCCTGCAGGGAGACCAGGCGGTCGAGGGCGCGGTTGGTCATGAGGATGTTCCAGCCGCGGTCCATCACCAGGGCGGGATAGGGCTCATGGTGGGCGAGCAGGCGCTCCAGGGCCTGGCGCACCGGGGCCATGGCCTCGCTGTCGAGCGGGCGCTGCGGGAACACCGGGGCGAAGCCGGCGGCGACCAGCAGGCGGTTGCGGTTGCGCAGGGGCAGCTCCAGCGACTCCGCCAGTTGCAGCACCATGCCGCGGCTGGGCCGCGCCCTCCCCGACTCCAGGAAACTCAGGTGGCGTTGCGAGATGCCGGCCTCCACCGCGAGATCGAGCTGGCTCAGCTTGCGGGCGCCGCGCGTCTCGCGCAGCACGTCGCCGAAGCTGAAATCGGCGGCGCGGGCGTCGCTGGCCGCGGGCGGCATGGGGGTGGACATGGCCGCATTCTGGCAAGTCCGGGGGGCGGCGGCTATTACCTGGCGGGTAATTGAGCGGTGGCCGGGCAGGCGCGAGAGTGGCGCCGCAGACCCGCACATATCCATTCAGGAGAAGCCCATGACCCGCGCACTGCTGCTTACCGTGTTCACCGCTTTCAGCCTGTATTCCGCCTACGTGGTGTATGACGTGGGCTATGTCGGCATCTTTCGCAGTCACCTGAGCAATGCCGGCGGCATCCAGGTGCTGTGCGACCTGACCATTTCGCTGAGCCTGGTGTGTATCTGGCTCTTTGGCGATGCCCGGGCGCAGGGGCGCAATCCCTGGCCGTTCCTGGTGGCGACGCTGTTCCTGGGTTCGATCGGGCCGCTGCTGTACCTGGTGCTGCGGCCGCGTGCGCGGCACGCCGGTGTGTCCGGCGCGGTGGCGGCGAATTTGATTCATTGAAGCGGGATGACAGGTTGAGAGAGCCCCCCTCACCCCTGCCCTCTCCCCATGTACATGGGGAGAGGGGGTAGCCAGATCTAACTTGCCAGGCGTACCGCTCTTTCGCGGGCTGACAGCAGCCGGCCCATGAGAGCACGCAGGGCCGCCGGTTTGATCGGCTTGGGCAGCAGGGTGAAGCCGCGCGCGGCGGCGGCTTCCCTGGCCTGCTGGGTGTGGTCTGCGGTAATGACCAGTACGGGAATTTCGCCGCCCCAGAGCCGGCGCAGTTCTTCGGCCAGTTCGATGCCGTTGACGCCGCCGTCGAGGTGGTAGTCCATCAGCAGCAATTCGGGCGCCTCGTGTTCGCGGGCGGCGAGCAGGGCCGAGTCGCGGTCGCGGGCGCCGATGACGCGGCAGCCCCAGTTGCCGAGCAGGGCTTCCATGCCGGCCAGCACGGCGGGCTCGTTGTCGACGCAGAGCACGGTGGCGCCGGTGACGCGGTCGCTGCTGCGGCGGATTTCCGGGCGGGGCGGCGGGGCGATGCGGGCCGCGTCGCCCAGCGGCACGGTGATGGCGAAGACGCTGCCGCGGCCGGGCCAGGAGCGCAGGTCGAGGCGATGGTCCAGACGCTGGGCGATGCGCTCGGCGATGGCGAGGCCGAGGCCGAGGCCGCGTTCGCCGCCGGCGTCCTGTGCCTCGAGGCGACGGAACTCCTCGAAGATTTCGCGCTGCTGGTCTTCGGGGATGCCGGGGCCGGTGTCCCACACTTCGATGCGCAGATGGTCACCGACCCGGCGACAGCCGAGCAGGATGCGGCCGTGGCGGGTGTAGCGCACGGCGTTGGAGAGGAAATTCTGCAGCACGCGGCGCAGCAGGCGCGGGTCGCTCAGGATCACGGCGCGGCTGGGGACGGCGCGCAGTTCCAGGCCACGGGTCTGCGCCAGGGCGCGGAATTCGGCGGCGAGCGGCTCCAGCAGGCGGGCGACTTCGAAGTGCTCGATGTGGGCTTCCTGGGCGCCGGCGTCGAGGCGGGAGATGTCGAGCAGGCTGGAGAGCAGGCTTTCGGCAGCGGCGAGGGAGTTCTCCACCTGGCCGATGAGGGCGGCGGTGGATTGCTGCAGGCCGTGGCGCTCCAGCGAGGAGACGAACAGGCGCGCGGCGTTGAGCGGCTGCACCAGGTCGTGCGAGGCGGCGGCGAGGAAGCGGGTCTTGGCCTCGTTGGCGCGCTCGGCGGCGAAGCCGGCCTCGGCCAGGGCGGCGTTGAGCGCGGTCAGCTCGCGGGTGCGTTCGGCCACGCGCGACTCCAGGGTTTCGTTGGCTTCGAGCAGTTCGCCTTGCGCGCGCTTGTAGGCGGTGACGTCGAAGTAGCTGGTGACGAAGCCGCCGCCGGGCATGGGATTGCCGCGCGTTTCGATGACGGTGCCGTTGGGCAGGGCGCGTTCGCGGGTGTAGGCGTGGCCGGCGCGCATGTGGGCCAGGCGCCGCGCGATCATCTCTTCCGTGTCGCCCTCGCCGCCGCCGAGCAGGCCACGGCTGCCGTTGTAGCGGAATACTTCCTCGATCGGGCGGCCCATGGTGATCAGGCCTTCGGGGTATTCCAGCAGCTCGACGTAGCGCTGGTTCCAGGCGACCAGGCGCAGCTCCTTGTCGACCACGGAGATGCCCTGCGGCAGGTGCTCCAGGGCGGCGCGCAGCAGTTCGCGGTTGAACTGGATAGCGTGGGAGGTTTCGTCGAGCAGGCGCACCACGTCTTCCGGCTGCATGTCGCGGCCGCGCAGGGTGGAGGCGAGGATCAGGCGGGCCGAGGCGGCGCCGAGGGCGCCGACCAGCAGGCGCTCGGTGTAGCGGGCCAGGTCAGGCTCGGCGCGCTCGTTGTGCACCAGCGGCGCGCCGCCGATGCGCTCGGCGTATTCGCGGAAGAACTGCTGCACCCGCGCCGGCTCGAAGAAGCGCTCCAGCAGTTCCTGCAGGTCGCCGACGGTGGCGCTGCTGCGCGGCAGGGGGCGCTCGGGCAGCGATTCGTCCGGCCGGGCGCCGCCGAGGAAGCGCACCGCCTGGAGCCGCTCGTGCAGGCCGGGAGCGGTGAGCAGGGGAATGCCGATATAGCAGGCCAGGTTCACCGCAAGGCTCCACAGGGTGCCGTGGGTGAGCAGGTCGACGCCGTTGATGCCGAACAGGGCCTGCGGCCGCAGCCAGCCGATGCCGAAGGGGCCGTGGCTCAGCAGGGCGGATTCGCCGGCATAGGTGGCGAGCAGGGTCGGCAGCAGCAGGGTGTAGACCCAGACGGCGAAGCCGGCGCCGAGGCCGGCCAGGGTGCCGGCGTAGCTGCCGCGCCGCCACAGCACGCCGCCGACCAGGCCGGGTGCGAACAGCAGCACGGCGGAGAACGAAAGCAGGCCGATGTGGGCCAGGGTGCCGGGGCCGATGAACAGGCGATAGTAGATGTAGGCCAGCATCACGATCAGGATGATGGCGAGGCGGCGGATGGCCTTGAGCAGGCCGGACAGGTCGGGCCGCCGCGCCAGGCCCAGCGGCGACAGGCGCAGCAGCAGCGGCATCACCACCTCGTTGCAGAGCATGGTGGAGAGGGCGATGGTGGCGACGATGACCATGCTGGTGGCGGCGGAGAAGCCGCCGATGTAGGCCAGCAGGGCCAGGCCGCCGTGGCCGCCGGCCAGGGGCAGCGCCAGCACGAAGCTGTCGCCGATGACGTTGCCCTTGGGAAAGGCGTCGAGCCCGGCGGCGGCGATGGGCAGGACGAAGACGCTGATCAGGGCCAGGTAGGCGGGGAACAGCCAGCGCGCGGTGCGCAGGTCGGCCGGAGCCGTGCTTTCCACCACGGCGACGTGAAACTGCCGCGGCAGGCACAGGATGGCGGACATGGCCAGCACGGTCTGGGTGACGAAACCAAGCCGCCAGCCGCCGTCGCTGAGCGCCTCGCTGACCTGCGGCAGGGCCAGGGCGTGGCGGTAGGCCGGCCCGAAGCCATTGCTGATGCCGAAGGTGACGTAGAGGCCGACGGCGACGAAGGCGACCAGCTTGACCAGGGATTCGAAGGCGATGGCCAGCACCATGCCGTGGTGGTTTTCGCTGCTGACCACCTGGCGGGTGCCGAACAGGATGGCGAACAGGGCCAGCATGATGGCCATCAGCAGGGCGCTGTCCGGCAGGGCGCCGTCGGCCGCCGGCTGCGCCAGCACGGCGAAGCTGACGCTGACCGCCTTGAGCTGGAGGGCGATGTAGGGCAGCACGCCGATCAGGGCGACCAGGGCGACCAGCATGCCGAGCTGCTGGTGACGGCCGTAGCGGGCGCCGATGAAGTCGGCGATGGAGGTGATGTTGTGGCGCTTGCTGACCTCGACGATGCGCCCCACCAGCTTGTAGCCCAGGCCGAATACCAGGAGCGGACCAAGGTAGATGGGCAGGAAATCCCAGCCGCTTTCCACGGCGCGGCCGACCGCGCCGTAGAAGGTCCAGGAGGTGCAGTAGACGCCCAGGGTGAGGCTGTAGATCCAGGGCTTGCGCGCCGGGGCCTGGCCGCGGCTGACCCGCCGGTCGCCGTAATAGGCGATGGCGAACAGCAGCGCCACGTATGCCGCGGATACCAGGAACAGGGCCCAACCGTGCAGCATCGACGCAGCCTCGCCAGCCGGGATCGCCCCGGAAGGCCATAAGAGTAGAACAAAGCGGGCTGCGGCCCCAGTAGCGGGATCGGGCTGATGGCCGGTCTCAGACCAAAGTCGTGTTTCATGTGACAGCCCCGGGTGGGTAGAGTCCATGCCGAGGGAGGCCGTTGCCGGCGGGTTCGGCTGGGCCACATGAAAAAGATAAATCGGCGGCCTCGGGCCGCCTTCCGGAGGCAGGCCATGGTCGACGATGTGACACAGAGGGTATTGCGGGATCCCGCATTCAAGGAGCTGGAGCAGAAGCGCAACAAGCTGGGCTGGACCTTGAGCGCCATTACTTTGGTTATCTACTACGGTTTCATTCTCGTCGTGGCCTTTTCCCCGAGCACCCTGGCGACGCCGCTGGGCGGCATGACCATGACGCTGGGCCTGCCGGTCGGCGTGGGCATCATTCTCGCCTCGATCCTGATGACCGGCATCTATGTGCGGCGCGCCAACTCGGTGTTCGACGCCCTGGTCGCGAAGATCAAGGAGAACGCCAAGTGAGCCGCATCCGCACTGCGCTGATCGCATTGTTCGGCCTGTTGGCTGGCCTGATCGCTCCCGCGGCACTTGCGGCCGGCGCGATCGAGGGCGAGTTGCAGAAACGCCCGGTGAATGTCACCGCCATCGCCATGTTCGTCGGCTTCGTGGCGCTGACGCTGGGCATCACCTACTGGGCGGCGCGGCGCACCAGTTCGCGCCACACCTTCTACGCCGCCGGCGGCAACATCACCGGCCTGCAGAACGGCCTGGCCATCGCCGGCGATTACATGTCGGCGGCCTCGTTCCTGGGCATCTCGGCCCTGGTCTACGGCTCGGGCTTCGACGGCCTGCTCTACTCGATCGGCTTCCTGGTGGGCTGGCCGATCATCATGTTCCTGATCGCCGAGCGCCTGCGCAACCTGGGGCGCTACACCTTCGCCGACGTGGTTTCATTCCGCCTCGGGCAGAAGCCGATCCGCATCCTCGCCGCCTGCGGCACGCTGGTGACGGTGGCGTTCTACCTGATCGCGCAGATGGTCGGCGCGGGACAGCTGATCAAGCTGCTGTTCGGCCTGGACTACGCCAACGCGGTGATCATCGTCGGCGTGCTGATGATGATCTACGTCACCTTCGGCGGCATGCTGGCCACCACCTGGGTGCAGATCATCAAGGCGGTGCTGTTGCTGCTCGGCGCCAGCTTCATGGCGCTGATGGTGCTGGTGCAGTTCGGCTTCAACGTCGACGCGCTGTTCGCCAAGGCGGTGGAAGTCAGCCCCAAGCACGGGGCGATCATGGGACCGGGCGGCTTCGTCAAGGATCCGGTGTCGGCGATTTCCCTGGGCGTGGCGCTGATGTTCGGCACCGCCGGCCTGCCGCACATCCTGATGCGCTTCTTCACGGTGAAGGACGCCAAGGAAGCGCGCAAGTCGGTGTTCTACGCCACCAGCTTCATCGGCTACTTCTACATCCTGACCTTCATCATCGGCTTCGGCGCCATCGTGCTGGTCGGCACCGATCCGCAGTACCTCGATCCGAAGGGCGGCCTGCTCGGCGGCGCTAACATGGCGGCCATCCACCTGGCGCACGCGGTGGGCGGCAACCTGACGCTGGGCTTCATCTCGGCGGTGGCTTTCGCCACCATCCTGGCGGTGGTCTCCGGCCTGACCCTGGCGGGCGCCACGGCGGTGTCGCATGACCTCTACGCCAGCGTGTTCCGTAAAGGCGCGGCCAACGACAAGCAGGAGGTGCGGGTGTCGCGCATCGCCACGGTCTGCCTGGCCGTCGTCGCCATCTTCCTGGGCATCGTGTTCGAGAAGCAGAACGTGGCCTTCATGGTCGGCCTGGCCTTCGCGGTGGCGGCCAGCGCCAACTTCCCGGTGCTGATCCTGTCCATGTTCTGGAAGGGCCTGACCACCCGCGGCGCCACCATCGGCGGCTTCCTCGGCCTGATCACGGCAGTGACGCTGACGGTGCTGGGCCCGGCGGTGTGGGTCAAGACCTTCGGCCATGCCGCGGCGATCTTCCCTTACGACACCCCCGCGATCTTCTCGATGCCGCTGGCCTTCATCGGCTGCTGGCTGTTCTCGATCACCGACAAGAGCGCGGCGGCGGGACGCGAAGCGGACCTGTTCCTCGCCCAGTTCGTGCGCTCGCAGACCGGTATCGGCGCGTCGGACGGCGCATCGCACTGAGGCGCCTGTTCCTGATTCCGAGCAATTACTTCATGCCCTGTGCCCCGGCTCACGCCGGGGCTTTTTTATGAGTTTCTGCTTGTTTCAACAGTCCGGTCATGGACGACCGGTTCCTGGACGGGATGTCCACCGTGTCATGTCCACCATGTATCATCGAAGACTGCGTCTACAACAAGAATTCCGTAACAGCCCGCCGCACCTCGGGCGGGCCCGTGCACTGAGGACAACAGCATGAGCAACGACAACATCCAGGCCGTACTCGGCGAAAGCCGCATCTTTCCCCCCGCTGCGGAGTTCGTCGCCAAGTCGCGCGTCGATGCGAAGAAGATGGCGGAACTGCGGGCGGCGGCGGAAAAGGACCACGTCGGCTTCTGGGCCAGCCTGGCCAGGCAGGAGCTGAGCTGGAACAAGCCGTTCACGGTGACGCTGGACGACAGCAAGGCGCCGAATTACGCCTGGTTCACCGACGGCAGGATCAACGTCTCGTACAACTGCATCGACCGTCACCTGGAGAAGCGCGGCGACAAGCTGGCGATCCGCTTCGAGAGCGAGCCCGGCGTGGTCACCACCCTCACCTTCAAGCAGCTGCATGGCGAAGTCTGCCGCCTGGCAAATGTGCTCAAGTCGCTCGGCATCAGGAAGGGCGACCGCGTGGTGATCTACCTGCCGATGTCGCCGTCGGCGGTGATCGCGATGCAGGCCTGCGCGCGCATCGGCGCGATCCACTCGGTGGTGTTCGGCGGCTTCTCGGCGCAGTCGGTGCGCGACCGCGTCGAGGATGCCGGCGCGCGCCTGGTCATCACGGCCGATGGCGCGCATCGCGCCGGCCATGTGGTGGAGCTGAAGAAGGCGGTGGACGAGGCCTTGAACGAAGGCTGCAAGACCATCGAGAAGGTGCTGGTGTACAAACACGCCGGCAACCAGATCGCGTGGAAGGATGGACGCGATCTGTGGTGGCAGGACTTGACCGCCAAGGCCGCCGCCGAGTGCGAGCCGGAATGGGTCGAGGCCGAGCATCCGCTGTTCCTGCTCTACACCTCGGGCTCCACCGGCAAGCCCAAGGGCGTGCAGCATTCCAGCGCCGGCTACCTGCTCGGCGCGCACCAGACCACGCAGTGGCTGTTCGACGTGCGCGAGGACGATGTGTTCTGGTGCACCGCCGATGTCGGCTGGATCACCGGGCACAGCTATGTCTGCTATGGCCCGCTGTCCAACGGCACCACCATCGTCATGTACGAGGGCGGGCCGATGACGCCGGACGCCGGACGCTTCTGGAAGATCTGCCAGGACCACGGCGTGACCATTTTCTATACCGCGCCGACCGCGATCCGCGCCCTGATGAAGATGGGCGAGAAATTCCCGCTGAGCTACGACCTGTCGAAGCTGCGCCTGCTCGGCTCGGTGGGCGAACCGATCAACCCCGAGGCATGGATCTGGTATCACCACGTCATCGGCAAGGACAAGCTGCCGATCGTCGATACCTGGTGGCAGACCGAGACCGGCTCGGTGATGATCTCGCCGCTGCCCGGCGCCACGCCGCTCAAGCCCGGCTCCTGCACCCAGCCGATCCCCGGCATCTTCGCCGACATCGTCGACGAGTCCGGCGAGCTGATCCCCGGCCTGGACCAGGGCGGCTATCTGGTCATCACCAAGCCCTGGCCGTCGATGCTGCGCACCATCTGGGGCGACAACGAACGCTACATCAAGGCCTACTGGGGCCAGTTCGGCAACAAGTACTACGTCGCCGGCGACTCCGCCCACCGCGACAAGGACGGCTATTACTGGATCCTGGGCCGCACCGACGACGTGCTGAAGGTCGCCGGCCACCGTCTCGGCACCATGGAAGTGGAGTCGGCCCTGGTGGCGCATCCGCGCGTGGCCGAGGCCGCCGTGGTGGGCCGTCCGCACGAGATCAAGGGCGAGGCCATCGTCGCCTTCGTCATCCTCAAGGGCCAGCGCCCCACCGGCGCCGAGGCCGAGGAGCTGATCAAGGAGCTGAAGAACTTCGTCGCCAAGAGCATGGGCCCGATCGCCAAGCCCGACGACATCCGCCTCGCCGATAACCTGCCCAAGACCCGCTCCGGCAAGATCATGCGCCGCCTGCTGCGCTCCATCGCCAAGGGCGAGGAGATCACGCAGGACGTGTCGACGCTGGAGAATCCGGCAATCGTGGCGCAGCTGGCGGGTAAGGAATAGAACCGTAGGGCGGGTCTGCGACCCGCCGTTTACCGGGCGACAGGCCGAGCGGCATG
This sequence comes from Nevskia soli DSM 19509, assembly GCF_000711955.1. GTDB lineage: Bacteria > Pseudomonadota > Gammaproteobacteria > Nevskiales > Nevskiaceae > Nevskia > Nevskia soli. The sequence goes on from NZ_JONR01000006.1 coordinate 253,419, forward strand.
CGCGACAGGCGGGTCGCAGACCCGCCCTACGGCGTTGTGTGGAGCTTCACTCTTTGTCCATTTGCCGCGTCATTTCGTCCGCGGCCCAATCCTGCGGATAAACGCCCTCGGCCACGAATCGGTGGAAGCTGGAATGCGGCCATGCGTCGACTCGCTGCGCATGACCGTGCTTCACCGGGCTGTAGTGGATGTAATCGACATGTGCGGCATAGTCCGCTTCATCGCGGATTACATGTTCCCAGAAGCGCCTCTGCCAGACGCCGCGCTCGGCTTTTGCCTGTCGGCGTGCACTGAGCCGCTCACCAGACGGGATTCCTTTTGCGAAAAGCCCCTTGATCCGTCGCCAGCGCGTCGAAAAATCCGCATCCTCCGGCGGCAACGTCCAGATGCAATGCAGGTGGTCAGGCAGAACGACGATGGCATCCATTCTGAATGGATGCACCTGCTGCACTTGCCGGAAAGATTCTCGCAACAGATCGATGTGCCCGACCAGCAAGCGTCGGTCACGCTCCAATAGCGCGACGGTGAAGAAAAAAGTGCTGCCAGGCAGGTAGGCGCGCGTATAGCGGGGCATGCGCAAAGTATGCCGCGATCCGGAACAGGAGCGCGATACCACGGTCAGCCGTTACACGAACAGCTTCGCGGGGCAGATAGTGTAGGGCGGGTCCGTGACCCGCCGTTTACCGGGCAACAGGCCGAGCGGCGTGCGCGACAGGCGGGTCGCGGACCCGCCCTACGGTTTGGCTACGGCTTTGCGGGCCGCCCTTTCTTTGAATTCGCGAGAGCGAAAGTAGCCATGCCGAGTAGCGACGGATTGGGCCGCGTGATGGTGGCGCTGGGAATGGCGGCCAGGTAATCGCGGTAGCGGCCCTTGGCCTCGAAGCCTTCGCGGAAGCGCGCGATATCGAAATGAGCGCCCCAGCCGGGGACGATGCCGCCGGCCAGATAGACGCCGCCGGTGGCGCCGAAGGCCAGGGCGAGGTCGCCGGCGTAGCGGCCGAGGAAGGTGGTGAACAGGGCCACCGCGGTGCGGGCGATGGCGTTGCCGGCGAGCCATTGCTGCCACACCTCGGCGGCTTCGTTGCAGGCCGGCGCGAGGCCCGCTTCGACGCAGAGGATGCGATGCAGGCGCAGCAGGCCGGGACCGGACAGCAGGTCTTCGGCGGAGACGAATCCTTCCTGGTCGGCCAGGCGCGCCAGCAGCGCTGCCTCGCGCGCATTGCCGGTGGCGAGGCGGGCATGGCCGCCCTCGCCCGCCATCACCACGCCGCCGGCCGTGGGCAGCCAGGCGGCGACGCCGAGGCCAGTGCCGGGGCCGAGCACCAAGCGGGTGCCGGCGCCGAAACTGCCGCTGCCGTGCAATTGCAGGTCGGCCGGCCGCAGCGCCGGCAGGGCATGGGCCACGGCTTCGAAATCGTTGAGCAGCTCGGCGCGGCGGGTGCCGCAGGCGGCGGCCAGCATCGACGTATCCAGCTCGCCGGGACGGTTGGTGAAGCGGATGCGGCGGCGGCCGTCTTCGCCCCGCTCGAGCGGGCCGGCGACGCAGGCCAGACAGGCGCGCAAGGCCGGCTTGCCCTGCGCCAGGTAGTACTGGCGCAGCCAGGTGGCCGGCGCCACTTCGGCGGGCAAGACCTGCGCCTGCAAACGCTCCAGTACGATGCCGCCGGTTTCCTGCCAGGCCAGCGCGGCGCGGGCGTGGGTACCGCCGAAATCGGCGACCAGGATCATGCGGCCCGCTTCATCGATGCCGTATGCAGCTCGGCGACGAAGCGCTCGCGCCAGTTGGCGATATCTTCCTTGATCAGGCCGGCCATCAGTTCGGCGTGACGGTTGCGGCGTTCTTCCAGGTCCATGTAGCGGGCGGTCTGCATCGCTTCGGCAACGCCGACGGTATCATAGGGATTGACGATCAGCGCGGCCGGCATCTGCTTCGCCGCGCCGGCGAAGCGCGACAGCACCAGCACGCCGGGATCCTCCGGATCCTGGGCAGCGACGTATTCCTTGGCGATGAGGTTCATGCCGTCGCGCAGGGGCGTGACCAGGCCGATCTTGCTGGCGCGGTAGAGGCCGGCCAGGGCGCGGCGCGACAGGGTGCGGTTGATGTAGCGCAGCGGCGTCCAGTCGACCTCGGAGTAGCGGCCGTTGATCTGCGAGGCCATCAGTTCCAGCTTGTGCTTGATGTCGGCATAGGCCTGCACGCCCTCGCGCGTGGGCGGGGCGATCTGCAGGTATTCGACGCGGCCGTGCGAATCGGGGTAGTCGGTCAGCAGGCGCTCGAACGCGGCGAAGCGCTCGGGCAGGCCCTTGGTGTAATCCATGCGGTCGACGCCGATGATCTGGGTGCGGCCGCGCAGGGCGTTCTTGGCGCGCATCCACTGGCGCTGGCCGTCCTCGGTGTAGACGAAGTCGGCGTAGTCGCGCGCGTCGATGCCGATGGGGAAGGCGGCGGCGCGCACGCTGCGGCCGTAGGCGTGCAGCACGTCGCCGCGCAGCTCGGTGCCGGGGATTTCGTTCAATGCATAGTCGAAGAAGCGCTCGCAATCCCGTTCGGTCTGGAAGCCGATGAGGTCGTAGGCGAACAAAGACTGGATCAGCTTCTCGTGATGCGGCAGGGTCAGCAGCACCTCGCGCGAGGGAAACGGGATGTGCAGGAAGAAGCCCATGGCCTGGGTGCAGCCCATGTCGCGCAGCGACTGGCCGAACGGGATCAGGTGATAGTCGTGCACCCAGACGCGGTCGGTTTCCTGCAGCAGCGGCTGCAAGGCACGGGCGAAGCGCACGTTGACACGGTGGTAGCCGTCATAGAACTGCCGGTCGTAGGCGGTGAGGTCGATGCGGTAATGGAACAGCGGCCACAGGCAGCGGTTGGCGAAGCCGTTGTAGTAGTCCTCGTGCTCCGCCGGAGTGAGGTCGACCGTGGCGAGATTGAAGCCGCCGCCGCGTTCGCTGGTGGTGGCGCCCTCGCCTTCGGCAAGGCGGCCGCTCCAGCCGAACCACAGTCCGCGCGACTGGCGCAGGGCTTCGACCAGCGCCACCGCAAGGCCACCGGCGCGCGCCGCGCCGCGAATCGGCCCGACGCGATTGGAAACGGCGACGATGCGGCTCATGCGGCCTCCCTGCAATGCCATTCGGGAAGCTGAAAAATATTGGAGTGGGACGCGGCCGCATCGGGCGGCGGCATCCGGTAATAGCGACCGCTTGTACGCGGGTCCTGCGCTGATGCTGCGGAAAACATTCCTTTGCTCCGTAATATCGTCCCTGACAACTGCCGGCCTTTCCGATCCGGACCATTCAAGCGGCCACGTCCTTTCCATGGACGCGCTTCAAATCGGTGATCGTTCCTCCGCAGCGGCTCGGCCTTCCCCGGTGATTCCGGCCAGCCAGATACGTACCGCGGCGGGATTTTCCAGCCAGGCGACGGCATCGCTGCCACCCTCGCCGACCTTGATGCCGAGGCCGCCCAGTTCCTGCGCGGCGCGGATGCCGTCCTCGTCGGTGGTATCGTCGCCGATGTAGACGGGACGGCGGCCGGCGAACGGCGGGCGCTGCATCAGCGCGCGCAGGGCCGCGCCCTTGTGCACGCCGCGCGGGCGCGCTTCGAAGATGAATTTGCCGGCGATGATGTCGACATCAAGACCGTCGACCGCTTCGTTGAGAAAGCGCTCCGCATCGGCGGCGCGCTCGGGGGCGCCGCGATAATGCAGCGCCAGCGCGGCACCCTTGTCTTCCAGCCATAGCTGGGTGTCGCCGTCGATGCGCGCCGCCAGCCAGCGCGCCGCATTGTCCAGTACGGGTTCGGGTGACGGCGCGGCCTCGCGCGGATCGGTGCGCAGCTCGGATCCATGCAGCCCGGCGCCGCTGAAGCGCATCGGCGTCAGCAGGGCATCGACCGAGGCCAGGCGGCGCCCGGTGATGATTGCCATCGCCTCGCCCACGGCGGCCGAAACGCTGGCCAACAGCGCCGGCAGTTCCTGCGGCACCTGCACCAGGGATGGCCGTTCGGCCAATTCGACGAGGGTTCCGTCGAAGTCGAGGAACAGTGCATCGGAGGAGCTGGGCGGGGGCGGTGTGCGCACGTTAAACGTTTGAATTTCTGGTCTTGTCCGGATTTGGACAGCCGAATTTCAAAACAGTGCCCGAAGAGGGTGCGCCCGTCTTTTCAGAGCCCGCTTGCTTCAGAGGGACGCTCGTTTCAACAGGCCGGGCCAGGACGGCCCGGTGCTTGTCAGGGACGACACTACATTGCCGCTACGCGGCAATGGTCGCCCGCTTGAGGGGCGCCACGGTCGGGCTCTTGTTCAGATGGCCCAGTTCGACCCAGCGGATGATCGACAGCTTGCCGTTGAAGTCCTCGGCCAGGGCGGTGCAGCTTTCCACCCAGTCGCCGCAATTATGGTAGGTGATGCCGTGCAGGTCGCGGATTTCGGCATGGTGGATGTGACCGCAGATGACGCCGTCGAGGCCACGGCGCTGGCATTCGCGCGCCACCGAATCCTCGAACTGCGACACCACGTTGACCGCGCCCTTGACCTTGTCCTTGGCGTAGGCCGACAGCGACCAGTACGGCAGGCCGAGCATGCGCCGGCCGCGGTTGAACCAGAAGTTCGCAGCCATGGTCGCCTCGTAGGCGACGTCGCCGGCCAGGGCCAGCCACTTGTGGTAGCGGGTGATGACGTCGAAGAAGTCGCCGTGCAGCACCAGCAGCTTGCGGCCGTCGGCGGTGGTGTGCACCAGCTCGTTGACCACGCGGATGTTGCCGAGCTCGAGCTTGAACCCGACGAATTTGCGCAGGAACTCGTCGTGGTTGCCGGTGACGTAGTAGACGCGGGTGCCGCGCTTGGACTTGGTCAGGATCTTGCGCACCACGTTGGTGTGCTCCTGTGGCCAGAACCAGGAACCGCGCAGCTTCCAGCCATCGATGATGTCGCCGACGAGGTAGAGTGTCTCGCACTCGTTGCGCTTGAGGAAGTCGACCAGGAATTCGGCCTTGCAGCCCGGCGTACCGAGATGGACGTCGGACAGCCAGATCGTGCGGTAACGATGCGTCTGCTTATCCTGTTTCGCTGCCTTGGCCACGGGAACTCCTGCTTTTCCACTGGCTTACCATGACATTGTTATGTGAAGAAGCCATGACGAGGACCGCCGCGGCGGCTTGAGTTCCGCGCCGCCATCCCCACATAGACCGGCACGCCGCACCTGGAGAAGCACATGTTGACCGCACAGGACCTGGACCGGATCAACCGCGAGCTCGGCACGCAGCCGGCGGCGCTGGTGGACTGGGCCTATGGCCTGGGCAAGCGGAACATGGTCACCACCAACTTCGGCCCGTTTTCCGCGGTGCTGCTGCACATGGTGACGCGGGTGCGTCCGGACATTCCGGTGGTGATGGTGGATTCCGGCTACGGCACCGAGGCCACCTACCGCTATGCCGACGAATTGACCCGGCTGCTGCACCTCAATCTGCAGATGTATGTGCCGCGGCGCACCCGCGCCATGCGCGAGGCGGTGGACGGCCCGGCGCCGACGCCGGACGATCCGCGCCATGCCGCCTTTACCACGGAGGTGAAGCTGGAGCCGTTCGGCCGCGCCATCGCCGAGGTGCGGCCGGAAGTGTGGTTCACGGCCCTGCGCAAGGACCAGACCGAGTTCCGCGCCAGCCTGAGCCCGGTGACGCTGTCGAAAGAAGGCATCCTCAAGGTATCGCCGGTGTTCCACTGGTCGTCGAAGCAGATGAACGACTACCTCAAGGCGCACGGCTTGCCCAACAATTTCGACTATTTCGATCCCACCAAGGTGGAAGACAAGCGGGAGTGCGGGCTGCACGAAGCCCATTGAGCACCCACTGACCGCCCACGGACCCCCCAGATGGGGGCCCAATCCGGTCCGCGACGAGCGTTTGGCGTGGAATTGGCTAATAATTCAGATAATTAGCCTATCCTTGCGGCATCCATGGTCGATTCCACGCTACCCAGCCAGCCGGCGCAGTACTCCAGCGACGAGCCGCCGATGCCGGAAAAGATCGGCAAGTACGAGATCCACAGCCTGGTGGGCAAGGGTTCCTGCGGCTTCGTCTACAAGGGCTTCGACCCCTTCGTGCGCCGCGATGTGGCGGTGAAGACCTCGCGCGGCTTCACCGAGGATCATGCGCACGACGAGGACTCGATCCAGCGCGCCTTTTTCACCGAGGCGCGCGCCGCGGGCATGCTCAGCCATCCGCACATCGTCTCGCTTTACGACGCCGGCACCGAAGACGGCATGAACTACCTGGTGATGGAGTTCGTCGACGGCGACACGCTGATGCCGGCTTGCGCCAAAAACGGCCCGCGCCTGCCGGTGGACAAGGTGGTGGACATCATCTTCAAGTGCGCCAAGGCCCTGGACTACTCCCACTCCAGGGGCGTGCTCCACCGCGACATCAAGCCCACCAACATCATGCTGACGCGCGAAGGCGTGCCCAAGGTGATGGATTTCTCGGTGGCCGAGGTCAACGACCCCACGGCCGTGGTGGATGCCAAGCGCAATGCGGTGGGCTCGCCGCTGTACATGTCGCCGGAGCAGGTCCAGCGCAACAAGCTGGAGCCGGCCAGCGACCTGTATTCGCTGGGCGTGGTGATGTACCAGCTGCTGACCGGCGAGACGCCCTACACCGGCGCCGACCTGCTGCACCTGTTCGCCGCCATCCGCCATGCGCCGGTGCCGCCGGTCGAGGCCAAGCGCTCGGACCTGCCGCGCGAGCTGAGCACCCTGATCAACCGCCTGCTGGCGAAGAAGGTCGAGGAACGCTATCAAAGCGGGCGCGAGCTGGGCAACGACCTGCTGCGCATCTTCGAGCGGCTGAAGCAGGCCGACATGAACCTGAGCCGGCGCGAGAGCCGCGATTCCCTGCGCTCGCTGCGTTTCTTCGATTCCTTCAGCGACGAGGAGATCAGCGAGATCCTCGGCGCCAGCCACCTCCTCAATTACGCCCCGGGGCAGGAGATCGTGCGCGAGGGCGAGATCGACGGCGCCTTCTACCTGATCGCCCGCGGCAATGCCGAGGTGCGCAAGGGCAATACCCTGATCGACACCCTGATGAAGGGCGACTGCTTCGGCGAGATCGGCTTCCTCACCGCCACCCGCCGCACCGCCACGGTGAAGGCGGCGGACCAGGTGCTGGCCCTGCGGGTCAGCTCCACCCTGCTCGACCAGGTCAGTACGGATTGCCAGCTGCGGTTCTACAAGATCTTCACGCAGACGCTGATTTACCGGCTGTCGCTGACCAATGCGAAGCTGAGTGCGGCGAAAGGGGGGTGAGGGGCTGCGCGAGTGACTCAATGTCACTCGCGTGGCACCGAACGCCCGGCCAGGGATGGCCGGGCCGGGCTTTCCCGAAAGCGTCCAGGTCCCGCCAGGGACGGCGAAGGTGAAATACCTAGGGAGGGGGTTTTGGCCTCGAGGTTCCAGCCGGCAAATTTTTACAGTCCCGGCTGCCACGACGAGCCTAGAACAGCAGTACCACGGTTCGTCCCAAAGCCTTGCAACGGCGGGGGGCGGTTCCGATATGCTAGGCGCCACAGGGGAAATCCACTTTTCGCATGAACGATAAATCGGCGCTGCTCAATCAGCTGCGCATAGACCGCAGCAGTGCGCCGCCGCCGGCCGACCGCGGCTGGCTCAAGTGGGTGGGGCTGGCGCTCGTCCTGGCGCTGCTCGCCGGGCTGGGCGCATGGTGGCTGAGCCGGCCTTCGGGCGTACCGGTGAAGGTGGCCACGGCGCAGGCGCTGAAGGGCGCGGGCGGCGGGGCCGCCGCCGGCACCTCCCTGCTGGATGCCTCCGGTTACGTGGTGGCGCGGCGCCAGGCTACGGTCGCGGCCAAGATCACCGGCAAGGTGACCGAGGTGCTGATCGAGGAAGGCCGGCACGTCAAGGCAGGCGATGTGATCGGGCGGCTCGACGACACCAATATCCGCGCCTCGTACGACCAGGCCACGGCGCAGCTGCGCTATGCCCAGGCCACGCTGGCGGAGGTCAGGGTCCAGCTCGGCAATGCCGAGCGCAACTACAAACGCGTACAGGGACTGGTGGCGGAGCATTACGTCAGCGAGTCGGACCTGGACACCGCGCGCACCAATTACGACAACCTCACGGCCCAGCTGGCAACCTCGCAGAGCAACGTCAAGGTGGCCCAGGAAGGCGTGCAAGTGGCGCAGCGCAATCTCGACGATACGGTGGTGCGGGCGCCGTTCGATGGCGTGGTCACCACCAAGGACGCGCAGCCGGGCGAAATGGTCTCGCCGATCTCCGCCGGCGGCGGCTTCACCCGCACCGGCATGGGCACCATCGTCGACATGGATTCGCTCGAGGTCGAGGTGGACGTCAACGAGAGCTTCATCAACCGGGTGCATCCCGACCAGCCCGCGACGGTGCGCCTGAATGCCTATACCGACTGGGAGATCCCGGCCTACGTCATCGCCGTGATTCCCACCGCCGACCGCAGCAAGGCGACGGTGAAGGTGCGCGTGGGCTTCAAGGCGAAGGACCCGCGCATCCTGCCGGAGATGGGCGCGCGCGTGGCCTTCCTCAGCGAGGCCGCGCCGGAAGCGGCGGGCGCGCCGCCGCCCCGGCCGGGCGTGCTGGTGCCGCCGGAAGCGGTGCAGGCCAGCGGCAGCAACAACAGCGATGCCGGCGTGGTCTACGTGATCCGCGGCGACGAGACGGTGGAACGGCGCGCGGTGCGGCTGGGCGCGCGCAACAGCGACGGGCAAACCATCGTGTCGGGACTGTCCGGCGGCGAGCGGGTCGCGATCGGCGACTTTGCCAGGCTGACGGATGGGGCGAAGATCAAGGTTCAGCAGTAACCAGGCATGCGGGTTCCCCGCGAATGCGGGGCGCCGCACCGGACTGGATTCCCGCCGGCGCGGGAATGACGATGAAGTCGAGTGGCGCGGCAATTTTTCGAGGAGTGACAGCGCATGTCCGCAATCGTATCCCTGCATAACGTGGTCAAGACCTATACCCGCGGCAAGCAGACCGTGGAAGTGCTGCACAATCTCAGCATCGAGATCGCCCAGGGCGATTTCGTCGCGCTGATGGGGCCTTCCGGCTCGGGCAAGACCACGCTGCTCAACCTGATCGGCGGCCTCGACCGTCCCAGCAAGGGCGAAGTGAACGTGGCCGGCGAGCGGATCGACCAGCTGTCCAGCGGGCAGCTGGCGAAATGGCGCGCGCGGCACGTGGGCTTCGTCTTCCAGTTCTACAACCTGATGCCGATGCTCAGCGCGGAGCGCAACGTCGAACTGCCGCTGCTGCTGACCAATCTCTCCAGCGCCCGGCGCAAGCAGAACGTGCAGGCGGCGCTCGCGGTGGTGGGCCTGGCGGAGCGCGCCAAGCACAAGCCGGCGGAACTGTCCGGCGGCCAGGCGCAGCGCGTGGCCATCGCCCGCGCGCTGGTGGCGGACCCGACGCTGCTGGTCTGCGACGAACCGACCGGCGATCTGGACCGCACCACCGCGGACGAGATCCTGCACCTGCTGCAGATGCTCAACAAGGATCACGGCAAGACCATCGTCATGGTCACGCATGATCCCAAGGCGGCGGAGTTCGCCAGCCACCAGCTGCATCTGGACAAGGGCCAGCTGGTCGAAGGCAGCGTCCACGCCTAAAGGGCCCCCGGAGCATAGCCATGAAATATTTTCCGCTGCTGTGGGCCACGCTGTGGCGCAAGAAGGCGCGCACCATCTTCACCCTATGCGTGATCGTCATCGCCTTCCTGCTGTTCGGCATGCTGCAAGGAGTCAACTCCGCCTTCAACCAGGCGGTGGAGCGGGCCAACGTCAACCGGCTGGTCACGACCAGCAGCATCGCGCTGACCGAGAACCTGCCGTATGCCGACATGACGCAGATCGAGGCCCTGCCGGGCGTGGCGCGGGTTTCGCACGCGACCTGGTTCGGCGCCTACTATCAGGATCCGAAAAACTTCGTCTTCTCCTTCCCGGTGGAACCGGAACGTGAGTTCAGCGTGTTCCCGGAATTGAAACTTCCCAAGGAGCAGCTCGACGCCTTCATCCATACCCGCACCGGTGCGGTGATCGGCGCGGATCTGGCGCGCAAGTACGGCTGGAAGATCGGCGACCGGGTGCCGCTGCACTCGACCATCTGGACCAAGCCGGACAACACTTCGGACTGGACCTTCGACGTGGTCGGCATCTACGAGAATCCCGACGACCGCAGCCAGGAAAGCGCCTTCTTCTTCAACTACAGCTATTTCGATGAAGCCCGCGCCTTCGGCAAGGGCAAGATCGGCTGGTACACGGTGCAGGTGAAGGATCCGACGCAGTCGGCGCAGGTGGCGATCGCGGTGGACAAGCTTTTCGCCAACTCGCCGGACGAGACCAAGACCGAAACCGAGAAGGAATTCCAGCAGGCCTTCCTCAAGCAGATCGGCGACATCAATCTGATCGTCACGTACATCCTGATCGGGGTGTTCTTCGCCCTGCTGTTCGCCACCGGCAACACCATGATGCAGTCGGTGCGCGAACGCATTCCGGAACTGGCGGTGCTGAAGACGCTGGGCTTCTCGGATACCGGCATGCTGGCCCTGGTGCTGAGCGAGTCGATCCTGCTGTGCGTGCTGGCCGCCTTCCTCGGTCTGTTCGCTGCGTGGATGATGTTCCCGGCGCTGAAGGATTACCTCGGCGTGGTGAAAATGCCGACGCAGGTGATCGTCGAAGGCATCGTGGTGGCGCTGCTGCTGGCCTTCATTACCGGCATCTTCCCCGCCTGGCGCGCGAAGCGCCTCGACATCGTCGAAGCGCTGAGAGGATAAGAAATGTTTAAACAGACTACTGCCATTACCGCCATGAACCTGCGGGCCATCCCGCAGCGCCTGGGTACGTCCTGGGTGATCGTGATCGGCATCGCCGTCACGGTGGCGGTGCTGGTCTCGGTACTGGCGATGGCGCAGGGCTTCAAGAAAACCCTGGCCTCGACCGGGCGGCCGGATCGCGCCATCGTGCTGCGCGGCGGCTCGAATGCCGAGCTGTCCAGCACCCTTTCGCGCGAGAATACGCTGACCATCATGGATGCGACCGGCGTGAAGAAGGACGCCGACGGCAAACCGCTCGCTTCGGCCGAGATGGTGGCGGTGGTGGCGCTGCAGCAACGGAAGACCGGCACCGCCGCCAACGTGACGCTGCGCGGCGTGGGGCCCAAGGCGTTCGAGCTGCGGCCGGAGATTCATCTCGTGGCCGGGCGCATGTTCCAGCCGGCGGTGCGCGAGCTGATCGTGGGCAAGTCGGCGGTGGCGCAGTTCAAGGGCACGGAGATCGGCAGCCGTATCGCTTTCCGCGATTCGGAGTGGACGGTGGTGGGCGAGTTCGAGAGCAACGGCGACGCCCACGAATCCGAGCTGATGGGCGATATCGAAACGGTGCTGTCGGCGTTCCGCCGCAACCTGTTCCAGTCGGTGACGGTGCTGCTGGATTCGCCCGAGGCCTTCAACGCGTTCAAGGACAAGCTGACCACCGATCCGACGCTGACGGTGGACGTGAAGCGCGAAGCGGAGTACTACGCCGAGCAGTCCAAGCAGGTCAGCAAGCTGCTCAACTTCCTGGCCTATTTCGTCGGCGGCTTCATGGCCATCGGCGCGATCTTCGGCGCGCTCAACACGATGTATTCGGCGGTGTCGGCGCGCTCGCTGGAGATCGCCACGCTGCGCGCCATCGGCTTCGGCGCAGGGGCGGTGGTGGTGTCGGTGTTCGTCGAGGCGCTGCTGCTGTCGCTGATCGGCGGCACCATCGGCGCCGGCGTGGCCTGGCTGGTGTTCAACGGCAACACGGTGAACACGCTGGGCTCCAATTTCACCCAGGTGGTGTTCCATCTCACGGTGACGCCCGGGTTGCTGCTGGGCGCCATTTTCTGGGCCTGCGTGATTGGTGTGGTGGGTGGGCTGTTCCCGGCGATCCGGGCGGCGCGCTTGCCGGTGGCGACGGCGCTGCGGGCGGCGTAGTGTTGGAATAAGAACATGAACCCTTTGCCCGCTCACGGGTGAAGGGCCGGGGGAGGGAGTGTGGCGACACAGCCCCTCTCCCCTGACCCATCTCCCGCAAGCGGGAGAGGGGAACTTTGCATGGGGGAGGTGCGATGAAATACGTTCCTCTGGTCTGGGCCGCCTTGTGGCGGCGCAAGGCGCGCACCATCTTCACCCTGCTGTCGCTGACGGCGGCGTTCCTGCTGCTGGGGATGCTGCAGGCGGCGAACTCGCTGTTCAGCGGCGGCTCGGTCAACCTGAGCGCGCCGATCATGATCGTGCAGGCGCGGGTCTCCTTCACCAGCCCGCTGCCGATGCGGCTGCTGCCGCAGCTGGAGGCGATTCCCGAGGTGGAGTCGGTGTCGCACTCGCAGTTCTTCGGCGGCATCTACAAGGACGTGCGGAATTTCTTTCCGCAGTTCGCGGTGAATCCCGAGCGCTGGCACCGCACCTTCCTCGAATGCCGGATGCCGGACGCGCAGTACCAGGCCTGGCTGCAATCGCGCACCGGGGCCATCGCCGGCAGGCTGCTGGCGGACCGCTTCGGCTGGAAGATCGGCGACCGCATCCCGCTGACCAGCCAGATCTGGCCGCTGAAGGACGGCAGCCGCGCCTGGACCTTCGACCTCGTCGGCATCTTCGACGACGTCAGCAAGGACTCCTGCGTGCGCCAGGGGAATCTATACGTCCGCTACGACTATTTCGACGAGGGGCGGCAATTCGGGCAGGGCGGCGCGGGCATCTACGTGCTGCGCCTGCATGACCCCAACCAGGCCGAGGCGGTGGCGCGGCGGGTCGACGCGATGTTCGAGAATTCGCCGGACGAGACCAAGACGCAGACCGAGAAGGACTTCAGCCTCAACTTCCTGCGCCAGCTCGGCAATCTGAACCTGATTTTGACCGGGATCACGGTGGCGGTGTTCTTCAGCATCCTGCTGGTCACCGGCAACACCATAAGCCAGGCGGTGCGGGAGCGCATTCCGGAGCTGGCGGTGCTGAAAACGATCGGCTTCGGCGACGGCAGCGTGCTGAACCTGGTGCTGGCGGAGTCGCTGCTGATGTGCGTGATCGGGGGGCTGGCGGGGATGCTGCTGTCGCTGGTGGTGCTGAAGGTGATTTCGAAGCTGCCCTTCGGCTTTCCGCCGGTGACCGCCGGGCTGCATGTGTGGTTGTTCGCGGCGGCGAGCATGGTGGGGCTGGGGCTGGTGGTGGGCATCCTGCCGGCCATGCGCGCACGCAACCTCAGTATTATCGATGCGTTGGCGGTGCGCTGACATGAAACAGACGCTGGCTGTCACCTGGATGAACCTGCGCAGCCTGCCCTCGCGCTATATGACCTCGCTGGTGGTGGTGGTCGGCATCGCCCTGGTGGTGGGGGTGCTGGTGGCCATGCTTTCGATGAGCAAGGGCTTCGAGCACACGCTGAAAGGCACCGGCAGCGAGTCGCGTGCCTTGATGCTCTCGGCTGGCGTCACGGCCGAGCTGTCCTCTTATATCGATCCGCAGATGGTGCCGCTGCTGCGCGAGATGCCCGGCATCCGGCGCGATGCGGCGGGCAAGCCGCTGGCTTCGGCGGAACTGCTGGTGATCACCGAGCTGCGGCGCGGGGATGGGGACGTCAACGTGGCCCTGCGCGGGGTGGAGCCGGCGGGGATGACGATCCGGCCGGAGGTGAAGCTGGTGGAGGGGCGGCTGTTCAAGTCCGGCCTGCGCGAGCTGATCGCCGGGCGCTCGGCGACGCGGCAGTTCAGCGGCATCAACGTGGGCTCCAAACTGCAATTCCGCGGCTCGGAGTGGGATGTGGTGGGCATCTTCGAGTCCGACGGCGACGCCCACGAGTCGGAGCTGTGGACCGATGCGGATACCGCCCGCAGCGCCTTCGGGCGGCCGGGGGCTTCGGCGATCCTGGCGCAGTTCGATACCTCGACGCCGCCGGCCGTGGCGCTGCAGACGCTGAAGGCGGCGGTGGCGGCCGACCCGCGCTTCCAGATCGACGTGCTGGGGGAACGGGACTATTACAGCTCGCAGTCTCAAGGAGTCACGGACAACATCAATTTCATCACGGTGTTCATCACCGTGATCATGGCCTTCGGGGCGGTATTCGGGGCGCTCAATACGATGTATTCGGCGGTGGCGGCGCGGCAGATCGAGATCGCCACGCTGCGGGCGATCGGCTTCTCCGGGCTGCCGGTGATGGTGTCGGTGCTGGCGGAGTCGGTGGCGCTGGCGCTGATCGGGGGACTGATCGGGGCTGGATGCGCCTGGCTGCTGTTCGACGGGCTGACCACGGCAACCCTGGGGCAGAACTTCACCCAGGTGGCCTTCAGCTTCGCGGTGACGCCGGCGCTGGTGGCGCGGGGGCTGAGCTGGGCGCTGGGGATCGGGTTGATTGGGGGATTTTTTCCGGCTTTGAAGGCGATCCGGCAGCCGGTGGCGGAGGCTTTGCGGGGGGCTTGAGGGGGTGCGCCGCAAAACGGCTCCCAACAGAAAAAGAGGCCGAAAACACCATGCGTGCCATGCGTGCCAAGGGTTTTTGTTGGCACGCATGCGGGTGAAGAGCGGCGTGAATGACTCAATGTCATTCGCGCAGCCCTGAACGCCCGGCCATGGATGGCCGGGCCGGGGGTGAGAAATCTGCCGAGGTCTCGCCAGGGATTGCCGGGCGCTGTCGGATCCGCTTCGGTTGATCCGACCTACGGCCTTACCCGAGGGCAAAGGTCGCTAAAACTGGATTCCCGCCTTCGCGGGAATGACGCTGGGGGATGGGGCGGCGCTTGGCCGGATCCTTCGCTGCGTTTATCCCGGGCGCAGCCCAGGACCCCAGGATGACAAATAGGGAGGGGGCTTCCCTTGCGGGCCGGGTCATTTAGACTGCGCCCATTCTCCTTATCCAGGCATCCGTCATGGCCCTGCATCCTCCCAGTACCCTGCGCCGGCTGTTTGTCGAGGCGGCTACGCGCAAGTTTGCCCGGAATGTTCCCGATTTCGTGCGGCTGCAGAAGCTGGTGGCCGACAACGGGGGCACTTTTCTCAATGATCACGGGGCGATCCGGACGGCGGACCCGGCGGTGCGGGCCTTGTTCGTGCGGGCGGCGCGGGTGTTGGGGCTGCGGCGGGAGCTGGATTACTCGTTTCCTTCGAAGAAGCTGGTTTCGTTCGACCTGCAGGCGGTGGGGGACGATGCGCACCAGTTCAAGATCTTCGTCAGCCAAGTGGACCTGGACGCCTACCCGGCGGATGTCGCCGCCCTGATCCGCGAGGATTGCCTGGAGCAGATCGCGGCGGCGGACCACGGGCGCTTCGTGGAGCTGATCCAGCAGGCGGAGCGGACCGGCAGCCTGGGGGCGGCGGATGCGGAGGCTTTCGTCACCCATTTCGTGGAGCGGCTGATGAGCCGGCCGGGGCCGGCGCTGAAGCGGAGCACCTTGCAGGCGGTGGCGGCGGTGTCCGGGGAGGCGGCGAGCGCGCTGGCGCTGGGGCCGGACTTCAACCATGTGACGATCGATGTGACGGCGGCGGGTTTCCCCGGCATCGAGGCGATGGCGGCGGCGATGGCGGCGCAGGGGTTCCGGCTGCTGCCGGCGATCCAGGGGGCGCCGGGGACCAAGCTGCGGCAGACGGCGACGATGGCGGCGACGATGGATACGCCGGTGCGGGAGGCGGACGGCTCGGCCGGGATGGCGCAGACGGAGAAGCAGTTCGTGGAGATCATCGAGCGGGGACAGGCGCACGACGCGGACGGGGCGCCGCTGTGGGCGCAGGACGGGCGGCCGCTGGTGTTCCGCAATTTCCTGGCGGCGAATGCGGAGAAGATTTTCGATGCGGCTTCGACGAAGGTTGCCGGGATGGACGGGGGGAGTTGCTGAGGGGTTGGGAGCGAGGCCTGCCCTTCTGGTACCAAGGCGGGTTGAGTAATCGTAGGGCGGCCTGTGGCCGCCGTGGTTCCGTGCAGCAGTCTCGGCGGCCACAGGCCGCCCTACGCCGGGCCTCATCGCTCCGTATGGAGATCGTACCTGGGTGGTGCTGCACGCTACTCGGGCTACGCCACTGTCGGATCCGCTTCGCTTGATCCGACCTACCCGCGGTAATTGTCATCCTGAGCGGACGATGAGCTTACGTTGAAGTACTGAGCACACGGTATAAAAAAATTGTTGCTCATGTGCCATTTCCTCAGCGACGGCTGAGGATTCGCGGCGTATCCTATTGTCAGGATTCGTCGCTGTTTTGCTCAGGCCCTTTCGATGCTTCGCGTGTTTCGTTCCTTCAACGGACTGTTGGTTCTGCTGGTCTCTTGCGCCGCGCTGGCGCAGCCCTCTTCCTCCCCGACATCCGGACCGGCGGATACGCCTCCGGTGAGCGCGGCTGTGCAGGCCGCTCCGGGCGGCGGGGTGGCGCCGCCGCTGCAGGCTTGCGCGGTGAAGGCTTTCGACGAGTACGCCGTGGCGATGTCGGTGTGGGAGCGGCAGTGGGCGGAGGGGGTGATCAGCGTGCGGCCGGACTTCAATGCGGCGGCGCTGGCCCGGGCCAATGCGCATAACTCGGCGCTGCAGCGGGACGGCTTCCGCATCCATTACCTGGCGGGGAACGCGCCGGAGACGCTGGACCTGGACGAGTCGATCGCGGCGCTGCGGCTGTTCGACTGGACGCCGGAGCAGGAGCAGGCGCTGCGGCTGACGGAGCCGGACTACGCCAGCGTGGTGGACGCGGCGGACCGGGACCGGCTGGCGGCGGATGCGCAGGCCAAGTCGGACGAGCTGGAGGCGTATTTCGAGGAAACCTTCACCAATAATGCCGGGGCGGTGTGGGCGAAGAAGCTGGGTGAGATCTTGCGCCGTGGCAATGGGGCGCTGGAGAAGTGCCACCAGCTGCACCCGGCGCCGCCGCCGAAGCCGGATGAGGGGCCGACGGTGGAGACGCCGCCGGTGAGTGCTTCGCCTGAGATGGCGCCGCCGGCTGCTCCGGCGCCTGCTTCCGGGACTGCTCCTAAAACCTAGGGTTGGTTGGAGGGGCGGCGCTGGGATTCGCTTTGCTCATCCCCGCCTACGGGGCTGTCCTTCTTATTCCCGGGCGGTTTTACCATCCCATTTTCGGCAGCCGTTGGCTGAAATACGCCCTGGGTTGAGTTGCGCACTCCTTTGGCTCCTGGATTCGCGCTTCCGCCGGAATGACGTCGTGGGGGATTCCGGGTGCGTGCCAGTGGCCCCTGGATCCCTGCTTTCGCCGGGATGACGCCGGTTTTTTGGGCGTGTTTTCCGGGGTGCTTTTGGGCGTATTCTGGAGCGGCTTGCGCGGTGTGCCGCGGAGCGGAAAATTTTGGATGTTTCCCTGCGCAAAAGGACCTGCGGCGGGGGTCAGGTGCGGGGGCGTACGGCGGGGTATCCGGAGGGTGTTTTACCGTTCGTCGGCTGACATATTCGGATGCACACCTGGGGGTGGTTTTCCAGTGCGGCGAGAATCTGAAAGAAGAGAGTTACTTAGCGGTTTTATGCACAGCTTTTGAAGGTGTCATGCACGTGTCACGCACACTTTTGGACACAGGATGTTGGGGTTGACCAGGCTCAAAACCACTATATATTGTTAGTCCAAGGCCTTGGATGGCCTCAATAAGCCGGGGAGAACCTAGAAGTTATGCAAACCCAAATTACAACCCCCTCGCCGACCCGCGCACATACGCCGGAAACCAGCAGCGCCGAACTCACCGCCGCCGCTCCCGGCGCGATCAAAGTGATTCGCCGCAATGGCAAGCTGACCACGTTCGATCCGAGCAAGATCTCGATCGCGCTGACCAAGGCTTTTCTTGCTGTGGAGGGGGGCCAGGCGGCTGCCAGTTCGCGCGTGCGGACGACGGTTGAGTCGTTGACGGAGCAGGTGGTGCAGGCGCTGACGCGCCACCTTTCCGGCGGCGGCACGCTGCACATCGAGGACATTCAGGACCAGGTGGAACTGGCCCTGATGCGCAATGGCGAGCACAAGGTCGCCCGCGACTACGTGCTCTACCGCGAGGAGCGCTCGAAGGAGCGCGCGGCGGATGCGGCGGCGAAGAAGGCCGCGGCTCCGGCCGGCACGGCGGCTTCCGCCGCCATCCGGGTGAAGCTGGACGACGGCCGCAGCATTCCGCTGAACGAGGAGCGCCTGCGCCGGGTCACCGGCGAGGCCTGCGCCGGGCTCAGCGGCACCGACCCCGACGAGGTGATGGCGGCGGCGCTGCGCGACCTTTACGACGGCATTCCCGAGCATGAGCTGTCCCAGGCGCTGACCCTGGCGGCGCGCGCGCGGATCGAGAAGGAGCCGAACTACACTTACGCCTCGGCCCGCCTGCTGCTGGACGCGATGCGCCACGAGGCGCTGAAGTTCCTGGGCATGAGCGAGACGCGGCCGACCTTCGAGGAGATGAAGGGGCTGTACGGCGACTATTTCCGCGAGTTCATCCACCGCGCGGCGGAGCTGGAGCTGCTGGACCCGAAGCTGGCGCTGTATGACCTGGACCGGCTGGGCAAGGCGCTGCTGCCGGAGCGGGACGCGAAGTTCGACTACCTGGGCCTGCAGACGCTGTACGACCGCTACTTCATCCACAGCAACAAGAACCGCATCGAGCTGCCGCAGGCGTTTTTCATGCGCGTGGCGATGGGGCTGGCGATGAACGAGATCGACCGCGAGACGCGGGCGATCGAGTTCTACACGCTGCTGTCTTCCTTCGACTTCATGAGCAGCACGCCGACGCTGTTCAACTCGGGCACGCTGCGGCCGCAGCTTTCCTCCTGCTACCTCACCCAGGTGCCGGACGATCTGCACGGCATCTTCAACGCGATCCACGACAACGCGATGCTTTCCAAGTTTGCCGGCGGCCTGGGCAACGACTGGACGCCGGTGCGCGGCATGGGCGGCTACATCAAGGGCACCAACGGCAAGAGCAATGGCGTGGTCCCCTTCCTGAAGGTGGCCAACGATACGGCCGTGGCGGTGAACCAGGGCGGCAAGCGCAAGGGCGCGGTGTGCGGCTACCTGGAGACCTGGCACCGCGACATCGAGGAATTCCTCGAGCTGCGCAAGAACACGGGCGACGACCGCCGCCGCACGCATGACATGAACACGGCCAACTGGGTGCCGGACCTGTTCATGCAGCGGGTGATGGAGGACGGGCAGTGGACGCTGTTCTCGCCGGAAGAGACGCCGGACCTGCACGACCTGATCGGCGAAGCCTTCACCGTGCGCTACAACGAGTACGAGAAGCTGGCCGACGACGGCCGCATCAAGAACTTCAAGCGCATCCCGGCGCTGCAGCTGTGGCGCAAGATGCTGAGCATGCTGTTCGAAACCGGGCATCCCTGGATCACCTTCAAGGATGCCTGCAACCTGCGCAGCCCGCAGCAGCATGTGGGCGTGGTGCACAGCTCGAACCTCTGCACCGAGATCACGCTGAACACCAAGGCCGGCCAGGAAATCGCGGTCTGCAACCTGGGCTCGGTGAACATCCCGGCGCATGTCATCGACGGCAAGCTGGACCACGCCAAGCTGGAAAAGACCATCACCACGGCGATGCGCATGCTGGACAACGTGATCGAGTACAACTATTACTCGGTGGCGACGGCGCGCAACTCCAACCTGCGCCACCGCCCGGTGGGCCTGGGCGTGATGGGCTTCAACGACGCGCTGTACAAGCTGCGCCTGCCTTACGAATCCGACGAGGCGATCCAGTTCGCGGACGAGAGCATGGAGGCGGTGAGCTATTACGCGATCAAGGCCAGCACGGACCTGGCGGAAGAGCGCGGCGCCTACAACAGCTTCAAGGGCTCGCTGTGGAGCCAGGGCATCCTGCCGATCGACTCGATCGAGCTGCTGGCGAAGAACCGCGGCCAGTACCTCCAGCAGGATCGCAAGGCTTCGGGCAAGTTCGACTGGACCAGCCTGCGCGCGCGCATCCAGCATGTGGGCATCCGCAACAGCAACACGATGGCGATTGCGCCGACGGCGACGATCGCCAACATCACCGGCGTTTCGCAGTCGATCGAGCCGACGTACCAGAACCTGTATGTGAAGTCGAACCTTTCGGGCGAGTTCACGGTGGTGAACGAGTACCTGGTCAACGACCTGAAGAAGCTGGGGCTGTGGGACGAGGTGATGGCCCATGACCTGAAGTATTTCGACGGCAGCGTGCAGCAGATCGACCGCGTGCCGGCCGAGCTGAAGGCGCTCTACAAGTGCGCCTTCGAGATCGACGCGAAGCGGCTGGTGGATGCCGGCAGCCGGCGCCAGAAGTGGATCGACCAGGCGCAGAGCCTGAACCTGTACATGGCGCAGCCCTCGGGCAAGAAGCTGGACGAGCTGTACAAGCACGCCTGGCTCTCCGGCCTGAAGACGACGTATTACCTGCGCACGATGGGCGCGACACATGCCGAGAAGACGACCATCAGCGACACCCGCCTGAACAAGGTGGCTGGCGGTGACGGCGGCGGCGTGGCGGCCCAGCACGGCAAGTCCGGCCCGATCACGGCCCGCCCGGTGCAGCCGGCGGCCGCGGCGACGGACGTGGGCAGCGCCAAGGTGTGCTCGATCCTGGATCCGGAATGCGAGGCTTGCCAGTAAGTTTGGTTGGTGTCCTCCCCTCTCCCCATCCTTGCGGTGGGGAGAGGGTGAGTTGGAAGGTTTTGGGGGAGTTGGCGAGGTAGAGTCCCTCCTTTCCCCATCATGGATGGGGAAAGGGCCAAAGGGCCTCGCGGCGACACCCTGCGGTACCACCCGGCCGAAAGCCGGGCATCGGGAAAGGCGGTGAAGGCCGCGTTTTTCGGGATCGTTCCGGACCGATCATGGTCCAAATATTTCGCCCTCTCCCCCGCGGGGGAGAGGCCACAGACAAGCAGCCCTGCCCCACCGTGGGACGGGCACGGACGCGGAGGAACAGCCTCCCGCCCGGCAGCAATTCAAGGAGAAGCAACAATGCTCGAATGGGATGATGCACCCGCCAAGCCGAGCCACCAGCCCGCGCCGCCGCCGGTGCGCGCCGGCAACGGCGCCGCCCCGCAGCGCAGCCTGCACACCGTGCCCGCCAGCGGGCCTTCGGCCACCGTGCGCGTGCCGGCGGCGGACGAGTTCAAGCTGACGCACCCGCAGGCGCGGGTGGAATCCGGCGCCACCGGGCTGGAAGACGTGCAGATGGGCGCCCGCCGCATCCAGGTGGACGACAAGAAGATCATCAACTGCCGCGCGGACCTCAACCAGCTGGTGCCCTTCAAGTACGAATGGGCCTGGAAAAAGTACCTGGACGCCTGCAACAACCACTGGATGCCGCAGGAAATCAACATGTCCGCGGACATCGCCCTGTGGCAGGACCCGAACGGGCTGACCGAGGACGAGCGCACCATCATCAAGCGCAGCCTGGGCTTCTTCTCCACCGCGGACTCCCTGGTGGCGAACAACCTGGTGCTGGCCGTGTACCGCCACCTCACCAACCCGGAGTGCCGCCAGTACCTGCTGCGCCAGGCCTTCGAGGAGGCCATCCACACCCACGCCTACCAGTACTGCATCGAGAGCCTGGGCCTGGATGAGGCGGAAGTGTTCAACATGTACCGCGAGATCCCCAGCATCCACGACAAGGCCGCGTGGAGCCTGCCCTTCACCCAGAGCATGGCCGACCCGGACTTCCACACCGGCACCCCGGAGACCGACCAGCGCCTGCTGCGCGACCTGATCGCGTTCTACGTGGTCTTCGAAGGCATCTTCTTCTACGTGGGCTTCGTGCAGCTGCTCAGCTTCGGCCGCCGCAACAAGATGGTGGGCGTCTCCGAGCAGATCCAGTACATCATGCGCGACGAGTCCATGCACATGAACTTCGGCATCGACGTGATCAACCAGATCAAGATCGAAAACCCGCACCTGTGGACCGCCGCCTTCCAGCAGGAAGTGCTGCACATGATCGACGAGGCCACCCAGCTCGAGATCCGCTACGCCCACGACACCATGCCCCGCGGCGTGCTGGGCCTCAACGCCAGCCAGTTCAACGAGTACCTGAAGTTCGTCGCCAACCGCCGCTGCTCGCAGATCGGCCTCAAGCAGCTCTACCCCGGCGCGGAAAACCCGTTCCCGTGGATGAGCGAGGTGATGGATTTGAAGAAGGAGAAGAACTTCTTTGAGACGCGGGTTACGGAATATCAGACGGGTGGGGCTTTGAGTTGGGATTGATATTGAGTCCAGCAACAATGCATACAAACAGGGACGGCTAAGCCGTCCCTGTTTTTTTGGGAGAACACAGCAGTGTCCGGGGAAAGTTGCATTGCAATCGTGTAATTGTCTGATTGTGTTTGGGTAATCGGCCCTAAGTGAGTGTTATCGATTTCAGCTTCAGTTACGCAAAGCTTGGCGTTACTCCATCGAGGACATCGCCATGCACCAGGGCCGCTACGTCTTTGCGCAACTGCTGCAGCACTTGCCGCTGCACACGTTCCGGCGGCTGGTGACCAAGTACGACGGCAACCGCTACGCCAAGCGCTTCTCCTGCTTGGATCAATACCTTTCCATGGCCTTTGCGCAGTTGACCTATCGTGAAAGCCTGCGCGACATTGAGGTGTGCTTGCGGGCGCATCAGTCCAAGCTCCACCACCTGGGCTTTCGTTCCCGCGTTGCGCGCAGCACCCTGGCTGATGCCAATGAGACCCGCGACTGGCGCATCTATGCCGAGTTCGCGCAGGCCCTGATCAGCACTGCGCGAAGCTTGTACGCCAGCGAGCC
>NZ_JONR01000007.1 GCF_000711955.1 Nevskia soli DSM 19509
GCACCTGCACGACCAGGTGCCCGCCGATCTGGATGTGCATGTCGTGATGGACAACTACGGCACGCACAAGACCCCAGCGGTTCGATCCTGGTTTGCTCGCCACCCGCACTTCAAGCCCCACTTCACGCCCACCTCGGCCTCTTGGATCAACCAAGTCGAACGCTGGTTTGCGGACCTGACCCAGAAACAAATCCGGCGCGGGACGCATCGCAGCACGGTGGCGTTGGAAGCCGCCATCCGTGACTACCTGAATACCTACAACAAAAACCCACGGCCATTCGCTTGGACCAAGTCTGCCGACGATATCCTCGCTTCCATTAAGAGATTTTGTCAGCGAACTTCTAACTCAGGACACTAGCCCGCGCCTGCTTCACCCAGGTCCGCTGCGGCCGCGTCGACGACGCGCCGCAGCGCGCGGTAGCCTTCCACCAGCCTGGGGCCGGGGCGCCCCAGCCAGGCTTCGGTGATCGGCACGATGCGCTCGTGCCGCAGCGCCGGCACCTGCTCCCAGCCCGGCCGCCGCCGCACGATCTCCGCGCGGTAGTTCTCCTCCTTCACGCCGCACCAGGACATCACCACCACGTCCGGCGCGGAGGCGATGATCTGCTCGTCCGTCAGCGGTGCGCTCTTCGCCTCCAGCGCGCCCCAGGGATTGACGCCGCCGGCCAGCGCGATCAGGTCGGTGGCCCAGGACTGCCGCGCCGGCGCAATCACCGGCTTGGGCCACCACTCGATCAGCACCTTCGGCGGCCGCGGCAGCGTCACCCGCGGCATCGCCGCGCGCATCTCCGTCACCAGTTTTTCGCCGCGCTCCGCCACGCCCAGGGCCTGCGCGATGCGGCGGATGTCGCTGTAGATATCCTCCAGGCCCAGCGGGTCGCAGGTGAGGGTGCGCAGGCCTGCCGCTTCCAGTTCGGCGACGATGCGCTCGTGGCCGGGTACGGTCAGCGAGGTCAACACCAGGTCCGGTTTCAGCGCGATCACGCCGGCTACGTCCAGGTCCAGGTCGCGGCCCAGCTTGGGCAGATCGGCGACGACGGGGGACGGATAATCCGAATCGGTGTCGATGCCGATCAGCAGCTCCGCGCAATCCAGGGCGCAGACGATTTCGGTGTTGGAGCAGGTATGAGAAAACAGGCGCATGAAAAGCAGTGATTAGTGATTAGTGGTTAGTGGTTAGTGGTTAGTGACCAGTGCTCGGCGGCTGGAGTGTTTTTACTAACCACTGGCCACTAACCACTAATCACTCCGCACGGGATCATTGGTGGCGTCGGAGTACAATGTGCCGGGGAGCCAACCAGACAACCGCCGCCGCCAGCGTTTCGACGTGAAGCGGGAGAGGAAAGTCCGGGCTCCGCAGGGCAGTGTGCCAGTTAACGGCTGGGCGGCGTGAGCCGACGGAAAGTGCCACAGAGAACGAACCGCCTAAGTCCCGCAAGGGGCCGGCAAGGGTGAAAAGGTGCGGTAAGAGCGCACCGCGTCCCTGGTAACAGGGGCGGCACGGAAAACCCCACACGGAGCAAGGCCAAATAGGGAAGGTGGGCTCGCCGCAGCAATGCGCGACCCGACGCGCGGCCCGCGCGCCTTCCGGGTAGGCTGCTGGAGACGTCGGGTGACCGCCGTCCTAGAGGAATGGTTGTCTCGGCGCCGCAAGGCCGCTAGACAGAACCCGGCTTATAGGTTGGCTCCCCACTTCTTCCCACCGCGGGCGGCGCAGCAGCGCCGCCCCGCCGCTGTTTTGCGGTCGGATGGATGCTTAAAAGCAGGGTTTTACCCCGCAAAGTGGGGTAGCCGCCCTTTCCGACGGTAAATCCAATCGTGACGAAAGTCGCCTTGCGGCTGCCCGGAATGGGGCATCCGGAGAGGTAATTACTTTAAGTAACTTTTCTAAGTGGCTGTTTTTACAGCAATGTGTCCGCACTGGGTATTTGCACGTAAGCCCTTGTCCGGACAGGAAATAATCCTTGCCGGGTGGTTTTCAGTGGATTATAGTGGGGTGTGAGGGAGTCCAGTGGATGATCTTGGGCGCCTATTGACCATTTTGGGGCACACCCGCGCGCAATGTTTGCCGGTTCCAACAAGCTGACGATAGACGATAAGGGCCGCCTCGCGGTCCCCGCCCGTCTGCGCACGCAATTGGCCGACGAATACGGCAAGCAGATTGCCATCACCCTCGGGCCGGAGTGCATCGAGGTGTACCCGGCGGCGGTGTTCCGCCGCATCGCCGAAGCCATCCCGAAGATCCAGGATCGTGCCAAGCGCATGCTGATGCAGCGCCTGTTCGTCGGTTATGCCGTGGAGTCGGAGCTGGACGCGCAGGGCCGCGTGGTGGTGCCGACCATCCTGCGCGAGCTGAAGCAGCTCGGCACGGACGTGGTGCTGGTGGGGCAGATCGACCATTTCGAACTGTGGTCCGAGGCGCAGTGGACCGCGTCGACCAGCGAGGCGCAGGCAAGCTATGCCGATGCCTACGCGGCGCTGAACCTGTAATGGGGCCGCGCCGTGCAAAGCGTTTTGCCCGTTACGCCACAAGCACGGGGCACTAGCCGGATGCTCAGCCACCGGCCAGTGATGCTCGCGGAAGCCCTGGCCGGACTCGCCGTCCACGCCGGGGGAATCTATGTGGACGGGACCTATGGCCGCGGCGGCCATAGCGGCGCCATCCTCGACGCGTTGCAGGGCAGCGGCATGCTGCACGCCATGGACCGCGATCCGGCGGCCGTCGCGGAAGCCTGGAAGCAGCATGCGGGCGCTCCGAATTTCCGCATCCACGCGCGCAACTTCGCCGAAGTGCAGTCGCTGGCGTCCGAGCTGGACCTGGTCGGGCGCATCGACGGCCTGCTGCTCGACTTGGGCGTCTCCAGCCCGCAATTCGACGATGCCACGCGCGGCTTCAGCTTCGCCAACGATGGCCCCCTGGATATGCGGATGGATCCGCAGTCCGGCGAATCCGCCGCGCAATGGCTGGCCCGCGCCAAGGACGAGGAGATCGCCGACGTGCTGTGGCGTTTCGGCGACGAGCGCAACAGCCGCCGCATCGCGCGGCGCATCGTCGACACGCGCGGCGAGACGCCGATCACCAGTACCGCCCAGCTGGCGGCGCTGATCGCCACGGTGCCGGGCCCGCGCAGCCACAAGATCCATCCGGCCACGCGCAGCTTCCAGGCCATCCGCATCCACATCAACGGCGAGCTGTCCGCGCTCGAGGCGGCGCTGGCGGCATCGCCCGCCCTGCTGGCGCCGGGCGGCCGCATCGCCGTGATCAGCTTCCATTCGCTGGAAGACCGCATGGTCAAGCGCTTCCTGCGCGACCATGCGCGCGGCGATGCGCCGGTGTTCAAGCTGCTCGGCCGGGCACAGATGCCGACGGACGAGGAAATCGCCGTCAATCCCCGCGCGCGCAGCGCGGTGCTGCGCGTGGCGGAGCGCCTGCCTTGAGCGCCTCGCCTAACAACCGAGCCGGCGGCAGCGGCGGCACCTTCACGCCCCTGCTGCTCGGCGTGCTGGTGATGATTTCCGCGGTTGCGGTGGTGCAGGTCAAGCAGCACAGCCGCAACCTGACCACGCGCCTCGACGGCCAGCGCCAGGAGCGCGAACGCCTGCAGCTGGAATGGGCGCAGCTGCAACTCGAACAGGCCACGCTGGCGCAGCACGGCCGCGTCGACGAGCTGGCGCGCAGCCAGTTCGGCATGGTCGATCCGCTCGATTACCAGATCGTCTCCGAGGTGCCGGCTCCCGGCGTGCCCGCGGTCATGGGGAAGCCGCAGTGAGCGCCGCCTTCAAGCTGCGCCCGGACAAGCCCGGCAACTGGCGCCGCCAGGCGGCGCTGGGCCTGATGGCCGTATTCGCCGTGGCGGTGCTGGGCCGCGCCTTCTACCTGCAGGTGGTGGAGAACGATTTCCTCACCCGCGAGGGCAACAAGCGCCAGGTGCGCACGGTGGCGCTGCAGGCCAACCGCGGCGCGGTGCGCGACCGCAACGGCGAGCCGCTGGCGCTGTCGGCGCCGGTCGACTCCATCTGGGTGGTGCCCTCCGACCTGCTCGACGCGCCGCCCTACGTGGTGGCCATGTCCAAGCTGCTCGGCGTCTCCTCGCGCGAGCTGGAAGGTTTCCTGCGCGAGCGCTCCGACCGCCAGTTCGTCTACCTCAAGCGCCAGATCGATCCGGACGAGGCCAAGCGCTTCATGGCGCTGGGCGCGCCCGGCGTGTTCTCGCAGCGCGAGTACCGCCGCTATTACCCGGCCGGCGAAGTGGCGGCCCACGTGGTGGGCTTCTGCGACATCGACGGCAAGGGCCAGGAAGGCATCGAGGCGGCGCAGGATGCGGCGATGCGCGGCACACCCGGTTCGCGCCGCGTGATCCGCGACCGCGCCGGCCACGTCATCGAGGACACCGACGACTACACCCAGGCGCAGCCGGGGCAGGACGTCAACCTGACGCTCGACCTGCGCCTGCAATACCTGGCCTACCGCGAGCTGAAGAGCGCGGTGGAATCGAACCAGGCCAAGGGCGGCCTGATCGTGGTGGCGGATGCGCATAGCGGCGACATCCTGGCCCTGGCCAGCCAGCCGGGCTACAACCCCAACCGCGCCGACGACCGCGATTCCGGCGGTCTGCGCAACCGCGCGGTGGTGGACAGCTTCGAGCCGGGCTCGACCATCAAGCCCCTGCTGATCTCGCAGGCGCTGGAAACCCACGCCATCCCGGCCGACATCCATATCGACACCGGCCCGGGCTTCTTCAAGGTCGGCGCGCTGACCGTGCACGACGTGCATCCCGAAGGCGAGATCGACCTGGCCCTGCTGCTGGCCAAGTCGAGCAACGTCGGCGCCGCCAAGGTGGGCCTGATCATGGGCCCCGAGTCGGTGTGGACCGGCTACCAGAAGTTCGGCATCGGCGAGCCGGTCGGTTCGGGCCTGCCGGGCGAGGCCAGCGGCGTGCTGCGCAAATACAACGACTGGGGGCAGATCGCCACCGCCACGGCTTCTTACGGCTACGGCCTTACCGTCAACGCCCTGCAACTGGTGCGCGCCTATACCGGCATCGCCAACGATGGCCTGATGCCGCAGCTGTCGATCCTGCATCGCGACCACGAGATCCCCGCGCAGCGCGTCATCTCGGCGCAGACCGCGCGCACCATGCGCCAGCTGCTCGAGGGCGTGGTCAACAAGGGCGGCTCCGCCGTGCGCGGCATGGTTGCCGGCTACCGCGTCGCCGGCAAGACCGGCACGGTGCGCAAGAACGCCAACGGCAGCTACATCGAAGGCCATCACCAAGCGGTGTTCATCGGCATGCTGCCGGCAGAGCATCCGCGCCTGGTCAGCCTGGTGATGATCGACGATCCCAGCGGCGACGATTACTACGGCGGCGCGGTGTCGGCGCCGGTGTTCGCGCGGGTCATGGCCGGCGCCGCGCGCCTGCTGCAGATTCCGCCCGACATCTCGCCGCAGGCGCCGCAGCTGCAGACCGCCGGCGCCGCGGCGATGACCGCCGCGCCGGGCATCGCGCTGGGCGCCGGGGTGCATCCTTGAACGCGGCCCTGGTGACGCGCCCCTTGCGCAGCCTGCTGCAAGGCCTCGCCGATGGCGTGCCCGACATGGTGGTGACCGGCGTCGAGCTGGACAGCCGCCGCGTGGTGCCGGGCAGCCTGTTCCTGGCGGCGCGCGGCCAGGCCCGTCACGGCCTGGCCTTCGCCGGCGAAGCGCTCAAGCGCGGCGCCATCGCCATCGCCTGGGAGCCGAGCGACGAGGTCGCGCCGCCGCAGTACGAGGTGGCGACCGTGCCGGTCGTAGGTCTCGGCGCGCAGGCCGGCGAGATCGCCGCGCGCTTCTGGCGTCATCCCAGCCGCGAACTGTTCACGGTGGGCATCACCGGCACCGACGGCAAGACTTCCACCGCGCATTTGGTGGCGCAGGCGCTGGATCGCCTGGGCCTGCCCTGCGCCTATTTCGGCACGCTCGGCTATGGCCGCCTCGGCCGCCTGATCGACGCGACGCACACCACGCCCGACCCGGTGCGCCTGCAACGCCTGCTGGCGGAGCAGCGCGAAGCCGGCGCGCGCGCCTGCGCCATGGAAGTGTCCTCGCACGCGCTCGACCAGGGCCGTGTCACCGGCGTCGAATTCGACGTGGCGGTGCTGACCAATGTCGGGCGCGACCACCTGGACTACCACGGCACCATCGAGAACTACGCGGCGGCCAAGCGGCGCCTGTTCAGCTGGCCCGGCCTGAAGGCCGCGGTGCTGAACCGCGACGATGCGCATGCCGCCGAATGGGCGCGCACCCTGGTGGGCGACGCCGAGGTGACGCTGTACGGCATCGGCGGCGAAGTCCCGGCGCGCGGGCGCTATGTGCTGGCGGCCGACGTGGTGCTGCACGGTGCCGGCCTGCGCTTCGACGTGCGCAGTTCCTGGGGCGAGGCGCGCATCGACAGCCGCCTGCTCGGCCGCTTCAACGTCTACAACCTGCTGGCCGCGCTGGCCAGCCTGCTGCATCAGGGGGTGGCCCTGCAGGACGCTGCAGCGGCATTGGCCGCCTGCGGCACCGTGCCGGGCCGCATCGAAGGTTTCCGTGCAGCCGCGGGCGATGCGCCGCTGGTGGTGGTGGACTACGCCCATACGCCGCAGGCGCTGACCCAGGTATTGCAGGCGCTGCGCGCGCACACCGCCGGCAGGCTGCATTGCGTATTCGGCTGCGGCGGCGACCGCGACCGCGGCAAGCGCCCGTTGATGGGCCTGGCTGCGGCGGAACTGGCCGATGTGGCGATCGTCACCGACGACAATCCGCGCGGCGAGAATCCGGCCGGCATCGTGGCGGAAATCCTCGGCGGCATTCCGGCGGCGATGATGGATCGCGTCAGCGTCGAGCATGACCGCGCGCGCGCCATCGAACGCGCCGTGCGCGGCGCCGGTGCCGGCGACGTGGTGCTGATCGCCGGCAAGGGCCACGAGGACTACCAGATCTACGGCAGCGAACGGCGCGATTTTTCCGACCGCGCGTTCGTGGCGCAGTTGCTCGGCCTCGAGGTGCGCGCATGAGTGCCGCCACGCAGAGCGCAGGCCCCATGGAGCACCTGTCCGACCTGGCGCGCCGCATCGGCGGCAGCCTGCTGGGCGAGGATGCGGCCTTCGCGCGCGTCGTCACCGACACGCGCCAGCTGCGGCCGGGCGATCTGTTCGTGGCGCTGAAGGGCGAGCGCTTCGACGGTCATGACTACGTGTTGCGCGCCGCCAGCCTCGGCGCCACCGGCTCGCTGGTGTCACAGGCGGTTTCGGGCGCTCCGTCGCAGGTCCTGGCCGCCGATACCCTGGGCGCGCTGCAGGCCTATGCGAGGAGCTGGCGTGCGGATTTCACCCTGCCGGTGATCGGCGTGACCGGCAGCAGCGGCAAGACCACCACCAAGCAGATGCTGGCGGCGGTCTGCGCCGCGCGCGGGCCGGTGCTGTCCACCGAGGGCAACCTCAACAATCACATCGGCCTGCCCCTGACGCTGCTGCGGCTGCGCGAGGGATACCGCAGCGCGGTGATCGAGATGGGCGCCAGCGCCGGCGGCGAGATCGCGCTGCTGGCCGACCTGGCGCGGCCGGACATCGGCATCGTGACCCAGGCCGGCGACGCGCACCTGGAAGGTTTCGGTTCGCGCGAAGGCGTGGCGCGCGGCAAGGGTGAACTGTTCACCGCGCTCGGCGGCCGCGGCGTCGCGGTGATCAATCGCGACGACGCCTATTTCGATCTCTGGCGCGAACTGGCCGGCGGCAGCACCGTGCTCAGCTTCGGCCTGTCGCCGCAGGCGAATGTACGCGCCGAGAACATTCACGGCGAGCCGGAGCATGCACCGACCGCCAGTGTCTTCACCCTGATCACGCCGCAGGGCCGCGCCCGCGTCGAGCTGCCGCTGCCGGGGCGCCACAACGTCCTCAACGCGCTGAGCGCCGCCGCCGCCGGCCTCGCGCTGGGTCTCGATGTCGCGGCGATCGCCGCCGGCCTCGCCGAAGTGCGCCCCGTGGCGGGCCGCCTCAACTGGCTGGGCACGCCGCAGGGCGCGCGCCTGCTCGACGACAGTTACAACGCCAATCCCACCAGCCTGCGCGCCGCGCTCGACCTGCTGGCCGGCTTGCCCGGCAACCGCTGGCTGGTGCTGGGCGATATGCGCGAGCTGGGCGGCGACGAGGCGGCGATCCACGAAGAGGCCGGCCGCACCGCGCGCGCCCTGGGCATCGACCGGCTCTATACCGTCGGCGCGCTGGCGCAGCATGCGGCGGCGGGCTTCGGCGCGCAGGCGTATCACTTCCCCACCGCCGAAGCCCTGATCGAAGCGCTGCGCGACGAGCTTGCCGCGGCCGACGCCGCCAAGGTCTCGCTGCTGGTCAAGGGTTCGCGTTCTTCCCGCATGGAGCGCGTCGTCGCCGCGCTGACCGGCACTACCGTGGCCGAGGCCCACTGATGCTCTACGCACTGGCCGAATACCTGCAGCACTACGTCGGCGGCTTCCGCCTGTTCGGCTACCTGTCGGTGCGCTCCATCCTGGGCATCCTCACCGCGCTGCTGTTCTGCTTCATCTTCGGCCCGGGCATCATCCGTCGCCTGCAGGTGCTCAAGTTCGGCCAGATCATCCGCCGCGACGGACCGCAGAGCCACCTGGCCAAGACTGGTACGCCGACCATGGGCGGCGCCATGATCCTCGGCGCGATCGCCATCGCCACCCTGCTATGGGGCGATCTGAGCAACCGCTTCATCTGGTTCGCGCTGTTCGTGACCCTGTCCTTCGGCGCGGTGGGCTTCGCCGACGACTGGCTCAAGATCAGGCACAAGTCGCCCAAGGGCCTGGTGGCGAAGAAGAAGTATTTCTGGCTGTCCCTGACCGGCCTGGCCACCTCGATCGGCATCTACTACACCGCCAAGACGCCGGTGGAAACCACGCTGATCCTGCCGCTGGTCAAGGAAGTGACGTTGCAACTGGGCCTGTGGTTCATCCCCTGGACCTACCTGGTCATCGTCGGCTCCAGCAACGCGGTCAATCTCACCGACGGCCTCGACGGCCTGGCCATCATGCCGACGGTGCTGGTGGCCTCGGCCCTGGCGGTGTTCGCCTACGCCACCGGCAACGTCAAGTTCGCCAGTTACCTCGGCATTCCCTATGTCGCGGGCGTGGGCGAGCTGACCATTTTCTGCACCGCCATTGCCGGTGCCGGCCTCGGCTTCCTCTGGTTCAATGCCTACCCGGCGCAGGTCTTCATGGGCGACGTCGGCGCGCTGGCGCTGGGCGCCGCGCTCGGCGTGGTGGCGGTGCTGGTGCGGCAGGAGATCGTGCTGGCCATCATGGGCGGCGTGTTCGTCGCCGAGACGGTGTCGGTGGCCCTGCAGGTGCTGTACTTCAAATACAGCGGCGGCAAGCGCATCTTCCGCATGGCGCCGCTGCACCACCATTACGAGCTGAAGGGCTGGCCGGAGCCGAAGATCATCGTGCGCTTCTGGATCGTCACGCTGATTCTCGTTCTGGTGGGTCTGTCGACCCTCAAGGTGCGGTGAAGGCGATGATTATTCGGGAGAGAAGTGGTCAGTGGTTAGTGATTAGCGATCAGTTCGCAGGGATTGCCCCGCGGTGCTGTACTAATCACCGGCTACTAACCACTAATCACTTCAGGCTTGGTCAGGAGGCTCAGCTATGAGCCCATACGCCGGCCGGAAGATCCTCGTCATCGGCCTGGGCAAGTCCGGCGCCGCCACCGCGCGCTACCTGGCGGGCGCCGGCGCCGCGCTGGTGCTGACCGATTCGCGCGAGGCGCCAGGCGGCATCGAGCAGGTGCGCGCGGCCGTGCCGCAGGGTGAGTTCCACCTCGGCGCCTTCCATGCGCCGCAGCCCTGGTCGCAGTTCGCCTTCGCCGTGGTGTCGCCGGGCGTGCCGCTGGACGATCCCTTCATCGCGGCGCTGCGCCAGGCGAAGGTCGAAGTCATCGGCGACGTCGAGCTGTTCGCGCGCGCCGCCGCCGCGCCGGTGATCGGCATCACCGGCAGCAACGGCAAGAGCACCGTCACCACCCTGGTCGGCGAGATGGCCGCGGCGGCCGGCTTGCGCGCCGGCGTCGGCGGCAATCTCGGCACGCCGGCGCTGGACCTGCTCGATGCGCAGGCCCAGCTCTACGTGCTGGAGCTGTCGAGCTTCCAGCTCGAAACCACCGAGACGCTCAAGCTGGTCGCGGCGACGATACTCAACGTCTCGCCGGATCACCTCGACCGCCACGGTTCGGTCGAGCGCTACACCGCAGCCAAGGCGCGCATCTATGCGCATGCACAGACCGCGGTGGTCAACCGCGACGACCGCGCCACCCATACCGGCGCGCACCTGGCGCGCAATATCGTCAGCTTCGGCCTGGAGCTGCCGGTGCCGGGACATTACGGCCTGATCGAACAGGATGGCGAGTTGTGGCTGGCGGCGCCGCCGGAAGGCAGCGGCGTCGGCGCCGACGGGGCGCCGCTGCAGGCCTCGTCCTCGCGTTTCCAGCCCGCGGCGCTGCTGCCGTTGTCCGCACTGAAGATCCAGGGCCTGCACAACGCCGCCAATGCGCTGGCCGCGCTGGCGCTGGCCGACGCCGCCGGCATTCCGCGCGCCGGCAGCCTGCGCGCCCTGGCCGAATTCAAGGGCCTGCCGCACCGTTGCGAGTGGGTGGCCGAAGTCGGCGGCGTCACCTGGATCAACGATTCCAAGGGTACCAATGTCGGCGCCAGCCTGGCCGCCTTGCAGGGTTTCTCCGGTCCGCTGGTGTGGCTGGGCGGCGGCCAGGGCAAGGGCCAGGATTTCACCGCGCTGCGCGGTCCGCTGAAGGAGAAGGCGCGTGCCGCCATCGTTTTCGGCGAGGATGCCTCCCGCATCGAACGCGATCTCGGCGGCGCCCTGCCGGTGCAGTGCGTAGCCGATCTCGCCGCCGCGGTGGACGCGGCGCGCAAGCTGGCGCAGGCCGGCGACCGCGTGTTGCTGTCGCCGGCTTGCGCCAGCCTCGACCAGTTCCGCAATTACGAAGATCGCGGCGCGCGCTTTGCCGCGCTGGTGCGCGCGGAGGCGGTGGCCGCATGAGCGCCCAGCGCATCAATACGCAAGGCAATCTGTCGCTGGGCCTGCCGCGCGCGCGTTACGGCCTCGACGGCACGCTGTGCCTGGCGGTGGCGGTGCTGCTCGGCTGGGGCCTGGTGATGGTCGCCTCGGCCTCGGTGGCGATCGGCGAGAAGATGTCAGGCTCGCCGCTGTATTTCTTCGAGCGGCAACTGGTGTTCGTGGTCATCGGCTGCGTCTGCGGCATGATGACCTTCGCGGTGCCGATGAAGAGCTGGGAGAACAGCGGGCCGCTGCTGCTGGCCCTGGCCTTCTTCCTGCTGGTGCTGGTGCTGATCCCCCACGTCGGCGTGCGCGTCAACAGCGCGCGGCGCTGGCTCGACTTCGGCCTGTTCCGGCTGCAGGCCTCGGAGCCGGCGCGACTGGCCATGATCCTGTATTTGGCCGGCTACATCGTGCGACGACAGCTGCGCCTGCAGACCAGCCTGCCGGGCCTGGCCATGCCGTTCATTCCGCTGGGGCTGGTGAGCCTGCTGTTGCTGGCCGAACCGGACTTCGGCGCCACCGCCATCCTCATCGCGGTGGCGATGCTGATGCTGTTCCTCGGCGGCGCCAAGCTCAACTATCTCGGCGGCCTGTTCAGCATCGTCGGCACCACCCTGGCCCTGCTGGTGTGGACCGCGGCCTATCGCATGAAGCGCCTGCTCACCTTCACCGATCCCTGGGCCGATGCCGAGCATGCCGGCTGGCAGCTGACGCAGTCGCTGATCGCGGTCGGCCGCGGCGAAGTCGCCGGCGTGGGCCTGGGCAACAGCGTGCAGAAGCTGCTGTACCTGCCGGAAATGCACACCGACTTCATCTTCGCCATCCTCGCCGAGGAGTTCGGCCTGCTTGGCGTGGCGGCCCTGCTGGCGTTGTTCGGTGTCATCGTCTGGCGTGGCTTCGTCATCGGCCACAACGCCGAGAAGCTCAACTGCCTGTTCAAGGCCTTCCTCTGTTATGGGTTGTCGAGTTGGCTGGGCTTGCAGGCAATGATCAACATGGCGGTGAACATGGGCATGCTGCCGACCAAGGGTCTGACCCTGCCCTTCGTCAGCTACGGCGGCAGCAGCCTGATCACGGTGCTGGTGATGCTGGCGCTGATCCTGCGCGTCGATCACGAGAACCGCCTGATCGAAGCCGGTCATCCCGAAGCGGGAGGCCGGCCATGAAGATCATGATCGCGGCCGGAGGAACCGGCGGCCACGTGTTTCCCGGCCTCGCCGTCGCCGCGGTGCTGCGTTCGCGCGGCCACGAGGTGGTGTGGATGGGCACGCCGGACAGCTTCGAGGCGCGCACCGTGCCCAAGCACGGGATCGAAGTGCGCTTCGTGCGCGTGAAGGGCCTGCGCGGCAAGGGTGCGCTGAGCTGGCTCGGTGCGCCGCTGCGCCTGCTGCGCGCGCTGCGCGATGCGCTGGCTGTGGTCCGCAGCGAACGGCCGGACGTGCTGCTCGGCATGGGCGGCTTCGCCGCCGGCCCCGGCGGGCTCGCCGCCTGGCTGACGCGGCGGCCGCTGGTGATCCACGAGCAGAACTCCATCGCCGGCCTGACCAACAAGCTGCTGGCGCGTATCGCGCGCCGCGTGCTGGAGGCATTTCCGCGGACCTTCGCCGGCGCCGAGACGGTGGGCAACCCGGTGCGCCCGGGTTTCGCCGAGCTGGCCGATCCGGCGCAGCGCCTCGGTGCGCGCGGCGCGCCGGGGCAGGTACTGGTGATCGGCGGCAGCCTCGGCGCAAAGGCGCTGAACGAGATGGTGCCGGCGGCGCTGGCGTTGATCCCCGCCGCGCAGCGTCCGCTGGTGCGCCATCAGGGCGGGCGCACGCTGGAAGCGGCGCAGGCGGCCTATGCGAAGCACGGCGTCAGCGGCGAAGTGACGGCCTTCATCGACGACATGGTCGCCGCCTACGGCTGGGCCGACCTGGTGATCTGCCGCGCCGGCGCCTCCACCGTGGCCGAGCTGGCGGCGGCGGGTTGCGCCGCGCTGCTGGTGCCCTATCCGCATGCGGTCGACGACCACCAGACGCACAACGGCCAGTACCTGGTCGATGCCGGCGCGGCGCTGATGGTGCCGGAAGAGTTGCTGTCGCCGGACCTGCTGGCGCAGATGCTGATCGGTCTGCTGGACCGTCGGGAGCAGCTGGTGATGATGGCGCAGGCGGCGCGCAAGGCGGCCTGGCCCAACGCAGTGAACGTGATCGCAGATGCCTGCATCGAGGCGGCGGCATGAGCCACCCGGCGAGGGACCCGCGCAGCGGGATCGACGGCAAGGCGATTGCCGCCACGACCCAACGCGGTACATCCGACTTCGTGATGAATTTGCGGAGGGTCGCGGCATGATGACCGTGACCGGCCAGCCCCAGCTCGCACAGAAATGGATGCGCCGCGTGCGCCGCATCCACCTGCTCGGCATCGGCGGTTCCGGCATGGCCGGTATCGCCGAGGTGCTGCTCAACCTGGGCTATACCGTCTCGGGCTCCGATCTGAAAGAGAGCGCGGCGACGCGCCGCCTGCAGAACCTGGGTGCGACGGTCGAGTTCGGCCATGACGCGGCCCGCGTTGCCGGTGCCGACGTGATCGTGGTGTCGACGGCGGTGAAGGCGGACAACCCCGAGCTGGTGGCGGCGCGCGAGGCGCGCATCCCGGTGGTGCGCCGCGCCGAGATGCTGGCCGAGCTGATGCGCTTCCGCTACGGCGTGGCCATCGCCGGCACCCACGGCAAGACCACCACCACCAGCCTGGTGGCGAGCGTGCTCGCCGAGGGCGGGCTCGACCCGACCTTCGTCGTCGGCGGCCGCCTGAAGAGCGCCGGCGCCAATGCGCGCCTGGGCAGCGGCGCCTACCTGGTGGCGGAGGCGGACGAGAGCGACGCCTCGTTCCTGCACCTGACGCCGATGATCGCGGTGGTCACCAATATCGACGCCGATCATCTGGAAACCTACGGCGGCGATTTCCGCCGGCTGCGCGCGACCTTCGTCGAGTTCCTGCAGCGCCTGCCGTTCTACGGCCTGGCGGTGCTGTGCGCCGACGATCCGGTGGTGCGCGAGATCCTGCAGGACGTGGGCCGGCCGGTGCTGACTTACGGCGTCGACGAGGCCGCGGACCTGCGCGCCGAGAACATCCGTTTCGAGGCTTCCGGCGCGCACTTCACCGCGGTGCTGCCGGACGGCACGCGCGAGGAACTGCACCTGAACCTGCCGGGCCGGCACAACGTGCAGAACGCGCTGGCCGCCGTCGCCATCGCCCATGAACTGGGCGTAGGCATGGACGCGGTGCGCAAGGCGCTGACCGAGTTCGAGGGCGTCGGCCGCCGCTGCGAATCGCACGGCGACCTCGCCATCAAGACCCGCAAGGGACAGGCCCTGGTGCGGGTGGTGGACGATTACGGCCATCATCCGCGCGAGATCGCGGCGACGCTGTCGGCGATGCGCGGCGCCTATCCGGGGCGGCGCCTGGTGGTGGCGTTCCAGCCGCACCGCTACTCGCGCACGCGCGACCTGTTCGACGATTTCTGCGCGGTGCTGTCCGAGGTGGACGTGCTGCTGCTGACCG
This sequence comes from Nevskia soli DSM 19509, assembly GCF_000711955.1. Lineage (GTDB taxonomy): Bacteria > Pseudomonadota > Gammaproteobacteria > Nevskiales > Nevskiaceae > Nevskia > Nevskia soli. The sequence goes on from NZ_JONR01000007.1 coordinate 14,634, forward strand.
AGGTCTATGCCGCCGGGGAAGCGCCGCTGCCGGACGCCGATGGCCGCGCCCTGGCGCGCGGCATCCGCGCCCGCGGCCGGGTCGAGCCGATCTTCGTCAACAGCGTGGCGGAAGCGCCGGCGGCGCTGTCCGCCATCGTGCGCGACGGCGACGTGCTGCTGACCCTCGGCGCGGGCGACATCGGCGGCCTGCCCGGCCTGCTGGAGCAACTGTCCGGGGAGGCGCAGGCGTGATGGCCGAGCCCCCAGTGCGCGATCCGGCGGTTTTGCCGCCGACCAACGTCCCTCTACCGCAAGGCGGGAGTGGGTGGTGGGGTGAGGGAATGCCTCAGATGCGCGGCACGCTGCGGCTGGACGAGCCGATGGCGCGGCACACCAGCTGGCGCGTCGGCGGTCCGGCCGACCGCTACTTCGAGCCGGCCGACCGCGCCGACCTGATCGCCTTCGTGCAGCAACTGCCGCAATCCGAGCCGGTGCTGTGGCTGGGGCTGGGCAGCAACCTGCTGGTGCGCGACGGTGGTTTCCGCGGCACCGTCATCGCCCTGCATGGCGCGCTGGATGGCCTGTCGCGCGACAGCGAGACCACGGTGTGGGCCGAGGCCGGCGTGCATTGTGCGCGGCTGGCCAAGTTCACCCAGCAGCAGCATCTGGCGGGGCTGGGCTTCATGGCCGGCATTCCCGGCACCGTCGGCGGCGCGCTGGCGATGAATGCCGGCGCCTGGGGCGGCGAGACCTGGCGCGCGGTGCTGGAAGCGGAAGCGATCTTCCGCGACGGCCGCTGCGCCTGGCTCGGTGCCGAGCATTTCGGCGTGTCCTATCGCACGGTGGTGCCGCCGCGCGGCTTTCTCGGCTTCCTCGCGGCGCGCCTGCGGGTTGCGCCGGACGACGGCAGCCACGCCAAGGCGACGCGCGAGTCGCTGGCCAAGCGCAAGGCGACGCAGCCGGTGGGCAAGCCCAGCGCCGGCAGCACCTTCCGCAATCCGCCCGGCGACCACGCCGCGCGCCTGATCGAGAGCTGCGGCCTGAAAGGCCGGCGCATCGGCGGCGCCGTGGTGTCGGAGCTGCATGCCAATTTCATCCTCACCGACGAGGGCGCCAAGGCGGCCGACGTCGAACAGCTGATTCAAATGATCCGTACCACCGTGAAGCACAACACCGGCATCGAACTGGAGCCCGAGATCAAGGTCGTGGGGGAGGCCACCCATGCGTAAGCTGACCTCCAACCCCAAGGACTTCGGGCGCGTCGCGGTGCTGATGGGCGGCTGGTCAGCAGAGAGAGAAGTCTCGCTGTGGAGCGGGCAGGGCGTGCTCGAGGCGCTGCTGCGCCGCGGCGTCGATGCCGTCGCCGTGGACGCCACCCGCGAGATCATCCTGACGCTGGGCCAGCAAGGTTTTGCCCGCGCCTTCAACGTGCTGCATGGCACCGGCGGCGAAGACGGCACGGTGCAGGCGGTGCTCGACCTGCAGGGCGTGCCGTATACCGGCAGCGGCGTGCTGGCCTCGGCGCTGGCCATGGACAAGCTGCGCAGCAAGCGCATGTGGAAGGCGGAAGGACTGCCGACGCCGGAGTGGATGGCGCTGCGCGATCCGGGCGATGCGCTGCGCGCCGCCGAGCAGTTCGGCTACCCGCTGTTCGTCAAGCCTTCCGAGGAAGGCTCCAGCGTCGGCATCAGCAAGGTCAAGTTCGCCACCCAGCTCGGCTCGGCCTTCCGCCGCGCCGCCGGCGAGTACGAGGAGCGGCCGCGCGCGGTGATGGCGGAGCGCTTCATCGCCGGCGGCGAGTACACCTGCGCCATCCTCGACGGCCAGGCCCTGCCGCTGATCCGCATCGAGCCGGAAGGCGAGTTCTACGATTATCACGCCAAGTACATTTCTGACCAGACGCGCTACCACTGCCCGTCCAGTCTCGATCCGCTGCACGAGGCGGAACTGTCCGCGATGTGCGCCCGCGCCTTCGAGTTGATCGGCGGCCGCGGCTGGGGCCGCGTCGACTTCATGCTCGACGCCCAGGGCAAGCCCTGGCTGCTGGAAATCAATACCGTGCCGGGGATGACCTCGCACAGCCTGGTGCCGATGGCGGCGCGCGCCGCCGGCATGGACTACGAGTCCCTGTGCTGGGCGGTGCTGGAAACCACGCTGGGAGGCAGGACATGAGCCGGCAGCTTCGCTGCCGACTGACGTCCCTCTCCCGCAAGGCGGGGGACAACCCCGACACGGTGCCGCGTAGCGTGGGTGCTGGAGGGGTTGCCCCTGCGCCCACTCCCGCACCCACCGTTCCGGGCACCGTGTCGTGGGCGCAGGGGAGGGCCGATCGCGGAGCGATTGGCGGGGTGAGGGAGCGCTCCCTCACTCGGATCTCTCGTCTGTATCCGAACGCCACCGGGGAGCGCGCGTGAGTGCCGGATCCATGGCCATGCCGATGAACGACGCACCGACCCTGCCGCGGGCCCTGCTGCCGGCGATCCTGGCGGCGGGATTGCTGGCGCTCGTCATGTTGCTCGGCCACGCCATCAAGCCGCTGCTGAATCGCCCGCTGCAAGCGCTGCGTGTCGATGGCCAGCTGTCGCACCTGAAGCCGCAACAGATCGCGGCGGCGGCGGCGATCGCGCCCGGTGCGCGGTTGTTCGATGTGCGGCTGGATGCAGTGCGGGCACAGGTGGAAGCCCTGCCCTGGGTGGCGCATGCGCGCGTGTCGCGGGTCTGGCCGGGGCGCATCGCGGTGCGCGTGTGGGAGCGCAAGCCCTACGCGCTGTGGGGCGACAAGGGCCTGGTCGACGAGGAAGGCGTGGCCTTCGCGCCGCCGGCACAGGACCTGCCGCAGGGGCTGCCGCAGCTGGCCGGCCCCGCCGGCCGCGAGGCGGAAGTGATGCAGGACTACCAGGCCATCGCCGAGACCCTGGCCGGCGGCGCCTTCGCCCCGGACGGCCTGCGGCTGGATCCGCGCGGTTCGTGGACGCTGCATACCGCGAGCGGCATCGAGCTGCGCCTGGGCGAGGACGATCCGCGCGGCAAGACCGCGCTGCTGCAGGGCGCGGTGCTGCGCACGCTGGACGGAAAACTGGACCAGGTCGCCTATATCGACCTGCGCTACAGCAACGGCTTCGCCGTTGGCTGGAAAGACACCGGGCCTTGTCCGGTGCTCAAGGGTGCCGCGCCAGGAAAGGCGCGGCCGGACTGCGGCCGCAAGGATGCGACGCAGGCAATGAACGCACCCGCGATGCCACCGGCCGCGGGAGCCAAAGCCGCAGAGGGCAACAAGCATGAGTAGACGCCAAGCCACCGAATACCTGGTCAGCCTCGATGTCGGCACCTCCAAGGTCGCCGCGCTGATCGGCGAGGTGAGCCAGGCCGGGCTGGTGCGGGTGATCGGCCTGGGCACCGCGCCGACGCGCGGCCTGAAGAAGGGTGTGGTGGTGAACATCGAGGCGACGGTGGAGTCGATCCGCCGCGCGGTGGAGGCGGCCGAGCTGATGGCCAACTGCCGCGTGCGCGCCGCCCATGTCGGCATCACCGGCAGCCATATCCGCAGCCTCAACTCGGTCGGCGTGGTGCCGATCCGCCATCGCGAGATCGGGCAGCGCGACGTCGACGCGGTGATCGAGGCGGCCAGCGCGCTGGCGATTCCGGCCGACCAGCAGATCCTGCACGTGATTCCGCAGGAGTTCGTGGTCGACGGCCAGGAGGGCATCCTCGATCCGATCGGCATGAGCGCGGTGCGCCTGGAGGCCAAGGTGCACATGGTCACCGGCACCCTGTCCGCCGCGCAGAATCTCTACAAGTGCGTCGAGCGTTGCGGCCTGACGGTGGAGAAGCTGGTGCTGCAGCACCTGGCCTCGGCCGACGCGGTGTTGTCGCCGGACGAGCGCGACCTCGGCGTGGCGGTGGTGGACATCGGCGGCGGCACCACCGACATCGCGGTGTTCAAGGGCGGCTCGATCCGCCACACGGCGGTGGTGCCGATCGCCGGCGATCTGGTCACCAGCGACGTGGCGGTGGCCTTCCGCACGCCGGGCCAGCATGCCGAGCAGATCAAGCTGAAGTACGGCTGCGCCCTGCCGGAGATGGTGCAGCACGACCCCGGCATCGAAGTGCCGGGCGTGGGCGATACGCCGCCGCGGCGGCTGTCGCGGCAGATGCTGGCCGAGGTGATGCGGCCGCGCTACGAGGAGCTGTTCCGCTACGTGCGCAAGGAACTGCATCGCGCCGACGTCTATGACCTCATCGCCGGCGGCGTGGTGCTGACCGGCGGCGCGGCGCAGACGCCGGGCATCCTCGAGCTGGCGGAAGAGGTGCTCGATGTGGCGGTGCGGCTGGGCCTGCCGCACCAGGTGGAAGGCATCGAGGAAGTGACGCGCAGCCCGGCCTACGCCACCGGCGTGGGGCTGCTGCTGTTCGCCAGACAACAAAGGCCGGCCGGCGGATCGCATCTGTCCGGCACGGCGGGGATGCAGCACTGGATGGGACGCGTCCAGGGCTGGTTGAAGGGCCATTTTTAGCGGGTTCGATTTCTGGGTTGTAACAAGGACGTTTCAGGTGGGTTGTTCTCAAAAGATTTTGTAAGGAGGCTGACATGGCGAATGTGGTACCAGAGATGTTCGAGTTGGTGGACGGTCAAAGCAAGCGCGCCGTGATCCGTGTGATCGGCGTGGGCGGCGGTGGCTGCAATACGGTCAACCAGATGGCGGCGGCGAATATCCAGGGTGTGGAATTCATCTCCGCCAACACGGATCGGGATCATTTGGAAAAGTGCGTGCCGACGCTGCAGCTGCAGCTCGGCGCGGAAGTGACGCGCGGCCTCGGCGCCGGCTCGAACCCGAAGCTGGGTCGCGAGGCGGCGGAAGAGGATCGCGACCGCATCCGCGAGATGCTGGAAGGTACCGACCTGCTGTTCATCACGGCCGGCATGGGCGGCGGCACCGGCACCGGCGCGGCGCCGGTGATCGCGGAGATCGCCCGCGAGCTGGAAATCCTCACGGTGGCGGTGGTGACCAAGCCGTTCCCGCATGAGGGCAAGAAGCGCCTGGCCGTGGCGCAGGAAGGCATCCGCGAGCTGCAGCAGCATGTCGACTCGCTGATCATGATTCCGAACGAGAAGCTGCGCCTGGTGCTGGGCGGCAACGTCACGCTGCTCAGCGGCTTCAAGGCGGCCAACGACGTGCTGCAGAACGCGGTGCAGGGCATTTCCGACCTGATCACCCGTCCGGGCATGATGAACGTGGACTTCGCCGACGTGAAGACGGTGATGAGCAACCGCGGCATGGCCATGATGGGCCTGGGCTCGGCCACCGGTGAAGACCGCGCCAAGCGGGCGGTGGAAGCGGCGCTGTCCAGCCCGCTGCTCGACGATCTGGAACTGATCGGCGCGCGCGGCATCCTGGTCAACATCACCTGCGACGAGAGCCTGACCCTGGACGAGCTGGAGCTGGTCAACGAGCGCATCAACGAGATCGCCTCGGCCGAAGTCGACATGAAGTGCGGCACCAGCTTCGACCCGGCGCTGAACGGCGAACTGCGGGTGACGGTGGTGGCCACCGGCCTGGAAGGCTCGCGCGCCGCCAAGGTCAAGGAAGCCGCGGCGGCGATGGAACAGCCGCGCCTGAAGTCCCCGGGCGTGGTGACGCCGCTGCGCACGCCGTCGGCCTGGCCGGCGCGTGGTCACGACGTGGAGATCCCGCCGGCGCGCCATGCGCGTCCGTCGACCTCGGCCAGCCTGATGGCGCTGGATTACAACGAGGAGCTGCTGGATATTCCGGCGTTCCTGCGGGCCCAGGCTGATTAACGTCCCTGTCGAGCACCGCGCCATCCATGGCGCGGACTGTTGAAACAGGCGATGGGCTGGACTGTTGGAGCAGGCGGTGCTGGACCGCTTGCGAGATGGTTGGATGGTCGGGCGCGTTACGCCATGGCGCGCTTGATGTGGTGTGTGGCAGCCGGGCCAGGGAAGGCTTGGCTGCCGCGTCCCCTGCCGCCCGGCGGGGGATGGCTCGGGGCTTTGGGTTACAAGGGCTTAACCGGGCCGGCTGGAACTCCGTGTTAAAATACGCGTCTCAGGCCGGACATCCGGCTAACCCACCCGCTCCGGCGGGGTGCCGCATATTCTCAAAAACATGATCCGGCAGAGAACCCTACGCAATCCGATCCGCGCCAGCGGCATCGGTCTACACAGCGGACAGAAAGTGTTCATGTCGCTGCTGCCCGCCGGGCCGGATACCGGCATCCTGTTCCGTCGCGTGGACCTGAGTCCGCCGCGGGAAGTGCCGGCGCGGGCGGTCGCGGTCAACGAAACCACGCTGTCGAGCAACCTGGTGGTGGACGGGGTCAAGGTGGCCACGGTCGAGCACCTGATGTCGGCCTTGGCCGGCATGGGCATCGATAACTGCGTGGTGGAACTTTCCTCGCCGGAAGTGCCGATCATGGACGGCAGCGCCGGGCCCTTCGTGTTCCTGATCCAGTCGGCCGGCGTTCACGAGCAGGACGCGCCGAAGCGCTTCCTGCGCATGAGGCAGCCGGTGGAGGTTTCGGACGGCGACAAGTGGGCGCGCCTGGAGCCTTACGAGGGCTTCCGTCTCAGCTTCCATATCGATTTCGATCATCCGCTGCTCAAGTCCACGGCGCAGCAGGCGACGGTCGATTTTTCGACCAGCGCCTATATCCGCGAAGTCAGCCGCGCCCGCACCTTCGGCTTCATGCGTGAATTCGAGTTCCTGCGCTCGCGCCGCCTGGCGCTCGGCGCCAGCCTGGAAAACGCGGTGGCAGTGGATGAATTCCGCGTGCTGAACCAGGACGGCCTGCGCTACGACGATGAATTCGTGCGCCACAAGATCCTCGATGCGGTGGGCGATCTGTACCTGCTCGGCCAGCCGCTGCTGGGGGCCTACACCGCCTTCAAATCCGGCCATGCGCTCAACAATAAGCTGGCGCGGGCGGTGCTGGAGGATACTTCAGCATGGGAAACGGTGATCTTCGAGGACGAACGCGCCGCAGCCCCGGCTTTTTACACAAAAGCTGCCCCAGCCCTGGTTTGAAGTTTGGCGCTGCGGTCAATCGGGGTGGTTTTCCGTTAGGCTGAATTGGCCCAAAACGGGCCGACGGGCAGACCAGGGTATCACTCGATTGTTTCAAATCTGCAATACAAGTGCTTGTAAGCGTTGATTTAGTTGCATGACGCGCAAATCATGACCGTTGCCCCGGGCCGCGCCCTTTATTGGCGCACCCGAGCTTGCATCCGGGTCAATACCCTGTTTAGACTGGCCAAAATCTAGCCGCTCCTGGCGGATGGATTTATTTTCACTTCAACTTTTGTAGAGGCCAAACCGAGGCGCTGGCGCAGGAAATGGATCAATTCTTGCTGCTTGTAGCGAACTTGAGTCAGAGCGGCGGCTGAAGCGGCATAAATGATCAGAGTGCCGTCACGCTCGTTGGCAATCGTCAGGGAAGAAGCCAGCGGTTCGCCCGCCCAGTCACGGAGCGCGGATTGTATTTCCGCCAGTTGACGGGCGCGGGCCAGCACGCTGTGCATAGAGGAACCAGGTTCGTCTAGACACGCGCCGATGCCTTTTGCGTCGGGCTCCCGAGGGGGCTTCATCAGCTTTGCGGGGTAGGTTTGTAGGAATGGATATTATTTTAGTCAGTCACGCACGCGGCCGTACCTGGCGCCTGCGCCTGGAACCGCGGAACATCTTAGTCTGGCTGCCGGCGAGCATCTGTGCGCTAGTTCTCCTTGGCCTGTGTTTTTCGGCCGGGTGGATGCTGCGTCCGGCCGGCGGGCTGCTGCCTGCCAATGTGGTCAGCCAGTGGGATAGCCAGCTGCAAGTGCAGCGCGGCGAATTGCAGACCGCCCGCAGCAAGGCTGCGGAAGATGCCAATGCGCTGTCGCGGCGCATCGCCGAGTTGCAGGCCTATGTGATGCGCCTTGACGCCGCCGGCAGCCGCATGACGCAAATTGCCCATATCGACCCGGCCGAGTTCAATTTTGACAAGCCGCCCCCCATGGGCGGCCCGGAAGTGCAGATCGGCAACCAGCCGGGACAGCCGGTGGCGCTGGCCGACGTGCTCGGCTCGCTGGACCAGTTGCAGCAGCAGCTGACCGACCGTGAGCGGCAGATGCGGGTGCTGGAAGACCTGCTGCTGGCCGGCAAGCTGGAGAAGGAAGTGCGGCCCTCGGGTTGGCCCATCAGCGGCGGTTACATCACCTCCGGCTTCGGGGTGCGTACCGACCCCTTCACCGGGCTGCGCGACTACCATCCGGGCATCGATTTCGCGGCCGCGGAAGGCTCGCAGGTCATGTCGGTGGCCGCGGGTATCGTCACCGCGGCGGGCGAACGCAACGGCTACGGCAACCTGGTGGAAATCGACCACGGCAACGGCTACGTCACCCGGTACGGCCATAACGAGAAGATCCTGGTCAAGGTCGGCGACCGCGTCCGCAAGGGCCAGGCAGTGGCCCTGATCGGCAGCACTGGCCGCTCCACCGGGCCGCATGTGCACTTTGAAGTGGTATTGAACGGAACCGTGGTCAATCCCGAGCAGTACATCCAGGCCGCCAGATAGGTCGTCCCTGACAAGCACCGCGCCATCCATGGCGCGGACTGTTGAAACAAGCTGGGCCCCGGATTGATTCCGGGGCTTTTTTCTTTGAAAGGGGGCGCATCCCCGGCGGTTGGCGCTTTACGCCCTTGAACCCGTCAACATCGCCGCAACCCTTATCCCCTATAATCCGCCTTCCGTTCGGACGCGGCCGGCTAGCGGCTGGCCGATCCTCCCCAGAATCAGACAGATCATGGCTTCCTTACTCACGCGCATCTTCGGCAGCCGCAACCAGCGACTGGTCAAAAAACTGCAGGGCCTGACGGTTCAGGTCGGGGCGCTGGAGTCGCGCTACCAGGCGATGAGCGATGCCGACCTGGCGGCGCAGACCGGGCTGTTCCGCGAGCGCCTGGAAAAGGGCGAGACCCTCGACGGTCTGATGCCTGAGGCCTTCGCGGTGGTGCGCGAGGCGGGACGGCGCGTGCTGGGCATGCGCCATTTCGATGTGCAGCTGATCGGCGGGGCGGTACTGCACCAGGGCAAGATTTCCGAGATGCGCACCGGTGAGGGCAAGACCCTGGTCGCCACGCTGCCCGCCTACCTCAATGCCCTCACCGGCAAGGGTGTGCACATCGTCACCGTCAACGACTACCTGGCGCGCCGTGATGCGGAGTGGATGGGACGCATCCACCGCTTCCTCGGCCTCAGCGTCGGTGTGGTGGTGCCGAACCAGTCGCAGCAGGAGAAGCGCGCTGCCTACGCCGCGGACATCACCTACGCCACCAACAACGAGCTGGGTTTCGATTACCTGCGCGATAACCTGGCTTTCACCCCGGCCGACAAGATGCAGCGGGGCCATGCCTACGCCATCGTCGACGAGGTCGATTCGATCCTGGTGGACGAGGCGCGTACGCCGCTGATCATCAGCGGGCCGACGGACGACGACCCCGAACTGTGGCGCAAGCTCAACCTGCTGATTCCGCGCCTCACGGCGCAGAAGGAAGAAGAGGGACCCGGCGACTTCTGGGCCGAGGAGAAGAGCAAGCAGATCCATCTTTCCGAGGCGGGCCACGAGCGGGTCGAGGATCTGCTGCGCGAGATCGGCCTGCTGGGCCCGGATGAGAGCCTGTACGACGCCAGCCGCATCGTGCTGGTGCATCATCTGAATGCGCTGCTGCGCGCGCATCACCTGTACAAGCGCGATGTCGAGTACATCGTGGAAAACGGCCAGATCATCATCATCGACGAGTTCACCGGCCGCAAGATGACCGGGCGTCGCTGGTCGGACGGCCTGCACCAGGCGGTGGAGGCGAAGGAGCGGGTGCCGATCCAGCAGGAAAACCAGACGCTGGCCTCGATCACCTTCCAGAACTACTTCCGCCTGTACAAGAAGCTGTCCGGCATGACCGGCACCGCCGATACCGAGGCCTTCGAATTCCAGAGCATCTACAACCTGGAAGTGGTGGTGATTCCGACCAACCGGGACATGATCCGCCAGGACCGCGGCGACCTGGTCTACGGTACGGCGAAGGAGAAATTCGACGCCATCATCCAGGACATCATCGAGGTCAACCAGCGGCTGCAGCCGATCCTGGTGGGCACCGCCTCGATCGAAACTTCGGAGCTGCTGTCCGGCCTGCTCAAGCAGCGCAACATCCGGCACGAGGTGCTGAACGCCAAGCAGCACGATCGCGAAGCCGAGATCGTGGCGCAGGCGGGACGGCCGGGCGCGGTGACCATCGCCACCAACATGGCTGGCCGCGGCACCGATATCGTGCTGGGCGGCAACCTCGAGTCCGAGCTGGCCCTGTTCCCCGAGGAGGACCACGCCGGGCGCGAGGCGGCCAAGGCGGAATGGAAGAAGCGGCACGAGCAGGTGGTGGCCGCCGGCGGCCTTTACGTGATCGGTTCGGAGCGCCACGAGTCGCGGCGCATCGACAACCAGCTGCGCGGCCGTTCCGGCCGCCAGGGCGATCCCGGCGCGACGCGTTTCTACCTGTCGCTCGACGACACCCTGATGCGCATCTTCACCCCGCCGCGCATGCGCGCGCTGCTGCTCAAGCTGGGCATGCAGCAGGGCGAGGCGCTGGAGCACCGCATGGTCAGCAATGCCATCGAGACGGCGCAGCGCAAGGTGGAAGCGCACAACTTCGACATCCGCAAGAACCTGCTGGAATACGACAACGTCGCCAACGACCAGCGCAAGGCGGTGTACGAGCTGCGCGACGAGCTGATGACGGCGCAGGACGTGACGCCCTTGCTGGACGACGTGCGCGCCGACGTGGTCAACGCCGTGGCCGACGCCTACATCCCGCCGCAAACGCCGGAAGAGATGTGGAACCTGGCCGGCCTGGAAGAGACGCTGGAGCGCGACTTCGGCCTCAAGCTGCCGGTGGCGCAGTGGGCCGAGACCGACAAGACGCTGGACGACAAGGGCATCCGCGGCAGGATCCTGGAAGCGCTGGGCGCCGCCTATGCGGAGAAGAAGCGCAGCAACGGCCCGGCGCTGGAGCATGCCGAGAAGGTCATCACCCTGCAGATCCTCGACCAGTTCTGGCGCGAGCACCTGGCGGCGATCGACTACCTGCGCCAGGGCATCCACCTGCGCGGCTACGCGCAGAAGGATCCCAAGCAGGAGTACAAGCGCGAAGCCTTCAACATGTTCAACGAGATGCTGGTGCGCTTCAAGCACGCCGTGATCTCCAACCTGGCGCGCGTGCAGATCCTGTCTGAAGAACAAGTGGCGGCCATGGAAGAAGAGCGGCGCCTGCAGCGGCCGATGCAGTTCCAGCACGCCGAGGCGGCCGGCGTGGCCGATGCCGTGGCGGATGATGCGCCGCAGTTTGCCGAGCCGGGACGTCCGCTGGCGGCCCCGGCGGCGTCAGCGCCGGTGGCGGACACCTTTGTGCGCGAGCTGCCCAAGGTCGGCCGCAACGATGCCTGTCCCTGCGGTTCGGGCAAGAAGTACAAGCAGTGCCATGGGCGCCTCGCGTAGCGAGACGACCTCCAGTGGTCAGTGACTAGTGGCTAGTGGTTGGTAAAAGCTAAACTGCCGGCCTGCCGCGCAAGGCTTTTTTTTTCTGGCCACTGTTCACTAACCACTAATCACTGCTTTTTATGGCCGTCAATCTCAATCCCCCAGGAACCCTCCACCCGGTCCCCGGCGTGCGCCTCGGCGTGGCCGAAGCGGCGATCAAGAAGCCGGGCCGCAAGGATCTGCTGCTGATCGAGCTGGCGCCGGGCAGCCAGGTCGCCGGCGTCTTCACCCAGAACGCTTTTGCCGCGGCGCCGGTACAGCTGTGCCGTGAGCGTCTGTCGGCGAGCCCGGCGATGCGCGCCCTGCTGGTCAACGCCGGCAATGCCAACGCCGCCACCGGTTCGGGTGGCCTGGCCGACGCGCGCGAGACCACTGCCGCGGTGGCGCAGGCCTTGGGCTGCGCGGCGGAGCAGGTGCTGCCGTTTTCCACCGGGGTGATCGGCCAGCGTCTGCCGGTGCCGCGCATGGTGGCGGCGCTGCCGCGGGCCGTGGCCGACCTGCGCGCCGACGCCTGGCAGGACGCGGCGCGGGCGATCATGACCACCGATACGGTACCCAAGGGGGCCAGCCGCCGGGTTCGGACCTCGCAGGGGCCGGTGACGGTGACCGGCATCGCCAAGGGCGTGGGCATGATCTATCCCGATATGGCGACCATGCTGTCCTACATCGCCACCGATGCGCGCCTGACCCCGGAAGCGGTCAAGGAATGCCTGCGCCGCGCGGTGGAGGTGTCCTTCAACAGCGTCACGGTGGATGGCGATACCTCGACCAACGATTCCTGCGTGCTGTTCGCAACCGGCCAGGCCGGCGGCGAGGATATCGGCCCGCAGCATGCCGATTTCGCTCCCGTCACCGAGGCGGTAACGGCGGTATGCATCGAGCTGGCTCAAGCCATCGCCCGCGACGGCGAGGGGGCCACCCGCTTCATCACCATCGAGGTGGGCGGGGCCCGCAGCGTGGCGGAAGCGCGCCGGGCCGGCTATTCGATTGCGCATTCGCCGCTGGTGAAGACGGCAATGTTTGCCGGCGACGCCAACTGGGGCCGCATCATCATGGCCATCGGCAAGGCCGGCATCGAGGGGCTGGATCCCGCCGGTGTGGCGCTGGCGCTGGACGAGGTGCCGCTGCTCGAGCACGGTGAGCCGCACCCGGATTACCGCGAGGAGCTGGGCGCGGCGGTGGTGGCGAAGCCGGAATTCACCATCCGCGTTTCGCTCGGCCGCGGCGAGGCCCACGCCCGCCTGTGGACCTGCGATTTCAGCTACGACTACGTCAAGATCAACGCGGAGTACCGCACCTGAAGCCGCATCCGCCACGGCCGGTGATCCAGGTCGCCTGCGGCGTCCTGGTCAATGCCGGGGGCGAGGTGCTGATCGCGCAGCGGCCCGAGGGCAAGATCGCGGCGGGCAAATGGGAGTTCCCCGGCGGCAAGATCGAGGCGGGGGAATCGCCGTTGCAGGCACTGGTGCGGGAGCTGCACGAGGAGCTGGGCGTGGAGGTGCGCGCGGCGCGGCGCCTGCTGCGCTTCCGCCATGAGTACGCCGACCGCATCGTCATTCTCGATACCTGGCTGGTGCACCGTTTCGACGGTGAGCCGCATTCGCGCGAGCGGCAGCTGTTCGACTGGGTGCCGGTGGAGCGGCTGCATCTGCTGGACACGCTGCCGACGGTGGCGCCGATTGCGCTGGCGCTGCGCCTGCCGCAACACTACGTCTTCACCCCACCCAATGCCGACGAGGCCCTGATCCGGGCGGGCTTGCCGCGCCTGCCCCGCGGGAGCCTGCTGCGCCTGCGCATCGCCGCGCTGGACGACCAGGCCTATGCGGACCTGGCGACGCGCCTGCGGCAGCCTGCGCAGGCCTGTGGCATCGGCCTGATGCTGGACCGGCAGCCGCATCACGTGGCGGAAACCGGGGCCGCCGGCTGGCATGCCACCGAACGGGCACTGCGGCACTGCCGGGTGCGGCCGGTAGGCAAGGCGCTGTGGTTTGCGGCCTCGGTGCACGATGCCGCCGGCATGGACACGGCGCGGCGCCTGGGGGCGGATTTCACCGTGCTGGGCTCGGTACTGCCGACCGCCAGCCATCCTCAGGGCCATGCGCTGGGCTGGGAGCGCTGGCAACAGCTGCGGGGAGAGTCGCCGCAGCCCGTATACGCCATTGGCGGGGTGGGGCCGCAGCAGCTGGAGCTGGCCCAGGAATACGGCGCTCAGGGCGTCGCCGGAATCCGCGCCTACTGGCAGGACTAGCGGTCGGCGTCCCGGTCGTGTTCCGGCCCGGGTTCGTTTTCCGGGTCTTCCGTCACGGGCAGGGCATAGCGCCCGCTCATCCAGTCGCCCAGGTCGATCAGCTTGCAGCGTTCGGAGCAGAAGGGGCGCCACACGTTCTGCGGATCGAGGCGGGTGCTGGTGCCGCAGCGCGGGCAGGCGGCGATTCTCGGTGCGGTCATCGGTGCAGGATTTGAACGGTGAATCTGGAGTCAGTGGTTGGACAGCACGCAGCATTGCAGGCGGAAGGCGATGCTGCCGCCGGCCTGCACGTTGCGGGTGTTGACGTTGCCCAGGTGCATGAAGCGCACCGAGACGCGGTGCTTGCCGGCGCTGATTTCGGGGTAGACGTCGACCGAGGCCGGCACCAGTACCCGCACCAGCTGGTAGGCGGCCTGCGGTACATGCAGGAATACGCCGCCCTCGGCGACATGGTCGGTGGGCTGGGTGCTGTCGCGCAGCAGCCGCAGGTAGAGCCCGATGGCGCGTTCCAGCGGGCGCAGGCTGGCGAACCAGGCCGACAGGTCCTGCTGGGTTTCGGCCTGGGGCCGTGACAGCCAGCGGTGGTAGGCCGGCAGGTCGAAGCCGCAGGCGCCGCCGGGGATGGAGCTGCGGTTCAGCACCGCGAACAGGAATTCGTTTTCGCGCAGGACCATCGCCGGGTGGGAGCTGCCCATGCGCTGCAGGTCGGCGGCGACGCCGCCGAGGTCTTTCAGCACATCGGTGAGACGCTCGAGGTTGACGTCGGGGCGCTTGCTCAGGCGGGTCAGGGTGGCGTGCTGCTCGAGGATTTCCTTGAGCAGCTCGGTGCGCAGGTCGGCGCGGCCCATCACGGACAGGATGTCGAGCAGGGTATGCAGGCTGGCGCGCAGGCCCCAGGCGGAGGTATCGATGCGCTGGTGCTGGTACTGAGCGAAGAGGAACTCGAGGCGCAGGAGGAAGCGAATCCGCTCGCTCAGCGGATGTTCAAAGGCAATCCAGTCCGCGCCCTGGTCCATCGCTTTATGAATCCATGGGTTATCCCCGCATTGTGGCGTGCCGGGGCGAGGAGGGCAAACGTTTATGGCGAAGTCCCGGCGATTTCCAGATAAAGCCGGTGCAGGCGCTTCACCTGTGGCGCCAGGGATTGCGGCGGGTAGGTGTTGTCGACCACGTCGTCGGCTCGCGCCAGGCGCTCGGAGCGGCTGGCCTGGGCGGCGATCATCTGTTGCGCCAGCGGCTCGGCAATGCCGTCGCGCAGCACCAGGCGCTCCAGTTGGGTCGCCTGGGGCACATCCACCGCCAGGATGCGATCGACCAGCTGGTGCATGCCCGATTCCACCAGGATGGCGACGGAGAGAATGCAGTATGGGGCGCGCTGTGCATCACGCCACTCGAGGATGCGGCGGCGGATCAGGGGGTGCGTGATGGCTTCGAGTTCGCGCCGCGAGGCGGGGTCGGAAAAGACGCGCTCGCGCAGGCGCCGCCGGTCGAGGGCGCCGTCGGGCTGCAGGTATTCGGCGCCGAAATGTGCGGCAATGGCGGCCAGGGCCGGCGACGGGGGCGCCACCACCTCGCGGGCGACATGGTCGCCGTCGAGCAATGGCACGCCCAGGGCGATGAACTGGTCGCCGACGGTGCTCTTGCCGCTGGCGATGCCGCCGGTGAGGCCGATGACCAAGGCGCCGCCGGCGAGTTTGCGCGGGCTCATGGATGGGACAGGCCGCGCAAGGCGTCGCCCCAGATCAGGGTGAGCCAACCGGCGCCGGCCAGGTAGGGGCCGAAGGAGATCGGGATGTTGCGGTCGCGGCCGCGGAACAGGATCAGGCTGATGCCGATCACCGAGCCGACCAGGGACGACAGCAGGATGATCATGGGCAGCGAGGTGGCCCCGAACCAGGCGCCCAGGGCCGCGAGCAGCTTGAAGTCGCCATGGCCCATGCCTTCCTTGCCGGTGAGGAGCCTGTAGCCATGGTAGATCAGCCACAGGCTGAGGTAGCCGAAGACGGCGCCGGCAATGGCCATGGGCGGCGTGGTGAATACGCCGAAACAGGCCAGGCACAGGCCGACCCAGAGCAGGGGCAGGGTGATGGCGTCGGGAAGCAGTTGGTCGCGGAAGTCGATCACTGTCAGCACCAGCAGTGTCCAGCTGAGAACCAGACCGGCCGCTAGTTGCGGTCCCCAGCCGAAGTGCCAGGCGCACGCGGCAGAAAGTACCCCGGAAGCCAGTTCCACCAGCGGATATTGCGGCGAGATCGGCGCCCGGCAGTCGGCGCAGCGGCCGCGCAGCCAGAGCCAGCCCAGCAGGGGCAGGTTGTGCCAGGGACGGATGCGGGCGCCGCAGCTGGTGCAGCAGGACGGCGGCTGCGACAGGGTGATCCGCAGCGGTGGCGGATCCTCCTCCGGCAGTTCGAGGATCAGCCTGGCCTCACGCTTCCATTCCGCTTCCATCATGCGCGGCAGGCGCAGGGCGACCACGTTGAGGAAGCTGCCGACCAGCAGGCCCAGCACACCGGCCAGGCCGACGAGCAGGGTGAAATTGGCGCGCAGCGCCTCGATCAGGGACATGGCAAGCCGTGGTCTTTTAGATGGCTTCGCCCAGCTTGAAGATCGGCAGGTACATGGCCACCACCAGGCCGCCCACCAGCACGCCCAGGACGACCATGATCATCGGTTCGAGCAGGGCGGTGAGGTTGTCGACCATGACATCGACCTCTTCCTCGTAGAATTCGGCGACCTTGGCGCACATGTGGTCGAGCGAACCGGATTCCTCGCCGATGGCCACCATCTGCACCGCCATGTTGGGGAACAGGCCGGTCTGCTGCATGGTGAGCTGGAGCTGGGTGCCGGTGGCGACCTGGTCGCGCATGCTCATGATGGCTTCGGTGAAGATGATGTTGCCGGCGGCCTTGGCCACCGACTCCATGGCTTCCACCAGCGGCACGCCGGCGGCGAACATGGTGGACAGGGTGCGGGCGAAGCGCGCCACTGCGGATTTGTAGAGGATTTCGCCGATGATCGGGATTTTCAGCATCAGGCGGTCGACCAGACGGCGGAAGGCGGCGGAGCGGATATGCGCTTCGCGGTAAGCGAAAAAAGTGCCTACCAGGCCGCCGACGATGATCCACCAGTCGGCCTGCACGAAGGCAGACAGGGAGATGACCCACTTGGTGAATGCCGGCAGGTCGGCGCCGAAGCCGACGAACAGTTCCTTGAACTGGGGTATCACGAAGTACAGCAGGATGCCGGTGACGATAAACGCCACGACCAGCACGGCGGCCGGATAGGTCAGCGCCTTTTTCACCTTTTTCTTCAAGGATTCGGATTTTTCCTTGTAGGTGGCGATCTTGTCGAGCAGGGTTTCCAGCGCGCCGGAGCGCTCGCCAGCATCCACCAGGTTGACGAACAGATCGTCGAAATAGCGGGGAAACTTGGCCAGGCTCTCAGCCAGGGAGGAGCCACCCTCAATATTCGCCTTGATCGCCAGGATCATCTCGCCCATGGCCGGGTTGGCATGGCCGCGGCCGACGATTTCCATGGATTGCACCAGCGGCACGCCGGCGCTCATCATGGTGGCGAGCTGGCGGCTGAAGATGGCGATGTCCTGCCCGGTGATCTTCTTCTTGCGTTTGCCGAACAGGGTGGACTGGCGGCGCACCCGGATCGGGTTGACGCCCTGCTTGCGCAGCTGGGTCTTGATGTAGCTTTCGCTGGGGCCTTCGCTGATGCCCTTGATGCGGGCGCCCTTGCGATCGACGCCTTCCCAGGTGAACGTGTATTCCTTGATTGCCGCCGCAGCCATACCCGACTCCCCTTTCCCTAAAGATTACGCGGACTTCCAGTGCCCTTCACCGTGTCCGGCGTGCCGTTCTCGAGAGAATAATCTAATCCGTGGTAACGCGGTTGGCCTCGGTCAGATCGATCTGGCCGTCGCGTACTTTCTTGAGTGCCGAGCGTCTCAGGTCGGATACGCCCTCGCGCCGGGCCTGGTCGGCGATTTCGATGGCGTTGCCGTTTTCCATGATGATGCGGGCGATGGCGTCGGTGACCGGCATGACCTGGTAGATGCCAGTCCGGCCCTTGTAACCGCTGTTGCACTGGTCGCAGCCCACGGCTTTGAAAATGGCGAAGCCTGGGCTGTCGATGTCTTCGGCCGTGAAGCCTTCTTTCAGCAGCTCATCGCGCGGGATGGCGGCATCCGGCTGCTTGCAAACCTTGCACAGCTTGCGCGCCAGACGCTGGGCGATGATCAGGGTGACGCAAGAGGCGACGTTGTAGGCCGGCACGCCCATGTTGAGCAGGCGGGTCAGGGTTTGCGGGGCGTCGTTGGTATGCAGGGTGGACAGCACCAAGTGGCCGGTCTGGGCGGCCTTGATGGCGATTTCCGCCGTTTCCAGGTCGCGGATTTCGCCGACCATGATGACGTCCGGATCCTGGCGCAGGAAGGCTTTGAGGGCTGCGGCGAAGGTCAGGCCGACCTTGGGGTTGACGTTGACCTGGTTGATGCCCGGCAGGTTGATTTCCGCCGGATCCTCCGCGGTGGAGATATTGCAGTCCTCGGTATTGAGGATGTTGATGCCGGTGTACAGCGACACGGTCTTGCCCGACCCGGTGGGGCCGGTGACCAGGATCATGCCTTGCGGCTTGCTCAGGGCCTTCATGTAGTGGTCTTTCTGGACCGGCTCATAGCCCAGCGCGTCGATGCCGAGCATGGCGCTGGACGAGTCGAGGATACGCATCACCACCTTTTCGCCCCACAAGGTGGGGCAGGTGCTGACGCGAAAGTCGATCGACTTGGTCGCCGACAGCTTCAGCTTGATGCGGCCGTCCTGCGGCACGCGGCGTTCCGCGAGGTCCAATCGGGACATGACCTTGAGGCGGGCGGCCAGGCGGCCGCCCAGCTGCACCGGCGGCGAGGCGATTTCTTTCAGCTCGCCGTCCATGCGATAGCGGATGCGGTATTTCTTCTCGTATGGCTCGAAATGGATGTCCGAACAGCCGCGGTTGATGGCGTCGATCAGTACCTTGTTGACATAGCGGATGATCGGCGCGTCTTCTTCGTCGCTGCCTGCATTCTTTTCCTCCGGGGCGCCTTCTTCACCGCCCTCGATGCTGAGGTTCTCGAGATCGGCGTCGCCGGTGCCGATGCTGGAGGACTGGATGGCGCCGGCGGCGGTTTCGATCGCCTTGGCCAGCTTGTCCTCTTCAACCAGCACCGCCTCGGTGGCGAAGCCGCTGGCGAACTTGAATTCGTCCAGGGCCTGCAGATTGGTCGGGTCGGACAGGGCCAGGTAGAGTTTGCGGCCGCGTTTGTACAGGGGCAGGGCGTGCTGCGCCCGGATGAGCTTTTCGCCGAGCTCGCGGATGGTGTTGAGATCGGGCTCGATGCTGCTCAGGTCGAGCAGGGGGGTGCCGAATTCGTTGCTGGCGAACTCAGCCAGCCGTGCCGCAGAAATCAGCTTGTCTTCGACCAGCTGCGCGACGATAGGGCGGGTATTACGCAGCGCCTTGGCCTGGGACTCGCGGGCTTGGTCTTCGGTCAGCAGCTGGTTGGCGACGAAGCGTCGCGCCAGGCCGCTGAGGGGGGGGCCGGAAACGGTTGCGTTTGGACTGAGGGCCACGGCGTGCGGGAACGATTGATCGTCGGTTTGGCTATTTGGCCAATGACCCTATACTCCCTAGCCGGCAGCGTCAATAATCCAATCGCGCTGTGTGGAAAAAGCGCCGGTTATGGCGCCGTGCGGGCCTGCCCGTACAATGGTGCAGCCCCCGCCTATTCCAGCCGACAAAGAGCCTGGCGCGGCAGTCTTTCCGAACCCAGAAAACAAGGGACATCGCTTGATCAGCATCATTCTGCCGGCAAAAAACGAAGCTGCGGCGCTGCGAGGCCTGCTGCCCAGGCTTCGCGCGGCTCAGGCCGAGGCGGAAATCATCGTGGTCGATGACGGCTCTACCGACGAAACCCGCGCGCTGTGCGAGCAGCACGGCGTGCAGTGCCTGTCGTCGCCGTATTCGATGGGCAACGGCGCGGCGATCAAGCGCGGCGCGCGGGTGGCGCGGGGGGATATCCTGGTGTTCATGGATGCCGACGGGCAGCACTCCCCGGACAATATCGGCCCCCTGCTGGATCGCTTGGCCGAGGGGTATGACATGGTGGTCGGCAGCCGCTCCTGGTCCGACCAGGCCGGTGTCGGCCGCGGCATGGCCAACACGCTTTACAACGGCATCGCCAGCTGGATGACCGGGTTCAAGGTAATGGACCTTACTTCCGGATTCAGGGTGGTGCGGGCCGGCAAGTTCCGCGAGTTCCTGCACCTGTTGCCGAACGGATTTTCATATCCGACGACGATCACAATGGCGTTTTTCCGCAGTGCCTATCCGGTTCACTACTTTCCGATTCAGGTTGCGGCGCGTATCGGCAAGAGCCACATCCGGCCGCTGCGTGACGGCATGCGCTTCCTGTTGATCATTTTCAAGATTGCCACCTTGTATTCCCCCTTGAAGTTGTTTGTTCCGGCAAGCGCAACTTTTTTCCTGCTCGGCCTGGGCTATTACGGCTATACCTTCACGACGCTCCATCGCTTTACCAATATGAGCGTGCTGCTGTTCAGCGCCGCGGTCATCGTTTTTCTCATCGGCTTGATTTCCGAGCAGATCACAGTGCTGACGTATAAAAGCGCCTCGGCCGGCAACTGAAGTTGGCCGATATGGCGGATCCACGGACTCGTTCAACCTCCGAACTGTCGAGAAAATGATCGTTTTCCTGATCGGCACCAAGGCGCAGTACATCAAGATGGCACCTGTGGTGCGGACCACGGCCGCGCGAGGCCTGCCGTTTCGGCTGATCTTGACGGGGCAGCACAACGAAACCTTCGACGAGTTGCAGAAGAACTTTGAATTGCCCGATGCGGACCTGATCCTGGTGCAGGGCAGCGAAGCCAAGGATCGCATCTCGTTCGCGCGCTGGGTGCGTCAGGCCCTGGCCGCCGCCAAGAGCCCGGAGGTGGCGGACATCTGGCGCCAGGCCAGCGTCATCGTAGTGCATGGAGACACCGCTTCGACACTGTTGGGTGCATACATCGGCCGGCGCTATCGCAGGCCGGTGGCGCATGTCGAGGCCGGCTTGCGCTCCTTCAATTATTTCCACCCGTTTCCGGAAGAGCTGATCCGCGTCCTCGTTTCGCGGGTCGCCACCTTGCATCTTTGTCCCGACAGCGTCGCCGAAAAGAACCTTGCGCGGGTCAAGGGCGAACGGATCGTGACCGGCGGTAATACCCTGAAGGATTCCTTGCGGCTCGCCCTGAATGCCCAGGGGCCGGAGATTCGCACCAGAGCACGTCCCTACGCGGTGTTTTCGATGCATCGTCAGGAGAATCTGTTCAACCGTAAGCGGCTGGATGCCCTGTTGCAGATCCTGCGGCGCTTGACGGAGGTGGTGGATGTCAAGTTTGTGTTGCATCCCGTCACCCATAAGCGGCTGGAGGAGTTGCAGCTGGGCGCGGGTTTGCGCGCTCAGCCCGGGCTCGAACTGATTCCGCGCATGGATTTCTTCCGTTTCGTCGATCTCATCGGGCACGCCTCCTTCGTCGCCACTGACGGCGGCAGCAACCAGGAGGAGTGCGCCATGCTGGATATTCCCTGCGTTTTGCTGCGACAAGCCACGGAACGGCCTGACGGCCTGGGAGGGGGCGTGCTGCTGGGGGATACGGACGAGGCGGCCATCGTCGAATTCGCCCGGCAACACGCGCAATCTGCACGGCCCCTCGCCCTCGCGGATTCGCAGTCGCCCAGCGCCGTTGTGGTCGATCGGCTTGCCCGTTTCGCGGCGTCCTGAGGACACCGGCATGGCTGCCGAGAATGCAGTGGGCAACCTGGCGGTCCTCAGCCCGATGCCCACCGGCAGCGGGTCGATCGTGGTGCACCGCATGCTGGAGCGGCATCTGCCGGGCTATCGGGTCGAACCGTACGACCCCTGGTGGACGCTGTTTCCGCCTGCCCTGGCGTGGTTTTCCCGGCAAAGAAGCACCTTGATCCACACCGGCGTCGACTATGGGGCGTTCTTCGTGCGGCCGCAGCGCCCCTTGGTGGTCACGTTCCATAATTACGTGTTGGACCGGTTTATGCGCCCGTTTTGCTCGCGATTACAGTGGGTCCACTATCGCAGCGACCTGCGCACTTTCACCCGGCTGTCCCTACGTTATGCGGCGGTTGTCACGGCGGTAAGCGAAGCGACGGCATGTCTGGTGCGAGAGGATCTCGGCTACAAAGGTCGGATTCAGGTTATCCCGAACGGAATCGACGCGTCGGTTTTCCAGCCGGCGAGGAAGGCCGCGCAGCAGGATTTCGTGGCCTTGTTCAGCGGGAATTTCTCGCGCAGGAAAGGCGCGCAATGGATTCCTGGAATCGCGGCACGGTTGCGGCACGGCCAGCGCATCGAGTGTGTCGGCGCGCGCATTGGCTCTGTGCCGTTGGATTCGCGACTGGTGTTTCGCGGCCAAGTGCCGTACTCGCAAATGCCCGGGGTTTACGCCTCTTACGATGCCATGCTCATTCCCACGGTGCGGGAAGGGATGAGCCTGGCGGTGCTGGAGGCGATGGCCTGCGGGCTTCCGGTCGTAGCCACCGATTGTCCGTCTATGCGCGAAGTGATCGAAGAAGGCAAGGGCGGGTTCCTGTGTCCGATCGGCGACTGTGCCGCCTTCGCCGAACGTCTGCAGTGGCTGGCGCAGCAGCCGGAGGCGCGTGCCGCCATGGGCGCCTTCAACCGCCGCAAGGTGCTGGCCGCGCATCAGGCGTCGTCGATTGCCCTGCAATATCGGGAGATGTTTGAAAATCTCGTTCCAGGGATATTCGACCGCTAACATGCAATCTGCCGAACGCCAGCCACGGGCTTGCCGTCTGCTGCGCCTGCACCGCATGGCGTATTCCCCGTTGCGGCAGTGTCCCGGCCGCCAGCACAGATGACGGAGCGATCGGTATCGATCTGGCGATGGCGTCCTGGGAACCTCGCCCGGAATACCGGCTATTCGTTGCTGTGGCAGTTGTCGCGCACGGCCTGCCTGGCTGCATACCTGTTGGTGCTGACGCATGCATTGGGGCCCGCTTCCTACGGCCTGCTGTCGAGCCCCCTTACCCTGGCCGTAATGTTTGGTTCTCTGGCCGGCGGCGGTGCCGGCCTGATGCTGCTTCGGGACGGCGCGCGAAGCCCGCATCAGCTGCCCGGTGCCTGGTCCAGATTTTTCAGCGCCTCGGTTTTTTCCGTCCCGGGTTGTTTTACCGGCTACGCCCTGGCCAATACCTGGCTGGTCCCAGGCCTGCTATCTCCTGCGGTCTGGGTTCCCATCGGAGTGGCGGAAATCGCGCTGATCCCGCTCGTCAATGCGGCTGTACTTGGCTTTCAGTCCTTGGAGCGGTTCAATTGGGCCGGCGTGGTGGCGATTTTTCCGGCTCTTGCGCGACTGGGCTGTGCCTTGCTGATCATGGGTGCACACGCCGATCACCGGCTAGAACGGTATGCGTATCTGCATCTGGCCGGGGCTGCGGCAGCCAGTTTGGCTGCACTGTCGTTGTTGAGTCTGCGGGCTTCCCTGTCCTGGCGGTTCGTTCGTACTTCACGTCGCTGGTGGCGCGATTGCTGCGGATTTTCCCTTATGTATTTTGTCGCCGGTGCGACAGTCGATCTCGACAAAAGCCTGGTCTTGCGCAACGCCGACGCCGTTACCGCGGGACTCTACAGTGTCGGTTATCGCTTCATGTCGGTATTGACGCTGCCGGTGGTCGCATTGATGCAGGCTATGGGGCCGCGCCTGATGCGCGTGGACACGGAGTCCGTTCGCGCCCAGTTCAGGACCATCACCGTCGCCACCATGGTGGTATTTGCCTATGGATTGGTCGGTGCGTTCGTCCTGTGGTGGAGTAGCGGCTTGGTCTTCGCATTGTTGGGACGAGACTATCAGGCAATACAGGGCGTAGTGCCGCTGCTGGGTCTTTTGCTGATCGTCTACAGTCTGCGCATGATTCCCTGCGTGGTACTGCAGTCGGCCGACCGCGCTTTCGTGCGCGCCGGAATCGAGGCTTCCGCCGTGCCGATCCTGTATTTCCTGAGCGCGCTGCTGGTGCCCCGGCTGGGATTGCGCGGCGCCGTCCTTACCGCAATCAGTTCCGAATTGTGGATTCTCACCATTTGCTGGTTCATGGCAGCGCAGGCGATGCGCGCCAGAAGGCTGGTACCGTGATGCCTATGCACGGGCCGCCGCTATGGAATCCGGAGGAGCTGCAGCAGCTCGGGTATTGCCCGGTCTGCCGGGGGACCTCGCGGACATTGCAGCACGCAGCCGTCGATGATCGTTTCTTCGGCACGGGCACGACGGGCTGGCGCCTCTGGTCCTGCGATCGCTGCCGCTGCATCCATCTCGATCCGAGTCCCAGCCCAGAGGTCATCCATCGCGCCTACCAGGGCTATTTCACGCACCAGGATCCCCTGCAGCTCGAGCGTGCGGACAACGGCGACGGCTTCGCCTGGCGCTTGGCCAACGGTTACCTCCATGCCCGTTTCGGCATGAACCGTTCGCCGCGGTCGCCTCTCGGGCGGGTGTTGTTGACGCTGCTGCCCGGTGTGCGGCTGAAGCTGGATTACTTCGGGCGGCACCTGCCCAAACCGGTTGCCGGGATGGTTTGCCTCGACGTCGGCTGCGGCAACGGCAACGGCGTGTTCTTGTTGCGCGCCCGCTCCGCCGGCTGGAGGGCGCATGGCATCGACTTCGACGCATCCGCCGTGGCGCAGGCCCGGGCCGCGGGAGTCGATGCCGAAGTGGCCTCTGCCGAGACCTACGCGGCTGGGCATCCGCAATCCTGCGATGCGATCACGCTCAGCCATGTGATCGAGCATGTGCATGATCCCGCAAGCCTGTTGAAGGCTTGTCACACATTGTTGCGTCCGGGAGGGCGTCTATGGATCGCCACACCGAACTGTGCTTCATGGGGACACCGGCTGTTCCGGCAGAATTGGCGTGGACTGGAGGCGCCTCGTCATTTGGTGCTGTTCAACCCGCGGGCATTGCGCGGACTGGTCTCACGCTGCGGCTTCGCTGACGCTCGAATGCTGCGGCGGGGTATTCATGCAGAGTCATCGATCAGGGAAAGCCTGCGCGGAATGGATCGCGAACCAGGTATCGGCAAGCCACCGCTGCAGTGGCGCCTGCTTGGCGCCCTCGAAGACCTCGGTGCAACTGCAGTGCCTGGATGGGGTGAAGAGCTTGTGTTGACCGCGCGCCGCCGATAGCGCTGGCGGCGCGCGGCCGGATCTGTCGTAAACGAGCCATGCGGAACTTCAGGGTTGTTCGCTCAGCCGAATCGGGAGAAAGGATTTGTTGAACGCGTACTTCAAGAATCTGTATCAAAGGACCATGCGCGAGGCTTATGGAGCGGCGACCGCCGAAATAGCCGCCTCGCTGCGGGGCGGCGGCAACGTGCTGGATTGCGGCGCCAACAGTGGCCGGATGTTCGATGTGCTGGCGCGGGATGCGGGGCTGGTGCCCGAGCGCTACTTTGGCATCGAGTGGGACCCTGAGACCGCGGAAAAAGGGCGGATGCGCGGCCTGCGGATCGATTGCGGGGATCTCAACCGGCCGATGCCATACGAAAGCGATGCATTCTCCTGTGTCTTCGGGCTTTCCCTGCTTGAGCATCTGCTCAATGGTTGCAGGTATATGAAGGAGTGCCACCGGGTGCTGCAGCCCGGCGGGACATTGGTGCTGCTGACGCCGAATATCAGCACTTACTTTACAGCTGCACTGATCCTGCTGGGGAAAATGCCATCAAGCGGGCCGCACCCCGATTCGGATGCGCTAGTGAAAAGGGAGGAACTGTTCAAGGTCAGCAACGATCAGCTTCAACTCGACACCGAGCGAGAGACCTCGCTGCATCGGCATCTGGTCGTATTCAGCTACCGCGTCCTGCTCGACTATCTTAAAATGATCGGGTTCGCCGAAGTTCGGGGACATGGCTTCGGGCTATATCCGTTCCCAAATTTCATGCAACCTATGCTGGAGCGCATCGACCCCTGGCACTGCCACCAGATGGTCTTCATCGCGCGTAAATAAGTTGTTGGCGGTCACAGCAGGGGCGTGGCCGGC
This sequence comes from Nevskia soli DSM 19509, assembly GCF_000711955.1. Lineage (GTDB taxonomy): Bacteria > Pseudomonadota > Gammaproteobacteria > Nevskiales > Nevskiaceae > Nevskia > Nevskia soli. The sequence continues at coordinate 40,575 of NZ_JONR01000007.1, forward strand.
GTGGAACAGCCGCCGGCCAGGAAAATCGATACCCGGTTATGGTGGCGAATCCTCGAGTTTCAGCTGCGACTCAATGGACTGCATGAACGAAACGTCACCAGATCGCGGCAGGTCCAGCCTGCAGAATGAAACCTCAATGCCGGAACGATGTTGCAAGCCGCTGCGGTGGCCAGCGCTGATCGTGAATTTCCTGACTCTGCGGCGATCGAGCAAGTCCGCATGTCCGGAGGCGAGCGCGGCCATGCCGGCTCCGGTGTCGATGTAAGGGGAGAGGATCATGCCTTGTCCCGCCATTTCAGGCACCAAGCGGTGCGTCACGGTGCGGCCGTCGGCTAGTTCCGCCGAGATGTGAACGGTTTCCGGCTGGAATAACAAGGACAGCAGGCGCCCTGGCAGGGTCTTGTCGAGCTTGATTCTGACAAACACTGCTCCTTCGAGCGGCGGGACGTCGATTGTCTGGTTCAGTGTCGCGGCAATGACTGTGAATTCGTCGCAGTGGGCGGGACGAAAATCCTCGCGGCGGCGTAGGATTAATAGATTGCCCCGCAATTCGTAGGCGCCATAGCGGGCGAACAGGATCGGCCAGAGCGAGCCTTCGGCGGAGGCTGGCCAGCGGTTGTCGATTGATCCCGGCGAAGCAATCAGGAAATCCGGCGCACGGCTACCCCCAAAGAAAGCCTGATTGAGTTGAATAAGCCCCTCGGTGTAGTCGGAATATTCCTGAATCACCGGACGATTTCGGTAGTCCAATCCATTTGCGATCAGCGCGGCTTGCATCGACGGGATCGTATCGACGGATCCATTCAGCTGCGGGAGGGGATAGAGCAATCTGATTGATTGTAGGGCCTCCCGGTAATCGGCGTTCAGCCGCCGACTCCATCGCTCCGGATTCTCGATCAGGAGAGCAGCCTGCCGGGCGGCTTGCAACGGCCGGTTTAGCAGCCCTTCCTCGCGGCCGTTGGGGGACAGGATGATCGCCGAGCCGAGAACCGTTAGCGAAGCCAGACAGATGATGGTGCGACGCATCGGAAGTCCGACAGAGCGCTCGCCGACGCTGGCGAGGTACAACAGTAGCGCAAGGCCGACGCCGGTCAGGGCGGTGGGAATATGCCAGAGGTCTGCGCGGGAGAAGCCCGCCTTGTAGCTGATGCACGAAAATGCCAGGAAAGTCGACAGGTACAGTGCAGTGCGAATGCGCGCCCCGCCGCGGACGTCCCTCAATGCGTGGTAGGCGATGCCGGCAAGGCAAGCTGAGGCGAAGATCAGGAATAGCGCTTGTACCAGCCAGGTAAGGAGGTTCCAATCTCTGGCCATGGCATCACCATATCCGGCGATGATTTCCATCGACTGCATCAAATATGGGGAGAGCGAGATGAGTTTCTGTCCCGCGGCATGATAGAAGACGGCGAAGGATGCCAGCAAGCAAGCCAGGTATATGGGTGCTTTTCGCTGCAGAAGCAGATCCACATCAGCCGCAAGCAGAACGAACAAGTAGAGCAAGCCATAAGACAGCTTGACCAATACAGCAAGGCCGCCGATCGCCGCCAGGCAACCCAGGAGGGCAGGCGGCGGCCGCTCGCCGGACCGGAAATGGAGAATCGAAAACAGCAGCGGATAGAGAAAGAACTGCGTGTCCTGAACGTACGCGAATGAGACCGATGCGGCGGCCAGAGTTGTGCATGCGTAAAGTGCATGTCGCCGCCGTACGATTGTGAAAATCGACAGCATGGATACTACAAGCAAGAGCAGCCTTGACACAGCTGCGGCGGCAACATGCTCCGGCGCGAACAGGCGGGTGACCAGGTCAAGATAAGGGCCATAGGTGAAAACCACATCCGAACCCCATTGAGCATGGTTCATCGCGGCGCGGCTGAGCAGCAGCATCCAAGAAGGATCGACGCCACTGTCCGGCATGATGAATTGCCAAGGCGCGTTGATCAGAAGGCAAAAGACGGCGAGAGCGGTGTAAAGCATCAGGCGCATGCATCGACCCGCCACAGATGAACCCGGCTCGCGACTAATGTCTTCGGACATCGTGGCTCCCCCCTGATGCAGGCGATTCTTACTTACTTTACCGTTCAGCCCGGTACATTTTCGTGCCGACTATCGTGGCGCATCACCGGCGGCCTCTGGCTTCTGCTCCGGCCGGTAGAGGATAAGGCAGCCGGCTATCACCTGTGCGCGAAGTGCCTGGTTCGCCAGGAGCCGTTCGTTGACTTGATCCGATGTCGGTGGTGTCCGCGATGGGCAGATGACGAAAGCGCCTGGGCTTACACCGCCGAGGAACTGTTCGGGTTCTGTCCAGGTCCGCTGGTAGTCGTAGAACCAGGGGGGCACCGTCAATGCACGTCGTTCTGCGTAGTAAGCGACCTCGCTGCTCCAGTCCAGGCCATAAATGACCACTGGCTCTGTGTATGGCACATGTTCTCGTACGAAATGCGCCACCGCCAGTTTCGGATTCTCGCCAAGTGAAGCCGTCAAAGCAGCTGCGTAGCCGCTGGAGGCGAAGGCGATGACGTTGATGATCGCTGCGGCGGACATGATGAGGACACTGAGGCCGGCGCGCCTGCTGAACTGCGGCAGCCATTCTCCGATAGCGATCGACAAGGCCGCGATCAGGAAGATCACACAGGAAGTTTGATAGTAGTCGTGCACGATCTGCAGATTGGTGAACATCAGCAGCGGCAGCAGGTACAGGCAAAGCGCGGCGATGACGAGCTTTCGTCGGGGGAATGGTGTCGGCCACAGCAGCGCCGCCAGCAATACCGTCCCACCAAGTGCGCTGCCCGCATTTCTGCCGATTCCCCACGCCAGGATCACATCCTTCCACAACTGCGGGGATATGCGTTGCTGCAAAGTTCCGAAATTCCAAGCGCTCAATGCCTGCGAGGTAAGGGATGCGCCGATAGGATTGTGCAGCTTGACTGCGTCGGTGAAATTCACCCACATGGTTCCTATGGTGAGCGGAACGGCGAAAGCCGCTAACGCGGCCAGTAGGTCGTTGGATCCCGGCCGGCGTGTTCGCAACGTGGCCAGCCAAGCCACTCCCAATACGGCAAGCACCGGCAACGCCGTTGTCGCCTTGACGAGCAGAGCCATAGTCATTGCCGCGCACGCGGCTATGGGGGCCAGCCATCCTTTCTCACGGCGCAATATATCGATGGCGAAGGGTATGAACGCCAGCGAGAAGAACAGGGCTGCGGTCTCGATCATGAATGCGCGTCCCCAGAACAGATACTGGGGGCTGGTGAACAGCAGAACGACGAAAGTGGCCCGCGTCAACGGGCTTAGTCCCAGGCGCGTGCCGATCAGGCGGGCCGGTGCCAGGCAGGCAACCAAGAAGGCGAAACTCAACAGCCGGCCGGTAGCATCCAGGGGAAATCCGGTGAGCCGGTAAATCAATGCCACCAAGCCCTGGAACAGAGGAAATTCGAATGGGATATCCCATGGAAATCCTACCACCGGCGTCTCGTAATCCAGGTGGAATCCATCACGGGCAATCCAGAATGCACTCAAGGCCGTTTGCGTCTGCCTGAAGCCGTGCCGTTCCAGTAGTGGTTGCCCGGCGAAGCGGATTGCCAGATAGGTAGCGAAGGCAATGCTTAGAAGCGCAAGGACGCCAGCGATGGAGCGGGCATCCAGACCGGCGGGTCTCTGCGAGTATCGGCGAAGCGCTCCGCTTGAGCACATGGACTTGACGATGAACCCGGATCTGTTGTGACCGAAGGAGGCCGGCGCGGCCGAAAAGACGTAATCCGACGCAGTTGCACCCACTCCAGACAGCCACGACCGCTTGATCGCGACATGCCACCTCATGCGGCGCATACGCGCCGCAAAATGGTGCCGCTTCCCCAGTGAAGACGTGCCGCCAGTTGATTTGCCTCCAACTTTTCAAAGTATATACTGAAATGGCTGCTGTTCCGGTCGCGCGTGGCCCGACGCTCCTGGCGGGTCTGCAACCCACGGCAGCGGGAAATTTCATAAAAATCCTGCATCCGAGAATTCATGAAACAGCCAGTGCTGTCGTCGGCGAACGATGTCGTCGCGTTGATCCTCAACTACCGCACGCCTGCCCGAGTTGCGAGTTGTCTGGCTGCGCTTGAAAGCAATGGCGTGAAACATGCGCTGATTTGGGACAATTCTGCCGACGGAGGCGCCAGTGCGGCCGCGTTGCGCGCGAGCTTGCCGGCCGCCGCCATCCAGGTGCGGATTGTCGAGAGCCCCGACAACCTGGGCTTCGGCACGGGAGTGAATCGCGGCATTGCCGAAGTAGTCCGCTGGCGTGGACAGGTGCCGGTTCTGCTGGTCAACAGCGACGCGCGCGCCGAACCGGAAATGGTGAAAAAGCTCTGGCGAAGACTGGAGCGAGAGAATTTCCACGCGGTCGTCGCACCGATGAGACACGATCAGCCGTCACAAGCCCTTTCCGGGTTCATGCACTACCATCGATTGACTGGACTGATATTCAGCCGGCCGCATCCGGGCACCTTTGCCTATCTGAACGGTTGCTGCCTGTTGATCCCTCCTGATCTTTGCGCCCAGCCGCTGTTCGATGAGGCGTTTTTCTTCTACGGTGACGACTGCGAATTGTCGTGGCGCTTGCGTCGCCTGGGTGTTGTGCTGTGCGAGGAAGCCGGCGCCGAGATCTGGCATGAGGGGAGCGGCAGCAGTATCCGAGGTTCCAGTTTTTACGAGTACCATATAGTACGTTCGCATTTTCTGATGGCGGAGAAAATTTCCACTTCATCCTTGGAGCGGATTGTTTTCCTCCAGGCGCGCCTGGTGACCTTCGCACTTCGCGCGGGACTGCGGGCGCTCAGGCAGCGATCCTCCATTCCGTTACGTGCGTACAGCCATGCCTTGTGCGATCACCTCGCCGGACTGCCGGCCGCCCGTTGGCAACCGGCCGGCGGTAAGCCGGGCAGGGGCTGAAGCTGGAGCCCGGTTCCACGCGGTGGAATCACGGTTGCCGCAACGATTAATCCAGCCGTGCAAGCATGCTTGTCAATTTGAACCTGTTGCCGGAATCGTCGGGGATGGTGTTGTAAAAAACCACATTGAGCTTCTCCCCCAGCCGCGGCATCGGGAACATGGGTGTCGGATAGCGCCCGTCTGCCGATGACATGCCGAACGCGAAATGGCACCCGTGTGCGCGAAGCTGGCGGCCGAAGTACGGGTCGGGCACCGAATTGAGTGGTGGAAAATAGCTGCGGCGACGTCCGAAATAGTTGATCAGGTCGGGGCGGGTGGCGATCACACAGTCGCCTGCCGGCACGTCTTCGGCGATGCGGCGCATCGAGTTGATCATGGCCGTCTGGATGCTGACCATGTCCCAGGCGTGATCCGCATCCTGGCCATACCACGACACAAACGTTCTCGCTTCCGGCAGGTCCGTAAAGGATGCGGAACGATAGCGATCCGAGGCGAGTGAAAAAGCGGGAAGCAGCATCAGGAGAATCGACGCCGCCAGGACGACAGTCGGCAATTGCGGTACACGAGCAGTTGCGGTCTTGTCGCTCCACTCGGAAACGGCCAGGACGGGTTGGGCGATCAGGAGCGGGACCAGCACCCATAAGAAGCGTTGCGCTTCCTCCGGATAAGGCCAGATCAGAAGTATGGCGAGGTTCGATCCGATATAGATTGCATCCGGCTTGAGTCTGATGGTCCGCCACGATGCTCCGGCAAGACACAATAGGCCCAGCACATAAGCGATCGGCCTAAGTTGCATGTGGAGCAGGAAGTTGCCTGCGAAACCTTTTTGCAACGCCGGCAATTCCTTGGCCAGCTGTGAGCGCAGGGTGCTCAGCCCATCACCGCTGTAAATCAGGGCGAGTGCGTCGGTATAGCTGACCCGGGAGCGGTGCAACAGATACCAGATCAGTACCGGCAGCAAGGAGGCAAGGAGTGCCACTAGGGCTTGACGTTTGGGCGTGCGCAGCAGGGCCAGCAGCAGGGGGGCAAAAAGAGAAATGCCGATGGCGCGGGTCAATGTCGCCAGCGCGATGAAGATGGCGGCGCCGTAGAGCGCATTGATCGCACGGCTTCTCTGGTAGACGGCCAGCAGTGTGACGGCCAGCAGACTCCACATCAGGTAAAGGTATTCTGATTGCACGGTCAGGCCGGCGAGCCAGCTGCCCGGCAGCGCCGCGAACAGCAATACCAACAGGGTCGCCTGCGCCGACGACATGCCCTCGAGGACCAGCCAGGTATAGAACGCCAGCAGCGCGAAAATCAGGCAGCTGGTGGTGACGGTGTGTACCAGTTGAAAGTCATCGGCGGCGTGGCACCACGCAAGTAGCAGCGGATACAACGGGGGAAAGCGGCTGTAGGTCGCCGTGTCGGCATACACCGGATCACCCGTAGGCCCGTGCGCATAGTGATTTGCCATCATCAGGTAGCTTGGGCCGTCCGTGCCCAACTGGCCAACCCCGGCGTTCCAGCTCCAGATGAAATAGAGCGGAGCCAGCAAAAGCAACAGCGCGACAATCGCTGCGTGGCGTCTCAGGACGATCATGTGCACCGCGACAGTCTTTCTGGGTTGATTAAGTAGAAGGGGGCATGAGCGACCGCCGCCGGCGGTGTGCGCCGCGAAGCCCGGCACGATTGATTCATGTGTCCGCCCTCCTGCCGGCTATCCATCATTTGCGAGGCCCGATTTCCACCAGGGCTGCATACACATGGAACTGCTCTTCCCGGTCGCTCTTTGCCACGAGCAGTGGTTGCGCTCTTTCCTTCAGGCGCTCTATTGGGTAAAGCGGTTGGCTGATGGTCGGCGTCGTGATCGGGAATAAATAGGCGAATCGGCATTGCCCAATGTCTCGGTCGAACTGCTCATCATTGCTTGCGGGTGCGGGTGGCGTGTAACTGGGGCGGTCGGAGTAGAGGGCCACGATGGAGGGTTTGATCGCGAAAACGCAATCCCCGTCCGGAACCAGGCTGCCGATCTGCTTGAGACCGTTCAGGGTGCCGACGAAGATTTGGGAAATCCTCAATGCCCTTTGCCGGTCATCGCCGTACCAGTCTTCGGTATGCCGGGCCACTGCCATCTCTTCCGGCAGGGGTTGCTGAAACCGCTGCGCGGTCAGGATCAGCGACGGCAGTATCACGATCACCGTCGCACCGAGCCAAAGCCCGGATGGAAGCGACAGGTTTGCATTGCGGCGACTGTTCGCCAGTGATCTGATCAACAATGCTCCCTGTGCCAGCAGCAGCGGCGTGATCACCAGGAAAAGACGCCGCGCTTCCGCTGGATAAGGCCAGATGAAGAGCAGGACGCTGTAAATGGCGACGTAGATCGCGTCGATACGCAGCATGGCCAGGCGCCTCATCCAGCCGAGCAGGCAAACTGCACCGATCACCCAGACCAGCCAGTGGAGGACGGCATTTTGTCCATCGGCCAGCCATGCCTGGGGCCATGCCAGCAACAGGCGCCGGCCCTCTGTTGTGATTTGGCTGACGAAGACCCCGAATGGATCGCCGCTATAGGAGTCGCGCATCTGCGACAGGTAGCGGTTGACCCCGGCCTGGTGGAGACGGCTCCAGGCGGACCAGATTGCAAACGGTGTGCTGCCTGCCACTACCAGCCACCGCCAGTTGCGTGGCCTCACCACGACCAGGCGCACCACCAGCGCAGCCAGCAGCGGCAACGCAGCCGCACGCACCAAAGTGGCGGTCGCTACGGCCGCTGCCGCGCCCCACCACAGTTCGGGGCGTTGCCCGCCTTCTTTCTCCGCCCGGACCTCGAGAGCGATCGTCAGGAGGCTCAGCAACAGATAGAGGGGTTCGCTCCAGATGTTCAGTGACTGCAAATAGGTTCCGGGCATGAGCGCAAATACCAGGCAGGTTGCGGCCGCGGCTCCGGTGCCGAGACCCTCGGCGCGCAACCAAGCATACAGGCAGAGTGTCGCACCGAGCAGCGACACGACCACCAGAAGGTGGCCCGCCAGCATGCTGCCGCCGAATAGGCCGATCAGGAGCGGAAACAAGGGGGGATACACCATCTCATGCGTAAACGTGGCGAAAACCGGCGAACTCGGCCAGAACGGCGAAAAGTGACGAGCGGCCAGCATGTAGACTGAACTGTCGCCGGCGAAATCCGAAATTTCGTCCGACCATCCCCAGGCCAGGTAAACGGCGCTCAGGCAGGCGAACGCCGCCAGTAGTGACAGGCGAGCCACTGTCGGGGTGCAATCGCACCGTGAGGCGGAATTTTTCGTCAGGCTGCTGGCCGCCGCTATCTTGCCCTCGCCGGCAATATCCTTCTTCGAAATAGTCAGGCCACGCTCCGGGCAGCGATCATTGGGCGAGCAGGCTGCGAAAATACGCGACTGTCGGCCTGAGTCCCTGTTCGAGGGACACTTCAGGATGCCAGCGCAGGGCTTCGCCCGCGAGCGTGATGTCGGGGCGGCGCTGCCGAGGATCATCCCCCGGCAGGGGCCGGAATTCGATCGCGGACGCGGATTGCGTCATCGACAGAACTTTCTCGGCCAACTGCTTGATGGTGAACTCCGCAGGATTACCGAGATTGACCGGACCGGTCAATGTATCGGGGCTTTCCATCAGCTTGATCAGGCCATCGACCAAGTCATCGACATAGCAGAAGGCCCGGGTTTGGCTTCCGTCCCCGTAGATCGTGATGGGTTCACCCTGAATGGCTTGAACGATGAAGTTCGACACCACTCGGCCGTCGTCCGGGCGCATTTTCGGGCCGTAGGTATTGAAAATCCGGGCGACTTTGATTTGCAGCTTATGCTGCCGGTGATAGTCGAAAAAAAGTGTTTCGGCGCAGCGCTTGCCTTCGTCGTAGCACGAGCGAATGCCAATCGGGTTGACCCGTCCCCAGTAGCTTTCCCGCTGCGGATGTTCTTCGGGGTCGCCATAAACTTCGCTGGTCGATGCCTGAAGGATTTTGGCCTTGGTGCGCCTGGCCAGGCCCAGCATGTTGATTGCGCCATGCACGCAGACCTTGGTGGTCTGCACCGGATCGAACTGATAGTGAACCGGAGAGGCGGGGCAGGCGAGGTTGTAGATCTCGTCGACCTCCACATAAAGAGGAAAGGTCACGTCATGCCGCAGCACTTCGAAGTAGGGATGTTCCAGCAGGCCGACGATATTCTCCCGAGTCCCGGTGAAGAAGTTGTCGACGCATAGCACCTCGTGGCCCATGCCGAGCAGCCGTTCACACAGGTGGGAGCCAATGAAGCCGGCGCCCCCGGTGACCAGCACTTTCTTTTTCAACAGGTTTGCCATCTATTCCTTCATCCACCAGTACTTGATGATGCAGTAGATGGCGCGAAAGCCATCGCGCCAGTTGATCTTCTTGCCTTCGGCATAGGTTCTGCCGTAGTAGGAAACACCGACTTCGTAAATTCTTATGCCGGGAATTTTCGCGATCTTGGCCGTTACTTCCGGTTCGAAACCGAAGCGCTGCTCTTTCAGTCTAATGCTTTTCAGAATTTCTGCCCGGAACAGCTTGTAGCAGGTTTCCATATCGGACAGGTTGATGTTGGTGAACATGTTGCTGGCGAGCGTGAGCAGCCGATTGCCCACCGAATGCCAGAAATAAAGCACCCGGTGGGAATCCCCGCCCACGAAGCGGCTGCCATAGACTACGTCCGCTTTGTCCTCGAGAATCGGCTGCAGGAGCTTGCGGAACTCGCGCGGATCGTACTCTAGGTCCGCGTCCTGAACGATGATAAAGTCTCCACTGGCATGTGCGAATCCGGTCTGCAGGGCGGCGCCTTTGCCGCGATTCTTCTCGTGCAGCAGCAGTTGGTGAATAAGCGGGCGGAGGGGGCCCTGGAGCAGGTCGCGTGTGCCGTCGGTGGAGCAGTCGTCCACCACGATGATCTCGAGGCGCAGCCCAGGGTCCGAGGCGCGCAGGGCCCTTACGGCCTTTTCAATGGTCCGCAGTTCGTTATAGCAAGGCACAACTACGGACAGCGTCCTCGTATCTTCCACGACTCACCCCAAAATTTACTCGCAAACTCAGTGAGTTGCGGATTTTATGAAAGAATATCCCGTTAAAACGATCGCCACGCTTATATTCGGCGCAATCCTGCTCGGAGGATTCGCGGCGCTGCTTTTGGTGACTTATGGCGCCGGTCCCCAAGCACTTTTCGAGCGCGCTATTACATTTTATTCCTTCGCCCGGAATCATGCTTGGATGCTGTTGGGGCTTTATGTCTTGCGCCTGCTGTTCTTTCTTCCGGCCAGTTTCGTCCTTTTCCTGACCGGAATGATCTGCGGAACGGCGCTCGGCGAATTGATCGCCGTGGTCGGCCTCACCCTGAGCGGCTCCCTCGAGTTCCTGGTGGTGCGCAGTTCGTTTTCCGCGATACTTTCCCGTTCTCCCGGCAAGCTGCTGCTGGGCTGGCACGAGCGCGTCAATCGCGCTCCGTTCCATTCCATTTTGCTGATGCGTGTCTGCTTTGTCCCATTCGACGCGGTCAATATCGCTGCGGCGCTGGCGCGCGCGCCCTTCAGGCCTTTCGTCCTGGCCACCGCCCTTGGCATCGCGCCGACGTCGCTGCCTATCGTCATTTCAGGTGCCTCGGTAAATTTCCAGACCTGGGCTGCAAGCGGTCGCTTCTGGCCGGGCGAAGGAGCGGTCAACTGGCAGTATTTGCTGCTGTCGTTCGGCCTGATGCTGATGATCGTGCTGCATGCGCGCCGGCGTGCGCGGTTGAATCCGCGGAACGGGACGAGCCAGCCGATGACAGATTTGCCGGAGTAGATTCGATTCAGGATGCGCCGGCGGCTTTTACGGATGAAGGGCCTGCTTCGATCATTCGCTTGAGTTTCTCGACTTCGGTGCGTTCCAGCGGCGGCAGATCCTCGCTGGCCAGGCCATCGAGCAGATCCGCCGCTGCCCCGCGTTCTCCCTGAAGGATCAGGATATTGGTCAGCTCCATCCGATAGCTGAAGCTGTGGGGAGATTGGGCGAGCGCGTCCCGAAGCATGTTTGCCGCCAGGGCATAGTCACCAAGCTGATTGGCTGCAAAAGCGCCATAAGTGGCGAGTAGCTTGGGATCGGCTTGCGGGTGGTTCAGCGCCGCAAGAAATGCGGTCAACAGCAGAGGAGTGTCGGGCGCGCAATTCCCGGTGCGCTGGCAGTTGGCCAACGAGGTCAGAGCCCCGATATCCTCGCTGGACGGAGGGCGTTCGCCGAGCCGGTTGGTCAACTCGCTCCACCATTGCATTTTGACCTCGCGATGCGCATGGCTGGCGACGACGATCAACGCCGCCAACGGCGGCGCACCCGCCCCGGGCAGCGCGGCGGCTGATTCGAAGGCATGCAAAGCCGGCTCAATGAGCTTTGAATCAGTCCGATATCCGGACGTAACGGTCAACACCCTTCCCAATTCATAGTTTGCGCGGGGAGAAGCGGGGTGGATTTCAGCCTCGGCATAGGCGAACTGTATTGGATTGCCCCATTCCTGAGCGCGAAGGAAAGTCGAAGCGGAGAAGGCGGCCAGGGCCAGAAGTGGTAGAGCCCATCTAACCAGTTTGTAGTAGTCCGGAATTTCCGCCAGCAGCGCACCGGCAGCCAGCAGCAGGCCGATGCTGGCGAAATAGTTACGATGCTCGAATACCAGTTCCAGCGGAATGATCGTTGCTGTGAGCAGATGTGCCGCAAAATACCAGGCGATGCCGAGCGCTAGCAGCGGCAGCTTGCGCCTGAGGGAAATTGCGGTGGCGCCTGCGGCGGCGAGTAGCGCGGCGCAACCCAGGGTCGCCGGCGGGGCAAGCCATCCCCGCGATACGGAGATGTCGTCATGGTAAAAACTCAGGGAGGCCGGGTGCGGGAACAGCGTCCACACCGCATAGTCGACCAGGACTCTTGCTTCGGTAAGTAATCGCTGTGCCAACGTAAAGGGGCGCGCGGCATAGGCACCGGGGGAAAGGACGCGCGGTAGCAGCCAGATCAGGCCTACTGTCGCAGGGATGAACAATACAAAGCCGAAAATCGACCACAGCTTTCGCCGGCCGGCCGAATCCCGAGCGTCAAAATGCAGGATCGTCAGTTCGATCAGCAGGGCATAGAGCGGCAGCAAAACCGCCGATTCCTTGCACAGGCCGCCGAAGATCGCTCCGAATACCAACCCGCTGGCGGCAAATAGGGCGCCGAAGCGACTTGCGCCGTCGAGCATCCGCCGCCGTCCGTTCAGATATAGCCACAGTCCTGCCAGCACAAACATCTGTGCCATGCTTTCCATACGCTGCACCACGTACAGTACCGAGCTGAGATTGATCGGTGTCACCAGCCATGCGCTGGTCACTCCCAGAGACAGCCATCGAATACGGGATGCGGCGAGTGGCTGTGCGCGGCGTTCGTTATAAAGTCCGAGCAAGCACAGCAGCACGTAGAACAACAGCGCCCCGTTCAGCAAGTGAATGAACAGGTTGGTCAATTTCATCGGCAAGGGGGCTGCGCCGGTGAAGAAATAGTTTGCGGCAAAACTCAGCATTGCCAGGGGACGGCGCAATTCCCGAGAGGGGGAGGCCAATGCCGCCTGCCGCCATTCGCGCCAATCGAGCGTGCCGACGTGGACATCGGAGTTGTCCGTGATATTGGGAAAATCGTCGAACAGATAGCCGCCGGAAAGGCCCGGCCAATACAAGACGGCCGTCAGTGCAAGCGCGGCAATCAAACCCGGAAGCGGATTCCCAGATCGCTTCATCAGCGGCCGGGCGCTGTCGGTTGTGTCCCCTCGGGGAGGGGCGATGCATTGGCGTCAATCCGCAGCTGGTTTTCGAGGCCGGCAAATTCGCTGGTCCAGTAGCCTTCATGTCCAAGCAGCCACAAATGGAGGGCGGCCATGCCATGCAGCCCCCTGTCAGCGGGCGGAAGCGTTCTGTAATAGTCGAGATGCTTCAATCCGTGAGCGGGAAACCCGGCGGCGCCGAGCAAAGCTGCCTGCAGCAGGGCCCCGTCGGGGGTCGGAAAGGCGGAGAGTCCCTCGTTGAAGTTGCGCAGGGCGCTTTCGCCGTCGCCGCGTCCCAGTGCAAGCCGGCCCCGCAGCTGCCGTATCTGGGTGAAGTGCGATGGCCCATCGCCGTAATTCCGATTTCTGTTAACCGCTTCCGTCATCGTTCCCAATACCTGCAGGTCCAGGCCCTGGCAACGGCGTTGCGCCGCCAGATCGATCGCGCCCGTCAGCCAGTGCTGGACGAATTCCGTATTGGTGCGATTGTGCTCAAGTGAATAGAGCGCGGCGTTCCTGGCCTTGGAACTCACTACCCCAAGGGCGCATTCGGCGTCGATCCAGTTCAGCGTCAGCTGAACCTCATCCGGCATTTTGGCGGATGCGGTTTCGAGCCGGTGTACCGCCGCATCGGCTGCGCCTTGCGCGAGTTCGTAGGATGCGGCATTGGCCTGGGCCCGCGGAGAATCCGGGTCCATCTGTGCCAGAAGCAGGGCTTGTTGAAAGGGTTGACCCCATACGCCGGCACGCGCGTGGGAGAGTACTGCCAGCATCGCAGGGAGCAAGACGGCCAGGCCATAGCGCAAGCTGCGTAAGCTGCCTTCCCCGGTCAGCCAGATGGCGAGCGGCCAGAATAACGGCAGCGCCGGAAGATAATTCCGGTGCTCGAAATAGAGTTCCAGCGGGATCAGCGTGCTTTCCAGCAACATCCCCGCGAAATAAAACAGGATGGCAAAGGCAAGCGCTGGATGTTTGCGGCGGGCACGGCAGCCGAGAACGATCAGTGCGGCGACCGCGCCCAGTGCGGGCAAGGTCGACCAGGGGTGGAACAGGTCGATCGAGGCGCGATACCCGTCGTTGAACAGGCTGGCCCCGCTTGCCCGGGGAATCCACAGCTGCATCAGGTAGTCGCACAATACGCGGGGTTCGGTGATGAGGCGTTGGCCGATGGTCCAGGGACGCGAATAGGTCTCGCCGGAAAAGATGCCTGGTATTTTAGTGAGCAACCACAGGACCAGCAGCCCGCTAGGGAGCCCAAGCAGCCAGCGGCGAAGCCGGTAGAAGCGGACATTCAAAGCCGTGTCGGTTTGCTCGCCGCGACCGGAAGCCAGTACCGTCCATTCCATCGTGAGCAGCAGCAGCGGCAGGAGTATGCCGTTGGCTTTGCACAATAAGGCCAGTGCGGTGCAACCCCAGGCCGCGAAGGTCAGCAGCAAAATTCCGTTGCGCTGTCCCTTGAAGAAGTGTTCACGGCCAGACAGCCACAGCAGGGTGCCGATCAAGGTGAAGGTGGCCGGCAGCATGGCTTCCCGCTGCACCACATAGAGCGTGGTGGATACCAGGAATGGGTGCAGCATCCACAAGGCGGCGCCGATCAGGGCGACAAATTCGGCCCGGGTGCGCTGCAGTCCGATGTACATCCCAAGCTTCAGGAGTGTCACGCTCAGCAGCAGGCCATTGAACAGGTGCAGCAGGATATTGGTGCGTTTGAACCCCGCGGGGTCGGCGGGCCAGTCCCTGGCGTCGATCAGGAAGCTGAGCAGCGATAGCGGCCGTCCGGTCGGATCGGCGTTGCCCGAAGTCAGGTAGAACAGCAGTGAGCGAAGGTTATGGACTCCTCCATAGGTTCCGATCTTGTCGAGGTTGTTGAAATCGTCGAACAGGAACGTACCGCCGAGGCCCGGAGCATAAGCCCACCAGCTGACGGCCAGCAGTGCTACCAGACTCAGGGAAGTAAATGGTTTGGACATAAAAAAGGGCCGCACGAAGCGGCCCTTTAATGTTAACTGCTTGAATCGAATATTACTTGCGGCAAACGGCCGGGCGATACTTGGCGACCACGCTGCCCGCGGTGCACTGCCAGGCGATGGAGCCGGCGGTGGCGGTGGTGATGGCGGAATAGATCAGCGTACTGCCGTTGACCTTGCTGTTCACCTGGTTGCCGTAGGTCACGGTGATGATGCCCGTCGTGATGTTCACGGTGCTGACGTACTTGCCGCTGATCGAGGCAGAGGTTTCCACGCCGGCGCTGGCGTTGTTGGCCGGGAAGTAGCCCTTGTTGTTGTAGAACTCGGCAAGGGCGGTCTTCTGGCCGTCGGCCAGCACGGCGCCTTCAGACACCTGCGAGCGGATGGTGTAGTCCTGGTAGGCCGGGATGGCGATGGCGGCCAGGATGCCGATGATCGCGACCACGATCATCAATTCGATGAGGGTAAAGCCCTGTTGAACCTTCTTCATGTTCCTTCACTCCGTTAACGGTTGATTAAAAGTTATACGCGGCCGTCGCCGCAGATAAGGGGAAGCAGGCTTCGTGCCGATGTAAAATGTTAATAAAAACAATTGCTTGAACTTTAGTCTTGGAGCACTTTGCGCATCATCTGTCCAGGCATATCGGCGTAAAGTGACGCAATTTGTCAGTCACTAGGCGCGTACGACGTTCGGTAGCGGCTGGCGATAGACGCCGCGTGTATCGATCACGGTTGAAGCGTGCCGCGCGATGGCGGCGTAGTCGAACGCATCATGATCCGCCGCCACGATCACCGCATCGCATCCGGCCAGCCGCTCCGGCGTGACCGCAACGCTGCTCAGCTCAATATGCCCGCGCCGCAGCGGCGGAATCGCCGGAATATGCGGATCGCTGTATTCCACCTCCGCCCCGAGTTGCTGAAACCGTTCCACCAGTTCCAGCGCCGGGGACTCGCGCAGGTCGTCCACATTTTTCTTGTAGGCGATGCCGAGTATCAGGATCTTCGAGCCGCGCACCGCCTTGCCCCGTGCATTGAGCGCATCGATGGTCTTGCGTACCACCCATTCCGGCATAGCGTGATTGATCTCGCCAGCCAGTTCGATGAAGCGGGTGTGTACCCCGTACTCGCGCGCTTTCCAGGTCAGGTAGAACGGGTCGATGGGGATGCAATGACCGCCCAGGCCAGGGCCCGGATAGTAGGGAACGAAGCCGAAGGGCTTGGTTGCTGCGGCGTCGATCACCTCGAAGATGTCGATGCCCATGCGGTCGGCCACCATCTTCAGCTCGTTGACCAGGCCGATGTTCACGGCGCGGTGGATGTTCTCCAGCAGCTTGGCCAGTTCCGCCACCTGGGTCGAGCTCACCGGCACCACCCGGTCCACCGCCACTGCGTACAGCGCCTCGCCCACGGCGCGGCAGAGCGGGGTGCTGCCGCCCACCAGCTTGGGGATGTTGCGCGTGTCGTACTTCTTGTTGCCGGGATCCTGCCGCTCCGGCGAGTAGACCAGGAACAGGTCTTCACCCACCTTCAGCCCGTTGCTTTCCAGCACCGGCCGCAGCTCTTCCTCGGTGGTGCCGGGGTAGGTGGTACTTTCCAGCGAAACGATCTGCCCCGGGCGCAAGTGGCGGCTCAACTCGCGCGCGGTATCCAGCACGTAGCTCAGGTCCGGCTCGCGGTGGCGGTTGAGCGGGGTGGGAACGCAGATGATCAGGGCATCGGCATCCCGGCAGCCGCCGAAGTCGGTGGTGGCCGTGAACCCGGCGGCGTAGGCCGCCGTGATGGCCGCGTCCGGGATGTAGTTGATGTAGCTCTGTCCGGCCGCCAGCTTGCGCGGCTTTTCCGGATCGATGTCGAAGCCGATCACCCGCACCCCGGCCTCGGCAAAGCGCAGGGCCAGCGGCAGGCCGACATAGCCGAGGCCGACCACGCCTACCGTGGCCTGTCGCGAGCGGAAGCCCTCCAGCAACGTCTGGGCGTGACTATTCATTGAATTTTCTTGGATTTCCCGGGTATCGCGGGTCGCTGCGGACGGGCAGGAGACCCCCGTGGTTGCTACAATCCGCGTTCTTTATGTCCGCGTCGCCACACAAGTAATTTCCCATCATGCAGCAAGACTATTCGCCGCGCCACGTCGAAAGTGACGCGCAGGCCTACTGGAGCGAGCATCAGGTTTTCCGCGCCGTGGAAGATCCGGCACGCGACAAATTCTATTGCCTGTCCATGTTCCCTTATCCGAGCGGGCGCCTGCACATGGGGCATGTGCGCAACTACACCATCGGCGACGTGGTTTCGCGTTACCAGCGCATGTGCGGCAAGAACGTGCTGCAGCCCATCGGCTTCGACGCCTTCGGCCTGCCCGCCGAGAACGCGGCGATCAAGAACGGCGTGCCCCCGGCCGCCTGGACCTACTCCAACATCGACTACATGTGCGGCCAGCTGCGCCAGCTCGGCTTCGCCTACGACTGGGAGCGCAAGTTCGCCACCTGCGAGCCGGACTACTATCGCTGGCAGCAGTGGTTCTTCGTCCAGTTGTTCCGCAAGGGCCTGATCTACCGCAAGAATTCCATCGTCAACTGGGATCCGGTGGACCAGACCGTGCTGGCCAACGAGCAGGTCATCGACGGCCGCGGCTGGCGTTCCGGCGCGGTGGTCGAGCAGCGCGAGATTCCGCAGTGGTTCCTCAAGATCACCGCCTACGCCGACGAGCTGCTGGACGAGCTGAAAAACCTGGAGCACTGGCCGGAAGCGGTCAAGACCATGCAGGCCAACTGGATCGGCCGCAGCGAAGGCCTGGAGATCGACTTCAGGCTGGGCCAGGCCAGCGCCACCGGCGCCGACCACCTGACCGTCTTCACCACCCGGCCGGACACCCTCTACGGCGTCACCTACCTCGCCGTCGCCGCCCAGCACCCGCTGGCGCTGGAAGCGGCACAACGCGATCCCAAGGTCGCCGCCTTCGTCGAAGAGTCCAAGCTGGGCGACGTCACCGAAGCCACGCTGGAGACGATGGAAAAGCGCGGCGTGCCCCTGGGGATCGACGTCATCCATCCGCTCACCGGCGCCAGGGTGCCGGTATGGGCCGCCAACTTCGTCCTGATGGGCTACGGCAGCGGCGCCGTCATGGCCGTTCCCGGCCATGACCAGCGCGACTGGGAATTCGCCCGCGCCTACGGTCTGCCGATCCAGGTCGTGATCGGCGCCGAGCCCGGCAAGCCGTCGGATATCAGCGAAGCCGCCCACGAGGACAAGGGTTGGCTGATCAACTCCGCCGAGTTCGACGGCCTCGAGTTCAAGCCGGCCTTCGACGCCATCGCCGCCCGCCTCGAAGTTCTGGGGCAGGGCCGCAAGCGCATCAACTACCGCCTGCGTGACTGGGGCGTCTCGCGCCAGCGCTACTGGGGCTGCCCGATCCCCATCATCTACTGCGAAAGCTGCGACGCCGTGCCGGTCCCCGAAGACCAGCTGCCGGTGCGCCTGCCGGAAGACCTGGTGCCGGACGGCCGCGGCAACCCGCTGCTGCGCCTGCCGGAATTCGTCAACGTGCCGTGCCCGCAATGCGGCAAGCCGGCGCGGCGCGAGACCGACACCTGCGACACCTTCGTCGATTCCTCCTGGTATTTCGCCCGCTTCGCCAGCGCCACGCAGAAGGATGCCATGCTCGACGGCCGTGCCGCCTACTGGCTGCCGGTGGACCAGTACATCGGCGGCATCGAGCACGCCATCCTGCACCTGCTTTACGCCCGCTTCTTCCAGAAGCTGATGCGCGATGTCGGCGTGTCCAACGTCGGCGAGCCGTTCAAGCGCCTGCTGACCCAGGGCATGGTGCTGGCCGAGGCCTACTACCGCACCACCGACAGCGGCGGCCGCGAGTGGATCGCCCCCAAGGATGTGGAAGTCGAGCGCGACGCCAAGGGCGCCGCCCTGGGCGCAGTGCTGAAAAGCACGCGCGAGCCGGTCACGGCCGCCGGCCTCGGCACCATGTCCAAGTCCAAGAACAACGGCGTCGACCCGCAGGAGATCATCGACTCCCACGGCGCCGACGCCGTGCGCCTGTTCATGATGTTCACCGCCCCGCCGGAACAGACCCTGGAATGGAGCGATGCCGGCATCGACGGCGCCGCGCGCTTCCTGCGCCGCGTCTGGAAGCTGGTCTACGAACACACCCAGCAGGGCGCAGTCCAGCCGCTGGACGTCGTCGCCCTCAGTGCGGACCAGAAAGAACTGCGGCGCAAGCTGCATGATTCCCTGGCCCGCATCGGCAACGACTTTGAACGCCGCTTCAACTTCAATACCGCCATCGCCGCCTGCATGGAGCTGGTCAATGCCGTCTCGCGCTTCGATGACACCAGCCCCAACGGCTGCGCCGTCATGCAGGAAGTGCTCGATGCCCTAGTGCGCGTGCTGTCGCCTATCGTGCCGCACATCACCCACCAGCTGTGGTTCGCGCTGGGGCATGCGCGGCCGGTGATCGACGCGGCTTGGCCCCAGGCCGAGGCCTCGGCTCGCGTGGCGGACACGGTCCTGCTGGTGGTGCAGATCAACGGCAAGCGGCGCAGCGAGATCACCGTGCCCAGCGACGCCGGCAAGGATCAGATCGTCGAAGCGGCCCTGGCGGACGAGAACGCGCAGAAATTCCTCGCCGGCCAGCCGCTCAAAAAGACCGTCGTGGTGCCGGGGAAGCTGGTAAATTTCGTAGTGTGAAAATCCGATCTCTCCATCAGCGGCCGCGCTGGTCCGGCCCATTCCTGGCGCTGGGCGGCCTGTTGCTCGCCGGGGCGCTTGCCGGCTGCGGCTTCCACCTGGCCGGTGACCGCCCCGTGCCGCCGGCCCTGAGCTCGGTCTATATCGACCTGGTGCAGCCCTACCGCGTGGGTACGCCGCCGCTGGAGACCTCCCTGCAGTCGCGCATCACCGCCCGCGGCGGGGTGGTCAAATCCCACATCGGCGATGCCAAAGCCGTTCTGCGCCTGTCCGATCTCAGCGAAACCCGCGAGACCCTGTCGGTCGGCGCCGACGGCGAGGCCAACGAATATCGCCTGGTGACCCAGGTCACCTACGAGCTGCACAGCGGCGATCAGGAACTGATCGCGCCGGAGGCGCAGGGCATCTCCCGCTCCTACAGCTTCAGCGTCAATGAAATCCTCGGCAAGGAAGCGGAAGAGGTGCGCCTGCGCAGCTACATGCAGGACGAACTCGCCGCCCTGATCCTGCTGCGCATCGACGCCACCCTGGCGCGCACCGCAAAGCCCATACCCGCAGCGGAGCCGAACCCGCCGGTACCCGCAGCGGAAGCGCCAGTCGCTCCCGCCGTGGTGCCGACGCCCCCCGAAGCCGCTACACCGCCGTCCTGAATCTCCGCCGTCCCGGTCCGCCGCGAAATTTCGCCGGCATTCCTGCTGGCCGCGCGTAAGGCAGCCTTCGTATAATTCGGCAGCCCTCGCGCAAGGACGCCGCGGCGGCCCACCCAATCCGATTTGATTTGCCAAGGAATACGATCATCATGAAGCAATGGAAGCTGATTGCCGTCGCCGCCTGCCTGAGCCCGCTGGCCTGCTTTGCCGATTCGCCCTGGAGCGGCGATGCCGCCGCCGGCTACATCCGCACCACCGGCACCAGCAACAGCACCGCGCTCAATTTCAAGGGCGACCTCGACTGGAAGTCCGCTCCCTGGAGCAACCATTTCCAGACGCAGGGCGCCTACGGCAGCAGCAAGGGCGAATCCTCCGCCGAGAATTACCAGTTCGGCGACAAGCTCAACTACGACCTCAATCCGGACAGCTACGTCTTCGCCAGCCTCGACTACTCCAACGACCGTTTTGCCGGCGTGGTGTCACGCTACTCCGAAGCGGTCGGTTACGGCCGTCATTTCCTCAAGACCGACCTGCAGACCCTGGACGTCGACGTCGGCGTCGGCGGCAGCCAGACGCGCGACGACTTGGCCACCGACTACGACAACCAGTTCATCGGCGTCTTCAACATCAATTACCTGCTGAAATTCGCTCCCAATGCGCAGTTCCATCAGACCCTGCACGTCGAAGGCGGCGCCGACAACGTCTTCATCAATCCCGTCGCCGAACTGAAGCTCAACATCATCGGTAACGTCTTCGCCACTTTCGCTTACGACTGGCGCCACAACACCTCCGTGCCCGACGGCAGCGTTCATACCGACACCATCACCACCATCAACTTCGGCTACACCTTCGGCAAGAAGCCGACCTGAGGCCACGCCGCCATGGACCCGAACTACTACAAGCATCACGTCTTCTTCTGCTGCAACCAGCGCGACGGCGGCCGCCCCAGCTGCAACGACAAGGGTGCCACCGATCTGCGCGACTACTGCAAGAAACAGGTCAAGAAACTTGGCCTGGCCGGCCAGGGGCGGGTCCGCGTCAATATGGCCGGCTGCCTGGATCGCTGTGAGGAGGGCCCGGTGGTGGTGGTCTATCCGGAAGGCGTGTGGTACCGCTACGCCGACCAGAGCGACGTCGACGAGATCGTCGAGAGTCACCTGCTCAATGGGCGTGTAGTGGAGCGTCTGCGGATCTGATCTCCGCCAACCTCGTCGTTGCGGGTTGCGCCGTAGCGGTGACTTTGTCGCCCGCGCCGGGCTGAGCCGGCGCGGCCTCTGCCTGCGTCATCCAGGCGAGCATGTCGTAGTAGTTGCGCACGTTGCCGACGAAGCCCACCGCCTCGCGGCCACGGGCATAGCCGTGGCGCGTCTTCTTGAACCAGCGTTCGCGGCTGAGCAGCGGCAGCGCATTGCGCACATCCAGCCAACGGTTGGGGTCGCCGCCGAGCTGCGCGGCGAGCGCGCGCGCATCGAGCAGGTGGCCCACGCCCTGGTTGTACGCCGCCAGCGCCATCCAGGTGCGGTCCGGCTCCGCGATCTGCGGCGGCAGCTGCCCCATGATCTGCTGGAAATAGCGCGCCCCGCCGCGGATGCTCTCCGCCGCGTTCTCGCGGTTCGCCACTTTCAGATCCGCAGCCGTTTCCGTGGTCAGCATCATGATGCCGCGCACACCGGTCGGACTGATCGCCGCCGGATCCCAATGCGATTCCTGGTAACCGATGGCCGCCACCACGCGCCAATCCAGCCCGTAGCGCTTAGCCGCATCCTCGAAATAGGCTCGGTAGCGGGGCAGTCGCGCCTGCACATCGGTGGTGAACTGCGTTACGCCCTGGTAGTCGGTCTCGTTGATGTGCCCGAAGTAACGGTCGCGCAGGCGCGCCATCTCGTTCTCGCCGAGCTGGCGCAGGTACTCCTGCACGGCGTTGTAGAGCGAGGCATCGCCGTCGTGAGGCAGCGCCCAGGCGAGATCCTGCTTGTCCGAAACCGCGAACGCCACCCGCAGGTTGGGGTAATAGCGCTGGTTGATTGCCACCAGGTCGGAATTGGCGACGGTGTAATCGATCTCGCCCTTGGACACCTGATACAGCAGGTCATCCACGTCGTTCTCCGGCTCCGCCCGGTTCCATTTCAGCGCCGGATAGCGCGCCTGGTCCGCGGTCAGGATTTCTTCCCCGCTGCTGCCCGGCACCACCTCCAGATCGCCGTCCAGGTCACCGAGATTCTGCGGCGCGATGTCGTCGCTGTTGTAGACCAGTTGCAGCACCACCTGCTGCAGCGGGTGGGAAAACCGCACGCGCGCCTGGCGCGCCGGCGTGATATTGATGCTTGCCGCGGCGACATCGGCCCTGCCCTCGGCCACTGCGTCCACCGTCTCCGGCGTGCTGTCGAAAAACTGCAGGTCGAGTTTCACGCCCAGCTTTTTGGCGAGCCCCTGCAGCAGATCGCACTCGTAGCCGGTCAGGCCTTGCGGACCGTCGTAACAGGTGGTGGGGCTGTTGGTGGTGGCCACCACCAGCTTGCCCGTCATCTGCATCCGTTGCAGCGCTGTGGGTTTGGGCGAGCACGTCGATAGCGGCAACAGGCTGAACAGCAGCAGCCACCGCAACACGGCGTTCGTCTGGCGCAACAGGGTATTCATCAGGTATTGCGGTGTTTCTTCCTAATTCCCGGCCGTATTTAATCCAGTGCGGGCGGGGACTTGGCCCCATTCTGGCTGCGGGTGGCCAGGATCGCTGGGCCATTTGACCGCATTTTCCTGCCTCAATTCCGTGCCGCCTGCCTCAGTGCCTCGTGGCGCTGCGGCCAATCGTGAAAAATGGAGCGCCGATTCGGCGGCGAAGCTGCTAAAATAACAGTTCGGGCGCCAGCATCGTGATTTCGGGCTCCCGCAGCAGCGTTAAAGATCATAAATCAGCGCTGCACAGCAACAAACCCGGAGAGGTACCGAAGCGGTCATAACGGCGCCGACTCGAAATCGGATGGGGGACGAAAATCCCCACAAGGGTTCGAATCCCTTCCTCTCCGCCATCTTCAAATGCAAAGCCGGCCTCGCGCCGGCTTTGCATATTTACCGGCGTGGCGAAAAGGCTGTCTTGCCCCTGTGCTGCTGATTCTGCGCCGTCACCGGGTGTCCGCACCTATTCCACCACGCCGTCGAAATACTCCACTTCGATACCGCTCAGCAGCGAGCGGATCGCCGGGAAATAGCGGGCACCGTAAGCCGATGCGCGGTGCGCGTCCAGCGCAGCCTGGTCGGCATATTGTTCATGCAGCACGTAGGAATCGCGGGTCATCCTGGAACTGAGCAGCACATAGGCCATGCAGCCCGGCTCGTTCCTGCGTATCTCTTCTCGGAGTTCCCGGAACAACTGCTCGAACTGTTTTTCGCGGCCCGGTTTCACCGACATGATCTTCATGCCGCCAATCATTGATGTTCCTTTACTGCTTCTGTTGGACTGCATGGAGCAACGCGGCTGTCGCATGCAGGTTGCAAATGGGACCGGTATTTCAGGGAGTTGATACAGGCGCCATGATGATCCGCTGCGTGTTCGCCCTGGCGGCCGGATGTGCGGCGAGGATGGGATACAGCGCCTGGAATGTTGCCGCGGAATGAGATGCAGGGCGCCTGAGTATGCGCCGATCATTTCCGCCTGTCCCAGGCAAGGCACGCATCGCCTTGCCGGATGCGCCGGAGCGGGCTGCGAATTGCTGCCGCTCGTCAGGGCCTGGCGTCGCAACAGGGCGGTTCGGAGTATGCTGCGTCCGCCCGACCGGATGCTGGGTCGCGCAAATCATGTTTTCGTTCCGCGGAGGAACCGGACATGTACGAGCTGACCGAGACCGAGCAGCACTGGCTCGCGGCACAGGCGGATGGTGAAAGAACTATTGTCGTGCCGGGCAGTCTAGAAGTGCGGTTGCGACAGATGGATCTCATCGCCGCACGTTACGACAGATCCTTCGTCCTCACCGGACTCGGACTGGGGTTGGCGCTGCGGCTCAAGTACCGTCTCAAGTTGTCGATTGGTTATGGGGCGGGCCGCAACCAGCTTCGGCCGGGGTTGCCTTTGCCGCCGCAAAATGTTTCATAATTCCACTTCGTTTCCTTCATGAAAAAGCCCGCCTTGTCCACTACCTCCAGCAAACCCGCCGCGGCCCGCAAGCCGTCCGCCAAGCCGGCGCATGCGCTGACCGAAGCGGAGATCCGCAGCATGCCGGCATCCGACTACATGAACGAGGCGCAGCTCGAGTTCTTCCGCAAGCGTCTCACCGAGATGCGCGAGGAGATGCTCAGCCGTGAGCAGGGCTCCAAGGAGCGCCTGCACCAGAACGAATCGCACGCCGATCCCGCGGACCGCGCCACCGCAGAGGAAGAGCACTTCCTCGACCTGCGCCTGCGCGAGCGCGAAGCCACGCTGCTGCGCAAGATCGACGAATCGCTGCGCCTGATCCATTCCAAGGATTACGGCTACTGCGCCAAGACCGGCGAACCGATCGGCATCCCGCGTCTGCTGGTGCGCCCCACGGCCACCGTCTGCATCGACGTCAAGGACCGCGACGAGCGGCTGGCAACGCACTCCTACGCGGCGCAGCACGCGAGCCGGCGCGGTTAGCAAGCAGGGCCGCCGGCGCTTCGGCGCCGCTCATGCGGCGAGCGGCTCTTGGACCATCAATGCGCGGGCTCCGCGCGGCATCTGCGCATTCCTTGCGCTTCTCGCAGATTCGACTTTTGGCGGTCAAGCGCGTATTGTGGCCCCCGCAGTCGCTCAAGCAGCTTAGTTCAGCGCGGTTTCCCTCAGTTTCTGTCGGGCTCGAATCTCACTCAGCTTTTTTCTTGATGGCCTGCAGCCTTGCGGGCGGCGTGCCCGCGCAATCGTCAAAGGAAACAAGCAAATGAGCGATGTATCTACCGGTACCGTGAAGTGGTTCAACGACGCCAAGGGTTTTGGCTTCATCACCCCGAGCGAAGGCGGTGAAGACCTCTTCGCCCACTTCAAGGAAGTGCAGGGCAGCGGCTTCAAGACCCTGACCGAAGGCCAGCGCGTCGAGTACAAGGCCGCGCGCGGCCCGAAGGGCATGCAGGCGACGCAGATCCGTCCCCTGTAAATAATGCGCAAGCATTGAAAGAAGCCGCGACTTCGGTCGCGGCTTCTTTTTTGGTGTCGACCCCTGATAAATTCTCCAAACATACCCCAAGAAAGACCTGATTCCGGTCCTCATGGTGCTCCATGAAAACCCCGCCTGGCCTGCAAGAGCTGATTGAAGACGGCATCATCGACGAGGTGATCCGCCCGCTCAAGAGCGGCAAGGAAGCCGCCGTCTACCTCGTCGCCAGCGGCGCGGTGATCCGCTGTGCCAAGGTCTACAAGGACGCCAACAAGCGCGGCTTCCACAAGCTCGCCGAATACCAGGAAGGCCGCAAGGCCCGCGGCAGCCGCGATGCGCGCGCCATGGGCAAGCGCAGCCGTCACGGCCGCAAGGAACAGGAAGCGGCGTGGAAGAACGCCGAGGTCGACGCGCTCTACCGTCTCGATGCCGCCGGCGTGCGCGTGCCCAAGCCCTACGGCTTCTTCAACGGCGTGCTGCTGATGGAAGTCATCACCGACGAACACGGCGACCCCGCCCCCCGCCTCAACGATGTACAGGCCACGCCCGAGCAGGCGCGCGAGTGGCAGAAATTCCTCATGTCGCAGATCGTGCGGATGCTCTGTGCCGGCCTGATCCACGGCGATC
Source organism: Nevskia soli DSM 19509 (assembly GCF_000711955.1). Classification (GTDB taxonomy): domain Bacteria; phylum Pseudomonadota; class Gammaproteobacteria; order Nevskiales; family Nevskiaceae; genus Nevskia; species Nevskia soli. Next base: position 66,329 of record NZ_JONR01000007.1, read on the forward strand.
TGTCCGAATACAACGTGCTGCTCGATGCCAACGGCCCGGTCATCATCGACCTGCCGCAGGCGGTCGATGCCGCCAGCAACAACAACGCCTTCGCCATGCTGCAGCGGGATGTCGACAACATCACCGCCTACTGCGGCCGCTACGCCCCCGAGTTGCTCGAAACCGAATACGCCTACGAAATCTGGAAGCTGTTCCAGACCAGAAAGCTGCGCCCGGATTCCGAGCTGACCGGCCTGTTCGTGCACGACGAGACCGAGGCCGACGTCGACGGCGTGCTGCTGCAGATCGAAGAGGCGCGCCAGGAAGCCGAACGCCGCCAGCGCGGCCGCGACGAGGCGGAAGCCGCGCACGGCGCGGAATAGCGCCGCCAGCCGCAGGGGCGGACCCTTACTCCGATACTTCCAGCGGCAGCCGGTTTGCGTCAATCAACTGGTTCAACGAAATCGAAGAGCTGACCTCGCGCACGCCTTCGATCTGCGACAGCTCGTTCCAGACGAACTGCTGGTAGCGGTCCACGTCGCGCACCACGATCTTCAGCAGGAAATCCACGTCGCCCATCAGGGTATGGCATTCCACCACCTCGGGATGGCGGTTGATCGCCAGCACGAACTTGTGCAGCGCGTTCTTGCCATGCCGCGCCATCTTGACGTGGGCGAACACCGTCACCCCAAGCCCCACCTTCTTGGTGTCGAGCACCGCCACCCGCTGCTTGACGATGCCGCTGTCGAGGAAGCGCTGGATGCGGCGCCACACCACCGATTTGGAAGAGGCCACTTTTTCGGCGATGTCGTTGACCGGCGTGGTCACATCCTGCTGCAGCAATTCCAGGATGCGCAGGTCGAGTGCGTCGAGCGTTTCGGACATTTATTCCTCAAAATTTCATTTATGGGGAATATTATCCCAGGCATGTGATGTTTGCCGGGAAAATCAAGGAAGAAATACCCCCGGAAAGGTTTATGCTGATATGAACAATCGGCGGTCCCCGTGCGCGCCCTGGAATCCTGGGTGCGGCACGGATCGCCGGCCCCGCCAGCCGGCCTGCCGCCGCCTTGCCGGGATCAATCAGGAGGAGAGGATGGACAAGAGCACCCCCAAGCATGCGCAAGGCCCGCTGAGCCTGCACATCCCCGAGCCCACGGCCCGCCCCGGCGACGCCCCGGACTTCAGCAAGCTGACCATTCCCCCCGCCGGCAGCCAGGCGCGTCCCGCCGCCGACACGCCGGCCGCGCAGCTGCGTGATTGCGCCTACGACCTGGTGCGCGTGCTGGACGAGTCCGGCAACGCAGTCGGTCCGTGGAACCCCCGGCTTTCGCCCGACAGGCTGCGCAAGGGGCTGCGCGACATGCTGCTGACCCGGGTGTTCGACGAGCGCATGATCCGCGCCCAGCGCCAGGGCAAGACCTCGTTCTACATCAAGTGCACCGGCGAGGAAGCCGTCTCGGTGGCGCAGGCCTACGCGCTCGACCCGAAGGACATGCTGTTCCCCACCTATCGCCAGCAGGGTCTGCTGGTGGCGCGCGACTGGCCCCTGGTCGACCTGATGTGCCAGATCTACAACAACACCGGCGATCGCCTCAAGGGCCGCCAGCTGCCCATCATGTACTCGGTGCGCGACGTCGGCTTCTTCTCCATCTCCGGCAACCTCGGCACCCAGTTCCCGCAGGCGGTGGGCTGGGCCATGGCCTCGGCCTACAAGCACGACACCCGCATCGCCGCCGCCTGGGTCGGCGACGGTACCACCGCGGAAGGCGACTTCCACCACGCCCTCACCTTCGCCGCCGTGTACCGCGCGCCGGTAGTGCTCAACGTGGTCAACAACCAGTGGGCCATCTCCTCCTACCAGGGCTTCGCCGGCGGCGATGAAACCACCTTCGCCGCGCGCGCGGTCGGCTACGGCCTGCCGGGCCTGCGCGTCGACGGCAATGACTTCCTCGCCGTCTACGCCGTTACCCAATGGGCCGCGCAGCGCGCCCGCGACAACCACGGCCCCACCCTGATCGAGTTGTTCACCTATCGCGCCGCCGCTCATTCCACCAGCGACGATCCCTCCAAGTACCGCCCCGAGAACGAAGCCGAGAAATGGCCGCTGGGCGATCCCATCGCGCGCCTCAAGCAGCACCTGATCCGCATCGGCGAGTGGAGCGAGGAGCAGCACGCGGCACTGACCACCGAACTGGAAGAGCACGTGAAGACCGCGCAGAAGGAAGCGGAGAGCAAGGGCACCCTCGGCACCCAGCCGGCCAGCCCCAGCACCATGTTCGAGGACGTGTTCAAGGACATGCCCTGGCATCTGCGCAAACAGCGTCAGGAGGCCGGATACTAGCCATGGCGACGATGAACATGATCCAAGCCATCAACTCCGCCATGGACGTGATGCTGGCGCGCGATGAAAACGTGGTGATCTTCGGCGAGGACGTCGGCTACTTCGGCGGCGTGTTCCGCGCCACCGCCGGCCTGCAGCAGAAGCACGGCCGCACCCGTGTCTTCGACACGCCGATCTGCGAGGCCGGCATCATTGCCACCGCCATCGGCATGGGCGTCTACGGCCTGCGCCCGGTGGCGGAAATCCAGTTCGCCGACTACATCCTGCCGGCCTTCGACCAGCTGGTGTCCGAAGCCTCGCGCCTGCGCTACCGTTCCGGCGGCGAGTTCTGGGCGCCGATCACCGTGCGCACCCCCTGCGGCGGCGGCATCTTCGGCGGCCAGACCCACAGCCAGAGCCCGGAGTCGATCTTCACCCACGTCTCCGGCCTGAAGACCGTGATGCCGTCCAATCCCTACGACGCCAAGGGCCTGCTGATCAGCGCCATCGAGGAGGACGACCCGGTGATCTTCCTCGAGCCCAAGCGCATCTACAACGGCCCCTTCGACGGCCACCACGACCGGCCGCTCACCTCCTGGGCCAAGTACCCGCAGAGCGAAGTGCCGGACGGCTACTACAAGATCCCGCTGGGCAAGGCCGCCGTGGTGCGCGAGGGCAGCGCCGCCACCATCCTCACCTACGGCACCATGGTCCACGTCTCGCTCGCCGCCGTCGCCGAATCCGGTCTCGATGTCGAAGTGATCGACCTGCGCAGCCTGTTCCCGGTCGACGTCGAGGCCATCGCCGCCTCGGTGAAAAAGACCGGCCGCTGCGTCATCGTCCACGAAGCCAGCCGCACCTCCGGCCTGGGCGCGGAACTGATGGCCCTGGTGCAGGAAAACTGCTTCCATCATCTCGAAGCACCGGTGCAACGCGTCACCGGCTGGGACACGCCGTACCCGCACGCCTTCGAGTGGCAATACTTCCCCGGCCCCGACCGCGTGCGCGCGGCGCTGGCCAAGGTGATGGAGTCCTGACATGAGCAAATTCACCTTCAAGCTGCCGGACATCGGCGAAGGCATCACCGAGGCCGAGATCGCCACCTGGCGCGTCGCCGTCGGCGACACCGTCAAGGAAGACCAGCCCCTGGTCGACGTGCTGACCGAAAAGGCCGCGGTGGAAATCCCGTCGCCGTTCGCCGGCAAGGTGCTCGAGCTGAAGGGCAGCCCCGGCGACTTCGTGCCGGTGGGTTCGGTCATGGTGGTGCTGGAAGTGGCGGGCGAGGGTGCGGTTGAAGAACCAGCCGCCGCTGCTCCCGCCGCGCCAGTTCAGCCGGCAGCTGTCGCCAAGGAAAAGCCCGCGAAGCCAGTAGCTACGCCCGCTCCGACCGCCGCAGCGGTGGTGCAGCCAGCCCCCAGCGCACCCGTGCCCCTGGTGCCGCGCAGTGAAGGCGAGAAACCCCTGGCCACCCCTGCGGTGCGCCAGCGCGCCCGCGATCTCGGCATCCAGCTTTCCTACGTGCCCGGCAGTGGCCCGGCCGGCCACATCACCCACGCCGATCTCGATGCCTTCATCGCGCGCAAGCCGGTCAGCGGCGCCGCGGTATCGAACGCACGGCAGAAGCGCGAAGGCGTGGAGCAGTTCAAGGTCATCGGCCTGCGCCGCAAGATCGCCGAGGCGATGCAGCGCTCCAAGCAGCGCATTCCGCACTTCGCCTACGTCGAGGAAGTGGACGTCACCGAGCTGGAAGCCCTGCGCACCCATCTCAACAACAACCGCAAGCCCGATCAGACGAAGCTGACACTGCTGCCCTTCCTGGTGCTCGCCCTGGTGCGCGCCGTGCCGGATCATCCGGAAGTGAATGGCACCTTCGACGACGAAGCCGGCATCGTCCACCATCCCTCCGCCCTGCACATTGGCATCGCCGCCCAGACCCCGAACGGCCTGGTGGTTCCGGTGATCCGCCACGCCGAAACGCTGGACCTGTGGCAGGCCGCCGCCGAGATCAAGCGCCTGGCCGAGGCCGCGCGCAGCGGCAAGGCCAGCCGCGAGGAGCTGTCCGGCTCCAGCATCACCATCAGCAGCCTGGGCCCGATGGGCGGCATCGTCTCCACCCCGGTGATCAACGCCCCGGAAGTCGCCATCGTCGGCGTCAACAAGATGGTCGAGCGCCCCATGGTGCGTAACGGCCAGATCGTCACGCGCATGATGATGAACCTGTCCTCCTCCTTCGACCATCGCATCGTCGATGGCTGGAACGCGGCCGAGTTCATCCAGCACATCAAGCGCTTGTTCGAAAATCCCGCCACCCTGTTCATCGATTAAGCCCATGGCCAAGACGATCACGACGAAAGTACTGGTGGTGGGCGGCGGCCCCGGCGGCTATGTCGCTGCCATCCGTGCCGGCCAGCTCGGCCTGGACACCACCCTGGTCGAGGAAGACCGTCTCGGCGGCACCTGCCTGCTGCGCGGTTGCATTCCCTCCAAGGCCCTGATCCACGCGGCGAGCAAGTTCCACGAACTGGGCCATGCCGGCAACATCGGCATCACCTTGCCGCAGGCGGCGAGCTTCGACATGGCCAAGGCCGTCAGCTGGAAGGACGGCATCACCGGCAAGCTCAACAGCGGCGTCGCCGGCCTGCTGGCCAAGGCCAAGGTACGCACCGTCAGCGGCCGCGCCGTGTTCAGCGATGCCAAGACCTGCACGGTGCAAACCGCCGAAGGCCCGCAGACCATCACGGCCGAGCACGTCATCCTGGCCACCGGCTCGGTGCCGGTCGAGCTGAAGATCCTGCCTTTCGGCGGCGACATCCTCTCCTCCACCGAAGCCTTGTCCCTGGCCGAGGTGCCCAAGCGCCTGGCTGTGGTCGGGGCCGGCTACATCGGTCTGGAGCTGGGCATCGCCTTCGCCAAGCTCGGCAGCCAGGTCACCGTGGTCGAAGCGCAGGAACGCATCCTGCCGCTGTATGACGCGGAGTTGACCCGTCCGGTGGAGCGCTGGCTGAAGAAGAACGGCGTCACCGTCCACCTCAAGTCCATGACCACCGGCTTCGCCGGCAAGGGCAAGAGCCTCAAGCTGCAATATCAGTCGGCCGATGGCGCCAGCCAGGACATCCCCTGCGACAAGATCCTGGTCACCGTCGGCCGCCGTCCCAACACCCAGGGCTGGGGCCTGGAGAACATGGCCGTCGATCTGGCCGGCCCCTTCGTCAAGATCGACGAACAGTGCCGCACCTCGATGCGCAACGTCTGGGCCATCGGCGACCTCGTCGGCGAACCGATGCTGGCGCACAAGGCCTCCAAGCAGGGCGAGATGGTGGCCGAGATCATCGCCGGCCGGAAGCGCAGCTTCGATCACGTCTGCATCCCCGCCGTGTGCTTCACCGAGCCGGAGATCGTCAGCGCCGGCCTGAGCCCGGAGCAGGCCAAGGCCGCCGCGCATCAGGTCAAGGTCGGCATCTTCCCCTTCGCCGCCAGCGGCCGCGCCATGAGCATGGAAGCGGGCACCGATGGCGGCTTCGTGCGCGTCGTCGCGCGAGCCGATAACCACCTGGTGCTTGGCATCCAGGCCGTTGGGGCGCACGTCTCAGAACTGTCGGGCGAATTTGCGCATGCGCTGGAGATGGGTTCGCGCCTGGAAGACATCGCCGGAACCATCCATGCGCATCCGACCTTGAGTGAGGCTTTGCCGGAGGCGACGTTGGCGGCTTTGGGGCATGCGCTGCACATCTGAATTGTGGGGAATGTGTGCCGCAAGCTGCTTGCGGCTGTTTCCTCTCCCCATGTTCATGGGGAGAGGGCTGGGGTGAGGGGCCGCTTTCCTGTCTGAACAACACCTCCCTCCGTTCGCCCCGAGTGCCCGCGCAGCGGGTGTGCTTTTCCGAATGTCCCGAGTGAATCGCGCAGCGATTTGTATCGAGGGAGGGGCCAAGCACGGAACCCTTCCCCATTGTCATTCCCGCGCAGTCGGGAATGACGTTCGGTCAAGGGCGCGCGCCCCAAACAAAGACGCCTCTCACCCCTTCGGCTTCCCATACCGCCAAGCCAGCAAACTCGGCAACAACACCAACGCACAAATCAGGGTCATGCTCAGCCCCACCGTCAGCAAGATGCCCATGCTGACAATACCCGGATGCCTGGCCAGCATCAGATCGCCGAAGTTGGCCGTGGTGATCAGCGCCCCGAACAGCACCGCGCGCGCGGTGCCGGTCTGCAGCAGGTTGACGTTGGTGGAAGCGGCAACACGTCCGCGCTGCGCCAGGTACACGCCGTAGTCGACACCCACGCCAAGGATCAGCGGCAGCGCAATGACATTGGCGAAGTTGAACGGCACGTTGAACAGCACCGACCCGGCCACGGTGAGCAGCCCGGCCAGCAGCAGCGGAATCAGCACCAGCAACATGTCGGCGAAGCTGCGCAGCAGCACCAGCAGCAGGATGGTGATGGCGATGAAGGAGTAGACGAAGGCCTGGCGGAAAGCGCCGACCACGGCGTGGCCGGACTCGATGTAACCGATGGCGCCGCCGGTGGCCTTGGGCGCCGCGCTGCGTACCTGGGTGACGAAACGCTCCATCGGCTCGGGGCCGTCGAGCACTTCCTTCGGCCAGATTTCGACGCGGTACTGGCCATCGGCGCTCTTCCAGCGCCGCGTGATCTGCGCCGGCAGATCCTGCTCCGTCACCGGTGCCGCCTGCAAGGCATCGCGCAGGCCGCCGATCTGCCCCGGCAGGGCCGACAGCAGGCCGTCGCGCAGGCGCCCCAGCAGGTGCTCGTGGACGGCGCTGTCGCCCTGCTGCCAGGCGGTATCCAGCTTCTGTATGGCTTCGAGCAGCTTCTGCCCGGCAGCCGCGGCGGGCTTGCCCTGGTTCTGCTGGATGAAGGCGGGCAGGTCGGCGCCGAGCTGGTGGATGGCGGCGTAATCGTCTTCCCGCGCGGCGACCTTCAACGGGCTACCGTCGCCCATCAGGGTCGGGCCCAGGGTGAGGTTGAGATCGCTGACGATGCCGAGCTTGACGTCCTGATCGCTGGGCACCAAGTCGAGCAGGCTGATGGCGCGCCGCACCAGCGGCAGCTTGCCCAGCTGCTGTGACATGGCCTTGGCCTGGCCGGTGCTGTCGGTCAGCACCGACAACGTCAGGGTCGGGATGCTGGGATCGCGCAGCAGGTCGCGGAAGGTGCTGACCGACTCGCTGTTGGGATCGCGCAGGTCGATCGGGTCGTAGTCGAAGCGCGCCTTCGGCGCCAGCAGCAGCGAGCCCACGGCGAGCAGGGCGGCGCCGATCCAGATGGCGCGCGCATATCTGTACGGCCAGTTCAGCACGCGGCCCAGCAGGCCCTGGTCCGGCGGACTCAGCCTGACCTGCGCCGCGCTGGGCGGGAACAGGCTGATCAGCGCCGGCAGCAGGCTCAGGCTCACTACCAGGCTGATGAACATGCCGGCACCCGAGATGATGCCCAGCTCGGCGATGCCGGTGAACGGCGTGGGGATGAAGGCGAAGAAGCCGAGCGAGGTGGTGGCGGCACAGACCATCATGAAGCCGCCGACATCGCCTGCGGCGCGCGGCAGGGCCTGCTGCTGCGGCAGGCCGGCGCCCAGCAGCTCGCGGTACTGCATGCACAGGTACAGCGCGTAGTCGATGCCCAGGCCGACGTAGAGCACGCTGAAGGCGATGGAGATGAGGTTGAGGTGGCCCACGGCCGCGGCGGCGAAGCTGGCGGTGACCAGCAGGCCGAACAGCAGGGTGATGATGGCGGCCACCACCAGTCGGCCCGAGCGCAGCGCCAGGTAGAGCAGCACCACCACCATCAGCAGCCCCACGGCGAAGGCCTTGAGGCCGCCGCTGAAGGCCATCTTCAGCTCCTCGTGCTCCAGTGCCTTGGAACCGGTGAGGCGCACCGTCACGCCCTGCGCCTTGCCCAGGTGCAGCTCGGCGACAGTGGCGCGGAACGCGGCGATGGACTCCTCGGTGGGAAACAGCAGGGCGAAATCGAGCTTCGGCTTGATCTCGACGAAGCGCCGCGCGGCGTCGTCGGCAGTGACGCCGGTACCCATCAGTGTCTGCCAGGACAGCGGCTGGAAGCGGTCTGCGACGGCCGCATCGATGCCCCCGGCCACCTGGCCCAGGGCGGGAGACAGATCGAAGCTGCCCGCGGCCGGATTGGTGGCGGCGCGGTCGAGCAGGGTGAACAGCCCGTGCAGGCTCGGATCGTGGGTCAGCGCGCCGAGGAAGGGTTGCGCCGCATTGAGGCCGTCGGCGAGCTTCTGCAGTGCCGGGGTTTCCAGATACAGGAAGCCGTTGTGACGGAAATAGGGGTCGGTTTCGGCGGCATACACCTCCAGGAACTGCTGCGGCTGGGCGCGCAGGCGCTCCACCAGGCGGCGCTGTGCCTCGTCCGCCACTTCCGGCGTGCTGCCGTCGATCACCGCCACCAGCCCCTCATCGAGATCGGGGAACAGCTGGTCCATGCGATGCTCGGCCTGCCGCCAGGGCAGCTGGGCGGAGAGCATGTTCTCGGGGTTGGTGTCGACGCTCAGATGGGTCCAGGCATAGTGGCCCAGGCCGATGCCGAGCACGACGGCCACCGCCAGCACCCAGGCGGCGCGCCGCTGCATCAGGCCGACCCAGGCGAGCAGGGCGCGGGTGAGGGCGGTATCGGTATGTGCGGTCTGCGCCATGCTGTCTTTTTTCCGTCAAAATCAGGGCCAAATCAACGGGTTCCGCTTGCGTCCGGACTGCCGGAAGCGGCCCGGAGTCGTGTAAACTTATCGCCGCGTCGGCAGTCAAAAGGCGTGTGCGGTGACGTCTGGCGCCGCCCGACAGCTCAAACCCCGTTTTCGGAGAACGCTTTGCGACTCTTGCGAACCCCTCTATTGTCGCTTTTTTTCGGGCTCGTTTTCTGTGTCCCCGCGGCATTCGCTGCCGGCGCGCCGGCGGACGTGGTCAATAACCTTCATGCCGCGCTGCTCAACAACATGAAGCACGGCAAGGAATACGGCTGCGATGGCCGTATCAAGCACCTGCAACCGGTGCTCGATGCCAGCTTCGACGTGCCCCTGATCGCGCAGACGGTGATGCGCCGCCACTGGGCCGAGTTGTCCGAGGCGCAACGCAACCAGCTGATCGCCGAGTTCCGCGAAGTCACCGCGGTCACCTACGCCAGCAACTTCAACAGCTTCGACGGCGAAGCCTTCACCACCCAGGACACCCAGTCGCTGCCCAACGGCGACCAGCTGGTGCATGCCCGGTTGCAGCCCGGCCGGGGCGACAGCGTCGCCTTCGACTACATCCTGCACGGCGACAAGGACGGCAATTTCCGCATCATCAACGTCATCGCCGACGGCGTCAGCGACCTGGCGCTGCGTTCCACCCAGTACAACTCCCTGTTCGACCAGAAGGGCTTCAACGGCCTGATGAGCTGGCTGCAGGATCAAAGCAGGAAGATGCGCGCGAATTGCGATTGAGGCACAGCCGGCACAGACTGGCGCGGCAAGCGGCACCATAAAAAAGCCAAAGAATCCGGATATCAGGCGGGGGAGTGATGGGTCCCAGACTTCGCGGGCGGCGGAGAGTGGAGCGGTGCGGATATTTGCTGGCGGCCTGCGCCGCGGGTTTCAGTGTCGCGGCTCCGGCCGACGACAGTGCCGGCCAGCAACAGCTCAAGGAAGTGGTGGTTACCGCGCAGAAGATGCGTCAGACGCTGGAGCAGGTGCCGGCTTCGGTCACCTCCGTCGGCGGCGACTACATCCGCAGTACCGGCGCGCATGACTTCCAGGACCTGTCCAGCTACACCGCCAATACCAACCTGCAGGTCTCCTCGTCCTCGACCCAGCTGCTGGTGCGCGGCTTCGGCACGCTCAACGATGTTCCCGGCCTGGACCCTTCCGTCGGCGTGGTGGTGGACGGCGTGGTCTATACCTATCCCGAATACCTGACCGCCTTCTTCGGCGACCTCGATCGCTACGAAGTGCTGCGGGGCCCGCAGGGCACCCTGTTCGGCAAGAACGTCACCGCCGGCCTGCTCAACATCACCACCAATGCGCCGGACCAGCAGCGGCTGTTCCGCTGGGACCTGGACATGCGCAGCAGCGGCGACCGCGCCTTTCGCCCGGTGATCAACCTGCCGCTGGGGCGCGACATGGCCTTGCGCCTGACCGGCAACTTCGAGCACGGCGATCGCGGCCTGCTCTACAACACCGATCTCGACCGCCGCGAGCAGAACCAGCAGCAGGATTCGGGACGCGTACGCTTCCGCTACGACTCGCACGAAGGCTGGACCGTGGACATCGGCGCTTTCTTCGCTTACCACGAGGAAAACTTCGACAAGCAGCAACTGTTCATCGCCGGTCCCAACATGCAGGCGCTGGCCCGCAGCTTCGATCCCCGCTTCGAGACCCACATCGACAGCACCGTGTCGGAAGACGTGCCCGCCACCGAGAACGCCACCAGCCGCGGCGCCTCCGTCACCTTCGAAGGCGACCTCGGCCACCCCGGCGGCATGAAGTCGCTGAAGATCACCTCGATCAGCAGCGTCGCCGAGAACATCATCGGCGCGCGCGACATCGACGCCGACTTCAGCCCGGTACCCTTCATCCAGGACTCCCTCGGCGCGCCGGAGCCGGAGCGGCAGGTGACGCAGGAGCTGCGCGTTAGCGGCGTCGGCAAGGACCTGTTCGGCCTGGGTCACGAAGCCAACTTCGTCGCCGGCCTGTACTACGACAACTACACCCTGAGGACCTCGGACCGCTTCCTGGTCAAGGATCTCGGAGCCACGCTCAACTACGTCATCGCCGCCGGTTGTGACTCCAACAAGGTTCCTGTCGGCGCCTGTTCCCTGACCCGCGCCCTCGGCGTGGGGCTCGACGACGTACTGAATCTGTTGCAGGGCATCATCGGCCGGCCGCCGCTGGGCGAGCAGTCGGCGCTGTCCGGACTGGACCAGCGCACCAAGGACTACGCTGCCTTCGGCCAGGGCGAGTGGTATTTCCTCGAACACTGGTCGCTGATCGGCGGCCTGCGCTATGCCAAGGAGAACCGTACCGGCCAGCCGCACAGCTTTTCCAACAGCCTGATCATCAAGGCCATTGCCGACCAGAAGGATTTCGACGATACCGGTGCCAGCGCCCTGCGTCGCACCGAGACCGATTTCTCACCCAAGGCGGGCCTGAAATACCAGCCGAACAAGCATGTCGAGGGCTACCTGACCTGGGCCGAGGGTTACAAGAGCGGCGGCTTCAACGGCATTCCGCTCAATCCGAGCGCCATCGAATACGAACCGGAAAAGGCCACCAGCATCGAGGGCGGCTTCAAGATCAAGGACCGGCTGTTCGACGGGCCGATCCGCGGCTCCCTGTCGCTGTACCACACCAGCTTCAACAACCTGCAGGTCTCCACCTTCCAAGGCACCAACGTCATCATCGTCAACGCCGCGCAGGCGCGCTCGATAGGCTTCGAGGCCGACCTGATGTGGCTGCTGCCGATCCGCGGCCTGTCGCTGTACAGCTCCTTCGGCTTCGCCGACGCGCGCTACACGTCCTATCCCAACGGCCCGGCGCCGGGCGATTTCGACTGCGGCAAGGTGGGTGATTCAGGGCCGCCGGCACAATGTACCTGCCCCCCTGATAACGGCACCGTGCCGGGACAGCCCACACAGTCCGGCAGCAACAAGCTCCCAGGGCAACGTAGACAGGGTTGCGGCAAGAACCTCACCGGCCAGCCGCTGCCGTTCGCGCCGCAATGGACCGCGGCGATGACGCCGGCCTACACCTTCCTGCATCTGCCCTATGGCATCAGCGCCAGCCTCGCCACCGACGTGCTGTTCCAGGGCAAGCGCTACCTCAACTCGGAAGATGATCCGCGTCAATTACAGAAGGCCACGCTGATCGTCAATCCGCGCCTGGTCTTTGCCGATGAAACCAATGGCGACTGGGGCCTCAACCTGGGCATCCAGAACCTGACCCGCGAAACCTACAGCGACCAGGTCATCGACCAGCCGCTGGGTCCGGGCAATTTCGCCGCGATCCGCGGCGACCACGGGCGTCTCTACACCGGCAGCTTCTTCATCAACTTCCATTGAGGAAGGCGGCGCCGAAGGACTTCGCCAAGGGGGCTGTGCCCCGCCCTTGCAGGATTTTCTACTTGCCTGCCGATAGCGGCATCTGCCGAACCTGCGCAGCGATGCCGTCGCTGGCCTGCTTCAGCGCCGTGCGCATCGCCGCCACGGTCGTGGCCGCGTCGAGGGTGGCCATCGGCACATCGGCGGAGAGGCGCCCGTCCGTAACCGCGCCGCCGGCAAGATGCCAGGCGCCGCGCAGGCGCAGCATGGCGGCGCCGCCCGCGGCGGCGTCCGGTTCGAAGCTCTGCAACTCCATATTCAGGGCCAGCGCGGGCGACTTCTCGCTGGCCGCGCCGAAGGCTTCCACCTCGTAGGCGGGCAGATCCGCGGCCAACTGCAGCGCCATCCAGCGCGTCACGCTCTCGCCCAGGCGCTCGGCCCAGACCTGGTCCGGGAAGCGCTTCAGCTCGGCATCGGCGCTGCGGTAGAGGATGCTGCGGCGGTCGAGATATTCGGGCATGGTCACGGTACGCACCACCAGTATCGGGCGCTGTATCATGGCCGAGGCCGGCGGCACGGCGACATCGTTGCTGAGCAGCATCAGACGCGGCGGCGGGGCGCCGGCGCAGGCGCCCAGCAGTGCGGACCAGGCGAGGGCTGCGCCGAGGCAGAGGGACCGGAAGCAGGAAGTCATTACCGTTGTACTCCGGTGATCAGTGATTGCGGATTACGGTCGATGGTTTCGGAAAAGTTGCGCAGCGCTTCCGAGGCGATGGCCAGGTTGCGCAGCGCCTGCTCCAGGTCGGCGCGCATCGGCGCGCCGGGAGCGGTCAGTTCGGAGGTGTGGGCCAGGGTGGCGTCGGCATCCTTCAGCGCGCTCTGCGCCGTCAGCAGGGTCTGGTTCAATTGCGGCGACAGCGTGGTCACGGCGGTATCGACATGGTCGCTCAGCTTCTGCACCGAGGCCAGGGTGCGGGCGGTATCGCTCTGCAGCTGGCCGACCGCCTTGGTCAGGGCATCGGTGGTCTGGCGTGCCGAGCCGGCAGTGGAGGCCAACTCGGAATTGGCGGTAACGGCCAATTGCCGTACCACCTGCATGGTTTCGCGCAGTTCGTCGGTGATCTGGCGCAGCGGCAGCTGCGACAACTGATCGCGGAAGGTGTCGAAGTCCGAACGCATCGCCGGAATCTCGTTCGAGTCCGGATCGTCGCCAATGAACACCGCCGGCGTATCCGGCTGGAAGTCCAGTTCAACATCGAGCTGCCCGGTGACCAGGCTCTGGATCGCCAGCTGGGCACGCATGCCCTTCTCGATGAACTTCTCGAACGGCACATCGACCACGCTCAGCTTCTTGCCGCCGAGCATGCGGATCTTGCGCGGGTTGATGGTGATGTAGACCGGAATGCGTGCCGACAGGTTGCTGGCGTCGAACTGCAGGCGGATATCGGTGACCTGGCCGACACGCACGCCGCGGAAGTTCACCGGCGCGCCGATCGCCAGGCCGGTGACGGAGCCGCTGAAATAGATCACCGCATACTGCTTGCGCTGGAACAGCTGACCTCCGCCGATGGCCAGCACCGCCACCGCGCCAAGCAACAGGGCGCCGACGACGAAGCCGCCGATCAGCGCGGGATTGGCCTTTTTCATGACTGTGCCCTCATGCCCCTGCTCTCATGACATTCGCCTTCATGGCTCTTCCCTCACCACCGTATCGTGAGTGCCTGCGTCCTTCACCGGCTCGCGGCGCAGGAACGCCTGCACCGTCGGATGATCGCAATGCGCCAGCATTTCCTTGGGCGAACCGTGTGCGATGGGGCGCTTGCTGTCGGCATCGAGGAAAATGCCGTTGTCGCCGATGGCGAACAGGCTGGCCAGTTCGTGGCTGACCACCACGATGCTGGCGCCGATGCCGTCGCGCAATTGCAGGATCAGGTCGTCGAGGCGGCGCGAGCTGACCGGATCGAGGCCGGCGGAAGGCTCGTCGAGGAACAGCATCTCCGGATCCAGCGCCAGCGCGCGCGCCAGGCCGGCGCGCTTGCGCATGCCGCCGCTGATCTCGGAAGGATAGAACTCCTCGTAACCGCGCAGCCCCACCAGGCCCAGCTTGTAGCGCACCAGGGCGCGCGTCTCCACCGCGTTGGCCTCGGTGTAGAGCTGCAACGGCAAGGCCACGTTCTCGAACAGGGTCATGGCGCTGAACAGGGCGCTGCCCTGGAACAACACGCCGAAGCGCTGCCGGATGGTGTCCTGCTGCTGCGGCGTGCAGTCCCAGTAGTCCTTGCCGCCGAATCGGATGCGTCCGGCCGAAGGCTTGAGCAGGCCGATCATGTGGCGCAGCAGGGTGCTCTTGCCGCAGCCGCTGCCGCCCATGATGGTGAAGATCTCGCCGCGGCGGACCTCGAACGAGATGTCGGCCTGGATCAGGCGGCGGTCGAAGGACATGCGCAGTCCTTCGACCTGGCACATCACTTCTGCGGCGGACTCAGATGCCGAGGGCATTGGCGCACACCGCGAAGATGGCATCGACCACGATCACGCCGACGATGCCGGTGACCACCGCCGACGTGGTGGCTTCGCCCACCGCCGCCGCATTGCGCCCCGCGCGCAGGCCGTAATAGCAGCCGGCCATTGCCACCAGCGCGCCGAATACGAAACTCTTGGAAATGCCGATGGCGAACTGATGCCAGTTGAGCGCGTTGACGGTGCGTTCCACGTAATTGGCCAGCGACAGGTCGAGCATGCCGGTGCCGACCAGGAAGCCGCCGAGAATGCCCAGCGCGCAAGCGTAGAGGTAGAGCAATGGCGCCATCAGCGCCAGCGCCAGCACCCGCGGCAGCAGCAGGAACTCCACCACCGGGACACCCATCACGCGCAGCGCGTCGATCTCCTCGTTGCCCTGCATGGTGGCGATCTGGGCGGCGAAGGCGGCGCCGGTGCGGCCCGACAGCACCACCGCGGTGATCACCGCCGCCATCTCGCGCACGGTGGCGAGGGCCACGCCGTCGGCGAGCAACTCGCCGGCGCCGAACTGCTGAAGCTGCACCGAGCCGACGAAGGCGATGATCGCACCCACCAGCAGGTTGACCAGGCCGACGATGGGCAGGGCCTCGGCGCCGCAGGCCTGCAGCACCGCCCAGGCATCGGCACGGTAATAAGTGGCCTTGCCGCGCAGCAGCTGGCCGATGGCGATGACCACCTCGCCCAGCAGCGTCACCGTCTCGCCGGCCTTGGCGGAATATTGCAGGGTGCGCTGGCCGACGCGCCGCAGTACCGGCACCGGCCGTGGCGCACGCGCCGAGGCCGGCGGCGACAACTCGTCGGACATCTTCAGCACGGTGCGCAGCCCGCCGGGCAGGCGCCCCGCATCCAGCGTCCAGCCCTGGCTGCGGCAGTACTCCGCCAGCGCCAGCAGGAAAGCGGGGAGGGTGCTGTCCCAGCGAGTGATGCCGCTGGTGTCGATGCGCAGGCTTTGCCCGCTGGCGAGGTCGATCTGTGCCGCCGCCGACTCGGGGATGCCGCTCAGGCCGCTGTACAACGTCCAGTCGCCGGCCAGAGCCAGTTCCACCACGCCGGACTCCTTGCGCAGGGTCCAGCGGGGTGCGACGGTCGCGTCCGGCGTGAGTGTCGCAGTCTGAGCCCCCATGCCCCGAATCTTCGCAGATTTAGGGGGGTGGAGAAAGGCGAAACGCTGCTTGATTCCGGATCGCGCCCGCGCCCGATCCGGCGGCCGGTTTAAGCGGCCTGGCCCGGTTTGCGCTGGATGAATTCGATCTTGTAGCCGTCCGGATCCTCGACGAAGGCGATGACGGTGGTGCCGTGCTTCATCGGCCCGGCCTCGCGGGTGACCTTGCCGCCGCGCTGCTTGACCAGTTCGCAGGCCTGGTAGGCATCGTCCACCTGCAACGCGATGTGGCCGTAGGCGCTGCCCAGTTCGTACTTGTCGACACCCCAGTTATGGGTCAGCTCGATCTCGGCGTCGCCGACCTGCTTGCCGTCGACGCGGTCGTCGAAGCCGACGAAGGCCAGGGTGAACTTGCCGTCCGGATAGTCCTGCCGCGACAGCAGCTTCATGCCCAGGACCTTGGTGTAGAAGTCGAGGGAGCGATCGAGGTTGCCGACCCGCAGCATGGTATGGAGGATGCGCATGGGGGATTCCGGTTGGAGAATGGATGGTCGCTCAGGGACCGTGCGGCGGCCGGACGGTTCCGTGGATTTTCAGCGCATTTTAAGCCGCGGCTGGAGCCGGCTTCAGTGGATTCGCCGCTTTTTAGCGCCTCCGTGTCACGAAACTTGCGCAATTCGGTGCAACCATCGCTTTTGAAACACAAAAGGCAGGTTTTACGCTAGAGTTAGGGTTACGATGATTCCATCGATCCTCAAGCTTGATAAGGGCGGTATGCCAGTCGCTTGGATTCGCTGGCAGACGGCCGCCACTCTCTACGCCCGCAAGCGTGTGTGCTGGGAAGCGGGTGAGGAGCGTTTTGTCGTTCGCGGCGGCACCTGTGCCCGTACCGGCCGGGTTTCCGAGCTGCGCATCGGCTCCATCATCGCCGTCGCCGATCGCTCGCGGCGCTTCGAAGGCAGCGCCCCGCTGCTGACCAACCGCACCCTGTTCCAGCGCGACCATAACCTGTGCATGTACTGCGGCAACCAGTTCTCGCCTGGCCTGCTGACCCGCGACCATGTGGTACCGGCCTCCCGCGGAGGCTCCAGCGCCTGGGAGAACTGCGTCACCGCCTGCCGCCACTGCAACCAACGCAAGGACGACCGCACGCCCGAGGAAGCCGGCATGAAGCTGCTGGCGATTCCCTATACGCCGAATCTTGCGGAGTACCTGATCCTGAGCAACCGCCGCATCATGGCGGACCAGATGGAATTCCTGCTCAGTTTCGCCCGCAAGAAAGCGGCATAAGGATTCGCTGCGCCCGCGCGTTTCGGGTTCAATACGGACCCCAGGCCCGTATATCGCAGCCCTCCGACTTCCCATGCACAGTGAAACCCAGCGGGTCGCCGCGCTTGCCGAAGCGCAACGCAAAGCCGCGGCGTTTTTCGATCGCATCGCCGCGAGCCTGATCCGCCCGGGCATCAGCGAATCGCAGTTGACGCGCGAGATCGCCGAGTTGGGGTGCCGTGAATTCGGCATCGGGCGGAACTGGCACAAGCGCATCGTCCGCGCCGGCATCAACACCCTGGCGCCCTACGATGAAAATCCGCCGGACCTGACCCTCGGCGCGGACGACATCCTGTTCATCGACCTGGGGCCGGTGTTCGAGGAATGGGAGGCGGACTTCGGCCGCACCTACGTGATCGGCAGCGATCCGCACAAGCTGCGCCTGCGCGACGACGTGGCCGCGGCCTTCGCCGCCGGCAAGAAGTACTACCAGGAACATCCGCACATCACCGGCAGCGGGTTCTACGCCTACGTCCGGCAACTGGCGGAGCGGGCCGGCTGGGAATTCGGCGGCAGCCTCGCCGCCCACATGATCGGCGAGTTTCCGCACAAATCCCTGCCGGTGGACAAGAGCGTGGCCTGGGCCGATGCCGGCAATCACACGCCGATGCGCGGGCTCGATCCCCTGGGCCGCGAGCGCCACTGGATCCTGGAAATCCACTTCGTCGACCGCACGCGCGGTATCGGCGGTTTCTACGAAGAGCTGCTCACCATTGGCTGAAGCGCCGTGCCGGCTTGCCGCATAGGGCCTAAAATCGGCGGATGACGCCTTCCACCCTCCTGATCGTAGTCCTGGCCGCCGCGCTCGGCGCGCTGCTCGCCTGGCTGGCCGGACGGGCCCCCACCGAACGCCAGCGCGCCAATGCCGCCGCCGCCGAGGCGAGCGCAGCGGCACAGGCGCAGGCCGCGGCCGCGCGCGAGCAGGAACTGAGCGGTGCCCGCGCCGTCGGCGAGCAGCTGCGCGCGCAGCTGGCGGCGGCGCAGTCGGAAGGCGCCGTGCTGCGCATCACGCTCGACAAGGAGCGCGAGGCCGCCGCCGACAAGCTCAAGCTGCTGCAGCAGACCGGCGAAGAAATGACGCTGCGCTTCAAGCAGCTGTCGCAGGAGATCCTGGAAGACAAGTCGCGCCGCTTCACCGAGCAGAACCAGCTGAACATCGAGCAGATCCTCAAACCGCTGCGCGAGAAGATCGCCGGCTTCGAGCAGCAGGTGAAGCAGTCCTACGAACTGGAAACGCGCGACCGCGTCGCGCTGAAGGAGCAGATCGCCCAGCTGGCGCGGCTCAACCAGCAGGTCTCGGCCGAGGCCAACAACCTGGCCGGCGCGTTGCGCGGCCAGGCCCGCACCCAGGGCGCCTGGGGCGAGCTGATCCTGGAGCGCATCCTGGAGCTGTCCGGGCTGGAGAAGGGGCGCGAATACGAAACCCAGTTCGCCACCCGCGACGAGGCCGGCCAGCGCTACCGGCCCGACGTGGTGGTGCACCTGCCGGGCGGACGCGACATCATCATCGACGCCAAGGCCTCGCTCAGCGCCTATGCGCGCTTCAGCGAAGCGGTGGACGAGGCCGCGCGCGAAACCGCGCTGGCGGCCCATGTGACCTCTTTGCGCGGCCATATCCGCGAACTCGGCGGCAAGAACTACCAGTCGCTGGAAGGCATCGGCTCGCTCGATTTCGTGCTGATGTTCGTGCCCAACGAAGCGGCTTATATCGACGCGGTGCGCTCCGCCCCGGGGCTGTACGAGGAAGCGCTGACGCAGAATATCGGCCTGGTCTGTCCCTCGACCCTGCTGCCGACCCTGCGCACCGTCAACAACCTGTGGAAGGTCGAGCGCCAGGGCCGTAATGCGCAGCAGATCGCCGAGGAAGCCGGGCGTCTCTACGACAAGTTCGTCGGCTTCGAGCAGGATCTGAGCCGGCTCGGCAGCGCGCTCAACAGTGCCAGCAAGGCCTACGCCGATGCCCGTGGCAAGCTGCTGGAAGGGCCGGGCAACGTGGTGCGCAAGATCGAGCTGCTGAAGAAGATGGGGGCCAAAGCCAGCAAGCAGCTGCCCGATGCGCTGCGCAGCCAGGCGCTGCCCGATCTCGACGAGGAAATCGAAGAAGGCGGCGGGGAGTCCTGAGCGGTTCGAGCGCAGGCCGGCGTTTCCGGCGTTCTCAGGTGCATCGCCCGAGGCAAGCCCCCCGGCCTTCCACCCGGAGCCTGTCCCATGTCCCTCAAAGTGCTCTATAACCGCCCACGCCACCGCCGGCGGCGGCCGTAATGGCCATACCGCTTCGTCCGACGCATCGTCTCGGTCGATCTATCCTCTCCCAAGGCCACGGGCGGTTCCACCGATTTCGTCGCCAAGCAGCAGAAGCCGGCGGTGAGCGAAATCAAGATGGAGGCGGCACTGGGCATCGGCACCGTGTCCAAAGGCGGCTTCGGCCTCAAGGTCGACCGCACCGTCACCGTCAAGAGCATCGCCCAGGCCGAGGCCGAAAAGCCGGTGTAGGAGGCGCACCGGTATTCCAACGCCCCCGCGGCAACATCGAAGTCACGCTCAAGGCCATCGCTGCCTGAGCCGCCTTCCTGACCAGCTGCCCATCGGCGGGTCAGGATTCCAGGCAAAAAAAAAGCCCGGTGCGTCTTGCGACGGACCGGGCCGTAAGGAGTGTCGGATCCTAGGGCGTGCTGACGCAGGCCTGGTAGAGATTGGCCTGGTCGAGCACCGCGAGCAGGTTGCCGTCGGTGAATGCCAGTCCGTTGAAGTCCTTGGTCGTCTTGAAGCTGACGAAGGAGGCGTTGGGGTTGGAGAGCAGGGTCAGCAGGTCGAGATGCAGCAGCCCGCTGGCGCCGGTCGCAGTCTCCAGCACTGTGCCATCCTTCAACGTGCTGATCGAAAAACTATTCAGCAGAGCCGCTGTAAGCAACTCGCCCGGCTTGGAGGCGATGAAGCCGGCGACAAGCCCACCGGTGAAGGTCTTCTTGTTGGTCACCACCAGCGACTCGGTTGAGAGCAGGCCTACCGCGGAGTTGACGATGGCGTAGTTGGTCGGATCCTGATTCAACACGTTCTGCGGCTGCTGCACCGAGCAGCCCACGCATATGCCGCTGCTGCGGCTGGCAACGCTGGCATCTGCATCGGTCCAGCTCAGGGTCGGCAACGCTGTGCCATCGGCTTTGACAGCCCCGCAATCGATGGCGGTAGGTGCCGGCAAGCCGACATACAGGCTTGCCGTAGCCGAGCTGGTGCCGCCCAACGGCACGCTGCAGCTGAGGCTGTAGGTGTAGATGTTGGGATTGGTCGGCGCGACCAGTATCAGGCTGCCGCCGGTGTCAGCCACCGGCTGGGACCAGTTCGGATCATTTGCCGTATTGGTTGCGGTGCAGGAATTGCCGCCGGTGGTGCCCGGGCCCGTGTAGGTCAGTTTGAAGGAGGCTCCGGGGACGACCACCGCACTCGGGGCGTTCGGGTCTGTCGACGAAATGGTGATCGACACCGGACCGGCCGGGGGCGTGGCGCCGCTGCTGCCCGAGGACGAGCCGCTGCTGGACGAACCTGAACTGCTGCCCGAGGACGAGCCGCCGCTGCTGCTCGAAGAGGACGAGCTGCTGCCGCCCGAAGAACTGCTCGAGGAAGACAGCTGGGTGCTGATGCAGGCCTGATAGACATTGGCCTGGTCGATTACCGTCACCAGGCCGCTGCTGACGACCTGCACCGCATCGAATTCCTTGGTGGTGGTAAACCCAAGGAACTTCGACTTCGGGCTGGCGAGCAGCGTCAGCAGGTCCAGGCGCAGCGGAGTGCTATCAGTCACGCCGGCCGAATCCTGCAAGGCGCCCTTCAGGTAGGTGTTGATCGTGAAGCCCCGGAGCAATTCGAGCGTCAACAACTGAGCCGGGTTGGATACCACGAAGCCCGCGATGTGCCCGGCCGTGTAGGAATTGACCGTATCGGTCACGGTCAACGCCTCGCTGCCGGCCAAGGAGACCGGCTTGTTCAAGGTCGCGTAGTCGGTCGGATCCTGGTCGACGACGTTGTTGGGCTGCGAGGTGGAGCAGCCGACGCACAGGCCGGCGGTGGTGGTTGACACCACAGCCTGCGGCGCGAGCATGTCCCGGGTGGGGATCGGCACACCGAAGTTGTCGGTGACGCCGCAATCGGTGGGCACCGGAATCGGCACGCCGTCGAACAGGAACGCCGAAGCGGACTCGGTCACCTTGTTGGCGCCGGTGCCGGTGGTGCAGCTGATGGCGTAGGTATAGATATTGGCCTTGGACGGAGCAGTCAAAGGCACCGTGCCGCCAGCGCTGGAGACCGTGCTGCCGGCGGTGCCACCCCAATTGGGGTCATTGGCCGAGTTGGTGGCGGTGCAGATCGTGCTGCTGTCCGGAGCCTTGGGGCCGGTATAGATCAGGTTGAACGCGCCGTTGGGCAACACCTGGTTGGGATCCAGCTTGATCGTTACGCCGGTGGCGCCGCCGCCGCTACTGCTGCTTGCGCCGCTGGAGGATGAGCCACTTGCTCCGCTCGACGAAGCGCCGCTGGACGCACCGGAAGATGCGCCGCTGCTGGCTCCGGAGGAAGCGCCGCTGCTGGCACCCGAGGAGGCGCCGCTGGACGCGCCGGAAGATGCGCCGCTGCTGGCTCCGGAGGAAGCGCCGCTGCTGGCGCCCGAGGAGGCGCCGCTGGACGCACCGGAAGATGCGCCGCTGCTGGCTCCGGAGGAAGCGCCGCTGCTGGCGCCCGAAGAGGCGCCGCTGGACGCACCGGAAGAAGTGCCGCTGCTGCCGCTACTGCCGACGCCGCCAGGGCCGCCGTTGGCCGAACAACCGGCCAGCGTCAGTCCCGCGGTGACCAGCAGCGCAGCCGCGCTGCGCGACAACCTACCCAACTTGATCGAGCTATTCATGATGACGTTTCCCTGAACCTGAGTCCTGTATTACTTATCCAGCACGCGGAATTCGACGCGACGGTTACGCTCGCGATCGTCCGCGGTCCGTTCCGGCGAGATCAGCGGCTCGGTCTTGCCGTAGCCCTTGGCGCGCAGCTGATCCGGCTTGGCGCCCTTGGCGATCAGGTACGCCCGCACCGCCTCGGCACGCTTCTGCGACAGCGTGAGGTTGGCGGCGGCGCTGCCGATGCTGTCGGTGTGGCCGGCGATCTCGACACGCAGGCCTGGCTGGCCGATGAAGGCCGGGGCGATGGTGTCGAGAATGGTCTGGGCGTTGGCGCTCAGGCGGGCCTTGTTGAACTCGAAGGTGACGCCGTTGAGCTCGATGGTCTGGCCGGGGATGACGCAACCGTGCGCATCGACCTTGAGGCCGTGCGGGGTGTTGGGGCACAGATCGTGCTCGTCGTCCACGCCGTCGCCGTCGCTGTCGATCCAGGGGCGCGGCACTTCCTTGACCAGCGGCTCCATCGTCGGCGGGATCGAGGGCGGCACTTCGATGACGCGCTCGACCACGCGACCCAGCGGGATTTCGATGCCGATCAGGGCACGGTAGTCGTTGAAGCCATCGTGATAGAAGTCGCGGATGTAGCGGCCTTCGCCGCGCAGCTTGATGCCGTCATACAGCGACTTGGTGACGAAGCCGATGCCGGCTTCGGCAACGAAACTGGTGCTGTCGTCGCTCTGCGGATTGACGTCCTGATACAGGGCGCCGATGCCGACCAGGCCGTACGGGGTGATCGCGGCCTTGCGGCGGTCCCACAGGCTGTATGCCAGGTCCACCGTGCCGCCCCACTGGTAGAAGTCCGTGCCGTGATTGCGGCCGGTCTCGAAGATCGAGCCCTGGATGTTCCCTTCGATCGAGAAGTGATCGCTGAACTGGTTGCCGTAGATCACCGAGGTGGTGAAGCCGTTCCGCTGGGTGCCGCGGCCGCTGTCCGGAATGGCGTATCCCGGCAGGATGGCGATGTAGTCGCTGGAGATCAGCTGCTCCTGGATGCGGACGACAGGAGCGTCCTGGGCAGTTGCAGCGGCGGAGAACATCGCGAGCACGGCGGCTGCGATAGGAGCTAGACGAATGCGCATTGGCACTACTTCCCTGCTTATAAGTCCCGATTTTCCCAAGCGCCCGAATGAACTTCAGGAGCGTGGCCCTGAGTACTGCTCACCATTCACGATGCCGAACGAACCACTTCACTTTGCAGTCGCAACCGCATCTGCCGGCGGCTTTTTTATTGGTGAATATTGAAAGCTGCATACCGCTACATACTGAGTGTAACTGAAATTGTTGGCAAAGGAGAAAGCATGTTTCGCGCCAGTACCCTGGCGTCGGGGCATAAGCCGGGTCTGACGCCGACATCAGGACGCCGGATAGGTGCCGGGCGGGGCTGGTACGGTTGTAGCTGCTGGAAACGGAGGCTGGGGGCCTTGATTTGACCCGAATTTCCAGCCTCGCAAAACCGTGGACCGGTCGCCGGCACCGCGCTGCGACGGAATTGTGCGGCCGGGACGGCAAGGGGAAAGTGGAGCGGGTGATGGGAATCGAACCCACGCTAGCAGCTTGGGAAGCTGCAGTTCTACCATTGAACTACACCCGCGTGCCCGTGCGAATAGTCTAAACGATGACCGGCTGGCGGGTGCAATGCCGGGGGCGGCTTTTAAGCGCTGGTGGAGGATCCGCCAGCTTTCAGGCTGCTACTGCCCGCCACAAACGGCCGGCAGGAACTGCTGCTCCAACCGCATGGCCCCGGAGTGCCTCGAGCCCGCTACCAGACGATTCCGGACGGTCGGGGGAGAAATAGGCAAAACCTGGGGTGCAAAGGCAGGGGTGATCCCGCTGGAGGTCGCGTTCCATCCGGAGGAGATGCAACACGGAGAGCCCCGTGGCTGGAGTAAAGTAAAATGAAGCGTTCCGACGCCCCCTTACCGGTATATTTCCTGGCCATCGTGATGCAGATTGTCGTCAACGGCGAAAATACCGCCGTCTCCGAGGGAATCACCCTAGCCGAGCTGGTCGGGAGCCTGCAGCTGGCCGGGCAGCGTCTGGCCATCGAATTGAACGGCGATATCGTGCCGCGCAGCCGCTGGCCGGAAGTACACCTGAACGGCGGCGACCGCGCCGAGATCGTCCGGGCCATCGGCGGCGGCTGAAACCGCGCCTGTCGCCCGATTTTCAGCATACTCGGCGGCCGCGGGGCGCCGCAGCCGCGCTTCCCGGTGCCTCTGCCCGGATGCCCGCAACCAAGGATTCTGACCGATGACCCAAGCCCAACCGACCCAGTCCCTGCCCGACGCCCTGCGCATTGCCGGGCGTTCCTACGCCTCGCGCCTGCTCGTCGGCACCGGCAAATACAAGGACCTGGAGCAGACGCGGCGCGCGGTCGAGGCCAGCGGCGCCGAAATCGTCACGGTCGCCGTCCGCCGGACCAACCTGGGACAGAAGCCGGGCGAGCCGAACCTGCTCGATGTCCTGCCGCCGGACCGCTACACCATCCTGCCCAATACCGCCGGCTGCTATAGCGCCGAGGACGCGCTGCGCACCTGCCGCCTGGCACGCGAACTGCTGGATGATCACCGGCTGGTCAAGCTGGAAGTGCTGGGCGATGCCAAGACCCTGTTCCCGGACGTGACCGCCACCCTGGCTGCCGCCGAGCAGCTGGTGAAAGAGGGCTTCGAGGTCATGGTCTACACCAGCGACGATCCGATCATCGCCAAGCGCCTGGAAGAACTCGGCTGCGTCGCGGTGATGCCGCTGGCGGCCCCCATCGGCTCCGGACTGGGCGTGCAGAACCGCTACAACATCCTCAGCATCATCGAGAACGCGCGGGTGCCGATCATCGTCGACGCCGGCGTCGGTACCGCCTCCGATGCCGCCATCGCCATGGAACTGGGCTGTGACGGCGTACTGATGAACACCGCCATCGCCGAGGCCAGGGACCCGGTGCTGATGGCCAGCGCCATGAAGCACGCCATCATCGGCGGCCGCGAAGCCTTCCGCGCCGGGCGCATGCCGCGGCGGCGTTACGCTTCGGCCTCGTCACCCCTCGACGGCACCGTCGTCTGATCGTGACCGAAGCCGCCCGCCACGATTCCGCCGATTCCGGCGCCCCCGTCGAGGGCGCGCCGGCGCACCATATCCGCAGCTACGTGCGCCGCGAGGGCCGCATCACCTCGGCCCAGGAAGAAGCGCTGGAACAGCTGTGGCCGCGCTACGGCATCGACCCCGCCGGTACGGTGCTCGACCTGCCGACGATCTTCGGGCGGCGGGCGCCGCTGGCGGTGGAGATCGGTTTCGGCAGCGGGGACCACCTGCTGAGCAGCGCCCAGGCGCGGCCGGATACCGACTTCATCGGCATCGAGGTGCATCGTCCCGGCGCCGGTCGCGTCCTGCAGCAGGCGGACAAGCTGGGACTGACCAACCTGCGCGTGCTGTGCACCGACGCGGTGGAAGTGCTGCGCCAGTCCCTGCCCGCGGCCAGCGTCGACGAGGTGGTGATCTTTTTCCCCGATCCCTGGCCCAAGAAGCGCCACCAGAAGCGGCGCCTGGTGCAGCCGGCCTTCGTCGAACTGCTGGCGCGGGTGCTGCGCCCCGGCGGGCGGCTGCGCATGGCCACCGACTGGGCCGACTATGCCCGCCACATGCTTGAAGTAATGGCTACGGCGTCGCAATTCAGCAACGTCGCGGGTGAAGGCGGCGCCATCCCGCGCCCGGCCGACCGGCCGCTGACCCGCTTCGAAGCGCGCGGCCTGCGCCTCGGCCACGAAGTCGCCGACTTCGAGTTCGTCCGGAAATAGCCTCTAACCATGTCCGTCGAACATCCCATCATCGCGGTCACCGGCTCCTCCGGCGCCGGCACCAGCACCGCCCGGCGGGTGTTCGAGCGCATCTTCGACAGCCTCAAGCTGGAAGCGGCCTACATCCCCGGCGACAGCTTCCACGCCTATGATCGCGAACAGATGCGCGCCCTGGTGGAGAAGGCGCGCATCCGCGGCGAGAACTTCAGCCACTTCGGTCCCGGCGCCAACCTGCTGGACCGCCTGGAAAAGCTGTTCCGCGACTACGGCGCGCGCGGCACCGGCATGGTGCGCAGCTACCTGCATACCGAGGCCGAGGCACAGGAAGCGGAGCAGCCGGTCGGCACCTTCACCCCCTGGACGCGCTTGCCGCCGGATACCGACGTGCTGTTCTATGAAGGCCTGCACGGCGGTGTCGTCACCTCCGAGGTCAACGTCGCGCGCCATGTCGACCTGCTGATCGGCGTGACGCCCATCGTCAACCTGGAGTGGATCCAGAAGATCAAGCGCGACCGCGACGAGCGCGGCCAGACCGTGGACGACGTCACCGGCACCATCCTGCGCCGCCTGCCGGACTACGTCACCTACATCACGCCGCAGTTCTCGCGCACCGACGTCAACTTCCAGCGCGTGCCGCTGGTGGATACCAGCAACCCCTTCGTCGAACGCGATATCCCCACCGCCGAGGAAAGCCTGGTGGTGATCAGCTTCCGCCTCAACTCCAGGGTCGAGGCCGACATCGGCAAGCTGGTCGACGGCATCCCCAACGCCTTCCTGTCGCGTTCCACCACCGTGGTGGTCCCCGGTACGGAGATGGAGGTGGCGATGGAAGCCACCCTGCGCCCGGCCGTGAAACGCCTCGCCGCCGCGCGGCGCAAGGCGCTCAAGGACAAAGAAAAGGACTAGGGCTGCACCAGCCTGCGTCCGTCCATTCATTCGCTATCAGGACCGATCCGCATGCGCACCCGCAAGCTTGGCCCCACCGACCTCGATGTCACCCGCATCTGCCTCGGCACCATGACCTGGGGCGAGCAGAACACCGAAGCCGAGGCGCACGAGCAGCTCGATTACGCCGTGGCCCAGGGCATCAATTTCATCGACGCCGCCGAGATGTACCCGGTGCCGCCCAAGGCCGAGACCCAGGGCCGCACCGAGCAATACCTCGGCACCTGGCTCAAGGCGCGCGGCAACCGCGACAAGCTCATCATCGCCACCAAGGTCATCGGCCCCGGCGAATTCCCCTGGCTCCGCGGCGGTCCGCGGCTGGATCGCGCCAGCGTGCTCGCCGCCTGCGACACCAGCCTGCAGCGCCTGCAGACCGACTACATCGACCTGTACCAGGTGCACTGGCCCGCGCGCAGCACCAACTACTTCGGCCAGCTCAACTACCGCGCCACCAACGATCGTGCCGCCACGCCCATCGAGGAAACCCTCGGCGCGCTGGGCGAGCTGGTGCGGCAGGGCAAGGTGCGCCACATCGGCATTTCCAACGAGACCCCCTGGGGCGTCGCCGAATACTTCCGCCTGGCGCGCGAGCGGAACCTGCCCAGGCCGGTGTCGATCCAGAATCCCTACAGCCTGCTCAACCGCAGCTTCGAGGTCGGCCTGTCGGAATTCTCGCACCGCGACAAGCTGGGCCTGCTGGCCTATTCGCCGCTCGCCTTCGGCGCCCTGTCCGGCAAATACCTCGGCGGCGCCCGGCCCCCGCAGGGGCGCCTCACCCTGTTCGCGCGCTTCAGCCGCTACAACGGCGAGCACGCCGACCACGCCATCGGCGAGTACGTCGCACTGGCGCGGCAGCACGGCCTCGACCCCGCGCAGATGGCCCTTGCCTTCGTCACCGCGCGGCCGTTCACCACCTCCACCATCATCGGCGCGACGACCATGGAGCAGCTACGCTCGAATATTGCTTCGAGCGAGATCAAGCTTTCGGATGAGGTGTTGCAGGGGATCGAGGCGATTCACAAGCGATACACGATTCCCTGTCCCTGATACCCCTGTTTTTCCCCATGGGTGCCATGCGTGCCAAGGTTTTTTGTTGGCACGCATGCGGCGAGCGTGTTCCTTTCCACCGGAAAAAAGGCCGCGAAAGTCGGGGCTGTACATCCCTGCGTTGAGGGCAGCAGAACTGTATCCCCGCCTGCGCGGGGATGACGAAAAGGGCTAGGGAGTGTTCAAGAGCGACGTTTCGGCTTTTGATGTTCCCCCCGTTGCCTGCGCCGAGCATCGCAGCCCGCGGCGACGTAGGCTCGCGCCTGTTTGGCGCGAGGCGAGGCAGGATGCCGAAGCGTTTTTGTACAGGCCAGGGATGGCCTGTACAAAAACCCCGCCGCGGGCGAGAAGCGCAGGGGACCCATCAATCACCAAAGGTGATTGATGGGCGCAGGCTCCGGGGCGGCGCTTCTTTGGTTACTTTCTTGTCGCTGGAGACAAGAAAGTGACCCGCCTTCAAGGCGGAACCGCAATCTCAATCTGCGACTCCAACGCCTCGCGCGCAAGCGCGTACATCAAGGTTTCAATGAGCATGCAAGGAGCTACGCAGGCTAGCCCGTATACCGCGCCAACTCCACCGGATCATGCGCACAAATCAACTCCACCTCCTCCCCCTTGCTGCGCGCCAGCTCCAGCAACCGCGCCTGGTTGGCCTTGCGCTGCTGGCCATCCACCTGCACCAGGTTCTGGAACAGGCTCAACCCCGGCGTGCAATACGGATGCGCCGGATTGACCTCGTCGCGATAGAAGTAGGCATCCCCGCAATGCAGCAGCCATCGGGCGCCATTCTTGCCGCCGCCGTTGATCGCCACGCCGCAATGGCCCCGCGTATGCCCGATCAAGGGCACCAGCAGGATTTCGTCGCGGCTGCCGGGCAGGGTGCGGATGCTGTCGAAGCCGTTCCAGCGCTCGCCCTGGATTTCGTGCATGACCCACTTCGGCCGGTGGGCGAAGTGCGCGGGCCGGTAGCGGCCTTTCTCGCCCAGGCTGGGGCGCTCCATCGCGGCGTGATGTTCAGGCTTGAAGATATGGACCTGCGCGTCGGGGAAATCGGACAGGCCGCCGGCATGGTCGAGGTCGAGGTGGGTGACGACGATGTGGCGCACGTCGGCGGCCTTGAAGCCCAGCGCCTGCACCTGGTGCAGGGCGGTCTCCTCCATCAGCAGCTTCGGCTGCACCACGAGGTTGAAGGCGGCGCCGAGCTGGCCGGGATTGCGCACGTCGCCGGTGCCGAGGCCGGTCTCCACCAGCACCAGGCCGTCGGCACCCTCGATCAGCAGGCAATGACAGCACATGTCGGCGGCTTCGAGCAGGCCGCCGTGGCCGTTGATCAGGCGCTTGCCGAGCGGGCACATGCTGCCGCAGTTGAGATGATGGATCTTCAATGACATGCGGGCTCCTCCCGGATCGTTGTTTGAACGGTCAGCGCGGCTGCGGCCTGGGCGGCGCCGGCGTGCGCTGGCGCAGCCAGGCGATGAACAGCAGCATCGCCAGGGACGAGGCCAGCAGCACCAGGGCGTAAGTATGCGCCACGCTGTAGTTGAGTTTCTGCGTTTCGTCGTACAGCGCGATGGAGGCGACCCGCGTCACGCCGGGGATGTTGCCGCCGAGCATCAGCACCACGCCGAACTCGCCCATGGTGTGGGCGAAGGACAGGGCGGCACCGGTGATGATGCCGTTGCGCGCCACCGGCACCATCACTTTCCAGAACACCTGCCGCGCACGGGCGCCGAGGGACACGGCCGCTTCGATCAGGCCGGCGTCGACATCACGCAGCGAGGACTGCATCGGCTGCACCGCGTAGGGCAGGCTGTACAGCACCGAGCCGACCACCAGGCCGGGGAAGCTGAAGGCCAGGGTGCTGCCGAACAGCGCCTGCCAGGCCTGTCCGATGGGGCTGCGGTTGCCCAGCGCCAGCAGCACGTAGAAGCCGATCACGGTTGGCGGCAGCACGATCGGCAAGGTCACCATGGCTTCCACCAGCGGCGCCGCGTGCGAACGCGAACGATTGAGCCAGCCCGCCAGCGGCAATCCCAAGGCCAGCAGGATCACGGTCGAGGTGGCCGCCAGGCGCACCGTCAGCCACAGCGAAGCCCACAGCTCGGGGCTGAGTGCGGCGAGATTCAAGTGACCGGTACTCCCGGCATGGCGGCGCTAATCCTGTGATCCGGGGCGCAGTGTGCCAGCAGGCTGCCGCCCGGTGCCAGACCGCGGTGCTAGACTCGATTCATGCTCGGGCTCTTCCGACCGGCAGCACCGCCCGCCGCCTGCGAATACGGACTGGCGGACGGCAGCCGCGCGCTCCTGCGCCGCCTGCGCCCGGACGACGCCGAACGCCTGCGCACCGGCTACATCCTCCTCTCCGAGGAATCGCGGCGCCTGCGTTTCTTCGACCAGGCCAGCGAGCCGCAACTGGATTTCCTCGATCGACTGGATGGGAAAGACCATGTCGGCTGGGGCGCGCTCGACGCCAAGGCGCCGGACGGCGTGTTCATGGGTATCGCCCGCTACGTGCGCACCGCGCCCAGGCTGGATTGCGCCGAGGTGGCGCTGACCGTGCTGGATCCCTACCAGAGCCGCGGCGTCCGCATCCTGCTGCACGCCTGCCTGCACCGCTGCGCCGCCAGCAACCGGGTGCGCCGTTTCTTCTACGACGTCAGCGAGGACAACCCGCGCTTCCTGCACCACCTGCGCGACCTCGGCGCCAAGCGCGGTCCCACCGAGCGTCACGTGGTGCGGCTGGAACTGCCGGTGTATGGGAAATCATCGCGGGTGCCCCGCGACACGCCGGCTGGCCGGCGCTTCCATGCCGTCATGTGCGGATTGGAGCGGGCGCGGGCGGTTGCCGCATGAGCCAGAACAGCAGCGCTACCCCGGGTATACCCAGCACGGCCGAGTAGACGAAAAATCCCGGATAGCCAATGGCATCGACCACATTGCCGGAGAATCCTGCGATGAACTTGCCAGGCAACGGCCAGAGAGAGCCGAACAGTGCGTACTGTGTCGCAGTGTAGGCTGCGCTGGTGAGGCCGGACAGGTAGGCGACGAAAGCGGTGCCGGCGATGCCGATGCCGAAGTTGTCCAGGCTGATCGCCGCAACCAGTCCGCTCATTCCCGGCTGGGCCCAGGCCATCCAGGCGTAAAACAGATTGGCAAAGAAAATAACCAGCGCACCGACGAGCAGCGTGCGCAGAATTCCATGTCGGGCCATCAAAGCGCCGGCGGCGGCGATGCCCACCATGGTCATGATCACGCCGTAGACCTTCGAAACACCCGCGATCTGCGTCAAACCGAAGCCCAGGGACAGGTAGAAATTGTTCGCCATCGCGCCCATGGTGTAGTCGGTGAGGCGGTAGAAGCCGATGAACAGCAGGATCAACAGTGCATGACGGACCGGGTAGCGATTGAAGAAGTCGACGAAAGGGCAAACCACCGCGCCGATGAACCAGCCGGCCACGCTGCGTGCCGATTCAGGCCAGTGTGCCGTCCTTTCCAGAAAATCGATCACCCGCTGTTCCTGCGCAAGTGTGCGGCGGTCGATGGCAACGGCAGGTTCGGAGATCAGCCAGGTCGTGATTGGTCCCACTAGGCCGAGTGCCGCCATGCACAGGTATGCCGCGCGCCAGCCGTAGGTCGAGGCCAGCACCAAGGCGCCGGCACCTGCAACGATCAGGGCCACGCGGTAGCCGAACTGGTAGGCCGCCGCTTTGGCGTCCTGGTGATCCAACGGCGGCGTCTCGATGCGAAACGCGTCCAGTGCGATGTCCTGCGTCGCCGAGCAGAAGGCGACGAACACGGCAAGCAAGGCGACGGTTGCCAGTTCAGTGGCAGGATCGCGAAGGGCGATTTGTGTGAGGCCCAGGGCAATGCCGCACTGTCCCAGCATCATCCAGCTTCGGCGCCGGCCAAGCTGGCCCAGCAGGGGCAGGTGCACGCGGTCCACCACGGGTGCCCAGACGATCTTGAGCGTGTAGGTCAACCCCACCCAAGCGAAGGATCCGATGGTGGCCCGCTTCACCCCGGCTTGGGTGAGCCACGCGGTCAGTGTCGAGAACACGAGTAGGAACGGCAGGCCAGCGGAGAAGCCCAGATACAACATGGACCGCAGCCCGGGTCGCGTGAACTGTTTCAGATTATCCAGCCAGCCCTGCACAGCTCGGTTCAAAGTTTGTAGTCCAGCGTCAACGGCGCATGGTCGGAAAATCTCCGATCCTTGTACACCGCCGCCTCCTTGATCTTGCTCTTCAGTCCCGGCGTGACGATGTGGTAGTCGATGCGCCATCCCACGTTGTTGGCGTAGGCATTGCCGCGGTTGCTCCACCAGGTATAGGCCTCGCCTTCCAGTGCGGGGTGGAGAGCGCGGTAGCCGTCGACCCAGCCGACCTCGTTGAACAGGGTGTCGAGCCAGGCGCGCTCGTGCGGCAGGAAGCCGGAATTCTTCTGGTTGCCGCGCCAGTTCTTCAGGTCGATGTTCTTGTGCGCGATGTTCCAGTCGCCGCAGATCACGTATTCGCGGCCGTTGGCTATCCACTCGCGCAGCTTGGGCAGAAAGAATTCCAGGAAGCGGTCCTTGGAGGCCTGCCGTTCCGGGCCGGCCGAGCCCGAAGGCAGGTACAGCGAGATCACGGAGAGATTGCCGTGGCGCAATTCGAGGTAGCGCCCCTCGTCGTCGAATTCCTTCTCTCCAAGCTTGTCCAGCACGTCGTCCGGCTGCTTGCGCGAGAACACGCCGACGCCGGCGTAGCCCTTCTTCTGCGCGTGGTTGAAATGCGCGTGCCAGCCCTTCGGCGAAAACGTGATGTCGCCCTCCAGGTCGCTGAGCTGGGCCTTGATCTCCTGCAGGCAGAGGTAGTCGGCTTTCTGCTCCGGCAGCCAGTCGAACAGGCCTTTTTTGGCGGCGGAGCGGATGCCGTTGGCATTGAGTGAGATGATGCGCACGCTGACCTCTGGAAAAGGGCTGTCGGAACTGCCGATTAGTCTTGCACAATAACGTACCGTTCGATGCCTATCCCCATGCAAAACTACAAGACCACCTTCTTCAAGCTCGCCCTCAAGCACGAAGTGCTGCGCTTCGGCTCCTTCACCCTCAAGTCCGGGCGCGTCAGCCCCTACTTCTTCAATCTCGGCCGTATCGCCAGCGGCGGCGCCCTGCGCGAACTGGCGCATGCCTATGCCGATGCCATCCAGGCTTCAGGGCTTGAATTCGACCTGCTGTTCGGGCCGGCCTACAAGGGCATCCCCCTGGCGGCGGCGGTGGCCTGCGCCATGGCCGAGCGCGGCCGCGACCTGCCCTTCGCCTACAACCGCAAGGAAGCCAAGGACCACGGCGAGGGTGGGGTGCTGGTCGGGGCGGACGTGAGCGGCAAACGCATCCTGATCGTCGACGACGTGCTCACCGCCGGCACCGCCCTGCGCGAATCGCATGGCCTGCTGGTCCGGGCCGGCGCATTGCCGGTTGCGGCAATAACTGCCCTGGATCGTCAGGAGGTCGGCCCGAATGGCCGTGGCGCGGTTGCAGAACTTGTTGAAAATACTAAGATCTCAGTGATATCCCTGGTCACGGTACAGGACTTGCTCCTGTACCTGCAGGGCAGCGATGGCGATCCGGCCACGATCGCTGCCATCCAGGCCTACCAGGCGCGCTACGGTGTTCCTGCGTCAGCATGATTTTTGGGGGGAGGGCCGCGTCGTTTGAGGACGCATACAAGGGCGTTGATCGGGCTGGCAGCCGTGCTGGTGAGCACGGCTGCCAATCTGCCTGCCAGCGCCGACGATCCAGGCAAGAACGGTATCGTCTGCTGGCTGGACGATCACGGCCAGCGTGCCTGCGGCGACCATGTACCGCCCCAATACGCCCGCAAGCAGCGCGAGATCTACGACCGGCGCGGCGTGCTGGTGCACACCCTGCCGGCGGAGCAGACCCCGGAGCAGCGCGCCGAGGATGAGCGCAAGCAGCGCGAGGCCCAGCGCCTCCTGCAGCAGCAGCAGAACGACGACTTCATGCTGCAGACCTACCGCAACGTCGACGAGTTGAAGGCGGTACGCGACGGCCGCCTGCAGACCCTGGACACCCGTATCGACCTGGCCGAAAAGGCGGTGCGCGATGGCGCCGCCTCGGTCAAGGACCTGCAGGACCGCGCCGAAGCCGAGCGCACTGCCGGCCGCGATGTCAGCCCCGAACTGCTCGGCCAGATCAAGACGTTCGAGGGCGCGCAGGCCGACAATATCCGTGCCCTGGCCCAGGTGAAACAGGATCGCGACGCCACCGCCAGCGAGTTCGAGCGCGAAATCCTGCACTTCCAGGAGATGCGCGGCGGTGCCGCAGGCACGCCAGCGCCCCCGGCCACGCCGCAGCCGCCTCCTCCAGCTGCCGCACCCAGTCCGCAGCAGGTGCCCAAGCCCTGAGCGGCCTCGACCCGGCAGCGGGTCGGGATGGCCTCGTCCCGCTGCGGGTTTCAGAGCACCGGCGAATCGCGGACAATCAGGCCCATGTCCGCCCAACTCTATCTCGCCTCGCGCTCGCCGCGCCGCGCCCAGTTCCTGCGCCAGTTGGGCCTGCGCTTCGAAACGCTGCCCGCCGATGTGCCGGAGCAGCCGGCCCCGGGACAACTGCCCGCCGACTACGCCCTGGCCACCGCGCTGGCCAAGGCCCGCGCCGCCGCCGCGGGGGCGACGCTGGCGCTGCCGGTGCTGGGCGCGGACACCGATGTTTCCATCGACGGCGAAATCCTCGGCAAGCCGCGCGACCGCGACGATGCCCTGGCCATGCTGGCGCGCCTGTCCGGCCGCACCCACGAGGTATGCAGCGCCGTGGTGGTGATCGCCGGTACGCGGGTGGAAAGCGCGCTGACGGTGACGCGCGTCAGCTTCGGCGCCATCGATCCGGCGCAGGCGCTGGCCTACTGGGCCTCGGGTGAGCCCGCGGACAAGGCCGGCGCCTATGCCATCCAGGGCCATGCCGCGCGCTGGGTGAAGCGCATCGAGGGCAGCTACAGCGGCGTGGTCGGCCTGCCGCTGTACGAAACCTGCGAGCTGCTGCAGCGCTTCGGCGTGGATTGCACCGGTGCCCCCGCATGAGCACCGAGATCCTGGTCAACATCGGCACGCAGGAAACCCGCGTGGCCCTGGTGGAAGGCGGCGCGGCCCAGGAGATCTACGTGCAGCGCGCCGCCCGCCACGGCCTGGTCGGCAATATCTACAAGGGCGTGGTGAAGCGCGTGCTGCCTGGCATGCAGGCGGCATTTGTCGATATCGGCCTGGAGCGCACGGCGTTCCTGCACGTGGCCGACATGCTCAATACCGAGACCCATACCGCGCCGCTGCCGCCGGTGGAGCGTCTGCTGCACGAGGGCGAGGAAGTGCTGGTGCAGATTCTCAAGGATCCGCTCGGCACCAAGGGCGCGCGCCTCACCACGCTGCTGTCGATCCCCTCGCGCTACCTGGTGCTGATGCCGTTCGAGAAGCACGTCGGTGTCTCCGCCAAGATCGAGGACGAGGCCGAGCGCACGCGGCTCAAGGGCATCCTGGAGACGCTGGTGCCGGAGCTGGCGCCGGAGTGGGGCGTGATCGCCCGCACCGCGGGCGAGGGCGCCGACGCCGAAGCCTTGAAGCAGGACCTGCTGTTCCTGACCCGGTTGTGGGGCTCGGTCAGCCAGCAGGTGCGGCAGGCGCAGCCGGGAACCCTGGTGCACGGCGATCTGCCGCTGTCGATGCGCATCCTGCGCGATCTGCTCGGCACCGCGGTGGAGCGGGTGCGCATCGACAGCGCCGAGGAGGCGCGCCGGGTGCAGCAGTTCGCCAGGGTGTTCGTGCCGCAGGCGGCGGCGAAGATCGAGCCGTATTGCGGCCAGGCGCCGATCTTCGACCTCTACGGCGTCGAAGACGAATTGAACCGCGCGTTGGAGCGCAAGGTCGAACTGAAGTCGGGTGGGCATCTGGTGATCGACCAGACCGAAGCCATGACCACCATCGACGTCAATACCGGCGCCTTCACCGGCCATCGCAACCTTGAAGAGACCATCGTCAAGACCAACCTGGAAGCTGCCTCCGCCATCGCGCGGCAGCTGCGCCTGCGCAACCTGGGCGGCATCATCATTCTCGACTTCATCGACATGCGCAGCGAGGAGCACCGTGCCCAGGTGTTGCGCACCCTGGAGAAGGACGTGGCGCGCGATCCCGCGCGCACCCGCATCTACCCCTTCTCCGAACTGGGCCTGGTGCAGATGACGCGCAAGCGCACCCGCGAAAGCCTCGGCCACATCCTGTGCGAGCCCTGCGGCGCCTGCGGCGGCCGGGGTTGCGTCAAGACGGTGGAGACGGTGTGCCACGAGATCGCCCGCGAAGTGCAGCGCGCGGCGCGCATGTACGATCCGAAATCCTTCCTGGTGCTGGCGGCGCCCAGTGTCGTCGCGCGCCTGCAGGAAGAGCAGGCCGGCGGCGTGGCCGAACTCGAGGCCAGCCTGAAGCGGCCGATCAAGCTCCAGCCCGAGGCGCACTACCAGCAGGAAGTGTTCGACGTGGTTCCGGTGTGAGGCGCCTGCGGCGCAGTGACCAGTGGCTAGTGGTTGGTGGCCAGTTAAAAGCATGCGTGGCTTTTACTGGCCACTGGCCACTGATTACCAATCACTTGGCCCAGAGGGCCATGCGTGGAGCGTAAGCGCCGCCGCTGGTGGACCTGGGGTTTGAGCACGGTTGCGGCGCTGGTGGTGCTGGCCGCCACTGTGAGCCTGGTGTTCCGCCTGGTGGTCGACGCGGTGCCGGACTACCGCAACAAGCTGCAAGGCCTGGTGACGCAGGCCGCCGGGCATCCCACCCGCATCGGCTCGATGGCGCTGACCTGGCAGCGGCTGCAGCCCAGCCTCGACCTGCGCGACGTCGCCCTGCTCGACGAGCAGGGCAAGCCCCTGCTGCAGCTGTCGCGGCTGCGCCTGGGCTTCAGCCTGGGCCGGCTGCTCACCACCGACTGGATGCCGGGCACCATCGAGGTCTACGGCCTGCAGCTGGAGGCGGACGTCGATATCCTCGGGCGCTGGTCGCTACGCGGCTTCAGCGGCGCCGGCGGCAGCAAGCTCGGCGACGCCGAATTGCAACGCCTGGAGCGCCTGGACCGGGTGCGCCTGCGCGACAGCCTGCTGCTGGTGCACGATCCGCAGTTCAGCCGGCAGCCGCTGAGCGTCGGCGTCACCGATGCCGAGGTGCATCATGAGGGATCGCGTTACACCCTGACGGCGCGGCTGCGGCCGCCCCCTGAACTGGCCACCGCTGCCAGCGCTTCGGCCACCTTGCAGGGCGATCTGTCGCAGCCGCAAAGCTGGCAGGGCAGCGCCGCCTTGCAGCTCGACGACATCCAGGGCTGGCCCTGGCTGGCTGGCACGCTCGGGCCCGGCGTGCGGCTTACGCTGCAACAGGCGCAGCTGCGCCTGAGCGGCCGCGTCGAAGCCGGCCACATCGCCGAAATCGACGCGCAGGCCGGCGCCGCCGCGATTGCCGCGGTCCGCGGCAGCGATACGCTGGCCCGCGTAACCCAGCTGCAGCTCGATGTCGCCGCTTGGCCGGAACCGCAGGCCTGGCGCACTGAAGTGCGCAAGCTGGCACTGAACGGCGCGCGCGGCACGACGACTGCGCAAGGCCATTTCCGCTATGCAGTGAGCGACGACGGCACCAGCCTGGATGGCGGTGCCGATGGCTTGCGCCTGGACGATCTGGCGCCCTGGCTGGCGCTGCGGAAGGATCTCCCGGCCAGCGCGGCGCGCCTGCGCGATGTGCGCGGCGACGTGCATGAGCTGACGGTCCATTACGAGCAGGCCAACGCCGGCGGCTCCACGGCGGCCAGGTACAAGGTCCATGCGCGGCTGGCCGGCGCCGGGCTCGCCGCGGATGCGACGCAGGCCGGCTTCTCCGGTCTGGACGCCGTGGTCGAAGCCGACCAGGACGGCGGCCAACTGCAATTGCAGAAGGCCGCGCTGGGGGTGCAGTTGCCGGATGCGTTCGAGCAGGCGCTGCCGGTGGCCTCACTCAGCGGCGACTTCGGCTGGAAGCGCGACGCCGCCGCGCCCGGCTGGCGCATCGGCGCACCGCAGTTCGACTGGAAGCTGCTCGGCACCAGCGGCCACGGCCAGTTCAGCCTGCTGCTGCCGGAACAGGCCGATGCTTCACCGAACCTGCAGCTCACCGCGGATTTCGCGGCGGAAGACGTGATCGGCCTGAAGCCCTGGATCCCGAAGGACTGGGGTGCCGGTACCCGCGACTGGCTGACCCGCGCCCTGCAGCGCGGCCGCGTCTCGCAAGGGCATCTGCAACTCGATGGCCCGCTGGCCGATTATCCCTTCGTCGAAAAGCCCACCGGCCACTGGCTGCTCGACCTGGTCGTGGCCGATGGCACGCTGCTCTATGCGCCGGGCTGGCCGCAGGCGGAAAAGCTCCAGGCGCAACTGCGCTTTCGCGGCCATGGTTTGCAGATCAGTTCCAGCGGGGCGCAGATCGCCGGCAACGCGGTCGATCACATCGAGGCGCAGATTCCGGACTTCCGCCAGGCCCGCCTGACGGTGGACGGCAGCACCCACGGCGACGCCGCGCGCTACTACGCCCTGCTGCGCAACAGTCCGCTCAACAAGAAGCTGTCGAGTCTGCTGACGCAAACCGATGCTTCCGGTCCCGCGGCGGTGGACGTGCACCTGGACATCCCGCTCAACGTCGATGATCCGCCGGTGCATGTCGCGGGTACGGCGCGCTTCGACGGCGGCACGGTGAAGGTGCGCGCCATCGATCCTCCCGTAACCGGCCTGCGCGGCAGCCTGGCGTTCGACGATAACGGTGTCACCAGCAATGGCCTCAGCGGCCAGCTCTACGGCGCCACCCTCAACGCCACCATCCGCGCCGAGCCGGAGAGTCCCGATGGTGTGCTGCTGGTGCAGACCGACGCGCCGGCGCAGCAGGCCGACGGCCTGCTCGCCGCATACACGCCGGAATGGTTGCGGCAGCGCATCGACGGTACCGTGCATATCGCCGCGCGCCTGCCGTTCGCCGGTCCGCACAGCGGCCAGCTCAGCCTGAGCACGGATCTGCGCGGCGTCGCCGTGAAGCTGCCGCCGCCGGTGGCCAAAAGCGCCGAGGACAGCCTGCCGCTGACCGTCACCGTGGGCGAGGGCGGCAGCGCCAAGCCCAATGACGCCGATGCCTTGCGGGTGCGCATCGACGGCGGCGATCGTTTCGCCGTGGCCCTGCGCTTCGGCAAGGAGAAGCCCGGCGGCGATGCGCTGCTGACGCGCAGTGTCGAGGTGCGGCTCGGCTCCGGCGAGATGCCGCGCGCCGATGCCGGCGGCGTCTTCATCAGCGGCGCGCCCGCCGTGCTGGACGCGATCGCCTGGACCGATCTGTTCGATGCGATCGACGCCGCCGGCGGGCAGAAGCCGGAGAAGCCACCCGTCGCCGCAGCGGCGGTCGCCGAAAGCCTGCAGTTCCGCGGCTTCGACCTGACGCCGCAGCAGCTGGTGTATCGCGGCGCCACCCTGCAGCAGGCCCATCTGCTGGGCAAGCCCGAGGCCGACGGCTGGAGCGTGCAGGTCGACGGCGCCAACGCGCAGGGACACATCGCCTTCAGCCGCGCCAACGGCGGCCGCCTGCAGGCGCGTTTGCAGCGGCTGCAGCTGCAGCCGCTGGCCGAGATGAGCCAGCCTGGCGGCGGCGATGCCGCCGCGCCCAGCCCGCCCTTCGATCCCAACCAGGCGCCGCTGCTGGATCTTGCCTGCGACTCGCTCAAGCTCGGCGACGCCGATCTCGGCCGTTTCAGCATGCTCACCTCGCGCACCGCCGGCGGCCAGGCGCTGGATCTGCTGAAGTTCGAGGGCGGCCAGCTGCAAACCAATACGCGCGGCAGCTGGCTGCGCCGCAACGGCAGCTCCTATGCGGATTTGTCGTTCGAGTTCGATGCGCGCGACCTGGGCAAGGTGCTGCAGGCTTTCGGCTACGCCGAAACCATGGACGGCAAGAACGCCAAATTCTCCGGCACCCTGACCTGGCCGCAGAGCGCGAACGGCCTGGAGCTGGCGCAGGCGCGCGGCAAGGTCACCCTGGCGGTGCAGAAGGGTGCGCTGAAGGCGGTGAAGCCCGGCGCGGGCCGGGTGCTCGGCATCCTCAACCTGTATGCCCTGCCGCGGCGGCTGCTGACCCTGGATTTCCACGATGTGGTCTCCACCGGCCTGGGCTTCGACACCCTCGGCGGCAGCTTCAACCTGGCCGACGGCCAGGCCCAGACCACCGACCTACAGGTCGACGCGCCCTCGATGAAGCTGCAGATGAGCGGCCGCATCGGCCTCGCAGCGCGCGATTACGATCAGAAGATCACGGTCTATCCCAATGTCACCACCGGCGTCACCGTTGGCGCCACCCTGATCGGCGGCCCCATCGCCGGCGGCATCGCGCTGCTGGCGCAGGAAGTGTTCAACAAGCCGTTCAACGCGCTGAGCCAGTTCAGCTACCGCGTCACCGGCAGCTGGGACAATCCGCAGGTCAGGGTGGGTACGGTCAGGCCCAGCTCGGACAAGGACGCGCCGGATCCGCCGCAGCCCCCCGCACAGCCGGCGCCGGGCGCCGCACCGCCAGCCCCTTCTCAAAATGCCGGATAAGCAGGAGGATTCCGCCATGACTACTCCGGATGCGCCGATCGGCGCCGCCATCCAGCTCGCCTCCATCGCGGATCGCGACGCCAATCTCGCCGCCGCCGGACGCCTGCTGCGCCAGGCTGCCGCGGCCGGCGTCGCCCTGGCGGTGCTGCCGGAGAATTTCTCCTTCATGGGGGTGAAGGAGCGCGACAAGCTGGCCATCGCCGAGCCGGACGGCACGGGACCGATCCAGGATTTCCTCGCCGCCACGGCGCGCGAGCTGAAGCTGTGGATCGTGGCCGGCACGGTGCCGTTGCAGGTGCCCGGCGATGCCGACAAGGTTTACGCCGCCTGCCTGGTCTATGACGCGCAGGGCCGGCGCGCCGCGCGCTACGACAAGATCCACCTGTTCGACGTCGAAGTGCCGGGCGGCGAGCGCTACCGCGAATCCGCCAGCATTGCACCCGGTCCGATCACGCCGGTGGTGGTGCAGACCCCCATCGGCAGACTCGGCCTCAGCGTCTGCTACGACCTGCGCTTTCCGGAGCTGTACCGGGCGCTGGCGGCGCAGGGCGCCGAAGCCCTGTGCGTGCCGGCCTCCTTCACCGCCCGCACCGGCCAGGCCCATTGGGAGTCCCTGTTGCGCGCCCGCGCCATCGAAAACCAGTGCTTCCTCATCGCGCCCGGCCAGCACGGCATCAACCCCGGCGGCCGCGCCACCCACGGCCACAGCCTGATTCTCGATCCCTGGGGCGAAATCCTGGCCCAGCAGGCCGAGGGCGACGGCGTGGTGGCCGCGCCGCTGCCGCGCCAGCGGCTGGAGCAGGTGCGCAGCAGTTTCCCGGCGCTGACCCACCGCCGCATGGGCATTTAAGCCCATAATCTTGGAAGCGCCCGCTTTTCCCCCATAATTTCCCCATGAGCCAATCCCTAGACCTCGCCCGCCGCACCCTGCTGGCCCCCGCCGAACTCGATGAGTCGCGCATCCAGCGCGTGCTCAGCGGTCTGATGAAGCCCGGCGTCGACGCCGCCGACCTGTATTTCCAGCACGCGGTCACGGAGAGCTGGTTCTTCGAGGACGGCATCGTCAAGCAGGGCAGTCACCACACCGAGCAGGGCGTGGGTGTGCGCGCCATGGCCGGCGAGAAGCAGGGCTTCGCCTATTCCGACGAGATCGCCCTGCCGGCGCTGACCGATGCCGCCGGCGCCGCCGGCGCCATCGTGCGCCAGGGCCAGACCGGCAGCCTGGCGGTGGCGCATGCCACGGCCACGCCGGCGCTGTACGGCCCGGCCAATCCGCTCGACTCCTGGCCGGTGGAAAAGAAGCTGGACCTGCTGCGGCGCGCCGATGCCGCGGCGCGTGCCGCCGATGCGCGCGTCACCCAGGTGATGGTGACGCTGGCCGGCAGCCACGAAGTGATCCTGGTCGCGGCCACCGACGGCACCCTGGCCGCCGACGTGCGGCCGCTGGTGCGCCTGAACGTCTCGGTGATCGTGGAGGACAACGGCCGGCGCGAACAGTC
Source organism: Nevskia soli DSM 19509 (assembly GCF_000711955.1). Classification (GTDB taxonomy): domain Bacteria; phylum Pseudomonadota; class Gammaproteobacteria; order Nevskiales; family Nevskiaceae; genus Nevskia; species Nevskia soli. Next base: position 108,477 of record NZ_JONR01000007.1, read on the forward strand.
CAGCACCGGCGGCGGCGGCCGCGGCGCTTATGCCGATTTCTTCGGCGGCGACACCGCCGAGCAGTATGCGAAGGAAGCGGTGCGCCAGGCCATCACCCTGCTGTCGGCGGTCGCGGCCCCCGCTGGCTCGATGCAGGTGGTGCTGGGCCCGGGCTGGCCCGGCGTGATGCTGCACGAGGCGGTGGGTCACGGCCTGGAAGGCGACTTCAACCGCAAGGGCACTTCCGCCTATTCCGGCCGCATCGGCCAGAAGGTGGCGAGCCCGCTGTGCACGGTGGTCGATGACGGCACCCTGCCGAACCGCCGCGGCTCGCTGACCCTCGACGACGAGGGCACGCCGACCCAGTGCACCACCCTGATCGAGAACGGCATCCTCAAGGGCTACATCCAGGACAAGCTGAATGCGCGCCTGATGGGCATGCAGCCCACCGGCAACGGCCGCCGCGAGTCCTTCGCCCACCTGCCGATGCCGCGCATGACCAACACCTACCTGCTGGCCGGTCCGCACGACCCGGAAGAGATCATCCGCTCGGTGAAGAAGGGCCTTTACGCCGTGAACTTCGCCGGCGGGCAGGTCGATATCACCAACGGCAACTACGTCTTCTCCGCCAGCGAGGCCTACCTGATCGAGGACGGCAAGGTGACGCGCCCGGTGAAGGGCGCCACCCTTACCGGCAACGGCCCGGAGTCGCTGTCGCGGGTGTCGATGCTGGGTACCGACATGAAGCTCGACAGCGGCATCGGCGTCTGCGGCAAGGACGGCCAGAGCGTGCCGGTGGGCGTGGGCCAGCCGACCCTGAAGATCGATGCCATGACCGTGGGCGGCACGCATGTCTGAGGGGGGACAGGAGGCCCGGTCCGCGTCATCCGCCGCACGCCGTCCTTGAGCGTCCGGCTGAATTTCAGCAGCGACGTGGCCGCACCGGTCGATACCGTGTGGGGCCATGTCAGCAGCATGGCCGGCGTCAACTACGAGCTGGGCCCCTGGGTGACGATGAGTTATCCGCCGCGTTACGCCAGCATCGAGGGTGCAACCGCGGAAGCGGAGCCGCTCGTGCCGGACCGCACCCTGTTCCATAGCTGGATCATGCTGGCGCGGCTGATTCCGCTGGATCGGCATGCGCTGGGGATGGATCGCATCCTGCCCGGCGAGGGCTTCGAGGAGCGTTCGCATTCCCTGACGCAGCGGGTATGGCTGCATCACCGCAGGCTGAGCGCCGTTGCCGGCGGCACGCGCGTCACCGACCTGCTGGAGTTCGAGCCGCGCCTGTCCCTGTGTGCGCCCACCCTGCGCTTCATCATCCACCTGCTGTTCCAGCACCGGCATCGCCGTCTGCGGCGGCACTTCGGCGAGATCACCGGCTAATGGCAAGACGTGCCCTCGGTACCCTGCGCATCATCGGCGGCGAATGGCGCAGCCGCTTGATCGAGTTCGACGCCGAGGCCGGTGTGCGGCCCACGCCGGACCGTGTGCGGCAGACCGTGTTCGACTGGTTGACGCCCCTGATTCCGGGCGCCAGCTGCCTGGACCTGTTCGCCGGCAGTGGCGCGCTCGGCTTCGAGGCCCTGTCGCGCGGCGGCGCCCATACCAGCTTCATCGAGCAGGGCCGGGAGCAGGCCGCGGCGCTGCGCGCCGCCGCCGCCAAGCTCGCCGCGGGTGAGCGCGCCGAAATCGTGCAGGGCGATGCCCTGTCCTGGCTGCGCAACACCGCGCGCCGCTACGACGTGGTGTTCCTCGATCCGCCCTACGATGCCAAGCTGTTGGTGCCTGCGTTGACGGCCTTGCCCCGCGTGCTGAAGTCGATGCATCGGGTGTACCTGGAGTGGCCGCAGGGACAGCCGCCGGAATGGCCGGCCGGCTACACCCTGTTGAAGGAAAAGAGCGCCGGTCAGGTAAGCTACGGGCTCGCGATCTTTAACGCCGAAGCGCCGCCGGGGAGCTGAGGCAACAGGGAGAAAACACGTGAGCGTCATCGCCGCCTACTCGGGCACCTTCGACCCGATCACGCTGGGCCACAACGACATCATTCACCGCGCCGCGCGCATGTTTCCCAAGCTGATCGTGGCGGTCGGCCTGAACATCACCAAGAATCCCAAGTTCACCATCGACGAGCGCATCGCGCTGATCCGCGCCTCGGTGCAGGACCTGGCCAATGTCGAGGTGGTCGGCTTCACCGGCCTGGTGGTGGACTTCGCGCGCGAGCATGGCGTCACCGTGCTGGTGCGCGGCGTGCGCACCGTCGGCGATGTCGATTACGAGAAGCAGATGGCGGTGATGAATCGCGACCTGTATCCGGAACTGGATACAGTGCTGCTGGCGCCTTCGCCACAGTTCGCGCATCTGTCTTCCAGCCTGGTGCGGGAGTTGACCAGCCTGGGGGCGCCGGTGAAGAAGCTGGTGCCGAAGGCGGTGATGCCGTTGTTGCTGGAGCGGTTTGGGCGGAAGAAGTAGGGCTTGTGGCTGTCATCCCCCGACTACAACCTCGAGGGCAGGCTCTGAGCGCAGCGAAGGATCTGGCCTCGCAGCTCTGAAACTTCACGACGTGCGCTTGCGCGCGTGCCGGATCCTCCTGAACGTCTGGGCGGAGTTTTCGCCTGCGGCGAGTCACTTTTCTTGACGCAAGAAAAGTAACCAAAAGAACATGCCCCGGAGTTTGCGCCGGACTATCGCAAAAGAAGAAGCGCGATAGCCCGGTGCCCTGCGCTTCTCGCTCGTGGCGGGGTCTGAAGACAGGCCATCCCTGGCCTGTCTTCAGACGCTTCGGCATCCTGCCTCGCCCGGCGCGAACACACGCGCCGGCTGATGCCGCCACGAGCTGTGATGCTCGGCGCAAACTACGGGGCGGAAAATCAAAAGCAAGAAGTCACAGCAACATCAAAAGCGTCACCACTCCACCCTCGTCATTCCCGCGAAAGCGGAAATCCAGAGCCCAAGCGCCGCACTCCGCTACCTGCCCCTCACCCTAACCCTCTCCCCACATTCGTGGGGAGAGGGGACTAAAGGCAGGGGGAGTGCGACGCTTTTGCCGTTGCTTTTGATTTGGCTTTTGATGTTCCCCCCGTTGCCTGCGCCGAGCATCGGAGTCCGCGGCGACGTAGGCTCGCGCCTGTTTGGCGCGAGGCGAGGCAGGATGCCGAAGCGTTTTCAGACAGGCCAGGGATGGCCTGTCTGAAAACCCCGCCGCGGGCGAGAAGCGCAGGGTGAGGGCCTGTTGGAGTGACTCAATGTCACTCCAACAGGCCCGAACGCCCGGCCATGGATGGCCGGGCCGGGGGTGGGTAACAGCAATGAAGTCTCGCCAGGGACGGCAAGGATGAACTCGAAAACGAAATGTGGGCGCAGGCTCCGGGGCGGCGCTTCTTTGGTCACTTTCTTGTCGCTGGAGACAAGAAAGTAACCCGCCTTCAGGGCGGAACCGCATTTTCAATCTGCGACTCCAATGCCTCGCGCGCTAGCGCGTACGCCGAGACTCCAGAGCGCATAGTGCAGAAAGCGCATGATGCAGAAAGAGCTCCAGCGCCTAAGGCTTCTTGTAAACCGTCCCCGCCTTCATCACAAACTCGACGTGTTGAAGGAGCTTCACGTCCTGCAAAGGATCGCCTTTCACCGCAATCAAATCAGCGGCATAACCCGGTGCAAGTTGCCCCAGCGTATCGGCATGTTTGAGCAACTCCGCCGCGTTGACGGTAGCCGCCCGGATGGTCTCGATGGCCGGCATGCCGGCCTGCACCATGTAGGAGAATTCCTGCGCGTTGTCGCCATGCGGGTAAACGCCGGCATCGGTGCCGAAGGCGATCTTGATGCCATACTTGTAGGCGCGGCCCAGGGTGTCGATGAGCTTGGGGCCGATGCCGGCGGCTTTCGATGCCACCTGCGGCGGGTAGTAGCCGGGGATTTGCGCCTTGGCGCTGGCGGTTTCGCCGGCGATGACGGTGGGCACGTACCAGGTGCCATGCTCCTTCATCAGCTTCATGTCCTGTTCATCCATGAAGGTGCCGTGCTCGATCGAGTCGACGCCGCCGACCACGGCGCGGCGGATGGCTTCGGCGCCGTGGGCATGGGCGGCGACGGTGAAGCCGTAGTCGTGCGCGGCGGCGACGACGGCCTTGATCTCTTCTTCGGTGAGTTGTGGATTGTCGACCGAGCGCGATTCGTCGAGCACGCCGCCGGAGGGCATGATCTTGATCAGGTCGGCGCCGTCCTTGTAATGCTGGCGCACCGCCTTCCAGGCGTCGGCCGGGCCGTTGATGATGCTGTGCATTGCGTCAGGATCGCCCGCCAGGTCGCTGCGGTAGCCGTCGCTGGGATCGGCGTGGCCGCCGGTGGAGCCGATCGGTTCGCCGGCGGTGTACATGCGCGGGCCATCCACCAGTCCGGCGTCGATGGCCTTGCGCAGGGCGATGGAGACGTTGTTGCTGTCGCCGAGATTACGCACGGTGGTGAAGCCGGCTTGCAGGGTGCGCTTTGCATAGACGGTGCCGCGGATGGCGTAGTCAGCGGGGTTGAGGCGGAACTGGTCGCTGTAGGTGGTGGGGCCGAACTGGTCGGTGAGATGGGTGTGGCTGTCGATCAGGCCGGGCAGGCAGTTATAGGCGCGCAGGTCGATATGGTCGCCGGCACCGCCGGGCTGCTGTGCGTCGATGGACACGATCTTGCCCTGGTCGATCACCACGCTGACGTTGTCGCGCCACTTGCCGGACTTGACGTCCAGCAGGTGGCCGCAGTCGACGGTCAGGGCCTGGGCGGAATTGGCGAACAGCAGGCTCAGCGCCAGCGGCGCGGCATATGAATAACGCATTGAATACTCCCCGGTTTATATGCGGGGAGCATAGCGCGTGCGATTGAAATCGTCAGCGCCGCCGGTGGGGTTCAGGCCCCATCGCCGCCAGGTCCGATTGCAACCCGTATCCGTCCGTCCGCTTCGACCCAGGCGCGGTACATGCTGCGCGAGTTGAAGGGCAGGGCGATGTTGCCCTTGCTGTCGATGGCGATGCAGCCGCCGCGGCCGTGGTAATGCGCCACGGTATCCAGGGCCTCGGCGCAGGCGCGGTCGAGGTCCCAGCCGCACCAGGCGATACGCGCGTGCAGGGAGAAGCCGAAGCCGCTGCGGATGAAGGACTCGCCGGTACCGGTGCAGGAGACGGCGGCGCTGCGGTCGTCGGCGAAGGTGCCGGCGCCGATCACGGGAGTGTCGCCGACGCGGCCCGGCAGCTTGTTGGTGAGGCCGCCGGTGGAGGTGGCGGCGGCGAGATGACCCTGCGCGTCGCGGGCCACGGCGCCGACGGTGCCGAAGGCGGCATCGTCGTCGCAGAAAGCGTGGTCGTCGTGGTCCAGGGTGATGGCACCGGCCCGGCGCGCGGCTTCCAGCTGGTGCAGGCGCTCGGCGGTGATGAAGAAGCCGGGCTCGACCATTTCCATGCCCAGCTCGCGGGCCAGGTGTTCGGCGCCGGCGCCGCCGAAGAATACGTGCGGCGTGCGTTCCATGATGGCGCGGGCGAAGCGGATCGGGCTGCGCACCCGGCTGATACCGGTGACCGCGCCGCAGGCGCGGTCGGCGCCGTTGACGATGGCGGCATCCAGTTCCGGCTGGCCGTCACGGTTCAGTACCGCGCCAATGCCGGCGTTGAACAGCGGGCAATCTTCCATCAATTCGACGGCGCGGGTCACCGCGTCGAGGGCGGAGGCGCCGTTCCGCAGCAGGGCCAGGGCCTCGGTCGCCACGCGTTGCAGTGCAGCACGCTGTTCCGGCTGCGCGCCGGCGCCGGGGGGCGGGTCTCCCGCGCCGCCGTGCAGGGCGAAGCGGATCGGGTTCGAATCCTGGGTCGGGGTAGTCATGGGCGGAATTATGCGCGGAATCGCGCCGATCCTGGCGAGCCCGAATCCGCGGCACGGCTGTGGCGCAGGTCGCGGTACGGTGCGCTGGCTTTGGGTAAGCTAGGCGAATGCCGTACAGCCTTAAAATCTACAACAACAGCGGGGTCTGTTAACACTCATTTGATCGCTGCGTTGCCCCCGAAATAGCGCCAGGCTAGGCGCGAGGAGCGAAGTTTAGTATCACTAAATGAGCGACGAGCAACGACGCATGGCGCTATTTCGGGGGCAACCCTTCGGGACCGGGGTAATTTTCGCGCATTGCGTCGTCATTCCTCGCTTATGTATGGTTGATACACTTCGCTCGTCATTTCTAGCACTGCACGAAAATTACCCCCGTCGCAGCGATCAAATGAGTGTTAACAGACCCCAGGAGCATCCCATGCGTATCGTCAGCCCCCTCATCCGTCTGTCCCTGCTGGGCGCCCTGGCCCTGGCCGCCGGCTGCACCAGCACCGCCACGGTGGTCAGTTCCGGCAACGGTCCGACCATTGCGCAGGCGCAGGCCGTGCCGTACAACGGCCCACAATACCGCGTCGCCATCAGTGCCTTCGACTACAAGGCGGCCAAGGGCGCCGAGATCGGCGGCGGCATGGCCGACATGCTGGCCGACTCGTTGTTCAACACCGGCCGCTTCATCGTGCTGGAGCGCGAGCACCTCAACGAGGTGACGCAGGAGCAGGATCTGTCCAACAGCAGCCGTTTCAAGCCGCAAACCGCGGCGCCGATCGGCCAGCTGGAAGGCGCGCAGTTGCTGATCCGCGGCTCCATCACCGCCTTCGAGCCGGCCTGCAAGGGCGGCTCACTGATCATCCTCTCCGGCAACCAGGCCTGCGTCACCATCAACATCCGCATCATCGACGCCGCCACCGGCCGCGTGGTCAACGCCACCACGGTCAACGGCACCTCGGCCAGCAACACCGTGGGCCTGGTCTTCGCCCGCGGCGATATGCCGATCGGGCTGGGCGCCTACAGCAAGACGCCGATGGAGCAGGCGATCCGCAACTGCATCGAGGCGGCCGTGAACAGCATCGCGGCGACCAAGCTCTAACGCTCCACGCACCGATGTCAGGGGGAGCGATGCGCGCACTGGCGCTGGCCGGCATGGCGCTGCTGCTGTGCGCCTGTACCAGTACCACGGTAACGCGCGGCGGTGGCCAGACCATCACCGAGGCGCAGGCCGAGGTGTCCAACGGGCCGAAGTATCGCATCGCCGTCGGCGGCATCCTCGACAAGACCGATCCGCTGACCGATCAGTCGGTGGTGAAGCAACTCGGCCTGCTCAACGCCGGCAGGCCGCAGGACCAGCAGATGACGCCGGACGCCCTGACCCAAGGCGTGCGCGACATGCTGGTGACCGAGCTGTTCAACACCGGCCAGTTCATTGTGCTGGAGCGTGACGCGCTCAACGAGGTGACGCTGGAGCAGGAGTTCTCCGCCTCGGCCCGGGCCGGCGATGCCACGCGCATTCCGCAGGGGCAACTGGAAGGCGCGGAACTGCTGGTGGTGGGCGCCATCACCGCCTTCGACGCGGGGGCGGGTCCGGGCGGGTTCGCCTTGCCCATCCCGGTGCCGCTCGGCACCAATTACAGCAACGGCGCCGCGGTGTTCAGCCTCAGTTTCAAGCGCGGCTACGTGGCGATGGACCTGCGCATCATCGACGTCGCCACCGGCCGCATCGTCGCCACCACCGCGGTGGAAGGCAAGAACACCAAGTACGGACTCAGCCTGAAAGGCCTGGCGGGCGGCCACTTCGGCTACGTCCCGCTGCCCAAGGGTCTGGTCGGTTATTTCCAGAACACGCCGGTGGAGGAGGCGCTGCAGAAGATGGTGACCGCCGCCATCGGCGCCATTGCGGCGCAGAAGCCGAGCAAGACCTTGCCGGCGATGCCCGTGGCGAGCCCGGCGCCGAGGACCGCGGTAACGACGCCCTAGGGGGCGAATGGATTCCTGTCGCCTCGATTTTCCGCCTTCCTACTCGTACTTGACCGAACAGCCATAAGGCGACGTCAGCGGCTTGCTCACCGCCTTGCCCGCAAGCGCTTCGTCCAGCGCGGTCTTGACGTAGGGGCTGGCCCTGCCGATGTCGGCCGGATCGGTGCTGGGCAGGCTGTCGATGCCGCCGGCGTAGATCAGCTTGCCGTAGCCGTCGACAATGAACATGTCCGGCGTGGTCTTGGCGTCATACAGATGCCCCAGCTTGCCGCTCGGATCGAGCAGCACCGCGCTCGGTGCCGCCCCGCGCAGTTTCGTCAACCGGTCGGCGCGCGCGCCGTCGGCATAGCCCTGGGTGCCGGGGGCCGAAGAGATCACCGAGAGCCATACCACGCCCTTGCCGGTGTATTCCTTCTGCAGGGCCTGCATATTGCCCTGCTTGTAGTAATGCTGGACGAAGGGGCAGCCGTCGTTGGTCCACTCCAGCACCACCAGCTTGCCGCGGTAGTCGGAGAGCGAGACGGTCTTGCCGTGGCTGTCGACGGCGCTGAACTCCGGCGCCGGACGGCCGATGCGGGATGCGTCGGCTGCCTGTGCCGCGCCGCCCAGGATGGCGCCGAGAAGAGCAATCAGAAGTCCGCTTAATACAACTGGCTTGTGCTGTGTACGCATTGCAGCCTCCCTGAAGGCCTGGGGCGTTCTTTGGCCGGACCTTCAACTCGGCTTGAGCGAATCCACCACGATCGACGGCGTCAGCAGTTGCGGCAGCACTTTCGGCTCGCCGCCTTTCACGTATACCAGATAGAGCGGCACGCCGGAACGCCCATAGCGCGACAGCAGCTGGGTGATGGCCGGGTCGGCGCGGGTCCAGTCGCCTTGCAGCCACGCCACCTGCTGGTCGGCGAAGGCCTTGCGCACGGTATCGGTGTCCAGCGCCACATGTTCGTTGACCTTGCAGGTGATGCACCAGTCGGCGGTGAGGTCGACGAAGACGGTGCGACCCTGGCTGCGCAGTTCGCCGACGCGCTGCTCGCTCCAGGGTTCGATCGCCGCGCTGCCCGGCTTGGCGTTGGCCTCACCGGAGGACACAGTGCGGATCTGTGGCGAGGTGAGCAGGCCCAGCGCCGCCAGCAGCGCGGCGATCTTGAGCAGCAGGGCGACGCGCCCCGGCCGGTTCCACAGCCACAGGGCGAAGGCCAGCAGGGTCAGGCCGAGCAGGGCCACGGCCATGCCGCTGCGGTCGGTGATGCCGCCCAGCACCCATAGCAGCCAGACCACGCTGAGGTAGAGCGGGAAGGCCATCACCTGCTTGAAGGTTTCCATCCAGGCGCCGGGACGCGGCAGCAGCTTGCCCAGTTGCGGGAAGAAGCCGATCAGCAGGAACGGCAGCGCCAGGCCCAGACCCAGTGCCAGGAACACCAGCATGGCCACGGCCGTCGGTTGGCCCAGGGCGTAGCCCAGGGCAGTGCCCATGAAGGGCGCGGTGCAGGGGCTGGCCACCGCCACCGCCAGCACGCCGGTGAAGAAGGAACCGCGGTAGCCGCTGTCGGCGGCGAGGCCCTGGCCCACGCCCATCAGGCGCGTGCCGAACTGCACTACGCCGGACATGGACAGGCCCATGGCGAAGAACAGGTAGGCCAGCACCGCCACGAACACCGGCTGCTGCAGCTGGAAGCCCCAGCCGACGGCCGAGCCGCCGCCGCGCAGGGCCAGCAACAGGCCGGCCAGGCCACCGAAGGTGGCGAGCACGCCGAAGGTGTAGGCCAGGGCATGGCCTCGCTGGCGCCGGGCCACCTTGGCGCGCGCCTCGATCAGGCTGATGGCCTTGATCGACAGCACCGGGAAGACGCAGGGCATCAGGTTGAGAATCAGGCCGCCGAGCAGGGCCGAGAGCAGTACCAGCGCCAGGCTCAGCGGAGCAGCGGGTTCGCCGGCCACCGAGCTTGCGCCGGACGCGGTGCTTTTCGGCAGCGCTTCCACGGCACCGGGCTGGGCGTGGATCTCCCAGGCCTTGACCGTGTCGCCGTCGTGCACCACCAGGGCGCCGTCCACCTGGGCGGGCGCCTTGACGAAGTAGTCGCCCAGGGTCTGCGAGATGCGCAGGCCACGCTCGGCATTATTGGAGACCCGTTGCGGCGCCGAATGCTTGAGCAGGTCGCTGGTGTAGGGGAAGAACTCGATGGCGCCTCCGGCGGAGAACTGCGCGCCCTTCACCGCCAGCGAGAAGTCTCCCTCGCCGGCGCCGCCATGGGTGGCGAACTGCACTTTCCAGTCGGCCGGTGCCGGTTGCGGCAGCTGCGCGCGCGCGGCGCCGAAGGCGTCACGCCAGCGCGGATCGGCCTGCTCCGGGGTGCCGGCGGCGGTGACCGGGAGGGTCAGGCTGAGGTCGGCGCTGCCGGGGATGCAGATGTCCTTGCACACCAGCCATTTGGCCTTGACCTGCAGCGGCAGGGTGGCGCTGCCGGACCAGCCGGCGGGCACGGTCAGCGGCACCAGCATCAGGGTTTCCTTGCTGTAGCCGTAGTTGACGATGTCGCCCAGGGCGCTGCGGTGCGGATACGGCCACTGGATATCCCCGGCGCTGATCCCGGCCGGCAGGTTCCAGGTCAGGGTGGTAGCCAGCCCGGAGTCGCCGGGGTTGCGCCAGTAGACGTGCCAGCCGTCCTCGGGGGCGATGCGCAGGGCCACCCAGTTGTCGCCGCCGGCGGCGAGGCTGAGGTTTTCGGCGATCAGTTCCGCTTCGACGTGCTCGGCCTGGACCGGCGCGGCATGGCCGGGGAGGGTCAAGGCGGCAAGCAGCAGGCCGAGGGCCGGAAAACAGGAACGAAACGGGCGCATGCGGAAGGGAGGCCGTGACGGGGCAAGGGAAGGAGTGTAATGACCTTCGCCGGCGCGTGTGGTTCCGTGGCGCCGGCCCGGGCCGGCAAATATAAGATCCGACCGCAGTTCCGGGATTGGCGGAGCGCCTGACGACATGCCGGAAAGCATGGCTACAATAGGCTCATTACGGCCCGGGAGCCGCCGCCTGCGGGCTGCGGCAGTGGCCGGCTGCTGGCCCCCGGCATACGCCGGGGGCGACCAACACATAAATATCTTTGGGAGAGTGTTTGCAATGACCGCCAGCCCACGCCGCGGTTTCACCCTGTTCATGACCGGGCTTTCCGGTGCCGGCAAGTCGACCCTGTCCGAGCGCGTGGCGCAGGTGATCAAGTCCGACTACCAGCGTCCCGCCACCATCCTCGACGGCGACATCGTGCGCGAGATGCTGTCCAGCGGGCTGACCTTCTCCCGCGCCGATCGCGAGCTGAACATCCGCCGCATCGGCTACGTCGCCGGCGAGGTGACCAAGCATGGCGGCATCTGCATCTGCGCCGCCATCGCGCCGTTTCGCACCGCACGTTCCGAGGTGCGGGCGCGCATTTCCCAGCTCGGTGGTTTCTACGAGGTGTACATCGCCACGCCGCTGGCGGTGTGCGAGAGCCGCGATCCCAAGGGTCTCTACAAGAAGGCACGCCGCGGCGAGATCAAGGGTTTCACCGGCATAGACGATCCGTTCGAAATTCCGGAGCACGCGGAAATCTCCATCGACACCAGCAAGATCGCGATCGACGACGCGGTGAAGAAGATCCTGGCCCTGCCGGAGCGCGACGGACTGCTGTGAAGCAGTGACTAGTGGCCTGTGACTGGTGGTTGGTGGCCGCTGCGTCAATGACCCCGGGTGCCCCGAGCGTACAGACTGTCGTGCGGTTACCAACCACTAGTCACTAACCACGAATCACTTTCTTCCCAGGAATCCGCATGGCTGCCAAACGTCAATACGATCTCGTGCTGTTCGGCGCCACCGGCTTCACCGGCGGCCTTACCGCGGAATACCTGGCGCTGCATGCGCCGGCGACGACGCGCTGGGCGCTGGCCGGGCGCAACCGCTCCAAGCTCGAGGCGGTGCGGACGCGGTTGGCGGCGCTCAATCCGGCCTGCGCCAAACTGCCCCTGATCGAAGCCGACGTCGGCGACGCTGAAGCGCTGCGCCAGCTGGCGCAGTCGACCACGGTGGTGCTGACCACGGTCGGCCCCTACATCCTCCATGGCGAGCCGCTGGTGGCGGCCTGCGCCGCGGCGGGAACGCATTACGTCGATCTCACCGGCGAGCCCGAGTTTGTCGACCTGATGTGGCTGAAGTACCACGAGCTGGCGCAGAAAACCGGCGCGAAGATCGTGCACTGCTGCGGCTTCGACAGCATCCCGCACGATCTCGGCGCCTATTTCACGGTGCTGCAACTGCCGCAGGGCGTGCCGCTCAAGGTCGAGGGCTTCGTGCGCGCCGGCGGCACCTTCTCCGCCGGCACTTATCATTCCGCCATCAACGCCTTCGGCCGCATGCGCGAATACGCCAAGGTGGTGAAGCAGCGGCGGGCGCGCGAACAGTATCCGCAGGGACGCAGGATCGGCTCGACCCGCCAGGCGGTGCGCTACGAGAAGTCGCTGGGCACCTGGGTGGTGCCGTTCCCGACCGTCGATCCGCAGGTGGTGCGGCGTTCGGCGGCGGCGCTGGACCGTTACGGTCCGGAATTCCGTTATGGACATTACGTGCAGGTGAAGAAGCTGGCGAGCGTGGCGGCCTTGATCGGCGGTGTTAGCGCGCTGTTCACGCTGGCCCAGGCCGGCCCGACGCGGCGCTGGTTGCTGTCGAAACAGACCTCGGGCCAGGGCCCTTCGGCGGAGCGGCGCGCCAAGAGCTGGTTCCGTGTCCGCTTCCACGGCGAAGGCGGCGGCAAAAAGGTCGTTACCGAGGTGAAGGGCGGCGATCCGGGTTACAGCGAAACCGCCAAGATGCTGGCCGAGTCGGCGCTATGCCTGGCGCACGACAAGCTGCCGGATCGCGCCGGGCAACTCACCACCGCCGCGGCAATGGGCGATGCCCTGCTGGCGCGGCTGCAGCGCGCCGGCATCAGTTTCGAAGTGGTGGCGCAGTGAGCAGCGCCGCGCGCTTGTTCCTGCTGTTCGGGGCGGGCTATGGCCTGCTCGGCGTGGCTTTCGGCGCATTCGGCGCCCATGCCTTGCGCGCGCGTCTGGAGCCGGACCTGCTGGCGGTGTTCCACACCGGGGTCGAGTACCAGTTCTACCACGCCTTTGCCCTGCTGGCGGTCGGCGTGCTGCTGCTGGTGAAGCCGATGCCCGGCCTGACCGTGGCCGGCTGGTGCTTCGCTATCGGCGTGCTGCTGTTTTCCGGCAGCCTCTATGCGCTGGCCTTGAGCGGCACGCGCTGGCTCGGTGCCATCACACCGTTCGGCGGCCTGCTGTTCCTGGCGGGCTGGGGCGTGCTGTTCTGGAGCGTGTTGGGCTCCGACCGGGGCTGAATCCGGAAGTCCGGAATCAGCCCGCGCCGGCTAGCCCTGCGCCGCCGCCGGCTTGAGCACGCGCAGGATCGACTCGGCGATCTGGTCGGAAATGCGCTGCGCCGCGTTCATCATGACCCGTTCGGACACGGCGTGCGCTTCCTCGATCACCGCCTGCCGCAGGCTCTGGCCGAGCTGGTCGATGCGCTGATTCTGCGCCGCCAGCAGCTCGTCGACATCGCCACGCAGACGGGCCAGCAGGGTATCGACATTGCGGCTGAGGGAGTCGAGCTGCGGCTCCATCGCCCGCACGACCATATCCTGCAGATGCTGCTCATCCCGTGAGGACTGCGCGGCGCCCTCGACATGGGCCAGTTGCGCCCTGATCTCGCCGATCTGCACGAACAGGTCCTGGGTGATCTTGCGCAGGCGCGCTTCCATCTCCTCGCGCAGGTTGTCGATGCGCGGCGCGCTTTCATCGCGCGGTACGGGGCCGCGGACGGCCATCGGTTGTTCCTGCGGCGCGACGAAACGCGGCGCCGCGGCCAGCGGGGCCAGGGCTGCCGGCGGCAGGGCATCACGCAGGTTTTTCATCACCGCCTGCTCGATCGCCACTTCCGGTTCGCGGATCGACTGCACCTTGCTCGGCGCGGCCGGTGCCAGTGCGGCGGGCGGAGCGGCATCCTGCAGGCGCTTGAGGTTGTCCAGGACGCTACGGATCTGGTCCGGGCTGGGCGGCTTCTGCAGCACGTCGATGGCGCCGCAGACGCGGGCCTGGCGCAGGAAGTCGTCCCCCTCGTTGGAGGAACACAGCACCACCGGCAGGCCCGCGGTGAGGGCGTTCTGCTTGATCGCCTTGATCGCCTCGAAGCCGTCGGTGCCGGGCATGATGTGGTCGAGGAACATCACTTCCGGCAATTTCTTGCGCAGGTAGATGTAGGCGTCCTCGGCGCTTTCCGCGGTGTCGACCTGGTAGCCGAAGCTTTCCAGGAACTTGCGCATGGCGAAGCGCGCGGATTTCGAATCATCCACGACCAGTGCTGTTTTGGCGTTCATCCTTGATCCCCCAAAGATCATTCGGTCAATCTTGAATCACCCCGCATCTCGGCCGGGGGAACCACTTGTTACCATTGTCGGCGCCGCCGCGCAAGGGTTGGGCGGCGCCCGGACGGTCGTTTCCACCGAACGGCGGTTCCGCGCCGGCCCTGCGGTAGACTGCCGACCGGTCCCGTTTTCGAGGTTGCCGGCCATGTCGCATTACATCGTGGAAATCATCTACCGCGTACCCTTGTCACGGATCGAGCAGACGGTGACGGCACACCGTGCCCACCTGCAAACCGGCTACGATCGCGGCCTGTTGCTGGCTTCCGGACCGCAAAACCCGCGCCAGGGCGGCATCCTGATTGCCCGCGCCGCCGCGCGGACGGAGCTGGAGGCGTTCATCGCACAGGACCCCTACCGCCAGGAAAACCTGGCGGACTATCGCCTGATCGAGTTCCAGCCGGTCATGCACCAGTCCTGGACAGCGGAGTGGTTCGGCGCCTGATGGTGCTCAATAAGTAGACCGGCCCGAGACCCACTGTTCGGAGCGGCCGGCCGTGTCGATGGCGCGCTCCAGCGCCTTGAGCGCGGTGGGTGCCTTGTAGCAGCCCAGATCGTGATTGATGCGCTGCCAGCGGTCGCCGACATAGGCTTCAATCGTCACCCCGGGCATATCGGTGGCCCAGGGGCCGCAGCCGGGTTTGCCGCGGGTATAGCTGCCCCACAGATCGAACGCGGGATCGGCGAGCTGCGCGCGCAGCGCCGCCAGCGCCTGCATGTCGGCCTGGCCATGCTGGACCCCGCTGACCGCTACGTGACTGCCGCCGCGGAAATCAACTTCGCCGTTGCCATGGATGACGAGTTCATAGGCGGGACAGATGCCGTAGCAAGCGCTGCGCTGCATGCGCAATTCGAAGCCGTCGGCGGGTGCCGGGCGCGGAGGCGCGGGCAGAACATATTGCGTGCGCGGTTTTGTGTTGCCGAATACGGCGGATGGCGGCATGGCCGGCGCGGCGGTGGCGGGCGCAGCATCCGATTCCGCCGGTTGGGTCGCGGCGCAGGCGGCAGCGGACAGGATCAGGCCAAGACCGGCTGCGTATTTCATGGCTTCAGCTTACGCGCATGCCGGCGCCCGGACAAAAAAATCCCGGGGAGGCCTGGGGCCTCCCCGGGATGGTTACAAGGCTTGCTTCCGCTTAGCTGCGCTTGCGGCGCCGCAGACCAGCCAGGGCGAAGCCCGGCAGCAGCAGCCACAGGCCGAAGGCGCCGCCGCCGTCACCGCCGTGCGAGCCGACCGTGATGCTGACCGAAGCCGGGGCCGAGCTGCGGCCGACCTTGTCGGTGACCACCAGCTGGAAGCTGTACTGGTCGGCAAAGGTCGGCACGAACGTCGGATTGACGGTGTTGGCCCCATTCAGGTTCACCGTGGGCCCTCCGGTCTGCGTCCATGCATAGGTCAGCGCAGTGTTGTAAGGATCGCTGGACTTGCTGCCGTCCAGCGTCACCGTCGCACCGGTCTGTACCGTCTGAGCTGGGCCGGCATCGGCGGTCGGAACCCTGGTGGCGGTGCCTGCATCCGGCACGGTGATGCTGAAGGGCAGGTTGGTGACGCCGCCGAAGGTGATGTTGTCCACCACCCAGCCGAAGACGCCGGTTGCCTCGTCGGTGACTTCGCGGAAGCGCACCTTTACTTTCTGTCCCTTCAGCGTGTCGCCGAAGTTGATCACCACGTGCTCCAGCACCGGATTGTTCGGATCCTCGTTCTCGGCGATGAAGCCGGCGTGCAAGGGCTTCGGTGAAGTTTCCGAGGGATCGAATGTCCCATCGTCCGACAGGGACAGGATCAGGCCGTCGTAGCCCTGGCCGGTGGTGACCTGGCCGCCGATGTCGCTGCTGAAGGCATCCTTCCAGTTGTTGCCGCCATCGGTGCTGACCTCGATGACGCCGCCGTCGTAGCCGTAGGCGGTGCCCGCTTTGTCAAAGCCGGCGAATTCGAGGTAGTAGAAGTGATCGAAGGCCAGTGTGAAATTGCTGTCGCTTGCCACGTCCACTTCCGGGGAAGCCAGGGTGATGTCCGACGGATGATCGTTGTCCGGCCCGAACCAGTACTGGCCTGAGCCGAACAGTGAACCGCCGAACAAGGTATCGTCGGTCGCCAGCTGCCAGCCGGGGCCGGCTGTGCCGTTGACGCTCAAGGACCAGTCGCCGAGGTTGGCCTGGGTGTCGGAGACATCGTCGCTGGTCGAGGCCTTCTGCAGGTTGTAGTTGACCACCGTATCCAGCTCGGCGCCGGTGGCTACGGTGCCGCCGTCCGCAACGGTGCCCTGCGGGCTGTTGGCGTCGGGGAAAGTCAGCGTCAGCGCCACCGGTACCGCCGTGCCGGAAGCACTGCTGAGCGTGACGAGCACGGTGACCTTTTCGCTTTCGCCCACTTTAAGCGGCGGCACCGTCACGGCGCCGTTGCCGGGGATGCCGAAGCTGGCGCTGCCCGAGCCGGTTGCAGCGGCAGTCAGGGTGCCGGTGAGAGCGCCGGCCATGTCGGCCGTGCCGTTGTTGACCAGCGTGAAGTTCAGGCTGGCGGTTTCGCCCACATCGAGCACGCCGTCGCCATCGTTGTCGCCGACCGTGGTGGCAGGAACGCCGGTGAAGTCCAACGTCGCGTCCGTCACCTGCACGCCGGCGGCAATGGCGTTATAGCTTTCAACCACGCCGAGGTTCTGCGGATCGGCGCGATCGGGACCGATCGCGTCCACGCCCATGCCGCGCTTGGCGAAGGCCTTGGCCATCAGCGTGAAATCACCGTCGTCGGTGGCTTTCGCCGCCGCCAGCAGGGCATCGCGCGCTTCCAGGATGGTCGGCGCGTTCGGGGTCATTTTCAGACCCTCGATGATGTAGTCCTGCATACGGCTCCTGGCCTGCGCGAATGTATAGCGGGGGTCATTGAGCAGGCTGGCGTAGATCTCCCACAAGGTATTGCACCAGATCTCGCCGGTGTCGTGCACCTCGGCATTGCCGATGGGGTTGCCGGCGCTGTCGGTGAACGCCTTGCCGGTCAGATCCGTGCCCGGTGCGGCCGGGGCCGTGGTGGGCAGCGCCTGACCGAAGGAGATGTGCTTGAAGGTCAGCGGATCGATCGCCATGTCCGTGGAGTACGGATAGCGGCGGATGCCGAAATACTGATGGAAGGTCACGTACGAGGACAGCGGGTAGGCGCCCTGGTACTTGTCGTTGCCGCCGACCGCCGCGTCTTCCGGACGCACCGTCAACAGCATGGCGTCGAAGTCGCTCCAGCCCTCGCCCATGCCGCCGCCCTGGGTGCTGCTCAGTCCCAGCGCATCGCCGACCAGGCGGTTGCTGACGTAGTGGAAGAACTCGTGCGCCACGATCTGGATATCCATCGTGCCGTCGCGGTCGGCCTGGTACTGCACCACGACGTTCGCGCTCACCGCGCCGCCGGCCAGAGCCGTCTTGATGGCGGTGCCGGAGTCCTGGGTGACGGAGACCGTGCCGATGTTGATGGTATCGGTGATGGTGGCGTCATCGCCCAGTCCGGGCGGTGTCGAGCCTGCGGCGTTGTTGGCGATGATCACCGCAGCTGCGCCGGCCGTCTGCGCATGCAGGGTTTTGGTTTTGAACGAACAGCTGCCGCGATCGATCAGTGCAACGGCGCCGGTCATGTCGGTGGTGATGGCGGCGCAGCCGTTGGTGTTGCCGGTCTCGGCGACTTTCACGGCGCCGCTGGCGGTGAAGGCATGCGGACCGAAGTCGGCTGTGCCGAAAGGTACCGCGCCGACGCCCGCGGAGATGGTCACCGCGGCGGTGCCGGTGAGCGGACCATCCCACAGGAACATGCGCTGGATCGGCGAGCCGCCGTCTGGCGGCGTCTGCATGTTGGCGTTGTTGCGGCCGCTGTCATCCTGGGCCTGCGCCTGGATCGGATCGCTGTCGACGCCGCCGCGGCCGTAGTTGTTCGTCTGGGCGTTGCCGGAGGCTTCGTCGAAGCCGTGGTCGTACCAGGCATCATGCAGCCAGTTGTCGACGAAGAACTGGTTGACGATCGCCGCCTGCCGCTGGCTGGCGGTGGTGGGATCGGAGTCGATGGCATAGGGATAATCGAAGGTGTCGGCGCTGCTGATGGCGCCGCGGACGTCGCCGGCATCGAAGCCGTCGTCGCCGACCAGATTGGCGAAGGCGTCGACGTTGTTGCCGGTGGTGACCGTCGCGCCGGCTGGAAGCCAGGGATCGTTCTTGGCTGCAACGGTGGCGGTGGTATTGCCCAGCAGGGTGCTGTTGTTCAGGGCCACCAGGTTATAAGTCCCCTGGGTGCGGCCCTGGTCGCCGGTCGGGCCGGCGGTGAACGGATCCAGGGTGTTGTCGTTGATCGGTTCGTCTTCCGGCTGGAACGGCGCCGCCGAACCGGCGAAGACGCGGTAGCTGTAGCTCAAGGTGTCGGAAGCGGTCAGGTTCTTGCGGAACAGCACCTTGCCGTCCGCGGCGGAAATGACATAGCCGAAGGCGTCGTTGGTGGCGTTGTCGACGGTACGCGCATGCACCTCGACGAACCACGAAGGGATATAGCTCCCTTCGTTGTAGTAATACACCTGCTTGGCGCGCTGCGTGCCGAAGACGTGGTAGTCGCTGGTGGTCTTGCCGGCCGAGTAAAGGGCGTAGTCGCCCGATTTGCCCTTGGCGCTGAAGGCGAATGGGGAGACCTTGCCGCCCATGTCCGCGAACGCGCTGCTCAGCGCCGTCTCCGCGCTGATGGCGAAGTTCGGCTTGGCGGTGGCGGGTGCGGCGCCCAGGATCTTGGACTTCGATTTGGTCTGCACCGACGGCGCGAAATAGCCCGAGGTGGCGACCGCGTTCATGTTGCGGTCCATCATCACATTGAGCGAACGGCCGAACACTTCGAGGCCGTCCTTGTACTGCTGGAAGCGGGCGATGATCGGGCCGCGGCCGAGATCGTGCACGCTGTTCAGCTTGGCGTTGGCGACGCTGTCGCGGTCCAGGCGCAGGAATGACGCCTGCTGGCCGAGATAGCCGCGGGCGACGGTTTCGGCGCGCAGTTCGGGCTTCAACGGCGAATAGGCGAGCGATTTCGCCGTGGCGGTGGTGGCGGTCTTCGAGCCGGCCGGGGCCCACAGGAAGGTCGAGGTGCCCAGCTTCTTGTCGAAGCTGGACGGAAATCCCTTGATCTTGAGATTGGGTTTGCTCAGCAGGCTGGCATGCAGGCTCGCGTTGAGGCTCGCGAACTTGTTGCCGCCCTGCAGGGTGGAGCTGGATAGCGCAGTGTAGGAGGCGTCGTAATTCGGCCTCGCCGTGCCGCTGATGGAGCCGTAGGCGCTTGCGCTGGCAAGCACGCCCGCGGCCAAGAAGGCAACGAGTTTCTTCATCGAATTTCCCCTGTTTCGTTGTGGACGTCGCCCACGGGCGACTCCCTGTCGCATAACGGATGTCTCATCGAACCGCCGCGAGGCAGTGCGAGGTTGACGACAACAAAGCCCGCCATCCCCGGCGGGCTTTGTTGCAAACACGTGAAGCGATCTTAGGCGCGCATTCCCGCGCTTGCAAACCCCGCGCCCGGAGTACGGGTGGATGCTGTGATGCAACAAAATTTGCCGCGGCACCGTTGTGGTGCGGTATATCGCGCCGGCTGCGTTTGCCATCCGCGAAGCGCGGTCTTACGTACCGCAGCGTATGAGCGCGGCAATCGATATCAGGTCACGACGCGGGTGTTGTCGGTCCCGACCGATGCGGAATCCGCGACCGCTGCCGCTCTGGTTTTGTGCGGGGTGAATGCCGCGGCGCCCCCTGATCGTGCAATCGAATTCCGTATGGCGTCGGGCCGCCGCGACAATTTGATGCGCATGCGCGCATTCCCTCGGCTACAACGTGGTTCAGGCTGGTGACCCGGTTTCTACATTCAGCCGGGCAGTCCGCGAAGGCAAAAAAACCCCGGGGAGGCGTGAAGCCTCCCCGGGATGATGATCAGCCTGCTTCTTGTTTAGCTGCGCTTGCGGCGCCGCAAACCGGCCAGGGCGAAGCCGGGCAGCAACAGCCAGAGGCCGAAAGCGCCGCCGCCGTTATTGGCGTTTACCACCGCCGCAACCGACACGTTGGCCGTGCCGCCCGGCACATTGGTGGCATCGGTGGCGATGACCAGCGTCCCGATATCGGCACCGACGGTGCTGGTGTTCAGGGTCAGCGTCACCGTGCAGGTCGCGCCGGCTGCCAGCGGTGCATTGCAGGTGTTGGTCTGCGTCACCGAGGCCGGGCTTACGGTCACGCCGCTGACGGTCAGTTGCCCGAGTCCGGAATTCGTCACCGTCACCGCCTGTGTCGCGGTGCTGCCTTGCTGTGCCACCAGCTTGACCGATTGCGGCGCCACCGTGATCTGTGCCGGCACGCTGATCGCCACTGAAGCAGAGCCGCCTTGACCTTGTGCATTGGTGGCGAAGGTCAGCGCGCCCTGATTGCCGCTGGCGCCGGTCGCGCCAATGGTCAGCGTGATGGTGCAGCTTGCGCCCGCCGCGACGGTGGCCGGACAGTTGTTGGTCTGTGTCACGCCGGACGGGCTGACCTGGATATTGCCGACGGTCAACGGACCGGTGCCGGAATTGGTCACCGTCTCGGTCTGCGTGCCGGCGCTGCTGAAGGTCAACGTCGATGCGGACAGGGTGAGCTTGGCCGGCAGCAGGGCTGCGACCGCCGCGTCGGCCTGGAGGAAGCCGAAGCCGCTGTCATAATCGAAGCCGGGCGAGTTCATGTCCTGCGCCGATGCCATCATGGCGGCATAGACGTCGGTGTTCTTTACCGTGACATTCGCCGCCGCTGCCGCTTCGAGCATCAACGCTGCCACGCCGGCGGCATGGGGAGCGGCGGCCGAAGTGCCGGCGAAGCTGAACGGATAGCTGGTGCTCGGCTGGCATTCGGGAGCGGTCTCGTAAATGCCGTTGAGCGCGCCGCCAAAGAAGGTGTTGTTGCCACGGTCCGGCGCCACGATCTGCGGCTTCTGCGGGATGAACGATTTCGCCAGCGGCGCAGTGCTATGCAGATCGAAGAGGAAGGGGTCGCCGCCGGCCGAGGAGAACAGTTCCAGCGAGGCCGTGGAGTAGTTGCCGCACAATGTGGTGCGATAGTACGGGGCGGCACCCACCGCCATTGCACTTTCGGCCAGGGGATGGCCCTGGATGGTCGGGCTTGCGGTGACGAACTGGGTGATTTGCGTGCCGCGGCCATCATCCAGGGCGATCATCTTGATGCGGCCGGGAAGCGGCGACGGCGTCACGCCATCGGGCCCGGTGCCGGGCACGAAGCCGACGATCAGGCTCAGGTTGGTCGGGGCGCTGGTGGTCTTGCCACTATTGACGATCGGGACCAGATCCCAGGGGTCGGTGCCGGCCGGGCTGATGCCCCCGCAATAGATGATGTTGCCCTTGTCGTCGCCAATACAGATGTCGAGCGCGTTGGCGGATCCCTGCGGACTGGGGATGGTGGCGCCGGTGGCATAGGGCTGATCCCATTCCAGCAGCACGTAATAGCCATCGCCGGGCGCCAGGGAAGGAACCGTGAATGGCAGGTAGTCGGTGTGGGTGGCGCCGCTCGGGTCCATGTTGAGCAGCTGCTCGGCGCCGTCCGGTGTAGCGACCGCGGTGGTCTCGAACTGCGGCGCGGTGTTCTCGTAGGAGTCGCGGCCTTCATTGCCCGCGGCGGAGAAATACAGGGTGCCGAACTGTTGCGCTACCGTGTTGATGGCATCGCCGACGATGCCGTCCTGGTAGATCGGCTCGTCGAAGTAGCCCACGTCGTCCACCACCACCTGCGCGCCGCCGCCCGGGAAATTGTTCGGTGCGGGACCGGTCTGGGTGGTCGGGGTGGCAAGGGTAATGATGCCGTTGGCGAAATCGGCCTCGCTGTAATCGGCCGAGTAGAACGCCAGCTTGGCGCCCGGAGCGACGTCATAGGCGATCTGCGACATGGCGCGGCCTTCGTCGGTTCCGGATACGCAGTTGCCGGATTCGTCGACCGCGTCGTCCTCGATGACGTTGACGTCAGGCGGCAGATCCCCTGTCTTGATGTCCTGGGCGTAGCCACCCTGACAGTTGAAGCTGTCCGAGATCAGGCCGATGGTGATGCCGCTGCCGGTGAGGCCGGCGCCCTTGGCACCGGTGTAGAGCGTGGAGGCGCGCAAGCCCAGGCTTTTCTCGACGTAGTCGCCCTGGTCGTCGATGGCGCCGGTGCGCAGATGCATCATCGAAGCGTGCAGGTGGTGCACGCCACCGAGCGCCGCCGCGGCGCCGATCTTGTCCAGCGGCAGCCAGCCGCCGATGTCGTTTTTGTAGACGGCGTTGGTCTGGAAGCCGATTTTTTCCAGCTGTGCCCGGGTTGCCGCCGGGTCGCCCTTGGCGGTGACGTCGACCACGATGGACGGCTTGGCCAGCGGCGACCGCGGCGAGATATGGGCGTGTGGTGCCACGCTGCTCAGGTCGACGGCGGCCGGATTGCTTACGCCGGTGAGCTTCTGATTGATGTGCAGCAGGGTACTGTCGAGTTTCGCATTGACGCCGGATGAACGTTGCTTCAACGTCATCGCCGGCATCTGCACCTTGCGGAGTTGTGCGGTCAGATCGGCGCCCGCATCAACCTTGATTTCAGCTACAGCAGCAGAATAGACGGTTGGTGCGGCGACGATGGCCGAGGCGGAAAGGCAAAGCCCCGCCCAAAAAGGCTTTTTCAAGCGCATTCGTGAATCCCCCAAGTAGAAGTGGAAGCGTGGAACCGTCGGGTTCAGACGCTCCAGGCCGTTCCGGAATCCTCAGGGGCCGCGAGAAAAATCGAATCCCTGAAGACGAAAGACCTGCCAAGCCACGTCTATCCAACGATTGCACGCGAACGCTTCGATCTTAGGCGCGCTGTCACGGTACTGCAATAACTTATTGAATTGTAATGATTTTGTAAGGAATGTAATCCGCGCGCATCAAAGTGGTGCGCCCCGTCCTGCTTCCAGCGCACTGTGTCTTTCAGCAGCAAGGGCAGTGGATGCGATGTGCGAATTCGGTTCATCGCCGCGCGGGATGGATATACCGATTGGTACGATAGTGCCTCGCTAGTGCGCCCGCCGCGAAGCCTGCTGCGCCCCCCGCAACAAAGCCTGGTTGTAGCGCGCGATCTGCGCCAGTGCCGCAAACTCGAATTCCGCACCGAGGCGCAGCGGCGCGGTTGCCGCGGCGATGACCAGGCTCAGGTGCACATTGGGATCGGCTACGGCGTCGCCGACCTGTTCGCGGGGGCGCTTGCGCAGCGCGGCGAGGAATACCAGCAGGCCGCGGATGCGTGCCAGCACGTGATCCTTGGTTTTGGCATCGCCGCTGACGGCCTCGTGCACTTGCAACGCCGCGGCGATGATCGGGTGCGTGGCGTCCTCGGTGATCAGCGCTTCGATGCGGCCATCGCGGCTGAGCGCCGCCACGGCGCGCTCTTCGCTGGCCGTGTCACGGGTTTGCGCCAGGGTGGTGAAGCGCAGGAAGTAATCGTGGAAGCGATCGGGGCGGATCACGCGCAGCGGCTCGGCCGAAACGCTCCCCTGGTCGAGCATGGCGGCAGTGGCATCGAGGTGCACGGCAAGTGAGCGCAATTCCACGAGGCCGCGGCCGCCGAGGGTTTCGTCGTCGTTGCGCAGGCCCTCGTAGAGCCGGTAGATCGCCAATGCCAGCGTCTGGTGCGGAGCGGGCACACCCGGCTCCGCGGCGGCCACGTAATGCTCCAGCGCGCTCGCTGCCTTGAGCAGCGCGGGCGCCTGTGCCGCAGCCGCAGGCAACAGCCGGCTCAGTGCCTCGATCGCATCGGCGTCGGATACCGCTTCGAATTCCCCGTTGTTGTCGGCGCGGCCGAACACCAGTGCGTGGTGCGCGGACAGGGCCGCGCGCAGCAGCAGGATCAGCGCGCCGCCGCGGGTCCGGCCGGTGGTCGCCGCAGCGGCCAGCACCGCAAAGGCTTCGTCGGCTGGCGTCTCGCCGTCCAGCAGCACGCCATCCAGGTCGGACAACACCTGCCGGATCAGCTGCTCGGAAAAATCGTGGGGATGGGGGATGTCGTCGGCTGCGGGGGGCTGGTTCATGCGAGCTTCAACAAGGAGATAAGGAGTTTCAGACCAGGCCCTTTTCGGCGAGCTGGTTCTTGAAGTAGGCGTAGAAGATCGGTGCGGCGATCACGCCGGGAATGCCGAAGGTCGCTTCCATCAGCACCATCGCCACCAGCAGCTCCCAGGCCCTGGCGCGGATATGCGAGCCGATGATGCGCGCGTTGAGGAAATATTCCAGCTTGTGCACGCCGATCAGGAAGGCCAGCGAGGCCACGGCCACCGGCAGCGAGCTGCTCAGGCTGACGATGACGATGACCGAGTTGGAGATCAGGTTGCCGACGATCGGCACCAGCCCCGCGAACAGGGTCAGCGTCACCATGGTCTTGGTCAGCGGCAGGTGGATGCCGCACAGCGGCAGGATCACCATCAGGTAGATCGCGGTGAAGACGGCGTTGATGCCGGCGATCCAGGCCTGGGCGAAGACCACGCGGCGGAACGCCTCGCTCAGCTTCGCGCCCTGCTCGGCGATGGCCGCGGCAAGGGGGCCGCGCTCGGCCAGCTTGCCGCTGTCGCCGCGCAGGGCCAGCAGGGCGCCGATGACCATGCCGATCAGGATATGGGCGAAGACCCGGCCGGCAATGACACCGGCGCCGCCGACCGCGCCCGAATGCGCGCGCAGCCAGCCGGTGAGCTTTTCGCGCAGTTCGTCGGCGTCGGTCGGCAGGTAGTCGTTCAGCGATTCCGGCAGCCGCTGGCGCGAGTTGTCGAGGATCTCCGCCAGCTTTTGCAGCAGCGCCGGCAGGCTGTCGTTGCCATGGCGCAGCGCCGAGGCCACGCCGATGATCAGCAGGGTCAGTGCCAGAACCACGGTGCCGGTGAGCAGGGCCACCGCCACCAGTTTGGCGTTGTTGCGGCTGATCGAGCTGAGTTTGAAGCGGTCGGCCAACACATGCACCAGTTCGTACACCAGCAGTGCCGACAGCAGGCCCGAGAGCAGCTTGAGCTGCATGATCAGCACCAGGAACCCCGCCGCGACGGCCCAGGTGGCCAGATCGGCGTTGGCTACGGCGGGAAACGGGCGTTCGCGTTGCATGGGCGGCCAGAGCGGGGTCGGGCGCTCATCATAAACAAGCGCGGGGCGGGCTGGCCGCTTCGGACCCATGGGAAGTGGTGGCGAGGGCCGCGTCGGCGCCGCTGCGCCGGAAGTTACGGGGAATTACAGGAGGAAATCGCGGGCAATAAAAAAGGCCCGGCGTCTGGGGCGCCGGGCCTTAAGATCGGGGCAAACGCCGATTTACTTCTTTTTCTTCTTTGCGGCAGCCTTCTTCACCGGAGCCTTTTTCTTGGCAACGGCCTTCTTTTTCACAGCCTTCTTCGCAGCGGGCATGGGAACCTCCCAACTTCAAAATATGGCTAGTGCTATCAACGCCCATCGCTGACAGTCACGGGCCACGACCCATAGTGGCAAAGCTTGAGAAAAAACACAAGATCTAGTAGACGAAAATCTGTCAAGGCACAGAAGGCGAAATTTTCCCGTCCGCAAAAAAATGTTTCGTCCCCGCTTGCACAATTGCTCAAAACATGCGGTGGATACTGGGTTTTTTGCGATTTTGAAGACTTGATTTTTGTGCCGCGATGAGGGCCTAAACGCGCGTCAGGCGATCGGCGATGACGCGCAGCACCTGGCGGTTAACCACCAATCCGAAGTGACTTCCGCGCACTTCCGCGCATTCCGTGTTCGCCGCGGGGTCTTCCATCGAGCACTGCCAGGCGACGATGCCGTCGCTCTTCGAGTAGATCGCGGTGCATGGCACCGGCGGCGGCGTTGTGCGTTTGCGAAATCCTTCCCAGTCGAGATTCACCGGCTTGCCGCGATTGGCGAGACGGAACAATGCGAGCATGTTGTTGGCGTCGGGGCGTCCATTGATCGGACTGCCGAGCGTGAATACGCGCCGCACCAGTTGCGGCTGATGCCGCGCCATCTCACGCACGAACACGCCGCCGAGGCTCCAGCCGATCAGGCTCACCGGCGACTGGTGTTCGGAGCTGAGTTTCTCCAGCCGCTGCGTCAAAGCGTTCTTCAGCGCGGGACGCATGCCGAAGTTGGTGCCTTGATCCCAGCCGTAAGCCGCGTAACCCAGTTGATTCAATGCGCGGCGCAAAGGCAGCGTGGTGAGATCATTCGCGCCGAAGCCCGGCACGATCATCACCGGGTGGCCGTCGCCGGCCGGCATTCCGCGGATGCTCAGGCTGCGCAGCAGAAACCAGGGCATCTCTGCGAACACGCGCAGCTCCAGCGCAAGCAGGTGCAGGCGCGGTGCGCGGATGTCCGGCATCCCGGATGGCTGGCTCATGCTGATTCCCCCCTCGTTGTTTACGGTGCATTATCACCGCAACGCCTCGGATAAATCAGGAGCGGATATGAGCGGCGGCAAGCACGATTATTTCGCTACGGTCTTGTGGCAGCGCAACAATGACGAGAAGTACACCGATAACCGCTACTCGCGCGCGCATCAATGGCGCTTCGATGGCGGCGTGGTGGTGGCGGCTTCGAGTTCTCCCAAGGTGGTGCCGTTGCCGATGTCGGCGGAAGCCAACGTCGATCCGGAAGAGGCCTTCATCGCAGCGCTGTCGTCTTGCCACATGTTGTTCTTCCTTTCTTATGCGGCGCAACGCGGCTTCGTTGTCGATCGCTACGAGGACCAGGCGGTCGGCACCATGGGCAGGGATGCGCAAGGACGTACTGCGATGTTGAAGGTGACGCTGCGTCCACGCATCAGCTTCAGCGGCGACAAGCATCCGAGTGCCGCCGACATCGACACACTCCACCATCGTTCGCACGACGATTGTTTCCTGGCCAATTCGGTGAAGACCGAAGTGGTGGTGGAGAACCCTGCATGAAAGTGGAAAAAGATGCCCTGGCGGAGGGTTTCAGCCGATTGCCGCTTTCTTGCACTTTGCGGCCTAAAAGAGCCTGTTGATGTGGTTTTGGGGTTTTCCTGGGATGTTCCCGGGCGCTACCCTCCGAGCGGGTAGTCTGCACCAGAATAGTGCGTTTTGGGGAAGGATCAGCCTGCCGGTATTTTCCAGGCCTATGGGAGGACCGCCGGCGGATGAAAACGCTCAGCCTTGGCTAGGCGGGCTGGTGCGCCAGCCCGGTTTCGCAGACTTGCTCGGGCAGGCGCTCGAGCTCCATTGCGGTGAGTCGGGCCAGAATCAGGGTGCCGTGATTGCTCAGCAGCGGCTTGTAGCCGTCCCGGACAATGCCGGCGCGGGCCAGGGCGCGGTGCAGCTCGGCGTCGCGCAACACGATCTGGTCTTCCTCGCAGATCCAGTCGATATCGACGGTTGCCGGAAGCGGCGGTCCAAAGCCGCGCGGCTCGCGCAAGGACAGGCGCAGGCGCCGGCCGCCGGGGTACAGGCTCCAGATCGGGCGCAGGGAACGCCCCGAGTGTTGTACCAAGGCCAAGCCGTCTGTTGCTGGCATACGCATCCTTGCCGATCCAGATCCGGTAGTCATGGGCATGTGACACCGTAACCACGGCGGAACTCTGCGTCAGGTGGATCGGAGGACGGTCATGACCGATGGATGGCGCAAAATATGAATTAGTCCTCATGTTTTGCGTCTGCTGGAGTGGCCGATGACGAGCCGGAGCGGGCCGCGCCTGTCTGCCATCCCTTTTTGCGGATTTTCGATGCCGGCGCTCCTTATATAAGGAAGGCGCCTGCTCCGGCCCGCCCGGCCTGTGCCGGGGCCATGCCGGCGGCCCGCAAGGCGCGCCCCCGCCTGCTTTGCGGCCTTCAGCCCGGAAAGTCCCCGGGGCGTAAGGGATTCGACAGCGGCCAAAGAACGGGGTAGAGTGCTCTCCGCAATTGTTTCAAGCAGTCCGTACCGCGGTCCTTTACCCGCTTCCCAAAGCGGCGCTTTGTAATGTCTCCCGGCACCTCCTTGATCGCTTGCACACCCGGGTTAACGCCCGTCCATCATTTGTTTTATCGTAAAAGGAATGTCGTATGGCAGATAATTCTACTGGTACCGTGAAGTGGTTCAACGACGCGAAAGGCTTCGGCTTTATCACGCCGTCGGATGGTGGTGAAGACCTCTTCGCCCACTTCAAGGAAATCCAGGGCACGGGTTTCAAGACCCTCAAGGAAGGTCAGCGCGTTGAGTACAAAGCTGCGCGCGGCCCGAAGGGCATGCAGGCGACTCAGATTCGCCCGCTGTAACCCAAGCAGCACCGCTTAGAAAAACCGCGGCTAATCACCGCGGTTTTTTTTATGGGCGAAGGGTCTGCCGGAGCGGATCTCCCGGACCGGCCGGCCCCGGTGGTCCGGCCCCGCTTGACCGCTCGACGGGTGCCTTCGCTTCCAGTGAGTTTTGACTATTGGCGGCGCGCCCCGCGGCATGCTCCAATAGCCCTCGCAATCGACCCCGATTGTTTGCCGCATGCGGCCTGGATGCCGCCAGAGTCCATACATGACCGATGCTGTCGCGGAAGCCCCCAAGGCTTCCATCAACACCCCCGCCGTCATCATGTTTTCCATCTCCACGGTTGGCGCCCTGACGGTGCTGCCCTGGTATGCCTGGAGCCACCATCTCGGCGCCGGGCCCTGGATCTTCTTCGCCTTCACCATGTGGGCCACCGGCCTGTCGATCACCGCCGGCTACCACCGCCTGTGGTCGCACCGCGCCTATGAAGCGCACTGGACGCTGCGCCTCTTCTACATGCTGTTCGGCGCCATGTCGCTGCAGAACAGCACCCTGATCTGGGCCTCGATGCACCGCGTGCATCACAAGAACGTCGACGATATCGACAACGACCCGTATTCGATCAAGCGCGGCTTCTGGTACGCCCACATGGGCTGGATGCTGCGCAATTATCCCAGCAGCGCGCTGGACTTCAGCAATGCCCGCGACTTGCAGCAGGATCCGCTGGTGGCGTTCCAGCACCGGCATTACCTGGGCCTGGCGCTGGGCATGAACATCGCGTTCCCTGCCCTGGTCGGCGCTGCCTTCGACGATCCCTGGGGTTTCATGCTGATCGGCGGCCTGCTGCGCCTGGTGGTCAACCACCACCTCACCTTCTTCATCAACTCGCTGGCCCATTACTGGGGCCGCCGCCCATACACCGCCGACAACACCGCGCGCGACAACGACATCATCGCCCTGTTCACCTACGGCGAGGGGTACCACAATTTCCATCACCTGTTCCAGTGGGATTACCGCAACGGCGTGCGCTGGTGGCAGTTCGATCCGACCAAGTGGTGGATCGCCGGCTGGTCCGCCGTCGGCGTGACCCGCGGCCTCAGGCGCGTGCCCGAGTTCAAGATCCAGCGCGCCATGCTGCAGCGCCAGTTCGAGCGCACCCAGGAAAAGCTGCGCGCCTGCAGCCATCCGGGCCGCCTGGCCGAATTGCAGAAGCTGTTCGAGCACGAGATGGAGGCCTTCTCCGTCACGCTCAACGAGTGGAAGAAGCTGCAGGCCGAGCGCATCGATGCCGCGCGCAAGCAGATCGCCGGACAGTGGGAGCATAGCGAGGCGCGGCGCCGCTTCCAGGCGCTGGAGCATAGTCTGCGTCTACAGCGCCGGCGCGTGCGCCTGCTGCGTCTGCAGACCGCCTGATCGCCCGCCCCTGACATAAGAAACGCCGCGCCGGCAACCGGCGCGGCACCATCGCATCCAGGGCTCCAAGAAGCCCATCGGGAGAGCAGGCCAATGCCAGTGTTCCGCCGGCAGCAGCACAGCATCGTGGTCCCCCACGATCTGCGCGCGCTGACCACCATCGACCGCGCGCACGAGGTGTTTCCACCGCGCGCCGGCCTGGCCCGCGAAGATGCCCGCGAGATCTGGCACGCCGTGCAGGCCCTGTACCGCTCCGGCGCGCATCCGGCGATGAGCCTGTGCCTGCGGCGGCGCGGCCAGATCGTCTTCAACCGCAGCATCGGCCACGTCTTCGGCGGCGGCCCGCGCGACCTGCACGATGCCCATCGCATGCTGCTCACGCCGGAGATGCCGGTGTGCCTGTTCTCCGCGTCCAAGGCCGTCACCGCCATCCTGATCCACAAGCTGGCCGAAGACGGCGCCATCGATCTCGACGTCCCCGTGAGCCGCTACCTTCCCAAGTTCGGCCAGGCCGGCAAGCAGGGCATCAAGGTGGCGGATGTGCTGTCGCACCGCGGCGGCTTCCCCTCCATCGCCCTGCCCAAGGCCGAGCGCAAGATCGAGTTGCTCAATGATTGGGACCGGGTCATCGAGCTGATCTGCCGTGCGCCGCAGACCCACAGCCGCCAGCTGGCCTACCACGCCATCACCGGCGGCTTCATCCTGGCCGAGCTGCTGCAGCGGGTCACCGGGCGGTCCCTGCGCGAGTACCTGGATCAGCACATCCGCCAGCCGCTGGGCATGAAGCACTTCACCTACGGATTGCCGGCGCAGTACCGCGGCCAGGTGGCGGTGAACTACGTTGCCGGGCCGCCGGTGCGCTTCCCGCTATCCAAGGTGGTGGAGCGCGCCCTGCTGGCGCCGTTCGACGAAGTGGTGGAAGCATCCAACTCGCAGACCTTCATGGATGCCGTGATCCCCGCCGGCAACATCTACTCCACGGCCGAGGAGCTGTCGCGCTTCTTCCAGATGCTGCTCGATGGCGGCGTGTGGAACGGCCGGTGCATCCTCAAGCCCGAAACCGTGGCGCGGGCCGTGGCGCCGCGCGGCCGCCTGTCGGTCGATCGCATGCTGATGATCCCGATGCGCTACAGCGAGGGCATGATGCTCGGCGCCAATCCCTTCGGCCTCTACGGCCCGGATACGGCGCAGGCTTACGGCCATCTCGGCTTCATCAACATCCTCGGCTGGGCCGATCCGCAGCGCGAGATTTCCGCTGCCCTGCTCACCACCGGCAAGGCCATCCTGGGCAAGCACCTGGTGCTGCTGGGCAAGCTGCTCTCGGCCATCGCGCGGCGCTGCGAGTAGTTCGCGCCGCCCGCTTCAGAACTCGCGCCCCGGCAACAGCCCGCGCAATTCCTCGGCCGTCAGGTCGCGCCAGGCCCCGACCTTCAGGTTGCCCAGGCGCAGATTGATGATGCGCACCCGTTGCAGACGCCGCACGTCGTAGCCGAAGGCTTCGCACATGCGGCGGATCTGGCGATTCAGCCCCTGCGTCAGCACGATACGGAAGACGCGGTCGCCGACGCGGCTGGTGCGGCAGGGCTTGGTGGTCGTTTCCAGCTCCGGCAGGCGCACGCCCTTCGCCATCCCGTCGAGAAAGTCGGCCGTCACCGGGCGGTCCACGGTGACGATGTATTCCTTCTCGTGCTTGTTTTCGACGCGCAGGATCTCGTTGACGATGTCGCCGTTGTTGGTGAGCAGGATCAGTCCTTCGGAATCCTTGTCGAGGCGGCCGATGGGGAAGATGCGGTCGGGGTGGTTGACGAAGTCGATGATGTTGCCGGCGATGTGGCGTTCGGTGGTGCAGGTGATGCCCACCGGCTTGTTCAGCGCGATGTAGACCTGCCGCTTCTTCGCCCCCACCACGCGCCCATTGACCCGGACCTCGTCGCCCTCGCTGACCTGCGCGCCCAGCTCGGCGCGCTTGCCATTGATGCTGACGCGCCCCTGCTCGATCCAGCTGTCGGCTTCGCGGCGGGAGCAGATGCCGGTTTCGCTGATGTATTTGTTGAGGCGCATGCGTAATGCAAGAAGCAGCCTAAGCCTCCCAAACCACCTTCACATCCCGCCGGTTCTCACAAGCATGCAACGCATCCCCAAACCGCTTCTCCACCTCGTTGCGCCGCACCTTCATGGTCGGCGTCATCAGGTTGTTGTCGATGGTCCAGGCATCCTTGCAGATGTAGATCTTGGCGATGGCCTCGTGCGCTTCCAGGGCGGCGTTGACCTGCTCCATGGTGGCCACCAGTTCCTTCTCCACCACCTCGCGCGGCTTCTTGGCCGCATCGGGGGTCAGCGACAGGACCATGATCGGCTGGAACAGGCCGGAGCCGACCAGGCACATCTGGTCGATATCGTTGTTGCTGCTGAAGGCGCCTTCGATCGGGGCGGGCGTGACGTACTTTCCCTTCAGGGTCTTGAAGATTTCCTTGACGCGGCCGGTGATGTACAGATAGCCGTCCTGGTCGAGGCGGCCGACGTCGCCGGTGTGCAGCCAGCCGTCCGGGGTGAACAGCTCGGCGGTTTTCTGCGGGTCCTTGTAGTAGCCGGGTGTGACGCCGGGATGCTTGTTCTGGATCTCGCCACCGTCGCCGATGCGCATCAGTGAATCGGCGTAGGGCTTGCCGACGCTGCCGATGCGGTTGGCGCCGGGCAGGTTGACGCTGGCGTAGATCGAGTTCTCGGTCATGCCGTAGCCTTGGTAGATATCGATGCCGAGCTTGCTGTAGAAATTGAGCACCGGCACGGGCAGCGGTGCGGCGCCGCTGACGCGCAGCCAGCAGCGGTCCAGGCCCAGGCCCTTGCGGACCTTTTTCTTGATGTAGCCGGACAGCAGGGGAATCTTCAGCAGCTTGTCGAGTTTCTTCTGCGGCAGCTGCTTGAGGATCTGGCCCTGGATGCGGGTCCACACCAGGGGCACGCCGTAGAAGCGGGTCGGCCGCACTTCCTTCAGGGTGTCGCCCAGCTTTTCCAGGTTTTCCAGGAACCATACTTGCGCGCCGAGGTAGACACTGACGCTTTCCACCGCGCCGCGTTCGAAGGCGTGCGCCAGCGGCAGGTAGGACAGGAAATGCTCGCCTTCCGGGCGCGCCGGCATGGCTTTCACCGCGCCGGCGATGGTGAACATCAGGTTGCGCTCGGTGACGATCACGCCCTTGGGATTGCCGGTGGTGCCGGAGGTGTAGATCAGGCTCCAGGGATCGTCCGGCTGGCGCGGCGCCGGCTGCGCCAGGGGCGCGTGCTTGGCGATGAGGTCATCCCAGTTATGTTCGCAGGCGGGCACGCCGGGATAGGGCAGGGCGATGCGGATCACGTCCTTGGGCAGGCAGGACATGAAGCTGTCCACGTCCGGCATCGGCCCGACGAAGACCACCTTGGCCTCGCAGTGTTCCACGATGAAGCGCACCGCGTCCTCGGACTGCTTCGGGTACAGGCCGACGCCCACATAGCCGCCGATGCCGGCGGCGAAATCGGCCATGAACCAATGCGCGGTGTTCATGCCGGTAATGGCGATGGCGCTGCCGGCCGGTACGCCCAGCGCTTGCAGCGCGGCAGCCATGCGCCGCGACTGCTCGGCCACTTCGGCCCAGGTATAGGTCTGCCAGACGCCCTTGCGCGGCTGGTGCAGATAGGGGGTATTCGGCGTGGTTTGTGCCCTGTGAAGCAGCATCTGCACCGGGTTCAGCGTTTCGCTCATCGTCTCCTCGACTTTTTGGAGGTTTTTCGGGAATTTGGTGAAGCGGGCGGGTTTTTGCCAGAGCCCGTTCCTGAGGCGCTCATCGTAACCAAACGCCCGTCGCCACGCTCGAATCTGCGCATTTGGTGTGGGTTTTGGCCATTGCGCCAGAACTTTACGTGGGCGGCGGGCGCCGCCACTTGACGGCAAGATTGTTGCAACCCTGAAATACAGGCATATCAAGGTTCCGGTACCCGGCCGGCGGGTCCGCCCAGGCGGACTCCCCCCATGGCATCGGCACATCAACCAAGCGTGATGCCGGCGGATCCACAGGACCGCCGGCAGCCGTGCAATCGCCGAAACATACGGCGGGGCGCGGCGGGGAAAGGGAGTCACAATGAGTACTGCGCAGACTGCGTCGCCTCTGGCGGCGGGTACGCGGCTTGATGCGTATGAAATCGCCGGCGTACTGGAGCAAGGACGTTTCAGCATTACCTACCTGGCCCGAGACGGCGTCGGTGGCGAGGTAGCCATCCAGGAGTTCCTGCCGCACGAGTTCGCGGTGCGCGAGAATGGTGTGGTCCGGGCGCGGGAGGTGGACGATCGCACCCCTTTGCGTTTCTGGCTGCGCAGCTTCCTCGACAAGGCGATGCTGTTGCAGAAACTCAATCACCCCGGGCTGGTGCGCGTGCTGCGGCAGTTCGAAGCCAACGGTACCGGTTACTACGTCACCGAGCGTGTTGCCGGGGAGACCCTGGCCGCCATCGTCGAACGCGAAGGCGTACTGGGCGAGGCGCAACTGCGCCGTTTGTTGACGCCGGTGCTGGCCGGCCTGGAGCAGGCCCATGCGGTGGGGCTGCTGCACCGGGACATCCGCCCGGAAAACCTGCTGGTGCGGCCGGACGACAGCGCGGTGCTGACCGGATTCGGTGTGCTGCGGGCGCCCATCCGCTTCAAGGCGCGCACCGTGTTCAGCGCCGGCACGCCGCCTTACGCCGCGCCCGAAGAGTTCTACATGGCCGGCCCGCATGGTCCCTGGACCGACCTCTATGCGCTCGGCGCCACCGCCTACCGCGTCATCACCGGCGAAGCGCCGCCGGATGCGCGCAGCCGCGCCAGCGGCCCGGCCCTGGCCCCGGTGGCGATGAAAGCGCGGGTGCGCTGCTCCGAGGCCCTCGCCTCCGCCATCGATGAAGCCCTGCACCTGCCCGCCGAGCAGCGGCCGCAATCGGTAGCCGCCTGGCGCAATGCCTTGCAGGGTACGGGCTCCGAGGAGCGGGAGCCGATTGTCGAAGGCTTTCCCTCCCTGGCTCCGCGTGCGGCTCCCCGGTCGCGCTCCAAGCTGCCGTTGTTGATCGGCGTGGTGGCGATCGCGGCCGCGGCCGGCGGCTATTTCCTGCTGGACTCCAAGGGCGCCATGGAGCAGCCGACCGCGGCGGCGCCGCCGCCGCCGTCCCAGGCCCGAGCGGTCGCAGCGCCCGCACCGGCGGCCGCGGTGCCGCCAGTTGCGGATACCCCCAGCGCGGCGGCTGCGCCCGCACCGGCACAGGGCGACGCCGGGCTCGACCGCCTGGCGCTCGACCTGATGGCCAAGGAAAAGAAGGTCGCCGAGGCACGCGATCAGTTGCAGACGCAGCGGGAGCAGGCGGCGCAGGAAACGAAAACCAGCTCTGCCGCCAGCGGCAGGACGGCCGCCACGGCAGCTGCGGCGCCACCGGCGCCTTCGCAGGCGGAACTCGAGGCCGCCGAGCATCTGCGGCAACTGCAGGCGGAGGTGGACCGGCTGCGCAAGGAAAAGGAGGCGCAGGCCGCCGCCGCGCCGGCCATGGTTGCCAGTGCCGCCACGCCGACCCGCAGCGGTCCGGACTGGTCGACCTGGTATCGGGAAGCCACCGGCAACGTCCGGCAGAACCTGCACTATCCGCAGGACTCCCTGCAGTCCGGGGAGGAAGGCGACATCCTGGTCAAGGTCAGGCTGCGCCGCGACGGCACCGTGGTCCGTGCCGAGATGCAGCAGCGCAGTCCGTACTCTCAGCTCAATCGCGAGGCGCTCGAAGTATTTTCTCGCATCGGCCGTTTCGCGCCGTTGCCCAGCGATTACCAGCCGAACAACGCGGAAGTCGATCTCAGCATGCCGATCAACTTTAAATTGAACGACTGACGTCCTGTCCAAGCACCGCGCCGTCCCTGGCGCGGACTGTTGAAACAAGCGGGGCGCGGCTGCTTCTCCAGCTTCAAATAAAAAGCCCGTCGCGGGTATCCCGCGACGGGCTTCTTTTCTTCGAGCCGGGCTCAGCCGTTGGCGGCCCGCTTCAGCTGCGGGGCCTCGCCCAGCTGCAGGCCGCCGTTCTTGGCGACCACGCCGAAATACTGCTCCGGCGTGAACACGTCCACCTCGATCGCTTCCAGCCGTGCCGCGCTGGCCTTGCGCAGCAGGGCGGCTTCCTCGGCGCTGATGATGCTCTGGTTGGCCGCATCCTGAGCCAGTTCCTCGGCGGCGCCGCGCGGCAGCTGCTTGTTCTTCTGCGCCGCATGGATCTTGGCCAGTACCGGCTCGGCCTGGGCCAGCAGCTTGAACGCCTTGATCAGGCGGCCGGTGCCGAGGCTCTCGTCCGGCGAGATGAACACGCCGTTGGTGAGGCGACGGTACTGCTCGCTGGGCGACTGGATCGCCAGGGCGGCCTGGTTGCCGAGCTTGTCGCCGGGAAGGTGCCCGACCGGATTGATGCGCAGGAACAGCGTGCCCACGGTGCGCAGCCAGAAGCCGAGCAGGCCGCCGCCGAAATTGGCGTAGATGCCGGCGAAGGCTTCCTGCACCCTGGCCAGGGCGTACTGCACCGAGTAATGCACCAGCGGCAGGTCTTCCTGCTTGCGGCCTTCGGCCTCGAAGCGGCGCAGCGCGCCGGTGGCCAGGATCATCCAGGCCAGCGCGTCGGAGTAGCGGCCGGTGAGCTTGCCGCGCACCTTGAGCTTGCCGCCGATGGTGAACATGGCCAGGTCGGTGAGCACGGCGAAGCGTGTCGCGCTCCAGCTCATCAGGCGATAGTAGCGGGCGGTGGGGCCGCTCACCGGCGAGCCGGCGGTGAGGCCGCGGGTCAGGTAATGCACCCAACTGCGCAGGATGTTGAGGATGAAGTGGCCGATCCAGCCCACCAGGTTCTTGCGGAACAGGGCGACATTGTTCTCCTCCACGCCCTGGACCACCTTGAGCGCGTAGGGATGGCAGCGGGTGGCGCCCTGGCCGAATACCATCAGGGTGCGCGTCATGATGTTGGCGCCTTCCACGGTGATGCCCACCGGCGCCGACTTGTAGCCCATGCCGAGGATGTTGTTCGGGCCCTGCATCACGCCCGAGCCGGAGAACACGTCCATGCCGTCGGCGGTGAGTTCGCGCGCGAGGTCCGTGGTGTAGGCCTTCATGATCGCCGACACCACCGGCGGCTGGATGCCGCTGTCCACCGCGGAGCAGCCGAAGACGCGCGCGCCGTCGAGCATGTAGGTGAGGGCGGCGATCTTGCCGATCTTCTCCTCGATGCCTTCCATGCGGCCGATGGAGATGCCGAACTGCTGGCGCACCATCGAGTAGGGGCCGGTGACGGCCGCCACCGCCTTGGCGCCGCCGACCGCGCCGGCCGGCAGGCTGACCATGCGGCCGCCGGCCAGCTGTTCCATCAGCATGCGCCAGCCCTGGCCGGCGCCTTTCTCGGCGCCGATGATGTTCTTCACCGGCACCACCACGTCCTTGCCGATCAGCGGGCCGTTGTAGAACGGATCGCCGATGGGATCATGGTGATCGCCGTTGGTGAAGCCCGGCGTGCCCTGATGCACCAGCACGCAGGTGATGCCCACGTCCTCGCCCTTGCCCAGCAGGTTCTGCGGATCGTGCAGGCGGCAGGCGATGGTGGCGAGATTGGCGATCGGCGCCAGCGTGATGTAGCGCTTGCGGAAGTTGAGCTTGATCTTGGTCTCGCCGTCGCTGTCCTTGAACACCAGGCCTTCGGCCTTGATCGAGGCGGCGTCGGAGCCGGCGGTCGGCTCGGTCAAGCCGAAGCAGGGCACATACTCGCCGGCGGCCAGCTTGGGCAGGTAGCTGTCCTTCTGCTCCTGCGTGCCGTAATGGATGATCAACTCGGCGGCGCCCAGCGAATTGGGGATCACCACGAAGGTACCCACCGTGGCGCTGACCGGGCCGATCTTGGCCATGATGGTGCTGATGCCCAGGATCGAGAACTGCTTGCCGCCGTACTGCTTCGGAATGAGGAAGCCCATCATGCCGGACTTCTTGATGAACGCGAGGATCTCCTCGGGCATCTGCTTGGTGCGCCCGATGTCGTAGCGGTCGACCATGCGGCACAGCTCTTCCACCGGTCCGTCGAGGAAGGCCTGCTCTTCCGCCGACAGCTTGTTGTAGTTCTCCGCCAGGATCTTCCTGAAATCCGGCTTGCCGGCGAAGAAGCCGCCGTCGATCCACACCTTGCCGGCTTCGAGGGCCTGCCGCTCGGTATCCGAGATCTGCGGCAGGATCTTGTTGGCCTTCATCCAGTTCATCAACAATCCAAACATGGCGTCTACTCCGGAATTCGTTTCATACGCACCGCTCATGCGGCGCGGCAACAACTAAAACATTACGTGAAGCTCTTGCCGGCCTTGGCCATTTCGACCAGGATCGCCGCCGGCTTGAAGCGCGGGCCGTATTTCGCCGCCAGCTCTTCCGCGCGCTTGACGAACTTGTCCACGCCGTAGGCATTGATGAACTGCAGCGCCCCGCCCTGGTGGGGTGCGAAGCCCCAGCCGAAGATCGAGCCGATATTGGCATCGGCCACGGTCATGACCACCTTCTCCTCGTAGCACCTTGCCGCCTCGTTGGCCTGGGCGAACATCAAACGGTCCATCAATTCCTGCTGGCTCAACTGGTCCTTCGACAACGGGAAGTACTTGCTTAGTTCCGGCCACAGGTATTTCTGCCCGCCCTGCGGGTACTCGTAGAAGCCCTTGCCGGCCTTCTTGCCCGGGCGGTCGAGTTCCTTGACCATCAGCACCACCGCCTTCTCGCCGGGATGACCGGTGTAGGTCTTGCCCTCGGCGGCGAAGTCCTTGCGGGTCTGTTCCATCACGTGCAGCGACAGCGACATCGAAACCTCGTCGTGCACCGCCAGCGGGCCGACCGGCATGCCGGCCTGCACGCCCGCCACCTCGATCGAACGCGGATGCTGTCCGTCCAGCAGCAGCGCCAGGCCCTCCATCACGTAGGTCGAGAACGAGCGCGAGGTGTAGAAGCCGCGCGAATCGTTGACCACGATCGGCGTCTTCTTGATCTGCTGCACGTAGTCGAAGCCCTTGGCCAGCGTCGCTTTGGAGGTCTGCTCGCCGAGGATGATCTCGACCAGCGGCATCTTGTCCACCGGCGAGAAGAAATGCAGGCCGATGAACTGGTCCGGCCGCAGGCTGGCCTTGGCCAGGCCGGTGATCGGCAGGGTCGAGGTGTTGGAGGCGAAGGTCGCCGTGGCCGGGATCACCGCTTCGGTCTTCTTCGTCACGTCGGCCTTGATGGCGCGATCCTCGAACACCGCTTCGATCACCAGGTCGCAGCCTTCCAGGTCCTTGTAGTCGGCGGTCGGCTTGATGCGGTCGAGGAACACGCCCTTGCCGGCCGGGGTCTCGCGGCCCTTCTTGATCGCCTTGTCGAGCAGGCCGGCGGAATAACTCTTGCCCTTCTCGGCGGCTTCGGCGGTCGCATCCAGCAGCACCACTTCGATGCCCGCCTTGGCCGAGGAGTAGGCGATGCCCGCGCCCATCATGCCGGCGCCGAGCACACCCAGCTTCTTCACCGTGGACTTTTCGAAGCCTTCCGGTCGCGACTTGCCCTTGTTGATGGCATTGAGCTGGAACCACAACGTGCCGATCATGTTCTTCGACACCTGGCTCACGCCGAGGTTGGCGAAGTAGCGCGACTCGATGCGGCAGCCGCTGTCGAAATCGACGATGCCGCCCTCGAACACGCAGCTCATGATGTTGGTCAGCGCCGGGTAATTGCCCTGGCTCTTGGCGTCCGCCATGGACGGGGCGATGGCCCACATCTGCGCATTGGCGGGGGACTTGGAATCGCCGCCCGGCCACTTGAACTTCTTGTCGTCCCAGGGCTGCACCGGCTTCGGATTGGCCAGGCACCAGGCCTTGGCGCGCGCCAGCATTTCGGCGCCGTCCTTCACCAATTCATTGAGGATGCCCTGCTGCCTGGCCTGGTCGGCGCGCAGTTCCTTGCCTTCCAGCATCAGCGGCAGCGAGGCCTGGATGCCGATCAGGCGCGGCAGGCGCTGCGTGCCGCCGCCGCCGGGCAGCAGGCCCAGCTTCACTTCCGGCAGGCCGAACTTGGCTTTGGGATTGTCGACCGCGATGCGGTAATGGCAGGCCAGCGCCAGTTCCAGTCCGCCGCCGAGGGCGGTGCCGTTGAGCGCGGCGACCACCGGCCGGCCGGACTTCTCCAGGCGGCGCAGGATGTCCTTGAAGGCTTCTGCCATGTCGTACACGGATTTGACGTCCGTGTTCTTGTAAAGGCCTTCGATGTCGGCGCCGGCGAGGAATTCCTTCTTGCCGGAGGTGACGATCACGCCCTTCACACCGGCATCCTTCTCGATGCGCGCCACCGCCTCGGCGAGGCCGCGGGTGAGGGTCTCGTCGAGCACGTTCATCGAACGGCCCGGCAGGTCCAGGGTCAGGGTCACGATGCCGTCGGCATCCTGCTCGTAGCGCACTGCGGTATTGGTGTCGGCCATGGTTCTGGTGCCTTGTTCCTGATTAGACGCGTTCGATGATGGTGGCGATGCCCATGCCGGCGCCGACGCACAGCGAGATCAGCGCGGTGGACTTGTCGGTGCGCTCGAGCTCGTCGAGCACGGTGCCGAGGATGATGCTGCCGGTGGCGCCCAGCGGGTGCCCCATGGCGATGGAGCCGCCGTTGACGTTGACCTTGGCCAGGTCGATGTCCAGCGCGCGCACCGCTTTCAGCACCACCGCGGCGAAGGCCTCGTTGATCTCGAACAGGTCGATGTCCTTCACCGCCATGCCGGCCTTCTTCAGCGCCTTCTGCGCCGCCGGGGCGATGCCGGTGAGCATGATGGTCGGCTCGCTGCCGATCACCGCCACCGAGCGGATGCGCGCGCGCGCCTTCAGGCCCAGCGACTTGCCCTTCTCGCCCGAACCGATCAGCACCAGCGCGGCGCCGTCGACGATGCCGGAGGAATTGCCGGCGTGGTGGACGTGATTGATCTTCTCGATGGTGGTGTACTTGCGCAGGGCGGTGGCGTCGAACGCCATCTGGCCCATCTGCTCGAACGAGGGCTTCAGCGTCGACAGCCCTTCGACCGTGGTTTCGGGACGGATGAACTCGTCGTGGTCCAGCACCACCATGCCGTTAAGGTCGGTGACCGGGATCACCGACTTCTTGAAATAGCCCGCTTCGCGCGCCTTGCCGGCCAGCTGCTGCGAGCGCACCGCGAAGCTGTCCACGTCGTTGCGGGTGAAGCCTTCCAGCGAGGCGATCAGGTCGGCGCCGATGCCCTGCGGGGCGAAGCCCAGCTGGTGGTTGATGCGCGGATCCATGGCCCAGGCGCCGCCGTCCGAGCCCATCGGCCAGCGCGACATGCTCTCCACGCCGCCGGCCACGATCAGGTCTTCCTGGCCCGACATCACCTTCATCGCCGCCAGGTTCACCGACTCCAGGCCGGAGGCGCAGAAACGGCTCTGCGTCACGCCCGGCACGTTCTCCGCCCAGCCGGCGTACAGCACCGCGGTGCGCGCGATGTCCGCGCCCTGCTCACCCACCGGAGTGACGCAGCCCAGCACCACGTCGTCGACCTGGCTGGTGTCCAGCTGGTTGCGCTGCTGCACGGCGTTGAACAGGTTGCCGAGCAGGTGCACGGGGGAGACCTCGTGCAGGCTGCCGTCCTTCTTGCCCTTGCCGCGCGGCGTGCGCACGGCGTCGTAGATGAAAGCTTCGGTCATGGGAGACGGTCCTTGGGGCGACGTTGGGGTTGAATAGCTTGTATTGGGGGGGGAGGGCGGTTGAAGATGGCGGTAATGTATATTACTCTTACATCTCGCCCTGCAGCCCGAGTCGAGGCTGGCGGCGAAGATAGCGTGGCGCTCCGCGCAGAAATCTTGACCCGGCGAGCATAATCCTATGCTACGCCGAGGTCAATACGCCTGCGTATGGTGTGGCGCCACATGGATTCAGCTCTAGTAACTACTATTACTGCGCTTCCGCGCTTCGGGAACGAACATGGGTACGGCTTTGGATGAGAACGGCGCGCCGGCGGAGCGCGAAATGCAGCCGGTTGCGGATCGCTCGCAACTCGATCCGGAAACGCGCCTGCGCATCGAGCAGGCGGTGCTGGATATCTTCTCGGAACGCGAATTCCATCGCGTCGGATTGATCGAGGTGGCGCGCGGCGCCAACGTTTCGCTGCAGACCATCTACAAGTATTACGGCAGCAAGGAAGCCCTCCTGTTCAGCAGCCTCGATACCTGGATGGGCAAGCTCGGCACCCGCATGATCGACCACCTGCAGGGCATCGAGGATTACAAGGAGCGCTTCCGCAAGGTGTTCTGGGTCTCGCTCGACTTCTTCGAGCGCAATCCCAAGGTCATGCAGCTGGTGATGAGCTCGGTCTACCTCAATACCTGGCGCAAGCAGGAAACCTTCCAGAACCCCGAACTGTTCGGCACCTTCATCCGCGTCCTCGGCGAAGGCCGCGCCAAGGGCGTGCTCAACGACCAGGTCGACGAGAAGATCCTGCTCGACTACATCTTCGGCGTCATGTTCCGGCTGGTGCAGATGTACTTCCACCGCGGGCAGCGCGAGTCGCTGACCAAGCAGGCGAATGTGTTGTTCGAGATGTTGTGGCGGGCCCTGTCCAAGCCGACGTGATGGGGCTTGACTCGTCGTGGGTAGGGCGGGAGTAGCGCAGCGAATCCCGCCTTCCGCGCCGACACTTCAGACATGTCGCAATACGTCCGAGCTTTCGTCCCTGGTGGAACATTCTTTTTCACTGTTGCCACTCTGGAACGACGACGTCAGCTATTGACCGCGCATGTCGATCTGTTACGCCGATCACTTTCAAACGTCCGCGCCGTGCGACCATTTCGCATCGATGCCATGGTGGTTTTGCCGGACCACTTGCACTGCATCTGGACCCTGCCGCCGGACGATGCGGATTTTTCATCCCGCTGGCATGCTGTGAAATCGACTTTCTCGCGTGGTATTGCGCGAGGGGAACGGTTATCGGAACGACGGCTGATCA
This sequence comes from Nevskia soli DSM 19509, assembly GCF_000711955.1. GTDB lineage: Bacteria > Pseudomonadota > Gammaproteobacteria > Nevskiales > Nevskiaceae > Nevskia > Nevskia soli. The sequence continues at coordinate 151,382 of NZ_JONR01000007.1, forward strand.
AAGGCGAGCGCGGCATCTGGCAGCGGAGATTCTGGGAACATGCCATTCGTGATGAACGAGATTTTGAAAGACACGCGGATTACATTCACCACAATCCGGTCAAGCACGGTCATGCGCGGACGGTAGCGGATTGGCCTCATAGCAGCTTTCACCGGTTTGTGGCTGCCGGAATCTACCCTTCGAATTGGGCGGCAGGAGACGAGGTTCGAAAGCTGGAATTTGAGTGAGCACGCGACAGGCGGGATTCGCTGCGCTACTCCCGCCCTACTACGGTGTTCATGGCCCCAAGATATGGCCCACATCAAATCAGCATGGTAGGGCGGGAGTAGCGCAGCGAATCCCGCCTTCCGCGAAAGCACCGCCCGCTGCTTTTACTTCGCCTTCAACACCCGCACAAAAAACTCCGTCTGATCCCGCGAAGCATTCTCGAACCCCTCATCGACATAAATGTCGAAATGCCCGATGGGATACCGCTTCACCTCGACCTTGCCGCCGCTGCGCCGTGCACCATCCTCCATCGCCCCCGGCGGCACCACCACATCCCCGGTGGCAATGCAGAACAGCGCCGGGCAAGGCAACCGCGGCGTCATCGTATTGGGCCGGTACATCGCCAGTCCCAGCGCCCAGGTACAGGTGATCTCGTTGCGCCAGTCCGCCGGCGCGATATTCAGATAGCCCGGCTTTGAATCCGGCGTGGTCAGCGCCGCGTTCTCACCCGGCATGCCCACCACCGGAATCCGCACCCGCCCGAGCCCCAGCGCGCCGCGCATGCCATCGGCCAGGCCGAAGGCGGTGAGCTTGAGCACATGCACCGGCCCGACCTTGCGCAGCAGATTGAGCAGGGAGGCGAAGCCATCCATCATCGCGCCCTGCGAGCTGACCGCCGCGATCTTGCCGTCCGCTACCGCGGCGGCCACCGAATGCGCCCCGGAGAACGAACTGCCCCAGGTGGCGATGCGGCTGGCATCCACGCCGGGCAGCGTGCGCGCATAAGCGATCGCCACGGCGAAGTCCTGCAACTGCCGTCCCACGCTGACCCACTGCCGCGGTTCGCCGTCGCTCTTGCCGAAATAGCGGTAGTCGAAACACAGCACGTGCAGGCCGGCTGCGGCGAAGCGCCGCGCGAACGGCTCCAGGCCGGCGGCGCGGGTGCCGCCCAGACCGTGGGCCATGACCACGCAGGGCAACTCGCCCCGGGCGTTCTTCAGGGATTCCTGCCCCGCGCCGGCGGCCGGCAGGAAATGCCCGCCGCGCAGCGTGACGCCATGGCTCGGAAACTCGACTTCCTCGACCGTGACGGCCAGTTCCGCCGCGCTCAGCTTCACATTCCCCATCCTGTTCTCCCCTCAAGCCTGTTGTGTGTCCCGCACTTTACGCCCCGGGCGATTGCACGGCCGTGTCGCTCAACCGACCAAACCCTCCAGCAGCATGCCGCAACCCAGCACCAGCAGGATCGCACCCATCACCCGGTCGATCCAGTGTCCGTAAGCCTGCAGCCGCGCGCGCACCCGCGGATGGCCCAGGGTCCAGGCGACGAAGCAGAACCACAGCCCGGTGGCGAAAATCATCCAGGCCCCCAGTGCCAGCCGCAGTTGTACCGAGGTGCCCACGGTAATCACCGCCGAGCACAGCGCGACGAAGAACAGCATCGCCTTCACATTCAGCGCATTGGTCAGGAAGCCGATGCCGAAGTCGCGCGCCGCGGCGCGCGCACCGGCGGCGACCGGCACCGCCCCGGTGGAGGGTTTTGCGCGCAGCGCGCCCCAGCCGATCCACAACAGCAGCAGGGCGCCGATATAACGCAGTCCCGTCAGCAGCGGCGGGTACTGCTGAATCGCCCAGGCCAGGCCGAACATGGCGTAGGTGATGTGCACCGAGATGCCGCTGGCGATGCCCAGCGCCGTGCGCAGCCCGGCGGCGCGGCCGTGCGCCAGGGTCTGGCGGGTGACGATGGCCAGGTCCGGCCCCGGGCTCATCACCGCCAGGGCATGCGCGGCCGCCACCACTGCGAACAGGGAAGCGGGATCAGCCAAGTTCAGATCTCTGCGACGCCGTATTGCCGCTTCAGGTAGCGGATGATGTCGTCCGACTCATACATCGCCGTGCCGGTATTGGCGTCCACCAGGTAAGGTACCTGCACCCGCCCGGTCAGCTCGAGCAGGCGCAAGCGATTGCGCCCCTCCACCGGCAGGTCGGGAAACAGCTTGCGGCGCAGCGAAGGCGGCCCCATGTCCTCCCAGCGCGCCTTGGCCGTGTTGCGCAGCAGGTAGGGCAACTCCAGCTCGCACAACAGTTCCCGCACCGGGCGCGAATAGGGGCTGGATTCGAAGCTGTACAGCTCCAGCGGCTGCGCCGGGGCCCGCGAAGGCCGCGCGCTGTAGCCGCGGAAGCTGCGCAGATTGGTCCGGGCGCAGGCGGCGAGGAAGGCGCTGCCCACCGCCACGCCGCGCAGGCTCCGGCTGGCCGGCGCGCGCCCGCCATAGTTGGCACGGAGGTAGTCGATGATGTCGGCCGACTCATACAGCTCCCGGCCGCTGTTCGGATCGACCAGGTAGGGAAACTGCTGCTTGCCGCCCCGCGCCTGTACTTCCGGCCGGAAGCGGCTGCCGCCCTGCGGGCACGGCAGGATCAGCGCGTCCAGGTCCAGCTCGGTCAGCGCCTCGCGCACCAGCCGGCAATAGGGGCTGGCCTCGTATTCATACAACCGTAACGGCTGCTCCGGTTGCACGGTGCGCGGCCGGAAGGCGGCGGTGCCGCGCCAGCCGCGCAGGCTGCTGGCCACGAGCGAACTGGTGAGGACGAGGGGATTGGGCACGGGTCGGTTCGGCGGCGGGAGTCGCCCATTATGCGTCTCCCGCCCCCCGCTCTGCATGCAAGCCGATGATTTCAGGTGGGTACTTCCCGGGAAGGCGTAGAATCACGGCCATGGGCGGCTACGCCATCCGGCGCGGGGCGCAAGGGGTTCAAACCTTACGCGGCGCTGGCGTATCTGAATAGCAAATGACGACGGCAACCCTATGTCCCACCCTGGAAGCCGGCTTGACTGCCGTGGCGGCGAGCGTGGTTAGCGGAAGCGCGGTAGTGGATTCCGAAGACCTGGCGCTGGTGCGGCAAGCCGCCGCCGGGGATTCGCGCGCCTTCGAGCAACTGTATCGACTGCACGTCGACCGGATTTACGGCCTGTGCTGCCGCCTGTGTCACGGCGACACCGCGCGCGCCGAGCAGTCCACCCAGGACGCCTTCGTGCGCGCCTGGGAGAAGCTCGGCAGCTTCCGCGGCGAGAGCCGTTTCGGCACCTGGCTGCACCGCCTGACGGTGAACGTGGTGCTGGGCGAGCACCGCCTGCTCAAGCGCTGGGTCACTTTCGAGGATGGGGTCGGCACGGAAGATGATTCCTCAAACGATGCGGTGATTCCATCGCAGCATGAGGATGCCGGCCTGAAGATGGATTTGGAGCGCGCGCTTTCACGCTTGCCGAACGGCGCGCGCACGGTATTGGTGCTGCATGACATCGAGGGCTACCAGCACGAGGAGATTTCCTCGCTGACCGGCATCGCTGTCGGAACTTCGAAAGCGCAGTTGCACCGCGCGCGGCGCCTGATGAGAGGATGGTTGGAATGAACGAGTTCGAACAGCGGCGCATGCAGGATGCGCACGGCGGCGATGAACAGCCGCCGATTCCCGGCCTGTCGGCCTTGAAGAAGGATTGTGCCCCGCAGCGCGACCTGTGGACCGGCATCGATTCCCGCATCCGCGTGCAGCGCGTCCGCCAGCAGCGCGCCCCCTGGCTCGCCGCGGTCGGCATCGCCGCCTCGCTGGTGCTGGTGCTGACCGCGTCCATCGGCCTGCAGGGCCTGCGCGGCAACCACCAGTCTTCCCCACTGCACGCCCCGGCCAACCTGCCGGTGATGGCTTCCGCCGCCGACAACTCCCTGCTGCCCGCCACCAACCGCATGCATCCGGAAACGCGGGCCCTGGTCAAGGCCAACCTGAAGATCGTGGACAGCGCGGAAAACCAGCTCAAGCGCGCCATCGCGGCCGATCCCGAGAGCGAATACCTGAAGAGCCTGCTGACCACCACCCGTCAGCAGAAGGAACAACTGCACGTGGTGCTGGCGGACGCGCGATGAACAGGCTGATTTTCACCCGGGCGCAGCCGAAGCTGTTGCTCGCCATCCTGCTCGCCGCTGCCTGCGTGGCGCCGGCTTATGCCGGCGAAACCGAAGGCCAGGATGAGCGGCAGCGTATTGCCGACGATGCGCGGCAAGCAGCGGCCGATGCCCGGCAGGCCGCGATGGACCGGCTGGAGGCGGCGCAGGAGCGGGCGAACGACGCACAGGTCGAAGCCACCCTCGATCATCAGGCCCTGGCCGAAGTCCAGGCCGAGGCGAAAGCCGAAGCCGCGCGGGTAAAGGCCTTCAAGCAATACGACCAGGCCCGCATCGAGAAGCTGACCGAGCTCGCCGCGCTCAACAGCCTGCCCTTCCTGGCGGTTTCCCCGGAGTCGCACAAGCATCGCCATGAAGATGCCGATTCCAGCGAGGACTCCGGCGGCCGCAACGACAGCCAGGTCAACGAACGTCACCCGCTCAACGGCGACGGCAGGATCTATGTCAACAATGTTTCCGGCACCGTGGTGGTCAATGCCTGGGACAAGAACGAGGTTCAGATCAACGGCAGCCTCGGCTACGGCGTCGACCACCTGGAAGTGACCGGTGATGCCGGCAACCTCAGCGTGGTGGTGAAGCTGCCCAAGCATTCGCACAACTCCGGCGAAAGCGACCTGCGCCTGATGGTGCCGGTGGGCGCGAGCGTCGAGCTGGAAACGGTCAGCGCCGACGCTTCGGTGCGCGGCACCCGCGGTCCGGTCAAGATCAGCACCGTCAGCGGCGACGTCGGCATCGACGTGCAGTCGCAGCAGGTGGCGGTGCAGACCGTCAGCGGCGACATGATCCTGCGCGCGCCCTCCAGGCTTACCCAGGCCAACACGGTCAGCGGTGACGTGCACCTGAGCGGTCTGGAAGGCAAGCTTTCGGTGGAAACGGTTTCCGGCAACCTTTCGGTCAAGGGCAGCCGCTTCTCCGAGCTCAAGCTCAAATCCGTCTCCGGCGACATGGGGCTGGATGCTTCGTTCCTGCGGGAAGCAATGGTGACCGGCGAGACCCTCTCCGGCAACATCACCCTGCATGTGCCGACCGATGTGTCCGGCACCGCCATGATCAAGAGCTTCAGCGGCGAAGCGCAATGCGACCTGCCGCAGAGTGCTTCCGCTTCCGCTGCTTCCAGTTCGCGCAATTCCAGCAGCAAGAAGCGGGAGTTCGTGTTCGGCGACGGCAAGGGCGTCAACCTGCAGCTGTCCACCTTCAGCGGTGACGTGCGCATCGACCGCCTGATGAGCCCGCCCGCACCACCTGCCCCCCCCGCACCGCCGGCTCCGCCTTCGCCGCCGTCTCCGCCGTCGCCGCGCGGCGGCTAGGCAGGATTGTTCGCCTCCTCTCCTGGTACACGGGAAGAGGATCGAACTGGAGAGGGAGCGTTCTGAATTGGCCCGGGTCGGGATGAGCGCAGCGAATCGCGACACCTCGCGACCAGGCAGGCGAGAGGTGCCTTGCGAAAACGGTTCCCGGCAATCAGTGCCTGAAGTGCCGGATGCCCGTGAACACCATCGCCATATCGTGCTCGTCGGCGGCGGCGATGACTTCGCCGTCGCGCATCGAGCCGCCCGGCTGAATCACCGCGCGGATGCCGGCGGCAGCGGCGGCGTCGATGCCGTCGCGGAACGGGAAGAAGGCGTCACTGGCCATCACCGAACCGGCCACCGTCAGCTTCTCGTCGGCGGCCTTGATGCCGGCGATTTTCGCCGAGTAGACCCGGCTCATTTGGCCGGCGCCGACGCCGATGGTCTGGCGGTTGCGGGCATAGACGATGGCGTTGGATTTGACGAAGGTCGCCACTTTCCAGGCGAACACCAGGTCATGCAGCTCGGCCTCGGTCGGCGCCCGCCTGGTCACCACCTTCAGCTCTTCCACCTTGATGCGGTGGGCGTCGCGGTCCTGCACCAGCAGGCCGCCGCCGACGCGCTTGTAGTCCAGCGCCGGCGCGGGCTCGTCCGGCCAGGGGCCGGTTTCGAGCAGGCGCACGTTCTGCTTGGCGGCGACCACCTTCTTTGCCGCTTCGGACACCAGCGGCGCGATGATCACCTCGACGAATTGGCGGTCGACGATGGCCTGCGCGGTGGCGGCGTCGAGCTCGCGGTTGAAGGCGATGATGCCGCCGAAGGCTGAAGTCGGATCGGTCTGGTAGGCCAGGTCATAGGCCTTGCCGATGCCGTCCAGGCTCACCGCCACGCCGCAGGGATTGGCATGCTTGACGATGACGCAGGCCGGCTTGACGAAGGACTTGACGCATTCCAGCGCGGCGTCGGCGTCGGCCAGGTTGTTGTAGGACAGTTCCTTGCCCTGGATCTGGTGCGCGGCGCCGACGCTGCCCAGCGGCGCATTGCGTTCGGTATAGAACGCGGCGCGCTGGTGCGGGTTCTCGCCGTAGCGCATCACCTGCTTCTTGTCGAATTGCAGGCCTAGCACGCCGGGGAAGAAATCGCGCGTGCCGTCGGCTTCCAGGCTGGAGAGGTAGGCCGCCACCGCCGCGTCGTAACGCGAGGTGTGGGCAAAGGCCTTGGTCGCCAGGGTGCGGCGCATGGTGTCGCCGATGCCGCCGCCGTCCAGCGCGGCCAGCACCGCGGCGTAGTCGGCCGGGTCGACCACGATGGCGACGTGATCATGATTCTTGGCGGAGGCGCGCACCATCGCCGGGCCGCCGATGTCGATGTTCTCGATCGCCTCGGCGACGCTGACGCCGGGCTTGGCCACGGTCTGCTCGAAGGGATACAGATTGACCACGATCAGGTCGATCGCCGTGATGCCGTGCTCGGCCATCACCGCTTCGTCGGTGCCGCGGCGCGCCAGGATGCCGCCGTGGATCTTCGGATGCAGCGTCTTGACGCGGCCGTCCATGATCTCCGGGAAGCCGGTGACATCGGACACTTCCTGCGCCGCGATGCCGGCGGCGTGCAGCGACTTCCAGGTGCCGCCGGTGGAGATCAGTTCGACGCCGTGCGCCGCCAGCTGCGCGGCGAATTCGATCAGGCCGTGTTTGTCGGAAACCGACAGCAGGGCGCGGCGCGGCTTGAGCGCGCTCATCGGACGTACGACGCGTCGGACGGCAGGTCGGTGGATCGGTCGGATTGGTGATCGGATGAGCGGTCGGAGCGTGCGGCGATCTTGTACTGGCTCAGTTTCTTGCGCAGCGTGGCGCGGTTGAGGCCGAGCAGGTCCGCGGCCCGGGACTGGTTGCCGTCGCAGTAACGCAGCGTGGCGCGCAGCAGCGGCGGCTCCACCTGGCCGAGGATCGTTTCGTACAGATCCTTCGGCGCATGGCCGTTGAGCGTACTGAAATATTCGTCGAGGCAGTCCGCCACCGAGTGGCAGAGCGCTTTGTTGTCGTCAGATTTGGACATACAAGAGAATGATGCAGCCCTGTTTGTCATGGTTGTTATCGATAAGGCCCGCAACATCCTTGCTGGCCTCCTTCAGGCGGACTACGCGCGGCGGGGGCCGCGACCATCCATTGATTCCAATGATTCAACAAGCCGAATCGTTGACGACAGCGTCATTCGGTCAGGCCGGTGCGATGCTTGAAATTAACCCGTTCGATCGTCCGGCTCTGCCTCCGTCCGTGGACACTTTTTGGCCAGATCGAAAAACGGGGAGGCGATAATACTCAAGTCGTTGCGGCAGCGAAAGCACCGTTCGTCACGTTACAGTCATCAAATCACGACGACGTCACACGCCGCGTGCCGCTGATGCGCGCCCAGTCTTCCTGGTGGCTGTCCTCGTCGAAGTCGAACCACGGCGCATAAGCGCCGCGCACCTCGTCCGCCTGCGATTGCAGCACCCCGGCGAGGACGATGTTGCCGCCGGCGCGGACCCGCTGCGCCAGCATCGGCGCGAGCTGCATCAGCGGCTTGGCCAGAATATTCGCCAACACGATGTCCACAGGTTGATCCACAGCTTGTTCAGTGAATTGTTCAACGCTCGCGCAACGCAAACGCTCATGCACATCATTGAGTTGGGCGTTGCCGACGGTCGCGATGAGGGCTTGCGGATCGATGTCCACTGCATCAGCATGCACCGCGCCCCGTTTCAGCGCAGCGATGGCCAGGATGCCCGAACCACAGCCGTAATCGAGCACGCGCTTGCCGGCCAGCGTGTGCAGTGCCAGCCATTGCAGGCACATCGCGGTGCTGGGATGGGTGCCGGTGCCGAAGGCCAGGCCCGGATCGAGCTGCACCACGGTGGCGCCCGCTTCCTCGATGCGGTGGCCGCTGGGACAGATCCACAGCCCCGGCGTCTCCGCCGCGCCGAAGCGCATCGGCTTGGCATGCTGCAGCCAGGCGTTGATCCAGTCCTTGTCCTCCACCGTGCGCAGCTCGAACACCAGCTCGTCGCCGTCGGGCAGCAAGTCGCGCAACACCTTGCGCACCTGCTCCAGGTCGATCTCCGGATGGAACAGGCCGCGCGTGATGGTATGCGGCCACAACGGCGTCGCGCCCGGCGCCGGTTCCAGCACCGGTTCGTCGGCGGCGTCGGTCATGGTGACGGAGACCGCGCCCTGCGCCAGCAGCGCCTCCTCGGCGAAATCGGGATAGCGGCTGGCGACGAGAAGTTCGTTCCACATAAAGGCAGTGATTAGTGGTTAGTGACTAGTGGTTAGTAAAAGCAAAAGCAGTGGAGTGGCCGGATTCCGTCTTTACTAACCACTAATCACTGACCACTAACCACTAACCACTGCTTCACTGCTCCGCCGCCCACTCCGGTATCCGCTCGCCGAGATAGTGGATGTGGTGCTCGCCGCGCACGAACACCTCGTCTTCGAGGATTTTGCGCTGCAGCGGGATATTGGTGTGGATGCCTTCCACGATCATCTCCGCCAGCGCCGTGCGCATGCGGGCGATGGCCGACTCGCGCGTCGGGCCATAGGCGATCAGCTTGCCGATCATCGAATCGTAGTTCGGCGGCACGCGATAGCCGGCGTAGACGTGCGAGTCCATGCGGATGCCCGGCCCGCCGGGCGCATGGTACTTCTTCACCTCGCCCGGCGAGGGAATGAACTTGAACGGGTCTTCGGCGTTGATGCGGCACTCGATGGCGTGGCCGCGCAACTGGATGTCCTCCTGCCGGAACGGCAGCGGCTCGCCGGCCGCCACCATGATCTGCTGGCGGATCAGGTCGATGCCGGTGACCATCTCCGTCACCGGATGCTCCACCTGGATGCGGGTGTTCATCTCGATGAAGTAGAAGCGGCCGTTGTCGTAGAGGAATTCCATGGTGCCGGCGCCGCGGTAGCCGATGCGCCTGCAGGCGTCGGTGCAGAGCTTGCCGATTTCCTCGCGCTGCGCCTGCGTGATGTGCGGCGCCAGGGCCTCTTCCACCACCTTCTGGTTGCGGCGCTGCATCGAGCAGTCGCGCTCGCCCAGGTAGACGGCGTTGCCGTGCTCGTCGGCCAGCACCTGGATCTCGATATGGCGCGGCACCTCGAGATACTTCTCCAGGAACACCGAGCCGTCCTTGAACGCCTGCAGCGCCTCGTTGCGGGCCAGCTGGATCGAGTGGATCAGATCCTCTTCCCTGCGCACCACGTGCATGCCGCGGCCGCCGCCGCCGGCGGCGGCCTTGATCAGCACCGGGTAACCGACCTTGGCGGCCGTCTCGCGGCACTTGGCCTCGTCGTCCGGCAGGATGCCGTCGGAGCCGGGCACGCAGGGCACGCCGGCGGCGATCATCTCGGCCTTGGCGGTGGTCTTGCCGCCCATCAGGCGGATCGTTTCCGAGCGCGGGCCGATGAAGACGAAGCCGCTCTTCTCCACGCTTTCGGCGAAGTCGGCGTTTTCCGACATGAAGCCGTAGCCGGGATGGATCGCATCCGCCTCGGTGACCTCGGCGGCGCTGATGATCGCCGCCATGTTGAGGTAGCTGCCGGTGGCCGGCGCCGGGCCGATGCACACGGTCTCGTCGGCCAGGCGCACATGCTTGAGGTCGCGGTCGGCGGTGGAGTGCACCGCCACCGTCTTGATGCCCAACTCGCGGCAGCAGCGCAGGATGCGCAGCGCGATCTCGCCACGGTTGGCGATCAGGATTTTCTGGAACATATAAGTAGCACCACCCTGCGATGTCAGCGCAACCGCGTGTGGATTTCGCTGACCTGATTATTTGAATAGTCCCGGCCATGGATGGCCGGGTGCTTGAACAGGATGTTCACTACGCCGGATCTATTGCGAAAAGGGGCTGATCGAATTCGACCGGCTTCTCGTTGTCGGCCAGCACCTCGACCACCACGCCGGCGCGATCGGCCTCGATCTGGTTGAGCATCTTCATCGCCTCGATGATGCACAGGGTCTGTCCGGCCTTGACCGTCTGGCCCACTTCGACGAACGACTTGGCGCCCGGCGAGGGCGAACGGTAGAAGGTGCCGACCATCGGCGACTTGACGATATGGCGGTTGTCCGCGGCCTTCGGCGCCGGCGCGGCCGGTGCGGCGGCCACGGGCGCGGGTGCGGGGGTAGCCGCCGGAGCGGGCGCCGGTGCCGTCAGCTGTTGCGGAGGCGGCGCGTAATACTGTGCCGGCATCGGCGCGCCGGTGGGCTGGCGGCTGATGCGGACGGATTCCTCGCCCTCCTTGACCTCCAGTTCGGAGATGCCGGATTCCTCGACGAGTTCGATGAGGGTCTTGATTTTGCGCAGGTCCATGGCCTTGCTGTCTCCCTGGTATTACTTGATGTCGGTTTTGTGTGGGTCAGATCTGCTGGAGCCGCTCGTGCGCGGCCAGCAGCGCCAGCCGGTAACCCAGCGGCCCCAGGCCGAGGATCACGCCGGCGGCGATATCCGAAAAGTAGGATTTGTGGCGGAATGTCTCGCGTGCGTGGACGTTCGACAGGTGAATCTCGATGAACGGAATCGCCACCCCCAGCAGGGCATCGCGCAAGGCGACGCTGGTGTGGGTGAAGCCGCCCGGATTGAACAGGATGAATGCCGCCCCATCCTGCCGCGCCTGGTGGATGCGTTCGATCAGCAGGCCTTCATGATTGCCCTGGAAGCAGTCCAGCACATGCCCCAGTCGCTGCGCTTCCCCGCTCAGGCCGGCCTCGATCTGCGCCAGCGTCTGCGTGCCGTAGACCCCGGGCTCGCGCGTACCGAGCAGGTTCAGGTTGGGGCCATTCAGCAGCAGCAATCGGCTCACGCAATGCGCTCGTCAAGGTGTCGCCGCATTGTGCATGAATCGTCTTCCGGAAACAACACGGAAGCGAAGTTAAGCGATTATCGCCGCATGATGGCAGCGGTTAGGCGCAGATTCGAGCTACTGAGCAGCGGCCGGAGGGAGGTGGCTTTCGATCAGCTTGACCAGCTGCGCCGGAGTGAATTCACCCAGCTGGCGATCCAGGATCAGGCCGTCCGGGCTGACCAGGATCGAGAACGGCAGGCCGCCCGGACCGTTGCCGAGCTTTTCCATGATATCGATCATGGAATCCGGCGTACCCGACAGTACAGGGTAGTTGATGCCGAGCGGGCCCAGCATGCTGCGCACCGCATCGGGATCATCCACCGCAGGCCCTACGATCTGCAAGCCGCGTGCCGCGTACTGCTTCTGCAACTTCACCAGCTCCGGAATCTCGTGCAGGCAGGGCGTGCACCAGGTAGCCCAGAAATTCACCAGCAGCAGCTTGCCGCGCCATTCCTCGAAGCCGTGCGGCTTGCCGTCCAGGCCACTCAATTGCAGGCCGGCCGGCAGGGGTTCGGCGGCGACCGTGCCCTCGTGCGCGTAGCGGTAGAAGCCGTAACCCGCCGCCGCCGCGATGATGCAGGCAACCACAATCAGGATGATGGAACGCATTGTGTTCTCGGAATATTAAGTTAGTGCGACAGGTCGATCACATCGATCGTCCTGCTCTGCGGCGGATAACACACGCCGGCTTCGGCGCAGCCCTGATAGCTCACCCGCAGCCGCTGCGGCGCGGCGGCGCCCTGCGGCCAGTGCAGGTCCGCCTTCAGGCTGCCCCGGTAGATCTCGGTCTTGCCTTCATGTTCGTCCTGGATCGGCTCGCCCCTGGGCAGTTCCGGCGTGTCCAGCCGCGCACCCTCCGGGGCCAGCGCCAGGAAGGCGATCCGCTTGCGGTACAGATAGTATCCCGGGGCGATTTCCCAGCTTACCTTGAGGGAATTCCCCTCGCGTTCCGCGGCCAGCAGCTGGAAGGCCTGGTCGGCTTTCAGCAGTTCATGGCTGGCGCCGGCGGCTGCTCCGTCCTTTTTCGGCCAAAAGCCGTCCGCCGCCGCCGTGCCGGTGAGCAGGGCGGCACCGATCGCCATGCAGAGCGCGGCGTTTTTCATGTGGTTGAATCGTGGATCCATTGCAGGTAGGCGGGCAGCCCGCAAGCCAGATTGACCGCAACCACTTCGGGAAGTTCGTAAGGATGGAGCCGCCGCACTTCCGCCTCCAGCTCCGTATAGCGGGCCTGGCTGGTCTTGGCGATGAGCTGGACCTCCTCGGCGCGTTCCACCGTCCCCTGCCAGCGGTATATCGAGCGGCCCGCCGGCAGCAGATGGACGCAAGCGGCCAGCCGCGCCTCCACCAAGGCGCCGGCCAGGGCATCGGCGGCGGCGGCAGGGCAGGTGACGAATACCAGGAGGGTATCTTGCGGGGAAACGGACATGGAGCGCGCAAAAGGCGTGGGCAGCGGAGTCTAAAGCGGCCGCGGTTGCCTCGCTACTGTGCGCTGCGGCATGGCGCCGGGCCGGCGGCCTCGCTACAGTCGCAGCAATGAGCAGCCTTGCCGCCAGCCCCGATAGCGCCAGCCAGGCCCGCGCCCTGCCGCCCTCGCGGGCGATCGGCTTTGCCGTGGCGCTGTCGCTGGCCACCATCGTGCTGTGCCTGGAACTTGCCTCCGGCCGGCCGCATCCCGGCATCGAGCTGCACAGCGTCGGCGCCGATCGGCCGCCCATGCTGTACGAAGCCGACATCCAGCCCGAGCCATTCGAGCCGGGCACCGTCATCGCCGCCATCTCCACCGCCGGCGGTCAGCCTTTCGCCCTGCGCGGAGACGATCTCTCGGAGGAGCCGGATTCGATGTTCATCGGCTACCCGGCGTTCAACGCCTTCTTCCAGAGGCAGCAGCAGATCGCCGCCATCCAGCGCGCGCCCGAGATGGAACTGCACGCCGCCGACGGCCGCATTGCCACGCTGCGGCCGGCGCGGCACCGCCCCCTGTCCGATCTGCCTTTCATCTTCTGGCTGCAGCTGGTCTGCGCAGTGGGTTGCTGGATCACCGGCGCCGCCATCTTCGCCTTCCGCCCGGAGCAGGCCGTCGCCCGCTACTGCGCGGTGACCGGCTTCGGTGCGCTGCTCATGGCCGGAAGCGCCGCCATCTACAGTTCGCGCGAGCTGGCGCTGCCCGGCGAGCTGTTCCGGACGCTGTCGAGCGTCAACCACTTCGGCGCCTTGTTGACCATCGGCGCCTTCGCCGCGGTGATGTGGCACTACCCGCATCCGCTGGGCCGGGCAAGGCCCGCGCCCTGGCTGATCGCCGGCTGCCTGCTGGTGTGGCTGGCCGACTTCCTGCAATGGCTGCCCTTCGGCAATCTGTTCCAGCAGGCCGTCATCATCCTGGGCTATGTGTGCAGCTGGTCGCTGGCCGTCTTTCAGTGGCGTGCCGCGCGTGGCGATCCGCTGCGGCGCGCCGCGTTGCAGTGGTTCCTCCTGTCCTGGTTCGTCGGCAGCGGCGCGGTGCTGGCGCTGGTGTCGGTGCCGGCCATGGCCGGCATCGACAGCGGCAGCCTGCAGGCCTACGCCTTCGGCTTCCTGCTGCTCAATTCGGTGGGCCTGGCGCTGGGCATCTCGCGTTACCGCCTGTTCGACCTGGAAACCTGGTGGTTCCGCGCGGTGGTGCTGGTGGTGGGCGGCTTCTCGGTGGTGGTGCTGGACGTGATCTTCGCCGCCGCCCTGCATTTCGAGGCGCCGGCCGCGCTCGCGGCCTCGCTGATCCTCTCCGGCTGGATGTATTTCCCGGCGCGGCAGTGGCTGATGTCGCGCTTCCTCACCGGCGCCCGGCAGCTGCGCGTCGACGACGTGCCGAGCCTGCTGCGCGACGTGCTGGCGCCGAATGCCTATGCCGTGGACGAGCTGCTGCCGGAAGCGCTGCGGCAGCTGTTCAACCCGCTGTCGCTGCATCCGCAGCAGACGCCGCAGACGGAAGTGGCCATCGCCGAAAACGGCCTGGCCCTGCGCGTGCCGGGTATCGGCGCGCTGCCGGCCTGGGAGGCGCGCTTCGCCGGCGACGGCCAGCGACTGTTCACGCGCCGCGATGTGCAGGTCGCCTCGGCGGTGCGCGCGGTGCTGGATCGCGTCGCCGCCTACCAGGTGGCGGTGGAGCGCAGCATCGAGCAGGAGCGCGCGCGCGTGGCGCAGGACCTGCACGACGATATCGGCGCGCGCCTGCTGACTTTGCTGCACCGCTCGGAAGGCGAGGCGGCGCAGTCGATCCGCGAAGTGCTGGCCAGCTTGCGGTTGACGGTCTACGGCCTGGGCGCGCGGCCGCAGTCCGTCGGCAATTGTCTGGCGCACTGGCGCGCCGAGGCGGGCGAACGCTGCGAGGCCAGCGGCGTGCAACTGGTCTGGACCGAGCGTGCCTTGCTCGCGACCACGCTGCTCGATGCGCCGCAGCAGCTCAACCTGGCGCGGGTGCTGCGCGAGGCGCTGAGCAATGCCCTGCGCCATGCCGCGCCGACACGCATCGGCATCGACGTCGCCATCGTCGAACAGGCGCTGGAAATCACCGTGGTCAACGACGGCGCGACGGCGCCGCCCGAGCAGTGGCGCAGCGGCCTGGGTCTGCGCGGCATGGACCAGCGCATGCAGCGCCTCGGCGGCAGCCTTACACTGCATGGCGACAGCGGCAGCACCCGGGTGGTCATCCGCCTGCCCTTGCACGCGTGACCGCTTCACCGATAGGCGCTTAACCGTTTCTTTACACGCCCGGCAATTCCCTATACGCCGTTATTGCGTTAAAACCGCCATGGCCGGGTATCACGGCTTATCCACCCCTTTTCAGGGGGTGACTAGAATCAAGGATGAGGACGACACTGTGACGCAGCGCAGACAATTTCTGGGAGTGGCGGAGATGCGGCACGGGTTGGTGGTGGAGGATCTTGCCGCCTCGGCGCAGTGGCTTGCGCGGGTATTGACGGAAGCCTTCCCCGGAATTGTCGCCATCACCGCCGAAACCCTGCAGGAAGCCCGCGCCGCCGCTCTGAAAACCGAACCCGACATCGCCCTGGTCGATCTCGATCTGCCCGATGGTTCCGGTGTCGACCTGATCCGCGAATTCACCCGCGCCTATCCGTCCTGCCGTTGCATCGTCGCCACCATCTATGCCGACGACCGCCACCTGTTTCCGGCGCTGCGCGCCGGCGCTCAGGGCTACCTGCTCAAGGACCAGCCGATCGACCGCGTGGTCGCGGCCCTGCAGGCCATCGGCGGCGGCGAGCCACCGCTGTCGCCCGCCATCGCCCAGCGCCTGCTGCGCGTATTCAGCGACGAGCTGACCCAGAATGCCTCCGAAGAGGCGCGACTGACCGCGCGCGAACGCGAAACCCTGGTGCTGATCGCCAAGGGTTTCCGCCTGCCGGACGTGGCGCAGCAACTGGGCGTGACCCGCCATACCGCCGCCGGCTTCATCAAGGCCATCTATCGCAAGCTCAATATCTCCAGCCGGGCCGAAGCCGCGCTGGAGGCTGCCCGCATGGGGCTGGTCCGCACCGACCTGTAGGACCCCCCTACGTTCTGGCTTCCCCGGCCCCTCCGCCCGGGGTTGCGGCATGCGAAAATGGGAATATTCCCATTCCTTCTCGCATGCAAATGCCCAATCCCCAACCGTCTTTCCTGTTCGCGGAGCCCCTGCCGGCGCGCACGCCGCTGCGTGCCGCGATCACCGAGCTGTACCTCGCCGACGAGACCGCCCTGGTCAACCGCCTGCTGGCCATCGCCGAACCGCCGCCCGAGCTGAGCGGCCGTATCATCGAACAGGCCTCCGACTGGGTGCGGCGGGTGCGCCTGCTGAAGGAATCGCAGAGCGCGCTGGACGCCTTCATGCGCGAGTACGACCTGTCCTCCGAGGAAGGTGTGCTGCTGATGTGCCTGGCCGAGGCGCTCTTGCGCATCCCGGATGACGAGACGGCGGAGAAGCTGATCGCCGACAAGCTGTCCGAGGCCGACTGGGACAAGCACCTGGGCGCCAGCGATTCGCTGTTCGTCAACGCCTCCACCTGGGGCCTGATGCTGACCGGCCGCATCGTGCGCCTGCCGCTGGAAACCCCCGGCAACTTCCGCTCGGTGTGGTCGCGCCTGATCAACCGCAGCAGCGAGCCGGTGATCCGCGTCGCGGTGCGCCGCGCCATGCGCATGATGGGTAGCCAGTTCGTCATGGGCCGCACCATCGAGGAAGCGCTGAAGCGCTCGCAGAGCCGCGACCAGCGCGCCTACCTGCATTCCTTCGACATGCTGGGTGAAGCGGCGCTGACCGCCGCCGACGCCGAGCGTTATTTCAAGTCCTACCAGGCCGCCATCGCCAGCATCGGCAGTTTCGGCAGCGATCACGCCAGCCTGCCGGTATTCCTGCGCCCGAGCATCTCGGTCAAGCTGTCGGCGCTGCATCCGCGCTACGAATACGGCAACCGCGCCCGTGTGCTGGCCGAGCTGACGCCCAAGCTGCTGATCCTGGCGCAGGCCGCGCGCGCCCACGACATCGGGCTCACCGTCGACGCCGAGGAAGCCGACCGCCTGGAGCTGTCGCTGGACGTACTGGAGGCGGTCTACCGCGATCACTCCCTGCGCGGCTGGGAAGGCCTGGGCCTGGCGGTGCAGGCGTTCCAGAAGCGCGGCATCGCCGTGATCGAGTGGCTCGAAGGCCTGGTGCGCGAAGTCGGCCGCCGTATGCCGGTGCGCCTGGTCAAGGGCGCTTACTGGGATACCGAGGTCAAGCGCGCCCAGGAGCAGGGCCTGCCGGGCTACCCGGTGTTCACCCGCAAGGCCAATACCGATGTGGCCTATCTGGCCTGCGCGCGCCGCCTGATCGCCGCGCGCGAACTGTTCTATCCGCAGCTGGCTACGCATAACGCCCACACCGTGGCCGCGGTGCGCGCCTATGCCGGCAACGACCAGGGCTATGAATTCCAGCGCCTGCACGGCATGGGCGAGGCCCTGTACCAGGTGGTACACGAGGACGCCGCCATTCCCTGCCGCGTCTACGCGCCGGTGGGCAGCCATGAGGACCTTTTGCCCTACCTGGTGCGGCGCCTGCTGGAGAACGGCGCCAACACCTCTTTCGTCAACCGCATCTTCGACGAGGCCGTTCCCGCCGAGCAGCTGGTGGCTGATCCCGTCGCCGCGGTGAAGGCCCTGGCGGTCAAGCCCAATCCCGCGCTGCCGCTGCCGGGCGAGCTGTATGGCGCGACGCGGCGCAACTCCGCTGGCCTCAACCTGCCGGACGAAGCCCTGCAGACCGCCTTCGCGCGCGAGCTGGCCGCGGTGCCGTCCCTGCCGCGCGCCGCTTCGCTGATCTACGACGGCGCCGTCAGCATCGGCGACGTGCGCGCCATCACCAGCCCCGCCGATCGTCACCAGGTGGTGGGCGAATGGCTGGCACTGGAGCCGGGCAAGGTGGGCGATGTGGTGGCCGCCGCCGTCGCCGCCTATCCGCGCTGGAACGCGACGCCGGTGGAAAGCCGCGCCGCCATCCTCGAGCGCGCCGCCGACCGCCTCGAAGCGCGCCGCGCCGAGTTCATGCGCCTGCTGATCCTCGAAGCCGGCAAGACCGTGCTCGACGCCCTTGCCGAAGTGCGCGAAGCGGTGGACTTCCTGCGCTACTACGCCGCCCTGGCGCGGCGCCTGCTGGCCCATGCCGAGACCCTGCCCGGGCCCACCGGCGAGCACAACGAGCTGCAGCTGCACGGCCGCGGCGTGTTCGTCTGCATCAGCCCGTGGAATTTCCCGTTGGCCATCTACACCGGCCAGATCGCCGCCGCCCTCGTGGCCGGCAACCCGGTCATCGCCAAGCCGGCGGAACAGACCAACCTGGTCGCCGCGCAGATGGCGCAGCTGCTGCGCGATGCCGGCGTGCCCAGCTACGTCTTCCAGAACGTGCTGGGCGAGGGCAACGTCGGCGCCGAACTGGTGGCCGATCCGCGCATCGCCGGCGTCGCCTTCACCGGCTCGGTGGAAGTGGCGCAGCTGATCAACCGCAAGCTCGCCGCCCGCACCGGCCCCATCGCCACCCTGATCGCCGAGACCGGCGGCCAGAACGCGATGATCGTCGATTCCTCGGCGCTGCCGGAGCAGGTGGTGAAGGACGCGCTGTACTCGTCCTTCTACTCCGCCGGCCAGCGCTGCTCGGCGCTGCGCGTGCTGTTCCTGCAGGAAGAGATCGCCGACAAGACCATCCACATGCTCAAGGGCGCGATGCAGGAACTGAGCATCGGCGATCCGGCCCTGCTCGCCACCGACGTCGGCCCGGTCATCGACGAAACCGCGCGCGCGCGGCTTGCCGCACACGGCGAGGCCATCGGCAGGATCGGCAAGACCATCCACCAGCTGGCCCTGCCGGCGAGTTGTGCCCGCGGCACCTACTTCGCGCCGCTGGCGGTGGAGATCGAGAAGCTGGAACAACTCGAACAGGAACACTTCGGCCCGATCCTGCACATCGCCCGCTTCCCCGGCCGCGGCCTGGAGCGGGTGATCGAGTCGATCAACCAGTCGCAATTCGGCCTGACCCTGGGCGTGCACAGCCGCATCGAATCCACCTGGCGCAAGGTGCAGACCCTGGCGCATGTCGGCAACTGCTACATCAATCGCGGCATGACCGGCGCGGTGGTCGGGGTGCAGCCGTTCGGCGGTGAGGGACTGTCCGGTACCGGGCCGAAGGCGGGTGGGCCGCATTACCTGCTGCGGTTCATCACCGAACGCACGCTGACGGTGAATACCGCAGCGGTTGGCGGCAATGCACGTCTGCTGGCTGCGTCGGGCTAAAGCCCGGCTTGGTTTGACCCCCCTGCTGTTCCCCCTCTCCCCACGCATGTGGGGAGAGGGTCGGGGTGAGGGGTGCTTTTCACCTGACTGAACACCACCCTCCGTTCGCCCCGAGTGCCCGCGAAGCGGGTGTGCTTTCCCGAATGTCCCGAGTGAATCGCAAAGCGATTTGTATCGAGGGAGGGGCCAAGCGCGGACCTCTCTCCCGTCGTCATTCCGGCGAAAGCCGGAATCCAGGCTTCGGTGAACTTGGGTGCTGGATCAACTCGCTTTGGACGCTGAAACCTCCGCGTACGCGCTTGCGCGCGAGGCATTGACAGCGCTTGCTGAGAGCCCGGTTCCGCCTTGAAGGCGGGTCACTTTCTTGTCTCCAGCGACAAGAAAGTAACCAAAGAAGCGCCGCCCCGGAGCCTGCGCCCATCAATCACCTGTCGGTGATTGATGGGTTCCCTGCGCTTCTCGCCCGCGGCGGGGTTTTCAGACAGGCCATCCCTGGCCTGTCTGAAAACGCTTCGGCATCCTGCCTCGCCTCGCGCCAAACAGGCGCGAGCCCATGTCGCCGCGGACTGCGATGCTCGGCGCAGGCAACGGGGGGAACGTCAAAAACCACGTCAAAAGCGCAAAGCAACGTCAACAGCCTAAAACAACAGCAAAAGCGGTCTGCGGCTGATTTTTAAATGGGTTTCCGTCCTTCCCGCCGGTTCAAAATGCGCTGGCACATAGCGCGCTGGCCGCATGCGTGCCAACAACAAACCTTGGCACGCATGGCACGCATGGAGAATTCGGCCCTCAATCCCGCTTCGGCGCTTCCACCGAATACAGCGGCCACTTGCTCGGCACGCCCTTCAGCTCATGGATGCCGCGCTCCTTGAACTTGTAGCGCGATCCGATCAGCACGTCGCGCACGGTGCGCGACACCAGCACGTCGCCGCCGTGGGCCAGGCCGAGGACGCGGGCGCCGATGTGTACGGCGGTGCCGCCGACGCGGCCGTCCTCGCGCAGTTCGAGTTCGCCGATGTGCAGGCCGGCGCGGATCTTGATCTTGAGGTTCAGTTCCTTCAGCTCGGCGTGCAGGGCATGGGCGCAATCGATGGCGTTGCCGGGGGTGTTGAAGATGGACAGGGCGCCGTCGCCGGCGGAGTCGACCAGGCGGCCGCCGTAGCGTTCGATCTGGCCGCGTACGACCTGGTCGTGACGGTCGAGGACCTGGCGCCAGGCGGCGTCGCCGATCTTGGCGGCGAGGCGGGTCGAGTCGACCATGTCGGTGAACAGGACCGTGGCCAGCACCCGTTCCGGCTGGCTGCCGCGGCGCTGGCCGGTGATGAATTCCTCCATCAGGCCCAGGTATTCGTCGGCGCCATCCCAGGCGAAGTCGCCGTCGCCGCCGGACAGCTCGACATACTGCGCGCCGGGGATGTGCTCGGCGATGTAGCGCGATTGCGCGGCGGTGAACAGCTTCGCCTCGCGCCGGCCCAGCACCAGCGTCGGCACGCGCACCGTCGGCAGCACCGGGCGTGCGTCGATCCGCTGGCTTTCGCTGAGGTTTTCCACCACCTTGCGCGGCGAGGCCATGGCGCGCTGGAATTTGGCGAACCAGCGCATCACGGCCGGGTTCTGCGCCTGGCTCGGCACCCATAGCGCGGCGAATTCCTCGCTGCCCCATTTCTCGGCCACCAGCTCCAACAGCTGCTTCGCCGCCTTCGGCGAATGGCCCTGTGGATAGCCTTCGGCCTGAAGCAGGCTGGCGGTGGTGCTGCCCAGGATCAGGCCGGAGCAGCGCTGCGGGTGCTGTTCCACGAATTTCAGGATCAGCGGCCCGGCGTCCACCGTCCCGGCCAGTACCGGCGCTCTTGCGCCGGTGGCTTCGAGCACGGCGAGCAGGTCCTGCGCCCAGTGCAGGTCGATGGAGCCGCCGTCATCGGGGCGCGGGTCGGAAACGCCGGAGCCGCGCCGGTCGAAGCGGATCAGCCGGCAGAAGGAAGCGATGCGGCGGTTGATGCGCGCATAGCTCGGCTCCTCCAGCTGGAGGTCGAGATGGCTCCATAGGCCGCTGGAGAAAACCATGTCGCGCGGCCCCTCGCCGAAGACCTGGTAGGCCACGCGGTCGTTGCCGACCTTGGTGAACTTCGTTTCTGGCTGAATCAACGGCTTTTTCTGCCTGTTTTGCTTGTTCCGTATCGTAGCTGTACGGGGCGCCGCTTGTCCCGCTGGCTTATCATTGCGCCCCGGTACCGGGCCCCAATCCGGTGCAAGAAAATCCGCCTGTCATGTCCCAGCCGTCCTCCAGTCCTGTCAGCGCCGCCGTCCGCACGGAGATCCGCGCCAACCTGAAGCTGGCGCTGCCGCTGATCGCCGCGCAGCTGGCCGGTGTGGGCATGGGCGCCATCGACACCATCTTCGCCGGGCGCCTCGGCGCGCAGGCGCTGGCGGCGGTGGCGGTGGGCGTCAATTTCAACGTCATCTTCTTCGTGCTGTTCATGGGCCTGTTCATGGCCTGCTCGCCGGTGGTGGCGCACATGGTCGGGGCGGGGCGGCCGCAGGCGGACATCGGCGCTTTCATCCGCAAGGCGAGCCGCTTCGCCTGGATCGCCGGCGCGGTGTGGGTGCTGCTGCTGAATCTGAGCGCGGCCCCGGCCCTGCGGCAGCTCAACTTGGACCCGCGCACCACCGACCTTGCCATCACCTTCGTCCGCGCCCTGTCCGGCAGCGGCTTCGGCCTGAGCCTGTGGTTCACCCTGCGCTTTTCCGCCGAGGGCCTGGGGCAGGTGCGGCCGATCCTCTATGCGGGGCTGGTGGGCCTGCTGTGCAACGCGGTGCTGGACTGGCTGCTGCTGTTCGGCCACTTCGGCATGCCGCGCCTGGGCGCGCCGGGCTGCGGCGTCGCCACCACCGTGTCCAGCCTGGCCATGGCCGGCGTGCTGCAATGGCAGTTCGGCCGCCGCGCCGGCCTGCGCGAAGTGATGCGGGCCAGCGCCAACGGCGCCGTCTGCGCCGAGGGCGTGCGCGAGATCCTGCGCATCGGCACGCCCATCGGCCTGATCCTGCTGGCCGAGGCCGGCCTGTTCGTCACGGCGGCGATGCTGATGGCGGAGTTCGGCGACACCACCGTGGCGGCCTACCAGGTGGCGATCAACTTCGCCTCGATGGTGTTCATGATCCCGGTGGGCGTGGCCCTGGCCACCACCGTGCGCGTCGGCCATGCCGCCGGCGCCGGCCAGCACCGCACGGCGCGCTTCCGCGGCTTCGTCGGCATGGGCCTGGGACTGGCCAACGCCGCTTCCAACGCCGCCATCATGGCGCTGTTCGGCGGCGTCATCGCGGGGTTCTACACTGCGGACGCCGGCATCGCGGCGGAAGCGACCTATTTCATGCTGCTGGCCGCCGCCTTCCAGTTCTTCGACGGCCTGCAGGCCACCGCCAACGGCGCCCTGCGCGGGGTCAAGGATACGCGCCTGCCGATGCTGATCACCCTGGTGTCCTACTGGCTGGTCGGCATGCCGGTGGCGTGGTGGCTGGCGTTCCACGGCGGCCTGGGGCCGGGCGGGCTGTGGTGGGGCCTCACCGCCGGCCTCGGCGCGGCCTCGATCGGGCTGTCGCTGCGTTACTGGCTGCAGACACGGCACGCGGCCGAGGCGAATCGATCTGAGCTTATGGCTTGATTAGTTCTAAGGCCGGTGCATCATAATGGACATCCTGCCCAAGCCGCCGGGCATCCATGCCCGGACTGTTGAAACAAGCGGGCACCTGCCCACCGGAGGAAACAACATGTCACTGCAACTCGGCGATATCGCCCCCGATTTCGAAGCGGAAACCACCCAGGGCAAGATCAAGTTCCACGACTGGCTGGGCAACTCCTGGGGCGTGCTGTTCTCGCACCCCAAGGACTACACCCCGGTCTGCACCACCGAGCTGGGCTACACCGCCAAGCTCAAGCCGGAATTCGACAAACGCGGCGTCAAGGCCATCGGCCTGTCGGTCGACGCGCTCGGCGCGCACGAAGGCTGGTCGAAGGATATCGAGGAAACCCAGGGCCACGCGGTCAATTTCCCGATGATCGCCGACGCCGACCGCAAGGTCTCCACCCTGTACGGCATGATCCATCCCAACGCCAGCGACACCTTCACCGTGCGCTCGCTGTTCATCATCGACCCGAACAAGAAGATCCGCCTGACCATCACCTATCCGGCCAGCACCGGCCGCAATTTCGACGAGGTGCTGCGCGTCATCGACTCGCTGCAGCTCACCGACAAGCACAAGGTGGCCACCCCGGTGAACTGGAAGCAGGGCGAGGACGTGATCATCGTCCCCTCGGTCAAGGACGAGGACGCGCAGAAGCTGTTCCCCAAGGGCTGGAAGGCGCTGAAGCCCTACCTGCGCCTGGTGCCGCAGCCCAAGAATTGACCGGCGGCCAACGGCCGCCGACCACCGTCCCTCTCCCTTTGGGAGAGGGGAGGGCCGAGCGCGGAGCGCTTGGCGGGGTGAGGGCGCACTTTCCACATTGCGGCTCACTCGTTGAGTGAGTCCCTCACCCCTGCCCCTCTCCCGGAGGGAGAGGGGAAAGCCCGTGTGTTTGAATCGCCTTAGCTGCGCGGTTCCTTGATCGGCGCCTGCGCGGGCTTGGCGGTGGGGCCTACGCCGGGCAGGCGGATGCTCGACAGGTCGCGCACCGCGCCGCGATCGGCCGATGTCGCCATCAGCGCGTAGGCCTGCAGGGCTTGCGAGACGTAGCGCGTGCGGTTTTCCGGCTGCCAGCTCGCCGGGCCGCGCGCTTCCATCGCCTGGCGGCGTGCCGCCAGCTGCTCTTCGCTGACCACCAGGCGGATGCTGCGCTTCGGGATGTCGATGGCGATGGTGTCGCCGTCCTCCACCAGGCCGATCATTCCGCCTTCCGCCGCTTCCGGCGAGACGTGGCCGATCACCAGGCCGGAGGAGCCGCCGGAGAAGCGGCCGTCGGTCAGCAGCGCGCATTGCTTGCCCAGGCCCTTCGACTTGATGTACGAAGTCGGGTAGAGCATTTCCTGCATGCCGGGGCCGCCGCGCGGGCCCTCGTAGCGGATGACGATGACGTCGCCGGGCTGCACCTGGTCGCCGAGGATGCCGTCGACGGCGTCTTCCTGGCTTTCGAACACGCGGGCGCGGCCGGTGAATTTGAGGATGCTGTCGTCCACGCCCGCGGTCTTGACGATGCAGCCGCGCTCGGCGATGTTGCCGTAAAGCACGGCGAGGCCGCCGTCCTGGCTGTAGGCATGGGCGCGGTCGCGGATGCAGCCGTTGGCGCGGTCGAAGTCCAGCTTGTCGAAGCGGCGGTTCTGGCTGAAGGCCACCTGCGTCGGCACGCCGCCCGGCGCGGCGAGAAACATCTGGTGCAGTTCCGCGCTGTCGTTGAGCAGCACGTCATTGGCTTCGATGGCCGCGCCCAGGCTGGGAGCGTGCACGCTGCCCACCGAGGTATCCAGCAGACCGGCGCGCGACAGCTCGCCGAGGATGGCGAAGATGCCGCCGGCGCGGTGCACGTCCTCGATGTGGTACTTCTGCGAGGCCGGCGCCACCTTGCACAGGCAGGGCACGCGGCGCGAGATGCGGTCGATGTCCGCCATCAGGAAATCCACGCCGCCTTCCTGCGCCGCCGCCAGCAGGTGCAGCACGGTGTTGGTGGAGCCGCCCATGGCCACGTCCAGCGTGATCGCATTCTCGAACGCCGCCTTGGTGGCGATGGAGCGCGGCAGCACGCTGGCGTCGTCGTTCACGTACCAGCGCTTGCACAGCTCCACCACCAGGCGCCCGGCCTTCAGGAACAGCTCCTTGCGGTCGGCATGGGTGGCCAGGATGGTGCCGTTGCCCGGCAGCGACAGGCCCAGCGCCTCGGTCAGGCAGTTCATCGAATTGGCGGTGAACATGCCCGAGCAGGAGCCGCAGGTGGGGCAGGCCGAGCGCTCGACGGCGGCCACGTCCTCGTCCGACACGTTGATGTCGCCGGCCTGGATCATCGCGTCGATCAGGTCCAGCTTCACCACCTCGTCCTTGCCGTGCTTCGAGGCAATGACGCGGCCGGCTTCCATCGGGCCGCCGGAGACGAACACCACCGGGATGTTCAGGCGCATCGCCGCCAGCAGCATGCCCGGCGTGATCTTGTCGCAGTTGGAAATGCACACCATGGCATCGGCGCAGTGCGCGTTGACCATGTATTCCACCGAATCGGCGATCAGCTCGCGCGAGGGCAGCGAATAGAGCATGCCGCCGTGGCCCATGGCGATGCCGTCGTCCACGGCGATGGTGTTGAATTCCTTGGCCACGCCGCCGGCCGCCTCGATCTCGCGGGCGACCATCTGGCCCAGGTCCTTCAGGTGCACGTGTCCGGGCACGAACTGGGTGAAGGAATTGACCACGGCGACGATGGGCTTGCCGAAATCGCCGTCCTTCATGCCGGTGGCGCGCCACAGCGCGCGGGCGCCGGCCATGTTGCGGCCGTGGGTGGAAGTGCGGGAGCGATAGTGCGGCATGGTCTGGCCTGCGCGAAGAATGCGGTGGGGTCTGCAATTCTAGCCCGTATTGCCCGCGGAAACAGGTGCGCCGGGGTGCCCGGGCGGTCAAACCTGCTTTGTGATGAAGGGGTTAGCGGGCACGGAGCTGGCTGCCTTGCGCCGGAAGCCGTGTTGCGTGCGTGCACGTGCGGGGGGAGTTGCGCGCGCACGCGCCGGGTGCGGGCGGGGCAGGGTTGCCGCCCCGGCGAAGGCGCCCGTCGTTTATCCCGCCGGTGGGCGCGGGCATACTGGCGCACCCCCTTCTGGCCGCGCGGCGGTAAAGGAAGCCGCGCCTGCCGACCCAGCCCAAGCCCAAGAAGCCGCCCGCGCGGGGCACGCCCACGCTGCGCCTGACGGCGCGGCACCGTGCGCTGGTGCTGGAGGACCTGCTCAACATTCCCGCGCGTGATCCGCGGGCTGCCGCGCTGATCAAGCAACTGGAAACCCTGCTGGCGGTGGGCCGTGCGGAACTGACGCGCGTAGCCATGGAGCCGCTGGCGCCGCATCTGCGCGCCGAGATCAAGCCCATCGCCGCCGCCGCGAAGAAGCTGGCGGCCCTGCTCGATCCGCAACAGCACACTGGCGCCGCCCGCTCGCGCCTGGCCAAGCACGGGGGGCCGAACCCGGACCTGCTGCGCAAGCACCTGGCCGGCCTGGAATTCGCCTGCGCACAGGCCGACAAGGCGCTGCTGGCGCAAGGCAAGGGCAGCGGCGGCGAATTGCGGCGGCGGCAGAAGCAGGTGCGCGACACGCATCGGCGCATGCACAGCAGCTTCTTCGACCGCTGCGCCGTGGACGGCACCGCCGAGGACAAGCAGGAATTCCTTGAGCTGTGCGAGAAGTATCTGCGCGCCGCATAGGATGAAGGATGGTAATTGTAAGTAGTATCTATTAGTGATACTATTTGGGTGGTGAAACGCAAGCATGCCAAAACCCTTGCCACGATCTTCGCGCGCCCGACCTCGGCCAATATCCAGTGGCGTGATGTCGAGGCTTTGTTCAAGTCCCTCGGCGCGGACATTGAAGAGCGGGAAGGTTCGCGGGTTGCGGTGATCCTGTTCGGTGAAGTCCAGGTATACCACCGGCCTCACCCGGAGCCGACAACCGATAAAGGGGTGGTGGCCAGCGTTCGCAAATGGCTGGAGTCACACGGAGTTATCCCATGAACAACGTAATGAACATCGAGGGCCACACGGCCGTCATCACCTTCGATCCTGAGCTGAACCAGTTTCGCGGCGAATTCACAGGGCTTAACGGCGGCGCGGATTTCTATGCAAGCAGCGTTGACGCATTGCGCAAAGAGGGGGTGCGTTCGCTCAAGACGTTCCTGGCGGTATGCAAGGAGCGCGGCATCGAGCCGCGCAAGACATTCTCCGGCAAGTTTGTAGTCCGGGTTCCGGCGAATCTGCATGCCCGTGTCACCGAGGCGGCCAGCGCCGCCGGCGTGAGTCTGAATCAATGGGTGCAGCAGGCTCTTGAGCGCGAGGTTCACCCGTAGGAGCTGTAACGGGCCGCTCAAAATCGCGTCAGGCAATCCGCAACAAGCCTTCCATCGCGCCCCGCCGAAAGCGGGTATCCGCCACCCGCATTCACTCCGGCCGCCCCCGGCAAGAGGCATAAAACAGCAGGCGTACTTTCCATCCGGAGCACGCCCATCAGCACCGTTTCCATCACCGCCAGCCGCTCTCTCCACGCCCCCGGCAATACCGACGCGGAGCATTTCGTCCTCGGCGCCCTGCTGAGCCGGCCGCAAGCCTGGCCCCAGGTGCGCGGCCTGGTCCAGGCCGAGGACTTCAGCGGGGCCAATGCCGTCGTCTTCACCGCCCTGGCGCAGCTGCTCGAAAGCGGCGCGGCGGTGGATTACGCCACCCTCGGCGAACACCTGCGCGCCTGCGGCCGGCTGGAGGCGGCGGGCGGCATCCACCACATCGCCCAGCTTCAGCTCGACGCCGTCGCCCCCGGCAATTGCGTCGCCCACGCCCGCATCGTCGCCGACTACGCCGGGCGGCGGCGCCTGCAACAGGCCCTGCGTCAAGGTGCCGATGCCTTGCAGACACAGGGCATCGGCCACATCGCGCCGCTGCTGCTGGACGAAGTGCAGCACGCCCTGCGCCGCGCCGACCCGGAGCAGGACCGCGGCCCCCGCGTCTGCAGCGCCGAGGAACTGCTGAAGATGGAGCTGCCGCCCCGGCAGGTGCTGTTGGCGCCGTGGCTGCTGTCGCAGTCCCTGGCCATGGTCCACGCCTGGCGCGGCGTCGGCAAAACCCACTTCTGCCTCAACATCGCCCACGCCCTGGCCAGTGGCGGCAGCTTCCTCGGCTGGCGCGCCGTCGCCGCCGTGCCGGTGCTCTATATCGACGGCGAAATGGCCGCCGTCGATCTGCAACAGCGCCTAGAGCAGATCGTCGCCAGCAGTCCCATCCGCATGCCGAAAAACCACCTGCGCCTCATCACCCCCGACCTGCAAAACAACCAGCCGGTACCCGACCTCTCCACCCACGAAGGCCAGCAGGCCCTCGAATCCCGCATCGGCGATGCCCGCGTCATCATCGCCGACAACATCAGCTGCCTCGTCCGCCAGGGCAAGGAAAACGAAAGCGAGAGCTGGATGCCGGTCGCCGCCTGGGCCCTGCGCATGCGCGCCCTGGGCCGCAGCGTCGTCTTCGTCCATCACGCCGGCAAGGGCGGCCAGCAGCGCGGCACCTCCAAGCGCGAAGACCTGCTCGATACCGTCATCGCCCTCAAGCGCCCCAACGACTACCGCTCCGAACAGGGCGCCCGCTTCGAAATCCACTTCGAGAAGGCCCGCAGCCTCCATGGTGGCGATGCGCAGTCCATGGAAGTGCAACTGGAGAAACTGCCGGACGGCACCCAGCGCTGGTCCTCACAATTCTGCGCCGACCAGACCGAGCAGCAAATGATCGAACGCGCCAACCTCGGCCTCAACTACACCGAGATCGGCCAGGAACTGGGATGTCATCGCTCGACGGTGATGCGGACGTTGAAGAAAGCGGCGGCGGAGGGGCGATACAAGCCCGCTATCGGCGGGAAGGAGGAGCAGCTTGTGCTTGGGGAGGGGGCTTGAGGGGAGTGTTGCGTGCGTGCGCGTATAGGGGGATGCACGCACGCGTCCGGATGAAATTCGTAGGGCGGCTCCGCGACCCGCCTGTCGCGAAGAGGACGCGGTGAACGGCGGGTCGCAGACCCGCCCTACGGTCCTGATTGGTTTAAATGCCGCAGCCTGTTTTGGCGCGCCAGAATTGCTCCTGGCATCGGGTTTGGCTGCTAGTGGAGTGAAAATGGTGGCTGACAAGATCGACGAATTGAAAGAACAGAATCAGCTTAGGGAATTCAAGCATTACTTTCTTTGGAAGGTGTCCCACGATGCTGGAAAGCGTAACTCGTAGGGCGGTGCATCGATCCGCCTGTCCCGAAGTAGCCCCACGGTCCCGGATGATGGGCGTGTTGCAGCGTGCGTATGTATGGGGATGCACGTACGCACGTTTGAATGCGGATTCACGGCTCGCCGGCTCGTGCGAGCCCCGGGTAACGTTGTATGTTTCACGGGCTACGGCGCCTGGCCGCGAAGTGACATATTGAAGTCATTGCCGATGCGCTAAGCTGAACCCGCGTCGCATCCACCACACGGAGGTAGTGCCATGGGTCTGTTCAGTTTCGTCAAGGCGGCCGGGGAAGCGTTGGCGGGCGGCAAGCCGCCCAGCGCCGAGAGCCTGGTCGAGCACATCAAGGCTTTGAACCTGAAGATCGACAAGCTGTTCATCTCCTGGGACGGCAAGACCTGCATCCTGTTCGGCAACGTGCCCGACCAGGCGGAGAAGGAGAAGGCGATTCTCGCGGTGGGCAACCTCAGCGGCGTCGACCAGGTGGTGGACAAGCTGAAGATCGAGGCGGGCGCCGGTGCCGGCGGTACCAGCACCGCGGCGGCGGCGCCGGAAGTAGTTGACCCGTCCAAGGAGCCGGCCGGGCAGAGCGATGCGGCGTTCTATACGGTCAAGTCGGGCGACAACCTGTCGAAGATCGCCAAGGAGCACTACGGCGACGCCAACAAGTACCCGGCGGTGTTCGAAGCCAACAAGCCGATGCTGAAGAGCCCGGACAAGATTTATCCCGGGCAGGTTTTGCGTCTGCCGAAGTTGTAGGGGGCGCCGGACAGGTCGTAGGGCGGGTCTGCGACCCGCCGATCGTGAAGAGCGCTCGGTGAACGGCGGGTCGCAGACCTGCCCTACGGTCTGGGTTGCTCCGGGTTTGGCGACCAAAGTGGATTCATCCAGAACTCGGTTTCGCCGAAGCCTGGATTCCCGCGTTCGCGGGAATGACGATACTTGCCGGTCGGGAATTTCCTCAGGTGATCCCGAATAGCCGCCGCGTATTGGCGGCGGTTTGCGCCGCCAGTTGCGCGGCATCATCGCCGCGCACTTCGGCGATGGCCTTCAGCACCCAGGGCAGGTAGGCCGGTTCGTTGCGGCGGTCCTTCGGCGAAGGCTTGATGCTGCGCGGCAGCAGGTAGGGCGCGTCGGTTTCGATCAGCAGGCGCTCGGCGGGGATGCGCTTCACCAGTTCGCGCAGGCCCAGGCCGCGGCGTTCGTCGCAGACCCAGCCGGTGATGCCGATGTAGCAGTCCAGCGCGAGGTAGGCGTCGAGGGCTTCGGCGTTGTCGGTGAAGCAGTGCACCACGCAGCCGGGAATGGCGCGGCGGTAGTCGCGCAGGATGGCGTGGAAGTCGGCGTGGGCGTCGCGCTGGTGCAGGAAGACCGGCTTGTCCGCCTGTATGGCCAGGCCCAGTTGCGCGATGAAGGCGCGGCGCTGGTCTTCGTGTGGCGAGTGGTTGCGGAAATAGTCCAGGCCGCATTCGCCCAGGGCCACCACCTGCGGCTCGCGGGCCAGTTCGGCGATGCGCGCGGCCAGCGTTTCGTCCCACTCGGTGGCGTGGTGCGGGTGCAGGCCGGCGGTGGAATAGAGCCGGCGGGGATGGGCGCGCGCCAGCTGCAGCGCCTGCTCGTTGCTGGCGGCGCTGCTGCCGGTGACGATGATGGCTTCGAGCCCGGCATCCCAGGCGCGCTGGAGGAGCGCCTCGCGGTCGGCGTCGAAGCTGTCGTGCGCGAGGTTGGCGCCGATGTCGATCAAAACGTGTTTCCTATCAACGTAATTCAAATCGTAGGGCGGCCCCGACACGGTGTTTGCGAAGCAATGGGCGCGG
Source organism: Nevskia soli DSM 19509 (assembly GCF_000711955.1). GTDB lineage: Bacteria > Pseudomonadota > Gammaproteobacteria > Nevskiales > Nevskiaceae > Nevskia > Nevskia soli. The sequence continues at coordinate 182,249 of NZ_JONR01000007.1, forward strand.
GAGGGGCCGCTGACGCCCGCGCTAACTGTATCTTACGGGGCCGCATCCGCCCGCTCCCGCACCCACCGTTCCGGGCACCGTGTCGCGGGCGGCCTGTGGCCGCCGGCTTTTTTGCATTTGAATGCGGCGCAGCGGCGGCCACGGGCCGCCCTACAAAAGCGGCGGCTTCAGTTGGCGTGCAGCGGGATGATTCCATCCGAACCGGGGACGGGATCGCTACCGCATTCCTGCCGCCACAGGATGCGCTGCTCCACGGCGGCGGGTGCCTGCCCCGGCGGCGGCGACAGTTCCAGCATGTAGATCATCTTGAAGCCCTTCAGCGCCTGTTGCGCGGGGTGCGCGCTGTTCCACTGGCGGCACAGGTAGCGGCCGAAGTAGGGGCGGTTGTTGGCGTACTGCGGCAGCCAGAGGTTTTCCTCGTACTGGTGCCAGCGGCTGTCCGGATAGCTGCTGGAGATGGTTGCCGGCTTGTCGTAGCTGATGCCGGAATGTCCCGGGCGCAGCACGTCGAGCTGCGTGCCGTCCGCCAGTTCGCCGGGGAAGACGAACCAGCCGTCGTCCTTCGAAGGCGCCGGGGCGAACAGATTCCACTGCTGGTCGATGCGCAGCAGGCGCAGCGGCGGCGTCAGGGCGCGGTGCAGCAGTTGCGGCAGCCAGTGCACGGTGCACAGGTTCCAGGCCAGCACGATGAACAGGAAGAATCCGGCCAGGCGCTGCATGAAGCGTCCACCTTCCAAGGCGGTCTCGCGGTAGGGCAGCAGCGCGCCGGAGAGCTTGCCCAGCGCGCCGCGGCGGCGGCCGACGAAATCGTACAGCGCGTTACCCGGCGCCACCGCCCAGCCTCCGGAGAGCAGCCAGCCCTTCCAGGCGAACAGGGGCGAGCGCCGCAGCAGCAGCACGAACGCCGGCCATTTCAGGTAGGCGTGGTCGTCGTGGTCGATGACGACCCAGGAGCGGTTCGCTTCCAGCAGCGCGCGGGCGCGCGGGTAATCCTGTGCCGGCACGATCTCGGCGCGGGGCAGGATCAGGAAGGTGCGCAGCAGCAGGCACTGCTTCAGGCAGAACTCGCAGTCGCGGTCGTAGTAGAGGCGCAACGGCAGGGTGCCGAGCGCCTGCTCGCGGCGCTGGGCGCGCCCCCCGAGCCCGTCCCAGATCCAGCCGCCCGCCAGCACGGTGAGCGCGGCAAGACTGACACAGGGGAAGACGCCCAGTTCCAGGCACAGCAGCAGGCCCAGTTGCATGGCGGTGAACAGCAGCATCACCAGGAAGCGCAGCGGACGGCCCAACACCGGGGAGAACACCAGCAGGGGCCCGAACAGTTCAATGAACCAGATGGCATAGGTCAGCACCGGCAGCAGGTCCGCGTACTGGCGCAGCCACAGCCCGGTTGGTGTGGCGTAGCGGTCGAGCTGGAGGGCGTAATACACCGCGCTGCCGTCCGGCCACCACTCGGCGCCGCTTTGCAGGACGGCGCCGAAGAAGTAGACCGACATCACCTGCACCAGCAGCGCCGCCGAGGCCCAGGACAGGTACTGATGGTCCCGCGGCGGCGGCAGCTTGCTGAGGGCGGCATCGACGCTCCAGCGCGCCCCCAGCGGCAGGAACAGGCTCCAGAACAGCAGGCAGACCGCCAGCACGTCGCCGCCGTTCAGCACCAGCTCGTTGCGGTTGAGCAGCGAGGCTTCCAGCACGAAGCAGAGCAGGACGGCGAGGCGCGTGCGCCAGCCCAGCAGCAGGGCCAGGGCGGCCAGGGCCTGCAGCGCCAGCAGGGCGATGGCGAACCAGGCCTGGCCGTTGGCCAGGTAGAGCGAGGCGCGCCAGGATTCGCCATAGGCCGCCAGCCAGCTGCGCGGCAGCACGCCGCCGTCGCTGTAGAGGCTGCCGGCGTCGCCCACGCGGCGGCACAGGTCGACGAACAGCACCGCGCCGAGCGCGGCGCGGAACAGCGCCAGCGTGCGCAGGTCGATGCCGAACATCAGCGGCAGGCGGGAGCGTAGCCAGTTCATCGCCGGTTGATTGATGGGGGAGTGGTCCTTTGTTCCATGATATATGCAGCCACGGCGGCCGTCCCGTCTTCGGCGCGCCGGCGGACCGCGGAGCGTCGGCCCGGGGCGGCTTGTCCGAACGTGCAAACAAAAAGGGGAGCCCGGAGGCTCCCCTTGAGTCGGTGCGGAGCGGCTCAGCGGCGGCTGAGGTCGCCCATGTGGCCGGTGCCGCCGTCGAGCCACTGGATCTGCTCGGGGGTGACCTGCTCGTAGTTGATGCCGCTGCCGTCCGAAGTCAGGCAGCCGCTGCCGATGACGCCGAGAATGCAACCACCGCCGCTGCTGGAACCGGAACTGCTGCCCGGCTTGGCGTCCGGGCTGTCGTGGCCCTTGGTGGCGTCATAGATCAGGTAGCCGGCGCCGCCGACACCCACGGCCAGCAAGGTCCAGTCGAAGAACGACCAGCCGGAATCGCTGCTGCCGCCGGTGCTGGAACTGCTGCCCGAGCTGTCGCTCTGGTGCAGCCGCAGGTTGCGGCCGGCGAAGGTGATGCCGCTGGCCGAGGCCAGGGTCTGGCCGCGGCTGTCGTGATCGAGCTGCAGCACGGCCGGCAGGGTGCCGAAGCTGCCATCGCCGGCGCGGCTCTCATGGTCGAGGCGCAGGCCGTAATGCAGGGGGGCGGGCATGGTGCGGTCGTTGTGGCCGCCGAAGCTGTAGCTCAGGTAAGCGCGCGCGGCGGGCTGATCATGGAACTGCTGCTGGTACTGTTCCGGATACGAGGCATCCGCAAAGGCCGCACCCATGGTGGTGGCCGCAATGATGGCTACAAATGTCTTACGCATCCTGATCTCCCCGCGCTGGCATGTTTTTTAGTCGCGCCTTGCCGCTCGTGGCGCGTTGCCTTTGCACTATAAGGGCCGGTGCGCAGGCCTGACAAGCCCGTCACGGCTCCGCCGTGGGCGGCCGGGCGCGGCGGGGACATGGACCGGGGCGGCATGGAAATTGAACCCTGGAAGCTCCGGGCCGGTCATACCCGGCGCATGCCCGGCCAGCCGTGGCATGCTTGCACCCCGATCAACGCATCCACCCAGCCTGAAGATGCCCCCCCATACCGTCGATCTGCCCGCTGATCTGCCTGCTCCGGGTGAAACCCGGCAATTGTTCGTCGACGGCCCGGCCGGTCGCCTGGAAACCCTGCTCGCCGCGCCACGCGAGGGCGCCCCGGTCGGCATCTGCGTGGTCTGCCATCCGCATCCGCAATTCGGCGGCGCCATGAGCAACAAGGTGGTGTACGCGCTGGCCTCGACGGCGTTGCAGGCCGGATTGCTGACCGCGCGTTTCAACTTTCGCGGTGTCGGCCGCAGCGAGGGCCAGTACGACCAGGCGCGCGGCGAGACCGACGATGCCCTGGCGGTGACCGACTGGCTGCGGCGGCAACTGCCGGGGGTGCCGCTGGTGCTGGCCGGCTTTTCCTTCGGCGCTTTCGTCAGCCTCAAGGCCGCGGCCGAGGCCCGGCCCGCGGCGCTGGTCAGCATCAGCGCGCCGTTCGGCAAATATGTGGAGGGTGCCGCGCCGCCGCCCCATCCGGGGTGCCCCTGGCTGGAAGTGCACAGCACCGACGACGACGTGGTGAGTTACGAGGAGACCATGGCCGCGCTGCAAACCTATACGCCGCCGCCGCAACTGGTGCGCTTCGAGGGCGCGGGACATTTCTATCATGGCCGCTTGACCGAACTGCAGCAGGCGGTGCTGCCGTTCCTGCAGCAGCATCTGCAGGCATGAGGGCGCTGGCTTTGTGGGGGCTGTGCCTGTGCACGGCGGCAGCGGCGGATGGCCCGCCGCGCTTCTCCGTCGGCGGCCTCGACGGCTGGACGGCGGAAAAGATCCTGTCGGTGAAGCCCACTGCGTACTCGGTGGTCGAAGACGCCGGCATCAAGGTGGTGGCGGCGCAGTGCGAGGACAGCGCCTCGTTCGAGGGCTGGGCCGGCGCGATCGACCTGAAGCAGACGCCGATGCTGGCCTGGCGCTGGAAGATCGAACATCTCTTCACCGGACTGGACGAACGGGTCAAGGGCGGCTCCGACTTTCCCGCGCGGGTGTATGTGATCGCCGGCAAGCGCTGGCTGCCGTGGAGTTTGCATACCCTGGAATACGCGTGGTCCAACGGCGAGTACAAGGCCGCGTCCTGGCCCAGCCCCTACTCCGGGGCGATGGGGCAGGCGGTGATCGTGCCGGTGCGCGCCGGTGCCGAGGGCATCGGCGAATGGCGCGAGGAGCAGCGCGACGTGCAGGCCGACTTCAAGCAGTTCTTCGGCATGGATGTCGACAAGATCGGCGCGGTGGCGGTGATGAGCGACTGCGACGATTCGCACGGCAAGGCGCACGCCTGGTTCGGCGATGTGCAGTTCGGTGCGCGTGGCGGGAAGTGAGCGGCGTGGTTTTGGTCATCCCGCTTGTTAAAATCGCCCCTGCCGAAAAAATGAATCCCGAAGTGTGAAACATGCTTGATCGATTGCTGGCCCTGCTCGGCGGCACCGCTCCCGCCGCCCGCGAAGTGCCGAGCGAGCCGCTCGCCGTGGCCTTGCTGCTGCTGGAACTGGCACGCTCCGATTTCGACTTCCCGGAAGTCGAGCGCGACAAGATCCGCGACCTGCTGGCGCAGCGGTATCAGCTGGATGCAGCGCGGGCGGACGCGCTGCTGCAGCAGGCCCAGGCCACCACGCGGGAGGCGGTGTCCCTCTACGACTACGTCAAGGCGCTGAACGACCGGCTCGATCCCGCGGGCAAGCTCGGCCTGATGGAGATGCTGTGGCAGGTGGCCTATGCCGACGGCCGGCTCGACAAATACGAGGAGGGCCTGCTGCGCAAGCTGGCCGGGCTGCTCTACGTGTCCGACGCGGATTTCATCCGCGCCAAGCTCAGCGTGACCGGCTGAGGAATTTCTATCCGACCGGTACGATATTCGCCGGCTTGCGCAGGCGGTACAGCGCGATCTCGCAGAAAAGCCCCGGCAGCAGGGTGATCGCCGCGCCGCGGTGATGCGCCCGGTCCAGCAGCACGCGCTCCAGCACGTTCCAGCCGGACTTGCGGCACAGGTCCTCGAAATCCGCCACCGTGCACAGGTGGATGTTCTCGGTATTGAACCACTGCGCCGGCAGCGCCGGCGTCATCGGCATGTGGCCGTTCATGATGGCCCAGCGCGCGCGCCAGTGGCCGAAATTGGGAAAGGTGACGATGGCCTCGCGGCCGACGCGCAGCATCTCCGCCACCGCCAGGTCCGGCCGCGCCAGCGCCTGCAGGGCCTGGGTCATCACCACGTAGTCGAAGGAGCCGTCGGCGAAATCGGCCAGGCCTTCGTCAAGGTCGGCCTGGATCACATTGACCCCGGCGGCGACACAGGCGGCGACGTTGGCCGGGTCGATCTCCAGGCCGTAGCCGCGCACGCCGCGTGTCCGCGCCAGGTGTGACAGCAGGGCGCCGTCGCCGCAGCCCAGGTCGAGGATGCGGGTATCGGGTTTGATCAGGTCGCCGATGATGGCGAGGTCGGGGCGCAGGGCTGGGTTCATGTTTTTATGCCTGCTGCTTCGGGTTGTTCTGCATCTGCATGCTCTGCTTGTTCTGCTCTGAAACTTTCGCGTACGCGCTAGCGCGCGAGGCATTGGAGTCGCAGATTGAAATTGCGGTTCCGCCTTGAAGGCGGGTTACTTTCTTGTCTCCAGCGACAAGAAAGTAACCAAAGAAACACCGCCCCGATGTCTGCGCCGTCCAATCGCGGAGCGATTGGACGGTACCCTGCGCTTCTCGCTCGCGGCGGGTTTCACAGACAGGCCATCCCTGGCCGAGAAGCGCAGGGGTGAGGGCCTGTTGGAGTGACTCAATGTCACTCCAACAGGCCCGAACGCCCGGCCATGGATGGCCGGGCCGGGGGTGGGAAAGAGCAATGAAGCCTCGCCAGGGACGGCAAGGATGAACTCGAAAACGAAATGTCGGCGCAGACATCGGGTCGCATTTCTTTTGGTTACTTTTCTTTGGGCGAAACCCAAAGAAAAGTAACCCGCCATCAGGGCGGAACCAGGGTTTCAGGTAGCGCAGGCAAGGAGCCGCGCGCAAGCGCGTACGCCGAGGTTTCAGAGTACCGATCGAATCCCGCACGAACACGTAGTCCGCTAAAACTGGATTCCCGCCTTCGCGGGAATGACGCTGGGGGAGAGGTCCGCTCCTGGCCCCTCGATACGCCCGCCTTGCGGGCACTCGGGGCGAATGGGGCTTTGTGCTGCGTGAAGAAAAAGCGCCCCTCACCCCGGCCCTCTCCCCTTGTTCATGGAGAGAGGGGGAGTAAGCCGTAGCGCTCACGTGCCCACCTCGTCCGCCACCCGCGAGAGATAGTTGCGCAACACCCGGTGATACTCCGGCAACGGCATCAGGAAATCGTCATGCCCCAGGTCGGAATCGATCTGCGCATACGTCACCTCGCGCCCGGCGGCGACCAGCGCCTTGACGATCTCGCGCGAGCGCGCCGGCGAGAAGCGCCAGTCGGCTTCGAACGAGGCCACCAGGAATCGGGCGGTGGCGCCGCGGAAGGCGGCGGCGAGATCGTCGCCGTATTCGCGCGCCGGGTCGAAGTAGTCCAGCGCCTTGGTCATCAGTAGGTAGGTGTTGGCGTCGAAGCGGTCGACGAAGCTCTGGCCCTGGTGGCGCAGGTAGCTTTCCACTTCGAATTCGACGTCGTAGTTGTAGTTGAACTGGCCGTCGCCGTCGCGCAGCACGCGGCCGAAGCGCGCGCGCATGGCCTCGTCCGACAGGTAGGTGATGTGGCCGAGCATGCGCGCCAGCTTGAGGCCGTGCGAGGGCACCACGCCGTGGGCGTAGTAGCGCCCGTCGTGGAACTCGGGGTCGGACATGATGGCCTGCCGCGCGATCTCGTTGAAGGCGATGTTCTGCGCCGAGATCTTCGGCGCGGCGGCGATGATCAGGGCGTGGCCGATGCGCTGCGGCAGGTCGATGGCCCACTGCATCACCTGCATGCCGCCGAGCGAGCCGCCGATCACCGCGGCCCAGCGGGCGATGCCGAGCCGGTCGGCGAGCAGGGCCTGCGAGCGCACCCAGTCGCGCACGGTGATGATGGGGAAGTCGGGGCCGTAGGGAATGCCGGTGGCCGGATCGAGGGTGGCCGGGCCGGTGGAGCCGCGGCAGCCGCCGAGGTTGTTGAGGCAGACGACGTGGAAGCGCCGCGTGTCGATGGGTTTGCCGGGGCCGATGGCGGAATCCCACCAGCCGGGCTTGCGGTCGCTGTCGCTGTGGTAGCCGGCGGCGTGGTGATCGCCGGAGAGGGCGTGGCAGATCAGCACGGCATTGCTGCGCGCGGCGTTGAGCTCGCCGTAGGTCTCCACCATCAGCTCATGGCGCGGCAGGGTGCGGCCGCAGTCCAGCAGCAGCGGCTGCTCGATGGCGAACTTGCGCGGAACGACGATGCCGACCGAGTCGGCGCTGGCTGCGTGCTGCGGAGGCGTCCCGGTCATTTCAGGCGAAGTGACCCAATTGGGCGCTCAATACGTGATCGATGGTCAGCAGGATCAGGATCACCGGGATCGGCGACAGGTCCAGGCCGGAGAGGGGCGGCAGGATGCGCCGCACCGGCCGCAGCAGCGGCTCGTTCAGGCTCCACAGGATGTTGGCGTTGGGATTGTTCACGCCGGGGCCGACCCAGGACAGCAGGGCCTGGGCGAAGAGGCTCAGCACGTACAGCTTGGCGGTGAGGTTGATGATGATCAGCAGGGCCAGTTCCAGCACGTCGAGCCAGCCGCTGACGTAGAAGAACACCGGCACCAGGGCGTTGAGGATCCAGACGTAGGCGATGGTCACCGCCAGCAGCACCAGCAGGCCGGCGATATCCAGGGTCTTCCAGCGCGGGATGACGCGCGCCAGGGGGCCGACCACCGGCGTGGTGACGCGCCAGATCAGCTGCGAGATCGGGTTGTAGAAATTGGCGCGGACCAGTTGCAGCAGGATGCGCAGGATCAGCACCGACAGGACGATGTTGAAGATCGCGGGGACCAGGAAAACCACGGCGTTCATTTTGTTTAAGGCTTTTCAGTTCGTGGAGGAGGCGGCCAGCTGCGCCAGTTCTTCGCCGCGCAGGCGCGCGCGAAGGTCGGCGGCAGCCAGCGCCTCCTTGAAGATACGGCCCAGGCCGGCCGCTTCAAGATGGGCCAGGGCGGCTTCGGTGCTGCCCCCCTTGGAGGTCACCTGGGCGCGCAGCACGGCGACGTCCTCGCCGGCGTCGCGCGCCATCTGCGCGGCGCCGATGAAGGTGCTGTGGGCCAGCTGCGCCGCCACCACCGGGTCCAGCCCCAGGGCGGTGCCGGCGTCGCGCAGCACCTCGGTCAGCAGGAAGTAGTAGGCCGGGCCGCAGCCGGACAGGGCGGTGACGGCGTCGATCTGCTCCTCGCGTTCGACCCAGCAGGTTTCGCCGACGCAGCCCAGCACGCCCTCGGCGCGCTGGCGCGACTCGGCCGGCACTTCCGGCGCCGCGTAGAGGCCGCTGACGCCGCAGCGGAACAGGGCCGGGGTGTTGGGCATCGAGCGCACCACCGCCGTCGTGCCCAGCCATTGCGCCAGGGTGGCGACCTGCACGCCGGCGGCCACCGAGATCACCGTGGCGCCCGGCTCCACGCGCAGGCCGCGCAGCGCTTCGGCCATCTGCTGCGGCTTCACCGCCAGCACCACGATGTCGGCGCCACGGATCGCCCGGGCGCTGTCGGTCAATGCCGCCACGCCGAAACGCTCGGCGACGCGCGCGGCGCTTTCCGCCGTACGCACCGCCACGCGCAGGCGCGCCGCCGGATGGCCGGCCGCAAGCAGGCCGCCGATCAGGCTGGCCGCCATGTTGCCGCCGCCGACAAAAGCGATGAGTTCGTGCATTGGGGGGGTGTGGCACCAGGAACTGATAAATTACGTCCCCTTATGATAAGTGACGCCGACCCCCGGCACGAACCCGTGCGCCCCGCCGAGCTGCCCGACAGCCCCTCCTCCCCCGAAAGCCGCGAGCGTTTGCTGCGGCAGTACCGCAGCCGCATCGAGCAGGCGCGGGTCTACGACGTGGCGATCGTCACCGCCCTGGAGGAGGCGCCCAAGCTGTCGGCGCGCATCGGCAACCGCCTGCTGCTGAAGCGCGAGGACCAGCAGAGCGTCTACTCGTTCAAGCTGCGCGGCGCCTACAACAAGATCGTGCGGGTGCCGGAAGCGCAGCGCGCCCGCGGCGTGGTCTGCGCCTCGGCCGGCAACCACGCCCAGGGCGTGGCGCTGGCTGCGAAGCGGCTGGGCATCCCGGCCTGGATCGTGATGCCGCGCACCACCCCGGCGATCAAGGTGGACGCGGTGCGCCTGCTCGGCGGCCGCGCCGTGCTGCACGGCGACACCTTCGACGATGCCGCCGCCCACGCCGCGACGCTGGCGGAGGAAAAAGGCCTGGCCTCGATCCCGCCTTACGACGATGCCGACGTCATCGCCGGGCAGGGCACGGTGGGCAAGGAGATCCTGGAGCAAATTGGCACCGGGCCGCTGGACGCGGTGTTCGTGCCCACCGGCGGCGGCGGCCTGCTGGCCGGCATCGCCGCCTACATCAAGGCGGTGCGGCCGGGCGTGCAGGTGATCAGCGTCGAGCCGGAGGATTCGGACTGCATGGCGCAGGCGCTGGAAGCCGGGCGCCGGGTCAAGCTGGCCCAGGTGGGCCTGTTCGCCGACGGCGTGGCGGTGCGCCAGGCCGGCGCCGAGCCGTTCCGGGTGGCGCGCGAGACGGTGGATGCGGCGATCCGCGTCAGCATCGACGAAATCTGCGCCGCGATCCGCGACCTGTTCCAGGAAAACCGCAGCCTGCCGGAACCGGCGGGCGCCCTGGCGGTGGCCGGGGTGAAGCGCTGGGCGGCCATGCACGGCGCCCAGGGCAAGACCTACGTCGCCGTGATCTCCGGCGGCAATCTGAATTTCGACCGGCTGCGCCATATCGCCGAACGCGCCGAGGTGGGCGAAGGCCGCGAAACCCTGATGGCGGTGACCATTCCCGAGAAGCCTGGCAGCTTCAAGCGCTTCCTCAAGGAGATCGGCCGCCGGCCGTTGACCGAGTTCAACTATCGCTATGCCTCGCCGGCGCAGGCGCATGTCTTCGCCGGCGTGCATTTTTCCGGCCCGGAGGATCGCGACGGCGTCATCGCCAAGCTGCGCGGCGACGGCTATCCGGTGGTCGACCTGACCGGCAACGAGATGGCCAAGCTGCATGTGCGCTACATGGTCGGCGGGCGTGCGCCGGGCCTGAGCGACGAGCGGTTGTACCGCTTCGAATTCCCGGAACGCCCCGGCGCCTGCCTGGACTTCCTCAACGCCGTCGGCGGCCGCTGGAACATCTCGCTGTTCCACTACCGCAACCATGGCGCCGCCTATGGCCGGGTGCTGTGCGGCCTGCAAGTCCCGCGGGCGGAGCGCGCCGAGTGCCGGCGCGCCCTGGACCAATTGGGATATCCCTATTGGGACGAGACCGAAAACCCCGCGTATGCCCTGTTTCTCGGCACGCAGGAAGCGTCGGCAGGCACCTGAGTCCGGTGCCGGATTGGCCGGCGGGCCAATCAAGCCGGCGGGCGCTTGTGCTTTCCGGACGCGTCATGTGGGTAAAACTGCCTATGGGGGCGTTTTCCAGCCATTGGCAGGCCGAGAATGTAAATTGAAGTCTTCCAGACGAGGGAAGCGTCTACGGACAGATGAAGCCTCTCAACTTCATGCAGGGTGGCAAGCGCGCGGTGGCGCCGGTGGCGATCATGCTGCTGGGCGTCGCCTTGTACCTGCTCGCCTGCAGTTATGCCCGCGAGAGCGAGTGGTGGGCGCCGGTGATGCTGGCCTGCGGCGCCATGCTGGGCTTCCTGTTCTACGTGGTGCTCAACATGCTCGGCGCCAACGAACGCCGGGCGCAGCGGCTCGCCACCGAGATGATGGCGGCGCAGCAGGCTTCCGAACAGCGCTTCCGCCTGCTGGTCGAGGGCGTGGCGGAATACGCCATCTTCATGCTCGCTCCCGATGGCACGGTAGCCTCCTGGAACGCCGGCGCGGAACGCATCAACGGCTACACCGAAGCCGAGGTGCTGAACCGGCCGATCGCCCTGTTCTACCCGCCCGAGGATGTCGCCGACGGCAAGCCCGACATGGACCTGCGCATGGCCGCGGCCGAAGGCCGCTTCGAGGACGAGGGCTGGCGCCTGCGCAAGGACGGTTCGCGCTACTGGAGCAACGTGGTGGTCACCGCGCTGTACGGCGGTGACGGCGGCCTGATCGGCTATTCCAAGCTGTCGCGCGACCTGAGCGAACGCCGCGAGATGGAGCAGCAGCTGGCGCAGGCCAACCGCCTGCAGCAGGCGATTCTCGACTTCGCCCCCTTCGCCATCATTTCCACCAATGCCGAAGGGGTGATCCGCAGCGTCAACCCCGCGGCGGAGCGCATGCTCGGCCAGTCCGCCGAGGACCTGGTGGAGCAGACCCGTTTCGCCACCCTGTTCGAACCGGCCGACGTGGCGGCGCGCGCCGCCGAGCTGTCGCTGGAAGCGGGCGCGCGCGTGGCGCCGGGCTTCGAGGTATTCGCCCACAAGGCGCGGCAGGGCCTCACCGACGAGCGCGAGTGGAACCTGATGTGCGGCGACGGCTCCTCGCTGCCGGCGCATGTCTCGGTCACCGGCCTGCGCGACGGCAACGGCGTGCTCAACGGCTTCCTCGGCATCGCCTACGACATCACCGAGCGCAAGCGCCGCGACGATTACACGCGGCACATCGCCCATCACGATGCCGTCACCGGCCTGCCCAACCGCGTGCTGCTGCAGGACCGCCTGCAGATGGCGATGAAGCGCAGCCGCCGCGACGGTTCGCAGGTCGGCGTGCTGATGATCGACCTGGATCATTTCAAGCGCATCAACGATTCGCTCGGCCACCATATCGGCGACCTGATGCTGTCGAAGATTTCCGAGCGCCTTGGCGCCTGCGTGCGTGCCGGCGACACGGTGGCGCGCATGGGCGGCGACGAGTTCGTGGTGCTGCTGCCCGACGTCACCGATGTGGACGGCATCAAGCGCATCGCGGCCTCCATCGTCGAGCGGGTGTCGGCGCCGATCATGGCCGGCCACCATGAGCTGCATGTCACGCCCAGCGTCGGCGTCAGCATGTTCCCCACCGACGGCCACGACGTGCACACCCTGCTGCGCCATGCCGACATGGCGATGTACCAGGCCAAGGCGTCCGGCCGCCGCTGCTTCCGTATCTTCAGCAGCGCCATGGAGCGCGCCGCGGCGGAGAAGCTGGAGCTGGAGGCGGCGATGCGCCGCGCGCTGGAGCGCGAGGAATTCGTGGTGCACTACCAGCCGCAGGTGTGCCTCAACAGCGGCCGCGTGGTCGGCGTCGAGGCCTTGTTGCGCTGGAACGATGCGCTGCATGGCGCGGTGCCGCCGAGCCGCTTCATTCCGGTGGCGGAGGAAACCGGCCTGATCGTGCCGCTCGGCGCCTGGGTGCTGCGCACCGCCTGCCGCGATGCGGTGCGGCTGCAGCGGGCTGTCGGCGCGCCGGTGCGCCTGGCGGTGAACCTGTCGCCGCGCCAGTTCCGCCAGGGCAATCTGCAGACGCTGATCGAGCAGGCGCTGGCCGACAGCGGGCTGGATCCGGCGCACCTGGAACTGGAGATCACCGAAGGCGTGCTGATGGACAGCAGCGATGAGCTGGCGGAGCGCCTGCAACGCCTGCGCGCGCTGGGCCTGGCCTTCGCGGTGGACGATTTCGGCACGGGTTATTCCAGCCTGTCCTACATCACGCGCTTCCCCATCGATACGCTGAAGATCGACCGCTCCTTCGTCAGCCGCCTGCCCGACAGCGCCGGCGACGCGGCGGTGGCGCAGACCATCATCGCCCTGGCGCACAGCCTGCGCATCAAGGTGGTGGGAGAGGGCGTGGAGACCGAGCAGCAGTTCGATTTCCTGCGCGCGCGCCATTGCGACATGGGCCAGGGCTTCCGCTTCGGCCGGGGTGGCACCGTCGACGACCTGCTGGCGCTGGATTTCCGTTACGGCGAAGTCGAGCCCTGGGAGAATCCGCAGATCTTCAAGGGGCCGCAGGAAACGGGCTTGCACCGTCTGCGCGTGGCCAACAGCTAGGCGGCGTTGCCGCCAGCGACTGGTGTCCAGTGCCTGGTAAAAGCATGCTTTTTCTAGCCACTAGCCACTAGCCACTAGCCACTAGCCACTAGCCACTAGCCACTAGCCACTAGCCACCAGCCACCAGCTTCATTCCAGCTTGAGGATGTACTCCCACTGCGCCGGCGTCACCGGCAGCACCGACAGGCGCGTGCCGCGGGCCAGCAGGCGGAAATTCGACAGCTTGCCTTCGTGCTCGCGCAGTTCCGTCAGGGTGATGACGCGCTTGAGCTTGCGTTCGAACTTCATGTCCACCAGCGACCAGCGCGGTTCTTCGGGCTTGCTCGCCGGGTCGTAGTGATGGTGCCCGGCATCGAACTGGGTCGGATCCGGGTAGGCCTCGGCCACCACCTTCATCAGGCCGACGATGCCCGGCACTTCGCAGCTGGAGTGATAGAAAAAGGCCTGGTCGCCCAGCTTCATCTGGCGCATGAAATTGCGCGCCTGATAATTCCTTACTCCATCCCAGGCCTCGATCTTCTTCGGCCGGCGCTGCAGGTCGTCGATGGAAAAGGAGTCGGGTTCGGACTTCATCAACCAGTAGGCCATGGCCATGGGACTTACTTTTCGTCGCTGGTTTCCGGCAGGATCATCACCGGTTCGTCGCCCATCGATTGCAGATCGGAAAGGAATTCCAGCACCGATTGCTTGACGATGATGGAGAACGCTTCGTCCAGCGAATGCGGCTGGCCGTAACTGGGCGGCACGGCGCGGCCGGAGACGGTGATCATGGCGTGCCGGTAGAGGCCGGTTTGCGGTTTTTCCACGCCCGCGGTCTGCATGGTGTAGGTGAAGTGGTATTCGTCCTTGGTGGTGCTGCCGGTCATGCCTTCGGTCAGTCCATTGACCAATCCGTTGTGGCGTGCGGCATCGAGGTCGACGGTATCGTCGACGATCACGTGCAGGCTGGCGCCGGGATTGCCGCTGACCGGCTGCAGCACCTGGGTGCGCTGCAGGACGCGCACGATTTCATTGAACACCGCCTGGTTGACTTCCGGACGCGGCTCGCCGTTGACGCGGAATTCGGCGGTGACCTTGACTGGCGTAGGCGGCGTGCGCGGTTTCAGCTCACGAAAATCGGCCTTGTCGTGTCCGTTTTCGACATAGGCATTGGTGGAGACGCAGCCGCTCGCGACGAGGGCCACAAGTAGACAGCCGACCATCCTGGAAAGGCTTAGGAACATGGTGGATTCGTTGATCTGCGGGGCTGCGGCAGTGTGGCATGTGAAGGCGGCACTTGGCCAGCCGTGGCCGCGGACGGTAGCTTTTCTCAGAAGAAACGGCGCAGCCCTTTCTCGGTGATGACCGCGTCGAGTCTCACATCCCAGGATTCGGCCGGAATCGCGGCCATCTCCTGTGCCGAGTAGGCGTAACCCACCAGCAGCGGCCGGCGTCCGGGACGGGAGCCGGCGAGTGCCCGGTCATAGTAGCCGCCGCCATTGCCGAGGCGATGGCCGCGCGCGTCGAAGCCGAGCAGCGGCAGCAGGATCAGGTCGATGCGCGCCGCGCTGCGCCTGGGCCGGGTGCTTGCGGGTTGCGGCAGGTTCAGGGGGCCGCGCCGCGTTTTGCTTTCGCGCCGCAGCGGCACGAAATGCATCCCCGCATCGGGGCCGGTGACCGGAGCCCATAACTTGCGACCCTGGCGCAGCAGGTATTCGATCAGGATTGCAGTGGAGAGTTCGGAGCGCGCCGAAAGATAGACCGCGATATGGCGCGCCTGGCGCAGGCGCCGCCAGCGCAGCAGCTGCAGGGCGGCGCGGCGCGCGCAGCGGTTGCGCTGCGCGCGGTTGATGGCGATGCGCCGTCGCCGCAAGGTTTGGCGCAGCTCGCTTTTGCGGGCCGCCAAAGAGAGCCCGCCTGAAAGAGCGTCGCGCGAATCGTGTTCCGGAGTGGGGCGGTCTCCCCTCACCCCACCATCGGCATCCGCCGATGGTCCCCCCCTCTCCCGCTCCGCGGGCGAGGGATGTGGGTCGACAGCCGTTGGCTGTCGATCATTTTGTTGGGAAAGGGTGTCTCCCGCCTGTGCCGTCATCCGTCTTCGACCTTGAGACAGCGTCTCAAGTGGGCGCCGCGCCGCGTATTTGGGCTTTCCGCTGCAAGGCGGACCTGCGCTCCCTACGCGGGTGAGGCTCCCTTTGCATAGCAATTAGGCTCAAGGGGTTCTGAGATGGATCACGAACACCGCAGGAGACACCGGTAACAAAGATAACACCAAAGGGGTGCAAAGACGAGCCTTGCGCATCGGATCAAAGCGGGCGCATGCAATCGACTGCCTTGCGGAATCGGCGGATCAATCCGCGGTATTCAGCGTATGGTCGATATCCAGGCCGAGTTGATGCACCTTGTCGATGGCTTCGGCGTCCTGCGGCGTGACGCCGCTATGGCCTTTCATGGCCAGCAGTTCGCGCGCGAGGTTGAGCGCGGTCATCACGGCGATGCGCTCGGCGCCCAGTGCCTTGCCGCGGCGGCGGATGCCGGTCATGCGTTCGTTGAGGTAGTCGGCGGACGCGACGAGGGCTTCGTGCTCTTCCGCCGGGCAGGCCACGGTGTATTCGCGGCTCATGATGCGTACGGTGACGGTCAGCGGATCGTCCTTGCGCGCGCCTTCCACGATCAGCGCGCCTTCCTTCCTGGGGTCCTTCGCAGCCTCTTTCATGATTCCTTGATCGCCCCCGTCATTGCGCCTGATCGCTTTCGAGCAGGCGGATGCGTTCGACCACGCCTTCGATGCGGCGTTTCAGTTCCGCATTGAGCGCGAGCAGGCGGTCACGCTCCTGCAGCGCGCGCTTCCGCTCCAGGCGCGCCTGACGATATGCGGCGATCAGGCGTTGTACCCGCTCGTCGAGTTGCGCGAGTTCCTTGTGGAGCATGGACAAACCGGCGGTTGACTCGTTGCAGTATAGCGTAGCGTTTGCACCGGAAGCTGCCCGCACCGGCTTGCCGCCCGCGTCGTGTGACAGGAGCGCCAAAGCAAACGCCCGGCTTTGCGGGCCGGGCGTCTGATGAGGCGCAGTGAAGCTATTGCAAGGCGAGGTAGAGAGCGCCGTCGCCGCGGCGCACGTAGAGCAGCAGGTCGCCGTTGCCGCTGGCGAGCTTCTGGAAGTCGGCCAGGCCGGTTACCGGATGGCGGTTGACGCTGAGGATGATGTCGCCCGGCTGCAGGCCGGCTTCCGCTGCCGGCGAATCGCGGTCGAGTTCGATCACCTGCACGCCCTTGCTGTCGCTGTCCTGCACCGGGCCGAAGGTGGCGCCCTTGAGCTTGGGATTGAGGCCCTTGCCGCCGGCGGTGCCCCCGTCCTTGCCGTTGTCGTTGCCGCCGGCGCTGACCTTTTCGTCCGGGCTCTTGCCGACCACCACGGTGATCTGCTTGGTGGCGCCGTCGCGCAGCACGGTGAGGTCGACCTTCTCGCCGATCTTGAGCAGGCCGATCAGGTTGCGCAGCT
Source organism: Nevskia soli DSM 19509 (assembly GCF_000711955.1). GTDB lineage: Bacteria > Pseudomonadota > Gammaproteobacteria > Nevskiales > Nevskiaceae > Nevskia > Nevskia soli. The sequence continues at coordinate 198,890 of NZ_JONR01000007.1, forward strand.
CGGGCATGTCCTTGATGGTCTTGCCGTTGGCCTGGATCACCACGTCGCCGTCCTTCAGGCCGGCCTTGTCGGCGGGGGTGCCCGGGGCGACCTTGGCCACCAGCGCGCCGTGAGTGTTTTCCTTCAGCCCCAGGGCCTTGACCAGTTCAGGGGTCAGGTTCTGGCCGACGATGCCGATGCGGCCGCGCTCGAACTTGCCGGTGGCGATGAGCTGGCTCATCACCGACTTGGCCAGGTTCACCGGAATGGAGAAGCCGATGCCGATGCTGCCGCCGCTCTGGCTGTAGATCTGCGAATTGATGCCGACCAGTTCGCCGCGCAGGTTGATCAGGGCGCCGCCGGAGTTGCCGGGGTTGATCGAAGCGTCGGTCTGGATGAAGTCCTGGTAGCTGCCGTCGTCGGCGCCGGTGTTGCGGCCGAGGCCGCTGACGATGCCGGAAGTGACGGTCTGGCGCAGGTTGAAGGGGCTGCCGATGGCGACCACGAAGTCGCCCACCTGCAGCTGCGCCGAGTCGCCCAGCGGCAGCGCGTTGAGGCCGTCGGCCTTGATCTGCAGCACGGCCAGGTCGGTCTGCGGGTCGGTGCCGATCAGCTTGGCGTCGAACTGGCGGTCGTCGTTGAGGCGCACCTTGATCTTGTCGGCGTGCTCGACCACGTGGTTGTTGGTCAGCACGTAACCCTTGGCGGCATCGACGATGACGCCGGAGCCGATGGCCTGTTCCTCACGTTCCTGCGGCTGCTGCTGGCCGGGCGGGACGTTGAAGAAGCGGCGGAAGAAGGGGTCGTTGAGCAGTGGATTCTGGATTTGCACCTTGCTGCTGACGGCGATGTTGACCACGGTCGGCAGCACGGTCTTGAGCATCGGCGCCAGGGAGGGCACCTGGCCGGGGGCGCTCGGCGCCAGCATGGCCGGCGGAATGTCCGCATGCACCGGGGCGGGGGAGGTGGTGGTCAGCGCGAGGGTCGCGACGGTTGCCATGAGGGCGGCGCCGCCGGCAACTATGGTGGTTTTCAGAAACGACATACGGGCCATATTGTGAATAATCCTTATGGATAAACGACCGCGCGGTAGCGGCGTGCGCTTTCAGACCATGCGCCGGACGGCAAGTTTCCCGCCGCCGGCACGGTTTTTTTAACTTTAAGCTGTTTGTTCAGGCTGTCTGGGGGTCAGCGCAGCCGAATCAAGGGGTTGAGGGCATAGCGGCCGCCGATGGCGGCACTGGCCAGGATATGGCCGTCCAGCGCCTTGCGCACCTGGGCGGCGGTGAACTCGCCGTCCACCGGGCAGCGCTCCAGGTCCACCGCCAGCAGCTGGAAGGTGTAGTGGTGGGGAATGCTGTCGTTCCAGGGCGGGCAGGGGCCGTCGTAGCCGAAATACGGCCCTCCCATGTCCTTGTCGCCGGCGAACCAGGCGGTGTAGTCGTTGATGCCCTGGCGGCTGCCTTCGGGGCCGTCGGGCTGGCGTTTGCCGCCCGGGGTGATGCCCGAGCCGCAAGCGCCTTCGGCGATGCCCGTGGTGGTGGGCGGCATGTCGACCATGACCCAGTGCACGAACTCTCCGCGCGGCAGCTTCGGGCTGAGGATGGCGCCTTCGGTATTGACGTCCGCCGGCTTGGGTGAAGGCGCATCGGCGTCGGTGCACAGCAGCACCAGGCTGCGGGTGCCGGCCGGCACGTCGCTCCAGTGCAGTTCCGGGTTGAGGTTCTGCGACAGGCGCACGTGACCGACCGGCGCCTTCGCCGCAAAGGCGCAGCGGCCGGGGATGACGCCGCCATCGGAAAAGCTGCGGCTGGCTAGTTTCATGGATGAATCCTGTAGGGGCCTGGGGGAGGGCGCTTTTATAACATCCCGGCAGGGCGTTGCCACGGCAGGGTGGTGCCCGCCGAAAGGCGGGCGAGAGCGCCGAAGATCTGGTCGCGCAGGTTGCGGCGCACGCGGTAGTGCAGTTCGTAGACGTCGACTTCCTTGACCCGCTGCAGCAGGTAGTCGTCGCTGGTGCGCACCTCGTCGATCAGCTTCAGCTCCAGCGCCTGGGTGCCGTACCAGTGCTCGCCGGTGGCGACCTGCGGCAGCGACAGCTGCGGGCGGTTGGCGGCGACGAAGGACTTGAACAGGGTGTGCGTCTCGTCCAGCTCCTCGCGGAACTTGGCGCGCGCCGCGTCGTTGTTTTCGCCGAACATGGTCAGGGTGCGCTTGAATTCACCGGCGGTGTGCAGTTCGTAGTCGATGTGCTTTTCGCGCAGCAGGCGGTTGAAATTGGGCATCTGGCCGACCACGCCGATGGAGCCGACGATGGCGAACGGGGCCGCCGTGACATGGTGGGCGACGCAGGCCATCAGGTAGCCGCCGCTGGCCGCGACCTTGTCGATGGCCACCACCAGGCGCAGGCCATGGTCGCGGATGCGCCGCAACTGCGAGGCGGCAAGGCCGTAGCCATGCACCACGCCGCCGGCGCTCTCCAGCCGCAGCAGCACCTCGTCCCGCGGCTGCGCCACCTGCAACAGGGCGCTGATTTCCTCGCGCAGGGCGTTGACCCGGCTGGCTTCCAGGTCGCCGTGGAAGTCCAGCACGAACAGGCGCGGCCGGGTCGGGCCACCTTTCTCGAGTGCATGCTCGCGGGCCTTGTCCTCCCGTTTGAGCCGCTTGTGTTCCCGCTTCAGCTGGTCGGCACCAAGCAGCTCCTGGTTGAGGATGTCGGCCAGGCGCCGCAGGCGTTGGTTCAGGTTCTTGACCTCCAGCCGTTCGCCGCCTTCCTGCCGGGCGGCACGGACCAGGTTGGCCGCGGCAATGCCGATGACGATGATTGCTGCGACCCAGGTCACGGTCCGGGCAAGAAACAGGCCGTATTCGAGTAAAAATTGATGCACTTACTGCTCCCTGCACGCTAAAATTCGGGGATGTGTGTACTGCCGCACATTCTGCGCAATTCCAAAATGTCATGATCCTTGCGTATACTAAGATGGCACGGGCGTGGCTGCTCGGGGATATTCCACAGGATAGGGATAAGCACAATGAATAAGCTCATGCGTTCGGGGCTCATCGGTACCGGGTTGGCCCTGGCGACCGTCCTGCCGGCTCATGCCGACGACGTGACGATGCGTCCGTTCATCAGCGAAAGCCTGATGTACACCTTTGCCGACAACAGCCGGCACTCCGATGGGGGCATCGGCGGCATGCTCGGCGGCGGCATTCCGATCAACCGCTTCTACACCGTGGAACTGGACGGCGCGTATTCGCACTTCAATGCGAATGACGATGCCGGCAGCAACCCGTGGAAGCAGTATCTGGCCAAGGTCGACAACCAGTTCTACTTCTCGCGCAGTGCGGCGTTCTCCCCGTACTTCGGCCTGGGCCTGGGCTACTCCAAGGAAAAGCTGGACAACTCCGGCAGCGACGGCGCCTTCATGGCCGACGCCGGCGTGGGCGCCATCCATTACTTCAAGGTCTTCAACACCGACTTCGGCGTGCGCGGCGACGTCCGCTACCGCTGGGTCGATACCGACAGCTCCAAGTTCCCCGGCAAGAACGTCAACCGCTTCGGCGAGCCGGTGGTCAGCCTCGGTCTGCTGATTCCGCTGTCCTTCGGCGGCACCACCGCGGTGGCTCCCGAAACCCTGCCGCCGCCGCCCCCGGTCGTTTCGACCCCGACCGACACGTTGGCCGCCAACCATCGCTTCGAGGACGTGCACTTCGCCTTCGACAAGTACAACCTGACCGAGTACGCACAGGCCAGCCTGGACAGCGACGTCACCACCATCAACAAGCTCAGCAGCACCTACCCGAGCTTGAAGGTGGACGTCTCCGGCCACACCGACTGGATCGGCACCGACGCCTACAACCAGGCCCTGTCCGAGCGCCGCGCCACCGCGGTCAAGGACTACCTGGTACGCAAGGGCGTCGACGCGGGCCGCATCCGCACCTACGCCTACGGCGAAAGCCAGCCGGTGGCTCCGAACACGACCGCCGAAGGCCGTGCCCTGAACCGTCGCGCCGAGATCAGCACCAAGGGCGAGTAAGGGCTCAAGAGGTTTGCGGGACCAGACCCCCGTCGCGATGCGACGGGGGTTTTTTATTGGCCGGGTGGGGAGCGGGAGGCCGGTATCGCCGCGGCTTCCGGAGATGGATCAGCCGGCGGGCGAGTTTCCGGAAAAGCCCGGTCGCAGTGCGGCGGCGCGCTGCTGGCGCGCGGCGAGGTCCGCCGCGTCGGCGGCGGCGGGAAGCCAGCCCTGCAGTTGCCGCAGGACGATGCCGCCCAGCACGTCGAGGTGCGCGGGACTGTCGTTCAGGGCGGGGATGTAGCGCAGGGCCGTCCCGCCGGCGGCGGTGAAGGTCTCGGCATAGCGCAGCTGGATTTCCTCCAGCGTCTCCAGGCAGTCGGCGGCGAAGCCGGGGCAGAGTACGTCGAGCTGGCGTATGCCGCGTGCCGGCAGCGCGGCGATGGTCGGCTCGGCGTAGGGCTGCACCCAGGGCAGCTTGCCGAAGCGGCTCTGGAAGGCCACGCTGAATTCGCCTTCGCGAAGCTCCAGGGCCCCGGCCAGCAGGCGGCCGGTCTTCTGGCACTGGCAGTAGTACGGATCGCCGGCCAGCACCGTGCGCTGCGGCAGGCCATGGAAGGACAGCAGCAGGTAGTCACCGCGGCCCCGCGCCTGCCAGTGGGCGCGGACGCTTTGCGCCAGGGCGGCGATATAGGCGGGCTCGTCGTGGTAGCTGTTGACGGTGCGCAGCTCGGGCACCCAGCGGCGCGTGTTCAGTTCGGCGAACAGCGCGTCGAGCGCGGCCGCGTTGGTGGAGCAGGAATATTGCGGATAGAGCGGCAGCACGGCGATGCGCCGCACCCGCCGCGCTTCCAGCTCCGCCAGGGCGGTGGCGATGGACGGTGTGCCGTAGGTCATGCCCAGGGCTACCGGCACGTCCCGGCCCAGCGTTTCCCCCAGACGCCGCTCCAGCCCGCTTGCCAGCCGTTTCGAGATCGCCAGCAGGGGCGAGCCCTCCTCGGTCCAGATCTTCTCGTAGGCGTGCACCAGGCGGCCCGGACGGAACGGCAGGATGAAGCCGTAGAGCAGCGGCAGCCACAGCAGCGGCGTCAGCTCCACCACCCGGTGGTCGGACAGGAACTGCGCCAGGTAGCGGCGGATCGCGGCGGGCGTCGGCGCATCCGGCGTGCCGAGGTTGATCAGCAATACGCCGGTGGCGGGGTCAGTTCGATGCTCTAGAACCTGATCAGTCATTTGTTTGTTTCAACAGTCGCGGCCATGGATGGCCGCGTTCTTGACAGGATGTCATACAGCCCTACGGATCTGCCCGAGCTTCAACCTGCGGAAGTAATCCTTGTAAGCGCTCATCGCCCGCGAGCCGAGCAGCAGCATCAACGGCAGGTTCACCAGGTACATGAAGCCCATGCCGACGGTGCTGATCGCATCCAGCTCCACCGAGGTGCGGATGAAGCCGAAGCAGGCGGCCGCGGCGGCGAAGCACCACAGCCAGCGGTAGATGGTGACCGCTCCGGCGCCGAACAGGTAGATCACGCCCTGTTCGCCGTAGTAGCCGTAGCTGATCACGGTGGAGAGCGCGAACACCCAGACCACGATGGTGATCAGCCAGCGGCCGAAGCCGTCATGCACCGTGTCGAAGGACTTGGCCACCAGGGTGGCGCCGCGGTAGTCGGCGAACAGGCCCGGTTCGGCGACCTGCGGTGCCGTGGCGGCGGAGATGCTTTGCCAGGTGATGGCGGCGATACCCTGGTCCAGGTGCACGGCGCCATAGACGCGTACGCGATGGTCGCCGTTGTCGGCGATGACGAAGACCGGCGCGTTCTCCTTCCACTCGACCTTGCCGTTTTCGCTGGGCGGGGTTGTGAGCTGCGGCTGCCACTGCCCGGGCATCACTTCGATGAAAGCCGGTGGCGTGTCCCAGCGCGCGGCCGGCGCGCGGTTCCAGATGCCGCTGCACAGGATGACCAGGCCGGTGACGGTGCAGACGAACATGGTGTCGATGAAAGGCTCCAGCCCGGCTACCACGCCTTCGGTCACCGGCTCCGGCGTCTTCACCGCGGCATGGGCGATCGGCGCGGTGCCCAGGCCCGCCTCGCTGGAAAACAGCGCGCGCTTCATGCCCCAGAGGAAGGCGTTGCCCATGACGCCGCCGGTGAAGGCGCCCACCGCCTGCGACTTGGAGAAGGCCGAGACGAAGATCAGCCGTACCAGGTCCGGCAGCTCCGACGCATGCAGCAGGATCACGTAGAGCCCGCACAGCACATAGATGCCGCATTTCAGCGGCACCAGGATGCCGGTGACATTGCCGATGCGCTTGATGCCGCCGAGGATGACCACGCCGGCCAGCGTGGCGAGGATCACGCCGGTGATCCAGGTCGGCACGCCGAAGTATTCGCGGGTGACGTCGGCGGCGCTCCAGGTCTGGAACATGTTGCCGCCGGTCACGGCGAACAGCAGCAGCGCCAGGCAGAAGAACCCGCCGACGAACTTGCCGAAGCCCTGCATGCCGGGAAGCATCCTGCCGAGCGCGTTGCGCGCCACGTACATGGCGCCGCCGTGCGGGTTTTCGGGTTCCGAGGTGTCGCGGTAGAGCAGCGACAGCGTCACCTCGGTGGTCTTCAGCGCCATGCCGAGCAGGCCTACCAGCCACATCCAGAACATCGCACCCGGGCCGCCGAAATCCACCGCGATGGCCATGCCGGCGATGGCGCCCAGGCCGACCGTGCCGGACATGGCGGCGGTCAGCGCCTGGAAGTGGGTCAGGGCGCCGCTGCCGTGGCCGGTGTCGATGCCCTTGCCGGCCACCAGGGCGATGCCGTGGGTCAGCGAGCGGTACTGGCAGAAGCCGCTCCACAGGGTGAACAGCAGGCCGATGGCCAGCAGGGCCAGCAGCATCGGCACCGACAGCAGGGTGTTGTTGATCGCGTCAACCGCGGTCCAGAAGCCGTTCATGGCGGCTCCGTTCAGCTTTTTTGGGCGAGTTCGCTATGACTGCGCGAATAGAGGAAGAAGATCGCCAGTCCGAACGCCGACCAGATGGCGAAACCGATCCAGGTGATGGTCGGCAATCCCGCCATGAGGAAGCCGCAGAAGCCCATGCCCAGCAGCGGCACCAGCGGTACCCAAGGTGTGCGGAAGGGGCGTTTCAGTTCGGGACGGGTCTTGCGCAGCACGATGACGCTGGCGCAGACCAGGAAGAAGGCGGCCAGCGTGCCCAGGTTGACCAGCTCCGCCACCTTGCCGATCGGCGACAGGCCGGCGATCAGGGCGATGACCACGCCGGAGCCGAGGATCAGGCGCACCGGCGTCTGCGTTTTCGGATTGATCCTGGCCATCAGGGTAGGTAGCAGGCCATCGCGCGACATGGCCAGGATCACCCGGGTCAGGCCGAAGTACAGAACCAGCATGACGGTGGTGATGCCGGCCAGGGCGCCGATCGAGATCAGGGCTTCGGCCCAGCCGATGCCGAGTTGCTTGAGCGCGTCGGCGATGGGCGCCTTGATATCGATCTGGTCGTAGTGGACCACGCCGGTGAGGATGCCGGAGACGACGATGTAGAGGATGGTGCAGATCACCAGCGACGCTATGATGCCGATCGGCAGGTTGCGTTGCGGGTTGATGGTTTCCTCCGCCGCGGTGGAAACGGCGTCGAAGCCGATGTAGGCGAAGAAGATCAGCGAGGCGCCGGTGAGGATGCCGCCGTAGCCGAAATGCGATTGGCCGCCGGCATCGGTGGTGGCCGGCGGAATGAAGGGATGCCAGTTGGCCGGGTTGACGTGGGGCCCGGCGACGACAATGAAGATGGCCACGGCGGCCAGCTTGACGAACACCATGATGGTGTTGAAACGCGCCGATTCGCTGACGCCGATCGACAGCAGCACCGACAGCAGCAGCACGATGACCATCGCCGGCACGTTGGCGATGCCGCCATCGAGCGGGGCATTGGTCAGGGCATGCGGCAGGTGCAGGCCGAGCAGTTCCAGGATCTTGCCGAAGTAGCCGGACCAGCCGATGGCCACGGTGGAGGTGGCGATGGCGTATTCCAGGATCAGGTCCCAGCCGATGATCCAGGCGATCAACTCGCCGATGCCGGAATAGGCGTAGCCGTAAGCGCTGCCGGCGCCGCCGATGGCGCCCGCCAATTCGGCATAGGACAGGGCGGCGAAGGCGCAGGCGGTGCCGGAGAGGATGAAGGACAGCACGATCGCCGGGCCCGAGTGCTGGGCCGCGACCACGCCGGTGAGGACGAAAATGCCCGTGCCGATGATGCAGCCGATGCCCAGCATGGTCAGGTCGAAAGCGCCCAGGGCGCGTTTCAGGCCCGTATCGGCATTGACGTCGATCGGTTTGGTGCGGAACAGACTCATGCGTTCTCCCTCGGAATTCTGTGGTTATTGCAGGTGCGAGGCCTGCCTGATGCCAGAAGTATGCCCGGCGCGGGGCTTGGCCGCATAGCCGGGCCGGTCCCCCCGGTGGTTACCCAAGCGAGCCGGGTGGACGGGGCGCCCCGCGCCATCCCCGCTACCGCTCCCCGGATATCGTGTCCGGCTTGTGATCGGGGTCACTTTCCCCGGCCCGCATCCGGGGTAAGGTCTACCAGGCGCCGCGCCGTTACGGTCCGGCGCCTCCATCGTCGGCGACGCTGCCGGTAACATCCGGTCCTGGTCAAGCAGAACAACAACCGCCAGGGATTGGCTCCGCACCCGTGCAACGGGCAAGGGGACAAAGTGACGCGACGCAAGCGGATTGTGATTCTGGGCGGCGGTATCGGCGCGCTCACCACCGCTTATCACCTCAGCAGCGCTCCGGACTGGCGCGAGCGTTACGACATCACGCTGTACCAGATGGGCTGGCGGCTGGGCGGCAAGTGCGCCAGCAGCCGCAACCCGGAGCATGGCCTGCGCATCGAGGAGCATGGCCTGCACGTCTGGTTCGGTTTTTACGAAAACGCCTTTCGCATGATGCGCGAGTGCTATCGCGAACTGGATCGGCCGCCGGGCTCGGCCTTGTCCAGCCTCGATGAGGCTTTCAGCGGGCAGACCCTGGTCTCGATGCTCGAGCAATGCGGCACGGAGGCCCAGTCGCAGTGGACCCGTTGGACCGTGCCGTTCCGCCATCCGCTGATTCCCGGGCGGCCCGGAACGGACGAAGGCTTGCAGGCGCCCGATGGCGGCGGCCCGGCTGCGGACCATCTTCACGCGGCCAGCCATTGGGATATTCCGCGGCGCCTGCTGGAGCGCATGATCGACTGGCTGGAAGATCCGGAACTGGCCGAGCATACGCAGGGGCCGGTCGCCGCGCCGCTCAGGCTCCTGCAGGAACGGATCCAGGCGCATGACCGGGCAGGCACCGTGGAGCGGCTGGCGGTCGAGATCATCATCGGAGAGTTGAAGGCGCTGCGCTTCACGTTGCACGAGTGCCTGAAGCTTGCCGCCAAGGCGATAGCGCAACTGCGCCGGGTCCGGCTGATGGTCGATCTCGGGCTCACGGTGGTCATCGGCATGTTGCAGGACGATCTGTTCCGTCACGGCCTCGGCTCGATCGACCATCTCGACCTGCGGGAATGGTTGCGCCTGCATGGCGCTGCCGGGGAAACGACCCATTCGGTGCTGCTGCGCGCACTGTACGACTGCTGTTTCGCTTATCGCGACGGCGAGATGGCGCGGCCGGACTTCGCCGCCGGCGCCGCGCTGGGCTGCGCGTTGCGCATCGCCCTGCTGTGGCGCGGCAGGGTGTTCTACCTCATGAACGCCGGCATGGGCGACATCGTCGTCGCGCCCCTCTACGAAGTGCTGACCCGCCGTGGAGTGAAGTTCGAATTCTTCCAGCGGGTGCGCAAGCTGGAGCTGGATCCGCAGCACAATCGCGTCGCGCGTATCCATTTCGGCCGCCAGGCCACCGTCAAGCCGGAATGCGGGACCTACGATCCGCTGCTGCGCAGCGAGGAGCTGTCCTACCCGTGCTGGCCGCACGCGCCCCTGCTGGAACAGTTGGTGGAGGGCAAGGCGCTGCAAGGGGTCAACCTGGAATCGCATTGGTCGCAGTGGCAGGACGTCGAGGACTGGACCCTGGAGCTGGAGCCGGACGATGCCGTGGTCCTGGGCATCTCGCTGGGCGCGCTGATGCCGATCTGCGGGGAATTGGCCGCAGCCAACGCGGACTGGAGGAACATGCTGGAGCAGTTGCCGACCATGCAGACGCAGTCGGCCCAACTCTGGTTCACCAAGGACCAGCAGGAACTGGGCTGGAACAACCCGGGCTATCCGGACGATACCCGGCCGGTCATGGTGGCGGCGCCCGAACTGCTCGATGTGTGGGCCGACATGAGCCATGGCCTCGCGCAGGAGCGCTGGGGCGAATCACCGCCCCGCTGCGTGCAATATTTCTGTGGTCCCTTGCCCGGCGACCTGGCGCGGCATCGCGCTCGCGACGATGCATCGGTGCCGGAGGTGGCGCTGGCGCAGGTGCGCACCGAGGCCTTGCGCTGGTTCGGTGCCTATACCCGGACGCTGTGGCCGGGCGCCGCGCAAGCCGATGGCGAAGGGCTGGACTGGAATCTGCTGCACCATGCCGGCGGCGCGCAGGGGCCGGCCCGTCTCGACGGACAGTACCTGCGCGCCAACATCGATCCCAGCGAGCGCTACGTGCTGTCGCCCAGGGGCGCCAACAAGCTGCGGCTGCGCGCCGATCGCAGCGGCTTCGACAACCTGTTCCTGGCCGGCGACTGGACGCACACCGCGATCAATGCGGGCTGTGTCGAGGCCACGGTCATGTCGGGTATGACCGCCAGCCGCGCCCTGTGCGGTTATCCGCAGCGGATTCACGGCGAGCATTTCCTGCAGGGAGTGCCTGCGGAAGCTGCGCCGCCGCTCAAGGTGGCGGTGCTCGGCAGCGGCTGCGGGGCACTCTCGGCCGCCTACTGGCTGAGCCATACGGAGGAATTGCGCCGGCGTTACCAGGTCACCGTGTATGCGCCCGGCTGGCGGCTCGGCGGCAAGGGTGCCAGCGGTCGCGACCAGGCCGGGCACAACTGCATCCATGAGCACGGCCTGCACCTGATGATGGGGTTCTACGAAACCACCTTCCGCGTGATCCGCGATTGCTACGACTCCATGGAGAAGCCGCCGAAGGCGGTCTTCAAGGGCTGGCGCGACGCGTTCGAGGAGCAGTACCGCGTCACCCTGTGGCGGCAGCACGGCGGCAATGCGGGCGAAACGCGTCTCAGCGCCTGGAATCTGGATTTCCCCAGCCGCCCGGGATTGCCCGGCGATGGATTGACGCAAATGGAATCGGATCCGCTGTGGCTGACGCATCAGGCGCACCAGCTGCTGAGCTGGCTGGTGGGCGAGGGGATGCCGGCGGCCGCCGGCAGGCCGCAACACGATCCGGCTCCGCCATCGGGCTCGCTGTTGCGGAGCGTCTTGGCACGCGTGTGCGAAACGGAGACGGCGTCGGGCGCCGAGGCGGATTTCCTGTTGGTCTGCTTCACCCGGCATGCCGTGCGCGCACCTTTGGAATACGTCGAGGAGCATTGGCGCAGCCTGCATGCCGATCTGCGCGAATGCCACGACTGGCTGCATCGGGTGGGTGCTTCACCGCAGGGCGTGGGCCCTTTCGGGAAGGGCTTGTTCAGCAGCGACTGGCACCACGATCTGGTACTGCTCAATCTCTCCATGGCCGCTCTGCGCGGCCTGCTGGAAGACGTGCTGCCGCATGGCCTGGACGGATTCGCGCGGATCGATCACCTGGATTTCAAGGACTGGTTGCGCAGCCACGGCGCCTGGGACGAGGCGGCGCGCGATCCCCTGGTCATGTGCCTGTACGACCTCGCCTTCGCTTACCAGGACGGCGATTCATCCAGCCCGGAACACGGCAAGGCCGCCGCCGGCGCGCTGCTGCGCCTGATCCTGCGCATGGCTTTCACCTACCGGGGCGCGCCGCTGTGGAAGATGCGCGCGGGCATGGGCGATGTGATCTTCACGCCCTTGTATCAGACCTTGAAACAGCGTGGCGTGCGTTTCGAGTTCTTCCATCGTGTCGAGGAAGTGCACGTCGCCGCGGAGAGCCGTTGCATCACCGGCATCGATCTGCAGCGCCAGGCGCGGCTGAAGGACGATGCCTATCGCCCACTGCTGCGCATCGCCGATGCCGACGGCGGCAACAGCTGGGATTGCTGGCCCGCCGAGCCCCTGTGGGAGCAGCTCGTGGACGGCGCGGCGCTGAAGCGCCGGCACGTCGATTTCGAGGATCCCTGGACCCTGCAGCCGGCGGACCCGCGCCGGCTCGAGCTGGGCCGCGACTTCGATGCCGTGGTGTTCGGCATCCCGCCGGCCGCGGCTGCGCCGATCACCACGCAACTGAGCCGGGCCAGCAAGGGCTGGGCGGACATGCTGGGCAATAGCGCTTCGGTGGCGACGCTGTCGGCGCAGCTGTGGCTGAAGCCGGACCTGGAACGGCTGGGCTGGCCGCACGGCGTGACCGTGTCCACCACCTTTGCCGATCCCCTGCGTTCCTGGGGCGAGATGTCGCAGGTACTGGACACCGAACAATGGCCGCAAGGCGCCGCACCCCGGTCCTGCGAATATCTCTGCGGCACCTTCAAGCCGGCACAGGTCCAGCCCGCGGCCGGCACCTCGGATCCGGCGTATATCCCGTCGCAGAACCGGGTGGTCGAGCAGATCGGCCGGACCTGGTTTGCCGCCCATGCCGGCGCCCTGTGGCCGAACGCCTGCGATGCGGGCGGGGCCCTGGACTGGCAGCAGGTCGCCGGGGTCTACTGGCGCGCCAACGTGGCCTGGTCGGAGCTCTATGTGCAGAGCCTGCCGGGCACGCTGCGTTATCGGCTGGCTCCGGGCGGCAGTGGTTTCGACAACCTGTTCCTGGCCGGCGACTGGACCCGTACCTCGCTCAATGGCGGCTGTGCCGAAGCGGCGTTCGAGTCGGGCATGCTGGCGGCGCGCGCCATCACGCAGAAGGTTTTTCGCTAGAGCATTTTCGATTCAACTGCGTACACATCATGAGCCGCCTGAAGGCGGCTCATCGCCTCTCCCTCTGGGAGAGGCCGTGCCGCCAGGTACAATTTATATGCAACTAAACGAAAAATGCTCTAGTTACGCGCCCTTGGTCCAGGTTTGCGGAATGATCTCAAGTTTCAGGTTGCCTGCCACTCGATGCTGCCCGCCAGCGTTCTGAAGCCCATGTCGCACCAGAAGCCATAGAGCGGCTTGATCAGGGTGCTGTCGGGGCCGACTTGGTCGGCAAGGCCCAGGTCATTGACGATCTGGTGGCTGTCGCAGGTGGCGATTTCGATTTCGTAGTCGCCGTCGAGAAAGTGGCCGCCTTTCCAGTCGATGATTTCGCAGGGGCTGCTGACCAGGGCCTGGTAGCAGGCGCGGCTGCTGTCCACCGCGTCGCGGAATTGCTTGAGATTGATCACCGGCAGCGGATGTTTGCTGAGGTAGAGGTTGAACAGTTCATCGGCCACTTTGGCGAGGCCTGAGTCGAGCCCGATGCGCTCGATCAGCTCGCGCGCCATGTGCTGGTACTCCGTCCACACCGGCTGTACCTGGCCGTTACGGGAGGTGCCGCGCACCTGGATAATCTTGCCCCACTGGCCTGCGGTGTCTGGCGCGAATTTCTTGAACAGGATTGGTTCGCAGCTCAGATAGCTGGCATTGGCCGGTCCGGTGGGCAACTCGATCTTGGCGAACGACTTGCGGTAGCCCCAGACCTCGCGTCCGGTCACCAGGCCCTCGCTGACGTCGATGAACAGGTAGGGAATCCAGACCCGCAGCTGCGGCAGCAGCGAACCCCGGCGGTGCTGCCACACCGGAATCAGGAAGGCCGCCTCGCGATCCGGCATGTGGCCGATGATCTCGGGTTCCGGCGTGCAATGCCGGGCATCGTTGTAGCAGTGGAACATGAAGCTGGCATCGCGGTCGCAGGGCACTTCCACCGCGCTGTAGCGCAGTTCCCCATCGCTCGCGGCATTGAGCTGCTGGTCGATGAAGGCCTGCAGCTTGTGCCGGCGTGCTTTCAGCGCGAAACCATAGGCGGTTACATTGGTGATGCGCAGCGGCGCGGCGAACGAGGCTTCGCCATGTCCGCGGTCCGAGATGTACAGGGGCAGCTGGGCCGACTTCTTGCGGCTCCCCGGCCACGGTAGCAGGCGCATCATGGTTGAACTCTCCCCGGACCTTCGGCGCGTTGGTTTGTGATGGGCAGGGCGCAGCTTGGCGCAACCCGGCCCTTGGAATCAGAGCCTAATCCGAATCGCCGGCTTGACCCGTGATCCAGTTAACAAACCGTCGGCGGCAGTGCGGATTTTCCATGCAGAGCCAGCAGCTCCGCGCAGATGTTCGCGTCATGCACCGCGCCGATGCGCTGGAAAATCGCCTGGGCCTGCCGCAGTGACGGCATCCCGCCGCCTTCTGCTTCCGGCAGGGCGATGCCCAACTGGCGCAGCGCAAGGCCCTGTTCGAGTGCGGTATTCATTTGCTCCGCGGCAGTCGCTGCGCGCCGCCACCAGGCGATCGCGGAGCGATGACGTCCGCTCAACTGGTGGTAGCGCGCGTACTGTACTGCCGCGGCGGGAAAGCCGGAGGGCACACGGCGCGCGAAATTGAGCATGGCCTTGCACACTTCCCGCGATTTTTTCTGTGCTTGCGGATCGGGGCCGCCGCTTTCCCACTGGTCCATGTAGACCTCCGCCAGCGCGGCGATGCCATCGCAAACGTGGTAGGGCGTAGGCAGGCTTTGCCGCACCAGATCGAGGGCGGCATCCGCGGCAGCCGCTGCTTCGGCGCGCCGGCCGAGGCGCCACTGCGCCTTGGCGATGAGCCCAAGCGAGCGCATGCGGTCGGCGCGGTGCAGGTCGCTGCCCTGTGTCGCTTCCAGTCCCGCGATCAACGGTTCCAGCGGCTGCGCGCGGACCAGGGCCAGGTCCAGCATCGAGCAGTGCCAGAACGACAGGATCTGCGAGGGCACATCCGGGTTCATCGCCGCCTTGGCGCCTTGCAGCACCGTTTCGGCTTCGTCGTAACGCCCCTGCAGGATCAGCGCGGTATAGGTGACGGACTGCGTCTGCTGCCAGCGCACCGCGCCCCCCAGCTGGCGATAGATCTGTTCCGACGGGGCACGGGACAGCGCCTGCCGGTCCCAGACGCCGAGTGTGGCCCAGTAGACCATGTCGACCAGGTAGCCGTAGGCGGCGTCCACCGGGTTGCCGGCGCCGCGGGTGATCTCCATCGAGCGGCGATTGTAATAGTGCGAGGCACGGCGCAGCCCGGCCGCCACGGCGACCACCGCGATGGCGCCGAAGCCGTCGACGATCTCGCGCGTCGCACCGGAGCGTTCGGCCAGGTTGACCGAAGCGATGATCTGGTAGAGCAGATCCAGCGGGCGGTTGTCGAAGAACGAGGACTCGGCCAGGCGCTGATAGATGTGCGCGGCGCGCCGGATCCTGGACCCCACCCCCGCATCCGGAGCCGGGATCGGCGCCGCGGAAGCGCGCCGCGGGAGCAGGCGCAGGCGCAGCTGCAACAGCAGCTCCTTCAGCAGGCCGGCCGCCAGGCCCACCCGGCTTTCGGGCATCGGCAGGTCGAGATGGCCCAGGCAACGCTTGAAGTGCACCGCCGCCTTGTCGTATTCGAACAGTTCCTGGTGGCTGTCGCCGAGGATGCCCTCGCAGATGGCGATGCGCTCCCGCTCCAGCGTGATGCCGTGGCGCTGGGCCAGCGCATAAGCCTTGCGGATGTGCTGGATCGCCGGCCGGTTGGCGAAGCGGTCGAACGCCAGGGCGCCGGCCTTCTCCAGGTAATCGATGGCCTGACTGACTTCGCCGGCTTTTTCCCAATGCAGGGCGAGTTCGGCGTAGTAGGGCTCCAGGTGGCGTGCGTGGCCTCTCTCGATCCACAGCGCGATGTCGCGATGGAATTGGCGGCGCTGCGCATAGGGCAGCAGGTCGTAGATCACCTCGCGCAGGATGGCGTGCTTCACCGCGTACTCGCCGCCGGTTCCGGATGCCGCCGGCTTGATGATGTCGGCGGCCTGCAGGGCGCTGAAGATCGCTTCGAGTCCCGCGGCATCTTCCGCCACCGGATGCAGCTGGCGCAGCATCGCCAGCGAGAACTCGCGTCCGATCACGCTGATCAGCTTCAGCGTCAGCTGCTCGGCCGGCGCCAGCCGGTCGACGCGGCTGATGATCACCCCGTGCAGGGTGGTCGGCATGGTGGCGAGGCCGGTGCTGAGGAATTCGGCGCCGACCCTGCATTCGCCGTCGCTGGTTTCGATCAGCGCCGCGCTGTGCAGTGCCAGCAGCAGCTCCTCGCTGTAGAAGGGATTGCCGCCGGTGCGGGCATAGACGAAGTCGCCGAGTTCCCGCGGCAGTTCGCGCACGCTCAGCTTGTTGCAGGCCAGCAGGTCCAGTTCTTCACGCGGCAGCTGGTCGAGCAGCAGGGTCTGTGTCTCCCCCGCGCGCAGCAGCTTCGCCGTGGTCTCCGCCGCCGAGGGCTCCAGCGGGCGTGTGCCGGCCAGCAACAGCAATTGCGGCACCGCCTCCACCGCCGCCGCCAGGATGCCGGCGGAGGCCTCGTCGCACCAGTGCAGATCGTCCACCGCCAGCAGCGTCGCGCGCTCCGCGGCGAGCTGGCGCAACAGGTGGATCAGCAGCGCGCGGGTGCTGGAGGCGCGTGAGCCGGATTCCATCTGGCGGGTGATGGTGTTGTCCGGGATTTCCAGCGGCAGGATGTCGTTGAGCAGGGGCGCCCAGCTGCCCAGCAGTTCCTCGCCGCGCAGCCGCCGTTCGAGTTCGGCGCGTGCCGCCGTGCTGTCGAATGGCGCGTCGCCGAGCAGCATCTGCTGCAACAGGCGGCGCCAGGCGAAGTAAGGGGTCGCCGATTCGATCGAGGAAGCGTGGCTGATCAGCCCCCGGATGGCGCGCTGCCGCGCCTGCTGCACGGCGTCGCGCAACAGGCGCGACTTGCCGATGCCCGCTTCGCCGCGCAGCAGCAGCAGTCCGCCGTTGCCGTGCAGCAGGGCCTGCAGATCCAGCGCGATGCGTTGTCTTTCGAGGGTGCGGCCGATGATCGGGACTTCCTGCCGCAAGGGTTCGGCCGCGCCGGAGAGCCCCGGGATATAGACCGCTACCGCCTGCGGCCGCCCTTTCACCTGGAGCGGCACGCCGGCGGAGAAGCCCAGCGCCGGCCCCGCGCTGCGCCGCGTCGGTTCGTCGCACAGGATGCCGCCGCCGGCCGCCTGCATCAGACGGGCGGCCAGGTTCACCATGCCGCCGACCAGCGCGACATGCCGCCGGCTCGCGCCGCCGCTGTCGCCGTAGAAGACGCGTCCGTGGGTGATGCCGATGGAACAGTCGATGTCGCGCGCCTTCAGCCGCGCCGCCAGCGACATGGCGGCGCGCACCGCGCGGACGCTGTCGTCTTCGTGCATGCCGGCGGGCAGGCCGAAGGCCGCCAGGGCGCTGACGCCCTTGTCGTCCATCGACAGGTTTTCGAGACTGCCGCCGTAGCGACCGAACTCGCGCTGGGCGCAGTCCACGGCGTATTGGAGGTCGTCCAGCGCGACGGGAGAACTGACGTCCAGCCCCGGAAAGCCGACGAATACCGCGCTGACATTGCGGAATTCACCGAGCCAGTCCCAGTGGCCCGCGCGGAAGCGCTCCAGCAAGGGCCGCGCCACGAATTCCTCCAGGTGCGTGGTCGCCGCGCCGGAATGGGCCGACGCGGCGCGTCGCGCCAGCCGTGTCGGCGGTAAGATCTGATCCACCAGCGCATGGCCCGCATCCAGTTCGCGCCCACGACAGCGTTCGCGGATCAGCTTCCAGGCCGGCGCGCAGACCAGCACCTCGCCGGGCTGCGCCTGGTGATTGGAGGCACCGGCCTGCCGCATCGGCTCTCCGGCGATCAGCCAGCGCCACTTGCCGTCGACGCCGCCGACGATGAACTGGGCCAGCTCGCCGGCGCTGATCGAGACCCGCTGCTGCAACGGCAGGCCGGTGGCGGCCATGACGTCCTTCAGGGCGTTCTGCAATTCCAGGCCGCAGTACACGGCGGCGGCGACGCTGTCGGCGAGGCCGTTCGCACCCGGCCACATGACGACGATGGCATCGCCGACGAAATCCACCACGTCGCCACCGTGGTCGAGGGCGATTTCACTCATGCGCCCGAAGTAGTTGTCGAGCATGTTCGACAACTGCTCCACGCCTTCCGGGCCACGGGCGGAGAACTGGTCGGTGAGGCGGCTGAATCCGGCGATGTCGGTGAACAGCACCACGCCATCGAAGCGGTCGAGGCTGGCATGGCGCTGTTTCACGCCCGGCGGCTCGAGCTGTTCGAGCACGCAATGCGGCAGGTACCGCGACAGCCCGGCCTCGTTTGCCGGGTCGGCTGACGGCGCCGTCATGCCGCCGGCCGCGAGGCGGGTTTCCAGCAGGGTGCGTTCAACCGCCATTGCCGTACCGTTCGCGTGAACGGCCGCGCGGCAGCAGGCTGCAGGACCGATTGGTAACCGGCAAGACCACCTTCCCTGGGGCCGTGCATCTCAGGCAAGGAACCTCGAACACACTCCCCCCAAAAAAACCAGAGCTGCGGTGCCAAGTGAAACGCACCCGTTTACATCCGTCAACGTAGTCGCCGGCCGCGCTATCCCCGGGGCGGCCGGCGCTTTGCCCGGCCCTGTGGGGGCCGGGCCTCAAGCATACACCGGGCTCAGCCCTCGACGATCGCCGTCACGCCCATGCCGCCGGCGGTGCAGATCGAGATCAGGCCGCGGCCGCCGCCGTTCTCGGAGATGATCTTGGCCAGGGTGGCGAGGATGCGTCCGCCGGTGGCGGCGAAGGGATGGCCCAGTGCCAGGCTGCTGCCGTGGATGTTGAGCTTGGCGCGGTCGATGCTGCCCAGCGGCTTGGCCAGGCCCAGCCGCTCCTTGCAGAATTTCGGGTCTTCCCAGGCCTTGAGGGTGCACAGCACCTGGGCGGCGAAGGCTTCATGGATCTCGTAGAAATCGAAGTCCTGCAGCTTCAGGCCGTTGCGCTCCAGCATGCGCGGTACCGCATAGGATGGGGCCATCAGCAGGCCTTCCTTGCGCTCGAAAAAATCCACCGCCGCCGTCTCGTAGCTGGTCAGATACGCCAGGGTCTTGAGGCCGCGCGCCCTGGCCCAGTCCTCCGAGGCCAGCAGCACGGCGGAGGCGCCGTCGGTGAGCGGCGTGCTGTTGGCGGCGGTAAGGGTGCCGTTGACCTTGTCGAAGGCGGGCTTGAGCTTGGCCAGCTTCTCCAGGGTGGAATCGGCGCGCAGGTTGTTGTCGCGCTCCAGCCCCGCGTAGGGGACGATCATGTCGGCGAAGAAGCCGTTTTCGTAGGCCAGCGCGGCCTTCTGGTGCGATTCCAGCGCCAGCTGGTCCTGCGCCTCGCGCGGGATCTTCCATTCCTTGGCCATCACCTCGGTGTGCTGGCCCATCGACATCTTGGTGCGCGGCTCGCTGACGCCGGGAATCAGCGGCGTCAGGTCGCGGGGCCGGAATTTGGCCAGCGCGGCCAGGCGCTGGCCGGTGGTCTTGGCGCGGTTGGCCTCCAACAGGATCCTGCGCAGGCCCTCGCTGACGCCGATCGGCGCGTCGGAGGCGGTATCGACGCCGCCGGCGATGCCGGATTCGATCATCCCCAGGGCGATCTTGCTGCCGACGGTGATGGCCGTTTCCAGGCTGGTGCCGCAGGCCTGCTGCAGGTCATAGGCCGGGGTTTCCATGGCCAGGCCGCAGGACAGCGTGCTTTCCCGGGTCAGGTTGAAGTCGCGCGAATGCTTCAGCACGGCGCCGGCGGCCACCTCGCCCAGGCGCTCGCCATGCAGCTGGAATTTGTCCACCACGCCCTTCAGCGCGGCGGTGAGCATGTCCTGGTTGCTGCGTGTGGCGTAAGCGGTGTTCTGGCGGGCGAAGGGGATGCGCGCGCCGCCGAGGATGGCGACTTTGCGACCATAGGGTTTCATCTGGACACTCCGGGCAGGAAACTTCCGCCGGATTCTAGCTGGTGCCTGTGCCCTGCGCCGCCCGGGCTGTCCGGGGCCGGGAGGGATTACTGCCACGGGTGCTGTGGCCCGGCGGCCATCGGCCCCCGACTTTGCCAAAGTCTGCCGCGACATGCTGATAATTGCCGTCTGTGACGAGGCGGGACAAACCACGGATGCGATTTTCCAAAGCCAGCGGCGTTAGCGCCTGCGGCCTGGCGTTGGGCGCGTTGGCGCTGGGCGCGCCGGCTGCCGCCCAGGCGCAGGGTTGGGGCGCCTCGCTCGGCCTGAGCAGCGATTACGTCTACCGCGGCCAAACACAAAGCGACAACCGGCCGGCCGCACAGGCGGATCTGCACTATTACGCCGCCTCCGGCTGGTTCGCCGGCCTGTGGACCAGCAGCGTGAAGCGCAGCCCGTTCGATTCGACCAGCGTGGAATTCGATCCGTACCTCGGCGTCCAGCGGCCCTTCGCCGGTGACTGGAGCGTGCGTGTCGAGGCGGTGCGCCATCAATATCCCTGGAGCAATTCAGGGCGGCACTACAATTACGATGAGGTGTCGGGCACCCTGGCCTATTCCGATCGCGCCTTTGTGACCGTCGCGTTCTCGCCGGATACCGCGGTCGAGGCCCGCAACGGTAATGTCAGCGGCCGTGCCGCGCTGTCCTATGACCTGGCCCTGCACCAGCCCCTGCCGCATGCCTTCTCCCTCAATGCCGGCGTTGGGTACTACGACCTGCGCTGGGCGGTGGATACCGGCTACGTCTACTGGAATGCCGGCGTCGGCTACGATTTCGGCCGGGTGCAACTGGATCTGTCCTATGTCGGCACCGACGGCACGGCACGGCGCCTGTTTTACGACCAGATGGCGGTGAACCGGCCGATGGCGACGCTGTTGTGGCATTTTTGAGTGGTTCCGGAGCGTTGGCTGCCGCCACCGCAACCTTTGGGGCGGATGGGGGCACTCACCGCCAGGAAGACTCAATCAGCTCAGGAGCGGAACCGGTGCCATGCGAGCCGAAGCGGTGACCCCACCCCAGCCGGGGACAAAAGCGGCTGACAACGATCGTGAACTGGCGCTGCTGCGCCTGGTGGCGCAGGGCGACCGGCAGGCCTTCGAGACCCTGTATGCCGACTATTACCGGCGCCTGGGGCGGTTCCTGGCCCGTCTGACCCAACGCCAGGAACTGATCGAGGAAGCCGTCAACGACACCTTCTGGGTGGTCTGGCAGAAGAGCGGCGAGTTCCGCGGCGATTCCCTGGTTTCCACCTGGATCATGGGCATCGCCTATCGCTGCACCCTCAAGACCCTGCGGCGTGCCGGTGGCGCGGCCACCGAGCCGCTGGTCGAGGAATACGAGGACACCGGCGCGCCGGAGGTGCATGCCCAGCAGGAACTGCGCGACTGGGTCGGCAAGGGCTTGCGTCATCTGCCGCTGGAGCAGCGCACCACCCTGGAACTGGCGTACTACATGGGGCATTCCTGCGAGGAAATCGGCGAGATCATGGATTGCTCGGTGGGCACGGTGAAGGCGCGCATGTTTCACGCGCGGGTCAAGTTGCGCAATCTGCTGCCGGCGCTCGGCGGCATGACGGGAAGAGCCAAGGCATGAACCAGTCGGATGATGTTTTCTCCATTCACCGCCGAGTCTGGGAGTTGATTCCCTGGGTGGTGAATGGGCGCGCATCGGGCGAAGAGCTGCGCATGGTGGAAGAGCACTTGGCGGACTGTAGCGACTGCCGCGAAGAACACGAGTTCCAGACGCGGCTGCGCGCCGCGATGAGCGCCGAGCCGCGTCCCGACACCAAGGCCGACGGCGTTGCCGCCGCCGCGTCCCTGCAGCGTCTGTGGCAGCGCGTCGACGGCGAGGAGGAACCGGCGCTTCCGGTCGTCCGCCGCAGGGCTTCGAGTTCGTTCGCCCGCGGCCTGCTGCTGGCGGTGCTGATCGAGGCGGTCGGCATGGTCGCGCTCAGCGCCGCCCTGTGGACGCGGGACTCGCCGCCGCCCGGCGCGCCGCTGTACCGGACCCTCAGCGCGCCCGCGGAAAATGCATCGCGCGCCACCATCCGCGCCGTGCTGCAGCCGACGCTGACGCTGGGTGAGTTGCAGGCCCTGCTGGAGCGGGCGCAATTGCAGATCGTCGCCGGCCCCAGCGACGCCGGCGTCTACTCCCTGGCCCCGCAGCCGGCGCTGGCTGTCGCGAGTGCGCAGCCGGCGCTGGCGCAGCTGCGCGCGCATCCGGGGGTGCGCTTCGCCGAGCCGATCGATGCGGCGCGGCAGCCGCCATGATGCGGCTGGCCTGCGCGCTGCTGGCCATCGCCCTGGGCCTTGGCCTGGCGGCCTGCGCCACGGTGCCCGGCAGCGCCGACCCTGCCGCCGCGCGGATGCGCGTCGACCCGGCAAGCCTGATCCTGCTGACCGTTGCCAATCCGGCGGGTTCGGTGGCGGCGCATGCCGGCTCCTCCCTGCGCGGCTACGACAGCATCCCCTTGTATACCTCCGGCGACAGGGCGCACGCCGCGGTGGTCGCGATCGAACAGGATTACGGCCTGCGCGAGGTCGCTGCCTGGCCGATCATGCCGCTGCGGGTGCATTGCGTCGTGCTGGAGGTGCCGTCAGGCGCCTTGCGCGAGGAAGTGCTGTCGCGACTGTCGCGCGATCCGCGCGTCGGCCTGGCGCAGCCGATGCAGACCTTCGGCACGCTGAGCAGCGCCTACAACGATCCGTATTTCGGCTTGCAGCGCGGCTTTGCGCAGATCGACGCCGCCGACGCGCAGCAATGGTCGCGCGGCGACGGCGTGCGTGTGGCGGTGATCGATACCGGCATGGACAGTGCGCATCCCGACTTGCAGGGACGGGTGGAAACGCAGCGCAATTTCGTCGACGACGACAGCCGCCAGTTCGACGCCGACCGTCATGGCACCGAGGTCGCGGGAATAATCGCCGCCGCGGCCAACAACCGTGAGGGCATCGTCGGCATCGCGCCCGGCGTGCATATCTTTGCACTGAAGGCCTGCTGGGAGGTGCAGCCGCACGCCGACGGGGCGCAGTGCAACTCCTTCACCCTGGCGCAAGCCCTGACTGTCGCCATCGAATCCGGCGCGCGGGTCATCAATCTCAGCCTGGGTGGACCGGCCGATCCGCTGCTGGCGCAACTGGTGAGCTACGCCCTGAAGCGCGGCATCGTGGTGATCGGCGCGGTGCCGCCCGACGGCCGTGTCGACGGCTTTCCCGTCGGCGTGTCCGGCGTCATCGCCGTCGACGCCATCGAACGCAGCTCCGCCAGTACCGCGGTGCTGCATGCGCCGGGGCGCGAGGTATTGACCCTGACGCCGGGCGGCCACTACGACTTCGTCTCCGGCTCCTCGTTGGCGGCGGCGCACGTCACCGGCGCGGTGGCCCTGCTGCTGGCGATGAATCCGCATCTGGACGCTTCGTCCGTCTACAGCCTGCTGAGCCGCACCAGTGTTGCGGACAGCGGCGGGATCACCGCCATCAACGTCTGCGCCGCAGCGGCGCTGCTGCGGCCCGAAGGCGGCTGCGGTACCGTGCGGTCCGCTAATGCCGATGTGCGCGGAGCGACCGCGCACTGAAGGTTCTGCGCCTGCCGCCGCCTGACGGATCAATCGGGTACTCGATATAACCGTATGACAGGCGCGAAGCGGCGCGGTCCCGGCACTCCCTGAAAATTCCTCCTGTTGTGCGCAACCTTTGTCTCGCGCACCGGTACTCATCCACAGACGGCAAATCCTGAAGCGGGCATTCGCGGCAGCAACCCCTGGTTGCGGCCGCGGCGCCTACGCGGCAAGCGGACATTTGCGCGTCATGGATTGCATTACAGGACAGGAGAGACGACATGGAATTTCGTGGGGCTTCATTGAAAGGTTTATCGTTTGCACTGTGCATGGCCTTGCTCTCCGCCTGCGGCGGAAACGACGGTTCGGGCTCATCGTCGGGCAGTTCCGGCGGCATATACGGCGGTTCGAGCAGCTCATCCGGCAGCGGCGGCTCCAGCAGTTCCGGCAGCTCGAGCGGCAGCGCGAGCGCCGCTCCCTATACCGTGACCAACCTGGTGGCGGACATCAGCGGCCTGCAGTCCGGCGCCGGTACGCCCGCGACCCGGCTCGACAAGAACCTGGTCAATCCCTGGGGCCTGGTGTTCGCGCCCTCGGCGCCGGTATGGATCGCCAACAACGGCAGCCAGACGTCCACGCTGTATGACGGTGACGGCATGGTGCAGAAGGGGCCCTTCGTGGTTCCGGCCGGAGCCAACGGCGACGCCGATCCCACCGGCATCGTCTTCAACGGCACCGCCGCGGATTTCGTGGTGAGCGAGGCCGGCAAGTCCGGCGGCTCGGTCTTCATCTTCGACGGCGAGGGCGGCACCATCGCCGGCTGGTCGCCGACGGTCGATCCGGTCAACGCGGTGACGGTTTACAGCGACGCCGGCGGCGCGGTCTACAAGGGGCTGGCGGAAGCCGCGAACGGCGGCGCCAACTTCCTTTACGCCACCGACTTCCACAACAACAAGGTCGACGTGTTCGATCGCACCTTCGCCAAGGTTTCCGGCGGCAGCAACTTCGCCTTCAAGGATCCCGCGCTGCCTGCCGGCTACGCGCCGTTCGGCATCGCCGCCCTGACGGTCAAGGGGCAGGTGCAGCTGTACGTGAGCTACGCCAAGCAGCAGGCGCCGGACAACCACGACAACGCCGACGGCGCGGGACTGGGCATCGTCGATGTGTACACCACGGCGGGCGTGCTGGTGAAGACGCTGGTCGCGACAGGCGGCGCACTCAATGCGCCCTGGGGCATGGCCCTGGCGCCGGCCGATTTCGGCGCGGTCAGCAACGAGCTGCTGGTGGGCAACTTCGGCGACGGCAAGATCAACGTCTATGATCCTGCCGCCGGCACCTTCATCGGCACCCTGGCCGACAGCAGCAACAAGCCGATCGCGCTCAGCGGACTGTGGGGCATCGCCTTCGGCAATGATGCCACCGGCCTGAACCAGCCGCACAACACCCTGTTCTTCACCGCCGGCACCAACGGTGAAGCGGACGGCGTGTACGGCCGCATCGACGCCGGCCCCGGCGCGCCGAGCTTCAAGCCCACGGTCACGCTGAGCGCGCCCAGCGGCACACTCAAGGGGACGGTGACCCTGACCGCCACGGCCACCGACAGCGTCGGCATCAAGCAGGTGCAGTTCATGGCCAACGGCACCCCCATCGGCACCGCCACCACCGCACCGTTCAGCGTGCAATGGGATACCACCAAGGTGGCGGACGGTTCGGTGACGCTGAACGCCACCGCCACGGACGTCGACGGCAATACCGGCACGGCCGCGCCGCAGACCGTGACCGTCACCAATGCCGCCGCACCGGCGGCGACCACTCTGACGCAGCTGCAGACGAACTTCTTCACGCCGATCTGCTCAGGCTGCCACAGCGGTTTCGGCACCTCGCTGCCGGGAAGCCAGAACCTGACCGCGGGCAACAGCTTCGGCCAGATCGTCAATGTGCCCAGCGTGGAACAACCGGCACTGTTCCGGATCAAGCCGGGCGATCCAACCAACAGCTATCTGATCCAGAAGATCATGGGCACGGCGGCGGTCGGCTCGCGCATGCCGCTGGGTTGCGGCAGCGCACAGGACCCCTGCCTGACGCAAGCGCAGATCGACATGTTCATCTCCTGGGTCAATGCCGGGGCGCTGAACAACTGAGGACGCGGCGCGCCCCGCCGGATGGCGGGGCGCGCACCGCGGCAGCGGTGTCACTAAACAGCGGGGGAATTCAACGATGCGACAGCTTGTTGCGGCTTCACTGTGGCTGGCCGGCGCGCTGATGCTGAGCGCATGCGCCGGCAGCGGCGATGGCCTGGACCAGAACGGCCAGCCGATCGGCTCCGGTTCGAGTTCCGGAGGCGGCGGCAGTTCCAGTTCCAGCTCCGGTTCCGGCTCGGGCAGCAGCGGCGCCACGGTGTCGTTCCAGACCATCCAGGATCAAGTGTTCACGCCGATTTGCGCCCAATGCCATGCCGGCGCCTCGGCGCCGCAAGGCTTGCAACTCACCCAGGGCGCGGCCTACGCGATGATCGTCGGCGTACCCAGCCAGGAGCAGCCGACGCTGAAGCGCATCGCGCCCGGCGATCCGGATAACAGCTACCTCGTGCAGAAAATCATGGGCACGGCGGCAGTCGGCGCGCAGATGCCGGATGGTTGCCCCGTCACCCAGCCCTGCCTGAGCACGGCGACCATCGACCTGATCCGCCAGTGGGTCAGTGAAGGCGCGCCGCCGCCACCTTCGTCTTCCAATGACGCCGGCACCCCGGGGGAACAATGAACCTGCGCGCCTTGAAGTTCTGGTCCCTGTGCCTGCTGCTGGCGACACAGCTGCTGGGCGTGCGTGCGCATGCCGAGCCCTACCTGGCCCTGCGTGAAGGCCTGCCTTGTGGTGCCTGTCACGTCAATCCCACCGGCGGCGGCATGCGCAACACCTACGGCGATGTCTATTCGCAGACGCAGATGCCGCAGCAGCAGGTCGATCTCGGCGGCCGCGGCTTGTGGCTCGGTAACCTCACCGACTTCCTGCGCATCGGCGGCAACCTGCGCGACGACTTCACCTGGAACGACACGCCGCACCAGAAGAAAGCCGACAGCTTCGCCATCGACGACTTCCGCATCTACGGCGCCGCCGACGTCATCCAGAACCGCTTGCAGCTATACGTGGACGAGCGCCTGGCCCCGGGCGGCACGCAGAGTCGCGAAGCCTATGGCCTGCTCTGGCTCGACCAACACCAGGTCTACGTCAAGGCCGGACAGATGTACCTGCCGTATGGCTTGCGCCTGCAGGACGACGAGGCCTTCGTGCGCCAAGCCACCGGCATCAACTACACCACGCCGGACAACGGCGCGGAGTTCGGCTATCAACATGGTTCCTGGAACGCGCAACTTGCGATCACCAACGGTACCGCCGGTGCCGCCGAGAACAACCAGGGCAAGCAGATCACCGGCAGCGCGGTCTACATCAAGCCGGGATGGCGCCTCGGCGTCAGCTACAGCGACAACGACGGCAGCGTCGGCAAGCGGCAGATGAGCGGCCTGTTCGGCGGCTTCCGCACCGGTCCGGTGGCCTGGCTGGCGGAAGTCGACTACATTGCCGACCACACTGTCGCGCCGCGGCTGGACGAGTACGCCGGCCTGCTGGAGGCGGACTGGGCTTTCCTGCGCGGCAACAATCTGAAGCTCACCGCCGAGTACCTCGATCCAGATACGCACATCGCCCACAACAACCAGAACCGCTTCAGCATCGTGTGGGAATACACGCCGATGCAGTTCCTGCAGACGCGCCTGGGCGTGCGCAAGCTCGACGGCATTCCGCAGAACGACTTGCAGAACGCCACCGAAGGATTCATGGAAGCGCACGTCTTTTTCTAGGATTTCGTCGAGGCACTGCTTTACCGCAACGCCCGCTCCGGATGATCGGAGCGGGCGTTTGCGTATGCGGCAGGCCCGCTGCTACACGCGTTCACCATTCTGTCTTGATGCCGGAGTAATTTCCGCGAAGAAGCTCGTCGTTCAAGGCAGGAAGCCGATGGCAAACCAGCTTGGAAAGGTCAACCACATCGTCCAGCTGATGCTGGAGAACCGCTCATTCGAGCAGATGCTCGGCTTTCTCTATAGCGGCAGCAGCAATGTTTCCGCGGCGGGGGAGCTGCCATACTCGCGCCTGCACCGGCTCCGGCGGCCCGAAGCGAGCAGGAGGGGCAGCCCAAGGGCCGTCGCCGGTGACCAAAGGCGCAATGGGTGAAAAAAAAGAAAAGCTCCCCTTTCCGCCTCAGCCCCTTGAACTTTCCCGTCCCGTCCTCAAGAATTAGCAGCCTTCATGGGAGAGTGCTAACAGCTGTTGGCCGGCTGTGGCGGAAGTTCCGTGAAAAATACTGCGCAGTCAACTGCTTAGAGGAGTTTTGGTATGAAGCTACGTCCCTTGCACGATCGCGTGATCGTGAAGCGTCTGGAAGAAGAGAAGAAAACCGCTGGTGGAATCATCATCCCGGATCAGGCCGCCGAAAAGCCGTTGAAGGCTGAAGTGGTCGCGGTCGGCCCCGGCAAGATCACCGACGACGGCAAGCTGCAGGCCCCCGACATCAAGAAGGGCGATCACGTCCTGATCGGCAAGTACTCGGGCACTGAAGTCCGCGTCGAAGGCGAGGACCTGGTGGTCCTGCGCGAAGACGACATCATGGCCGTCTTCACCAAGTGATTTTCACGCAGTGAAAATCATCCCCGCGAAGGCGGGGATCCAGATCAAAAGATCAACAGATTCCTGAGGAATAGAACATGGCAGCTAAAGAAGTTAAGTTCGCTGATGACGCCCGCAGCCGCATGGCCGCCGGCGTCAACATCCTGGCGAACGCAGTCAAGGTCACCCTCGGCCCGAAGGGCCGCAACGTCATTCTCGACAAGTCCTACGGCGCCCCGACCGTCACCAAGGACGGCGTCAGCGTGGCCAAGGAAATCGAGCTGAAGGACAAGTTCGAGAACATGGGCGCGCAGCTGGTGAAGGAAGTCGCCTCCAAGACTTCCGACGCCGCCGGCGACGGCACCACCACCGCCACCGTGCTGGCCCAGGCGATCCTCGCCGAAGGCCTGAAGTCGGTCGCCGCTGGCGTCGACCCGATGGACATCAAGCGCGGCATCGACAAGGCCGTGGAAGTCCTCACCGCCGAGATCAAGAAGATCTCCGTGCCGTGCAAGGACCGCAAGGCCATCGCCCAGGTCGGCACCGTGTCGGCCAACAGCGATGAGGCGATCGGCGAGATCATCGCCAACGCCATGGACAAGGTCGGCAAGGAAGGCGTCATCACCGTCGAAGACGGCTCCGGCCTCGAAAACGAGCTGGATGTGGTCGAAGGCATGCAGTTCGACCGCGGCTATCTCAGCCCGTACTTCATCAACAACGCGCAGAGCCAGCAGGTCGAGCTGGAAAACCCGCTGATCCTGATCAACGAGAAGAAGATCTCCAACATCCGCGAGCTGCTGCCGGTGCTGGAAGGCGTGGCCAAGTCCGGCCGTCCGCTGCTGATCATCTCCGAAGACGTCGAAGGCGAAGCGCTGGCCACCCTGGTGGTCAACAACCTGCGCGGCATCCTCAAGGTCGCGGCCGTCAAGGCCCCGGGCTTCGGCGACCGCCGCAAGGAAATGCTGAAGGACATCGCCATCCTCACCGGCGGCCAGGTCATCGCCGAGGAAATCGGCCTGTCCCTGGAAAAGGCCACCGTGGCCGATCTGGGCACCGCCAAGAAGGTGCAGATCACCAAGGAAAACACCACGATCATTGATGGCGCCGGCGCCACCAAGGAAATCGAGGCCCGCGTCAAGGAAATCCGCCAGCAGCGCGACGACGCCACCAGCGACTACGACCGCGAGAAGCTCGACGAGCGGATCGCCAAGCTCGCCGGCGGCGTGGCCGTGATCAAGGTCGGTGCCGCCACCGAAGTGGCCATGAAGGAAAAGAAGGCCCGCGTCGAAGACGCCCTGCACGCCACCCGTGCGGCCGTCGAGGAAGGCATTGTCCCGGGCGGCGGCGTCGCCCTGGTCCGCGCCTCCAAGGTGCTCGAGAAGCTGAAGGGCGCCAATGACGACCAGACGGTCGGCATCCGCATCCTGTACCGCGCCATCCAGGAGCCGCTGCGCCAGATCGTGAAGAACGCTGGTGAAGAGCCCTCCGTGGTGCTGAACAAGGTGCTGGAAGGCAAGGATGCGTTCGGCTACAACGCCGCCAACGGCACCTACGGCGACCTGCTCGAACTTGGCATCATCGACCCGGCCAAGGTGACGCGCCTGGCCCTGCAGAACTCGGCCTCCGTGGCCGGCCTGCTGCTCACCACCGAAGCGATGGTGGCCGAGCTGCCGAAGAAGGACGAGCCGGCAATGCCGGGCGGCGGTGGCGGCATGGGCGGCATGGGCGGCGACTTCTAAGTCCCGCTTCACCGCAACGCCAAAGCTGTAAAGCTGTGACGCAAGGCCCCGGCGACGGGGCCTTGTTTTTGTGTGCGTGGAAACGCTCCGGTGGCGGGCTGGCTTTTCTGCCGGGGCGGCGGCTTGCGCCGCGGTCATCGTTTCGCCGATCGCCTTGATTGCCCCCAGGCCAGGCACCAGAATCGGAGTTGTCCGAGACAGCGGCTTCACCGTGGCGAGGGCCGGGCTGCTTTTTCCGCTTTCCGCAACATTGGCCGGGCAGGCGTCACGCCGCGGCAGACGAGGTCGTCGAGCATGTTCCTGCTGGTGCGCAACAAGTGCTGTCCCGAGTGCCGCGCGCCGCACCAGGAACTGCTGCAGGACACGCGCGTGGCAGGGGGCTCGGTTGCCGGTGCTTTTCTGGCCAGCTTCGCGCCCGAGCTGGTGGTATGGCTTGCCGTCGGTGCCGGCCTGCTCGCCAGGGGGCTGCTCGGGGTCAGCGTCGGCATCGCCGTGTTCTGCCTGCTGCTGCTCGGTGCCTGGTGGCTCGAGCGCCGGCTCACCATCTACCTCTGCCTGGTGTGCGGGCGCAAATCGCGCTACGCCGAATTGCTGCGGGTCAAATGAGGCCTGCGCGTCTCAACGCATGAAGCGTTCAGGCCGGTAAGGCGCCGGGTCCAGGCTCGGCGTCCGGCCGGTCAGCGATTCCATCACCAGTTGCGCGGTGATTGCCGACAGACTCACGCCGAGCATGCCGTGGCCGGTGGCCAGGGTCAGATTGGAGACGTCCGGGGCGCGCCCGATGATCGGCAGGTCGTCATAGGTCATCGGCCGCCAGCCATACCATTGCTCTTCCACAGAGGGGCCTTCCGGCTCTTCCAGGTACTCGGCGGCGCCGCGCTTGAGCGCATCCAGGCGCCGCTGGTTGAGCGTCGTGTCGTAGCCGGAGAATTCCATGGTGCTGCCCAGGCGATAGCCGCTGTCCCAGGCGGTGACGCAGACGCTGCGCTCCTGCAGCACCAGGGGGATCCGCGTGCCGCGTTGCGGCCGCGAATAGGTGATCGAATAGCCCTTGCCCGGCTGGATCGGCAGGTGCAGGCCCAATTGCTTGCCGAGCTGCGGCGACCAGGCGCCGAGCGCGAGCACCACTTCATCCGCGTTAATTTCGCCCTGTGCCGTGATGACTCCTGTCAGGCGATCACCGTTGCGATGGAAGCCCTGCATGGTGGTCTGTTCGAGGATGGTGCCGCCGGCCGCGCGCACCGCGCGCGCCAGTTCGGCCATGTAACGGTCCGGGCGCAGGCGCGCATCGCCGGAATGCCAGTGGCCGCCGGCCATGCCATCCTTCAACGCGGGTTCTTTTGCCCGCAGCGCGGCGCCGTCGAGCAGCTCCACCGGTACGCCCACCTCGCGCAGCATTGCATAGTCGCGGTGTGCCCTGGCCAGGGCCTGTTCCGTGCGCCAGACGTAGAGCGTGCCGCTGTCGACGAACTCGCAGTCGAGCAGCTCGTCGCGGATCAGCGCGCCCAGGCGTTCGCGCGAACGCAGCAGCAATTCGGTTTTGACGTGCGCGGTGCGGCGAAAATCATCTTCGTTGCAGCGCCGGGCGAAATTCAGCATCCAGCCGAGCAATTCCGGGTCGAGCGTCGGCTTGACGTAGAACGGCGCGTCGCGCTTGAGCATCCATTTCAACGCCTTGCCCACCGTGCCGGGCGCGTGCAGCGGCAGGTGGCTCGGTGTGATGGTGCCGCAATTGCCGCGCGAGCTGCCGTGGCCGACCACGCCCTTGTCCAATAGGGTGACGCCGCGGCCGGCCCGCAGCAGCAGCAATGCACAGGACAGGCCGATGACGCCGCCGCCCAGGATCAGGATTTCGCTCTTGGTGGATCGCACCCGCTTATTGTCGCATCGGGCGCGCCATCGGGGCGAGGGGCATCGGTCGCCGGTAAACTGGGCCGTCCATGGATATCTTGTCCGAATTGCAGTCTGTTTCCCCGGCCGGGATCGCCGCACTCCTGCCGCGCGTATTCCGTGCCAGCCCCTTTGTCGCCGGCATCTTTGCGCGCCAGCAGGACTGGGCGAAGGCGGCGCTGGCCGGGGGTGAACTGGAACAGGCTCCCGTGCTGCCGGTTGCGGAGCGCCTGGACGCGACGCTGGCCGGCGCGGCGGACGAAGCCGCCGTGATGCGCGAGCTGCGCGCCTTCCGCAACCGCGAAATGGCGCGCATTGCGGTTCGTGATATCGCCGGTTGGGCGGGGCTGGACGAAACCCTGAGGGCCTTGTCCGATCTGGCGGATGCCAGTTGCGAGTCCGCCCTGCGTTTTGCCGCCGGTGTGCTGCAGGCCCGTCACGGCGTGCCGCGTGACGAGGATGGCGCGGAAGCCAGGCCGATCGTGCTCGGCATGGGCAAGCTCGGCGGCCGCGAACTGAATTTCTCTTCCGATATCGACCTGATCTTCGTCTTCACCGGCAACGGCGACACCGACGGTTCGCGCCCGGTGAGCAATGCCGAGTACTTCGCGCGGCTGGCGCAGGACACCGGCAAGCTGCTGTCGACCCGCACCGCCGACGGTTTCGTTTTCCGGGTCGATACCCTGCTGCGTCCCTTCGGCAGCGTCGGCGCCCCGGCGGTATCGATGGACGCAATGGAAATGTATTACCAGCAGCATGGCCGCGAATGGGAACGTTACGCCATGATCAAGGCGCGGCCCGTCGCCGGTGATCTCGAGGCGGGACAGCAACTGCTGCAGGGCCTGCGCCCCTTCGTCTATCGGCGCTACCTCGATTTCGGAGCTTTGGGCGCCCTGCGCGAACTGAAGGCGATGATCGACCAGGACGCGCACAAGCGCGGCGCCGAGGACAATCTGAAGCTGGGGCCCGGCGGCATCCGCGAACTGGAATTCATCGTGCAGCTGTTCCAGCTGATCCGCGGCGGCCAGGATGCGCGCCTGCGCGACAACCGCCTGCGCCCGGTGCTGCACTACCTGGGCGAGGCCGGGCACCTGCCGCCGGAAACGGTGGCCGCGCTGGACCAGGCCTATGTATTCCTGCGCCGCAGCGAGAATGCGGTGCAGATGTATGCGGACGAGCAGACGCACCGCTTGCCGCAGGCACAGGAGGCGCGCGAAGCGCTGTGCGCGGCGCTGGATATCGACGACGGCTGGGCCGGCCTGCTGCTGCGGCTGGACCCGCTGCGCGTCCGCGTCCGTGCCGAATTCGAGCGCCTGTTCGCCCAGCCGGTGGCGGGAACGGCGCATGCGCCGTCGGCCGTGGCCGAAGACCTGTGGCAGGACGAAGGCGAAGAGCTCGAAGCCACACTGCGCGGTCTCGGTTTTGTGCAGCGCCCGCAGGACGTGGCGCGCAGCCTGCAGGACCTGCGCCAGTCGCGCCAGGTGCGCGCCCTCAAGGACGCCGCGCGGCCGCGTCTCCAGGCCGTGCTCGGCGCGCTGGTGCACGAGGCCGTCACCCAGGCCGATCCGGAGGAGGCGCTGATCCGCACCCTGCGGGTGCTCGCCGCCATCGTCGGCCGCAGCACCTACCTGGCCCTGCTCGCCGAAAGCCTGGGGGCGCGCCGGCAGCTGCTCAAGCTGTGCGGCGCCAGCCCCTGGATCGTCGACCTGCTGGCGCAGACCCCGGCCCTGCTCGATACCCTGCTCGACGCGCGCCTGGCCAACGAGGCGCCGGACCGCGCCGCCCTGCGCGAGGAGCTGCGGCGGCGGGCGGCGGGCGTCCCGGCGGCGGAAGCGGAAACGGTGATGGACCTGCTGCGCGGCTATCGGCAGGAGATGACCCTGCGCATCGCCGCCGCCGACCTGTCCGGTGCCTTGCCGCTGGTGCAGGTCAGCGACCGTCTCACCTGGCTGGCCGAGGCCATCGTGGCGCAGGCACTGGACTATGCCCGCGAGCAACTGGCGCCGCAGCTTGGAACGCCGCCGGGCGGGGACGACGACCTGGCCCTCATCGCCTACGGCAAGTTCGGCAGCATCGAGCTGGGCTACGGCTCCGATCTCGACCTGGTGTTCGTCTACCAGGCCGAAGATCCGGACGCCGGCACCGGGGGCGGCACGCGCAGCGTCGCCGCTTCGGAATACTTCGTGCGCCTGGTGCAGCGCGTGGTGCAGTTGCTGTCGGCGCGTACCGTTGCCGGCCGCGCCTACGAGATCGACCTGCAGCTGCGGCCCAGCGGTAATTCCGGCCTGGTGGTCACCGGGCTGGCCGGCTTCGCCCGCTACCAGCGCGAGAGCGCCTGGACCTGGGAGCATCAGGCCCTGCTGCGCGCGCGCAGCGTCGCCGGCGGCGCGCCGCTGTGCGCGGCCATCGAGGCCATCCGCCGCGAGGTGCTGATGCGCCCCCGCGATGCGGGCAAGCTGCGGGCGGAAGTGGTGGAGATGCGCGCGAAAATGCGCGCCAGCCTGGAAAAGCGCCAGGTCGGGCGCTGGGACGTGAAGCAGGGCGGCGGCGGCCTGATCGACGCCGAATTCATCACCCAGTACCTGTGCCTGCGCCATGCCGCGCAGCATGCCGGCGTGGTCGAATACACCGACAACTGGCGCCAGCTCGAGGCCCTGGCCGCGGCCGGCCTGGTCGAGGCGCCGCAAAAGGACGCCCTGCTGGCCGCCGAGCGGGCCTACCGCGGCTGGCTGCACCGGCGCTCGTTGCAGAGCCAGGATGCTTTGGCCGATGATGCGGACCTCAAGGAACACCGCGCCGCTGTTTCGGCGCTGTGGAATCATTTCATGCTGGGAGAATCGATTTGATCGTAGTGACTGGCGCCGCCGGCTTCATCGGCGCGAAC
>NZ_JONR01000008.1 GCF_000711955.1 Nevskia soli DSM 19509
TCGGTGTTTACTCGGTCCCCTGCGCTTCTCGGCCAAGGTGGGCGTTTTAGACAGGCCATCCCTGGCCTGTCTAAAACGGCTTCGGCATCCATGCCTCGCCCGCGTCTGCGCGCGGCTGTTCCACCTTGGCCTGCGATGCTCGGCGCAGCCACACGGGGAGGGGTAAATCAAAAGCACAGCAAAAGCGCAAAGCAACGTCAAAAGCCGAAGCGTCGCTCTTGGGCGCTCCTTCGCCCTCTTCGTCATCCCCGCGCAGGCGGGGATCCAGTTTTGCTGAACGCAATGTGCTTGCCGAACAACGTCGTACGCGCATCGCTCGCCGCATGCGTGCCAACAAAAACCCTTGGCACACATGGCACGCATGGAGAAAAACGCGACTTTTTACACCAGCAAGCAGGGCGAATTAGCGCAACAAGAACCCTAAGCCCCCGATCCCGCCATCCGCTTCTCCATCGTCCGCATCAACCAGTCAAACCCGCGATCGGAAGTAAACCGCCGCAACGCCAGAATCATCTTCGCCCCGCCACCGGTGGCATAGCGCGTACGCGGCCGCTGCGCGCGCAAGGCCCCGGCGATGGTAGCGGCCATCACTTCCGGCGGCGAAGCCATGTTCGATTTGTCGGCACCTTCGAACATGCGCGCATGCATCTGCGCCTGCTCGCGGTAGGCGGTTTCGCCCGAGTGCTTCAGCATGCTCTCCGGCGCGGACGCTGCGGCCCTTCGGGCCAGCGCCCGCAAGCAATACTCTCCCCGCGGCTGCTTGTACCAGTTTGGATGTGGGAGAGGTTGTGAAGGTTTGAAGCCGGAGCGGCCTCAGCGCTGCCCGTTTTGACCCAGGATGTATTCGACCGTGATCTTCAGGTCATCGTCCGACAGGCTCGCCCCGGCCCCGCCGCGCGGCGGCATGTCCCCTTTGCCCTTGATGGCCGAAGCGGTCAGCGCGTCGACCGATCCCGCCTTCTCCAGCCGCGCCTTCCAGTCGGCGGCGCCGAGCTTCGGCGCCCCGGTGAAGAAGGCCCCGAAGCCCGAGCTGTGGCAGCTGGCGCAGGACTTGTCGTAAATCGCCTTGCCCTTGCTGCCGGGATCCGCGCCTTGCGCGAAGGCCGGCTGCGCCAGCAGCAAAAGCGTGCCGATGCAGGCCGGCCGCAGGATCGAGTCAATGCGACGGCGGCGATGCCGATGGAAGGAAGCGAAGCGATTCATCGGGAGACTCCGGAGCGAACGGCATCCTAATCCCCGGCAAGCTTCCGGCCAAGCGGCTGCTTCTTCGCAAGCTGGCTCAGCCCTTCACCGCGGGAATGCCGAATGTCCCGTCGACCACCTCCACGAAGTTGCGCTCCTCCTTCAGGATGAAGCGCTTCTCCTGCGAGAAGGCGAAGTTCTTGCGCCCCTCGGCATCGGTCTTCAGGCGCGCCCGGTAAGCTTCGTAGGCGGCGAGGCTGTCGAAGGCGATCAGGCCCCAGGCGATGTTGTTGGTGCCCTCGTAGGGCAGGAAGTAGCCGAGGAGATGGCCGCCGCAGCGGGGGATGATGCGCCCCCAGTTCTCCGCGTACTCCTTGAAGGCCTCGCGCTGGAACGGGTCGATCTCATAGCGGATGAAACAGCTGATGGTCATGCTGGCGGTCCTGTCTGGCTGGAGGAGGGAAGCCGGAGTCACCGGTACATCGGCGCGCAGGGCGGAGGCATCCAAGGCGGTCGCCGCCGCCGCGCCGGCGATCAGGCCCCGCGCGAGAAAGGCGCGACGCGTCAGCAGCGGCGGTGCTTCATCCCCGTCGCCTGCACCTTCCCCGCCTGGTCCGCCCGGCTTCATGCGCCGCAGTCTCGGCGTTGAGCCGCCGCAACACTTCGCTTACCATCAAAGCATGAATGCCGACCCGGTCGAAGTCAGCGTTTCCGCGCTCGCCGCCGCCATCGCCGAGCCGGCGCGTACCCGCATGCTGTGCTGCCTGATGGACGGCCACGCCCGCACCAGTACCGAGCTGGCCATCGTCGCCGAGGTCAGCCCCTCCACCGCCAGCGTGCACCTGGCCAGGCTCAAGCAGCAGCGCCTGGTGAAAGTCCTGGCCCAGGGCAAGCATCGCTACTACAGCCTGGACAACGGCCGCGTCGCCGCCCTGCTCGAATCGCTGATGGGCTTGGCCGGCAACCCGCGCGACCGCTTCGTCCCCAACACCCCCACGCGCCTGCGCGCCGCCCGCACCTGCTACGACCACATGGCCGGCGCCCTGGCCGTGTCGCTGCACGACCGCCTGCTGCAACTGGGCTGGCTCTCCGCCGGCGCGGGCGAGGGTTCCTACGAACTCACGCGGCTGGGCGAACGCGCCCTGACCGGCCTCGGCATCGACGTCGATGCCCTGCGCGCCCAGCGCCGCCACTTCGCCTACGCCTGCGTCGACTGGAGCGAGCGCCGCCCGCACATCGGCGGCGCCATCGGCGCGGCCCTGCTGAAAATCGCCCTGCAACGCAAATGGGTGGAGAAGGATCTGGACAGCCGCGCCCTGGGCGTGACGCGGGCGGGGCGGCGTGAGTTGCAGGCGCGATTTGGTGTGAACGCGCAGGAGTAGCCTATCGGCAAGCCGCGTCGACCGCCGGCGCTATGGCCGCCCTACGTTCTCTGCCGGTGCCGCCGCGGCGCCACCTGGTGCCAGCGCTGGTAGGAGCGGGTGAAGGTGGCGGATTCGGAATAGCCCAGCAGCTGCGCGATATGCGCCATCGACAGCCGCGTCCCCAGCACGTAGCGCTTCGCCAACTCGCGTCGGGCGCTGTCGAGCAGCTCGCCGAAGCCCGCGCCGGCCTGGGCCAGCTTGCGTTGCAGGGTGCGCGGGGACAGGTCGAGGCGGCGCGCCACCGCGTCGAGCGAGGCCTCGCCGCCGGGCAGCAGGGCGGCGATGACGCAGCCGACGATGCCCACCAGCTCCGCCGTTTCCAGTCCGGCGCCGAAGCCGGATTCGACATAGCTGCCGAGCTGTCCGAACAGCGCCGCATCGGCGGTGACGATCGGCATCTGCCGGATCGAGCGGCCCAGCACCACGCGGTTGGCCGGCCGGCCGAAGCGCACCGGGCAGCCGAACAGGGCGCGATGCTGCGCGGTGTCCGCGGGCGCCGCGTGCTCGAAGCTCACTTCCAGCGGCGTCAGTCGGCTGCCGACCGCGGTGCGCACCGCGGCGACGATGCAGGCGATGCTGAACTCCGCGTCCTGCCGCCGCTGCGCCGGGTCGTCCACCGGCGCCGTGTAATACAGCTCCACGCCGCCGGTCTCCGCCACCACGCCGAAAGCCTGGTCCTGGATCAGCCGGCCATGGCGGTCGAGCGCCTCGATCATCACCCCGGCGGTGGGCGCCGCCAGCAGCAGGAAGCCGGCCGTGCCGAGATCGCCCGGGTGATGCCGTGCGCCGAGGCGCAGGCCGAAATCGTCGCGGCCGCTGAGCAGGGCGCCGGCCTGCAACAGCGCGCCGGCATGCTGCACCGGGGCCAGCGTGGCATGCGCCAGGCTGCGCCGGCAGGCCGCATCGACCTGTGCGTGGATCGCCTCGTCGCGCACCCCCAGCTCGCGGCATAGCTGCGCCATGCGCGACAGCGAGGCGGTCTGGAACAGCGGTGGGTCGGTGGCGGTTTGCGGCTGCATCGGCGGTGCTCTGAGGAAGCCAATTGTTGCGGCAGCCTGTCGCGCAAAGTCAATTATCCGTTTCGTCCCTGGCCTACAGTGCGTACACCATCAGCCCAGCCCCATCCGCCCATGACCCAGCACAGCGACCAGCCTTCCAACCCCAAGCGCCGCCAGCTGATCCAGTCCGCCGCCGCGGCATTCGGCGCCGCCGCGCTGCATGCGCCGGCCGCGACGGCAGGCAGCCACGCGGCGGCAAGCAGTAGCGCGCCGCTTGCGGCCGCACCGTCCGAATCGGTGGATGTCGTCGTAGTCGGGGCCGGCCTTTCCGGGTTGACGGCGGCGCGTGAACTGATGCGCAAGGGACATACGGTTGCGGTACTGGAAGCGCGCGACCGCGTCGGCGGCCGTACCTGGACCATCCCGGTGGGTGCGCGGCGTTATGACATCGGCGGCCAGTTCGTCGGCCCCAGCCAGGACCGTGTGCGCGCCCTGGTGAGCGAGTTTGGCCTGCGCCTGCAGCCGGTCTACAGCGACGCCAGGCACATCTGGGAGCTGCCCGACCAGCGCATCGAGTTCGCCGGCGCGGTGCCCTCGCTGTCGCTGATCGACAAGATCGACCTCGGCCGCCTGATCGACAGGATGAACCGGATCGCGCAGGCGGTCGGCACCACCGCGCCCTGGGCCGCGCCGGATGCGGCGGCGCTCGATGCCATGACCCTGGCGCAATGGGTGCGCGAACACAGCTTCAGCGAATCCACCCGCCAGTTCGCCACCATCATGACCCGCGCCGTCCTCGGCGCCGATCCCGACGAAATCTCGGTGCTGTACTGGGCCTATTACGTGGCGCAGGGCGACAGCATCGAAATGCTCATCGGCGGTGCCGGCGGCGCGCAGGACAGCGTCATCGAAGGCGGCTCGCAGCAACTGTCCCTGCGCATGGCGCAGGAACTGGGCGCCGCGGTGCGGCTGTCGCAGCCGGCGCGCCGCGTGGCGCAGGTCGCGGACGGCGTGGACGTGTTCACCGACACCGCGCGCATCCACGCCCGCTACGCCATCCTCGCCCTGCCGCCCGCCATGGCGGCTGGCATCGCCTTCGAACCCGGCCTGGCCGGCAATCGCCGCGAACTGCAAAGCCGCGCGCCGATGGGCCGCTACGCCAAGGTGGTGCTGACCTACGACAAGCCCTTCTGGCGCGAGCGCGGCTACGCCGGCGACGTCGGCAGTCTGCAAGGCCCGGTGGTCGCCACCTACGACGACTCGTCCGCCGAAGGCAGCGCCCTGCTCGGTTTCATCGGCGGCGATTCCGAACGCGCCTGGCGCAGCCTCTCCGCCGATGCGCGCAAGGCCGCCGTGCTTGATTGTTTCGCCCGCTGGTTCGGCCCCGACGCGCGCAAGCCCCTGGCCTATGCCGAGAAGGACTGGACCCTCGACGACTGGACCAACGGCGCCCCCGCCACCATCCTGCCGCCCGGCGTGCTCAGCCGCCTGGGCCCGGCCCTGCGCCAACCCATCGGCCGCATCCACTGGGCCGGCACCGAAACCGCCCTGCGCTGGACCGGCTACATGGACGGCGCCATCCGCGCCGGCGAGCAGACCGCAAAGGATGTGCTGGGCCTGCTGGGATAAGCCGCGACTCCCGCGTCTGCGTTAAAGTGCCGCATGCGCCGTCCCGCCGGCGCCCATAAAGCGACGGCCATGACGCGCCGCCAGGCCCGGGGAGGGATGCATGTCGACTGTGCGTGAGCTGTCGCCGCTCGGCATCTCGGCCGGCGACTTCATGTCGCAGAACCTGGTCAGCCTGCTGGCCCTGGGCATGGCGCTGGCTTTCATCTCCGCCGACCGCGATTCGCTCAGCAGCCGCTGGCTGGCGCTGTTCTTCGTCGGCCTGGGTCTGTCCATCGACCTCAACATCGTGGTCGGTGAGCAGTGGGCCATCAGCGTCGCCCTGCACGGCTGGTTCTCCCTCACCGAAGGCATGTCCTGCATCGCCCTGCTCGAATGGATCCTGCTGGTGCGCCGTACCGTGCCGGCGCAGGACCTGGATACGCGCTTCGGCGATGCGCTCCTGCGCCTGGGCCAGGCGGCGGCGGTGCTGTACTGCGTGCTGTCGGTCCTGTTTCCGGAGAAGCGCCTGCTCGATTTCCTCGGCGCTCTGAATCATGAGAACGCCTTCCTGCGCTCGGGCTTCTGGATGTTCGCCACGCCGATCATCGTCATCGGCTACGCCAGCCTCACCTCGATCATGCTGCTGCTCAACCGCCGTCCGGACAAGGCGGAGCGCGTGCGCATCCTCTCCATGGCCTTCGCCATTCCCTGCTTCATCACCGGCCTGGTGCTGCCGCTGCGCTACAACACCGTTCCCATCATGCTCGGCCAGATGATCTTCCTGGTCGGCTCGGTGCGCTACCACGTGCTGCAAGGCCAGCGCGGGCAATTCATGTCGCGCTTCCTGTCGCCGCAGGTGGCGAAGCTGGTGGCCGAGCGCGGCCTCAAGACCGCCATGCGCGAAAACCTGCTGGAGATCACCGTGGTCTGCTGCGACCTGCGCGGCTTCACCGCCTACGCCGAAGCGCAACCTTCCGCCCGCGTGCTGCAGGTGCTGCGCCAGTACTACGACGCGGTCGGCGCCGTGGTCGCCGAATACGGCGCCACCATCAAGGACTTCGCCGGCGACGGCATCCTCATCCTGGTCGGCGCGCCGATCCCGATGCGGGAGCACGCCAGCTGCGGCATGGAGATGGCGCGGCGCATCCGCAGCGTCGGCGTGGAGCTGACGCGCGAATGCAGCACCGGCACGCACGCCCTGGGCATCGGCGTGGGCGTCGCCAGCGGCGCCGTCACCGTCGGTGTGATCGGCGCCACCTCGCGCCTGGAATACACCGCCGTTGGCTCCGCGGTGAATCTCGCCTCGCGCCTGTGCGAGCACGCCGCCCATGCGGAGATCCTGCTCGACGGCCGCACCGTGGAGCTGGCCGGCGCGCTGGGCGAGGGTTGCCGCCTGGAAGCGCGCGCGCCGCTCATCATCAAGGGCTTCAGCCGCGAGATTGTCTGCTATACCGCTTTGGCCTGATCTGGAAACGGCTGGGCCATCGGCTCCGCCGCACCCGCAAGGAAGTATTCAAAACTTCGATTGCAGGAAGTCCGGTCGGCCGCTGAAGCAATAGAGCAGGTCCAGGTCGCGTTCATTTCACTTCCCGGCTCTTGCGCAGATCGGCTTCGATCGCCGCGCGCAGTTCCGGCGTGATCTCCAGCAGTACTTTCTGCCCCAAGCGCTGTGCTTCGATCACGCGGCCGCCATTTGCATCGCCCTGCTTGGGCAATTCGTAGCAGACGATCTCGCCGTCATAGGCGATGACGCCGCAAGGGCAGCGCGAAGCGCTCATGCCCTTGCGTACTCCACAGTGCGGATACGCCGGTGGACCGGCGCCGCGGTCCGCATGAGGGCGAGGGTGCGAATCGTGATGTGCATGCGCGCAGTGTGGCGGAAGCCGGTGCATCACGAAAGGGCGGCGCGGCGTGCGAGCGGTGCCCATCACGAGCAACCGGCATCCAGTCAGGCGCCCCCGTGCGAGGAAAACGCAACGCAGCACCAGCGACCATTCAAGCGGGGTCGCAGTGCCTGCTTTGCAGAAACGACGACAGCCGGCTTGCCGCGGGACCGCAAGCATGTCCCGCGGTGCCGGTCGCCAACTTCAGTGCGTGCTGGTCGTGGAAGTGGTCGACGAGCCGTTGTTGTCGGAAGACCCGGCAACGATCGCCCCGATCACCACGGCCGTCACGACACCGGTCACAACTGCCGTGGTGGTCGAGCCGGCTGCCGTGTTGGAAGCAGCCGTGGTGGAACCGGCCGCGGTGCCGGTTGGGTCGTCTGCGAGAATGGCTGGACTGCCGAGAACTGCGGATACCAGAAATACCGCCCCAAGAGCCGTTTTCATGTCTCCCCCTGTCCTTAGTTTTTTGGCGGCGCCGAAGATCCCTTCTCCATGCGCTCGCGCATAAGCTATACCCAATTTCGCGTTCTGCCAAATGCTGCATTGCGGCGAAAAGACGCTATAAAACAGTGCAATGCCTGCCGCCGATGTCGCGGCACGGCAGTCGCCGCGGCGCGCACATCCAGCACGGCCTGTGAGCGCATCCAAGCAGGGTCATCCAGGATTTCCGGAAACCTTCATGCCCGCTGTATTGCGCAATCGCGCCCTGTGGTTGTTCGTGCTGGCTTACTGCCTGAGTGTCGGCGTGCTGGCCGCCGGAGGGCGTCCGCTGGAGGACACCATCGGTGTGCTGGTGATCTTCGGTCTTGGCCTGCCGGCATTGGCGCTGCTGTGCTGCCTGCGCCTGCCGCCGCCGGGAACGCCGGCGCCGCCGCTGCGGCACGAGGCATCGATCCTGCTCGCGCTGCTGCTGGCGGTGACCTTGTTCCTCGCCGTCAAGGGTTATCTGCTCGGCTCGCTGTTGCCGGCCGCGCCGGATCCGCGCTGGCACGATGCGGTGAATACACTGCTCAAGCTCGCGGCCTTCGTCGCGGTGCCGGCCCTGGTGCTGCGCCTGGCCCACGGCGCCTGGCCAACGGCCGGATCGGTGACGGCCGGGCGCGCCCGGCTGTGGCTATGCTTCCTGGTACTGGGCGTGATCGCGGTGGCGGTGCAGTTCGTCGTCGGCACCGGCGCGCGGCAACTGCTGGCGCCGGAAGTCCAGGCG
Source organism: Nevskia soli DSM 19509 (assembly GCF_000711955.1). Lineage (GTDB taxonomy): Bacteria > Pseudomonadota > Gammaproteobacteria > Nevskiales > Nevskiaceae > Nevskia > Nevskia soli. Next base: position 8,306 of record NZ_JONR01000008.1, read on the forward strand.
CGACACTGGGTGCTGGGTGTCCTGCTGTGCTTCGCCTGGATGTCGCTGGAGGCTGGGCTGGTGGAGGAGTTCTTCTTCCGCCGCCTGCTGCAGTCGCGGCTGGCCGCGTTGACCGGATCGCAGGTCTCCGCCGTCTGCCTGGCTGCACTGGCCTTTGGCCTGGCGCATGCGCCGGGCTTCTGGCTGCGCGGCGCGGGTGCCGACGAAGGCCTGGGCATCCATCCCACCCTGCTCACCGCAGCGGCTTACAGCATCACCATGCAGGGCGTCGTGGGCCTGTTGTTCGGCGTGCTGTGGGCGCGCACGCGCAGCTTCACGCTGGTGGTGGCGCTGCACGGCCTGATCGATGCGGCGGCCAATGCCGCCGGGTTCATGGATACCTGGAAACTCTGACCGCCGCGCCGCCTGGCCCAGGAGTTGTACTAACCGCCGGGGCGTCCGTGCTCATGCGATTCCTGCGCGGCGTGTTGCGGTTGCTGATGTGATTCCTGCTGTGGTTGCGCCTGTTGCTGCGGGCGCTGTGCTTGTTGCGGATGTTGTTGCTGCTGCGGCCGCTGTTCCGGCTGGGGGTGTGACTGCTGCGGCGGGCGCGAGGCCTGCACCGGGTGCGGCTGCTGCTCCGGCCGCGGCTGCACTGCTGGACGCGGCTGCACCGGACGGTCCGGCTGCGCCTGCGGACGCATCGCACCGGCTGCATGCTCGTGATCCACGCGTGTTTCCGCCGGCGCCGCCTGCGGGCGGGCGACCGCGGTGGGCCGCTGCATGGCAGCCGGGCCTCTCGCTTCCGGCCTTCCGCCGCCGGCGTCCGCCGGCCGCTCATGATTCGCCCCCTCCTTCCCGCCGTGATTGCCGCGCGCCTCCTGCTCGTGCCGCGACTGCTCGGCGGTCGCGTCGACATGGTGTTCCTGCGCCATCGAGCGTTCCTCGCCGCTTGGCGCGGCATGGGTGCCGCGGCTGCCCCCGTTGAAGCTGACGCGATTGACCGTGCTGTTGTTCACCCGTTCGTTGTAGGTATTGTGAACATTGCCGTTACCGATATTGTTCACCGCGCGGTTGTTGTCGAAGCGGCCATTGTTCCAGCGCCCGCCGTCATAGCCGCGCCCACCGTAGCCGTGGCCGTAGTTGACGCCGCCGTAGAAGCCGATGTGCGGGCCCCAGTACCCGCGGTTCCAGGCGTAGGCGCCATCGTTCCAGACCCAGTAGCCCGGCGTCCACAATACGCCCTCGGACGGCGGCATGACCCAGGCGCCCGCCACCCAGTAATAGCCCTCGTCGCCGTAGGCCCAGTAACCGGGCGTCCAGATGTAACCGTCGCCCGGCATCACCGGCTGCTCGTAATCCTGCAACTCGGGCGGCGCGATGGTGATCGAAATGCCGATCTGCGCGAAGGACGCGCCCGGCGCGGCAAACAGCGCCAGAGCCAGGGCCAGTGAACCGAGTTTGTAGGGCATGGAATGGCGCCTCCGCGGAAAACCGGAGTAAAGCGCGCTGGCCGCGGCGGCGTCTGTGCGACAGCGTACGTCCCGCCTGTCGCAATGTTTTCACGCAAGCGGTGTCCAATCAGGTGCCGCGAGGGGTAAAGCGGCCTTCATTCACCGATCGAGGAGCAGCACGTGAAAAAGAAAGCATGGGCAGTCTGGAAGGGCGGCATCAAGGATGGCGGCGGCACCATTTCCACCGAAACCGGCGTGCTGAAGGAAGCGCCTTACGGCTTCAAGTCGCGCTTCGAGGACGGCAAGGGCACCAATCCCGAGGAACTGATCGGCGCCGCCCATGCCGGCTGCTTCTCCATGGCCCTGTCCCTGATGCTGGGTGAAGCCGGCCTGACCGCGGACAAGATCGAGACCCACGCCGAAGTCACGCTCGACAAGGTCGGCGACGGCTTCGAGATCACCGCCAGTCACCTCACCGTGGTCGCCACCATCCCCGGCGCGGACGCGGTGAAGTTCGCCGACATCGCCAACAAGGCCAAGGCCGGTTGCCCGGTGTCGAAGCTGATGAAGGCCAAGATCACCATGGACGCGAAGCTGGCCTGACGTCCCGAGGCAGTGCTTCAACAGGCCGGCGTGCATCTCACGCCGGCCTGCTGCTGTCTGTAACGCGCACACTCGTCAAGGCCAGAAATCCACCGCCAGCGGAATGGTGATGCCGATGCCGATGGCCACCGGCTCGGTGACGCCGTGGTGCGTGATGGTGCTCACATTGCTGCCGACCACGCCCAGTTCGACGCAGTCCATCACGGTGAGCACGATTCTTTTGGTGCGCGGCGTAGCGTTACCGTGCGCCACGATGTAGCCGATAGCGTAGCGCGCCACGCCGCTGGCTACGATCAGGCCATCTGCCGGATGTTTGCCGAGCAGGGGATTGCCTTCCTCCATGCCGAGGTTATGCACCGCGATATGCGTGGTCAGCATGTCCGCCGTGACGGCGGCGTAGTCGAGGTATTCCAGCTGCTTCACGCGTGTTGTGTCATCGGCGAACGCTGTGCACGGCAGCAGTGCGCACAGGATCAGTGCGAGTCGCATATCGGCTTCCTTGCCTTGCGCGGGATTTGTCGCGGACTTGAAAAAAGCAATATCCGCACCAGATGACGGATGCGTTTCCTCTACGTTGCAGGTCGGCGCATTCAGGCCCGCATCGACGGCAACCGTTTCATTTCTGCACCGCCAACCCGCGGCGTCTGCAACAGGCTTTCACGCCATCCGGCGCAAACACTTAAAATTGCGCCCTGTCCGGAGTCCCGCATTGCCTTCTTCCGCACCCCTCACCACCACCGGCGCCGAGCCTACGCGCGTCTCCACCGGCCTGGTGCTGCTGCTCGCCGCCGCCTGCGGCATCATCGTCGCCGATCTGTACTACGCCCAGCCCCTGGTCGGCCCGATCAGCGCCGCCATCGGCCTCGATGCGCGCGCCTCCGGCCTGGTGGTGACGTTGACGCAGATCGGCTACGGCCTGGGCCTGCTGTTCATCGTGCCGCTGGGCGACATCATCGAGAATCGTCGCCTGGTGGTCAGCGCCCTGCTGGTGGTGTGCTGCGCCGTGCTGGTTGCCGGCCTCTCCCGCAGCGCGCCGCTGTTCCTCGCCGCGGCCTTCGTGCTGGGGCTCAGCTCGGTGGCGGCGCAGGTGCTGGTGCCCTACGCGGCGCACCTGGCGCCGCCGGAGGAGCGCGGCCGTGTGGTCGGCAATGTGATGAGCGGCCTGCTGCTCGGCATCATGCTGGCGCGGCCGCTGTCCAGCCTGATCGCCGACGCCTGGGGTTGGCATGCCGTGTTCCTCGCCTCCGCCGGGCTCATCTTCGTACTGGCGATTACCTTGCTGCGCGTGCTGCCGCCGCGCCGGCCCGCGCCCGGGCCGCGCTATGGCGCCCTGCTGCGCTCGATGTGGATGCTGGTGCGGACCACACCGATCCTGCGCCGCCGCGCCCTCTACCACGCCTTCCTGTTCGCGGCGTTCAGCCTGTTCTGGACCACCGTGCCGCTGCTGTTGGCCGGTCCCGCCTTCGGACTGACGCAGAGAGGCATCGCCTGGTTCGCCCTGGTCGGCGTCGGCGGCGCGGTGTCTGCCCCTATCGCGGGGCGTCTTGCGGACCGCGGCTGGAGCCGTCCGGTGACCGGCGCGGCCATGTCCTGCGTGGCGCTGGCCTTCCTGCTGTGCCAGGGCCGCCACGACGGCTCGCTGTTCTCGCTGCTGGTGCTGGGCGCGGCAGCGGTGATTCTCGATCTTGGCGTCGCCGCCAACCTCGTCTCCGGCCAGCGCGCCATCTTCGCCCTCGGTGCCGAGTACCGCAGCCGCCTCAACGGCCTGTTCATGGCCACCTTTTTCCTCGGCGGCGCGGCGGGATCGGCGCTGGGCGCCTGGAGCTATGCCGTGGGCGGCTGGAGCCTTGCCGCCTGGCTCGGTTTCGCCGCGCCGGTGCTGGCGTTGCTGTACTACGCCACCGAGTTCCGTGCGTCCCGCGCTACATAAACCTTGGCGATAACGTTTTCCGGTAGCGTCCGTCGGCGCCGTCGGCGTCTTAGTTGCGCTTGCCCTGTTTCGGGCCAGCGCGGCCCGTGGCGCCGGTTCCGCGCCGCGGCGCCGGCCTGGCCGGGTCCGCGATGGGTGAGCGACGCTCCTTCTCGCGCAAGGACACGGCGATGAAGAAGGCTTCCGCTTCCTCCCGCGTCTTGAAGGTGTAATCGCCCCGGTCCGTCTTGACGATGTTGTGGATGAGTGTGCTCATGTCGGTCCTCCGTGGACACCCGAGTACTTGTGACCACGGATTCACGCAGCCATTCCCGCCAGATGGCCCACCGGGTGGGATTTGTGCGACAGCCGGTGGAGCTCAGGCCTTGTCGAGGCGGCGCAACAGCGCCTGCGCCTTGGCCAGGGCCGCCGGGTTCTGCTCCGGCTCATGTTGCAGGCGCCGCAAGGCTTCGCCCAGATCGGCCTGGGCTTCCGCGCGTTGGCCTTCGAGCAGGTCGAGTTGCCCGCGCAGCAGGAAGGCCTGGCCCACCGAGTCCATGATGTTGGCCGAGGCGCGGAAATCGCTGGTGGCCTGGTCCAGCAGCGGCCGCGCCTCCCGGCGCGAGGCCTCGCTGTCCTGCAGCAGCAGCGCCCACGACAGGTTGGTGGCCCGTTCCGCCCAGAGCGTATTGGTGCGCGGATACTTCTTCTCGGTCAACGCCAGCGAGCGGTCGCCTGATATCAGACACAGTTGATTGATGTATCTATCGTACCGCCTGCGGATCACGGCGGCGCTGACTTCGGGTGGCCGCAACTACGTCAGCCAGCTCGCCCGCCAAGTCGGCATCAGCCGCCCTCTGCTGCATCTCCACCTGCAGAGGCTGGAAGAGGTCGGGCTGGTCACCAGCAAGCTCGAGCTGTCCCGCGACGGCAAGGCAAGGCCCTGAACTATTTCGAGGTCGCCGACTTCGCTTTCGAACTCACGCCGGCGGCCGTCGTCAAGGCCGCCAGGACCCTGACCGCCGTGTCCACCAAGTCCGACCACTGAAAGGAAGTGCCATGTCCGAATCCCTGTCCCTCATCACCATCGGTCTCGTTCCCGTGACCATCCTGCTGGTCTTCGGCATGAAATATTTTTCGAGCGCCTTCCAGGCGCACCGCTGGCGAGCTTGAACGATTGCGGCAGCAGCCCTGGGGCGACCAGCGCCAGCACCGAGAACAGCCAGGCGGCGGCGGTGCCCAGGGCAATCACGCTGAACATATTGAGGTTGCGCGCAAGCAGCGACGAAAAACATCTCCGGAGCCCGCTGATCGAGCGGAATGGTGACCACGGGACGCGACGGCGCTTGGCACCAATGATAGGCAAAGCAGGTCGCTTTCCCTCAGCAGGGCGATTGATCTAACTCAATGCCGCACCGTCGAAGAGCACATAACCTCAACTCGATTCTGCGGCGAGCGGTGACGTCAGGCTTCCAACTATTACGCGGACTGAAGGAACTGCCAGGCCTCCAGTTCAACCGTCCAAGGCAATTTCGTTACTCAGGAGTGTTTACAATGTTTTCAAAATTGAAAATCGCTGCTCTGCCGGCAATCATGTGTCTTGCTGCCACCGCGGTCGTTTACGCTGATGACCGGGCCGCTCCGGGGCCTGCCGCACCGCAATCGAGCACGTCGGGCGAGGATCACATGATGATGGATCACTCGCCGGCTGACGGCAAAAGCATGAACAAAATGAAGGATAAGGGAGTACCCATCCATCATGCGGGCGACGAGCCCAAGGCGGATGCCGGCTCGCCGGGCGAGGATCATATGATGATGGGGCACTCGCCGGCCGACGGCAAAGGCATGAGCAAAATGAAGGACAAGAAGAGTTCCATCCATCACAGTGGTCAGAAACCCAAGATGGCTGCACCGGACACGCAGGGCGAGGATCATATGATGATGGACCACTCGCAGGCCGATGGTAAAAGCATGAGCAAAATGAAGGACAAGACCGTCCCGATCCATCACAGCGAAGCTGCCCCGGCGACGGCCCCCGATGCGACGCCGAAACCGTAGACGCTCGGTATCGCAGCGCCATATCAATTGAATTTTGAGAACTCCGGCACCGGCCGGAGTTTCTTTTTGGGGCAATGCGTCGAAAGCTTCCAGCGCTGCGCCAAAAACTGCAAGGCTATGACATGAGAGAGACTCTCGCCCAGGTCACGCAAGTTCCGGCGGTGCTGGGCGACTCTGTGCCGCTCTCGCAGACTGCGTTGCGTCTGGTCTCAGAGGGGATACACGCGTTATGGGAACGAATCGTAGTCGCGGACAGGGGTGCGGATGTTTCCCCGTTGCTGCTCAGTTATGACGTGCACCCCGGCGCCGAGGGTCCGGTACTGATCGAGATCAACACCAATGCCGGCGGCGTCCTGGCTGCCATTGCAGCGGCACGGCAGGTCAACGACTGCTGCGCGCAGTGGGAGCAGGAACAGTTGCAGGGGCGCCTGCTGGATCTGTTCCGGCGAGACCTGCTCGGTAACGAACCGCGGCAGGCTGGCGTGGTGGCGATCGTGGATGATGCCTTGGCGACGCAACCACTGTTGAGCGAGATGCATGGGCTCGCCGCCATGATGCACGAAGAGGGCGCCGAGGTTCTGGTGATCGACGCAGCCGAATTGCGATACCACTCCGGTCGTTTGCGTTACGGTGACACGGCGATCGACCGCATCTATTGGCGCAGTACCGATTTCACGCTTGAACAGCCCCGCCACCGGGTCGTACGCCGTGCAGTGTCGGAGGGCACCACCGCGATCGCACCGTCACCGCAGGCCTATCGTGCCATTGCCGACAAGCGCCGCTTCGTGGAATGGTCACAACAGCCGGAACTGGCATGCGATGCCAGCAGCGGCCAGCGTTTCCGGATTGCGAAAACGGTCCCCATGAACTCGCGTCCGCTCGACGATTGGTACGCCGAACGCAAGGACTGGGTGTTCAAACCTGTATCCGGCCATGCCAGCCGCGGTGTCTATGTCGGCAAGAGCATCAGCCGGCACAAGCTGGCCGAACTGCCAGTGGACGAATACTTAGTGCAACGCTATTCGGCGCACCCGCAGCTGGATCGGAACGGCACAGCGTGGAAATACGATATCCGGTTCTTTGCCGATCGTGGCCAAATAATCGGCGCTGCCGCGCGCGTGTTTCGAGGGCAGGTGTTGGGCCTCAGTGCGCCGGGCAGCGGCTTCGCACCTATTCGCGTGGATACTATGTGCTGTCTCATTGGTGCCCTGACGCGTACAACAGTCCCCGGATGAGTTGTTCATCGTAGTAGCAATTGGCGCGAGGCCCGGTGCTGCGGGCGCGCCTGCTCGAATGTTTCGAAGCACAAGTAACGCTCGAGTGCCCGGCGGAAATCCATCACACGCTGGCGCCGCACGACGCGCAGACCCTGCTCAACCTCGGCGCATGCCTGCGCCTCGGCGATTCCCTGGCGCTGCTGGCCGCACTCGGCAGCGATGTGGGCGTGCACAACGACGACCATCAGGACCTGGGCTTCTCCCGGGCCCGCAGATCCTGCGTTGAGCGTCGGCTTACGGAAGGCGCAGTGCGCCTCCCGTAAGCCGCGCCGCATCATTTCTTCGGGGCGAGGCCGCTGCAGTCCGCATACGTCGCCACGGCGGGTGCGCTGCAGTAGGAAAGCGAGGGATCGTCGTCGCGGTTCTTCAGCTTGTCGAATACTTCGCCGGAAGGGCAGGGAATTTCGGAAGCGCTGTTGCGCGCGCAGGAGTAACGCACCCGGCAGTCCGGATGCGCATACGTGCCATCGTCCTTGCCGATACAGAAATTCGAATCGCCGTGGATCGCCGGCGCATCCGCGAACGAAGGTACGCCCGCCCAGGCCGAATTCGACAGCGCCGCCGCCGCAACCACGGTGGAACACGCCGCCAGGTGCCGCCAAGTCAACTTCTTCATCTACCGCCTCCTCTTCCGTGAACAATAGGGCCAGGCCGGTGCATAGCATCGCTTCCCGGGCGCGCCGGCTGGAAATGAAAGCGGGACGCGAAGTCCGGAAGACGGCGGGAGAAACGCTCCCGCCGCGCGCGGGGCCGCCGCCCCGGCCAGGGAACGGCATGCTCCGCGGTCCGGCATGACGGCCCACGATCGCGAGTTGGATGCGGCGGAGCGGGATTTGGATTGAATGAGGTGGAGGCGAACGACAAACGGCAGCCGGCGCCTCGTCGCCGCGAGTTCGGGCGCCTTGATGTACCATTTGGTACGTCTTCCGCTCGGATCGACTATCGGGCCAGGTCCGGACCGGGTGCGCAGGCGGCTGTGCCGCCCGATACAATTCCGCATGGAATCCACCCAGCTCGACAACCCCGTCTGGCACGCCCTGAACGGCCGGCACCGGCATCTTGCCGAAGTCTGCGGCGTCGTGCGCCGCTATCCGGCGGCTTGCGCGCCTTTCATCGCTGTGCCCGCGGCCGATGTTCCGCTTGATGATGAGGTCCTGCGCCGGGGCGAAGGTGCCGCGGGGGCCTACTTTCTGGGTGTCTTGCCGCAGGATTTGCCGGCGGCCTGGCGTTTCCGCTCACGCTCCGCGGTGCTGCAGATGGTTCCGCCGCGGCAAGCAGCCTTACCCGATGGCGCGATCACCGTCAGTGAGCTTGGCCCCGCGGACCACCGCGCCATGCTGAGCCTGGCGCAGCTTGCCTTCCCGGATTTCTTCCGCCCGCGCACCTGCGAGCTGGGCACCTACCTGGGTATCTTCGCCGATGGCCGGCTGGTGGCCATGGCGGGCGAGCGCATGGCCTTCGACGGCTTCCAGGAAATCAGCGGAGTCTGCACCCACCCCGATCACCTCGGTCGGGGCCATGCCCGCCGCCTGACCCAGGCCCTGTTGCAGCGGCATCGGGGCCTGGGCCTGGAATCCTTCCTGCACGTGAGCGAGGGCAACACCGCCGCGCGCAGGCTCTATGAGGCGATGGGCTTCAGCGTCCGTGCCGCGTTGCCGATGGGGCAGCTCGAAACGATCGTTTGAGCGGTACAGCGCGCGACCGTCAAGCCGCGAGGTCTTCGCCTTCCATTGCCTCGGCAACGACCCGCGGCACTTCCGGCGTGTCGAGCTCGCTCGGCGGAATGGCCAGCTTGTATTTCCGGCGCAGCAGGGATTCCCGGCCCAGCCCGGTGATGGCCAGCGAGCCGTTGTGGCGCAGCACGATGTACTGCCGCTCCGTCAGTTTCTTCTGGCAGGTTCTGGAAGCTGCGGTGGCGGATTTGCCGTCCGCGATGGCCGTCAGGTGCTTCCAGTCCAGCGTCGTCATGTCAGCCATGTGCATTCCTTGCCGCGGTGAATTTCGTAGGTGCGTGAAGAAAGCCGCACCGTGTGGTGCGGCTTCCGATCTTCCTTGATGTCAGCGCCGTCATTCCTTTGCCAGGCCGGATCCGGTCCCGGATCCGGCCTTCGTCGGCGCACCCCGGGACTTGACCCGTCCGGGCGGGTTTAAATGACGTGGAACAGGTACAGCAGGATGATGACGGGGATCGGCAGGCCGATCGCCCACAGCAGTATTCCGCGCATGTCGTTCTCCTTGCGCCGGGACCCTTACGGGTGGCCCAGTTCCTTGAGATGTTGCTCCGCCTTGTCCTTGGCGAGGCCGTAGTGCTCCTGCAGCTTGCCGACCAGATAGTCCTTGTTGCCTTCGGCACGCTTCAGGTCGTCGTCGGTGAGCTTGCCCCACTTTTCCTTGAGCTTGCCCGACAACTGTTTCCATTTTCCCTTGACGGTATCTTCATTCATCGCTTGCACTCCTTGCGTTCGATGGCGGCGTGAGCCGGCAATTTGCGGATCGCGGCCTAAGAGCCTGTAACAGAATGAATCGCACCTGCGTTGCAGTCCAAAATCGCGTCAGGCAAGGCGGAGGCCCCAGCCATGGTGATTCCATGGCTGGGGCTGACAACGCAGCCTGGCGCGATTTTGGGCGCAACCCTTCGGGACGGGGCCATTTTTGCGCAGTGCTGCGCCGGACAGAGCGCACCATGGAATCACCATGCCGCACTCTGTCCGGCGCAGCACTGCGCAAAAATGACCGCCGTCGCAGGCGCGATTCATTCTGTTACAGGCTCTTAAGATCGGCGCGCGGACGGCGTCCCATCAGGAAGGACACCAGGAACAGCACCAGGAACACCAGGAACAGGATCTTGGCGATGCCTGCGGCGGTACCGGCGATGCCGCCGAAGCCGAGCACGCCGGCGATCAGGGCGATGATCAGGAATACGATTGCGTAGTGCAGCATGGTTGTTTCCTCCATCTGGTTCGAATCGTCGGGATGTCGATGCGGCATTCCCTGGGAGGGATGGCGCATGGACCATGCCGTTGCTCGCGGCGTCCCGGTAAATCCGGTTTAGTTGTACAGGTTCAATGGCTTGTGCCGGTCGCCACGGACAAGGCTGCCGCTTCATGTTGCGCTGCATCGGTAATTACTACCGGTAATACTCGGCCCGATTGCGTAATAGCTGCGTGAAGGCTGTCGTTGGCCGCTGGCGCAGGTGCATGCTCAATGCCGTGCCGCGTCATGCTCCTGCCGGGCAGTTGTTCGAGCAGGCGCTCCACCGCGTTGAGCAAATGCTCCTGCGCGCCGAGCACCTCGCGAAAATGCCGGTTGAACGGCTGGCCCGCGCCTTCCGCTTCGATCTGCTCCTGGTGCAGGGCGATCTCGGCGAGGTGCTGCGCGATGATCCGGTTCCTGCGTGCGAATTTTTCGGTGGTCATGAACGGGCTGTTTCCTGAATGCGGCGGATCGATCGGATGCCCGGCTCAGATGGTCCAGACGCGGACCCGGGCGCCTTCATCCGGGAGCTTGCCGGCCGCTTCGCGACTGACGATGCCCGGAATGCCGGTGCCGGCGACGCTCAGCGTTTTCGTGGCGGCCGATGGCCGCGCCGCGAGCATCTGACCGTGCGCGTGGGTCGAGGGCGTGCTCATCGCATAGGCGCTGCCCATCAGGAGTCCGCCCAATACGGCGAACGCGTAGTTCTTCTTGGTGCCCCTGAGTCGAATCATGCTGTCAGTCCCGTTGCGCTGCGTACCCGCCAGATGCCGCAAGACTCTGCCGATGAGCGCGGGATTACGGTGCGGTAGCGCACTCTGGCATCGTCACATGGCCAGCCGCCGTCCACGTTCGCATCCATGCGGATGCCGTGGGTGCGGTACCGCACGGACACGACGGTTGCGTAGTGTCGACCGGCGCTCCCCAGGGGAATGCTGGTGTCCGGGGTACGGGAAAACATTGCCGGACGGTTTGGGACCGGGCTTTGTAAAGATCGCTCAACGCAGATCCGGCACCGTGCAGCGCGATTGGGCCACCGCCCGCGCCTGGTCGAAGAGGGAACCCGGTCGCTAAGCGACGCTGCGCAGCGCCAGCAGTTCCGGCGAGAAGCGATGCTCGCTCGCCGATTCCAGGCGCCGCTCCGCCGCCGGCTTCAGGCATTCGCCGAGGAAGCGCGCATACTCGGTGCGAAAGGCGTCGTGAGTGCGGTTGCCGAAGGTCGTGTGGCCACCTTCATACAGCTGCGCCTGATACTCGTGGTAGGTGGTGCAGTAGCCGAAGTAGGAGTTGGCATAGGAGCTGATCACCACCTGGCGCACGCCGGCCGGCGCCAGCACGGTGGCGCAGAGTTCGCGCAGTTCGCGCCCGGCGACGGTGGTGATTTCCCCGGGAAAGCCGATCAACGCCAGTTCGCCCAGCCTGAAATATTGCAGCGGCAGCACCGACGGCACCCAGGGCTTTTCGGCCAGGGCGCCGGCGCGCTCCTGCCGTTGCACTTCCTTGAGGATGGGATCGAGGAAGGCGGGCAGGCGCAGAGTACTGCGCAGTCCGAGCAAGGTGCCTTCGGCGGCTTCGGAGACGATCAGCTTGGGCTGCTGTGCGCGCTGCTTGGCCAGCACCGCTTCGAGCACCGCGCCGCCGGCGCGCTTCGCGTGTTTCAGTTCGGCGCGGCGTGCGGCGAGGGCCAGGGTACGCAGCAGCGCGATCACCGGCGCCGGCGCGCCGGGGCCATCCACCGGCGAGCCGCGGAAGAACGGCAGGCCATGGCAGGGCGCCGAGGTTTTCTCCCCGGCCACGCCGCCGGTGTAGGCGGAATCGACTTCAACGCTGGACAGATCGCGCCGCACCAGCGCGGCATCGGTCGCGCCGGGCCGCAGCCGGTGCTGTTCGCCCAGGGTCGCCAGCAGCGCCGCGGCCTGGTCGCTTTGCAGGCGGCCGTTGAACTGCGCGTTGGCCGTCTCGTCCCGGTACGGGCCGCGGCGCCAGTCCTTGCGGCTGCTGCCTTGCGCATTGGGCGAGACGTCGCCGGCGAACTGCTGGGCGAAGATCGCCACCGTGCCCGGCCCCATGGCTTTTTCCAGGTACTCCGCGGCATAGCCCTTGTTGTCGTAGGACACCAGGTGGCCGGTATTGCCCAGGCTGGTCGGGTGCACACCGAACCAGTTGATCTGGCCGATGGCGCGGCCGTCCGGGGTGCGCGCATGCAGCAGCCACATGGTGCGCTCGAGCGCCAGGTGCGTCTGTGTATCGGGCAGCGGCGTCACGCCAGGGTTGCGGTTGTAGGCGGCGAGCGAACGGTTGAAGGCCACGCCGGATTCCTCGGCGAAATCGCCGTGGGTGAAGTGCAGCGTGGCGGGCTGGCGCCGCTCGTGGGCCCGCGTCAGCGCCTCGTACAGGCTGCGCACGATGCCGTCGAACACCTTGGGCCGGAAACCGGGGATGGAGAAATTGTAGAAGGGGAAGTGCGAGAAGCCGCCGGGCGCGCTGTGCGTGTGCGAGGCGGTGAGCATCAGCCGCTCCTCGCTGAACAGGCCGGGATGGCTTTCGCCCAGGCGTTTCAGCACCGCGCGCTTCAGTTCCGGGAAGATCATGCAGATCTCGGACTGGGCGAAGAACAGCGGTGCGCCGTCCGCGCCGTCGGCGATGCAGAAGGCGCGGCTGTACAGCGGTGTGGCGTGGCCGCGGATCACCTGGGTGGCGCGGCCGTAACCCATCATGCCGAAGCCATAGCCGGGAAAGCGGATCTCCCGCCGCGCCGCGCCGACCATCCAGTCGCTCATTGTCAGTCACTCATCGCATCAGCCATCCAATGGCGGCAAGGTGGCGGGCGCATCGGCCGGCGCCCGGTCAGGGTAGATGACGCGGGTGTTGTAGACCGCGTGGGTGCGCGGATCGCGAATGTTGGACGGCCCGCGCAATTCCAGCAAGCGGTCGCCGTCCGGCGCATAGACCAGCTCCACCGGCGCGGCCAGCAGGCGCAGCAGCGAGTCCGGCTCCAGCCGCAGCGCGATGGCGCGCCGCCCGTCGACCATGCGCTCGCCGCTCTTGCGGGCGCTGAAGCGGAAGCTGTCGAGGCTGCCCGCGGCAAGGATGGTGAAACGCAGCGCCTGGCCGTTCTGCAATTCGGCCAGATGGCGGTGGATCAGGTTGAGCAGCCCGGCGTCGGCGCAGAGCGTGCCGTCGCCCGCGGCAGGCGCCGTGATGTGCTTGCGTTCCAGCGGCCGATCGGCGCCGCGGCGGCGTTGCAGTTCCACGCCGTCGCGCTGCCCGGCGAGCGCCAGTACCGAACCGTCCGCCTGCTCCAGCCGGAACTGCGGGGCGTAGGCGTCGCGGCTGAAGTCCAGCGTCTTGCGTCCCAGCAGGGAGCCGTCGGCGGCGTAGTAATCGATGGTTCCGCCCAGCCAGCGGCCCTGTTCGAAACGCTGGGCGTGCACTTCGGTGTAGAGGTAGCGGCCGCTATCGAGGTCGTAGGCATAGCCGTAGAAGCGCCGCACCGGCTCGTCGGCGGTTGCGCTTTGCGCCAGCAGCATCAGGCCGCCCAGAACCAGGCCGCGCAGGATGTTCGGGCCGAGCTTCATTGCGCCACCGGCATGGCCGGCTCCTCGGCTGCAGGCGATGGGGACGCGCCGCGCGCCCAGCACAGCGCCACCACGCCGCCGGACAACAGGCGCCAGGCGCTCCACCACATCACCACCGCGACGGTCGCGGCGGAATCGGGGAACAGGCTGAAGGCCAGCACCACGCTCAGGCCCGAGTTGGTGATGCCGGTGCCGAGCGCGATGGCCCTGCGGTCGGCCGCCGGCAGACGCGCGGCCCAGGCCAGCAGGTAGCCGCCGAGCAGGCCCAGGCCATTGTGCAGGGCCACCAGCGGCACCAGCAGTTTGAGCAGTTGCGCCAGCTTGCCGGCGTTGCCGTAGAGCGCGCCGATCACCAGCATGCCGAGGATCAGGCCCAGCGCCAGCTTCAAGGGCTGGCGCAGCCGCAGCGCGAGTTGCGGAAAGCGCCAGCGGAAAGCCAGTCCCGCCAGCAGCGGCAGCAGCATCAGGCCGAGCGCGGTGCGCAGCAGCGAGACGAAGTCCAGGTGTATGCCGGCGCTGCCGCCGGACCCGCCGAGCAGCCAGGCGCCGGTACCGAAGACCGCCGGGGTCAGCACTGCCGCCGCCAGCGTGGCGATGGCGGACAGGCCGACGCAGAGCACCGCGTTACCGCGTCCCACCAGGCTCAGGTAGGCCGCGGCGGCGCCACCGGGACAGGCCGCCACCAGCAGCAGCCCCGCGGCGGCACTCGCCGGCAGGCGCAGGAGCAAGGCCAGCGCCAGGGTCAGCGTCGGCAGCAGCAGCCATTGCGCCGCCAGGCCCACCAGCAGGGATTTACCGGAGCCGAGCGTGCGACGCAGCTGCGCCGGATCGAGGTGCAGGCTGACGATCACCATCATCAAGGCCTGCACCGCGCCGACCAGGGGCAACTGGCCGGGATGCAGTTCGATGCCGGCGCCGTTCAGCGCGTCGAACACGGAGGCGGCTCCAGGACAGGCATCAGGCGGCCGGCGCCGCGGCGTCGCGATAGAGCCGGCCGACCACCTTGCGCAGCAGGGAACGCGGGCCGAAGCGCGGGCTGACCGCCAGCACGCGGTTGATCCAGCGCGGCACGATGATCGCCGGATTGCGCGGCAGCGCGGCGAGGGTGATGCGTGCCACCGCTTCGGGCGTCATCACCGGCGCGCCGCCCGCCTCGATCTTGTCGAGGTTGATGCCGGCCTTGCCGAAGAAGGGGCTGCGCGTGGTGCCGGGGCACAGCACCGAGACGCCGACCTTGTGACCGGCCAGTTCTTCGCGCAGGCCTTCGGAGAAGTGCAGCACGTAAGCCTTGCTGGCGGCGTAGTTGGACATCCACGGTCCCGGCATGAAGCCGGATACCGAGGACACGTTGAGGATCTGGCCGCCGCCGTCCGCCTTCATGCGGCGCGCGGCGGCATGGCACAGCCGCGCCAGCGACACCACGTTGACCTGCAGCAGGTCCAGTTCGCTGCGCCAGTCCTGCTCGTCGAAGGCGCCGCAGGTGGCGAAGCCGGCGTTGTTGATCAGCAGCTTCAGGCCGGGCGCCTGCCGCTCGATGCGCTGCGCCAGCAATTCCACCTGCGCCGCGTCGGCCAGGTCGCAGGCATGCTCGATCACCTCCGCGCCGTGGCGCTGGCGCAGATCGGCGGCCAGTGCCGCCAGCGCGTCGGCGCGGCGCGCCACCAGCAGCAGCGGTTCGCCGCGCGCCGCCAGCGCCTCGGCGAGGGCCAGGCCGATGCCGCTGGTGGGGCCGGTGATCAGGGTATGGGTGCTCATGGGGTTCTCACTTCACCAGCCCGGCGAAGCGCTGGTACAGGGGGGTGGGGCTGAGCCCGTCCTTCGGTGCGTACTTGCCGGAGATCACCGGGATGTAGATGACGCGGCGGCGGCTGGCCTCACCGACCACCTGCGACTGTGCCACGCGGTGCCACAGGCGGCCGTCATGCACGGTGAGATCGCCGGCGGTCGGCACGATCGCCAACTCCTCCGGGTCGGCGTCGTGGTCGAGGAAATAGCGCTTGCGGAACAGGAACTGCGACAGCTTCTGCCGGTGCGTGCCGGGGATGATGCGCAGGCCGCCGTGCTCGATGCCCAGCGTGCTCAGGTGCACGCCGACGTTGAGCAGCGGGTTCAGGCGCGAGCCCAGGAAGATGTCGCGCAGCCCGTCGGTATGCCAGCCCAGGCGGCTGTAGGCGCTGTCGGGCCCGTTGACGTAGTGGTTGATGACCATGCCGTCCTTCTCGTCGGCGCCGACCCGCGTGTCCGGCGCGCCGACCAGCGGGAACAGCGTCTTGAAGCGCGGCTCGGTGAGGAATTGCGCCAGGACCTGGCTGTGCAGGTTGGCGAAGGCGAAGCGCTGCACGATGGGCCGGCCGTCGAGGTCCTTGCCGTACTTGATCGGCACGCCGTAGACCTTCTCCACCTTCTGCTCCACCCACTTCGCCTGTACCTCCAGCGAGGCCTGGATCAGCGCCTGCACCTGCGCCGCGTCGATGAAGCCGCGGAAGTGCAGGAAGCCGTAGGTGTCGAAGAACTCGTTCTGCTCCGGCGTCAGCCGCTCTTCGAGGGTGAACCGGGGATAGTCGTTGCCGATGCTCATGCGTCCGCTCCGTCCGGAGTTGTTCAGAAATTCAGGCGCAGCGTGGCGCCATAGGTGCGCGGATCGCCCGCCACCGCGCCGTAGTCGCCGACGCCGTAGATGGGATAGACCGCCGTCAGGTACTGCTTGTCGAACAGATTGCGCACCCAGATCGAGATGTCCCACAGGTTGGAGCGCCCGCTGACGCCGAGCCGCGCATTGCTCAGGCTGTAGGCGCTGACGTAGCTGCCGGGACCATGCTCCACCGTGCCGTAATAGCCGCTGCGGAAGGAGTAGTCGATGCCGGCGTAGGGCCGCATGGCATTGTCCAGCTTGATGCCGTATTCGAGCCCGGCGGTGCCGGTCCACAGCGGCGCGTTGTACAGGCGCTGGCCGCTGAGGTCGCCGGTATTGGACTTGGTCACCGCGTCCGGCGCATCGTGGAAGCTGGTGGTGATCGCCTGGTTGTAGGCCACGCCGCCGCGCAGCAGCAGGCCCTTGACGACGATCGCGCGGCTTTCCAGCTCGGCGCCGCGCAGGCGCACCCGGCCGACGTTGAGCACGTTGATCTGGCGCGGGTTGGGGATCAGCGTCGGCGTCTGGTCGAAGGTCAGGGCCTGGTAGTTGTTGATCAGGGTTTCGTAGACGGTGAAGTTGAGCATGCCGCGGCGGTGCCAGAACTGGCTCTTCAGGCCCACTTCGAAATCCAGCGCCGTCTCCGGCTTGAAGGTCGGGCTGCCGCTGGAGCCGATGGTGCCGAGGTTGATGCCGCCCGCCTTGTAGCCGCGCCCGGTGGAGGCGAAGGCCATCAGGTCGTCGGTCAGATGGTAGGTGGTGGAAACCTGGCCGGACCAGTTGCCCTTGTCGTAGCGGGTGTCGCGCGCATAGTTGCCGCCGGCGATGCTGTCGAGCAGGCTGTCCCAGGTCAGCGTGTGGTAGTTGGTGCCTTCCACCAGGTCCACCGCATACAACGCCGGCCGCAGCACGTCGAGCAGCAGGTCGACGCGCTGGTCCGAAGGATTGCCGCCGGTGCGGTACTGCGACACCGTGCCGTGCTTGGAGTCGTTGGTGTAGCGCACGCCGGTGGTCAGGTCCCAGCGCGGCGTCAGGTGCCAGTTGACCGAGCCGAAGCCGGCGATGCTGCGCGCTTCCTGGTAGGTCACGGTGTGCACGTCCATGCCCGCCAGCGTGTCCGGATTGGCCAGCAGGTCGAGCAGCAGGCCGGTATTGCGGTAAGTGGCGCCGGGAATGGCGCCGCGCAGCAGGCCGCCGAAGGTCCAGGGCAGCAGGTCCTTGCCCAGGATGTTCTGCTCGTTGCCGGTGATGTGCTCGGACAGGAAGTAGACGCCGCCCACCGCGTCGAAGCTGTCGTAATTCGAGCTCAGGCGGATTTCCTGGCTGAGCTGGCGGTAGCGGTCGTCCAGCCCGGTCTGCGGCACCAGCTGCATGGTGGTGTAGTCGTCGCTGATCGGGGTGAAGGTCCAGTGGCGGAAGGCGCTGATGCTGGTGAGCTTGTTGTGCGGGTCGATGATCCAGTTGAACTCCCCGGACAGCGCCTCCTGGTTCATGGTGTTCTCGGTCGGCGTGTCCTCGCTCACCGCGCGGTTGTAGGGGTTGATCGGCTCGCGCTGGTATTCCATGTAGGCGTCGCGGTTCAGCGTGGCCTGCGTGATCGCCGTCATCGGGTAGACGCAGCAGCGCTCGTGCTGGTGCGAGTACTCGGCGATGAAGCGCCCGCTCAGCGCCGCGCTCGGCGTCCACAGCAACTGGCCGCGCAGGCCGAACTTGTCGCGGTTGTTCAGATCCTGGCCGTTGTAGAGATTGGTGAAGGTGCCGTCGCGTTCGGTGACGTAGCCGGTCAGGCGCCCCGCCAGCTCGTTCTTCACCAACGGCCCGGAAACGCTGCCGCGGAACTGGCGGTAGTCGTAGTTGCCGTAGGTGCCTTCCGCCGTCGCTTCGAAGTCCTGGGTCGGCCCGTTCGTCACGATATTGAGCGCGCCGGCCGTGGTGTTCTTGCCGAACAGCGTGCCCTGCGGCCCGCGCAGCACCTCGATGCGGTCCAGGTCGATCAGGTCGAACACCGACAGGCCCTGGCGACCGAGATACACGCCGTCGAGGAAGATGCCGACGCTGCTCTCGATGCCGTCGTTGGCCGAAGTCGAGCCGAGCCCGCGGATGGTGTAGCTGGAGTTACGCGGATTGGCCGAGGTGAAGACCAGGCCCGGCACCCGTTCCTGGAAATCCTGCGGCGTCATCAATCCCGCCTTGGCCAGGTCGTTGCCGTCCAGCACAGTCAGCGAGATCGGCACGTCCTGCGCCGACTCGTCCTTGCGCCGCGCCGTCACCACCACCTGGTGCAGGCCCTCTACCGGCCGGTCGGGCTTGGGCGGCTTGGGCTCATCGTCAGCGCCGATCACCGGGATGGATTTCAGCGGCGCCGCGGGTGCCGCCGTCGGCGCATCCACGCTTGCCGGCGGCGCGGCGGCCGCCACATCCTGCGCCCGGGCCGGCGCGAGCAGCAACAGCAGCACGCCCGCCGCCGCATGGCGAGGACGCAGGTGTCGCAGGCTGGCGGGCCCGCCTCCCTGGCGACGGGCCCTGATTTTTTTATTGCGCATCTTCGACGGTTTCCGAGCGTCTGGTGAATCTTGTGGAATAATTGATACCACTGAATTAGTGAACCGTCCAGACGGTATATAAATTAACTCTTAGGGTATGCTCCGATCAATGAATGCACAGATCGACAAAACGGCAAAGCCCAGAGGCCGCCCGAGCGCGCGCGACGCCATCCTCGATGCCGCCGAAGCGGTGGTGGTGACGGACGGGGCGCCGGCCCTGACCCTGGACTCCGCGGCCCGCCGCGCGGGACTCAGCAAGGGCGGGGTGCTCTACCACTTTCCGACCAAGGAATCGCTGCTGCAGGGCATGATCGAGCGCCTGATCGAGCGCACCGAGACCGTGCATAAGGCGATCATGGAGGCGCAGCCGGATGAGCCGCGCCGCTCGCTCCGCGCTTACGTCATGAACTCGGTGAGCGATCCTGCCAGCATCGACCTGGTGTCCGGTTCGCTCCTGGCCGCGGTCGCCAACGACGCCAGCCTGCTCGACCCGGTGCGCGCCTTCTTCCGCCGCCGCCTGCCGCAGATCACGCGGCGCCTCTCGTTCGAGCGCGCCGGCGTCATCCACCTCGCCACGGAAGGCCTGTGGCTGATGGAAGTGCTGAAGATCTCCCCCTTCACCCCGGGGCAGCGCAAGAAGCTGGTGGCGGAGCTGGTCCGCCTGGCCGGGGAAGCCTGAGCCGGCGCCGCGCCTCCATCAGGGAGACGCGGCGCCCTGAAATGGTGAGTGACGCCGGCGGGATTCCTGCCGGGAGGGCGCTTTCTCTAGTCGTCGGGTGTCATCCGCAGGCGCCCGTTACGATGTAACATCAAGTCATGCCCAATCCCGTTCAGCCGCCCGCGAAACGCAAGCCCGCTGCCGGCCCCAAACAGGCCCGGGCCGCCGTCCTCGCCGCGGCCGAGGCGCGCCTGGAAGCCCGTTGCGCCGAGCGGCGCCAGCGCCTGTCGCCGATGCGCCGCGCCGTCTTTCGCCAGATGTTCGCCCAGGCCCAGCCGCAGACCGCCTACCAGGTGCTCGACGGCGTACGCGCCACCCTGCGCAAGAAAGTGGCGCCGCTGTCCGTCTACCGCGCCCTGGATTTCCTCGCCGCCGAAGGCTGGCTGCACCGCCTCGAATCCCTGCGCGCCTTCCGCGTCTGCGAACATCCCGGCCACCGCCACGCCGGCGTCCTGTTCCTGTGCAACGACTGCGGCGCCGCCGAAGAAGGCGAAGACCAGGCCCTGGAAACCCTGCTCGACCGCGACGCCGCCCGCCGCGGCTTCCTGGCCCAGCGCCAGGTGGTCGAAGTGCTGGGGCTGTGCCGCAACTGCGCCAAGTAGGCGGCCGCATCCGTCGATGGGTTAAGCAGTAGATCTTTGCGCGTAAGCTGCTGGTGGAGACGTAAGGCCTGACCGGCCAATGGCTTCGGTAGACCCGCCCCACTTCTCTCCTGTTATTAGGAGCTTGTAGTGAGAAATTTCTGGTGCTTGCTTCTAACCTTATTTTCAACCGCTGCCGTGGCCGATTGGCCCTACAGAATTATCAAGGTTGAATGTACCGCTTCCGAGATTTCGGTAATCGACTATTCTGCCTACAACGATGATGGACTCAGGCGTTTACGCGAGAAAGGTGCTGTGGATGTAGACAAGCTTTCGACTTGGAGGCACACCAACAATGACTTAAATGTTCCAGACAAACCGCTGCCATACAAGCGAAAGTGCAGGCTGCGGTCTGGGATTTACGAAATTGTCCTTACGAATCAGGTTACCGACGGTTATTCTCCTCCCAACCCGGTGATAACCATAAAAAGAAATACACCGGATCATCGATCGAAGTATCTTTTCAAAGACCTTGTACTCTCCGAAATGCCAAAGGAGACAACCATGATCGTCATATCCAAGGAGTTTCCCGGTGGAAATTTCATCAAGCGGTGACATGACTCGACTTGGTGCTCCAAAGACTCGACCGTCCCGCCTCGCCGGTGAACTCGAGCATCCGACTTTGTGCATATCAATGGACAACGAACCGCAAATCGACATCTTCCTCGGAAAATACGCCATCGGGATGGAGGCTCAACCGCGCGAAGCCCGCTCCAGCCTCCGCGCCCTGTTCCCCGCGGCTTCGAGCTGGTGTTCGACATCAAAGCGCCCGGATTCTCGAGAGTGAGGATTGCCGCATAAAGGTGATGTGGCCGGCTGGTGGTGTGCTATGACATTTAATTGTTATAACGTAACAGCGGCCCCCACACGCTGTGCGCGCTGAGGCGCCGCTAAATGGAACGAATGCGCATTTCCCCTTCATGGTGCAGGCCCTGAAGGACCAGACCATCCGCCTCGCCGGCTTCATGATGCCCCTGGGCGTCAACGGGAAGCAGACCCACTTCCTGCTCTCCGCCGTGCCGCGGAGCTGCTTCTTCCACCCCCCTGGCGGTCCCTCGTCCGCAGTCGAGGTACACGCCGACAAGGGCATCGAGATGGGCTACGACCTCATCGTCGTCGAAGGCCGCTTCGAGCTGGTCGAGCGCAGCGAGGGCGGCATTCTCTATCAACTGCGCGAGGCTCGTGTCGTGACCAAGGGTTGAAGCATGCGGCACCGCGGTTGTTGCGATACCGAATGGAAACTCCATGGGCCCTTGCCAAATACATTTACACCTTTTCGGCCCCGCACTCATCTAACATCAATTTATCAGTCGGCCGGCATTTCCGGTCTTACAACGGCCTTACGGCCTTTCCATCCCACAAGAAGAGAACCTGGATGAAACAAGCAAAACTGTTCGCGGCAGCGCTGCTGCTGTCCTCGCTGGCCCTGCCTGCCGTGGCCGACGACGCCCCGGCCAAGGACAAGGACAAGCCCGACGCCGCCAAGATCGAATCCTTCAAGCCGGAGTCCAGGACCAGCGAAGGCAGCGTCAACGTCGGCGGCCGTCACATCGATTACCAGGCCGTGGCCGGCACACTCGTCGTCCACGCAAAGGGCTGGGACGACGTGCCGCAGAACGCGGACAAGGATGCCAAGGAAGGCCCGGCCGAGGCCTCCATGTTCTACGTCGCCTACTTCAAGAAGGGCGCCAAGGCCAGCGAGCGCCCAGTCACCTTCATTTTCAACGGCGGCCCCGGCTCCTCCTCTGTCTGGTTGCACATGGGCGCCTTCGGTCCGCGCCGCGTCGTCACCGCCGACGACAGCCACAGCGACGCCGCGCCGTACCCGTTGATCAACAACGACTACAGCCTGCTCGACGCCAGCGATCTCGTCTTCATCGACGCTCCCGGCACCGGCTTCAGCCGCATCGCCGGCAAGGATCATGAGAAGGCCTTCTGGGGTGTCGATCCCGATGCCCATGCCTTCGCCAGCTTCATCACCGGATTCATCGGCCAGTACGGCCGCTGGAACTCGCCCAAGTATCTCTTCGGTGAAAGCTACGGCACCACCCGCTCCGCCAACGTCGCCAACCTGCTGGAGACCGACTGCAGCGTCGACCTCAACGGTGTGATCCTGCTGTCGCAGATCCTCGCCTTCGACGCCAGCGCCGACGCCCCGCAGTTCAATCCGGGCGTCGACCTGCCGTACCAGCTGGCCCTGCCGACCTACGCCGCCACCGCCTGGTATCACCACAAGCTGCCGAACCAGCCAGCCGAGCTGGTGCCCTTCCTCACCGAGGTCGAGCACTTCGCCATGGGCGACTACGCCGTGGCCCTGGCCGCCGGTTCCACACTGGACCCGGCGCAGGAGAAGGCCGCCGCCGAGAAGCTGCACCAGTACACCGGCCTGCCTGTGGAGTACATCGAGAAGGCCGATCTGCGCATCAACGGCGGCAAGTTCGAGCAGAACCTGCAGGGCGACAACGGCACCGTCACCGGCCGCCTGGATACCCGTTTCTCCGGCCCCGCCTACGACCCGCTGAGCGAGGAATCCGAATACGATCCCCAGTCCGCCGCCATCAGCTCGGCCTACGTCTCCGTCTTCAACGACTACGTGCGCAAGGATCTGAAATACGGCGAAGGCAAGGAGTTCAAGCCGGTGATCGACATCTGGAAGACCTGGAACTTCCTGCACCAGGCCCCCGGTGCGCCGATCGCGCTGCCGCAGGCCACCAATGTCATGCCCGACCTCGCCATGGCGATGAAGTACAACCCCAAGCTCAAGGTCCTGCTCAACGCCGGCTACTACGACCTGGCCACGCCGTTCTACGAAGGCGTCTACGAGATGCAGCACCTGCCGATCCCGCAGAACCTGCAGGGCAATATCCAGTTCCGCTTCTACGAGTCCGGCCACATGGTCTACGCCCATGAAGCCGCGTTGAAGCAGCTCCACGACAACGTTGCCGGCTTCATCCGCAGCACCGATAACGTCAAGGACGGCGGCAGGGCGGAGTAATCCAGCGGCCGTTCCAGGCCCGCGGGCTTGCCAGCCCAGCAGTGGGCTACCCAAAAACGAAAGCCACAAAGGGATCGTTCATGAAAGCAGGTCCATTGGGCCTGGTCTGCATCGCCGCGCTGCAGGAGGGCTACTACAAGGCCTTCGACGTGAAGGAAGGCGACAAGATGTACCAGCCGCCGGAGAAGCGCGTCAGCATCTGGTAGTCCCTGAGTGATGCAGTACGCCGCCTTTGGTCCTTTCCGGGATGGGCGGCGGTTTCAGGCATAACGCCGCAGCAGGTAAGCAAGCGCCGGCGCCGCCAGCACGTTGCCAAGCCCGGCCAGTATCATCACCAGCCCGGCGATCGAGCCCTCCTCGCGGCCGATGCGGTTGGCTGTGGCCACGCCCACGCCATGCGCGCCCATGCCGAACAGTGCGCCGCGCGCCACCGCCGTGCGCAGCGGCAGGAATTGCAGCAGGCCCTGGCCCAGGCTGGCGCCGATCAGGCCGGTCAGCACCACGAACATTGCCGTGAGTTCCGGACTGCCGCCGAGATCGCCGGATACCGTCATGGCGAATGGCGTGCTCACCGAGCGTGGCAGCAGGCTCATGCGCATCGAGGCGGACAATCCCAATGCATCGGCCAGTATCCACGCGGTACCCATGGCGATCACGCTGCCAGCGAACACGCCGACCAGCAGCACCGGCCACTGCCGGCGGATCACCGCGCGTTGCTCGTAGATCGGCACGGCGAAGGCAACCGTGGCCGGCCCGAGCATCAGGATCAGCCAGTGCGTGCACTGGATGTAGCCGCTGTAACGCTCGTGCAGGCACAGGGCCAGAACCAGCAGCAGCAAGGGCGTGACCAGCAGCGGCGAGGCCCACCACCGCGGCAGGCGCCGGAACAATTGCCTGGCCGCCGCATAGAATCCGATGGTCGCGGCCGACCAGAACAGGCCCTGCAATAGCGGATCAGTCCACAAGGCGCATTCTCCAGCGGCAGCAGAAATCGACGGTGAGCGCGGTGCCCGCCATCACCAGCACGGTGCCGGCGACGATCGCCGCCGCCAGCTTCAGCCCCACCAGGCCAAGCAGTTCGCGGTGGTCGAGCACCACCATCACCGCCGGCACGAAGAACAGCAGCATCTCCGCAATCAGCCAGTTGGCGCCACGGTGGATGCTGGGCGGGCGGATCACGCCGCCGGCGAGCAGGGCCAGCACCAGCGCCATGCCGATGATGCCGCCCGGCACCGGCAGGCCGATCAAGTGCGACAGACCCTGGCCCAGCAGCCAGAAGCCGAGCAGTACGCCGATCTGCAGCATGCGGCTGCGGCGCAGTGCATAACGCAGGCGGGTGATGAGGCGGAGAGGGCGCATGGCGGCAATCTGGAGTCGATGCCGCGCATGCTAGGGGTGTCCGGACTATGATACAAATGAATTATCAGACTACAAATCAGTCCATTACCGACTAGCCATGAACCTGCGGACCCTGCGGGCCTTCGTCGAAGTGGTACGCCAGGGCGGCTTCTCCCAGGCCGCTACGGTGGTCTTCGCCACCCAGTCCACCGTCAGCAAGGCGGTGAAGTCGCTGGAGGATGAGCTTGGCGCGCCCCTGCTCAACCGAATCGGCCACCGCGCGGAGCTGACCGCGGCGGGCGAGGTGGTGTATCGCCGCGCCCAGGCCATTCTTTCCGAGCGCGAGGACATGGTGGCCGAGCTGTCCGAACTGCGCGGCCTCAAGCGCGGTGTGCTGCGTCTGGGTCTGCCGCCGATCGGCAGCGACACCCTGTTCGCGCCGCTGTTCGCCACCTTCCGCAGCCGCTACCCGGGCATCGACATCCGCCTGGTCGAGCACGGCAGCCGCCGCCTGCAGCAAATGCTGGTGGCCGGCGAGGTCGAACTCGCCGGCCTGCTGGCGCCCCTGGCCGGCGATTTCGAGACGCAGGAAGTCCGCGTCGAGCCGCTGGTGGCCTTGCTGCCCGGAGACCACCCGCTCGGCAAGCGCAGGAAGATCCGCTTCGACAGCCTGGCGCAAATTCCCTTCATCATGTTCGAGGAAGGCTTCGCCCTCAACCCCATCATCCTCGACGCCTGCAAGCATCGCGGGTTCACCCCCACCATCACCGCGCGCAGCGGCCAGATCCGCTTCATCGTCGAACTGGTGGCGGCCGGCCTCGGCGTCGCCTTCCTGCCGCGCAGCATCGCCGAACTGCACCGCCATCCCGCCGTGCGCCGGGTGCCGCTCGATGAGCCGCAAGCCAAGTGGCACCTGATGCTGGCCTGGCGCCGCGATGCCTACCTCTCGCAGGCCGCGCGCGCCTGGCTCGAGTTGACTGCCAAGGCGCACAAGGTCCGCTGAGTCGCTGACCGCCGTCCGCGTGCGACAATCCAGCCAGTGCCCCAATGCCGGCGGGCGCATGACGGAGGGACCTGTCCTGTTCAGCGTGGAACGCGTCAGCAAGCGCCACGGCTCCGGCCTGGCGCTCGACAACGTCAGCCTGCGCTTCGAGCCGGGCAGTGTCACCGCGCTGATCGGCAGCAGCGGCGCCGGCAAGTCGACCCTGCTGCGCATGCTCATCGGCCTCGACTGGCCGGATGCGGGACAAGTCACCGTCGACGGCCAACCCCTGCAGCCGGACGGCCGCATGGCCCTGCGCCGCCGCGTCGGCTACGTTACCCAGGACGGCGGGCTGTTCCCGCACCTGAGCGCGCGCGACAACCTCGCCCTGTTGCCGCGCCACCTCGGCTGGAACGCCGCGAGGATCGATACGCGCGCGCAGGAACTGGCCGAACGCATGCAGCTCCCGCAAGACCTGCTGCGCCGTTTTCCGGCCGAACTCTCCGGCGGCCAGCGCCAGCGCGTCGCCGTGATGCGCGCCCTGATGACCGACCCCGCGGCCCTGCTGCTCGACGAGCCGCTGGGCGCGCTCGATCCTGTCGTGCGCTTCGACCTGCAGGAGCAGTTGCGCCAGGTCTTCGCCGATGTCGCCAGCACGGTAGTCCTAGTCACCCATGACCTGCCCGAAGCCGCCTTCCTGGCCAGCCGGCTGGTGCTGCTGCATCAAGGGGCGGTGATACAGGACAGCTCGCCGGAAGAGTTGTTCGCTCACCCCGCGAATGATTTCGCGCGGCGCTTCATCAACGCCCACCGCGACTTGCCGCAGGTGCGGCCATGATCCGGCGGCTCGTGGTCGCGCTCGCCGGCCTGTTGCTCTGCGGCGCGGCGTCCAGTGCCGATGACAGGCCGCGCATCGGCTCGAAGAATTTCACCGAATCCATCGTCCTGGCCGAAGTGCTGCGCCTCGAGGCCCAGCGTCACGGCTTGCAGCTGGAGCACAAGCGCGCCATGGGCGGCAGCGCCATCCTGTGGAAAGCCCTGCTCGAAGGCAGCATCGACGCCTACCCCGAATACACCGGCACCATCACCCGCGAGCTGCTGCATGACCTGCCCGCGGACGCCACCCTGGACCGGATCGGCGAAGGCCTGCGCAAACAGGGCATCGGCATCAGCCAGCCGCTGGGCTTCGACGACAGCTACGCCCTGGGCGTCAGCCAGGAGCTGGCCGCGCGCCTGAATTTGCACACCCTGTCCGACCTGCGCGCCCACCCGGAGCTGCGCTTCGGCTTGTCCAATGAATTCATGAGCCGCGGCGACGGCTGGCCCGGCCTGATGGCGGCCTACGGCTACGCGCCGACTTCGATCAAGGCCCTCGACCACGGTCTGGCCTACCGCGCCCTGGCCGGCGGCGCCGCCGACGTCATCGACCTCTATACCACCGACGCCGAAATCCGGAACTACCACATCCAGGTGCTGGAGGACGACCGGCATTATTTCCCGTCATACCAGGCGGTATGGCTGTACCGGCTGGACGCCGCGCGGCGCACGCCGCAGTTCGAAGCCAGCCTGCGCGACCTCGCCGGCGGCGTGTCGCTCCAGGCCATGCGCGACATGAACGCTGCGGTGATGCTGGATAAGCGCGACGAGACCGACGTCGCAGCCGGTTTTCTCGGTATCAATGGCTCGGTACAACAGAACGCCGGCATGGCTGACCGCCTCTGGCACCGCACCCTGGAGCACCTGCGCCTGGTCGGGATTTCCCTGGGCGCCGCCATCGTCTTCGGCCTGCCCATCGGCATCTTCGCCGCGCGGGTGCGCCGCCTCGGCCAGGCCATCCTCGCCGCCACCGCCGTGCTGCAAACCATTCCATCGCTGGCGATGTTCGTGTTCCTGATCCCGCTGCTCGGCATCGGCGCGCGGCCGGCCATCGCCGCCCTGTTCCTTTACAGCCTGCTGCCGATCGTGCGCAATACCCTCAGCGGCCTCGCCTCGATCCCGGCGCCGTTGCGGGAAGCCGCCGCTTCGCTGGGCCTGCCGGCCGGCGTGCGCCTGCTGCGCATCGAACTGCCGCTGGCGGCGCGCACCATCATCGCCGGCATCGGCACCGCCGCCGTCATCAACGTCGGCACCGCCACCCTCGGCGCCCTCATCGGCGCCGGCGGCTACGGCGAACCCATCCTCACCGGCATCCGCCTCGGCAACGTGCCGCAGATCCTCGAAGGCGCCGTACCCGCCGCCCTGCTGGCCCTGCTGGTGCTGGCCCTGTTCCAGGGCATCGAGCACCTGGTGACGCCGCGCGGCCTGCGCCTGCCCGCGCGGAATTAGGAAGCTCGCGCCACTCCTTCAACCGTCATGCCGGCGCAAGCCGGCATCCAGGGGCCGTACACGAGGCAGCCGGGCTTCCTGGATACCGGCTTGCGCCGGTATGACGAAGTGGGCGAGTGAGCGGCGAAGCGGAGGCGGATCGCGTCGGGACTCCTGCCCATCCCAGGAACCCCAGGTTGCTGGTGGTGAACCCGCCGATATTCGGAAGCACCGTCGCCATGTCGCTCTCGTCCACCCCGAACCATCGCGCCAGCGCCGCCCCGTACTGCGCCACCGAGGTCGTGGGAGTCAGCGTGCCCCGCCCAGCGCCAGCGAGGGGAAGCTGCCAAGGCCAAAAAGTCCAATCCGCGCAGCCGCTTGCCGCGGCCTGTGCGAGCCATCACAGCTTCTGAACGGCGTTTTTTTAGAATCCCTGCATCAGCTCAACGCTGCAATCAGCCAGGGAAGCCCGCCATGATTCTGATGTCCGCCGAAGTGCTCGCCGTATTCGAGTTGCTGGACCCGGCCAGCGCCCGCCGCCTCGTCATCGGCCGCACCGGCCGCGCCTTCGTCTGGGATCCCATCGCCAGCACCACCGAAGTGCCGCTGGATGCGGCGCGGGCCCTGGTGGCGGAAGGCGTCGTCAACGCCAAAGGCCGCATCGCAATGGAACACATCGGCGCCTGGCAGCAGCGCGGCGCAGTGCCGCGCCCCTCGCCAGCACAGCACACCAAGCCCGCCGTCGTGCCCGGCCCCGGTCACGACGCAGCTGCGCTGTTCGAACGCACCTTGCCCATCGGCCAGACCAGCGAAGCCCTGCGGGCGATGGGCTAGGGCGTCGGCCCGGCGCGTGCCGCGGATTGCATCGATTGCTGCGCCAGCACCTCCGTCAGTGCGCGAAGCCCGGTCACCGCGCGCACCACTCGATCGCGGAAGCAGCTCCTGTGTGCGAGGCCTGTCCGCCTTTACATGCCCCAGCGAACCGAAATCCCGGCCCGCGGTCCCATCAGGGTTGCACCAATCCCAAAGGAGGGAAATCCCATGTCGCAATTCAAGCAAGCCCTACACAACCAGGCCCAGGCCCTGGAACTCCTGCACGACGAACTGGCTCTCAAGGCCCACCTGTTCAAGGCGGACATGAAAACCCAGTGGGAAGCGCTGGAAGCCAAGTGGAGCGATTTCAAGGAGCACCTCGGCCG
Organism: Nevskia soli DSM 19509; assembly: GCF_000711955.1. Classification (GTDB taxonomy): domain Bacteria; phylum Pseudomonadota; class Gammaproteobacteria; order Nevskiales; family Nevskiaceae; genus Nevskia; species Nevskia soli. The sequence continues at coordinate 37,489 of NZ_JONR01000008.1, forward strand.
CGCCGAGGTCGCCGCCAAGGACGCAAGCCACAACCTCGACGCTTCCTCCAAGTCCCTGGGCGATTCGCTCCTGGCCGGCTACACCGAAATCAAGAACGCCTTCAAGCACTGAGGCGCGCATCGCTCAAGGGAGCGCGGGTGAAAACCTGGCGGAAAAAGGATTTTCCGGTCGGCCAGATCCGCCGCTGCCTCGAGCCTGGCCCATAGTCCTGGTCAGTTCCCGCTGGAAGGGCCAGGACAACGCCATGACCATGGGTTGGCACATGGTCGTGGCGTTCGGGCCTTCCCGCATCGGCTGCTGCATCTGGAACGCCAACCACAGTCACCGGATGATCCGCCGCAGCCGCGATGCGTCATCAACATCCCGACCTGCGACCTCGCCGGCCAGAAGTGATCAAGGCCCACGTGCCCGCCAGGCCGAAGTACCCTCAAACCCTCCGCTACCGCGACCGCGGCATCTTCATGGTATCCGGCCGCAACCCCGGCTTCCGCAAGAAATTCCTGCCGCAGAATCTCTAGCCCGCGTCGGACCCGGGCTCAACTCCGGGTAATCGACGCGCCGCCATCGACCAGCGCCGCCGTGCCGGTGACGAACGAGGAATCGTCCGACGCCAGGTACAGCACCGAGCGCGCGATCTCCTCCGGCGTCGCCACACGCTTCAGCGCATGCAAGCCGGTGACGAACGACTGCGACTCCGCCGTGTCGTTCATGTCCCGGTACATCGCCGTATCCACCGCGCCCGGCAGGATCGCGTTGACGCGCACGCCCCGCGGTCCGAACTCCGCGGCCAGCGCCTGGGTCAGCCCGATCAGCGCCGACTTGCTGGCGGCGTAGGCCGCCGTTCCGGGGAAGGCGAAGCTGTAGCCGACAAAGGTGGAGGTGAAAATGATCGAGCCGCCGCCTTGCTTGCCGATCTCCGGAATCTGGTGCTTGGCGCCGAAGAACGCGCTGTTCAGGTTGGTGGCCAGGGTATCGTTCCAGCCCTGCTCCGAAACCTGCGTGCTGGCGCCGCCTTCACCCAGGGTGCCGGCATTGTTGAAGGCGATATCCAGCTTGCCGAAACGCGCCACCGCCAGGCCCACCAGCGCCTTGGCATAGTCTTCCGAGCGCACGTCCCCGGCCAGCGCCACCGCCGCGCCGCCCGCGGCGGCGATTTCGGCAACCAGGCTGTCCAGTTCCGCCTGGCGACGCGCCGCCACCACCAGCTTCGCCCCTTCGCTGGCGAACAGTTTTGCGGTGGCGCGGCCGATGCCCGAGCTGGCACCGGTGACGATGGCTACTTTTCCATTCAAGCGATTCATGTGTTGGCTCCTTTGATGTTGCTCGATAGCCGAACGGGCGGTGTCGCTTTTCAAGGCTACGCCGCCCGCGCGATTACAGATTGCTCATGCCGCCGTCGATCACCAGCTCGCTGCCGACGATATAGCCCGCCTCGTCCGAAGCCAGGAACACCACCGTCTTGGCGATCTCGGAAGGCTCGCCGAAGCGGCCCGCCGGCACCTGGCTCAGGATCGAGCCGGCCACCTTTTCCAGCTCGCCCGGTGCCAGGCCCAGCTTGCCATACAGCGGCGTGGACACCGGCCCCGGGCTCACCGCGTTGACGCGGATGCCGCGGCCGATCAGCTCGCCCGAGAGCGTGCGCGCCATCGAGATCAGGCCGGCCTTGCTGGCGGCATAGACGCTCGAGTTCGGCATGCCGATGCGCGCGTTGATCGAGGTGTTGAGCACGATCGAAGCCGGCTTGGCCAGGATCGGCAGCAGCGCCTGCACCAGGAAGAACGGCCCCTTCAGATTGATGGCGAAGGAGCGGTCCCAGCCCGCCTCGTCCCAGGCTTCCACCGGCCGCAGCTCCGCCACGCCGGCATTGACGAAGACCGCATCGAGCTGGCCGAAAGCCTTACCCAGCGTCCTGGCCAGTTCCTTCTGCCCGGCCACATCGCCGGCATCCACCTGCAGGATCAGGGCCTCGTCGCCCAGCACCTTGCGCGCTTCTTCAATCGTCTTGGGGTTGCTGCCGGTCACCGCTACGCGGGCGCCTTCGGCCAGGAACTGCCGGGCCGTTTCCAGGCCGATGCCGCTGGTGCCGCCCGTGATGAGAGTGCGCTTGCCGTTCAGTCTGTTCATGGTTCTTTGCTCCTGTTGGTCGAGTGGTGCAGCTGATGGGCGCCACTGTGGACTTGTTGTACTTGTAAATGAAGGCAGTGGAAATGCATTATTCATTCACTTTTAGTGAATCATGGTGTCGAAGATGGATCGCCTGCGTGCTTTCGAGATCTTCACCACTGTCGTCGCCCGCGGCAGTTTCGTCCGTGCCGCGGAAGCCCTGGATACTTCGCCGGCCAACGTCACCCGCTACATCGTCGAGCTGGAAACCCACCTCGGCACGCGCCTGCTCAACCGCAGCTCGCGCAAGCTCTCCCTCACCGAAAGCGGCGAGGCCCTGTATGAGCGCAGCCGCCAGATCCTCGAAGAAGTGGCCGAAGCCGAGGCCCTGGCCTCCGCCACCACCCTGCGCCCGCGCGGCCGCCTGCGCCTCAACGTCCCGGTCAGCTTCGGCATCCTCCACCTCGCGCCGCTATGGCCCCTGTTCATGGAGCGCTATCCGGAAGTGGAGCTGGACGTGGTGCTGGCCGACCGCGTGGTCGACCTGGTGGAGGAGGGCTTCGATCTCGGCATCCGCATCGCCCGCGGCGGTTCGCCCACCTACGCCGCGCGCAAGCTCGCCACCTCGCGCAACATCGTCTGCGCCTCGCCGGGCTACCTGCTCGGCCATCCGCCGCCCAAGGTCCCGGCCGACCTGCGCGAACACGCCTGCCTCGGCTACACCTACGCCCACACCGCGGACGAGTGGCGCTTCACCGACGCGGCAGGCGCCGAGCATGTCGTCAAGGTGCGCTACGCCATACACACCAACAACGGCGACACCGCCCGCGCCGCCGCCATCGCCGGCCGCGGCGTCATCTGGCAGCCCACCTTCCTCATCGGCGCCGACCTGCGCGCCCGCCGCCTGGTGGAGTTGCTGCCCGGCTACCGCCTGCCGGACATCGACGTGCTCGCCGTCTACCCCAGCCGCCGCCACCTCAGCGCCAAGGTGCGCGTCATGGTCGACTTCCTGGTGCAGGCCTTCGCCGGCAAGCAGGCACCCTGGGACCGCTGACCGGGAGCGATAAAAAAGGGCGCGAATCGCTTCGCGCCCCTGGTGCTTCATCAAGCTTGGTCTCGCATCCTCAGCGGTGCGGTTCCTCGTGACGTTCCGGTGCCTGCGGGTGCGGTGCGGCTTGCGGGTGGGGCGCCGTTTGTGGATGTGGAGCCTGCGGGTGCGGTTGCTGCGGGTGGGACGCCGGCTGTGGTCGGGGCGGTTGTGGACGCGGCTGTGGATGTGGCGCCGGCGCAGCGGGATGCGGATGGCTCGCCGCCTGGCTGTGCTGTTGCTGCTGTGCGCGCTCCGCTTGCCCAGGCAGCGCGTCGGCACGATGTTCGTCTGCCGCCTTGTTCTGCTCCGCCCGGTTGTCGCTCTCGCGATGTGCCGCGGCGTTGTTCTCACCGCCCTTGTTCTCACCATGATTGTTCACCGGCGCCCGCCTCTCCGGATGGGCGCGGGCTTCCTGCTCACGCTGCGATTGCGCGGCGGTCGCTTGCACATGCCGCTCGCGCGCGGCGGCTTCCTGTTCGGCCGTGGCGCGCGCCTGCACGCCGCCATTGCCGCCGTTGAAGCTGACCCGGTTCACCGTGACGTTGTTGACCACCGTCTCGTTGTAGGTGTTGTGGATATTGGTGATGTGGATGTTGTTTACGGCGCGGTTATAGGCGAAGTGGCCGTTGTCCCAGCGCCCGCCCGCATAACCGTTGCCGGTATAGCCATAGCCGTAGTTGATGCCGCCGTAGAAGCCCACGTGCGGCCCCCAGTAGCCGGGGTTCCAGGCATACACGCCATCGGACCAGCCCCAATAGCCCGGGGTCCACAGCAGGCCGGGGGAGGGCGGTTGCACCCAGGCTCCCGGCACCCAGTAATAACCATCGTCGCCGTAGGCCCAGTAGCCCGGCGTCCAGATATAGCCGTCATCGGGAATCGGCGGCTGTTCGTATACCGGCAAGGCCGGCGGCGCCACCGTGATCGAGACATTGATCTGAGCGAAGGAAGTCAGCGGCAGGGCGAACAGCGCCGCCGCGCAGGCCAGCAGGCGGAGTCTTGCCGGGATCGACAGCCGCAACGCCCGCGAACCTTCCGCAGGCACATTCGCCTCGACGCGCATGGCGATCGGGGCGGCGCCCGGACCAGGGGTGATATGACGTGACATGGGTGGTCTCCTGCTTCTTATTTGGGAGGGCGATCAGGAACCTGGCATGCACGGTCCCACTGCTGAAGGAGCAGGGACCATGCCGCCACCGCGGCTCCCGATCCCCGGAAAAACCACTCTGGTATCAGTAGCTTGCAGGGATGCAATGGCTCACACCCGGGGCCCCGGGGCCCGCCTCTGTAACTAATACCCGGTAGGGCGGCCCCAATCATGTAAAAACCGCCACATTTCGCCGCCCTATGTGTCCTTCCGTACGGACGATGCCCGCCGCGTACGCGATAGTCGCTCCCACAACCCGGTTCGGAGCGGTGCACGCCCCTTCAGGTTGCGAATCGTTGGCAGCTTTTCCGGGAACGGCCTTGCTCAGCAGCCGTCCCCGCGCTCCCCCGCAAGCCAGTCCGCGGCCCCTCGCTGCCACAGCGCTGTACGTGTTTCACCAGGACCGGCCATGTCAGATAAAGCAAGCATCCCCGCCATTTCCGAAGAGGCTGGCAAGACGGAAGGCCTCACCGAGGTGCGCCGGCAGGAGGCGCTGCTCAAGACCGGCGCCTTGCAGAACGCCATCCTCACCAGCGCCAACTTCTCCATCATCGCCACCGACGAGAAGGGCATCATCCAGCTCTTCAATGTCGGCGCCGAGCGCATGCTCGGCTACCAGGCCGTCGAAGTCGTCAACAAGATCAGCCCCAGCGACATCCACGACCCGCAGGAAGTGATCGAGCGCGCCCGCGCCCTCAGCCTGGAACTGGCCACCACCATCACCCCTGGCTTCCAGGCCCTGGCTTTCAAGGCCTCGCGCGGCATCGAGGACAGCTATGAGCTGACCTACATCTGCAAGGACGGCAGCCGCTTCCCCGCCATCGTCTCCATCACCGCCCTGCGCGACGACTATGGCGACATCATCGGCTACCTGCTGATCGGCGCCGACAACTCCATCCGCAAACAGGTGGAGCTGGAGCTGCACAACGCCATGGCCGTCGCCGAAAAGGCCAACCTGGCCAAGTCGGATTTCCTCTCCAGCATGAGCCACGAGCTGCGCACCCCGCTCAGCGCCATCCTCGGCTTCGCCCAGCTGATGGAGTCCGGCACGCCGCCGCCCACGGTGTCGCAGAAGCGCAGTATCGAGCAGATCCTCAAGGGCGGCTGGTACCTGCTCGACCTGATCAACGAAATCCTCGATCTCGCCGTGATCGAATCCGGCAAGCTGTCCCTCTCGCTCGAGCCCATCTCCCTGCCCGAAGTGATGCAGGAATGCCGCGCCATGATCGAGCCGCAGGCGCAGAAGCGCGGCATCGGCATCAGCTTCCCCCGTTTCGAAATGCCCTGCTTCGTCAAGGCCGACCGCACCCGCGTCAAGCAGGTGCTGATCAACCTGCTGTCCAATGCCATCAAGTACAACGCGGCGGGCGGGGCGGTGGTGGTGGAATACGCCGCCAGCACAGCGCAGCGCATGCGCATCTCCGTGCGCGACAGCGGCCAGGGACTCACTGCGGAGCAATTGTCGCAGCTGTTCCAGCCGTTCAACCGTCTCGGCCAGGAGAGCAGCCTCGAAGAAGGCACCGGCATCGGCCTGGTGGTGTCCAAGCGCCTGCTCGAACTGATGGGCGGCGCCATCGGCGTGGAAAGCACCGTCGGCGAGGGCAGCGTGTTCTGGCTCGAGCTGAATCTCACCGAGGAGCGCATCGCGGTGGTTGCGGCGATCGAGCCGGCGGCAATACCTCAGGCACAGGCTGGCGTGAAGCAGAGCACCGTTCTCTATGTCGAGGACAACCCCGCCAACCTGATGCTGGTCGAAGACCTCATCGCGCGCCGGCCGGACATCCGCCTGCTCAGCGCGCGTGACGGCATCAGCGGCATCGAGATCGCGCGCGCCGCATTGCCCGACGTGATCCTGATGGACATCAACCTGCCCGGCATCAGCGGTATCCAGGCGCTGCGCATCCTCGGCGACGGTCCAGTAACCGCGCACATCCCGGTAGTGGCGGTCAGTGCCAACGCCATTCCCCGCGATATCGAGAAAGGCCTGGAAGCCGGCTTCTTCCGTTACCTGACCAAGCCGATCAAGGTCAACGAATTCATGGATACGCTGGATGTGGCGCTGAAGTTCGCCAAAGCCGGAGCGGCTCCAATCAACGACACGATCAAGGACGAAGGAAGAGCATGATCAACGCAGTGGAAGTTCTCGACGCCCGCATCCTCATCGTCGACGACCAGGAATCCAATGTGGCCCTGCTGGAACAGCTGCTGGGCGATGCCGGTTACACCCGCGTCAGTTCCACCACGGATCCCGCCGAGGTCTGCGCCCTGCATCGCAAAAACGCCTACGACCTGATCCTGCTCGACCTGCAAATGCCGCTCATGGACGGCTTCCAGGTCATGGCCGGCCTCAGGACCAACGACGCCGACGGCTATCTGCCGGTCATCGTCCTCACCGCCCAGCCCGGCCACAAGCTGCGCGCGCTGGAGGCCGGCGCCAAGGACTTCATCAGCAAGCCCTTCGACCTGGTGGAGGTGAAGACGCGCATCCACAACATGCTCGAAGTGCGTCTGCTCTACCGCAAGCTCGAGGACTACAGCAAGACCCTGGAGCTGGCCGTGCGCGAACGCACCGCCGAGCTGCGCGAGAGCGAGGCCCGCTACCGCAGCCTCACCGAGCTGGCCTCCGACTGGTACTGGGAGCAGGACGAGAGCGGCGCCTTCACCAAGGTCTCCGGCCCGGTGCTGGACATGCTCGGCATCCAGGTCGATTCCCTGGCGGATGCCAAGGCCGTCAAGGGTGGAAAGTCCGGCGCGGTGATGAGCGGCTGGAACGCGGCGGAACGGGAAGCGCTGCTGGCCATGATCGCCGCGCGCCAGCCCTTCCTGGATTTCCTGGTCAACCGCGATCATGCCGACGGCACGCAGCGCAGGTTCCGCGTCAGCGGCGAGCCCATGTTCAGCCAGTCCTGCCGCTTCATCGGCTACCGCGGCATCGGCGTGGAAATCACCGTCAAGCATTAGCACGCACGATTCCAGGACAACCACCATGCCCCACAGCCCCAATCAAAACCATCTCCTCGCCGCCCTGCCGCCGGAGGAATTCGGGCGCCTGCTGCCGCATCTGGAACTGGTGCCGATGCTGCTCGGCGAAGTCCTGCACGAGCCCGGCATTCAGGTGCGCTACGTCCACTTTCCCACCACCGCCATCGTCTCGATGCTCTACATCCTGGAATCCGGCATCTCCGCCGAGATCGCCAGCGTCGGCAACGAGGGCATCCTCGGCATCTCCACCTTCATGGGCGGCGAGACCACGCCCATCACCGCCGTCGTTCAGACCGCCGGTCACGGCTACCGCCTGCAAGGCAGGCTGCTCAAGGAAGAATTCGACCGCGGCGGCATGGTGCGGCACCTGCTGCTGCGCTATACCCAGGCCCTGTCCACCCACATCTTCCAGACCGCCGCCTGCAACCGCTTTCACTCCATCGAGCAGCAGCTCTGCCGCTGGCTGCTGGCCACGCTCGACCGCCTGCCGACCGGCGAACTGGTGATGACGCAGGAGCTGGTCGCCAACGCCCTCGGCGTGCGCCGCGAGGGCATCACCGAGGCCGCCGGCAACCTCCAGCGCGACGGCATCATCAGCTACCGCCGTGGCCATATCTCGGTGCTGGAGCGCGCCGGATTGGAAAAGCGTTCCTGCGAATGCTACGCCGTGGTGCGCCAGGAGTCGGGCCGCCTGCTGTCGGACATCCGCCATCGTCAGGGTGCGGCAGCCGTCTAGCGCAGGTGCCGGTTGGGCCCGCCGCCAAATCGTCCCGGCGCCGACGTCCCTGTGATCAAACTGACAGGCTGGTGTCGGTCCAATCCGGCCTGTCGCCGGTGACCGCTATCGGGCATGCGATTGAAGCTTCAGGCACAGCTCAAATAAGTCATGCAGCGTATATCCGCAGACTGGGCATTAATCTCGACGGAGGGCGGAATGTGGAATGTCCCCTGCCTGCAAGGTAAGGAGCCAACGTGGCACGGTCGGAATTTGGATGCCCTGGCCTGCCTTTACGTAAGCTTTAGTCGCTCGCATATGACGATCATCAAGCTCCGGCTCATCCGTTCGTCTTTACCAGCCCCGTGACAACGTCAGCTAGTTTTTCGAGTATCTGGTTCCAGCCTTCGAGTTGACCGCTCTCTCTCGCGCTCTCCATGGGCTCATTTCCAATCTGCGTGAGCTTTGTCCTGCCATCACCGAGATCTTCAAACAGGGTCACATCGAATGCCCCGTCGATGGCCTCATGTTCTATGCCCACTTCTTCCGCCTCCATCTTGTTGCCCTCCGCGTCCGAAAAGTACATGGAGGACACGATCTTCTCGAGCGGCACAATCTCGTGATATTCAATGGCGTTCCAGAACTCTTGTCCATCCCGTGTCTTCATGCAGAAGAGAGATTTTCCTCCAACGCGAAAATCCATCCGGCAGACCGGCGCAGTAAAATCCTTCGGCCCCCACCACTGCATCACGTACTTCGGCTCTGTCCACGCCTTCCACACCAACTCGCGTGGGGCATCAAAAACTCTCGTAACGACCATCCGCTCAACTTCGCTTGCCGCGTTTTCTTTCATCTCTTGCCTCCTCTTTCTTCATCTGATTGACGACCAGTTCCAGTTTGTCGAAGCTCTCTTCCCAGAACCGGCGGTAGCGGACCGCCCAATCGCTGACGGTCTTAATCGCTTCCGGCCGAAGCGTGCATACGCTCTCGCGTCCGCGCTTCGTCTTGATCACAATTCGTGCCCGAACCAGATAGGCAATATGTTTTGAAATCATCTGCTGCGACAGCGCAAACGGCTCCGTCAGTCCACGCACCGAGGCAGGCCCGTGAGAGAGCCGTTCGATCATCGCCCGGCGCGTCGGATCAGACAGAGCCGCAAAGGTTGTATCTAATCTATCCACTACCATAGGGTAGTGCATTTGTGCTCGATGTCAACCTTGTAATTTCGCATTCCAAGACATCTGGTTGCCGATCTTCCTTTACCCGAACCCTCTGACAGGTCACTACATTCTCTAAGAGCCTGTAACAGAATGAATCGCAACCCTTCGGGACGGGGCCATTTTTGCGCAGTGCTGCGCCGGCCAGAGCGCACCATGGACTCACCATGCCGCACTCTGTCCGACTTGCACTGCGCAAAAATGACCGCCGTCGCAGGCGCGATTCATTCTGTTACAGGCTCTAAGTATCTCCTCGACTTTTAGGGCTTCCCACAGCCCAGCCATCCGCTCTGCGCGTGCCCGTCGGACTGGGTTCGCCTGGACGGAACATGGGTCTCGAACTGTGCCCAGTAGAGTCTCCGAACATTCCTATGCGCATAGTCCTCAACGAACGTGTGCAGTTTGCAATCCGCGTGGATTCATACACCAACCGCCGCATCGGGGGTGGGTGTTTGGCCTGGAAAGGGACAACGAACTCTACACAGCCACCGCAAAGGCGTTTTTGCCGTTGCGCTTCACCGCATACATGGCGGCGTCGGCTGCGATAATGAGTCCCGCTGATGAGTCGCCGTGGTGTGGAAAGCCGGCGATGCCGATGCTGCAGCCGAGTTGCACCGATTGTCCAGCGCCCAGCTCAATCGGCTGACTTACCACCGCCAGCAGTTTTGCGGCGATTTCGCTCGCGACTTGATCCTCGACACCGCATCTGTTGAGCATGACTATGAATTCGTCGCCGCCGATGCGCCCGACCAGGTCCGATGAGCGCACGGTGGCCTGCATGCGGCGCGCACATTCCTGCAGCACGATGTCGCCGGCCTGATGGCCGCGCGTGTCGTTGACGCTCTTGAAGCCGTCCAGATCGACGTACAGCAGGGTGAGCTTGTAGTCGTGCGCCTTGGCGGTGTTCAAGGCATGTTCGATGGCCGCTTCCGTGGCCGCGCGATTCGCCAGACCGGTCAGCGTGTCGTGCTCCGCCTGGTGTTGCACCAAGTCCTCCTGGCGCCTGCGTTCCGTGATGTCGTAGATAACGCCTTCGGTGGTGTCGGTATGTTCCGCGTCGGCGTTCCGCTCACGTTCTCCTTGAACCGAGATCAGGCAGTGCACCCAGTGCGCGGGCGCGGCGTCACTCTGCAGCAACTCGAGATCGGCCGAAACAGTCTGGCCGCTGCGCGCCGATTGTTCGATCATGTTTCGCGCCCGATTCGGGCGGGCAAACACGCGCCGGATGAAGTCCTCGTTCTGCAACTTCTTGAACTCGCCGGCCGGGGTGCCGATGATCTTGAGTACGGTGGGATTGGCATTGATCAGGCGGCCCTGTCGATCCAGCACGAAAATGCCGGCGCTGGTGGAATCGAAGATCTTTCGGTACTGTGCCTCCATGGCGGTCACTTCTTCGCGGAGCCGGCGTTCCTGCTGCAGCGCGATCTCGTTTGAATTCAGCACCGCGTTGGCTCCGCTCACCAGGGTTCCGATCTCGTCGTCGGCGTGGCTTGCCGGAACCAGCAACCGCATGGAAGTTCCCGGACTCATCCTGTGCAACTCATTCGCCAGTTTGACGATCGGCCGGGAAATATAGAACTGGGCAGTGGCGTAGAGGATGACGGAGATCATCACCACCATAGATGCCATGAATGCGACCAGGGTCAGCGCTTCGTGTCGTGCGCTTGCTTCCAGCTCGGCCCGGTTCGCTTCGATGCGCAGCGAGCCGACCGGCTGGTTTGCGGCGAATGGGGAGGTGAGCTCGCGCTCCACCACAACCGCCGGGGGGGCGCCGCGGCCCGACGGTTCACCGTGGCTGGCGACAGTGCCGGCCGATGTTTTGATTTCGACCCTTGAGACCAGGCTGTTTCGCCCCAGACCGTCCACTACGTCCTGCAGAAGCAGCTGGTCCGAGGTGTAGGCGGCAACGGCGGCGGTCGTCTCAACCGCGTTGACCAGGTCGCCGAGCAGTACGCGATCATTGGCGATGGCGCGGTCATGGACGATGGTGTAGATCAACGGCGCGGCAATGGCGGCGAACAGCGCCGCAGCCAGGACGATCAGCAGCGTGAATCGCGCCTGCAGGCTGCGGAATGGGAGGTTGAGCGCCATATCAATCCGGTGTCTTCAGCACCAGGACAACACGAACATTCTGGTCGGTCGGCTGCCGGCTGAGATAACCGATCGCGCTCGGGTTGCGGCCGACGACGGCCAGCATTTCGTCTTCGCTGGGCAGGTGCTGCGGCGGCAGCGTCTGTCCGGTGAACATCAGGCGTGCCCAGTAGCTGCCGAGCTGCGCTGCCGACATCCCCGTCAATGTGCGGTAGAACGCCGCATATGCGACGCCGTCGCGCGGCAGATCGAAACACAGCGCATAGTCTCCGTTGGAGAAACTGTGGGTATGCCCCATGTACAGGTCCTGCACTTCCTGTTGCTTCAGACTGTGCACCGGACTGGATTTGTTGACGATGACATAGATGTCCGCCCGCGCGCAGGCACTGCCCAATGTCAGCAACCCGGCGATCAGTGTGTTCGTCAGGGAGGGCACGGTCAGAAGACGAAGTCGATCGTGGCCGAAAAGATATTGGCGTATGCCGCAGCCGTCGTGCCATCGCCCCACAGCCCGGCGCCGTTGGCGTAGACGTGGTAGTAATCCCATTGCAGCTTCAGCGCCGTTCGCGCGCTGAAATCCCAGCGCAGGCCCAGCGCCACGGAGCGCTGGTTCTGCAAGGTTGCGTTGATGTCTATGGCTGAGAGCGTTCCGACCTGCTGGAGCGCTTGCGCGTCGGGCGCTCCGATCAGCGGCGTCAGCGCAGCCGCCCAATCGGTGGGGGCGCTCAACGGCCGGCTGCGCGGCCAGACGCGGCTGGCCATGACGAAGGGCGTGAACGACCGGATTCGATACCCCAGGCTGGCGTAGCTCCGGATGGCGTGCTCCGGAAAGATGTCGCCGCTGACGTAGCTGGCTTCGGCTTGGGCCGTCCAGGGGTTGTGATCATAGGCCAGGGCCAGGCCGAAGTAACGCGACCAGGCTCCCGTTGGAGCCTCCTGCTGAACCAGCTGCCGCTCTTCCGCCACTACCTGCGCCGGCAGCTGCGGTGCCAGCATCTCGATCGGGCTCAAGGCCTGGATCGCCTGGTTGGCCTGGGCGGATCGCGAAACGCTCACCCGTGAGATTGCGTAACTCAGTTTGGCCGTAAAGCCGTTGGATTCGCGTGACACCGTCACACCGGTGAAGTCCTGGGCGCGCAATTTGATCGGGTCGTCGCCTGGCGGCGAAGGCAGGGTTGATCCGGCGTAGCCATACAGCGCTTTGGCTCGCCAAGTCGCCGCGCCCCCTGCCCAGATCTTGGTCAGGTCGATACCGTCGATGGAATGCATCGGGAACCAGCCGTAGAATTCCACGCTGGGGCGGACCCAGGGATAGGCGAAGCCCACGTCGCGGTAGTCCGCAAGCAGGAAAACGTCCGGACTGGTCCGCCCCAGGCGGATCTTCAAATCCGCTGCCGGCTCGTAAGAAACAAAGGCCCACTGCAGCATGTCGGACACCGGGGTGTCCTGTTCACGCTGCTTGGCTACGACTTGTCCCAGCAGTTCCCATTGTGGCGAGGGCATATAGTTGGCTTGCAGCCCGATACGCGAGTCGATCAGCATATTGGCATATCCGCCCGCGTCGTTGGGCTGGTCCGAATCGCGACGAAAATGCCAGGGCTGGGTGATCTCCGATGCTAGCGAGCCCACGGTTCCGAAGCCGTTGAACTGCACGGCCCGAACCGCGCCTTCATTCTCCGCGGCCGGCGCTGGGGATCCCCACAACGACGCCGCAATGCCAAGCAAGGAAATCAGGCCAATGCCGACCAGGCCGCGGTGCTGGGTCGCAGCCTGCGCGGCGAATGGATCGGCGTTGGACAAGTTCCGTCCACCCCTTTTCTTCGACATGGCTGAAGCCTCCATCACCCCATGCTTCCGCACCGAATGTCCGGCCGAACACCGGTCCTTTTCCAGAGCGCGGATGGCGCCAAGGTCAGCCCACCCGCGGGCGGAGCCGCTGTCCAGCACAGGTCCCAGGGACGGCCGACGCATGGCGCTCATGTTGAAGCCGGCCCGGAGCCGGTCCATTTCGAGGCCATCGACTTATTGAGGAACGCCTGGACCTCCGATGCCGGTAGTGCCTTGCTGAAAAGGAAGCCCTGCATCTCGTCGCACTTGAGCAGACGCATGAGCCTGGCCTGCTCCTCGGTTTCGATGCCCTCGGCGATGGTGAGCAGACCGAGGTCGCGGCCGAGCGCGATGATGCTCGTGACGATGCTCATGTCCTCCGGGCTGCTCGTCATGTCGACGATGAAGGAATGGTCGACTTTCAACGCGTCGAGCGGGAGCTTGCTGATGTAGCGCAGCGACGAATAGCCGGTGCCGAAGTCGTCGACGACGATCCGCATGCCGAGCCTCTTTGCGGCGGAGAGCTTTTCGATGTTGTCTTGGACGTCCCGCATGATCACGCTTTCGGTGATTTCCAGGTCGAGCCCGCACTCTGCAACCGGCGTCGGGCCCAGCGCCGCGCGAAGCCTCGCGACGAAGTCCTTGCTGCGCAGCTGGAGCGCCGACACGTTCACGGCGATGCGCGGTGCCGGGAGCCCGGCGCTGCGCCATACCGCGTGCTGGCGAGCGGCTTCGCGCAGCGCCCATTCGCCCACGGGGAGAATCAGCCCCGTTTCCTCCAGCAGCGGGATGAAGTGCAGCGGCAGCAGCAGTTCTCCGTCGGGGCGCTGCCAACGGATCAGCGCCTCGAGGGACGTCACCGCTCCGGTAACGGTGTCGACCTTGGGCTGATAGTGCAGCACGAACTCCTCGGCATCGACGGCGCGCCGCAGCTGACTTTCCAGGTTCAGCTTCTCGGAGACATGCGCGTTCATCTCCGGCGAGTAGAACAGGGCTTCCACGCCTTCCTCCCTCGCCTTCCCGAGCGCGGCCTCCGCATTGCGGAGAAGGCCCTCGGCGTCCGCGGCATCGTTCGGGAACACGGCGATTCCCGTGCGCCCCACTAGGCGCAGCTCGTTGCGTTCCACGACGAGCGGCTTGGCAAAACACGCATCAAGGCTCCGTTTCGCTTTCTCCATCGCCCCACTCGCATCTGCAATGTTCTTCGCGACGAATGCGAATACGTCCGTGCCGATGCGTGCGGGGCTCGATTCCTCGCCTGCGCTTGCCGCGAGGCGCCCGGCCAGCTCCTTCAGCACCATGTCGCCGACCTGGCGACCGAAGGTTTCGTTGACGTTGTGGAAACGCTGTACATCGATGAGCACCAGTGCGGAGCGTTCGCCGATCGCGGCGGCGTGCCGGAGGTACTGCTGCAAACGCTCGACGAACAGCGCGCGGTTGGGCAGCCCGGTCTGTACATCGTAGTAGGCGAGATAGGCGACCTTGTCGGCCTTCGACATGTAGTCGAGGGCGAACGACACGTTCCCGGCCAGCTCGACCAGCAGGCGCAGCTCCTCGTCATCGAAAGCCCCTGGTTCGGCGGCATACAACGCCACTACGCCGAGCGCCTGGCCTCCCTGCAGGAGCGGCAGCATGGCGAGCGATTTGACACCGCGCTCTGCGAGCTCTTTGCGCATGCTCCGCTGAGGGTCGTTGAGGACGTCGTTCGAGATCAATGGACGTTTTTCGTAGACCGCGCGTCCCGGCAGCCCGGTGTTTCCGGCCACCGTTGCCAGCCTGTCAGCCGGGATTGCGTCGAGAAAACCGCGCACATCCGCGCCTGCCCAGCCTTCGGGGCGCACCAGCTTCGTCTCGCGGTCCACGCGCCCGGCCCAGGCCATGACGAAGCCGCCCGCTTCCACGGCGATACGCGAGGCCTCGCGAAACAGCTCGATGGGATCGCGAATGCGCACAATTAGGCCATTGATGCTGCTGAGCACGGCGTAGACCCGGTTCAGGCGCCGGATCTTCTTGTCCGCGCGCCTGGACTCGGTGACGTCGCGGAACGACCAGATACGGCCGTAGCAGTGGCCGTCGGCGTCCACTACCGGCGCCGAGTAGCGGTCGAGGATGGTGCCGTCCTTCAACCGGATTTCCATAAGGCTCTTTTCCTGTGGGTGCGTGTAAAGATCACGCACGCCCTCCGCGAAAGCCTCGGGATCGACGGTTGCATTCATGACGTACGCGACTTGGCGCGTGTCGTCGGTGGCGTCCGCCAATTCCGGCGGAATCTTCCAAAGTTCTACGCAGCGTTGATTCTGGAAGATCTTGTGGCCGTTGGCATCCACAACCAGGATGCCCTCGAGGGTCGACTCCGCGAGCGCCTGCAGGAAGGCATTTTTCCACAGCAATACGGACTCGTTCTCCTTGCGCTCGGTGACGTCCCGCGCATTCAGGACGATCCCGTTGACGGCCGGATCGGCCAGGGCGTTCTTCGCTACGCTCGCGAGCCAGATCCAATGGCCGTCCTTGTGCTTGTAGCGCGACTCGGTGGTGTGCACCTCGTCGCCCGGCTGCGCCACCATCGTGCCGAGGTCTTCCAGCATCCTGCCGACGTCGTCGGGGTGCATGATTTCGCTGAACCTGCGGCCCACGATCTCGTCGGGCCCATAGCCGCCAATGCGTGTCAGGGAAGGACTCGCGTAGCGCACGATCCCTTCGGCGTCCAGCACGACGATGAGGTCGCTCGAATTCTCGGTGAGGGCGCGGAACCGCGCATGGCTCTGGGCGAGCGCCTGCTCGGTATGCTTGCGTCGGCTGATGTCGAGCGCCGTGCCGCGCATGCCGACCATCCGCCCTTTGTCGTCCCGTACCGCCTTGCCGCGTGCAAGCACCCAGCCGTTGCTGCCGTCGGCACGCACCGTCTCTAGGTCGAGTTCGTACGGAATGTCCTCTTCCTCCGCCCGGCGCAGAGCCGCGGCCATGCGTTCGAAGCTTTCTTTGGTGTAAAGCCGCTGTTGCTCGGCGTACGTAGGCGCGGCCGCCCGGGGCGCCATGCCGAACATTTCGAAAATCTCGTCCGTCCATGTAACCTGCTGGGTGGCGCTGTCCAGGCGCCAACTGCCGAAGTGCGCCACGCGTTGCGCTTCGTGCAGTTCGCTCAATGCATCCCGGATCGCTTGCTCCGCCTGCTTGCGTTCCGTGATGTCGAGGCTGATACCGCTGGCGCGCAGTGGCGCGCCGTTCTGATTCCGGGTCACCTTGCCATGGCCTCGAAGCCAGCGCACGGCGCCGTCAGGCAGGCGAATGCGAAAGTCCTCGTCGAAACGATCCGATCTGCCCTCCAGCACTTCAAGCACCTTTGCCCGAAACCTGGCTTGGTCCTGCGGATGGACATGGTTGAACCACGCCGGAATGTCCGGATCCGGCTCGGTGTCGGGCAGGGCGTAAAGCTGCCGCATCCCCGGGTCCCAGATCAATTTCCGGGTCCGCAGATCGGCCTCCCACACGCCGACCCCGGCGCCTTCGGTCGCGGATTGCAGGCGCTCGTGCGCCGCCCGCAGGTCGCGCTGGGCTTTGTTACTCTCGGTGACGTCGCGCGAGCTCAAGACAAAGCCGTTGGTGCCGGGCGTATCCAGCAGGTTCCGCGCCACGGTTTCCATATCGCGGGCCGTTCCGTCCTTGCGCAGGAGGCGCAGTTCGAAGCGCAGCATCTCGCCCGGCCGGACGGCGAGCGTGGATATGGCGCTTCGGGCCGCCGCCCGGTCGTCCGGGTGTACCACTTCGAGAAGGTCGTGTCCTGTCACTTCCTGCGGCTCATAACCTCCCACCGCCCGGATTGCGGGGCTGATATAAATGATCGTGCCATCCGCACCGATGATGCCGATGACTTCCGAGACGTTCGCGACGAGGCTGCGCAGGCGCTGCTCGCTTTCTTTCAGCGCCTGCTCGATCTTGCGCCGCCCGCTGATATCGCGGATGTTGCACTGGTAGACGCGGTCCCCTGCGACGTCGTAGGCGTTGCTGACGAACTCGACCGCCAGCGCACTGCCGTCTTTGCACCGGAGCTTCAGGTCGTCGTAGCGGACATAGCCATGGGATGCGAGTTCGGCAAACGCCTCCTTCGAGGATTCCTGGTCCTTGAACAGGCCGATCTCCCACAGCCGCTTGCCCAGCAGCTCTTTCCGGCTGAAGCCAAGGCGACCGGTCAGGAACGGATTGACATCGACGATCGCGCCGGTCTGGCCGTCGAGTATCAGGATGCCGTCCTGCGCGGCTTCGAACAGGCGCCGGTAGCGCAGTTCGGAAGATTGAAGCGCCTGTTCCGCCGCCTTGCGCGCGCGAAGCCCAGGTCCGGCGGATAGCGCGCGGCGGATGGAAGGCCGGGGACGGCGGATACTCGTCATAAATACACTCCAGCACTCGCGGGCCGCCTGCAAAATCTCACAGCATGCTCCGCGACAACGGCCCCTCCGGCCAAGCCGCTCCTTTGGATAAGGATACGTGCTATCCGAGCTGCCGCATTGACGCAGGTCAACCAGTCACATCCGCCGCCGCAGCACGGCCAAAGAGCCTCCAGCGCACCACCTGCTCCTTGGTCGTTTAACATGGAGACCTTCAGATTCCGCATTGCCAGCTGCGATCCTGCTACCCGACTTTGCGGCGTGTCCTCAAGCTCGGGCAAGTATCTTCAGAATTCCTGATGGCTCGGCCTGTAAGCGGCCGCCGTTTGTCCGAAAGCTTGCTCATGGTCATGTCTTCGACCATGAGCGCCCACTGCCGGAGACAGGCAATAGCTTTACTCCCATAGCGTTCGGCTATCGATTTAGCACCAGCCACTGCTGCCGAAACCGGCGCCTTCAAGTCCGACAGCCGTATCACCGCCGCCGACATTCGCTAGGAAACCTGGATTCGATCGTCACCCCGGCGAAAGCCCGGGTCCGGTGCCTTATCTCAGTATTTGGCCGCGAGCTGGAAGAACACATATTTCTTCGCCAGCCCGTCCGGGCTGTTCTCGCCGCCATGGTCGTAAACCGATTGCGCCACCGAGAGCGTACCGGCCAGCCACTGCGTCAGGTGCATTTCCACGTCGGCACCCACGTCCGCCAGCGCCACCCGCGCGGTCGAGCCGTCCGGCGCGCCGTGCGAGCTGATCGCGGTGCCGTATTCGGCGAACAGGCGCGGCTTCAGCTGATGGCGCGCGATCCATGAATCGCCCGTGTCCTTCCACTCCGTGCTCAGACGCAGGTTGCCGCCGCGGTCGCCGACGCCGACACCCGTCTCATAAGCGTGCAGGGTGCCGGGGCCGCCGATGACGAACTGCTCCTGCTGCGGCAGCGTGCTGCCGCTGAGCTGGAAGTTGCCTTCGCCGGCGAAGGTCCAGTGCGGATTGATGGAATAGCGCACGCTGAACGAAGGCCGCACCAGCACGTAATCCTGGCTGGCCGCCGTCTCGGTCGAGGACGCCTGCCCCAGCCCGTGCCGCATGCCCAGCCCGAAGCGGATCTCGGCGCGCTGCTGATCGTGCTCGATGCGGTGCAGGTAGCTCAGGTCGGCGCCGACGCTGAAATAGCGTTCCGACAGCAGCCGCGTATCGTCCGCCTGGACCTTGATGGTCTGGTCGGAGTGATCGAGCGTGCCGGTGAAATTCAGCCGGTGCTGGAAGTCGGCATACAGCGGCACCAGCCAGCTCAGCGCCGCCGAGTCGAGCTTGCCGTCCAGCACGCCGCCTTCGACGTGCTGCTGGAAATCCGCGTAACGCCCTTGCAGCCCGAACACGCCGAAGGGGGTGACGCGCGACCAGCCCAGGTCGCCTTCGTGATAAGGCTCCGAGTGCGAGCCGCCCAGCCCGAGAAAGCGCGTGCTGACGGCACCGGCCACGCTCAGCTCGTCGCCGCTGGAGAACGAGTGGCGCAGGCCCGCATCGGCCAGGTAAGGGCCGGCATAGCGGTTGCCGTAATTGCTGAATTCGCCCACGGCCACCGTCTGGTGCCCCGTATCGGCCGGCTCGCCCAGGTCGAGCACCACTGCTTCGCCGCCGATCGGGCGCAGCTCGGGCTTGAAGCTCCGCCCGCCGCGCTCGCTCAAGGCATCGGCCAGGGTGCGGTCGTGTTCCAGGTCGCTCGCCGCCAGCCAGCTGGTGTTGACCAGGTTCTCGAAATAGCCGGCGATGGCGGGCGGCCCCCGCACCGAGCGCACATGGCCCGAAGTCACCCGCACGTACAGATCCTTGTCGCCCGATACCGCATAGCTCACCAACGTCGCCGGATAACCCGCCATGTAATGCAGATAGCCGATATCGCGAACCGCTTCCGACGGCGTCTCCGCCAGCGAGATCTGCTTTTGCAGGCGTTCCCGACTGACCACGCCGGCCTGGATCAGCGGTCCCGACAGGTGCACACGCACGCCGCGGAAATCAAGCAGCACTTCGTAAGGCGAGTACGCGCGGATTTCCTCGAGAGGTTCCGGCTGGGGGGTGATCGGGGGAGGCAGGGCGATGGCCATGTGGAGTGCGCCTCAGACCGAGTACGGCTGAATGGCGCGCGTACGTATACGCGCACGAATGATCTGCGGCATGGACAAGCTCCCTGAACTGAAATCTTCCTTGATCCGGCCCGAGCCCGATCAAGGGATCAGGCCTGCGCTGCGGTGTGTTGCACCGGTTGGACTCCGCTGATCCGCGGCAGGTTCCCCGCCCGCGCCGGCCGGTAGAGGCCGGCCCTGCCGTCGGTGAAACCGTCTGAACTTCGCCGGAAAACGGATAGTCGCAATAGTGAAGGGACCAGCTTCTCCCCCAGGACCGGTGCGGAGTCTCTTTGGATTCCCCAATCCAGCTCACGGAAGAGAAACCAATCTCAAGGAAGAGTAACCATGAAACCGATGAAAAAGCTGCTACTGATTACGACACTTGGCCTTTGTACTGCTCCCGCCATGGCTGCCGGTACGGCCCACCCACTGCTGGCCGGCGCCAAGGCGGCCAGCAGCAGCAACGCCGCGGCGGCCAACGTCCCGGACCTGCCGCTGCCTCCGCTTTCCCTGGAAAGCTCGCTGACCGTGCCGAGCTTCGGCAAGCAGGCCGATGGCACCACCAGGATCATCAACCTGCCGGCCATCGGCAAGCTCACCACCTATACGCAGAATGACGGCAAGGGTGACAGCGGCGGACGGGCCAAGGTCTCCACCCAGCTCGATATCGACCCGGACTCGACCAGGCAGGTGACCAGCCTGGCCGCCGATTACAGCGTGCCGCAGAAAGGCCAGCTCTCCAGCACCCTGGAATACAAGGGCAAGGGCTACGGCAAGGAAACCACGCTCGACCCGAAGACCACGACCGGTCCGCTGGGCGGCTCCTTCACCCGCTCCGTCAACAACCAGGGCAAAGATGGCTCGATCGACACCGTCCTGAGCTACACCACGCCGCCGCCCAAGAGCGGCAGCAACTAGCAGCGGCGATGAATGCCGGCCTCACCAGGCGGTAACCGCGGTTCACAGTGGTCGCTGTAGTGGTTGCGGTTGAGCGGTAAGGCTCTGATAGCGACTGTGGTGGCTGTGCGGCCGAACCGCGGCAGGAGGGGCGGAGTGCCAACCGGCGCTCCGCCCTTTCTCCACGCTTCAGGCGGGGCCGGCAACCGCTGCGCCAAGTACACGCTCACCGCATGCGTGCCAACAAAAACCCTTGGCACGCATGGCACGCATGATGAAAAACGGCGATGACTCCGAGGTAGGTCGGATCAAGCGAAGCGGATCCGACACGGCGCATCAAGCCGCCGCCAGCAACTTCTCCAAGGCCTCGAAGTCCACCGGCTTCACCAGGAATTTCTGGAATCCCGCCTGCAGCGAACGCTCCCGGTCGGCATCCTGCCCATACCCGGTCATCGCGATCAGCAGGGGCGGCGGCTCGAGCGCCAAATCCCCGATGTGCCCGGCCAGCTCGAACCCGTCCATCCCCGGCAACCCGAGGTCGAGCAGCACCACCTCCGGCCCGAATTCCTTCGACAGGGCGATGGCCGCGGCGCCGTCGTTGGCGGTGCGCACCTCGTGCCCCTGCAACTCCAGCAGCATGGCGAAGCTGGCGGTAATGTCGAGGTTGTCGTCCACCACCAGGATCTTTTTTGCCGTGGTCGTCGGCGCGGCGTCGGCATGGCCGTCGATTTTCGGTGGAGTCGCCGCTACCTCCGACGCCATCGCCGCCGCCGGTAGCCGTACCGTGAACAGGCTGCCGCGCCCGACGCCGTCGCTGTGCGCAGCGATGCTGCCGCCGTGCAGTTCGACCAGCCGCCTGGCCACGGTCAGGCCCAGCCCGAGTCCTCCCTGCGAGCGGTCCAGCGGGCGCTGTCCCTGGGAGAACAGCTCGAACACATGCGGCAGCAGGTCGGCGGCAATGCCGGCGCCGTTGTCGCGAACGCGGATCTCCACCTGGCGGCCGCCGTCTTCGGCCGCGAACTCGATGCGGCCATTGGGCGGCGTGTATTGCGCGGCGTTGATCAGGATATTGGCCATGACCTGGCACAGCCGCGTCATGTCTCCCGTCACGTAGAGGGAATTCGGCGGCAGGGAAATCAGCAGCGCATGGCCGCGCGCCTTCACCGTTGGCCGGGCGATTTCCGCCGCCGCCGCCATCAGGTCGGCCACGCGCACCGGCAGGCGGTTGAGCCGCACCCGGCCGCGGGTCACCCGGGAAGCATCGACCAGGTCGTCGACCAGGCGGGTCAGGTGCCGCACCTGTCGATTCATCGCCGCCAGCGGAATCTGCGCCTGCTGCGGCAGGCCGGGCAACAGCTCCAGCGCGCGGATGCTGCTGGCGATCGGCGCCAGCGGATTGCGCAGCTCGTGTCCCAGCATGGCCAGGAATTCATCCTGGCGATCATCCGGGCTGCGCACCGGAACCTTGTGCTCCCCAATCTCCTGAACAGGCGTTCCGGCATGGTCATCACTACCGCCGGAAGTCAGCCTGACCAGTACCAGCGCGGGCAAGCCCTCCTGTTGCAGCCGATACGCGGCGCCTTCCAGCCGCAGCCTGAGCAATCGGGCATCGGTGCCGTTGCATACCGCACCGTCGGGTGCGAAGCCATACGAAGCCGACCACGCGCCGATGGAGCGGGCCAGACTATCGCCTTCGCAATGGATGAACTGCGACAGGCGGCAGCCGGTGAGTTCGTTGCAGGAATGGCCCAGCAAGCCCGCCGCCGCCGGGTTGGCGGCATGCACCGTCCCGTCCACCGCCAGCAATAGCATGGCGTCGGGGATGAGGTCGGCGAGCTGGTGGAACCGTTCCAAAAGACGATCTCGTGGCTGGTGAGTGACACCGGCCGACCGCGCCAATACCAGGCCTGTCGATCCGGATGAAGGTTCGCTGTGCCGCGGGCCGACAAAATCCGGCCTTGTTGACCTTTGCTTTTGGAACGATGAAACCCCATGGAGTTCCGGAAACCACGCTGCGGCGGGCATTTTGGGGACATGCCCCGCAGGCTGTGCGCCCGGTATCCGAATCCGCTTTTCCGTGCCCGGAACCAAGTCCGGAACCCGCGATCCAAGCCGATCGGCCGTAGTAGCATTCCGCGGGATCGCCTCGGTATGGAGCGCCCGCGGATCCGCAACGTGGACCGGGGATCGGGGGAATCCGCACGGCTGATGGTATCCATCCTTGCGCCGGCCACGGTCATGGCCGACGCAAGGTGCTGTTGTTTTCGCGTTTTCGCTGACAGTGTTATCGACAAGGACGCTTGATGACCACGCAGTCGCCACTCTCCGCTCCCATCACCGCCCGCGGCCCCCGTGGCGGCCTGCCCCTGCCGCCGGGCACGCTCGCCGGCTTCGGCCTGGCCATCCTGGCGGTGGTGCTGATCGCCTTCTTCTCCTACCAGTCGCTGCAGAGCAGCACCCTCACCGCCGCCCGGGTGACCAATACCCTGGGCGTGCTGAAGCAACTGGACGGCCTGCTCTCCATCCTCAAGGACGCGGAGACCGGCCAGCGCGGCTTCCTGCTCACCGGCGAGGAGTCCTACCTGACGCCGTACACCAACGCCAAGGCCGCGCTCGACGATGAACTGGCCAGGACCCGCGCCCTCCTCGGCGACAGCCCGGGGCAATTGCAGCGGCTCGATGCGCTGACGCGCTTCGCCAACGACAAGATCAACGAATTGGGCGAAACCATCGACCTGAAGCGGGCGGGCAATGCGGGAGGCGCCCTGGCCATCGTCCGCTCCGATCGCGGCAAGGCGGCGATGGACCGCATCCGCGCACTCATCGCCGAGATGCAGGGCGCCGAGCGCAGCGAACTCGACCAGCGGCAGAAGGCCTGGCGTGAGGCCGACAACTTCTCCGTCGCGGTGACCTCCGGCGGCTCCGGCCTGCTGCTCCTGCTCATCATGGTGGCGGCCGGCATGGCCTCGCGCGACCACCGCGCGCGCGAAGCCCAGGTCTGGCTGCGCAGCGGCCAGATGGGCCTGAGCCTGCGCGTGCAGGGCGAGCAGCGCCTCGACCTGCTGGGCGAAAACGTCCTCGGCTTCCTCGCCGACTATCTCGATGCCCAGGTCGGCGCCGTCTATATCAATGAAGGCGGAGGGCGCTTCCGCCGTTTCGCCGGCTATGCCCTCCCGCCCGACGCGGGGAGCGAAGTGCTGCGCCCCGGCGAAGGCCTGCTCGGCCAGGCGGCAAAGGAAAACCGCACCCTGCACATCCGCGAGGTGCCGGCGGAATACCTGCCCATCGCATCCGGCGTCGGCCGCGGCAAGCCGCGCGAGCTGCTGGTGGCGCCGGCCAGCGTCGACGGTGTGGTCCATGCCGTGGTCGAGCTCGGCTTCTTCCACCGGCTGCGCAGCGAGGAGCGGGAACTGCTCGACCGCGTCTCCGAATCGCTCGGCGTGGCGGTGCGCGCGTCCAAGGACCGCACGCGCCTGGAAGAATTGCTGGAGGAAACCCAGCGCCAGGCCGAAGAGCTGCAGGCGCAGCAGGAAGAACTGAAGGTCAGCAACGAGGAACTGGAAGAGCAGGGCCACGCGTTGAAGGAATCGCAGGCGCGCCTGGAAGGGCAGCAGGCCGAGCTGGAGCAGACCAACTCGCAGCTCGAAGAACAGGCGCAGATGCTGGAGAGCCAGAAGGACGAACTGTCCCAGGCGCAGCAGGCGTTGACGCAGCGGGCGGAAGAGCTGGAGCGTTCCAACCAGTACAAGAACGAGTTCCTGGCCAACATGAGCCACGAACTGCGCACGCCGCTGAATTCCTCGCTGATCCTGGCCAAGCTGCTGGCCGACAACAAGGAAGGCAACCTGACCCTGGAGCAGGTGAAGTTCGCGCAGACCATCTCCTCCGCCGGCAACGACCTGCTGACCCTGATCAACGACATCCTCGACCTGTCCAAGATCGAGGCCGGCAAGGTGGAGCTGCAGCCCGAGCCGGTGCGCATCGCCCGCGCCGTCGACGAGATGCTCAAGACCTTCCAGCCGCTGGCGGAGCAGAAGGCGCTCGACTTCACCATCACCATCGAGCCGGGCACGCCGGAGCGGCTGGAAACCGATGCGCAGCGGCTCGGCCAGATCCTCAAGAACCTGCTGTCCAACGCGATGAAGTTCACCGACAAGGGCGCGGTCTCCCTGCGCGTGTTTGCGGGAGGGGCGGGCACGGTGTCGTTCGCGGTGCGCGACAGCGGCATCGGCATCGCGCCGCACCAGCAGGAGATCATCTTCGAAGCCTTCCGCCAGGCCGACGGCAGCACCCACCGCAAATACGGCGGCACCGGCCTGGGCCTGTCCATCTCGAAAGACCTGGCTTTGCTGCTCGGTGGCGACATCACCGTGCAGAGCAAGCCGGGCGAGGGCAGCGTGTTCACCCTGACTTTGCCGGTGACCTACGCCGCTGCCGCACCGGCCGCCGACGAGGCGGCGCCCGCGCCCGCTTCGCTTCCGTCGCCGCCGGACCGCACCGGCCACTACGCGCCGTTGCCCGCCTCGCCGCGGCCGGGTGCGCCGGCACTGATGCCGACCGCCACGGAAGACGACCGCGAGCAGCTGAACGCGGAGCGCCGCCTGGTGCTGGTGATCGAGGACGATGTGCGCTTCGCCATGATCCTGCGCGACCTCGCCCGCGAACTGGGCTTCCAGTGCGTGGTGACGCATACCGCCAACGAGGGCCTGGTGGCGGCAGGCAGCTACCGTCCCAGCGCCATCCTGCTCGACATGAACCTGCCGGATCACTCCGGCCTCGGTGTGCTCGACCAGCTCAAGCGCAATCCCCATACCCGCCATATCCCGGTGCATGTGATCTCGGTGGCGGACTACATGCAGGAAGCGATGGAGCTCGGCGCCGTGGGCTATGCCCTCAAGCCGGTCAAGCGCGAGCAACTGGTCGAAGCCTTCCAGCGGCTCGAGGCCAAATTCTCGCAGGCGCTGCGGCGCGTGCTGGTGGTGGAGGACGACGCGCGCCAGGGCGAGAGCATGCGCCAGCTGCTGGGCAGCGGCGACGTGCAGATCACCCTGGTGGAAAGCGCGGGCGCGGCCCTGGTCGAGTTGCAGGCCAACACCTTCGATTGCGTGGTGATGGACCTCAACCTGCCGGACCTGAGCGGCTACGAGCTGCTGGAAAAGATGGCCGGGCAGGACGAGGTCTCGTTCCCGCCGGTGATCGTCTACACCGGCCGCTCGCTGACCCGCGACGAGGAGCTGAAACTGCAGCGCTATTCCCGCGCCATCATCATCAAGGATGCGCGCTCGCCCGAGCGCCTGCTCGACGAGGTGACGCTGTTCATCCACCAGGTGGAGTCGAAGCTGCCGGCGGAAAGCCAGCGCATGCTCAAGGCGGCGCGCGCGCGCGAATCGACCATGGAAGGGCGGCGCATCCTGGTGGTGGAGGACGATGTGCGCAACATCTTCGCCCTGTCCAGCGTGTTCGAGCCCAAGGGGGCCAAGATCGAGATCGCGCGCAACGGCCGCGAGGCGATCGAGGCGCTGACGCGCAGCGCGGCGCAGCCGGACAAGGCCATCGACCTGGTGCTGATGGACATCATGATGCCGGAGATGGACGGCTTCACCGCCATGCGAGAGATCCGCAAGAACCCGGAGTGGAAGCGCCTGCCGATCATCGCCCTCACCGCCAAGGCGATGCGCGACGACCAGGAGAAATGCCTCGCCGCCGGTGCCAACGACTACATCGCCAAGCCGCTGGACGTGGAGAAACTGCTGTCCCTGGTACGCGTCTGGATGCCTAAATAATCCATGAGCGACGCCGACGACCAGGCTTTCGATATCGAGCTCAAGCTGCTCGTCGATGCCATCTTCCTGCGCTACCACTACGACTTCCGCGGCTATGCCCAGGCCTCGCTGAAGCGGCGCCTGACGGTGGCGCGGGACCGCTTCGGTTGCCGCAGCCTGTCGCAGTTGCAGGACAAGGTGCTGCACGACCCGGCGACCTTTCCGGCGCTGCTGGACTATCTCACCGTGCAGGTCAGCGAGATGTTCCGCGACCCCGCCTACTTCCTGGCCCTGCGCGAGAAGATCGTGCCGCTGCTGCGCACCTATCCCTCGCTGAAGTTCTGGGTAGCCGGATGCAGCACCGGCGAAGAGGTCTACTCGCTGGCGATCCTGCTGCGCGAGGAGGGCCTGCTGTCGCGCAGCCTGATCTACGCCACCGACATCAACAGCCATGCCCTGGCCAAGGCCGAGGCCGGCGTCTTCGAGATCGACCGCATCCCCGGCTTCACCGAGAACCATCGCCGTTCCGGCGCGCGTTCCTCGCTGTCCGACTACTACACCGCCGCCTACGGCCGCGCGGTGTTCGACAAGTCCCTGCGCAAGCACATCGTCTTCTCCGACCACAGCCTGGCCACCGACAGCGTCTTCGCCGAGGTGCAGCTGGTGTCCTGCCGCAACGTGTTGATCTATTTCAACCGTGAACTGCAGGACCGCGCCGTCGGGCTGTTCCACGAGGCGCTGTGCCGCAAGGGCTTCCTCGGCATCGGCTCCAAGGAATCGCTGCGCTTCTCCCGGCACGCGGGTTCCTTCGTCGACCGCGTGCGCGAGGACCGCATCTACCAGAAGGCGGATCAGCCGTGATCGCGCTGCCCGGTAATATCGAGAACATCGACGGCATCGTCATCGGCGCATCCGCCGGCGGCGTCGAGGCCATGTCGGCGATCCTGCCGGCCTTGCCGGCGAGGTTGCGTGCCGCGGTGTTCGTGGTGCTGCACCTGCCGCGCGAACGGCCCAGCCTGCTGGTCGATATCTTCAGCCACAAGTGCGCGCTGCCGGTGCGCGAGGCACAGGACAAGGAGCCGGTCGAGCCGGGCACCATCTACTTCGCGCCGCCCGACTACCACCTGCTGCTTGACGCCGGCCCCAGCCTGTCGCTCTCCGCCGACGAGCTGGTGCATTATTCGCGCCCCTCCATCGACGTGCTGTTCGAGTCGGCGGCGGACCAGTACGGCGCGCGCCTGCTCGGCATCATCCTCACCGGCGGCAACCGGGACGGCGCCGCCGGCCTGGCGGCAGTGCGTCGCCGCGGCGGCGTGACATTGGTGCAGGAACCCGGCGAGGCACAGGTACCGCTGATGCCGGAATCGGCGCTGAAGGAAGGGCCGGTGGATTTCGTGCTGCCGCTCGAACGCATCGCCGCGCTGTTGCGCACCCTGGCGGGAAGGATGGAGTGATGAATGAACCATTGCGCGGGAGCGATGGGTTCCCGCAGACTGGCGCACCCATGCAGACCCGAGTGAAATGCCTGCTGGTCGACGACCTGGAAGAGAACCTTCTGGCGTTGTCGGCCCTGTTGCGGCTGGACGACGTCGAGCTGCTCCTGGCCCGTTCCGGCGCCGAGGCGCTGGAACTGCTGCTGGTGCACGACGTGGCCCTGGCCCTGCTCGACGTGCAGATGCCGGACATGGACGGCTTCCAGCTCGCCGAGCTGATGCGCGGCAGCGACCGCACCCGCCATGTGCCGATCATCTTCGTCACCGCCGGCGCGCGCGACCAGCACCGCCTGTTCAAGGGTTACGAGAGCGGCGCGGTGGATTTCCTGTACAAGCCGATCGATGCCCACATCCTGCTCAACAAGGCCAATGTCTTCTTCCAGCTGTTCCGGCAGAAGCAGCAGCTGGCGCGGGAACTGGAGGAGCGCACCGAGACGCTGCATCTCAACGAGATGTTCATGGCGGTGCTGGGGCACGACTTGCGCAATCCGCTGACCGCGGTGCTGGGCTTCGCCAAGGTATTGCAGCAGCGCGGCGGCGACGAAGCGGTGCAGAAGATCGGCACGCGCATCCTCTCCAGCGGCGAGCGCATGCAGCGCATGATCGAGGATGTGCTCGACCTGGCGCGCGCGCGGCTGGCCGGCGGCATCGTCATCCGGCCCAGCGCCGCCGACCTCGGCGCCCTGGTGTCGCGCGTGGTGCAGGAGCACCAGGCCGCCTTTCCCGGGCACCGCATCGACATGACCCAGGTCGGCAACCTCTCCGGCGAGTGGGACGCCGACCGACTGGCCCAGGTCGCTTCCAACCTGATCGGCAACGCCCTGCAGCACGGCGAGGGCAGCGAGCCGGTGCGCATCTCGCTCGATGGCTCCGCCGCCCGTCACGTGGTGCTGTCGGTGGCCAACGCCGGCGAGATTCCGTCCGATCTGTTGCCTTGCCTGTTCGATCCGTTCCACGGCGGCAAGCGCCGCATGGGCCGCAACGGCGGTCTCGGGCTGGGCCTGTACATCGTGCAGCAGATCGTCAGGGCGCACCGCGGCAACGTCGAAGTGCAGTCCGGCGGCGAATACGGCACGGTATTCCGCGTCAGCGTGCCGCGCGAAAGCTCCGCCGGCGCGCTGTAGGAGGCGCCCGCAGCTGCTCCTAGTGAGCGGCCGCCGGCATGAAATGCAGCAGCAACAGGTGCGCCGGCACGTACAGGACCAGTGGGTAGCCGATCAGCGCCACCAGCAGCCAGGCCCAGGCCGGCATCCATTGCTGTGGTGCGCTATCCGACAGGCCGTACACATAATTGATGTTGACCGGTTTCACGCCGGGCCGGTCCGAGGGCGGCGGCATCAGGAAATAGCAGACCAGCACGAGTACGGTGGACAGCGCGGTCCAGATCGGCAGGGCGCGCGGGTCATAGCCGCTGCGCAGCAGCAGGCCGATCAGCAATAGCGGCAGCCACCCATGGAACAGCGACAGCCCGCGCAGCAGCAGGGAGCGCCGCCTGTCGAACATGTAATCGGTCATGCCGCTGGCGCGGCCGCCGACGAGCCGGACGATGAAATCCAGCAGCCAGTAGACCTGCGGGATGAGGATGCCGGTGGCGGCGATGGACAGCAGCAGCGGGTCATCCAGCCACAATCCGCCCAGCGTCAGGAACAAGGCCAGGTCGCAGAAATAGAGGAAATTGGTGGGGCCGTAATTGCGCAGGTAGACGGGTACCAGCACAGCCATGAACGCGGTGTAGGCCAGCTTCACCGCAAGCAGGAAAACCATCCGGTCAACGCTCCCTGATTCGAATTATTCGCACCCGTCTATGGTGCGGGCATTGTCCGCGAAGGGCAATGCCAGGGCAGCAAACAACGCGGCCGAAGCGGCAACCCGATGGCCCCGGGCGCCGGCTTCGACCGTTTTCAACTCTGGCAGCTCAGGCTGCGATGCGGTCCGGCAGTCCTTCGACGAGGCGCTCGAGGGCGGTCAGCAGGCGTTCCTGCGCC
The DNA here is from genome assembly GCF_000711955.1 of Nevskia soli DSM 19509. Taxonomy (GTDB): domain Bacteria; phylum Pseudomonadota; class Gammaproteobacteria; order Nevskiales; family Nevskiaceae; genus Nevskia; species Nevskia soli. The sequence continues at coordinate 67,300 of NZ_JONR01000008.1, forward strand.
TGCAGCACTTCACGGAACTGCGGATTGACGGGATGCAGGGCGCCATCCCAGTGCAGGCACTCGCGGCTGGCGGCGATGTGCGCGAGGTGCTGACTGATCATCTGGCTTCTGCGGGCGAATTTGTCTGCGGTCATTGCGGGACTCCGTCCTCTTTGAAGTCGTTGGGGGAAATGTTTCTACTGTTTGCTGCCGGGAGAAAACGTGGTGGCATAGATGCATAGCGTCAACATGGTCAGCGCCATCAGTACGCTGGTGAATACCGAGGGCTTGCCCGCGGCAGTGTCGCCATCGCCATCCATGAACTTGAGCAGGACCCTGCGGGCCTTGTCATGGGCGCCGTGCCGGCTGCCGCTGGATGAAGCTGTGAAGTCTTCCGAGGACGGCCACGCCACCGATACCGGCTTGCCGTCGCATTCGGCGATGACGCCGCCGCCACCGCCATAGACGTGGCTGATGGAGCAGGGCGCCACGCCCTTGATCGTGCTCTTTGGCGCTGGGCCGCCGCCCTGGCCGATCGACACCGGCCCGGCTGAGGCGACCCGTACCGGCGGACTGCTCCGCGCCTTGACCGGGTCGGCATAGACCAGTTCATAGGCGCTGCCCTGGGGCAGATTGATGTCGGTCGAGTGAATGATCATGGTTGAACCCCTGAAACCGTCCGTGGCGAAGCAGGATTCCAAAAACCGCTACAGCACCTTCCCGGGGTGGAGCGGCATCTCCGGCCGTCCGCACCGCGCGGTGTGGTTATATCGATTGCGAATCCCGTGCCAGCGGAGCCGGTCTCGGCGCGCCGGATTTTTTACTTGTTATTCAGTCTTTTATCGGAGACCGACCGGCAGGTGCACGGAGCCTGCGTCGGTGCGGCGATGGCGCACCATGTAAATCTTGCCGGCAGTCGTGTAATGGCGGCGCGGCGCTTGCCGGTCATGGACCGAGCGCCTATCTGCCTGCCGCGCCGCCCATCGATCTGTCCGGCGTCCTGTCTGCCGCCCTATTTTCCGGTGTAGTCGACGCGCCAGATCGAGTTCGAGCCGTCGTCCGTCACCAGCAGCGCGCCGTCCGGCGCGGTGGTGACGCCCACCGGACGTCCCCAGACCTGGCCGTTGGGCAGGACGAAGCCGGTGAGGAAATCCTGGTATTCGCCGCCAGCCTTGCCGGTCTGGTGCAGCGGGATGCGGATCACTTCGTAGCCGGCGCGCACCGACTTGTTCCAGGAGCCGTGCTCGGAGGCGAACAGGTCGCCGGCGTAATCCTTGGGGAAGCGCTGGCCCTGGTAGAAGGCGATCTGCAGCGAGGCGTTGTGCGGCTGCAGCAGCACGTCGGGCACGATGGCCTTGGCCTTCAACTCGGGATGCTTGCCCTCATGGCGCGGGTCCTGATGGCTGCCGAGATACCACCAGGGCCAGCCGTAGAAACCGCCTTCGCGCACCGAGGTGATGTAGTCGGGCACGAGATTGTCGCCGAGGCCGTCGCGTTCGTTGACCGTGCACCAGAGCTGGCCGCTGGCGGGATCGATGGCGATGCCGGAGGGGTTGCGGATGCCGGAGGCGTGGACGCGCATGTGCGCACCGTCTGGATCGAAGGCGAGGATATTGGCGCGGTTCTTTTCGCCCGGCGTGGTGTCCGGATCGTCGACATTGGAAGCGGAGCCGACGGCGGCGTACAGCGTCTTGCCGTCGCGCGAGAATTGCAGGTCGCGGGTCCAGTGGCCACCGCCGTGCGGCAGGTCGGCGATGCGCTCCGGCGGGCCGCTGGCTTGCAGATCGCCGCTGCTGTAGGGGAAACGCAGGATGGCATCGGTGTCGCCGACGTAGAGCCACTTCGGATCCGGCCCGGCGGGATAGAAGGCGATGCCGTAGGGGCGGCTCAGCCCGGCCGCGAAAATCCCGGAGCGTTCCGGCTTGCCATCCGCCGTCAGGCCGCGGAACACGTGGATGCGGCCGGCGCTGCTCTCGGCGACGAAGACGTCGCCGTTGGGCGCGACGTGGATCACGCGCGGCGTGGCGAGGCCGTCGGCATACAGGTTCACCTTGAAGCCGGCGGGCGCCTGCGGCAGGACGCCGTCCGGGCGCGGCACGATGCTCGCGGAGTTGCCGGCGGAGCTGGTGGCGTAGGGCGCGGGCAGGTCGGCCAGGGTGATCTTGCGCGTGGTGCCCGGCACTTCGTAGCGGAAGTCGGTGAACGGCGCCTGCGGCGGCGGCGCGTCGATGGCTGCGGCGGATGTGGTGGGTGCGGCGACGACGATAGCCGCGGTCGGCAGCGTCTTCAGGTAGCTGACGAGTTGCCAGCGCTGTTCCCCGCTCAAGGAGCCCCAGGCGGGCATGCCGCTGTCGACGGCGCCGTTGGTGATGAACCAGAACACCTCGCCATCCGTGGCCTGCTGCGTGGCGCCGTGCGCCAGCGCCGGGATGTTGCCGCTGCCTTCGGCGTTGCGGCCATGGCAGCCGGCGCAGTTCGTTGCGAAGAGGGCGCCGCCGGCGGTGGCCGCGGCGGCCTGGCCGCTGTAGGGATTGGCGAGCCTGGCGGCGGTGGCCGGTGCGTTGTGGAAGGACGGCTGCTCCGCGGCGAGGCAGGGCACGGAAAGAAGCGTGAGGGTAGAGAGCAACAACACCGCCAGGAAACGCGGCGGTACGGGATAGGGCCTGGCCAAAGCATGCCTCCATGCAGTGCGCGGAAACGGGAACAACACTCCGCGGGGCCCGGCCGATGGGGAGCCACCAGCCTGGCCCCCCAAGTTGGCTCCCGCGGTTTCCGCGGTTCGGCGCGGAGCATGCCATCAATGCCCGGCTTTTGTCCCGCATTCCGTCGGTTGCGCAGGGTAAAGATAAGGCAAGGATCGTTTCTGGAATTCCGCGGTCATAGTCGCGCACCGGGACGGTGCGGTTCCGGGAACGGACGCGCAGCCCTGGGGCTCCGGCGCATGAGGTGCCGGAAACTGGAGCGTCATCCTGGAGCGCTGCCGGGGATGCAGACAAGGACAGTGCCGTGCCATCGCAGGCGCGGTCAGGGGCGGACGAGCAGTGCTGCCTTGCTGGCACGGAGGAGAGAGGCGATGAAGGGAGTCATGGGGCGGCTGTGCACGGCGCTGGCGCTGGCCGCGGTCTGCGGCGGTGCGCGGGCGGCGCAGGCGGGCGACAACGTCGTCCAGTTCGGCTGGCTGCACCTGATGCCGAACTCGGACAGCACGCCGCTGCATACCGAACTCAAGCCCAGCCTGATCGGTACCCTGGCGGGCGTGCAAAGCTCGTTCGACTCGCCGGGTACCTCGGCCAGGGTGGGGGCGGCCGATACTGTGGCGCTGATCACCACGCATTTCCTGACGCAGCATTTCGCCGTGCAGTTCGTCGGCGGCGTGCCGGCGCGGGTCGATATCTCCGGCGCCGGCCTGGTCAAGCCGACCGGCCTGCTCGGCAATTTCCTCAACGTGGACCTGGGCGCGCCGCAGAACAATCCCCTGGTATCGGTGCAGGAATGGACCCCGGTGGCTCTGCTGCAGTACTACTTCGGCCGCCCTGCCGGCGTGTGGCATCCCTACCTTGGCCTGGGCGTCAGCTATGCCTGGTTCAGCGGCTACTCGGTCAACGGCGAGTTCAGGAAGAGCCTGGAATCGAACTTCGGCAATGTGTTGTCCCTGGCCACCGGGCACAGCGGGCCGACCTCGGTCAGCGCCTCGGCCTCGCGCTCCTGGAATCCGGTCTACAACGCCGGGCTGTCCTACGACATTTCCAGGCACTGGGGCATCGCCACCTCGCTGACCTACTCACCGCTGGCCAGTACCGCTACCATCAATGTGTCGGCGCAGGACGGCACCGTGTTGGCGAGCAGCAAGACGCGCCTGAGCCAGAACGCGCTGATCACGGCCTTGCTGGTCAATTACCGCTTTCACTTCTGAGTGTCTGAAAGTCGCGTCAGGAACGCGGCGGCGAATCCCCGGTCCAAGGCTTAAGGGCGGGAACACGCCCGCTGAGTTCGAGCCGCCGTCGCCGCGGCAAGGCCATGCGCTCATGGTGCGACAAGGAGAAGGATACATGGACAATCGGATAGGAAAGCGCGGCGCTGCCGCTTTGTTGTTGCTGACACTGGCGAGTACGCAGGTGCTGGCAGCCACGGTTTCGGGCGTGAAGGTCGAAGACCAGGCCACGGTGGACGGCAAGAGCCTGGTATTGAATGGCGCCGGCCTGCGTACCAAGTACCTGCTGGCCGACGTCTATGTCGCGGCGCTGTACCTGCCGCAGAAGAGCAGCGACGCCGGCCAGATCGTCGCCGGACATGAGCCGCGCCGCATCAGCCTGATCATGAAGCGCGACGTCGATACCGATACCATGACCAAGGCATTTCACGAGGGCGTGACCAAGAACCTGTCCGCGTCCGAAATGACGGCGTTGAAGCCGCGCCTGGATCAACTCGACCAGAGTTTTGGCAAGGTCAAGGCACTGAAGAGCGGCGATGTGATCAACCTGGATTTCGCCGCCGACGGCAGCACCCACGTGGTCTACAACGGCCAGGCCGAGGATTCCATCTCCGGCGCCGACCTGTCGGCCGCATTGCTGAAGATCTGGCTGGGCCAGAACCCGGTGCAGGATGACCTGAAGCAGGAACTGCTGGGTGCGAAGAAAGGCTGAGTCGCGCCGGGTGCCGCCATTGCGGCGCCCGGCGTGTGTAAACAAGGGTGGCCCCGGGGAACAAATGCCGCCTCTTACCGTCAGTAGGGTAGACGAAAGCTAAGGACCACCATGACACCCAAGACGGCGGCGGTGACGTCGCCGGATTCCGAAGTGCACGCCGGCGCCCGGTTGCCGGAGATGCCGCAGGCCGACACGCTGACGCCGGCCGACCGTTACGAGGAACTGTTCGTCGAGGTGCAGACGGCGCGCATCTTCCCCGACAGCAAAACCTTCGTCGACTGCGCGCCGAAAAGCGACCCCGACGCAATCCTCGCGGCCTACCGCAAGGAACGCACCCAGCCGCAGTTCGATCTCGCGGCTTTCGTGCAGCGCCATTTCGACATGCCGGAGGTGCGCAACAGCCACTACGTTTCCGACCCCGAGCAGAGCCTGCCGGACCATATCGATACGCTGTGGACGGTGCTGACGCAGCATCCCGACGATCATCCCCCGCGCTCCTCGCTGCTGCCGGTGCCCAATTGCTACGTGGTGCCCGGGGGGCGTTTCGGCGAGATGTATTACTGGGATTCCTACTTCACCATGCTGGGCCTGGCGGAAAGCGGCCGCCATGACCTGTTGCATTTCATGGCCGATAACTTCGCCTACCTGATCGACACCTATGGGCATGTGCCCAACGGTACCCGTACCTATTACCTGAGCCGCTCGCAGCCGCCGGTGTTCGCGTTGATGGTGGAACTGTTCGAGCAGCACGGCGTGAAGCCGGCGCTGCGCTACCTGCCGCAGTTGCGGCGCGAGTACGAGTTCTGGATGGATGGCGCCTGCGAGTTGCGGCCGGGCGAAGCGCGGCGGCGTCTGGTATGCCTGGCGCAGGGCGTCACCCTGAATCGCTACTGGGACGACCGCGACACGCCGCGGGAGGAGTCCTACCTGGAGGATGTGACCACGGCGGCGAAGGCAAGCCGGCCACCACACGAGGTCTACCGCGAGCTGCGTGCGGCGGCCGAATCCGGCTGGGACTTCAGCTCGCGCTGGCTGGGCGAGCCCAGCCGGCTGGAGACCATCCGCATCACTTCGATCCTCCCGGTGGACCTCAATGCGCTGCTTTACAAGCTCGAGCGCACGCTGGCCGAGTTGAGCGAGGCCGGCGGGGATGCGGATGATGCGGCGTTGTTCCGCGATAAAGCGGAGGCGCGGCGGCGGACCATGAATACCCTGTTGTGGGACGAGGGTATCGGCACCTTCCTCGATTACGACTGGGCGCTGGAGCAGCGGCGGCCGCAGCCCACAGCAGCCTCGCTGGTGCCGCTGTTCGTCGGCCTGGCCTCGGCGCCGCAGGCGGCGCGCACCGCGGAGATGGCGCGCGCCCTGTTGCTGGAGGAGGGCGGCCTCGGCACGACGCTGGTGCACAGCGGCGAACAGTGGGATCAGCCCAACGGCTGGGCGCCGCTGCAATGGATCGCCGTCAGCGGCCTCAATGCCTATGGCCATGAGGATCTGGCGGACGAGATCGCCCGGCGCTGGCTGGAAACCGTGTCCGCGGTCTACCTGCGCGATGGCAAGCTGGTGGAGAAATATTCCCTGCGTGGCGCGGCCGGCGGCCGCGGCGGCGAGTACCCGCTGCAGGACGGCTTCGGCTGGACCAACGGTGTGACGCGCAAGCTGCTGGACCTGCACCGGGGGCACGAGGCGCACCGCTGCACCGCGCCGCCGAAGGACTGACACGCGGCCTGCCAGCCGCCGGTGTATTGTTGGCGCATCCACTTTTTCAGGGAAGTGCTGCATGCACAAGTTCTTTGCTGTGCTGGCGCTGTGCGCGGCGATGCCGGGCATGGCGGCGGAGTTGAGCATCGACCGGCTGTTCGACGATCCGGCCTTGTCCGGCAAGGCGGCACAGGGCGTGAAGGTTTCCCCGGCCGGGGATCGCGTCACCTTCCTGCGCGGGCGCGAGGACGACCAGTTCCGGCTCGATCTGTGGCAGTTCGACCTCAAGTCCGGGACGACGCGGCTGCTGGTGGACTCGAAGCGGCTCGTGCCGGACGAGCATCTGTCCGACGCGGAGAAGGCGCGGCGCGAACGCGAGCGCACCGCCCTGTATCACGGCATCCTCGACTACGGCTGGGCGCCGGACGGCAAGCGCCTGCTGTTTCCGCTGGGAGGGGAGCTGTATCTCTACGACCTGCAGGCCGATGCGGACCGCGCGGTACGCCAGCTCACGCACGGCGGCGGCGACCTCATCGATCCGAAGATTTCGCCGCGCGGGCGCTACGTCTCATTCGTGCGCGGCCAGAACCTGCATGTGATCGATTTGCAAAACGGCAGGGAGCGCGCGCTGACCCGCGATGGCGGCGGCACCGTCCATGAGGCGGAAGCCGAATTCGTGGCGCAGGAGGAATTCGCCCAGAGCAGCGGCTACTGGTGGGCACCGGACGACAGCCTGATCGCCTTCAAGCGCTACGACGAGTCCGGCGTGCCGGTGGCGCGGCGCTTCGAGGTCTATGCGGATCACACCGAGGTGGTGGAGCAGCGCTATCCCGCGGCGGGCGAGACCAATGCGCGGCTGAAACTGGGGCTGGTGTCGCCGGACGGCAAGTCCGCGCCGCGCTGGATCGATACCGGCGCCGATGCCGACATCTACCTGCCGCGCCTGAACTGGCTGCCGGACGGCAAGCACCTGGCCTACCAGCGCCTGTCGCGCGAACAGAAGACGCTGGAGCTGCTGCAGGTGGATGCGGCGAGCCTGAAGCAGAGCACCCTGCTCACCGAACATTCGAATGCCTGGATCAACCTCAACGACGATCTGCATTTCCTGACGCGGCAGGCGGCATTCGTCTGGGCTTCCGAGCGTTCCGGCTACAAGCATTTGTACCTGTACGGCCTGGACGGCAAGCTGATCCGGCCGCTCACGGCGGGGGACTGGGATATCGACGGGGTGCTGGCGGTGGACGAGTCCGCCAACCGTATCTACTTCGGCTCCAACAAGGATCGCATCGAGGACAGCCAGGTCTATACGGTGCCGCTGGATGGCGATGCGAGTGCTTCGGCTGCGCCGGTGCCGCAGCGCATTTCCCAGGGTGAGGGTTGGCACAAGGCCAGCTTCGGCTGCAGCGAGGCGCAGACGGAATGCAAGGTGGGGTTGTACGTCGATACCTGGTCGGATGCGCTCGATCCGCCGCAGACCTCGGTGCGCGGCGCCGACGGCAGGCTGCTGGCCTGGATCGAACAGAACGCGCTGGACGCGCAGCATCCGTTCGCGCCGTATCGTGGCGGCCTGGCCGCGCCGGAATTCGGCTCGCTGGCGGCGAGCGACGGGCAGAAGCTGGCCTGGCGCCTGATCAAGCCGGCGCATTTCGATCCCGCGCGCCGCTACCCGGTGCTGGTGTATCTCTATGGCGGTCCCGGCTCGCAGCTCGGCGCCAACCGCTGGGATGCGCGCGGCCTGTTCATGCAGTATTTGGCACAGCAGGGTTACCTGGTGTTCACCCTGGACAACCGCGGCACGCCGCGGCGCGGCCGCGCCTTCTCCGATCCGATCAAGAGCCGGCTCGGCGCGGTGGAGGTGGAGGACCAGCTGGCCGGCGTGCGCTGGCTCAAGCAGCAGCCCTGGGTCGATGCGCAGTACGTCGGCGTATTCGGTTGGAGCTACGGCGGTTACATGACGCTGATGCTGCTGGCCAAGGCCTCGGACCAGTTCGCCGCCGGTGTGGCGGTGGCACCGGTGACCGACTGGCATATCTACGACACCGCCTACACCGAGCGCTATCTCGGCACGCCGCAGGAGAATGCGGCCGGCTACGAGGACAGCGGCGTGTTCAAGTGGCTGACGGGGTTGCGCTCACCCTTGCTGCTGGCGCACGGCATGGCCGACGACAACGTGCTGTTCAGCAATTCGACCCGCCTGATGGCGGCGCTGCAGACGCAGGGCACGCAGTTCCGGTTGATGACCTATCCGGGCGGCAAGCATGGATTGTCGACGCCGGCCATGCAGAAGCATCTATTCCACACCATCGCCGGCTTTCTCGACGAGAAATTGCACGGCGATGTGGCGCAGGGAGGGGGTATGCCCCGCTTAGAGCCTGTAACAGAATGAATCGCACCTGCGTTGCAGTCCAAAATCGCGTCAGGCAAGGCGGAGGCCCCAGCCATGGTGATTCCATGGCTGGGGCTGACAACGATCGCCCGCGACACGGTGCCGCGTCAGCGTGGGTGCGGGAGCGGGCGAAGGCGGCCCCTCCCGCACCCACCTCGTTACGCTCGGGCACCGTGTCGGGGCCGCCCTGGCGCGATTTTGGGCGCAACCCTTCGGGACGGGGCCATTTTTACGCATTGCTGCGCCGGCCAGAGCGCACCATGGAATCACCATGCCGCACTCTGTCCGACTTGCACTGCGCAAAAATGACCGCCGTCGCAGGCGCGATTCATTCTGTTACAGGCTCTTAGGGATTGCGGATGATCTGCCGAAACGCCCGCTGGACGCAGGCGCGCCGTGGCGGCAGTCAGGCCGTCCGGTGCGGCAAGCGGCGGTCGAAGCCGCTGTAGCCGTCGCCCTGGCGCATGCGCACGCGTGTCAGGGCGACGGACATCACCAGTTCATGCACCGAGCTGCGAAGCTTGTCGTAGGCCCCGACGTCGCCCGATGCCCGGGACTTGCGCCGGACCCAGAGACCGTCGCTGCGAGCTTCGAGATCGAGCCGTCCTTGCACGGACAGGATTTCGATGCCGGACACGAGATCCGAGGAACGCAGGCGCACCGATTCCCAGTGCTCCGCCAGGGTGCGCAAGGGGATGGCGCCGAAGCGGGCGACCCGGTTTTCCTTGAGTACGGCATCGAGCGCCGCGGAAATGAGGTCCAGATCGATTTTCATGATTGGCTCCAGTGCCAAGGATGAGCCGAATCAGTGAATTCGGCCGTAACTCTGACAATGGACCTGAAACGCGGCGCCTTGTTGCACAAGGCGACACAAGGATATTGATGGCCGACGATCGGGCCGGCGGTGGATGATCCGGCGGCGTTGCCACTGCGGCGCAGGGCAATGGTTGACATCATTATCCCCCTGCCGGCAGAAAATCGTAAGCGCCGATCCGGCCGCGATGAGCCGGACCGGCGACTGGCGCTGCGCGGGTTACAGGAAAATGCCGCCGGCAACTTCGATGCGCTGGCCGTTGACCCAGCCGTTGCCTGGCGACAGCAGGGCGGCGATGGCGCCGCCGACATCGTCCGGCAGGCCGACGCGGCCCAGCGCGGTGAGCGAGGCGATCATGGCGTTGAGCTGGGCGTTGTCGCGCACCGCACCGCCGCCGAAGTCGGTTTCGATGGCGCCGGGGGCGATGACGTTGACGGTGATGCCGCGCGGGCCGAGTTCCTTGGCCATGTACCTGCTCAGGACTTCGATGGCGCCCTTCATCGAGGCGTAGGCGGCATAGCCCGGGAAGCTGAAGCGGGCCAGGCCGCTGGACAGGTTGACGATGCGGCCACCATCGGCGATCAGGGGCAGCAGTTTCTGGGTAAGGAAGAAGGTGCCCTTGAAGTGGACGTTCACCAGCTCGTCGAACTGCGCCTCGGTGGTCTCGGCGATCGAGGCATGCACGCCGACGCCGGCGTTGTTGACGAGGTAGTCGAAGCGCTCGCGCTGCCAGTGCCGGTGCAGCGCGCCGCGCACCTGCTCGGCGAAGGCGGTGAAGCCGGCGCTGACGCCGACATCGAGCTGCAGGGCCACGGCGCGGCGCCCGAGTTTCTCGATCTGCGCCACGGCGCTGTCGGCTTCGACCTTGTTGCTGTGGTAGGTGAGGATCACGTCGGTGCCGGACTCGGCCAGCTTGGTGGCGGTGTTGCGGCCGAGGCCGCGGCTGCCGCCGGTGATCAGGGCGATGGGGGTGGTGGGCTTGCTCATGGGTGTCTCCTTGCAGTGGCGCAGCTCGGATTCTGTCGGTCGCCGCACGAGTCTGTTGCCCGGGTGCCGCGATGGGAGGCACTTTATTGATATTATTAATGCAGATAAATACCAATAAATTGATTTATCTGTTCAAAAAATATGAACAATAGATCCTGGTCAGAGCCATGCTTGATGGAGCGACGATGAATCGACTGGATGCCATGCAGATTTTCGTGCGGGTGGCCGAGCTGACCAGCTTCACCCGCGCCGCCGAGAGCCTGGGCCTGCCCAAGGCCAGCGCTTCCAACGCGGTGCAGCAGCTGGAAAGCGCATTGGGCACGCGCCTGCTGCACCGGACCACACGCAAGGTGCAGCTGACGCAGGACGGGCAGGCATTCTATGAACGCAGCAAGGATCTGCTGGCGGACATGGACGAGTTGCAGTCCATGTTCCAGCAGGGCGAGCAGGCGCTGCGCGGGCGCCTGCGGGTGGACATGCCCAGCGGCATCGCGCGCGCCTATATCGTGCCGCGCCTGCCCAAGTTCCTGCAGGCGCATCCGCAGATCGAGCTGGAGCTGAGCAGCACCGACCGCCGCGTCGATCTGGTGCGCGAGGGTTTCGACTGCGTGGTACGCGTCGGCGCGCTGGGCGATGCGAACCTGATCGCGCGCCCGCTCGGGCGCCTGCGTGTCGGCAACTTCGCCAGCCCCGCCTACCTGCGCCGCCACGGCACGCCGCGGACCCTGGAGGACCTGGCCGGGCACCAGCTCATCCATTACACCGTCAGCTTCGGTTCCAGGCCGGACGGTTTCGAATACCTGGACGGCGACACCTACCGCACGCTGCCAATGGCCGGCGCGCTGACGGTGAACAGCACCGATGCCTATCAGGAGGCCTGCCTCGTCGGACTGGGCTTGATCCAGGCGCCGGCGATGGCGCACCAGCACCTGCTGGCGCAAGGGCTGCTGGTGGAAGTGCTGCCGCAGTACCGGGCGGAGCCGATGCCGCTATCCCTGCTCTACGCCAACCGGCGCAACCTGTCGAAGCGGGTGCAGGTGTTCATGAACTGGATCGCGGAGACCCTGCGGCCGTACGTGGAGAAGGCGGGGTAGTGCGGTGTAGCAGGAGTAGATGATTCAACCCCTTATTACCACCAATCCATATTCGCGGCATTGTCGAATTTGCGCGCTAGATACTCCACGAACTCCGTCATACTCTCCTCGGATTCCATGGCGTGAGCATATGTGCCATCCGAAACAAAGGTGAGAATGCTCGGAAGGCTGCTAAAAAGGAAAATCCGAGCCGGTCCAAGAGCACCAGACCACAGATGCTCAATGAATTCCTCCATTTCTTCAATCGCCCTTCTTTCTTCGAATGCTGGTTTGCCCGTAAGCGAATATCGGTGCTTTTGATCTTCAGTTAAGAGGACGGGAGCCGCTCCTGCACCAGAATGGAAACGGAATGCTTCCCCGCGTTTTCCGAATGCGCCATGTGCCATAAAGTTTCGGATCTGTGCACGTAGATCAAGAAGCTCGTCGTAATGCTTTTTGGTAGCTGCCTCGTCTAGGTTCAAGGCGGTCTTGAACTTCGTTTTCCAGTCGGCTTCGGCTATTCGTGCGACCTCCTGGCCCGTACACAGGCGCCCTCGAAGAATAGCGAGGTGGATGAATGCATGTTCGGTCCAACTGAAGAATGCCTCAACAGCAGCTTGGGCATGCCAATTCGCCTCTTTGCGTAAGGCATGGGCGGGAAACGACCCTTGAGTGACCTCGGTGTCATCATCAAGGATCTTTTTGGTGATGACTCGCTCGTTCTTTTTGGACTCGGTTTCGGCAGATAGTGCTCGGAAACGATCACGGAAGAACTCATAACGCTCAAAGAGTGACGAACTCTTGTTGAGCACGTTGATCTGGTTGCCCGCAGCTGCTTGCTCTGCACGCCACTCAAAATACGGATTGGCGACAGCTACGGCTCTTGTTATTAACGCAGCGATCTCCTTCGCATCAGTCTCGGCTTCATCGGTTGGCGGCTCATTCATCGTCGCTTTTGGATCAAGAGTCGGCGCAAATATCCCCAGGCCCATTTTGCGGTGCTCGATACCATAGAGCCGTCCACGGAATCGGACGGGGATCGTCCACGCACTCTTTTCCCACTCACCCATGTGAGGAAACTGAAGGAGGTCAACTAACAAAAAATAGACAAGGTAATAGTGAGGTAGAGTTCGCCCTCCATTCGTCCGAGAGGAAAGCATGAGTCCCTTCGACTCAGCATTCGATTTGGGCGGGCCAGCGGCCTCAATCTCACCGAGTGCTTTTAAAGCGGCTCCATGTACCTTCTGTATCGCCGGCGGTAGAGGGTCTGCTTCAGTCATGAAATATGGTCGATTTGCGATGCCTGGGAACTGACTTCGCGACGGCAATCACTAACCAAACAGTGACATCCGGAACCAACCGGAAGCGGATGCGCCCATCGAATGAGCAGGGGCCGAATCAACGCAACTGGCTGTCCTTGCTGCCGCGCCGGTTGTAACCGCTGAATTCGGTGATCTTGCTGTCGTGCGCTTCCTGGCAGGGCACGCAAAGTCGCACGCCGGGGATGGCCGCCCTGCGCCCCTCGGGAATCTCCTCGCCGCACTCGACGCAATGGCTCAGGCTCGGGCCGGACGACAGGTTGTTGCGCGCGCGCGCAATGGCGTCCTTGACCGTGGCATCGATCTGTTCCTGAACCGCGCCTTCATGTGCCCAGCCAGTGGCCATTACCTTGTACCGATCTCGCTCATCGCTGCTATAGCCATAGCCAGAAAATAGTGCTGACGGCCTTGAATTTCAAGGAGCGGGCGGCGCCGCGGTAAATGCCGGGCGCCTGTCCCCCCGCTGGCGTCAGTGCAGGGTGTCGAGCCGTCCGCGCATCGCCCGGATGGCCTGGTGGCGTTGTCGTGCGCCGTCACGTTGCCGTTCGAGCATGGCGTGGACCTCGGGCGATGTATCCCAGTGGTTCACCGCGTCGTCGAAGCAGATGTCGGCTTCGCGCTCATCGCTTTCAACGCTGTCGAGGATCGCGCCTTCGTCGCGGCCTTCGACCAGGGCCCTGAGATGCATGAAGGTGCGGTGCAGCGTGTTGTCGAAAGTCCCCAGGCCCTTGGGATGCCCACCCAGCTTGTGCACGGTGTCCTGCATCTCGCGCACGGCTTCGGCGAAGAACAGTGAATATTCCTGCAGGGATTGCTTCAGTTCCGCGTGGTGCGCCTCCGAAGCCGCGGCGCGCAGCGCACTTTCGCCGTTCCTGGATGTGACTATCAGGCGATTGAGCAGCGTGATCGTATCCAAATCGTTCATGACATAACCCTCCTGGCCAGACCGGTTGCCCGTCCGGCGCATGCCAGGATTCCGCCGCGCCAGGTTTCTACCTGCGCGTCGGAACGGCATGGCAGGGCGGCTGTTCCAGACTAGCGCAATGCGGCGGCAGTGACCAGCCGCGCGGCGTCGCTTCGTCGGCTGGATTCCGGATTCATCCGGCCTTACGAAGCCTGGTCGTTGCGGATGTGCTGATGGTTTTGCAGGTGATCGGTGCAGTAGGCCACCGGCGGCTCGCACTTGGTGCAGTAGCGGAAGTCCATGGTGCGGTGGGTCTTGTCGGTGATGCCGCAGACGGTGCAGGTGTGCAGCGGCTTGTCGCGTTTGGCGATGACGCTGGCCTGGGTTTTGATGCGGCGATGGCCGTAGCGGGCCTTGTAGAAGATGTCCCGGCCGAAGAACAGGAGGAAGTTCACGATGGCCACGAAGATCAGCAGGCGCGCAGGCCAGCCGCCCATGACGAACTCGTAGCCATAGTAGAGCCAGGTAAGCAGGGCCAGCCACTTGATGCGTATCGGCAGGACCAGGAACAGGTAGATCTGGTAGTCGGGGAACAGATAGGCGAAGGCCAGGAAGATCGAGCCGGTGATGTAGGCGTTGGTCGCCGCGCTGAACGGAAAGACGAAGGCGGCGGCGATCGTCATCAGGAAGCCGATCAGCACGTAAAGGTTGTAGCGGAAGGTGCCCCAGTGTGCTTCCAGCGAACCGCCCATGAAGTAGAGCAGGTAGAGCGTGAAGATGGCGAAGATGGGGTTGCCGCCCGGCGGGGTGAAGACGAAAGTCAGCAGCCGCCACCATTGCCCGCCGAGGACCGCGCCCGGAATCAGCTGGATCGCCCACAGGAAGCCGGGCGCGGCCAGGCTCAGCAGCAGCGCTGTGCCCTGGCCGCCGACGAGGTACAGCGTCAGGTTGCGGATCGCGAAGCGACCCAGTTTGCGTTCGGCGGTTTTCAGGAAACTCATGTTTGTGGTAGGCGCGTGACGTGCTGGCCGGCGTGGAGCGGGCGGATGGTTTGAGTCCGTATCCAGGCGGCGATGGGATTCGATATTCCGTCCATTGTAGCCGCGATTAGCGAGTGGTCCCGGTAGGCGGATGATCCGCCGTGCAGTGCAGGTGCGCGGAGCCAAGCCGCCGCTGCGGGGATGGCCAACCACGCCGTGTTCCCGACATCGCGTGAAGCCGAGCGGCGGCTTTTCCCGGCGGACGCGCCGGGGCTTTTCCCCCATGTGTTCGGCACCGCACCGATTCCCCGGCGGGGCAAGGGTATTACTGCCGGCAGTGGTTGCGCATCGACGATATGGAACTTCAGAGCGCGTGCCGCCAGGGGGTGATCGATCACACCGGCGGGTTTCCGGAATTGCACCGACAGGGGAAGCACATGAATGGATTCAAGCGGTATTCCGGATGCCTGAGCTGGTCTCTGGTGCTGTTGCTGGGCACGCTGATGGCGGCATGCGGCAGCGGCGGACGGGACCCGATCCTGGGCGGCGGCGTTGCCGTGCTGGCCCCGACCGTGACCGCAACGGCACCGGTCAACGGCAGCACCAGCGTGCCGATCAACAACACCCTGATCACCGCCGCCTTCAGCGAGCCGATGGCGCCGATCACGGGCGCGGCGAGCTTCACCGTGACCTGCGCCGCACCCTGCGCCAGCCCCACGGGTACCGTGTCGCTCGATGCAGGCAGCCGGATCGCCACCTTTGCCCTTGCGCCGGCCGCGGCGCTTGAGCCGCTCACCCTCTATACCGCCACCGTCACCAACGCCACCAGCCTGGCGACCGGGCTGGCGCTGGCGAGTCCCTATGTCTGGACCTTCACCACCGGCCTTGCGCCCGACACGACCCGGCCACGGGTGACGCTGACCGAGCCGGCCACGACGACGCCCGGCCCGACCACGGGCGTGCCGGCCAATACCGCGATTACCGCGCTCTTCAGCGAAGACATGGCTCCGGCCACCATCGACGCTGCCAGTTTCACCCTGAAATGCGCGGCGCCTTGCGCAACACCTACGGGCAGCGTGAGCTATGCGGCCGGCACGCGTACCGCGGCCTTCATGCCGGCGGCGGCACTGGCGGCGGGGACGACCTATACCGCCACCATCACCACCGCGGCAACGGACCTGGCCGGCAATGCGCTGGCCGGCAATCAGGCGCCCTTGCCGGCTGCAAGCGACTACGTCTGGACCTTTACCACCACGGGCCCGACGGCACCGGCAAATGTCTCGGTGCCTTCCACCAATCCGGTTGCGGGGGCCGCGGGCGTTTGCCCCGGTGCGACCATCAATGCCAGCTTCACCGTGCCCTCCGGTACGCGGATGGACCCGGCCACGGTCAGCACCGCGACCTTTACCGTCACCGGACCGGCCCCCGGCCTGATTCCGGTGGCCGCATCGTCGGTGGTCCTCGATAGCGCCACCGGGCGTATCGCCACCTTCACGCCGCTCAATCCCCTCGTCAGCGGCATCACCTACACGGCCACGGTCAAGGGCGGCGCCAGCGGCGTCAAGGACCTGGCAACCCCGGCCAACACCATGGCCGCCGATTTCGTCTGGAGCTTCACCGCAGGCCCCGCGACGGGCAGTTGCCTGGCGCCGGTGTCCCTGGGTTCGGCCGCGCCGTTCGGCACTTTCGGCGGCTCCGCCGGAATGACCAACTCCGGGCTGCTGACTGTCATCAATGGCGATATCGGCACCACCGCCGTCTCCACCGCGGTGACCGGGTTTCACGATGCGGGACCGGGCTGCACCTATACCGAAACGCCGCTCAACAAGGGCATGGTCAACGGCAACATCTACACCGCGCCGCCGCCGCCCACTGTCGCATGCCCCGGCGAGGGGACGGCGCAAACCCTGCTGATCGCCACGCAGGCGCGCGCCGATGCGTTGGCCGCATATAACGCCCTGGTGGCGCAACCGGCCGGGTCGGACCCGGGTGCCGGCAGCCTGGCCAACCTGGTGCTTGCTCCCGGTGTGTACACCGCCGCGGCCGGTTCCTTCAAGATCCAGGGCGGCGACCTGACACTCGACGCACAGGGCAACGCCAACGCGGTGTGGGTGTTCCAGATGGCCACGACGCTCACCGTCGGCGGTCCCGGAGCGGCATTTCCGCAGAGCATCATCCTGCTCAACGGGGCACAGGCCAAGAACGTCTTCTGGCAGGTCGGCACCGCCGCCACCATCGACGCCGGCGGCTCCGGCACCATGGTCGGAACCATCATCGCCCAGGCTGGACTGGCTTTCTCCACCGCCGGCAACAGCACCATCGTCACGCTGAACGGCAGGGCCTTGTCCCTGGGCGCTTCCGTGACCCTGGTCGATACCGTCATCAATGTGCCTGCTCCCTAGAGCTGTCGTCCAACCGGGTCTTTGGAGAAAAACATGAAACTGGCAAGAGCTTCGATGACACTGGGACTGGTCGCGCTGGCCGGCATGATCGGCCAGCGCGCGCTGGCGGACGATAACGGCTGGTACGTCGGCGGCAACGTGGGGCAGTCCCGCGCCACCATCGACAACGACGGGATCAAGGGCGGCCTGCAATCGGGCGGGTTCACCACCACCTCGCTCGCCAACGACAACCGCGACATCGGCTTCAAGGTTTTCGGGGGATACCAGTTCATCCGCTACTTCGCCGTGGAGGGTGGCTACTTCAACCTGGGGAAATTCGGCTTCACCGCCGACACGCAGCCGGCGGGAGCGCTCGACGGCAACATCAGGCTGATGGGCCTGAACCTGGATGCGGTCGGCATTCTGCCCATTGCAGCGGGATTTTCGGCCCTGGGCCGGGTCGGAGTGGATTACACCCAGGCGCGGGATACCTTCGCCGGCACCGGTTCGGTCAATGTGCTCGAACCCAGCCGCAGCAAGCGCGCCGCCAGCTACAAGTTCGGGTTGGGCCTGCAATACGACATCACCCATTCGATCGGTTTGCGCGCCGAGGCGGAGCGTTACCGCGTCAATGATGCCGTCGGCAACCGCGGCGACATCGACCTGTTTTCGGCCGGCTTGCTTTACCGTTTCGGCAGCACCCCGGCTGAACCGGTGCTGGTTGCCCAGGCTCCCGAATTCGTTCCCCCGGCCCCTGCGCCGCTGCCGCCGCCACCTCCGCCGCCTCCGGCAAAGGTGACGTTCTCGGCCGATTCGCTGTTCGATTTCGGCAAGGCGACGGTCAAGCCCGAGGGGAAGCAGGCGCTCGACCGCTTTGCCGCGGACCTGAAGGGCGCCAGCTTCGACCACATCAATGTCACGGGGCATACCGATCGGATCGGTACGCACCCGTACAACATGAAGCTCTCGACGGATCGCGCCGAGGCGGTCAAAAGCTATCTGGTGGTGTCCGCCGGAATCGATGCCGGCCGGATTGCGGCCGTCGGAACCGACGGGGCGGATCCCGTCACCAGACCCGATGAATGCAAAGAAGAACACCCGGGCAGGAGCGGGAAGGCCAGCAAGCAGCTGATCGCCTGCCTGCAACCCGATCGCCGCGTCGAGGTCGAGGTTTCCGCCACGAAGTGATGCGGGCCGGCTGTTGCCGGATGTGCGTGGCCCCGAGTGTAATATTCGGGTGACGGACATCCGGCACGGCTTCTTCCTCTTCCTGCCGTTCCGGATCTAATCCGGTTTCCGGAAAGCGGGCATCAGGGTGCAGCACTCCGGCTGCGACTTCAGGGGCAAATCACATCGATTCCGTGGGCAAAATGCCCTGGTCCACCATACGCTGAATTGCCTACTCTCCCGGATCTGACCAGTCATCTTGAGGAGTAGCTTCATGCGCGAAGAGCGGAATACGGCTCGGCCCCTGCGGGTTCGGGCGGACAGGCGCAATGCTCCAGGCGCGGTTGCGCGCGCCATCGTTCGCTCCGGCGGTCTGTTGCTCCTGTGCGCGCTGATGGCGCCGGCATTTGCCGATACAGGCAAGGAACAGCCTGCTCCGGTCAGGCTCGCCGTGTTCGATTTCGAGCTGGACGATGTCAGTGCCGGGGCGTCGAAGGCGGGCGAGAAGGCCGCCGATATCGCGCTGTTGAAGGCGGTCAGCGAAAAAGCCCGGCAGGTCATGGTGCAGTCCGGGCGCTATAGCCTGGTCGACACGGGCGGCTCCGATTCGGAGCAGGTGAAGGGGCGCTCGCTGAAAACCTGTGACGGTTGCGAGGCGGCCATCGCCTTGAAGCTCGGCGCAGAGCAATCCCTGCTGGGCGTTGTGACCAGGGTCGAGATGAGCAGCTACGCGGTGCAGGTCCAGATCCGGGATGCCAGGACCGGCAAGCTGGTCAACCAGCAGAGCGCCGTTTTCCTGGGGAGCGACGATGGCTGGAGCAATGGGGCGGCTTCACTGCTCAGGCACCGGGTGTTGTCGAACGACTATCCGCCCTAGCTGAAGCGTGCCTGCGGTGGGCACGGGCAAAATGCCCGTGTTCGGGCCGGCTTGCCGCGTTGGGGCCGGCGCTCCCTACAATGTGCCCATGAATCTGAAGCTGTACCTCCTGATCCGCATGGCCCTGCTGGGGTTGTTGTGCTGGCTGGCGGTTTCGTTTTATGTCGTGGTTCAATCGGGCCGGCATGCGACGCGGGAGATGGCGGAAGTCGCGGACCAGTTGAAGTCGATGCTCGAACTGGACGTGGGGCGGCGCCTGGTTTCCGTGGACTCGGATGCGCGCTACCCGGATTTGAGCTGGGCGGCTTCGCGCTTTCCCGATCCGCTGTGCCTGCAATACCGGGCGGGGGATGGCTCGACTTCGCGGCAGGGCTGTAGCCAGGTGGCGGACAGCGCGGCGGTTCCGGCGTGGCTGGCGCGGGTGTTTGCCGCCCTCGGGGCGGGGCCGGTTACCGAGCGGCGCGACATCGCGGTGTTCAACCGGCCGGTTGGCGCGCTCGAAGTGCAGCCGGATCAAGCGCGCCTGGTGGAGCGGCAATGGCATAGCGTGCGCGACCTGCTGGGCCTCACCGCGGTCACCTTGCTGGCGCTGGGTGGTCTCATCTTCCTGGTGATCGGCCGCGCCTTGCGGCCGGCGGCGCGGATCGTCGCGGCGGTGGAGCAGCTCGGCGAGGGCGCGGAAGACCTGCGGCTTCCGGCCTACCGGCCGCGCGAGTTCGGCCTGATCGCCGGCGGCATCAACCGGCTGGCGGAGCGGCTGGCGCAGGCATCGGCCGCGAGGGCGGACCTCACGGCGCGGCTGATCCATCTCCAGGAAAGCGAGCGGCGCGAGCTCGCGCACGAGCTGCACGAGGAATTCGGCCAGTGCGTCGCGGCCCTGGGAGCGGTGAGCGCCAGCCTGCGGCAGAGCGTCAGCGCCGGTGAGGCCCTGAGCGAGGCGGACGTGGCGCCGCTCGAAGCGGGTGTCGAGCATGTGCTGCTGTCGCTGCGCGGCCTTCTGCTGCGCCTGAGCCGGCCGCCGCTGGAGCAGCAAGGCCTGCTGTCCGCCTTGTCGGACCTGGTCACGGCCTGGCAGATCAGGCTGCATGGCGCGCCGCGCGTCGTGCTCGACGCCGGACCCGGGATGGAAGAAGTGCCGAATGACGAGCGCGCGCTGTGCGCGTATCGCGTGGTACAGGAATGCCTGAGCAATATCGCGCGTCACGCGCCGGGCAGCCGCATGGCCTGCGTCTACGTCCGCCAGGAACCGCGGCGGCTGTATGTGCGCGTGTCGAACGATCGCGCGGCAGGGGAGCCGGGCCACGGCGCCAGCGGCACCGGCATGGGCCTGAAGTTGCTGCGTGAACGCGTGGGTTCGCTGCACGGCACCTTGTCGGTCGAGGTTTCGGCGGCGGAGTTCGCGGTGCAGGCCATCCTGCCGGTGGGCGCCCGATGAAGCCGGCCGCCACCGTGCGCCTGCTGCTGGCGGACGACCATGCCATCGTCCGCGCGGGCTATCGGCACCTGCTGGAACGGCAGGTGCGCATCGCGGTGGTGGCGGAAGCCGGCACGGCGGAGGAGGCTTATGCGCAGTTCCGCCTGCATCGTCCTGATCTCGTGGTGACGGACCTGGCGATGCCCGGTGCCAGCGGCCTAGAGGTCATACAACGCATCCTGCGCGCGGAGGCCGGCGCGCGCGTGCTGGTGTTCAGCATGCACGTGTCGCCGGACATCGCCCTGGCGGCGCTGCGTGCCGGCGCGCTCGGCTATGTGACCAAGAGCAGTCCGCCCGACGTGCTGCTGCGCGCCATCGACGAAGTGCTGGCCGGACGCCAGGTGCTGAGCCCGGACATCGCCCAGGCGCTGGCGCTGGCGCGGCTGCCGGGGCAGCGCCGGCCGCTGGAGGAACTGACGCCGCGCGAGTTCGACGTGCTGTGCATGCTGGTGTCGCCGGCCAGCGTGCAGGACATCGCGCAACGCCTGCACCTGAGCCCGAAGACGGTGCAGAACCTGCACTACCAGATCAAGGACAAGCTCGGCGTGGAGAGTGACATCGAGCTGACCCGCCTGGCGCTGTCGTGGGGGCTCGATCTCGCGCCCTCGCTTGAAGCGGGCACGCCTGAGGGCAAGCGCCCGGTTTAGGGAAGCCGGCATTTTCCCGCGGCGGTACGGGCAAATTGCCCTTGCCGGAGAAGCGGGCGCTGCCTACTCTCAAGGTGCAAATCAATCAAAAAATGGAGGAATACGATGACCCAGTCCGATGCCCAGGGAGCGACTGTCGTCGCGCAATGGAAGGAAGCGATCGCGGCTTCCGCCGCCGTCCTGCTGCGCCATGCGGTCGTGGATATTCCGGCGGACAGTCCTGGGTGGATCGACAGCGGCGTCGATCTCAAGGCTGGTGAGTCGGTCACCTTGTTGTCCACCGGTTCCGCCGGCCTGGCGGGCGGCGCGGACATCAGCTTTGCCGCGCAGACCTTGTTGTGGTGGCGCATCCGGCCCGGCGGCGAGATCGCCAAGCTGCCGGCATCGACGACCACCTTCACGGCGGCCGAAACCGGCCGGCTCGAATTCGTGGTGAATTTCCCCGGCGCCTGGGTCGATCGCTCCGGCGGGCTCGCCGCCGACTGGCCGCGCCAGGCGGCGGCCGGTTTGTACACCGTCGCCGTGCTGGTGTGGAAAGGTTCGGCGGACGAGGGACTTGGTCGCTTCGCCGCGGCGGACAAAAGCGGCGTCGCCAGCGGCGAACGCGGCCGGCTGATCTCGCCGGCGCAACTGCCGCGCGGTTGGGAGCCCCTGTGGCGGGTCGGCGAGAACGAGGTGTATCGGGAGCCGTTCGAGGTGAAGGGGCGGCAGCACATCGCCTGCCGCTGCAGTGCGGACGGCGGCATCATCAAGTATCCGCTGGATCTGCCGCTGGATGGCACGACGCGGCTGGCCTGGGACTGGCGCATGATCGCGCTGCCGTCGAAGGTGAAGGAAGACATCACGCCGACGCACGATTACCTGTCGATCGCCGTCGAGTTCGACAACGGCCAGGATCTCACCTACATCTGGAGTTCGGCGCTGCCGGTCGGCACTTCCTTCCGCTGCCCGTTGCCCTGGTGGGACAAGCGCGAAACGCACCAGGTTGCGCGTTCCGGCGAGAGCGAGTTGGGCCGCTGGCTCGCGGAGGATCAGCCGCTGCTGGCCGACTACGAACGCGCCGTCGGCGGGCCGCCGCCGTCGCGGATCGTCGGCGTCTGGCTGATTGCCGTGGCGATCCTCCAGCGCGGCCGCGGCGAATGCGATTACCGCAATATCGAGTTGCGGAGTGCCGGCGGCATCCACGTGGTCGGGCCGGCATCTCGCTAAGAGCCTGTAACAGAATGAATCGCACCTGCGTTGCAGTCCAAAATCGCGTCAGGCAAGGCGGAGGCCCCAGCCATGGTGATTCCATGGCTGGGGCTGACAACGATCGCCCGCGACACGGTGCCGCGTCAGCGTGGGTGCGGGAGCGGGCGAAGGCGGCCCCTCCCGCACCCACCTCGCTACGCTCGGGCACCGTGTCGGGGCCGCCCTGGCGCGATTTTGGGCGCAACCCTCCGGGACGGGGCCATTTGTGCGCAGTGCTGCGCCGGCCGGAGCGCACCATGGAATCACCATGCCGCACTCTGTCCGACTTGCACTGCGCAAAAATGACCGCCGTCGCAGGTGCGATTCATTCTGTTACAGGCTCTTAAGGAAGCTCGGAATAAGCCGCCTGTCGATACGCATGGCGCCAGGCACTTGAAGCGCTTCAAATCGCCTCAGGGATCGCGCCGACGGGCGGCTTGTTCAGACCCTCCCTAACGCAGGCGGCCGTCGGCGTGCAGCAACTGCCCGATACGATCGATCTCCCGCTCACCCCGGTCGAGTGCGGCGCGGCTGGTGTGCACCGAGTAGTACCCCAGCACCAGTTCATGCGGATGCGGCACGGCCGAGCCGAGGACGAAGCCGGTGTCGCCCTGCGCTTCGAATTCGATGGACGCAGCGGAGCGGTCGAACACCGCCAGTTCGCCGGCCGGCACAGCGTGCGGCGTATTCAATGCACCCTCATGCACGGCGACCCAGGCGACGGTGTGACCCTGCGGCGGCTGGTAACGCCAGCGTTCACCGGCCTTGAGGCGCACGTCGAGGTAGTTCATGCCCGCCGGCGCCGGAATGGCGCTGACGGCATCGCCGCTGCGGCCCAGCACGACGCGTGCGGGACCGTCGACGGGGACTTCTTCATTGGAGAGATAGCGGCTTTGCGGCTCGCCGTTTTCCAGTTCGGGCGGCAACGCCACCCAGAGCTGGAAGCCCTTGACGCGCTCCCTGCCGTTCATCGTGCCGGTGTGCCAGACGCCGGCGGCGGCACGCATCCACTCCACGCCGCCCGCGTTCAACATGCCCTTTACTCCGGTGGTTTCCTCGTAGCCGACCTCTCCCTCCAGAAGCACGGTCAGGGTGGCGATGCCGGAATGCGGATGCCAGCCGAACTGCGGGCCGTTGCCCGGCATCGCAGCGAAGGCGTCGAGGAAGACGAAGGGCTTGATCAGTTCACCCACATCGGAGGGGCTGACCAGGCGGGTGATGGGGCCGTGAGAACTGCCGCGCGTGCGGAACACGATGGCGCGAGGTGTGGCGGCGGCATCGTTCAACACGCGGGCAGCGGCGCTCATGACGGCCTCGGCTCTTACTTGGCGAACAGCTTGTTGGCGGTTTCGGCGATCAGCTTGCCCTGGTGGCGCGCGCCCTCCAGTTCGTTGGCGCTGGGCTGCCGCTGGCCCTGGCCGCCGGCGATGGTGGTGGCGCCGTAGGGGCTGCCGCCGGTGATCTCGTCCAGGGTCATCTGGCCCTGGAAGCTGTAGGGCAGGCCGACGACGGTCATGCCGAAGTGCAGCAGGTTGGTGATGACGGAGAACAGCGTCATTTCCTGGCCGCCGTGCTGGGTCGCGGTGGAAGTGAAGGCGCCGCCGACCTTGCCGTTGAGCGCGCCGCGCATCCACAGGCCGCCGGCCTGATCGAGGAAGCTGGCCATCTGCGAAGGCATGCGGCCGAAGCGGGTGGGCGTGCCGACGATGATGGCATCGTAGTCGGCGAGCTGCTCGATATTGGCGACGGGCGCCGCCTGGTCGAGCTTGAAATGGGCGGCCTTGGCCACCTCGGCCGGCGCGGTTTCGGGCACGCGCTTGATGTCGACGGTGGCACCGGCCGAGCGGGCGCCTTCGGCGACTGCGTTGGCCATGGTCTCGATGTGGCCGTAGGACGAGTAATACAGGACAAGGACTTTCGACATGGGAGATCTCCGCTCGGTGGATGACGCTGCCATGGGCCGCAGCCGGGCAGCTTCAATGCTTGCCAACGCAGGATAGGTGCCGGATGATTGATTGACTAGACAGAGTAATCGGACGACACAAATCCAGAAATGGAAGTAATCGTATGATCGACCTGAACGAGGTGGCGATGTTCGTGCAGGTGATCCGCGCCGGCAGCTTCATCGAGGCGGCACGGCGCCTGGGCATTCCCGCGAATACCCTGAGCCGGCGCGTGCGCCAGCTCGAAACCCGGCTGGAAACGCGGCTGATGCAGCGCTCGACGCGCAAGCTGACGCTGACCACCGCGGGCCATGCCTTCTTCGAGCAGTGCGCCCCTGCGGTGGAAAAGGTGCTGGACACCGGGCAACGGCTGGTGGACGGCAGCCAGACGCCGGGCGGTTCCTTCCGGGTGGCGGCGCCGGCCGGCTTTTTCGATCTGTTCCGCATCGAGTGGGTGGCCGAGTTCCTGGCGTCCCATCCGCGGGTCCGCATCGATTTCGTGCTCGACGATGCCGCCGCCGACCTGATCGGGGAGGGCATCGACATGGCGTTCCGCGCCGGGGTGACGACAGCGGGCGGCTTCACCGTGCAGCGGATCATTCCGCACTATCTGGTGTTGCTCGCCAGTCCGGGGTATCTGGAACAGCGCGGCGCGCCGGCGGAGCTGCAGGCGCTGGCACAGCACGACTGCCTCACCGCTTCCAGCCGCCAGGGTCGTACGGTGTGGCGCTTGCAGGGCCCCAACGGCGCGGAGGAAGTGCAGGTCAGCGGACGCCTGGCCGCCAACGATGCGCGGGTGTTGTTGAAGGCTTGCGTGGAAGGACTGGGCATTGCCCTCATGCCGAGCACGCTGTGCGCCCGTGAGGTCGCCGCCGGACGGCTGGTGCAGGTGCTGCCGCAGTATCGCCGCGGCGGCGCCGATTTCAGCGTGCTGTTCCCGAGCCGCGAGCAGATTCCGCTGGCGGTCTCGGCCTTCGCCGATTTCGCGCAGGCGAAGTTCCGCGCCATCGCCATCGAAGGCGCGTTCGACCTGCCGGGGATGGAGGGCGAAACAGGCGTGGCGGTACTGACGGGGGATTCCGGTCCGAAGCGGCAGCGCAAACCGGGGCGGTTGCCCCGCAATACAGCAGCCGCGCGCTGATCCCGCTTGGGCTGGCCGCACCGCGCGGGCGATCCCGTTATGCGCTGCGGGCGACCTTCCGGAGTCCTTGCGGCGTGGCGCAACGACAAATATTACGGCCCGTAACTTTCAAAAACTAACGCCGAAAGCCCTTGTACGAACGGAATTCGTCCCAAGCCTGTCACAGGAATGTCCTCTGGGCGTTATAATTCTGTAACTTCTGTCATGCGCAAGGCATCAAACAGACCGTCTGAGCAGACCCGATTCTCCAACCCGGCCGGTCCGGGTTCCGGCGTCGGCGGGCTGCAAGGGAAACTCGAGGGGGAATGCGCCGCTCTGCACTCGAATCCCAGGCCGTCGACCGCCGCCAGAAGTTTCTTTCCGCCCGGAAACGCAAGGGTCATCCCTTGCGCCGCGGGCAGTGGTGTCGGGCCTGATGTTGGATTGGGGAGTCGCATGAACGAAAAAAAGATTGAGCCCCCGCGTCCCTGGGACGCACAGCTGGCACGGCGGCTGATCATGCCGCTGGTGCATACCCGGGTTAGCCCGAATCATCTCACCACGGTGCGCCTGCTGGTTGGCGTGGCCGGCATTGTCTTTTTCATGCCGGGCACCTACCTGTGGAGCAATGTCGGCGCGCTGCTGTTCGTGCTGTCGAACTTCCTCGACCATACCGACGGCGAGCTGGCCCGCGTCAGCGGCAAGACCAGCCGCGTCGGTCATATATATGACCTGGTGTCGGACGCGTTGATCCACGTGCTGCTGTTCGCCGCCATCGGCTTCGGTCTCAGCGGCGGGCCGCTGGGCCAGTGGGCGGTGGCGCTCGGCGCGCTCACCGGCTGCGCCGTCAGCTTCATCTTCTCCATGCGCATGGTCATCGAGAATCGCCTGGGCAAGGCCGGCACGCAGCTGAGCCGCGTCGGCGGCTTCGAGACCGAGGACGTGCTGTACCTGATGCCGCTGGTGACCCTGAGCGACTCACTCCAACCCTTCCTGCTGGCCGCGGCCGTCGGCTCGCTGGCGTATGCGCTGTGGGTGACGGGCGAGTTCGTGCGCTCCGGCCGCGCCGTCGTCGCCCCGCACGAGTACCGGCAGCGTTGAACGCCGCCGGTGCAAAAGCCGCCGCGCCGGCCGCGGACTCGACGCCGCAATCGGCTGAATCCGCGGTGGCGCGGGATATGTCCGGACGCCTGGCGGTGCTGGACAAAGCGGCGCTGCGGCAGCGCTTCCTGGAGCAGGACGAGTTCCTGTTCCTCGAGGACTTCCTGCCGCCGGAACTGGTGCGGCAGCTGCAGGACGCGGTGCGCGATACCCGCGGCGCGGTCAACCGCAACCTGATTCCCGGCCACAAGAAAGGCGGCAGCGTCAGCCGCCACGTCATCGACAAGCTGGCCCCCGTCATCGCCGAACTGTACCGCCGGACTGAGTTCACCGACTGGCTGCGCGACCTCTGCGGCGAGGCCCTGTTGCCGTCGCCGGCGGACGATCCGCATGCTTATGCGCTCTACTTCTATACCGAGGCGGGCGACCACATCGGCTGGCATTACGACACGTCCTATTACAAGGGCAAGCGCTATACCTTGCTGCTGGGCGTGATCGACGATTCCTCCTGCAAGCTCGAATACCGCCTCTATACCAAGGCGGCGGGACGCACCCCGGTCGATGGCGCCATCGCGCTCAAGCCTGGCGCCCTGGTGTTCTTCAACGGCGACAAGCTGCAGCACCGCATCACGCCGTCGGCCGAAGGCGAGGACCGGGTGGCGTTGACCTTCGAATACGTCACCAACCAGGCCATGAGCCCGTGGTGGCGGCTGATTTCGAACATGAAGGATTCCTTCGCCTACTTCGGCTTCAGCCAGGTTTTCCGCAGCAGCCGACGCTCGCCGTGAAATTCCCCGTTTTCCTTGCCCTGGCCCTGGGCACGGGCGCCTTTACGGCCCTGCTCGTCTACGAAGGCGCCGGGCAAGTGCTGGAGACATTCGCGCTGGCCGGCTGGGGCGTGCTGATCGTCGCCGCTTTCCACCTGGTCTCCCTGCTGCTGGATTCCGCCGCCATGGGCGTGGTGCTGGAGCGGCCGATGCCGCGGCGGCGCCTGGCGCGCGCGCGCTGGATCGGCGAAGCGGTGAATGGCCTGCTGCCGGTGGCGCAGATGGGCGGCCCGATGGTGATGGCGCGCCTGCTGGCGCGCTTCGGCGCGGGACGCGCCGAAGCCGGCGCCGCGGTGGTGGTCGCCACCACCCAGCAGATGCTGTCGCAGGCGGCTTTCGCCCTGCTCGGCATGCTGGCCCTGGCGGCGCACGCCGGCGACCGCAAGCTGCTCTATGGCCTGCTGATCGGCATCGGCCTGTTCGGCGCCAACGCCATCTGGTTCTACAGCCTGCAGAAGCGCGGCCTGTTCGCGCGGCTGGCGCGGCTGCTCAACCGTTTTTCCAGCGGCCGCGACTGGCTCGATTTCAGCGGCGGCGCCGAGGCCCTGGATGCGGCGGTGCAGGGCGCCTATGCCCGACGTGGCGTGGGCATGGCCAGCTTCCTGCTCAATCTGGCCGGTTGGGTGGCAGGCGTCGGCGAGGTCTGGCTGGCGCTATATTTCCTCGGTCACCCGGTATCGCTGCTCGATGCACTGATGCTGGAAAGCCTGGGCCAGGCGATCCGCGGCATCGCCTTCGCCATTCCGGGCGCCCTCGGTGTGCAGGAAGGCGGTTACCTGCTGCTCGGCGCCCTGGTCGGTTTGTCCGCGCCGACGGCTTTGGCGCTGTCGCTGATCAAGCGCGCGCGTGAACTGCTGCTCGGCCTGCCGGCGCTGCTCTACTGGCAATATATGGAAGGACGCTGGATGCGCCGCCGCCTGGCGCGGCCGGTGCCGGTCAACAAGGGAACCTGATGCGCGCCATTATCCTGGCCGCCGGCTTCGGCCGGCGGCTGAGCCAGCCCGGCGAAAAGCCGCCGCCCAAGTGCCTGCTGCAATTCGGCGGCCGCAGCCTGCTCGAGCGCCACCTGCTGCTGCTGCGCCAGGCCGGCGTGAGCGAGGTGGTGATCGCCACCGGCTACGAGCCGCGGCAGATCGAAGCCGAGCTGGACCGCCTGCAATGGCAGCCGCGGCCGAAGCTGGTGCTGAACGAGCGCTACACCCTGGGCAGCGTGCTGACCGTGCATTGCATCGCCGAGGCGCTGACCGCCGGCGGCGACGTGTTGCTGATGGATGCCGACGTGCTCTACGACGGCCGCATGTTCGAGGCGCTGTGCGCCGGCGCGCACGCCGACCGCCTGCTGATGGACCGCGGCTTCCAGCCCGGCGAGGAGCCGGTGAAGATCTGCCTCAAGGACGGCCTGCCGGTGGAGTTGCGCAAGCGCCTGGCGCCGGACCTGGTGTACGACACCTGGGGCGAGTCGGTCGGCTTCTTCCGCTTCACCGAAACCACGGCGCGGCGTTTTGCCGCTATCGTGGCGTCCTATATCGACAGCGGCCGCGCCGACCAGCCTCACGAAGAGGCGGTGCGCGACCTGCTGCTGGAACGCCCGCAGGACTTTGACACGGCCGACGTCACCGGCGCGCCGTGGCTGGAAATCGACTTCCCCGCAGACCTGGTTCGCGCCCGCGACGAGGTACTGCCGCAGCTACAGGCACTGACATGAACCGACCCGAACTGATCCTCCCCACCC
Source organism: Nevskia soli DSM 19509 (assembly GCF_000711955.1). Taxonomy (GTDB): domain Bacteria; phylum Pseudomonadota; class Gammaproteobacteria; order Nevskiales; family Nevskiaceae; genus Nevskia; species Nevskia soli. The sequence continues at coordinate 96,588 of NZ_JONR01000008.1, forward strand.
GTGCCGCCCGGCTGCGCAAGCTGCTGACCAGCCCGGAAACCTCCTTCATCATGGAGGCGCACAACGGCCTCTCCGCCCGCATCGTCGAGGAAGCCGGCTTCCAGGGCATCTGGGGCTCGGGCCTGACCATCTCCTCGCAGTTCGGCGTGCGCGACAACAACGAGGCGAGCTGGACCCAGATCATCGAGCTGCTCGAATTCATGAGCGACGCCAGCTCGCTGCCGATCCTGCTCGACGGCGACACCGGCTACGGCAATTTCAACAACCTGCGGCGCCTGGTGCGCAAGCTGGAGCAGCGCGGCATCGCCGGCGTCTGCATCGAGGACAAGCAGTTCCCCAAGACCAACAGCTTCATCGACAGCGAGCGCCAGCAGCTGGCCGACGTCGACGAGTTCTGCGGCAAGATCAAGGCCGGCAAGGACACCCAGTCCGATCCGGACTTCAACATCGTCGCGCGCGTCGAGGCGCTGATCGCCGGCTGGGGCATGAGCGAGGCGCTGAGCCGCGCCGAGGCCTACCGCCGCGCCGGCGCCGACGCCATCCTGATCCACTCCAAGCGCTCCAAGCCGGACGAGATCCTGCAGTTCGCCAAGGAGTGGGCCGGGCGCTCGCCGCTGGTGATCGTGCCGACCAAGTACTACAGCACGCCGACCGAGGTGTTCCGCCGCGCCGGCATCAACCTGGTGATCTGGGCCAACCACCTGCTGCGCGCCGCCATCCCGGCGATGCAGGCGGCGGCGCGCGAAGTGTTCGAGACGCAGACCCTGGTCGGCATCGAGGAGCGCGTCGCCACCGTCAACGAGATCTTCCGCCTGCAGGGCGCCGACGAGTACAGCGAGGCCGAGCGCATCTACGCCACGCCCAACGCCGCGCGCGCGGTGGTGCTGGCGGCCAGCCGCGGCGACAACCTCGACGCGCTGACCGAGGACCGTCCCAAGGTGATGCTGCCGGTGGCGGGCGAGCCGCTGCTGCTGCGCATGGTCAAGGCCTTCCGCAAGCAGGGCATGAACGACATCACCGTGGTGGCCGGCTACAAGGCGCAGGCCATCGACGTGGCCGGCGTCAACCTGGTGGTCAACCCGGACTACGACTGCAGCGGCGAGCTGGCCTCGCTCAGCTGCGCCATCGACCGTTTCGGCGACGACACCGTGGTCAGCTACGGCGACCTGCTGTTCCGCCGCTACATCCTGCGCGACCTGCTGGATACCGACGCCGATCTCACCGTGGTGGTCGACTCCACCCAGACCGCGCCCGACGCGCCCTGCGACTTGGCCTATGCCGACCTGCCGGACGAGCGCGGCATCTTCGGCCGCGACGTGTCGCTGCGCCGCGTTGCCCATTGCACCGCGCCGCAGGACGGCAGCGCCCGCCCCAGCGGCCGCTGGATCGGCATGCTGCGCGTGCGCGGCGCCGGCCGCGACAAGCTGCTCGCCGCGCTGGAACATCTCCGTAAACAACCCGACTTCGCCAGGCTCGGCATGCCGGAGCTGCTCAACGCCATCATCGACGCCGGCCACCGCATCAAGGTGCTGTACGTGCACGGCCACTGGCTCGACGTCAACGACCACGCCAGCCTGCAGCAGGCCAGCGATTTCGCCCACGCCGAGTCCTCCTACGGGAGCCGCAAGTGATCGAGGCCGCCGCCTTCGTCGAAGCCGCGCGCCAGCGCGGCTTTTCTTTCTATGCGGGCGTGCCCTGTTCCTACCTCACGCCGTTCATCAACTACGTCATCCAGGACACCTCGCTGAGCTACCTGTCCTGCGCCAACGAGGGTGACGCGGTGGCGGTGGCGGCCGGGCAGGCCGCCAGCGGCACGCGCGCCGTCGCCATGATGCAGAACTCCGGCCTGGGCAACGCGGTGAGCCCGCTGACCTCGCTGACCTGGACCTTCCGCCTGCCGGTGCTGCTGATCATCACCTGGCGCGGCGAGCCCGGCGTGCACGACGAGCCGCAGCACCAGTTGATGGGGCCGATCACGCCGAACGTGCTCGACACCATGGAGATCCCCTGGGAGATCTTCCCGCAGCAGCCGGAGGAGATCGCCGCCGCGCTGGAGCGGGCCACGCAGTACATGGACCGCGAGCGCCGCCCCTATGCGCTACTGATGAAGAAGGGCACCGTGGCGGAATACCCGCTGCGCGGCTCCGGCGCGCCGCCGCCGCGCGCGGCCGGCAAGGCCGTGGTGAAAGCCGCTGCCGGCGGCACGCGTCCCAGCCGCGCCGACGCCCTGCGCCGCGTCATCGAACACACGCCGCTGAAGAGCAGCGTGGTGCTCGCCACCACCGGTTTCACCGGCCGCGAGCTGTACGCGGTGGATGACCGCCCCAACCAGCTCTACATGGTCGGTTCCATGGGCTGCGTCTCAGCCATGGCCCTGGGCCTGGCGCTGGCGCGGCCGGACCTGCAGGTGGTGGCGGTGGACGGCGACGGCGCGGCACTGATGCGCATGGGCCTGTTCGCCACCCTCGGCACCTACGGCCCCTCCAACCTGGTGCACCTGCTGCTCGACAACGGCGTGCACGATTCCACCGGTGGCCAGGCCACCGTTTCGGCCGGCGTGTCCTTCGCCGCCATCGCCGCCGCCTGCGGCTATCCGCTGGCGCTGGAGTCCGAGGGCCTCGAAGTGATCGACGAACTGTTCGCCGCCAAAGGTGTGCAGGGCCCGCGCTTCGCCCACCTGCGCACGCGCCCCGGCGCCTCGCCCAACCTGCCGCGTCCCTCGGTGACGCCGGAGCAGGTCAGCGCGCGGCTGGCCGCGCACATCGGCGCGGCCTCGAAGGAAGTGCCCGCATGAACCGCCCGCTCCTGCTCAACCCGGGCCCAGTCACCCTGAGCGAGCGGGTGCGCAACAGCCTGCTGCTGCCCGACCTGTGCCACCGCGAAGGTGAGTTCTTCGACCTCCAGGACGAAATCCGCGAGCGCCTGCTCGGCGTCTACGGCCTCGATCCGGCGACCTGGTCGGCGGTGCTGCTCACCGGTTCCGGTACCGCCGCGGTCGAAGCCATGCTGTCCAGCCTGGTGCCGGCCGAGGGTCGTTTGCTGGTGGTGGAGAATGGCGTCTACGGCGAGCGCATGACCAATATCGCGCAGCGCCACGGCATCGCCTGCGAAGTCGTGCGCCAGGAATGGACCGCGCCGATGGACCTGGCCGCGGTGCGCAGGCGCCTGCAAGCCCAGCCCGCCATCACCCACGTCGCGGCGGTGCATCACGAGACCACCACCGGCCGCCTCAACGCGCTGAATGAACTGGCCGCGCTGTGTTCGGAGTTCGGCGTGGCCCTACTGGCTGACACCGTGTCGAGCTTCGGCGCCGAGGCCATCGACTTCAGCCGGCCCGGCTTCACCGCCGCCGCCGCGACCGCCAACAAGTGCCTGCACGGGGTGCCCGGCGCCTGCTTCGTCATCGTGCGCCGCGCGGCGCTGAAGACGGCAAGCGCGCGCACCCTCTACCTGGACCTGGCTGCCTGGAGCCGCGCGCAGGACCAGCGCGGCACGCCCTTCACCCCTTCGGTGCACGCCTACTACGCCTTGCGCGAAGCCTTGCGCGAGTTCGCCGACGAGGGTGGTTTCGCCGCGCGACAAGCGAAGTACACCGCGCTGGCCGGACAGGTCGCCGACGGCCTCGCCGTTCTCGGCGTGAAGCCGCTGCTGCCCACCGCCGAATCCTCGGTGGTGCTGCGCGCCTATCACCTGCCGGTGGACTACGCGCGCCTGCACGACGGCCTCAAGGCCAAGGGTTTCATCATCTACGCCGGCCAGGGCGCCCTGGCCAGCACCCTGTTCCGCATTTCCACCATGGGCGCGTTGGGGCCGGCGGACATGGCGCGACTACTGGGCGAAGTGCGGAATCTGCTGCCCACCTAGCCGATTTGTTCCGATCCCGATCGGCAGGCGCGCCTCTAGGTCATCGGGCGACCGCGCTGAGCGTCGCCGGATGCAGCCCTTCCGGGTCTGGCCGGCCCGCCCATGGACAGCACGCGCCGTTTCTGCAGCTGTGCCTGGGCCTGTTCGGGACGATAGCCGCGTCCGCCCGCGTTGCGCCTCAACTCGCGGCTGACGGTGGATTTGTTGACGCCGATGGTTCGCGCGATTCGCGTCAGGCTCAGCCCGGCTTTCAGCCCGGCGGCTATCCGCAGCCGCTGTTTCAGGGTGAGTTGGTTATAGGATTTCAGGATGTTCCTCCTGTCGGGGCGACGTTGGCGTGCGGTTCCGGCTGTGATGGACCGCGGGGGATGACCAGCAGGGTTCCGGCGACGGCCTCGAGCATGCGCTCGAGCAGGCTCAGTTCCGATTCCTGCAAGGCTTCGATGGTAGCGAACTCCAGCACACCCGCGAGCTGTGTGCTGAAGCCCAGCGGCATCAGGTACAGGTGCGGAGGCGCGCCGCGGCCGAGGCCGGAAACCAGTTCGAAGTACCCGGGCGGAACTTCGTGCAGGACCATGGCCTTGCGGTGTTGGGCGCAGGCCCCGACCAGCCCTTCGCCCATCGCGATGCGCCGGCTGCCGATCTGTTGCAGGTCCATGGCATAGGTGGCCGCGGGCCGCAGGCTGCCGTCCTCGATCAATTCATGCAGCACCGCCGCGCAGGCGCCGGCTTCCATCACCAGCACGGCGAGCATGCGCTCGTCGAAGTCGACCGGGTGCATGGCGGCGGCGCGCAGCGATTCGCTGAAGCGGGCCATCCGCAACTGCGCCTCGACGCCCTGCTGTTCGCGCTGCCGCAGCTCGGCCAACTGCGCGGCGGTGCGCCGGCGTTCGGCACGCGCGGCGTTCGCCGCCAGCGATGCGCTGTAGAAATAGATCATCAGGGCGCCGATCGACAGCGTCAGCCAGATGCCGTCCGGCGACATCGCTGGCTGGCCGGATCGCAACCGGACCCATAGATTGAAGGCCAGGATGCACAGGGCCAATGCGGTCGCCAGGGTGAATACCCTGGGCGCGAAGCGCTGACCCAGGTCGAAGGCGGCCGACAGCAGCAGGATCGTCACCGGCGAGGCGGGGTAGGGATCCTGCAGGACGATGACCGCCAGCATGGCCAGGTCGAGCAGGACCACGACATAGGCGGAGGTGAAGCGCGCCGCCGCGCGGCGGCGCAGCAGCAGGATGCCGTTGGCGAGGGCGTAGCAGGCCACCATCACGAACACCGCATGCAGCGATAGCGGCAGCGTCTCCCTGACCCGTCCGGCGAAGTAGAAATAGCTCAGGCCGAAGCAGGCGAGAAACAGGCGGATCAGGTAGTGGGACGCCCTGGTGGGCGATGCATAGCCCTCCGGCAGCGCACGGCGCGGCTCTGTTTCGGATTCCGATACAAGCCTCTGCCGGGCCTGCACTGGCGGAGTCCGATCGGCCCGTGGCTGGTTCCGTCGGACCGTCGGCTACAGGTGGTACGCCCTGGCGAAATTCCAGATCAGGCCGGTGGCGGAAATATCGGTGCTGGTGGTGCCGATGATCGGTACCGGCAGGTATTGCAGGCCGCCCGGCCAGGCGTGGCCGCCGCCGTTGACGGTATACAGCCTCAGGTCCGCTCCGCTGGAACAGCTGGCGAAGGTTTCGAGGTTGACGGTGGTGCCGTCATTGGTCGAGTTCGGCAGGGCGGTGGTGCTCGGCGAGACGCAGCCCTGCAGCGTGGACCAGAACGAAATCGCCTTGGCGGCGGACTGGATGTCGCTGAGGATGCCCCAGCCGTTGTAGGGCACGATGGGGTCGGTGGTGCCGAGAATGAACAGCTTGGGTCTTTGTACCGCCGCGGGGCAGGAATTCATGACGCCTGTGCGCACGGTGGCGGCCACCATGCCGAAGGCGGCGATTTTGGGTGCCAACTCGCAGGCCAGCCGGTCCGACATGAAGCCGCCATTGGACAGGCCCGCGGCGTAGACGCGGGTCGGATCGATGCCGCCCGCCGCGACCAGCGCATCGATCAGCTTCGAAATGAATTGAACGTCGGAGTTGTCGTTCTTGCTGGGGTCGTCTCCCCATACCCCGTTCTGCGCCTGCGGCATCACCGCCCAGAAGCCCTGTGTGGCGACATAGCCCGAGATCACCGCCACGTTGGCCATGCCGGCGGCGGTACCGCCGTTGCCGTGCAGGATCACCATCATGGCGGAAGACGGCGGCGCCGGATCGGGCCGCACCACGACGTAGCTTCGGCCGGTGCCGTTGACGGTGAGGGTCGCGCTGTAGGCGGTTGTCCCCGGCGCTGTCACCACGTAGGTGCCGTCGACGCGGATCAGGATTTGTTGCAGTGCACCGCTGGTGCCGGGGATGAGCAGGCCGGTGATGGGGTCAATGATCGGTTGCCCGACGGATTCGGCTGTGCTGAGCGTTCCGCCGATGAGCTTGCCCAGCAAGTCTGTCGCCAGGGCGCTGCCGCACAGCGACAAGGCCAGACCCGCGAACGCGATCCGCAGCCGCAAGTTCCTGATTTGCATGACGCCTCCCTGTTCCTCTGATGATGCCCCGGTCTCTAATAGGCGTGCAAGACGATACGGACCGGTACAGAACTTATACGCCTGCTCGGACAGTGTGTCCAGATTTCATGTCCGAATCTTGTGATGCTGCGCACACGGCATATGGCTTTGTTTTCGCCGCGGTACCATTCACCAAACGGCGAATGGCGCCGCGGCGGGCCGGCGAGTGTGTCGCGGGAAGGATTGGCCGTGCCGAAGGCGCGGTGGGGGAAATGACGTTCGCGTCCGGACGGACGCCGCGTTCAGCTGCGGGTGTAAAGCACCTGCCAGATGACATCGGTGACGATGTTTGCGGCCTCGCGCAGATCCTTGTCGCTGCCGTTGCGCACGCGGCGATAGGCGATGCGCTCGGTCATCCACACCAGGGCGGTGAAGCTCGCTTCCGTCACTTCCTTGCGGATGGTGCCGTTGCGCTGCCCCGCGCGGATCGCATCGAGGGAATGGCTGGACATCGCCTTGAGCAGGCCGTCGAAGGCCTGGCTCACTTCCGGATCGTAGCTCGCCGTTTCGGCCAGGGAGCCGAACACCGCCTGGTGCCGGCGGTAGATCTTCAGGGTTTCCAGCAGCGCGCGTTGCAGTTGCGGCCGGGTTGCTTCCGCGGCGATGCTCCACCAGCGCTGCGTCGCCTGCATCAGCTCGCCGGTGATGCTGCGGGTCAGCTCCTGGATCAGCTCCCCTTTATCCTTGAAGTGCATGTAGTAGGTGGAGCGCGCGATGCCGGCTTCCTGGCTCAGCTTTTCGACGCTGAGTTCGGTGAAGCTGCCGCCGGCGGCGATGAGCCGCTCGGTGGCTTCCATGAGTTGCGCGATGACCTTGGTCCGCTGATCGATGCGGACCGTGCGTTTGGTGCGTGTGATCGAGCCTACGGGCTTGATACGCGTGGGACGGGTCACGGGGCGCGCTGTTCTGCTGTGCACAATGGGGCTTCGGCCTGCGCCGCACCGGTAATGGCGATGACCGATGATAGATGCTGCGGGCCGTCCTGTCCCTCCCCGCTCAAGCAGCTCCGGCCCGGCATACGGCTCCGGCGGGGCGGGCGCCGGGAGGACGGGTCCGTCTATTTCTGCCGCAAAGCCTCCGACAGCGCCGCCCCGAGCGAGCCGAGCTGGGCCGGCTTTTCCTTCTGCGGCTTCTGCTGGCGCTGGTTCGGACGGCTGTCGCCGCGCTCCCCGCGCTCGGCGCGGACGGGCGGGGCGGAGGCGCCGCCGTCGTCCTTGCGCATCGACAGGGCGATGCGCTTGCGCCTGGCATCCACATCGACCACGCGCACCTTGACCACATCGCCGGCTTTCACCACGTCCTGCGGATTCTTGACGAAGCGGTCGGCCAGCTGCGACACGTGGACCAGCCCGTCCTGGTGGACGCCGATGTCGACGAAAGCGCCGAAGGCGGCGACGTTGGTTACGGTGCCTTCCAGCATCATGCCGGGCTTGAGGTCGGCGATCTCGTTGACGCCGTCGGCGAAGGTCGCGGTGCGGAATTCCGGGCGCGGGTCGCGGCCCGGCTTTTCCAGCTCGGCGATGATGTCCCGCACCGTGGGCAGGCCGAACTTCTCGTCGACGAAGACGCGCGGGTCCAGCGCCTTCAGCGCCGCGCTGTCGCCCATCAGGCTGCGCACGTCGCGGCCGCAGGCGGCGACGATCTTCGAGGCCACGCCGTAAGCTTCGGGATGCACGGCGGAGGCGTCCAGCGGCTCGTCGCCGCCGGTGATGCGCAGGAAGCCGGCGCACTGCTCGAAGGTCTTCGGCCCCAGGCGGCTCACGCCCAGCAGATCGCGCCGGGTCCTGAAGGCGCCGCCCTGGTTGCGGTGGTAGACGATGGCCTCGGCCAGCGAAGCGCCCACGCCGGAGACGCGGGCCAGCAGCGGCGCCGAGGCGGTGTTGAGGTCCACGCCGACGGCGTTCACCGCGTCCTCCACCACGGCGTCGAGCGAGCGCGCCAGGCGGAATGCATCCACGTCATGCTGGTACTGGCCGACGCCGATGGACTTGGGCTCGATCTTCACCAGCTCCGCCAGCGGATCCTGCAGGCGGCGGGCGATGGAGACGGCGCCGCGCAGCGACACGTCGAGGTCGGGGAATTCCTGGGCGGCGAGCTCGGAGGCGGAGTAGACCGAGGCGCCGGCCTCGCTCACCACCACCTTGGTCGGCTTGTTGCCGGGCAGGGCTGCGATCAGCTCCGCGGCGAGGCGGTCGGTCTCGCGGCTGGCGGTGCCGTTGCCGATGGCGATCAGCTCCACGCCATGGCGCGTCACCAGGCGCATCAGCTCGGCCTGGGCGCCGCGCACGTCGTTGCGCGGGGCGAAGGGATAGACGGTGGAGGTCTCCAGCACCTTGCCGGTGCCGTCGATGACGGCCACCTTCACCCCGGTGCGGATGCCCGGGTCCAGGCCCATGGTCGGGCGCGAGCCGGCCGGCGCGGCGAGCAGCAGGTCCTTCAGGTTGCGGGCGAAGACCTGGATCGCCTCTTCCTCGGCGCGTGTGCGCAGCTCGATCATCAGGTCGACCGAGAGCGACAGCGACAGCTTCACCCGCCAGGTCCAGCGCGCCACTTCCAGCAGCCAGCGGTCGGCGGGCGCATTGCCGTCGATACCGATGTTGTAGGCCTCGGCGATGAAGCGCTCCACCGGCTTCACCAGGGCGGTGTCCTCGGCATCCACCTCGATGTCCAGCATCAGGATCTCTTCGGTGCGGCCGCGCATCATCGCCAGCGCGCGGTGGCCCGGCACGGCGGACCAGCGTTCGTGGTGGTCGAAATAGTCGGAGAACTTGGCGCCCTCGGCTTCCTTGCCTGGCGCCACCTTCGAACGCAGCACCGCGTTGCGGCGCAGGTGGCCGCGCAGCTTGCCGAGCAGCTCGGCGTTTTCGGCGAAGGCCTCGGTGAGGATGTCGCGGGCGCCTTCCAGCGCCGCCTTGGCGTCCGCCACTTCGGCGGTGATGTAGGCCGCCGCCGCATCCTGCGGCACCAGGCTGCGGTCGGCGAGCAGGGCCTCGGCCAGCGGCCCCAGTCCCTTCTCGCGGGCGATCTCGGCGCGGGTGCGGCGCTTCGGCTTGAAGGGCAGGTACAGATCCTCCAGCTCCGCCTTGGTGGCGACCGCGACGATCTTCGCCTCGATCTCGTCGGTCAGCTTGCCCTGGCCGCGGATCGACTCGAGGATGCTGGCGCGGCGGTCTTCCAGCTCGCGCAGGTAGGACAGGCGCGTCTCCAGCGTGCGCAGCTGCGTATCGTCCAGGCCGCCGGTGTTTTCCTTGCGGTAGCGGGCGATGAACGGCACCGTGGCGCCATCGTCGAGCAATTCCACCGCCGCCAGCACCTGGCGGGTCTGCGCGCCGATTTCGGCGGCGATGGTCTGGGCGATGTGCTGGGCGGTATCGGTCATGCGGCTCTGGTGTCGGGAAAAATGGGGTGGGAGACCTTAACGGAGTCGGCGGCGCTTGCCAACCGCCGCGGCCCGGAATCCGATTGCTGCCGCTTTTGGCTTTACGTCATCCAATTACGCCGTCCAGTAAGCCAATCCCCCGTCCTTAGAGCCTGTAACAGAATGAATCGCACCTGCGTTGCAGTCCAAAATCGCGTCAGGCAAGGCGGAGGGCTGAGCCATGGTGATTCCATGGCTGGGGCTGACAACGATCGCCCGCGACACGGTGCCGCGTCAGCGTGGGTGCGGGAGCGGGCGAAGGCGGCCCCTCCCGCACCCACCACGTTACGCTCGGGCACCGTGTCGGGGCCGCCCTGGTGCGATTTTGGGCGCAACCCTTCGGGACGGGGCCATTTTTGCGCAGTGCTGCGCCGGCCAGAGCGCACCATGGAATCACCATGCCGCACTCTGTCCGACTTGCACTGCGCAAAAATGACCGCCGTCGCAGGCGCGATTCATTCTGTTACAGGCTCTTATGCTTCTTCACGGTAGACCAGTGCCGCATGGCCCCTGGGCGATCCCCGCGGGCCGTGCGGGGTTTTCGTTTTGGACTTCCCCCGGCGGCTCCGCCATATTGAGGCCCTGGAGTTTCAGCAAGGGGAAGGTGGAATGCGCACGGCATTGATCATCGGCGGCGGCCTGGTGTTGCTGGGAATCTGTGTGCTGCTCGGCCGCTGGCTCGGCGGTACGGGCTCGATCGGTCTTGCCGTGAAGCTGTTCATCCCCCTATGGCTGGCCCTGGCCGCGTTCAACATGTGGTTCGGGGTGGCCCGGGCGGGCTACTCATTCATGGAAGAACTGCCGATCTTCCTGGTGATCTTCGCCATTCCTGCCATCGCGGCTGCATGGCTGTGGTGGCGCCAGGCCTGAACCCGCCCTGCCGGGGCGGGCAGTAGCGGCGGCGCGGCGGCCGCATTACGCTTGCTGACCTGACCCGGAGACGATTGTGGAACAGACTGTTTCGGACAATGCGCGGCCGCTGAACCGCGGCGATGCCAAGACCCTGGTGCTCTCCGCCCTGGGCGGCGCGCTGGAATTCTACGACTTCATCATCTACGTGTTCTTCGCCGTGGTGATCGGCAAGCTGTTCTTCCCCGCAGACATGCCGGACTGGCTGCGCCAGCTCCAGACCTACGGCATCTTCGCCGCCGGCTACCTGGCGCGGCCGCTGGGCGGCATCGTCATGGCGCACTTCGGCGACCGCTTCGGGCGCAAACGCATGTTCGCCCTGAGTGTGTTCCTGATGGCGGTGCCGACGCTGTGCATCGGCCTGCTGCCCACCTATGCCGCGGTCGGCCTGTGGGCGCCGCTGGCCCTGCTGCTGCTGCGCGTGCTGCAGGGTGCGGCCATCGGCGGCGAGATCCCCGGCGCCTGGGTCTTTGTGGCGGAGCATGCGCCGGCCAACCGCACCGGCCTCGCGGTGGGCATGCTCACCTCCGGCCTGACCGGCGGCATCCTGCTCGGCTCCCTGGTGGCGGCGGGCGTGACGCGGCACTACGGGCCGGAGCAGGTGGCTGCGTTCGCCTGGCGCATCCCCTTCATCCTCGGCGGCATCTTCGGCTTCGTCGCGGTCTACCTGCGGCGCTGGCTGGACGAAACGCCGGTGTTCGAGGAACTGCGCCGGCGCAAGGCCCTGTCGCAGGAACTGCCGCTGAAGGTGGTGGTGAGCCGTCACCTCGGCGGCGTGCTGCGCTCGATGCTGGTGACCTGGGTGCTGACCGCCGCCATCGTGGTGGTGATCCTGATGACGCCGGCGCTGCTGCAGAAGCTGGACGGCTTCACCGCGGCGCAGACGCTCACCGCCAACAGCGTGGCGACCCTGATGCTGACCCTGGGCTGCATCGGCGCCGGCGCCCTGGCCGACCGCTTCGGGCCGGGGCCGGTGCTGGGCATCGGCAGCGTGCTGCTGCTCCTGTGCACCTACGCCATGTACCTGGGCCTGGGGCAGAACCCGGGGCTGCTGGTGCCGCTGTACGGCCTCACCGGCCTGTGCGTCGCCATCGTCGGCGTGATCCCGCTGGTGCTGGTGCGCAACTTCCCGCCGGCGGTGCGCTTCAGCGGCATCTCGTTTTCCTACAACGTGGCCTACGCGGTCTTCGGCGGCTTCACGCCGCCGCTGGTGGCGATGCTGGGCAAGGCCAGCCCGCTGGGGCCGGCGCACTACGTCGCGGCGATGTGCGTGATCGGCTTGCTGATGGGCCTGTTCGGCGCGCGGCAGCCGGCGAGCGCCTTGCAGGTGAGCCAGCCGGGAGCGGTGGCTTAAGCGATTAAATCCAGCTTCCTGTCATCCTGAGCGTAGCGAAGGATCTGGCCCTGCGCCGAGGCCAGATCCTTCGCTACGCTCAGGATGACAAAAAGGGGGCGAAGGGACGCGCCGACGCTTTACTCGTGCCCTGAAACAGCATGCGGCACATACGCCGCTTCCAGTTGCGCGATCTCGCTTTCCTCCAGCTTCAGCGACAGCGAGGCCACGGCATCGTCCAGGTGCTCCGGCTTCGACGCCCCGACGATGGGCGAGGTGACTGCCGGGCGGCTGCTCAGCCAGGCCATCGCCACCTGCGCCCTGGGCACGCCGCGGGCCTTGGCCACGGCGGCGACGGCTTCGACCACTTTCTGGTCGGCTTCCTGGGTGTTGGCGTAAAGGGTATTGCCGTACTTGTCGGTCTGGGCGCGCGCGGTCTGCTCGTTCCAGGGACGGGTCAGGCGGCCGCGGGCCAGCGGGCTCCAGGGCATGACGCCGATGCCCTGGTCCAGGCACAGCGGCAGCATTTCGCGCTCTTCCTCGCGGTACAGCAGGTTGTAGTGGTTCTGCATGGTGATGAAGCGGGTCCAGCCGTTCTGCTGCGCAACGTAGAGGGCCTTGCTGAACTGCCAGGCATGCATCGAGGAGGCGCCGATGTACAGCACCTTGCCGGCCCTGACCAGGTCGTGCAGGGCTTCCAGGGTTTCCTCGATGGGCGTGTGGTAGTCCCAGCGGTGGATCTGGTAGAGATCGACGTAGTCGGTGCCCAGCCGCTTCAGGCTGGCGTCGATGTTGCTGAAGATGGCCTTGCGCGACAGGCCGCCGATGTTGGGCGCGCTGCGCAGCGCGAAGTGCACCTTGGTGGCCAGCACGATCTCGTCGCGGCGGGCGAAGTCGGTGAGGGCGCTGCCGACGATCTCCTCCGAAGTGCCGTCGGAATAGGCGTTGGCGGTGTCGAAGAAGTTGATGCCCAGGTCCAGCGCCTTGCGCAGCAGCGGGCGGCTGTCCTCCTCCGGCAGGGTCCAGGCATGGTTGCCGCGTTCGGGCGCGCCGTAGGTCATGCAGCCCAGGCAAATGGGGGAGACGCGCAGGCCGGTGCTGCCGAGGTTCACGTAATCCATTGCTCTACTCCTGGTTCGAAAGCGCGGCCCGCCTGGCGCGGGCCGCGGCACATCATGGGGCAATCCGCGGACGCCTGCCGCCTCAGGCGGCCTTGAGCGAGGCCATGTCGATGACGAAGCGGTAGCGCACGTCGCTCTTCAGGATCCGCTCATAGGCTTCATTGACCTTCTGGATCGGCGTCAGTTCGATATCGCAGGTGATGTCGTGCTCGCCGCAGAAGTCGAGCATCTCCTGCGTCTCGGCGATGCCGCCGATCATCGAGCCGGCCAGGCTGCGGCGCTTGGGGATGAGCGAGAACGGCGCGATCGGCACCTGCGTTTCCGGCACGCCCACCACCACCATGGTGCGGTCCACCTTGAGCAGGCCCAGGTACAGGTTCCAGTCCATCTCCGCCGAGACGGTGTTGATGATCAGGTCGAAGTGGTTCTTCAGCTTGACGAAGGTCTGCGGATCGGAAGTGGCGTGGAAGTGGTCGGCGCCCAGGCGCTTGGCGTCCTCCTGCTTCTTCAGCGACTGGCTCAGCACGGTGACCTCGGCGCCGAGGGCATGGGCGATCTTCACACCCATGTGGCCCAGGCCACCCAGGCCGATGATGGCGACGCGCATGCCGGGGCCGGCGCCCCAGTGCTTGAGCGGCGAGTACAGGGTGATGCCTGCGCAGAGCAGGGGTGCGGCGGCGTCCAGCGGTAGATTGTCCGGCATGCGCAGCACGTAGTCCTGGTTGACCACAATACGCTCGGAGTAGCCGCCCATGGTCGGCGTCCTGCCGTCGCGCTCGAGGCCGTTATAGGTGTTGGTGGGGCCTTCGTCGCAGTATTGTTCCAGGCCCTGTTCGCAGTAGGCGCAATGACGGCAGGAGTCGACGAAGCAGCCGACGCCGACCTTGTCGCCCACCTTGTACTTGCTCACCTGGTCGCCGACGGCGCTGACCACGCCGGCGATCTCGTGGCCCGGCACCATCGGGAAGATCGAACCGCCCCAGCCGTCGCGGGCCTGGTGGATGTCCGAATGGCAGATGCCGCAGTAGTGGATGTCGATGGCCACGTCGTGCGGCAGCGGCGCGCGGCGCTGGAAGGTGAAGGGCGCCAGCGGCGAAGTGGAGGTGGCGGCGGCGTAAGCGCGGGTGCTGGTCATGCGGTGCTCCTGCGAAAAGGGAACGGACAGCGGGGAAATTCAGGGCGCTACTATAGGCAGTCGGACACAACCGGAGTAGTCTGATTCTCGTGTTTCAGAATCAACCAACGGTTGTCAATCGAGATATCCCGTGGACCGCTACCGCGCCATCGAAACCTTCAGCAAGGCCGCCGATCTCGGCAGCTTCCACCAGGCGGCGATCGCCCAGGGCACCACGCCGCAGGCGGTGAGCAAGGCGGTGCGCCAGCTGGAACAGGCGCTGGGTCTGCGCCTGTTCCACCGCACCACGCGCAAAAGCACCCTCACCGAAGACGGCCGGCGCTTCCTGGACAACGTGCGCCCGGGCCTGGAAACCATCGCCGGCGCCTGGTCCGGCGCGCGCGACGCGGCGGCGGACGAGGAGGGCCTGATCCGCATCACCGCCACGCGCTCGGTGGGCAAGGAGGTCCTGGTGCCGCTGATCGTCGACTTCCGCAAGCTGCTCCCGCGAGTGGGGTTCGAGCTGCTGCTGGACGAGCTCTACACCGACATCGTGGCGCAGAAGATCGACGTCGGCTTCCGCAGCGGCCAGCCGCCGGACCGGCAGCTGGTGGTGCGCGAGCTGTTCCGCATGCAGCTGATCATCTGCGCCTCGCCGGATTATCTGCGGGCGCACGGCGCACCGGCGAGCATCCAGGAGCTGGCGCGCCACGCCTGCACCGGCTTCCGCCAGCCCAACACCGGGCGGATGGATCAGTGGGAATTGCGCATGGGCACCGCGCTGTCCTTCATCGACCTGCCGGCGGCGGTGTGCTCCAACGACTCCGAGTCGGAGATCAGGGCGGTGGAGGCGGGGCTCGGCGTGGGCCAGCTGGACAGCATCGGCGCCGCCCCCGGCTTGCGCGCCGGGCGGCTGGTGCCGTTGCTGTTCGAGCACATCAGCGAACGGCACAGCCTGCACCTGTATTACGCACAGCGTTCGGACATGCCGCGGCGGGTGCGGCACTTCATCGATTTTTCGGTAAAGCGTTTGCGCGGTACCGAGCAGTTCCGTTTCAGCCGCGCCGCGCTGGAGACCATGCGGCGGGCGGCGACGGCACGACCGGCACGGGCTGGGCGGGGCGCCGCGGCGAAGGGGCGTTAAGAACCATTCATTCCAATCGTCACCGTGGCGAAGGCCCGGGGGCCGGGGCGCCGGACGTTGGCCTCAGGCGCCGCACATGCGCGATGCCTTTGCAAGGCTTATGCAAGGACTTCAAATTGTAAAGAAATGTGACGTAATCGACATTACGATTTGAAAGGACGATGAGCGGGTGGCGTCGCCGGTCAAACGGACACCTGAAATCACATTCATTTCCTTACCATGCCTACGGCAAGAACCATCTGGTACTAGGGGGCAGCATGGCGGGGATTTCTATCGGGCGCGGTGCTGCGTCTATTGGGGAATATTGCGTCCGTCCTTGCGCGAGGCTTCGGGGATTTACTAACGAGGTCAATCTCGCCTTTGAGGCGGAACACCCTACTCCTGTGCAAAAGTTAATGCGCGATTTACCTGCGCACTTTTTGTACATTGCTGCATCGGCCTGGCACAGGATTCTGATCTGCGTCGCACTATTTATGTGCGGAGCTTGCTAGATGGAAGCTGAGTAAGGCGTTGAGCTGCAAAGCGCTTCGCAATGCATTTACAAACAGATGGCACGACGGGATCGATGAAGCACATGACCCCCAGTTGCCGCAAGACTTGGAAAATCAAATTGCAAATGCAAATAAAGCGATTGACTGTCACTGCAAAGACTAACGGCGAAGCTTGATACAAATAATGGATAAATCATATAGCGACTTTAAGTCATTTCTATTTGAAAGAGAATGGAAAGCTGGGGGTCCGAAGTGGTTTTTTGCTGAAGACTTTTACGATCCTGTCTTTGAAGAAGGGTTCATTGTGGATTGCGCCCTTCAAATTTTTAGGGAGATAGATAACATTTGGGCCAATCACTCTGAACCGCAGTTTGTTTTAGGGCTCCAATACTTGATTGATCGATATTGCGGCATAACGTGCTTCTCTTTTTTAAGTGATCAAGTACCTATTTCAACGAGAGAAAGCGCGATTTCTTTAATGTTCGAGGTATTTGAAAAAGTATTTGCAAAAGCATGTGCGAATGCGGATAACCCTACAAATATGCATTTGCCATCGTATAACTATCTTTGTTTTATGTGGTGGTACGTGTTCCCGAGGCACGGAGCGCCGCGAACGCAGAAAATGAAGATCATTGATTCTATTATTCTAAATAATCTTGAAAAAACGCTTTTGTTAGATAACGTCACTTGCAAAAAAGCAGCTCTCCATGGGTTAGGCTGCTGGCAGCCTGCGTACGACGAGGAAGTCCAGAAAATACTTACCCGAAATGCGTTGATTATTCCTGAATGCCTTCTGCTGTATGCTGCTCGCGCAGCGGTCGGTGATGTGCAGTGAATTGAAAAAGCAAGCGTAGGTTGCGCACCCTTGCCTTCTGCAGTATGGGTATGACGCCAACGGCAATATCATTTCCATAACCGACAATGGGGATGGCAGCCACGGCCAGGCTTTGGGATATGACGCCCTCGATCGCCTGATTTCGGCGAGTGGAGCCTACGGTGCTTACACCTATGCCTATGACGCGGCTGGGAATCGCATCAGTGAAACGATCGCTGCCGGCACCATCAGCCCTCTTCTTTCCTTTGCCGGAAGCAGTGCCACTGGCCTCAATTACAACGCCGTGGGGCAGGTTGCAGGCATTTCTCGCAACGGTGCTTCGATAGAGACGAACCTTTACGATGGTGCCCACCACCGGATCGAGAAGGATATGCCAATGGGAATCCGCTAAGCAAGCGTAGGGTGCGCACTGCGCACGCGGGTGTGCCGACGTTTCAAGGCGTGACGCGCGCGCGTTGCGGACCCTACGCTGCTGAGCAGCTGGTAGGCGGCATTGGCGGGTTGTACGCAGGGTTAGGGCTAGGAGCTGGCGCAGGTGCGGCTGCCATCGTTGTAGCAAATAACGGAATTGGACTTGCAGGAGTGGGCGGAGCAGTTGCTGGATGGGGGTTTGGGAGGGTGCAAAATGCCGCTGGAAAAGCGGGTTGTACATGCAATTCGAAATAGATGAAGTAGACATTATTTGAGGTAAATGAGCGATGCTTCGACATGATGTTTTAATACTTCTTTTAATCTTCGTAGTGGCATGCTTAATTGAGATTGTCATAGATGAAAATTTCAATGTGCAGCAAGAAGTAGCATCACCTAGGCTGATTGATCAATGGTCAAAGAGGATTTTTGGTATACGGTGGCTATTGCGCGTAGTCGTCCTCGCTGGGTTGGCGCTACTCATCTCTCTATTCAATAGTCCTGGCCGTTCAGATCTGGCTTCAACGAGCAGCAAGCGTAGATACTGTTAACCCGGTCAAACCCCATGCAGAGCAGCAAGCGTAGGTTGCGCACTGCGCACGCGGGTGTGCCGACGTTTCAAGACGTGACGCGTGCGCAGTGCGCAACCTACGCTTGCTGCTCCGCCACCGGGCTCTGTTCCGATGCCATAGATTAGGAATGCATTCAATGAAATACGCGAACGGAAACCTTGCCAAGACGGGTGACAGAGTCCGACTCTGGAAAGATTACTTTGGAACAATTGTCTGCTCCATTGATGATGACGAGTATACGAGCGAGTTTCCGAAGGACGAATGGAGCTATCTAAAGGTTGGGATTTTGATCAGGGCTGATAACGGCGCTCTAATTCATTATGTCGAGGCTGACGAGGATTTTCAGTCCGTGTAGCAAGCAAGGGTGCACAACACGCACGCGGGTGTGCCGACGTTTCGAGGCGTGGCGCGTGCGCGTTGCGCATCCTACGTCTGCTGAGCAGTTCCGTTTCAGCTGCGCCGCGCTGAGACCATGCGGCGGGCGGCGACGGCACGCTAGCGGTATAAGGCGTGAGCGTACAGCCTATTTGGCCACCATCAGGTGTAGGCCTTGATCACTGCAATGGCGGCATCACCCACCTTCAGGCCGAGGTCATCGACGGCTTCATTGGTGATGGAAGCCGCCACGCGCACCCCATTGCCGATGTCGATGCCGACTTGGGCCGTGGTCTGGCCCTTGGTGACTTCCACCATGGTGCCTTTGATTCAGGGGTCTGCCGACAATCATTTGATCGCGACCAAATGATTGTCAGCAGACCCTGGTTGCGGGCGCTGATTTTCATGGCAATACTCCGGATTGTCGGAATTCGAGCATAACGCCCTGTCGCCAGATTCTGTAATAAGGTGAGAGCGGCCACCCGCGGGGAATGGAATGCCGCCGCGGGCTGTCCAAGGATTTGCGGGATGCTGAACCGACGCGCGGTATCGACCTGACGCTGTGCCACTCAACGGAATGAATGGAGCGGATCATGAACAAGAAACATCGCGGCACTCCCCTGGCCGGCAGCGAGCGCGCTTTTCCGGCGGATGCCGCCGGCGCGGTCGCGGCGCATCCCGACGAGCGTCTCGAGGTGAGCGTGCTGCTGCGCCGCCGCGATGCGCAGGGCTTCGCGGCGCGGATGGAGCAGGTGCGGGCGGGCCAGGTGCCGGAACATCTGGAGCGTGAGCAGTTCGAGTCGCTGTACGGCGCCGCGCCGGAGGATATCGCGGCGGTGACCGCATTCGCCCAGGAGCACGGGCTGATCGTGATGAGCGCCGACGCGGCGCGGCGCACGGTGCGCCTGTCCGGCACTGTGAGCCAGTTCAACCAGGCTTTCGGCGTCGAGCTGCATCACCTCCAGCATGCCGGCGGCACCTACCGCTGCCGCAGCGGCGCCATCTACCTGCCGCCTGAACTGTCCGGCATCGTCGAGTCGGTGCTCGGTCTCGACAACCGGCCGCAGGCCCGCGCGCATTTCCGTGTGGCGCAGCAGGTGGCGGCCGTGGCGGAAACGCCCGGCAGCTTCACCCCGACGCAGCTCGCCACCCTGTACCAGTTTCCGCAGGGTGGCGGGCAGGGGCAGTGCATCGCCCTGATCGAACTTGACGGCGGCTACGAGACGGCCGACCTGTCTTCCTATTTCGCCGAACTGAATGTGACGGCGCCGCAGGTGCTGTCGGTCGGCGTGGACAGCGCCGCCAACCAGCCGGGCGGCGATCCCAGCGGCGCCGACGGCGAGGTGATGCTGGATATCGAGGTGGCCGGGGCCATCGCGCCGGAAGCGCGTATCGCCGTCTATTTCGCGCCGAACACCGATGCCGGCTTCCTCGACGCCATCACCACCGCCATCCATGACAGCACCAACCAGCCCACGGTGATCTCGATCAGCTGGGGCGGCCCGGAATCGAGCTGGACGCAGCAGGCCATGAACAGCTTCGACCAGGCGTTCCAGTCGGCGGCGGCGCTGGGCATCACCATCTGCGTCGCCTCCGGCGACAACGGCTCCGCCGATGGCGTCGGCGACGGCGTCAACCACGTCGACTTCCCGGCGTCGAGCCCGCACGTGCTGGCCTGCGGCGGCACCTCGCTGAAGGCGCAGGGCGCCGGCATCGCCAGCGAGGTGGTGTGGAACGACGGCGCCGAGGGCGGCGCCAGCGGCGGCGGCATCAGCGGCACCTTCGCGTTGCCGACATGGCAAAAAGGCCTGAAGGCGATCGACAGCCGCGGCGCCACGGTTGCGCTGAACATGCGCGGCGTGCCGGACGTCAGCGGCGACGCCGATCCGCAGACCGGCTACGCCGTGCGCGTCGACGGCAGCGACACCGTGATCGGCGGCACCAGCGCGGTGGCGCCGCTGTGGGCCGGACTGATCGCGCGCATCAACGCCATCAAGGGCAAACCGGTAGGCTTCATCAACGCTACCCTCTACCAGAATCCCGCCGCGCTGAGCGACATCAAGCAGGGCAATAACGGCGCGTA
The DNA here is from genome assembly GCF_000711955.1 of Nevskia soli DSM 19509. Taxonomy (GTDB): domain Bacteria; phylum Pseudomonadota; class Gammaproteobacteria; order Nevskiales; family Nevskiaceae; genus Nevskia; species Nevskia soli. The sequence goes on from NZ_JONR01000008.1 coordinate 116,857, forward strand.
CTCCGCCGTCGCCGGCTGGGACGCCTGCACCGGCCTGGGCAGCCCGAACGGGACGGCGCTGGAGGGCATACTCTGAAGCAACCGCAGTGGTGCGGGCTTCAGCGCATCAGCCCATCCAGCGTCCGCCGCACCGCCAGATCCAGCGGCGTATGCGGCTCGGCGCCGAGATGGGCCAGCAGGCGCGTGTTGTCGAGCCGCAGCGGCTGCTGCCACAGGTAGCGCATCTCGCGCATCTCGCGGAACAGGGTCTTGAACGGCGACAGCAGCACCAGCACCGCCCAGGGAAAGCCGCGCACCGGCAGCTTCGGCTGGTTCACGGCCTTGCGGATGGCGCCGATCATGGCGGTGCCGTCCGCATCCCAATGGCCGCCGAAGTGGAAGGTCTCGAATGCGGCGAGGTGCTCCTCGTGCGCCACCAGCTGTGCCACGGTCTCCGCCAGGTCAGGCAGGTAGGCCCAGGCGTGGCCGGTGCCGGGCTTGCCCGGATAGGTGATGGAACGGATGGCGGCGCCCGGCTTGACCAGGCCCATCGAGAACCAGTTGTTGCCGGGGCGCGGGCCGAAGAAGTCGCCCGCACGCACCACCAGGCTGCGCACACCGTCTTTGGCCGCGTCGCGCAGGGCCTGCTCCATCCGCACGCGGATCGCGCCCTTGCGCGTCAGCGGATGCTGCGGCGCCGCCTCGTCGATCACCGGGAAGGCGTCGGGGCCGTAGTTGTAGACCGTGCCGGGCAGCACGATGCGGGCGCCGCTGACGCGGGCCGCGGCGATGGTGTTGTGCAGCATCGGCAGCACCAGCCGGTCCCAGTCGCGGTAGCCGGGCGGGTTGACGGCGTGGACGATGAGCGAGACGCCCTGCGCGGCGCGCAGCACATCCTCGGCGCGCATGGCATCGCCGGTGGCGTATTCGATCGACGCCGTGCCGCCGCCTGCGGGCGCGCTGCGTACCAGGGCGCGCACCTTCCAGCCGTGGCGTTGCAGGGCGCCGGCCAGCTCGCTGCCGATGCCGCCGTTGGCGCCGATGACCAGGGCGATGCCGTGCTGTTCCATGTCCGTGACTCCTGTGAGATTGCCAAGTACGGTCATTCTCGGCCCGGACCCATCAAAACGGAATTGCCTAAAGTCGTGGACTAACTATACATTTATGTATGGACAGGATTGAACCCAGCAACACACCCGCCAACGAACCGGCCAGAGAACCCGATTGGGACTTGTACCGCACCTTTCTCGCGGTATTGCGCGAAGGCTCGCTGTCCGGCGCGGCACGGGCGCTGGGCCTGACCCAGCCCACCGTGGGCAGGCAGGTGGAGGCGTTGGAGCAGGCGCTGGGCCTGGCCCTGTTCACGCGCTCGCTGCACGGCCTCGCCGCCACCGAGGCGGCGACGGAATTGCGGCCGCATGCGGAGGCGCTCGAATCCGTCAGCGCCGCGCTGCTGCGCGCGGCTTCCGGGCGCGGCGAGGACTTGCGCGGCACGGTGCGCGTCACCGCCAGCGAGGTCATCGGCGGCGAGGTGCTGCCATCGATCATCGCGGCCTTGCAGGAAGCGCATCCCGGCCTGGTGATCGAACTGGTGCTGTCGAACCGCGTCGAGGACCTGCTGCGGCGCGAGTCGGATATCGCCGTGCGCATGGTGGCGCCGACGCAGGGGCCATTGGTGGCGCGCCGCATCGGCAAGGTGCCGCTGGGCCTGCATGCCCACCGCGATTACCTGAAAAGGCGCGGCACTCCGAAGACCATGGACGAGCTGTCGCAGCACCTGCTGATCGGCTACGACCGCGAGACCGCCTTCACCCGCGAGGTGCGGGCGCGCGGCGTGCCGTTCAACCGCGGCATGTTTTCACTGCGCACCGACAGCGACCTGGCCTGCCTCGCCGCCATCCGCAACGCCTGCGGCATCGGCGTCTGCCAGGTGCCGCTGGCGGCGCGCGCGCCGGCGCTGACGCGGGTGCTGCCGTCGGCATTCAAGTGGTCGCTGGAGATCTGGATCGCCATGCACGGCGACCTGCGCGGCAGCCGGCGTTGCCGGGTGGTGTTCGACGCGCTGGCCGAAGGGCTGGCGCGGTATATCGAAAAGTAAGTTGCCGTCATCCCCGGATCGAGCCCGGGGCAGGCTCTGGGCGCAGCGAAGGATCCGGCCTGGTCCTTCGCTGCGCGGCCGAATGAAAATTATGCAGCCAGTGCCACAGCATCCTTCGGCGACACGGTGCGCGCCGGCGTGAACTCCAGCACGCCGTCGTCGATCGGCTGGTTCATCAGCATCTCCGTGTCCCGCTCGTAGTGATGCAGCACGCGCCAGGGCAGGTCGCGGCCCTGCCGCGGCAGCAGGTGGCTGGCGCGGCGCACGTAGCCCGAGCCCAGCGAGCCGAAGATGGTTTCGTTTTCCAGGCTGCGCTCGCTGGTATGCGGGGTGGCCACGGCCAGGCCCTTGGCATCCATGTGATTGAGCAGGCGGCAGATGTAGTGCGAAGCGATGTCGGCCTTCAGCGTCCACGGCGCATTGGTATAGCCGACGATCCAGGCCATGTTGGGAATGTCCTGCATCAGCACGCCCTTGTACGTCATGGCGGCGCTGACCGGGCGCGGCTGCTGGTCGACGCGCAGCTCGGTGCCGCCCAGCACCTGGATCTGCAGGCCGGTGGCGGTGATGATGATGTCCGCCTCCAGGGTCTGGCCGGACTTGAGCTGGATGCCGGTCTCGGTGAAGGACTCGATGTGGTCGGTGACCACCGAGGCCTTGCCGCTGTTGATCGCCTTGAACAGGTCGGCGTCCGGCACCGCGCAGAGGCGCTCGTCCCAGGGCATGTAGCTCGGCGTGAAGTGGCGCATATTGCTCTTGTCGTCGAGCTGCTTGCGCACGCCGGCGAGCAGGATTTTGCGGACCCGCTCCGGCCAGCGCCGCGCGGCGAGGTAGAGCCAGCGCTGGATCACGATGTTGCGCTTGCGCGCCATGCCGTAAACCCACTTCTCCGGCAGCACGTGGCGCAGTACGGCGGAAATCTTGTCGAAGCCCGGCACCGAGAAGATGTAACTGGGCGAGCGCTGCAGCATGGTGACGTGGGCGGCTGCATCGGCCATCGCCGGCACCAGGGTCACGGCGGTGGCGCCGCTGCCGATCACCACCACGCGCTTGCCGCGGTAGTCGAGGTTTTCCGGCCAGTGCTGCGGATGGATGCGCAGGCCCTTGAAGCGCTCCTCGCCGGGGAAATGCGGCAGGAAGCCCTGGTCGTAGTTGTAATAGCCGGTGGCGCCGATGAGGAAGTTCGCGCGGTAGGTGCGCGTCTCGCCGCTGGCCTCGTGCAGGGCGGTGACCGTCCAGCATTGCTGCTCGCTGGACCAGTCGGCGGCGATGGTCTTCAGGCCGAACTGGATCTGCTTGTCGATGCCGTACTGGCGCGCGGTGTCGCTCACGTACTGGCGGATGGAGGGGCCGTCGGCCAGCACCTTCAGCTCGTTCCAGGGGCGGAACTTGAAACCGAAGCTGAACATGTCCGAATCGGAGCGGATGCCGGGATAGCGGAACAGGTCCCAGGTGCCGCCGATGGCGTTGCGCCGCTCCAGGATGGCCACGCGCTTGCCGGGGCACTCCATCGCCAGGTGGCAGGCCGCACCGATGCCGGACAGGCCGGCGCCGATGATCAGGACATCGAAATTCTGGTTCATGCCGCTCTCCTCGTTATGTGCCCGCGTGCCGGGCATATGTCTCACAGGACAGGTCTAGTTTGCGTTGGCCGCAACGCCATGACTTGACATTTCGAGACAAAAATTTGATGTTTCGAGACATGACAGCCATGGTGCGGGCCAGCGGACTGCGCGGTTACGGGGTGCTGATGCGCCGGCTCGGCGCCGACCCCGAGGCCATGCTGCGCCGCTATCGCATCGCCCCGGAAGCGCTGGACGACGACGACGCCCTGCTGCCGCTGCGCTCGGTGGTGCACCTGCTGGAGGCCAGCGCCAGCGCCACGCAATGCGCCGACTTCGGTTTGCGCCTCGCCGACAGCCAGGACATTTCGGTGCTCGGCCCCGTTGCCATCGCCATGCAGAACGCGCCGACCGTGGCGAGCGCGCTGGAGACGGCTTCGCGCTACCTGTTCGTGCACAGCCCGGGCATGTCGATCAGCATCCATCCGCGCAGCGCCCTGGTGCCCGGCGCGCTGGAGCTGCGCTTCGAACTGCATGTGCCGGGGCAGGCGGCCCTGCGCCAGACCATGGACGTGTGCCTGGGCGACGTGCACCGCATGGTCGAACTGCTGGCCGGCAAGGGCTACGCCCTGCGGGCGGTGGCGCTGCCGCACACGCCGCTGGCGCCGCTCAAGGCCTATGCCCGTTTCTTCGGCGCGCCGGTGCACGCGGCGCAGCCGCACGGCGGCCTGCACATCGCCCCGGCCACCTTCGAGCGGAACGTGCAGGCGGTCAATCACGAACTGCGGCGGCTGGCGGTGGAATACCTGGCCCTGCACTTCGGCAATCCCGGCCAGACCATGGCGGTGCGCGTACGCCACGCCCTGCAGCGCACGCTGGGCACGGCGCAAGGCGGCAAGACCGCGGTAGCCGCGCTGCTCGGCATGCACCCGCGCACGCTCCAGCGTCATCTCGCCGCCGAGCAGAGCAGCTTTGAGGAACTGCGCGAGGCGGTGCGCAGGGAGATGGCGCTGCGCTATCTCTGCGAGACGCACATCCCGCTGACCCAGCTCGCCGGACTGCTGGGCCATTCCGAGCAGTCCGTGTTCACCCGCGCCTGCCGCCGCTGGTTCGGCATGCCCCCCTCGGCGGTGCGGCGCCGTGCGCTGGAACAGGCGCCCGGGGAAGCGGACCTGGGCTGAAAGCAGGTGCGGCACCCGCGCAATGCGGGCGCCCGATGAACACACCCGATGACCCTACTCGTACTTTAGTACTAGTACGAAGCTCCAATTGAGCCACTTGCGCCGATCGGGCCAAATCGATCGCGGGGAAGACGACTGTCGGCAGGTGTTTTCTCCGATCAAAAACGGGATGCAACACCCGCATCGCAACAGGCCAGGGAAGCGAATACATGAACTATCGTCTTGGGGTCACCTTCATCACCGCATTGAGCGCCCTGTTGCTGGCGCCGGATGCTTTCGCCACGCAGGGGCTGTGTGTCAATTCGCCGGAGAATCCGACCGTGGTGCTGGGCCTGATCGGTGCGGCGGCGGCGGGCTACCCGGTGGTACGCGAGCGTGCGCGCGGGCTGTACAAGCGCATCCGCGGCACCGACAAGCAAGACGGACAGCCGTGAGTCACGCGGCGTTCGGCGCCGCGCGGCTCATCGCGGCGGCATGCGTCTGCGCCCTGCTGGCCGCCTGCGGCGGCAGCGGCGGAGGTGATGCTGCCCCGGCTTCGCCGCCGGCGGGAGCGCACAGCCTCGGCCTGATGCGGATCACCATCAGCGGCATCGGCGGCGCGCAGATGACGTCCCGTGCCGAACTGCTGTCCGGTACTGCCGGGCCGCAGGCGCACGTCGCCCTGCCGACCGCGATCCCCGCCGGCCTGGATGTGCGGCAGGCCTCGGCCAGCACGGTGGACATCGGCACTCGCGGCGCCGGCGGTGAGCGGTACTTCACCGTCGCCTACCAGGTGCGCAACGCGCAGTTCTGCGGCACCCCGGGTACCTGCACCGCCTACACCGCCGCCAGCCACAACCTCACCCTGGTCGCGGCCAACACCACCAGCAATATCGCCAACACCGCCATCAGTGCCATCAGCCTGTACGACGGCAGCAGCGACGCCGCCACCCAGGCCCTGGCCACCAGCCTGCTGCCCACGCACGGCATGGAGTTCGATACCGGCAGGGGCGCGGGCGTGATGGTGCAGCCCGGGCTGGAATCGCTGCAGGTCTTCACCGAGGAAGAGGTCGGCGCCATCCCGCGCGATCCGGGCGCCACCGACCTGTTCCCCTACGGCTACGTCGTCAGCAATGTCCACACACCGGGCAGCCGCGCGTTGCCGGCGAATCCCGCCGCCAACCAGTGGGACGGCGAGGTCAGCTTCTCCTTCAAGCTGCCGCTGCAGAGCGATCCGAAGCAGGACCCCTACAGCATCACCATGATGTTCGACGTCATCGACGACGCCAACACCCGCGTCACCCAGAGCGCCGAAGAGCAGAGCTTTGCCGGTGACATCGCCGCGAACCTGCGCGCCGCCACCCTGGGCAGCGTGGATCTCGCCGTGCTCGGCGGCCGCGTGGCACAGACCAATGTCGGCGACCCGATCTGCGCCGTGCGCACCGCCGGCACCGCGGGCGCGCCGACGGCCACCCTGGTGAACAATGCCGGCGTCACCGCCGCCAGCGCGCCCTACAACGTGCAGGGTGTGTCCAGCACCATGCCCATCAACGCCGGCTTCTGCGTGCCGATGAGCACGCCGAGCGCGGCCACCTTCGCCGTCAGCGGCAGCCAGTCCGGCCTGCGCACGGCGGCGGGTCCGTACAGCGGCAGCTACGGCGCCAATGCCCTCGGCAATATGCTCAGCTTCACGCCGACGCAGCCGTTCTTTCCGGGCGAGATGGTGAGCTATACGCTCGGCGGTGGTCTCACCGGCAGCGACGGCGCGCCGCTGTTGCAGCCTTTCACCGGCAGCTACACCGTGGCTACCGGCGCCGCGGCGGCCGCCGGCCTGCCGTCCGCGACGGGCGCATTCGCGCCCCTGGCCTCTCCGGCGGTTGCCAGCGCCAGCTTCAACCTGGCGACGGGCGATTTCGACGGCGACGGCAGGTTGGATATCGCCGTTGCCAGCGCGAGTGCGGGGACCGTCTCGATCCTGCTCAACAATGGCAGCGGCGGTTTCGCCCTGGCCGGCACGCCGGTGGCGGGCGCCAATGCTTGGAATCTGGCGGTGGGCGATTTCAACGGAGACGGTCATCCCGACATCGCGGTGGTGAACCAGATCCAGGACGACGAAGGCAACCGCCTCGACACGATCTCGATCCTGCTCAACAACGGCAGCGGCGGCTTCAGCCTGCGCCAGACCGTGAACCTGGGCGCCGGTACCAGCGCCAGCGGCATTGCGGTGGGTGACTTCAATGGCGATGGCCACCCCGACCTGGCGTTGGGGGACTTCATTCCCGGTGCGACGCAGTTCGATGGCGTTTCGGCCGTCGAGATCTTGCTCAACGACGGCAACGGCAGCTTTGCCGTCCATGGCTACGGCGTGGCGGCTGAGCCCGGCGACAGCCTGGCAGTGGGCGACTTCAACGGCGACGGCACACTCGACGTCGCGGAAGTGGGGCAGGGCTCCGGTGTCACCGTGCTGTTCAACGACGGCAAGGGCAATCTCGGAGGAGCCGCCAGCTTCGCCACCGGCGAGTCGCCGCGCGGCGTGGTCGCTGCGGATTTCAACGGTGACGGCAAGCTCGACCTGGCCGCCGCCAACTTGTCGGACGGCACGGTTTCAATCCTGCTGGGCGACGGCAAGGGCGGTTTTGCGCCGCAGGTTTCCATATCGGAGGGTCTTTCGGGCTCTCCGTGGCCCCGCGCCATCACCACCGGCGATTTCAACAACGACGGCTATCCGGACCTGGCGGTGGCCAATCTCATGAACAGCAGCGCCTCGATCTTTCTCAATAACGGCCACGGAGGTTTCACCGTTTCCAGCAACCCCACGGTGGGTTCCAACGCCGAAGGCGTCGTGACCGGCGACTTCGATGGCGACGGACGACTGGACCTCGCATTCCAGCTTTTTGGCGGCACTGTGAAAGTCCTCGGGGGACAGCACTGATGTACACGATTCCTGGGGTGGGAAAGGGGGCGGCGCGGGCGTTGTTCGCGGCAGCATCGGCGGCCTGCCTGCTGCTGATGGCGTGCGGCGGCGGTGGAAGCGGTGGCGGCGATGCCGCATCGCCGCCGCCAGCCACCCCGGCAAGCCTGGGCCTGATGCGCATCACCATCAACGGCATCGGCGGCGCGCAAATGACCTCCCATGCCGATATGTTGTCTGGCACTTCCGGTCCGCAGGCGCACGTCGCCTTGCCAACCGCGGTGCCCGCTGGCCTGGATGTGCAGCAGGTCTCGGCCAGCACGGTGGATGTCGGCACTCGCGGCGCCGGCGGTGAGCGTTACTTCACCGTGGTCTACCAGGTGCGCAACGCGCCGTTCTGCAACACGCCGGGGACTTGTACACCGTACACAACGATCAGCCACAACCTGACCCTGGTCGCCGCCAACGTCCCCGGCAACATCGCCGACACCGCGATCAGCAACATCAGCCTGTACGACGGCAGCAGCATCGCCGATACCCAGGCCCTGGCGCCCGGCCTGCTGCCCACCCACGGCATGCAGTTCAACACCGGCACCGGCGCGGGCGTGCTGGTGCAGCCCGGACTGGAATCCCTCCAGGTCTTCACGGAGGACGAAGTCGGTGCCATCCCCCGCGATCCGGGCGCGACCGACCTGTTCCCCTACGGCTACGTAGTCAGCAACATCCATACGCCGGGCAGCCGCGCCTTGCCGGCCAGCCCGGCCAACAACCAGTGGGATGGCGAAGTCAGCTTCTCCTTCAAGCTGCCCTTGCAGAGCAGTGCCAAGCAGGACCCCTACAGCATCACCATGATCTTCCAGGTGATCGACGACGCCAACACCCGCGTCACCGAGAGCGTCGAAGAGCAGAATCCCGCCGGCGATATCGCCGCCGACCTGCGCGCCGCCACGCTGAGCAGCGTGGACCTCGCCGTCCTCGGCGGCCGCGTGGCGCAGACCAATATCGGTGACCCCATCTGCACCGTCCGCACCGCCGGCGCCGCGGCAGCGCCCACGGCTTACCTCGCGAACAACGCGGGTATCAGCGTGGGCAGCGCGCCGTTCGCTTTCACCGGCGTCAATCCCAGCGCGCCGATCAACGTCGGCTTCTGTGCGCCGATGAACGCCGCGGGCTTCAGCAACTTCATCGTGTCCGGCAACCAATCCGGGCTGCGCCTCAGCGGCGGGCCTTACGGCGGCAGCTACGGCGCCAATGCGCTGAACAACGTCCTCAGTTTCACCCCGGACCAGCCCTTCCTGCCGGGCGAGACGGTGAGCTACACCCTGACCACCGGATTGAGCGGCAGCGGCGGCGGCGCCGTGCCGCGGAACTTCACCGGCAACTACGTGGTGGGTGGCGTGGTACCGTCCTCGGCCAGCTACGTCCAGTCGACGCCCACCGGCGGCGGCACCGGGCCCGTCGCCGTGGCCGTGGGCGACTTCAACGGCGACGGCAAGCCGGACTACGCCATCGTCTGGCATCAATCCAACGCCGTCCAGGTGCGGCTCAACAACGGCGACGGCACTTTCACCGCGGGTCCCTTGATCACCGTGGCCACCGCCCCCGTGGCGATCGCCACCGGCGATTTCAACGGCGATGGGCACCTCGACCTGATGGTGGCGAGCGCGGGCTCTCCCCTCATAGGCCAGCCATCGAAGCTGAGCCTGCTCGTCAACAATGGCGCGGGTGCTTTCTCGGTCGCTGGCACGACGACGCTGCCCTCCAGCGCGGATGAACTCGTGGTCGGCGACTTCAACGGCGACGGCCACCCCGATGCGGCGGTGACCGAAGTCGGCGGTACCCTGTCGATCGTGCTCAACGACGGCAGCGGCCATTTCACCTTGATGGCGCCCGTGTCGGTCGGCTCCCTCCCCACCTATGTGCAGGCGGCGGATTTCAACGGCGACGGCAAGCTGGACCTGGCGGTGACCACCCTGGGTGACAGCGCGGTGCGGGCGCTGCTCAACGACGGCGGCGCCAATTTCACCGTCGGTCCCGCGCAAGCCATCGGCGACTCGCCCAGCGGCATGGCGGCGGGAGACCTGAACGGCGACGGCATCCCGGACCTGGCCATCTCCACCGGTGCCACAGGCTTCATCAGGCTGCTGTTCGGCGACGGCAAGGGTGGTTTCACCGCCGGCGGCAGCCTGGCCAGCGGCATCGGTTCGGGGACGGTCGTCATCGCAGACCTCAACGGCGACGGGCATCCCGATCTGGCGGCGGCCACTTCCACCCTGCTCGGCGACGGCCAGGGCGGCTTCGGCGCAGCCCGCGCCATTCCCACCGCCGTCAACACCAGCATCGCGGGTGCCGGCGACTTCAACGGCGACGGCCGCATCGACCTGGTGGAGTTCAACAACGGCGCCAACAACGTCGGCATCTTTACTTCGCAGCCTTGAGCCGCGGATGAACCGAAGACCAGTGATCAGGGAAAGAACCATGAACAACCATTTCGACGTGACCCGTTTGACCGCTCTGCCCGCGCTGGCGGCCTGCATCATGCTCAGCGCCTGCGGCGGCGGAGGTGGTGGCGGTGGCGGTGGCGGTGGCGGCGATGTCACCACGCCGCCGCCCGCCACCTCGGCAAGCCTGGGCCTGATGCGCATCACCATCAACGGCATCGGCGACGGGCAGATGACCTCCCATGCCGAAATGCTGTCCGGCACCTCCGGCCCGCAGGCGCACGCCGCCCTGCCAACCGCAGTGCCGGCTGGTCTGGACGTGCAGCAGGTTTCCGCCAGCACCATCGACGTCGGCAGCCGCGGTGCCGGCGGACAACGCTACTTCACCGTGGTCTACCAGGTGCGCAACGCGCAGTTCTGCAACACGCCGGGCACTTGTGCGCCCTATACGACGGCCGCTCATAACCTGAGCCTGGTCGCAGCCAATATTCCCGGCAACATCAACAGCACCGCCATCAGCAATCTCACTCTCTACGACGGCACCAGCAACGGCGATACGCAGGCCCTGGCCTCCAGCCTGCTGCCCACCCACGGCATGCAGTTCAACAGCGGCGCCGGCACTGGCGTGCTGGTGCGGCCGGGCTTGGAGTCCCTGCAAGTCTTCACCGAAGACGAAGTCGCCGCCATTCCCCGCGACCCGGGCGCCACCGATCTGTTCCCCTATGGTTACGTCGTACGCAACGTCAACACCGCCGCCAGCCGCGCCCTGCCGGCCAGCCCCGCCAATAACCAGTGGGACGGTGAAGTCAGCTTCTCCTTCAAGCTGCCCTTGCAGGCCACCGCGAAGCAGGACCCCTACAGCATCACCATGATCTTCCAGGTGGTGGACGATGCCAATACCCGCGTCACCGAGAGCGTTGAAGAGCAGAACCCCGCCGGCGATATCGCCGCCGATCTGCGCGCCGCCACCCTGGGCAGCGTCGACCTCGCCGTCCTCGGCGGCCGCGTGGCGCAGACCAGCGTCGGCGATCCCATCTGCACCGTGCGCACCGCCGGCCCTGCGGCCACACCCGCCGCCTACCTGGTCAACAACGCCGGCCTTACCCTGGCCGCCGCTCCTTATGGCATAAGCGGCGTCAGCCCCACTGCGCCGGTCAACGTCGGCTTCTGCGCGCCGATGAACGCGGCGGGCTTCGGCAACTTCATCGTGTCCGGCGACCAATCCGGGCTGCGCGTCAGCGGCGGGCCTTACGGCGGCGGCTACGCCGCCAATGCGCTGAACAACGTTCTCAGCTTCACGCCCGACCAGCCCTTCCTGCCGGGCGAGACGGTGAGCTACACCCTGACCACCGGCCTGAGCGGAATCGGCGGCGGCGCCTTGGCGCAGGCCTTCACCGGCAGCTACGTGGTGGGCGGCCTGGTGCCGTCCTCCGCGACCTACGTGCTGTCGGCCCCCATCAGCGGCGGCACCTTGGCGTATTGGGTGGCCGCGGGAGACTTCAACGGCGACGGCAAGCCGGACTTCGCCATCGCCTGGGTCGACAGCAACAGCGTCCAGGTAATGATCAACAACGGCGACGGCACCTTCACCGGTAAGCCGATGATCGGCGGCTTCGATCAGCCGTCCGCGCTCGCCACCGGCGATTTCAACGGCGACGGCCACCTCGACCTGGTGGTGACGAGCTACGGCTTCAATTCGTCGCCGATCGCGAGCGTCCTTCTCAATGACGGCGCGGGCAATCTTTCGGTGGCCAGCACCGCGCCGACGGGTGGTTTACCGCAGAGCCCCGTGGTCGCTGATTTCAACGGCGACGGACATCCCGATGCGGCGGTGGTGAACGGCTTCGACGACAGCGTGTCGATCCTGCTCAACGACGGCAGCGGCCACCTCACCACCCAGCCGGCGCTGGCGGTGGGTTCAAGCGCGGAGGTGCTGGCGGTGGCGGATTTCAACGGCGACGGCAAGCTGGATCTGGCGGTGTCCGTGGAGGGGGACCACGCGGTGCGGCTCCTGCTCAATGACGGCCACGCGAATTTCACCGTGGCCCCCGAGCTCCCGTTCGATCGTTTCCCCTACGGGCTGGCGGCAGGCGATCTGAACGGCGACGGCATTCCGGATCTGGCGGTCAGCATCCTGGGCGCGCGTCCGGACTCCGTCGTGCCGCTGCTCGGCGACGGCAAGGGCGGCTTCACCGCCGGCGCTGCCGTGGTGGTCGGGGAGGCTCCAACCAATATTCTCATCGGCGACTTCAACGGCGACGGCAAACCCGATCTGGCGGTCAGCAATCAGGGCGATCCCGGCAACGTGCCCGGCAGCCTCAGCATCCTGCTCGGCGATGGCAAGGGCGGACTCTCCGCTTCTCGCAACACCACGGCCGGTCAAGCCCTGAATTCCATCGCCGCCGCCGACTTCAACGGCGACGGCCGGCTCGACCTCGTAGGGGCGAATACCAATGACAGCAACGTCGTCATTTTCACTTCGCAGCCCTGAGCCGCGGATGAACTCAAGTCCCATGAACCGGGATACCTCCGATGCGGGCGTTCAGAGGCTTGAAGTGCAGGAAAAGCTGCGCCTGCTGGAATTGCAGATCCAGACTGCGCGCAGCCCGGCGGATCTGCAAAGGGCGCTCGACCGCCTCACCGACCTGCAGGGCCGTTACACCTTGAACAAGCTCGAGCTCAACGCCTGCCTCAGCAGCCTGAACTCGAAGTTCAAGATCCTGCTGAGCGAAACGAAAAGCTGAGTCAGCCGCCGTAAACGAATGTGCCGGCCGGCGCGATCTGCCGGCGGCGAATACCAGCGACGACAGCGTCATCATCGTCACCGCGCAGCCCTGAGCGCAAGCGATAAAACCGGAAGCCCGGCACGGGATTCAAACCCGTGCCGAGTCAATCGGATGCCCTGGATCCCGTGAATGACGGCGGCCGGCGGCTGCATCCTTCTATCAGGTGACACCGGATTCACCCGGATATGCGGTCTAACCTGAAGCGTGCAGGCTGCATCCGATCTGGATGCGGCACGCGGCCTGCCCCGATGCCGGCCTTGAGCTCGAAAGGCCGAACGATTCCGCCAGATGATCGAGGTTCAGCATGAAAAAACGGCAAGGCGCCTTCCAGGGCGCGTCGACACGCAAGCGCGTGATCATTCCTTTGCTCGTCAGCGTGGCAATGGTATCGACTTTGAGTGCCTGTGGTGGCGGCTCTGGCGGCGGCGGCAGCGGCGGTAGCAGCAGTAGCGGTAGCGGCAGCAGCAGTAGTAGCAGTAGCAGTGGTGGAGGCGCGAGCAGCAGCAGTGGCAGCAGCAGTAGCGGCGGTGCCGGCGCATCGGCCGCCGCGGCGTTGGCGAAGAAACTTGGCCGGCCGGCCCGTTTGCTGACGGGCCTGGGCACGACGGAAGTCGCGGATGTCCAGGCGCAGGCACTGAAGCCGGATCTGTTCGATCGTTACCTGGTTGGTGTGGGCGCCTCGTCCTGGCCGAGCTGGAACAGTCCCAGCGGGGCTTACGTGAGTGTGGTCGCCGCCGAAGCGGACAGCATCGGCGCCGTGCCGATGTTCACGCTGTACCAGATGGCCAGCAACGGTGACGGCAACCTGTCTGGCCTGGCCGACAGCACCTTCATGACGCAGTACTGGGCCAATGTGCGGCTGATGTTCCAGAAGCTGGGAACCTACGGCAAGCCGGCCGTGGTGAATCTGGAGCCGGACTTCTGGGGGTATGTCGAGCAGCAGGCGACGCGCGGCGATCCCACCAGGCTCGTGGCGCAAGTGACGCTGGATGCCGACTGCGCCGACCTGCCCAATGACGTCACCGGCGTGGCGGCCTGTCTGGTGCGCAGCGCGCGCAAATATGCGCCGAAGGCCTACGTCGGATTCCCCATTTCCGAATGGGGCTCCACCTCGACCACGGCGGTCATCGCCTTCATGAACCAGATCGGCGCCGATACTGCGGATTTCATCGTGTTCCAGACGCTGGATCGCGATGCCGGCTGTTTCGAGGTGCTGCCGCAGCCGGCATCATGCCAGCGCGCGGGCAGCGGCTGGTACTGGGATGAAGCCAATATCACGCATCCGGATTTCGCCGATCACCTTGCGCTGGTGAAGCAGTACCACCTGGGCATCGGTGGGCTGCCGGTGCTGTGGTGGCAGACGCCGCTGGGCGTGCCTTCGACGACGCCGGGCGGCACCAATGGGCACTACCGCGACAACCGCGTCCATTATTTCCTCACCCATGCCGCGCAACTCGTTGCCGCCGGCGGCCTGGGCGTGGTGTTCAGTGCCGGAGCCACCGGGCAGACGGATATCACCACTGATGGCGGGCAGTTCCGCACGCTATCGGCCCAGTACCTGGCAACCCCTGCGCCCCTGCCCTGAATGGCAGTGGGTGCCGGCCTGGTGCGCAACGGCATTGAAGATGTGGGTGACATCGATCAGCAACGGCCGAGTGTGATGGTCCTGGCGCCAACCATACCCACTGCTGGCGTAGTGATTCAGCAGGTCGATTGATTCATCCGTACCCGGGGCCGATCTGTTCCGGGGCGATGCGCCGCTGCGCTGAAATCGCCGCAGATGAGCGGGCCGACTCCAGCCGATCCGCTCCTCGCCTGTCCTTGATCTGTGCGTTTGTCAGCCCGCTTGCAGGGGCCGGAAAGTCGGAGTAGTGTATTTAACATATTGGTTAAATATAGAGTCACACCCGCCGATGACGCCCGACCGCCTCAGCACCACCTTCGCCGCCCTGGCCGATCCCACGCGCCGCGCCATCCTGGCGCGGCTGGCTGACAGCGAGGTCTCGGTGCAGGAACTGGCCGAGCCTTTCGACATCAGCCTGCCGGCGGTGTCGCGCCACCTCAAAGTGCTCGAGCACGCCGGCCTCATCGTGCGCGGCCGCAAGGCGCAGTGGCGGCCGTGCCGCCTGCAGGCAGGCCCGTTGAAGGATATCGCCGCCTGGGTGGAGGAATACCGGCGCTACTGGGACGAGAGCTTCGACCGTCTCGACATCTACCTGAATGAACTGCAAGGCAAGGACAAGAAACATGAGCGCAAGAAAAAATGACTACGCCGCCGAGCCCTCGGCGGACCTGGAACTGGTGATGACGCGCGTGTTCGACGCGCCGCGCGCCCTGGTCTACAAGGCTTGGACCCATGACATGTCCCGCTGGTCGTGCCCGCGCGGCTTCGTCTTCACCCACAACGAAGGCGATGTGCGCCCTGGCGGCAAGTGGCGTTCCTGCATGCGCTCCCCCGAAGGCAGGGACCTCTGGCTGGGCGGCGTCTACCGCGAAGTGGTGGAGAACTCGCTGCTGGTCTTCACCCACAGCTGGGACCAGCCGGACGGCACACCCGGCCACGAAACGCTGGTGACCGTGAAGCTGGAAGACTACCAGGGCAAGACCCGCATGCTGTTCCACCAGAGCTTCTTCGACACCGTGGCGAATCGCGACGGCCACCGCGGCGGCTGGGGCGAATGCTTCGAGCTTCTGCAAGAGTACCTGGCGGCCTGAGCCCGAACATTTTCCAAGGATCCACCGGAAGGGGAACCGACATGCAGAAGACCTACAGCGGCAGCTGCCATTGCGGCGCGGTACGTTTCGAAGCGGACATCGACCTCGCCCAGGGCACCAACAAGTGCAACTGCTCCCTCTGCGCCAAATCGCGCGCCTGGTTCGCCTTCGTCCCAGGTGCCGCCTTCCGTATCCTGGCGGGCAAAGACGCGCTGGCCGAGTATCGCTGGACTCCACCCGCAAAGCCGGAGCCCTTCCTGCACTACCTCTTCTGCAAGACCTGCGGCGTGCGGGCCTATGCCTGGGGCGAGCACGCGTCCATGGGCGGAGTGTTCTGCGCCGTGCCCGTCACCAACCTCGACGGCGTGGATGCCGACGAACTGGCCGCGGCGCCGATCAAGTATGCCGACGGCCTGCACGACCGCTTCAACGAGGCGCCGGAGGATACGCGGCTGTTGTGAGCATCGCCGTCCACGCGGAATCTGCGAAGCCCGGCGATATTGGCAGGCAATATCGGCACAAGCACGAATCCCCCGCTCCATTTGTATGTCACACTGCCCAATTGGAGTAAATGATCGATGCTCAACATTGGCCTGGCGACTGCATTCAAAGCCTACGACGCAAAACAGAAGAACCACCGCTCCGTCTGCGCCATCGCACGGGATGGCTCCCTGGTGGTAAGCCTCTGGGAGCACCATATGGGGCCCGAGGCCGGCCATCTCGTAGCCAGGGGTTCATTTGACCGGTGGACCGGTCCGGGCAACGACGAATTCAGGGCCAACGTGAAGCAGGCTTTCGATACCAATCAGCGGATCCGCGTCATCATCACCTCGACCAAGCAGACCGAAGAGGTCGAGCGCGGTGCCGACGGCAGCACCTTGAAGAAGGAATGCAAGGTCCGCAAAGACCTCATCGGTGAAGTCTTCGAGGCCGACGAAGCGCGCTATGCCATCCGCTTCAAGAAGGCGGCCGATTCCACGGCGGTCGTTCCGGCCAACCGCGACTAGGGCCATCGGGCGTATCGTGAAGATTTGAGCTGCCTTAATATTACGGTGCCGGGCAATTCAAATGGGCTGTTGTGTCGGGCCGCAAGCGCGCCGCAGCCCCGTTCGGTCCGATCACCGCTATACGGCATGGGTGGGGGGCGACATGAGTCAGCTTTTTCTATTCCCCGGTGCGGTCAGGCGCGATCCAGCCGTCGAGTCATGGCTGCGCGAGCATCCTGGTGAATTAGGCGCTATCGCACAGCGCTGGCTTGAAGTCATGCGTGGCTGCGGAAGCGACGTCCGGGAGTTGCTGCATGACGGCCATCCAACCGCCTGCGTCGGCGAAGCGGCATTCGGCTATGTCAACGCCTTCAAGGCCCACGTCAATGTCGGCTTCTTTCGCGGCGCCGAGCTTTCCGATCCGGATGGGCTGCTGGAAGGCGCCGGCAAATTCATGCGCCACGTAAAGCTCATGCCCGGTCGTGAAGTAAATGCCCCAGCGCTCGTAAAACTGATCCAAACGGCATACGCAGACATGAAGAGACGCCTGGAGGCGGAGTAATTTGCAGGTGCCCTGTAGTCAGACGAACGACCACAAGCGGCCGCGATCAGCGACTTGGCTTGCCATCGGTTATCACAAGGGTTATCAACGAGGCCATCATGTCTTCCCGTACAGCCTCCTGCCTTTGCGGACAATTGCGCATCCAGGTCGAAGGCGAGCCGCGGGGCGTCGGCATTTGCCACTGCCTCGCCTGCCAGCAAAGAACCGGCAGCGTCTTCGCAACCCTGGCCAGCTTCTCCGAGCCGTTCAAGGTCTTCGGAACCGCCACCGAATACGTCCGTGCCGGCGACCAGGGCGCCCGGTTCAGATTCAGGTTCTGCCCGGTCTGCGGGACCACCGTCTTCCACACCGAAGAAGGCGAGAGCGGTCGCGTGAGCGTCGCCGTCGGGGCATTTGCCGATCCCGGCTTTCCCGCACCGCGGGTTTCCGTTTACGACTGCCGCAGGCACCCTTGGGTCCAGTTGCCGCCGGGCACGAAGGTATTCGTCAAGGATCCGACTCCGGAAGGCTGAACGGTCATGAACCCATCCGTGCTGTTTGGCTCAGGCGCAATGCTTGTAATCGTCGATCTTGCAGTGACGATTGCAATTTCGCGTAGTGCAATCTATGAGCCTTCCCAGAAGCGGATCCAG
Source organism: Nevskia soli DSM 19509 (assembly GCF_000711955.1). GTDB lineage: Bacteria > Pseudomonadota > Gammaproteobacteria > Nevskiales > Nevskiaceae > Nevskia > Nevskia soli. The sequence continues at coordinate 134,689 of NZ_JONR01000008.1, forward strand.
TATCTTTTGATCCGGCTTGTTCCGGTTGTCGGAGCGGTAGTCGCATGGTGTGTGCTGCGAACGCAATCGGAGCCGTTTGAGGCCGGGAAAGAAATATCTACTGGAAATCCTCACATCGCCGAGAACTACCCCGATCGGAATGAAGGAAATTCCAGTCACGATGCCGGAGATCACGGTGGGCCATGAATTTCCAGCTGGTCGCCTGTTCGCTGGCTGTACCAGCGGCTGGCCACTGAGTTTCGGCACCAAGAAGCCATGAAAGACGACGACACAGGCAAAAATTGGGCGTCGGCCATCAACGGCGCGTTTTGGCTTGGATTGGTGCTGGCCTTTACGAGTGCCTGCGCCTGCGAATTTCTGACCCCGGTAAACCTGTTTGTTTGCTTGGGGGTGGGTGCCGTCGTCGGATTTGGTAGTTCGGGGCTTATGCTTTGGTTGTTTCACCGGGATCAGGTGACGGTGAAAGACATCTGGCGCGGAATAGGCGATGTTTGGAACGCGTTTGGAAAATTCTAAACGGCATCAAGCCCGACAGGCAGGATGTCACAGCGGGAAAATGCTGCTGAGATGTTCAATCGCTATCGCGAAATAGCGTGATCGGGAGGGTATGGATCACGCTCTAGGCGTGCCTGATTCTCGATTGGACGGGCGGCACTACTGCAAATGCCGCAGCCCGGCCGGTTTAGCCGGCAGGGCTGGGCGCTACGTCTTTACTTCGCGGCGGGCGCGGCGGTGTCGGCAGCCGGGGCGGCACCTTTATGCATGTGGCCGTGGTGCTTCTTCTCGGCCTGGTTGCGGAACACCACGTCGGCGGTCTGCTTCTGCTCGTCGGAGAGCACGTTGTAGAGGCTGGTGAAGGCGGTGACCATCTTCTGCATGTTGTCGGCGTGCAGCTGAGCCAGCGCGGCGTAGGACTTCATCGCTTCGTCGGCGTTGAGCGTCGCGATCTTCTGCGAGCGGTCCTTCAGCGCTTCATCCGTCTTCTTGGCGTTGTCGCGCATGGTGTCGGCGAAGGCTTCCCATTGCATCGACTGCTGGTTGGTGATCTTCAGCTGGGCGTGCAGGTCGCTGATGCGCTTCTCGACGAAGTCCTCATGCTTCTGGGCGTGGCCACCCTTCTTGACGGGCGCGGCCGTGGTGGTGTCCTGGGCCCAGGTTGCGCTGGAGAGCAGGGCGAGCGCCAGCAGCGCGGGGGCTGCGGCTTTGCGGAAAGTGATGTTCATATGGGTAATCCCGGAATTGGTGATTGGATCGAAAGAGGTGTGTTCGGTTTCTTGTCGGCCGGCGGCAACAGTCTAAGCCCAATAACGGGGCTAAGCATTGTTACGTTGGACGATTGCGGCGGGCGAATGCTGTTCTTCGCCACCGCCTTCTGTAGGGGCCAATCATCCCAAAACGGACATCGACGTCAGAGGCCTTTTCGGTAACAGCGAGCCACAGGCCGTCACTAGATTTGAGCGGTACCTCCATCAACGAAGACCTCTGTTCCTGTCATAAAACTTGATTCGCTGGAAGCGAGGAACAGCGCCGCCGCGGCGATCTCCCCGGGTGCGCCCATGCGGCCCATGGGAACCGAGCCCACGAGCGCGCCCAGCAGCTCTTTCGGAAAGCTGGCCATCGGTGGCGTGTCCACGGGACCAGGAGTCAGCAGGTTTGCACGGATTCCGCGATCTTTCAGCTCGAAGCTCAGCGAGCGAGCCAGTGAGCGCAATGCGGCCTTGGCTGCTCCGTAGACGCTCAGATGCGGAACGACTTTTACCGCGGCGATCGATCCGGTCATGATGATAGAAGCATCATTGTTCAGCAAAGGGATCGCTTTCTGAATGGTGAAAAACGTCGCGCGGATGGTCAGGCCGAAGGTTGTGTCGAAGGATTCCGCGCTGACCGCGCTGAACGGTTCAAACGGTCCGCCGCCGGTGTTGGCGAAGACGACGTCCAGATGTCCCGCCTCCCGGGCAATCGTGGCATACAAGTGGTCCAGGTCCGACAGTATGGTCACGTCGCCCTGTACCGCGGTGACGCCCTTTCCGATCAGCGCCTGTGCTTTCTGCAGCTCTGCCGCGCGGCGCCCCGTTATGAACACCCGAGCCCCTTCCGCCACGAACCGCTGCGCCGTGGCCAGGCCGATGCCGCTGCTTCCGCCGGTGATCAGTGCGACCTTGCCTTCAAGCTTTCCGGACATCTTCATCTCCCTTGGTTTGCGGCGGCGTCGCTCACCCGAAGGCGATCACGCCGAGGCGTATCCACGTTCCCAGCAGGACAAACTGGCCCAACATGAAAATCGGCGTACGGATCCAGAGGCGGTTCAGACCAATGTGAACGACGGCGTGCGCCCAGCGCAGCGCCACGTAGCACCAACACAGTACGGGCAGCCAATCGTCCCGGAGTCCCAGCGCGATGGTCAGAACGACCGCGGTGTAGAACAGCACGGGAAACTCGAAAAGATTGGCGAGCTGCCGGGTCGGTCGCATCACGGCGACCGATGCCCCCGTACCGTCCCAATCCTCGTAATATGACGCCGGCCGTCGCCCCGCAATCAGATCGCCAAACCGGGTGACCAGGGTGCAGAGCGCAACCCCGAACGACAGGGCGACCATGGCAAACAGCTGCGGCAAATAAACGTGGGCGACGTTCATGCCGGCCGCTGCCCCTGCGCGCTTGCGCCGACAGACGATGGCGCACGACCCGTCGCTCGCGGCTCCACTGCCAAATGGTCGTCGAGGAACCGGATCATTTCCCCAGTCGCAGCCTCGAACGGTTCGCCGAAGTAGATTTCGAAGTGTGAAGCGTCGAAGGATGCCGCCCGCCCCTTCGGGGCCAGCGCCGATATCTTGCGTGCAAGGGCGGCGGGACAAATCTCGTCCCGCTCGCATACCAGCATCAGCAGCGGTGCCCGTACCCGCCTGGCATAGGTGATCGGCCGGTACAACGGCAGCGTGAGCATCAGCCGGGCGGCGACCAGGTTGCGCCAGGGGGACGGCCCGTCGAGCATCGCCTCGTAGGCCTGTTCCGCGCCCAGCCGGGTCATCAAGGCCGATTCCCCGGGCGCGCCAGCCAGCTTGATGTACTTCGGCGACATCCCGAACACGGCTCGAATCTGATCCACGAGCCCTGCCGACACCCACCGCAGAACCTGCTTCGGCTCCGCCCTCAACGCCACCGCCAGGCAATCCGAGACGGTGCACTGCGACATGACGGCGGCCAGGTCCGGGCGGCGGGCGCCGACGACTATGGCGTGGCCGCCACCGAAGGAGGTTCCGAACAATGCAATCCGCTTTGCGTCGACTTCCGGACGCGCGGCGACGCAGTCGATGGCCGCGCAGATGTCGTCGAGTTGCCGGCTCACCGAGCACAGGAAACGCGGCACGCCGCCGCTGGCGCCCCAATGGCGATAATCGAAGCTCAGCATGGCGTAGCCGGCCGCGGTGAACTTTTCCGCATAGGCGGACAGGCGCACCTGCCGGATCGCGCCGATGCCGTGCGCGACGACGACGCAGGGGTGGGGGCCAGCCCCGGACGGCAGGTACAGCCAGGCCTCGCAGCGGATTCCCCCGGAATTGAACGTCAGATCAAGCCGTTTCATTCACAGCGCCTTCGCTCACAATCGACCGCTGTATAATCCGAGGAATTCCTCGGTTTTTGCACTCGCATTCATCAGGGTGGCGTTATGTCGGCAGCCGATGCCCGTTTTTCCCAGAGAAAGGAGCCGGTACAGGCTCGTTCCAGGCTGACGGTGAGGGCCATCATCGAGGCCACGGCTCAGGTTCTGGTAGCCATCGGCTACGAGCGCGCGACCACCGACGCGATCGCCGCCCGGGCCGGCGTCAGCATCGGAACCCTGTATCAATACTTTCCCAACAAGGAATCGCTGGTTTCTGCGCTGATCAAGAACCACGTGGACGAGATCATGCGGACAGTGGAAGCGGCGTTGACGGAAGCCGCGGACGCGACGCTCGAATCGGCGCTGCAGCGAATGATTCACGCCGGCGTGGAGGCCCACCGCGCCGACCCTGCGCTGCACAAGGTTCTGTTCGAGCAAGTCCCGCGCAACAAGTTGCTTGGGAAACATCTGGACACGAGCGGCAAGCTACAGGCGATGATCCAGGAGTTTCTGCACGGGAAGATGCCCGGACTGCCGCGGGCCCGGATCCGCGTTGTAGCGCTGGTCCTCGAAACCACCATCGAAGCTCTGACGCATCGAGCGGTAGTCGATGCACCGGATTGGCTGCGCTCCGGGCAGATCGAGACTGAAGCCCTGATGCTGTTGCGCCCATACCTCTTGGAGGCATCGCCGCGCCAAAGGTGATGGACCACACGCAATTATGTAGGTCCGGGTCTGTGTGCGGCATTCATTGCGTCGTGGCCTATTGAGAGGGCTACAGTGGTGTGATTTTGGACTGCAACGCAGCGGTAAAATTAGCGTTAACAGGCCCTGGTTGAGCGACAGGGCTGTTGCCCGGCTGCCTGGAAACGCGATAATCATCGCGCCCATGCTGACCCAGCACTATTCCCTCATCCTGCACCTGCACGTCACTTGCGTGATCTTGTCGGGTGCGCTGTTCTCTGCGAGGGGGATCATGCGCATGTGGGCCGTGCCACTGGCCAATCACCGAATGCTACGCGTGTCGTCGTACCTCATCGATACGACATTGCTCACGGCCGCCATCCTGCTGACGTCGATCATCCGGCAATACCCGTTGACCAGCGGCTGGCTGACCGTCAAGGTAGCGCTGCTGCTGGTTTACATTGCGCTGGGGTCGCTCGCCCTCAAGCGGGCGCAAACACCCCGCGCCCGCCTGCTCGCCTTTCTCGGTGCCCTCGCAATCTATGCCTACATCATCAGCGTCGCATTGGCCCACGATCCTTTGGGCGTGTTTCGCCGGTTTGTCAGCGCCTAGGACTTCGCCGTCCAGGACGTGCACCAGCCTGTCGCCTTGACCGACTTGCCGGGAAACAGCGCGCAGCCGCCTTGGCTGGAACCCGCGGCGCCCTGGTAGAGCGTGCACGTAGCGCACTTGCTACCCGGTTTGGCGTCCGTTGCCTTGCTGGCATCGCCGACGTACTTCACCGCCTTGGCGGTCGGATCGTCCGGAGTGACGAGCGGGGCATCGGCGGCAAACGCCGATCCAAGCTGCGCTCCCGCGACCGGGATCAGGGCAAAGCCGACTGCGATGTTCTTGAGCAGTCGGCGGCGCGATTCGTTTGTGGTCTGTTTCATACGGAACTCCTGGGTGAGTAAAAGGTGGCGTCGCTACTGCGATTCGCCGGCTGTCGCCAACTGCAGACTGGCCTGGAATGCATCGTCGCCGACGATCTTCGAGGTTTTTGCCAATACCCTACCCCTGCCATCGAGCAGGGTAATGAGCAGGGAATGGTCGAATTCACCGCCCGCCTGGCGGCGGTAGCTGATACCGAGCAAGGCGGCGATCCTGCGGGCGTCGGATTCGCCGGCACTCGCAAACATCCATCGGGCTGGATCGGCCCGGTGCAGGCGGGCAAGGCCGGCAAGTTGTTGCGCCGTATCGCGCGCCTGGTCGAAACTGACCATCAGCACGCGTAGCCGGCCGCGCGCAGCCGGGTCAAGGTGCGATTCGTAGGCCTGTATTCCGGTGATGAGCATTGGACAGGCAGCCGGGCAGCTGCCGTAAAACATGCTGATCATGACCGGGTATCCTCGATATTGGTCAAGGCCCGCGGTACCCCCTGCCTGAGTAGTCAGTGCCGCGTTCAACTGGTAGACGGAATCCGGCGGCAGCGCCACTTCACCGGCATCGGCGCTCAGCGCCACGATCCACAACATCCAGGCTAGGTATCTCATTGGCCGGTTGCCGGCAGATCTTTGGCACAGCGGAAGCCGAGCGAGCGGGTCGTGTCGTTGGGCTTCAGGCTGCTGAGCATGGCGACTCGCATCAAAACTGCAAAATTCTCCTTTTGCTGCAAGCTGAGCGCGCCGCTACCGCAGAACTTCTGGGCCTCGTCGCTGCTCATGAGGGAATTGGCGTCCTGTACCCATTCCCACACCAGGTCGTGCAGGTCGAACAAACCATAGACATCGGTGGCAGACTGCTCCACCGGCCGAAGATCCTTCCCGGCCGGGCGCGCATACCAATCCAGCAAAGCCTGGCGCCAAGCAGGATCGGCGCGAGCGTCGCGCTCCGTGCGGCTGGCCGCGGCGGCGAGTTCCCACTCGTACCAGGTCGGCAGGCGTGCGCCTTCAGCCTCGCAATACGCTTCTGCCGCAAACCAGCTGATTCGCGTCACCGGCTGCTGCGGCTGGGCCGTCGCGCCCAGTTCGGCGGGCGCCAGCCATTGACCCAGGTAGTCGGCGCCGGCGAACAGCGGCGGCACGACATCGCGGCGCCATTCCGGATAGGCCTTGACGAAGCTCAGAAATTCTCCATTCGTAACCGGGTGCCGTTGCAGCTGGAAGCCGCGTACAGTCACCGCGGCTGGCTTCACGCCCTGTAGCGCCGATTGAAAGTGCGGATTGCCTTCTACCGGGAGATAGGGATTGTCGGCCACGGCGGTTGCGGCGCAGCACATCAGCGCCAGCGCCGCACCACGATCTATCCAGCGCGGCTTCATCAGTGCGCCGCGCCCTCGGGCCGTTTGGTGGAACCGCGCAATTCCTTGACCTCGTCCGCGCTCACTGCGTCGCCGCTGTTGCCCCAGCTGTTGCGCACGAAGGTCAGAATATTGGCCAGCTCGTCGTCGTTAAGCTGGCTCATCGGCGGCATTACCGAGTCGAAGCCGTTGCCGTTGACGGTGATCTTGCCATTCAGGCCGTTGAGCACGATGCCGATCGCGCGCTTCTTGTCGGCCATCAGGAAGTCGGATCCAGCCAGCGGCGGGAAGACATTGGGCAGGCCCTGGCCGTTGCCCTGGTGACAGACAGAGCAGGTGCCGGTAAAGCGTGCCTCGCCGGCCTTGATCTGCTGCTCCTTGGTCAGGGTGCCACTGGCCTCCGCGGCGCGTGCCTCGGTGACCGGAGCCGGACTTGCGGCCTTGTCGCCCAGGTAGACGGAGTCCACTTCCTTGCCGGAATAGATTGCCTTGTTTTCCGGACCTGTGGCCTTGAGTATCGCCAGCGCGCCCTTGTTGAAGGCGCGGAAGATGGAATGATCGACCAGCACGTAGCTGCCGGGGACCGCCAGGTGGAATTCGACGATGGCGGCGCCACCGGACGGAATCAGCGTGGTCTGTACGTTTTCCTGCTCGTGCACGCCGCCTTCGTAGCGCACGCGGTCGAAGATCGCACCGATGACGTGGAAGCTGCTGACGAGGTTGGGTCCGCCGTTGCCGACGAACAGGCGCACCGTCTCGCCGACCTTCGCCTTCAGGGCATTATCACCGACCAGCGCCCCTTCGGAGCCGTTGAACAGCACGTAAGTCGGCTTCTCGTCGATGGCCTTCTGCATATCGAAATCCTGGTGGCCGTGCTCGCGATACTTGCCCACCGTATAGAAGTCTCCCTGCATCACGTAATACTCGTGGTCCACCGGCTTCATGCCTTCGGGCGGCTCGACCAGCATCAGGCCATACATGCCATTGGCGACATGCATCCCCACCGGTGCGGTAGCGCAGTGGTATACATAAATGCCCTGGTTGAGCGCCTTGAAGGTGAACTGGGACTCGTGTCCCGGTGCAGTGAAGCTGGAAGCCGCGCCGCCGCCCGGTCCGGTGACGCCGTGCAGGTCGATGTTGTGCGGCATCTTGTTGTCGGGGTGGTTCTTCAGGTGGAACTCCACCGTATCGCCCTGGCGTACGCGGATGAAGTTGCCCGGAACGGTGCCGCCGAAGGTCCAGAAGGTGTAGCTGACACCTTCGGAGATTTCCTTCTCGATCTCGCGCACTTCCAGCTCGACAATGACCTTGGCCGGATGATTGCGATGGACCGGGGGCGGCACCATCGGCGGACTGGTCAGCACGGCGTGGATGGGTTCGCCTTGCGGTGGTCCGAAGTCCCCGTGAGTGCCACCGGTTGACTTGGTGGTGGCGGCAATGGCAGTGAATACCCACGCCCCGGCAAGGCAGGAGGCAAGGACCGCCATGCTTGATCTTGTTCTTTTCATTTCGTTTCCTCACAGGCACGTGGCACAGCTTCAGATGGTATACATTAACTTGGTATTTTTGATACCACTTTGATCTGGATCAACCCGGTCTCGGGCAAGGCACCCGAAGATGCCTCGTGCGGGCACGCTGGTTCGTTGGTTCATGCGCATCAAGTCGACCCGTAGATTGCCGGCCCAGGTTCTGGCCAATTCCATCCATTTTTTTCGAGCGCCGATGTCCGCCCCGTCCCTTGCATCCAGTCCCCTGCGTGGTACCCAGCCCGTCCACCCGTTTCGGCCGCTGTTCCTGGCTGCCAGCGCGGCATCGAGCCTGGGCCTGCTGCTTTGGGGGGCCTTTCTGCACCTGGGATTTCTGCCGCAGGGTCCCCTGCCGCCCATCCTGTGGCATGGCCACGCCATGCTGTTCGGCTTTGCCGGCGCGCTCGTTGGCGGATTTCTGCTGACCGCGGCCGGCAACTGGACCGGTCGCCCGACCGCCGGCAAGCCTGCGCTCGGCGCGCTGTGCGCCGCCTGGCTGCTTGCGCAAATCGCGCTCCTTGCTCCCGTAGCAATATGGATCGGAGCCGGATTCGAGCTTGCTTATCTGCTCGGACTGGCCGTGCTGCTCGCCCGCGTCGTCATCGCCACGCGCAACCGGCGCAATTATTTCGTGATTGGCTTGTTGCTGGCATACGCCGCGCTCGATCTGACGTTCTTCATCGGTGCCTCCCGCGACCAGGCGCTGGCTGCGCAAGCCTTGTTTTGGACGGTGGATTGGCTGTCGCTGCTGATGCTGGTGATCGGTGGCCGGGTCATTCCGTTCTTTACCGGCCGACGGATGCCACAGGTCAAGGCAGTCGACTACAAGTTGCTTGCGGGAATCGTAAACGTCAGTGCGGCGCTGGCGCTGACCTTCGACATCGTGGCATTGGCGCCGCAACTGCGTGGCGGATTGTGGCTGTCTTTGGCGGTACTGACTCTGGTCAGGATGCTGTGCTGGCGCGGCTGGCGTACCGGCAGCGAGCCGATGCTCTGGTCGCTGCACCTGGGCTACGCCTGGCTGGCGATCGGCATGGCATTGCGTGGCATGGCACTACTCGGGATCTGGTCGCAATCGGAGACCACCGCAATGCATGGCATCACCGTTGGTGCATTGGGGACCTTATCGCTTGCCATGATGACGCGCGTCGCCCAAGGTCATGGCGGCGCGACGATCCGCGCCAGCCGCTGGTTGGCACTCGCCTTTGTTCTGCCGAGCATCGCCGCTTTACTGCGTCTGGCTGGGCCGCCGGTGTTGTGGACGACGGCGGCCACTCTTTGGACTTTGGCTTTCCTGATCTACCTGTTCAATCTGGGGCCGCTGCTGGTGCGTGGCCGTCCACCAGCAGGCGAGTAAATCCAGGTTCCTGACCTCGGTATTGACCCGAAGGTCGGTACTGGCCATCTCGCAAGGTATCGGCCATGCCCGTGGTCAACCGGCTGGGCCAGGCCCGCATAGTCGGCTGATCGTCATTGAAGACCTGCTGCAAGGACGATTGAAGGACTTGCAGGAGGAGCGCGATTGTGAGCGGATCCTCAAGATCGAGCGTCTCATCCCGACAGCGCGCAACCTGACTGCGTAGTTTCAAGCGAATAGGATTAATTCGCACATGCCGCTTTTCGGTCGAGGGTTGCGCGCGCAATGCCATCTCTCACCCCGCTCCCCATCTGCGCAGCGCGCGGCACGCTTGCTGAAATGACCGCCGTCGCAGGCGCGATTCATTCTGTTACAGACTCTTGGCGATGGAGCCAACGGGCGCTGCTCAGTGCAGAACTTCCGCGATACCGGTAGGAACCGAAGCGCGGCCGCCCAGTGCGGCCACCAAGTCCTCCGCCCGTACCCGGACCGAGTGATCCGGTTCGCGCCGTCCGTCGCGGAGCAGCAGTTGCGCTGCCCGTTCGACGGGGCCGCGGTGCCGTGCGAAGTCCGGCAGGGGCCTGGCCGGATCGATGCCAAGCGCCCGCGCCAGGTCATCGACATGGACGAAGCAGGGGATCATTTCGCCATTGCGAAAGGCGGTGAACACGACCATGCGCCGCTCCAGGTCCAGCTCCTGGGATTGCCCGAATCGCACCTCCTGATGGCTTGCCGGCTCCGGTGCCGATCCATCTTTGGTGAACGGCACCGCCGGTCCGCCCGCGGTCGTGCCGGCGAACAACCGTGCCAGACGCAGCGCACGTAGCTGCGGACTTTTCTTGGATTGATGCGCCTGCATGCGGCGCAGGATGTCGTCCAGTGTCCGCACGGCTTGCAGGATGTGCGGCCCCTTGTTCAGCATCACGCACTCGGCGCGATCACCCATCGCGGCGTCGGTGATTTCGGCACGCGAAGGCTGGCCCTCGCGCGCCAGGGTTTCAAGCACCTGTGTCGCCCAGATCACCGGCACGTGGGCCGACTCGCAGATCCAAAGGATCTCCTCCTGGACTTCGGCCAGGCGCTCGAAGCCGCACTCGACGGCCAGATCGCCGCGCGCGATCATCACCCCGCAGCGCGGCCACTTCATCGCTTCGAGCAGCATTTCCGGCAGACAATCGAAGCCCCGCCGCGTTTCGATCTTCAGGACGATTGCGGGGCGCTCGGCGCCAAGCCGCACGATTTCGCCGAGCAGCTGGCGCACGTCGTCGGCGCTGTTGGCGAAGGACAGGGCCACCATGTCGGCATTCCGCGCCACGAAGCGCAGATCCTGCACGTCTTTCGGCGTCAGCGCGGCCGGCAACCCCTGGCTGTCGGGCAGGTTGATGCCTTTGCCGCCGCGCAATTTGCCGCCGCCCGGACGTGTGCGCGTGATGCGCAGGCCAATTCCATCCGCATCGATGCGCTCGACGATGGCCCAGATGCGGCCATCGTCGAACGAGACCCTTTCGCCGACGCGCACCGCTTCGAACGCCTCCGGCGGCAGGCAACCGATCCGCGCAGGTGCCAGCAATGCGCCCTGCTCGTCGGTGGTTGCCATCCGTCCGGGCAGCCCGTCGCGGGTCAGGATCAGGACATCGCCCTGTTGCAGCAGCAGGACGCCTTCTCTCGCCGGCAAGGCCCCAACCTGGGCTTCGTGCCCTTCGCCATTGAGCGCAAGACCCGGTACGAAATAGGCCGTCTTGCGCAGTTCGGCCCAGCAGCCTTCGCTTCCGGCTTCCGCCACCTCCAGCGTGCGCCGCGCGCTGCGCACGTCGGTGAAATAGACCCTGCTGCCGGCCTTCAGCCCGGACAGCCACGCGCCTGGCACGGGCAAACTCGCGTCGGCCGCCCCCGGGGCCGGACACGGATGCTCCTGCGGCGTCAGCCAGACCCGGGCCGGAAGCAACACACGGCCAAGCTCATCGCGCTGCGGGCGCACCTTCATCACGGCGGGTCCGGGCTCCAGCGGGCCGGTGCGCAGCTTGGGTCCCGCCAAATCCATCAGCAGGCGGCAGCGCCGTTGCAGCGCTTTTTCCGCCAGCCGCAAGTGCTCCACCATCCGCGTCCAGGCCGCCGCGTCGTCGTGGGCGCAATTGATGCGCATGCAGTCCATGCCCTGGCGCATCAACTCCAGCACCAGGCCATAGTCCTGCGCCGCTTCACTGGGCATGGTGACCATGATTCTCACCGCGCGCTGCTCCGGCGCCGGCCCCATGAGGGCTTCGGTGTGCTCACGCAGCAGGCGCAGGCCGCTCGCCCGGTCGACGCCGGCCCGGTGCGAAGGTGCGGCTGCGCCGCCCGGGTCGCCTAATATCTTCAGCACCGCATTCAGTGTGCTCAGCACATGCGACTCGGCACGTCCCAGCGAGGACAGCCCCAGCTCCGCGAGACGCTCCTGCAAAGTGCGGATGTCGTGGCGCCGCAGCACGAGGTAATGCAGCAGATTGCCCGCACTGTCACGGTAGGCGGGGTGCAACTGGTCGGTGGCGCCTGGCTGCACGGCCAACATTTCATTGCGCAGCACTGCCAGCTCGTTGGCCAGGCTCTTGAGTTCGGCCGCGATTTCGGCGGGCTTTCCTGGTGCATTTCCATGAGTCATGACACGTCTTCCAAGTCCGTCCTGGACTGTCTGCAACATCAGGTTCGTATCGGCCGGCCTCAGTCATGTCCTGCCGCCGGGCTTGAGGCATCGTGCCGGACGCCGCAGTGGATCGGACTTGATCCAGGTCAAGGCGGCGGGCGGATCGATTCCGTCGTTCCCGCCGGTTCAGGGAACGATCAACACCGGCCGCGGCGAGACGCTTGCGAGTTTCTGCGAGACGCTGCCCAACATCAGCTCCCGCATCAACCCGCGGCCGCGACGGCCGACGACGATCACGCCCGCGGAGCAGTCGCGTGCTGCGCCGATGATCGCTTCCGCCACGTCTCCAGTGTGCGAGACCAGATGGATGTCCGTTGCACCCAGCAACGCGGCTTTTTCGCGCGCTTCGTTCAGCCACTGGCCCGAGAGGGACTCAAGCACATCGACGATAGAGCCCCCTTCGGTGCGGCGGAACTGCTCCAGTTCGTCCGGCGAGAAACCGAAGTTGCCGATCACATTGACGATCCACAGGCTCGCATGGGCCTCAGCCGCCATGCCTGCGGCCAACTCCAGGGCGCGTCCGGCACCTTCCGAGCCATCGATGGCCGCCAGGATTTTCTTTACCATTGTCGAAGCTCCGTTATGAGTGTTGGGTGTTGGGTGGTTGTGCCCTGCTTACCGCCAGAACGGTTTGCGCCCGGCGAGCGACTTCCATTCACGCCGCATCCGGCGGCCTCGCTTCGGACGCGCAAGGCGGCGTCGCAGGGCAGTGGCTTGTGCTTTGGCTCCTCCGTCCAGGCGCTTGCCGATGTGCGCCGCCAGGGCCCTGTCGACGATCCCGTCCTGGAACCGGCCAAGCTCGGCCTGGAGCTGGGAAATCAGTTCGATGTAGGCCCCGGTGTCGTCTTCGGGGAACCACTCGGCCAGCATTTCGCTTGCATAGCGCAGGCGCTTGAGGCTCATGCGCAGTCGATGCAGATCTTCCGCTTTGAGCCGGCGGAAATGCCGGCCACGTTTGCGGACCTGGCGCAGGCGCGCGTCCAGCGCCGCCACGGAAAGTTGCCGGATCGCACGGCTCGCGGGCTCGTCGCCGTTGATTCCCGGCACGGGCGGCTGGTCACGGAAGCGTCGCAGTTCCGCCAACAGGCGTGTGGCGCGGGTGCCGTGCAGAGCCCGCTTGATCCGGAGCAGTGCCTGGGCGCGCCGTGTCGCGATCGCCTCGAGCGCGAAGCGCCGGTCGGCTGCAGCATGCTCGCCCGGCCATGCGCGCCTCACATCGGCGAGAAACACGTCCCATTCGCGGACCGATGCGAGACGACGCATCAGCCAATGCAGGTTGCGGTCCAGCGCCCCGGACTGACGAACGGTCAGGACGCCCGGAAACGAGCCCAGGGCAGTCCGCAACTTCGTGATGGCCACGCGCAGCTGATGGATTTTTTCCGGCGTTAGTGCGTTGTCGACGGTGGCGATTTCATGCTCGACACGGCGCGCAAGGCTTGCGACAAGCGGCTCGACCACGCCCCGACCATGGCCACTGACGCTCTTTTCCGCACTTGCCATGATTTCCATCCGCGATGGTCCGGCAAAAGAATGCCGTCAGGCGGGAGGCATCGCCTTGACCTGAGTCAATGTGGCACAGACCCGTTACAGGAGCCCGCATGGATCATGGCGGCCATCTCCAATGGCGCCGGGAGGCGCCGGTTGAATGACCAAGAGTGCCAGAAGCGGCCCAAGAGATCCGGCTGGAACACGTGGTCAGTATTCATCGGCGTAATGCGCCCACGGGCCGCCGACGGGAAAACCTCAATCCTCGATCAACTCGTAATCTCCCTTGGCGGCGCCGCATTCCGGGCAGAGCCAGCTATCGGGAATGTCTTCGTAGCGGGTGCCGGGCGCGATGCCGCTGTCGGGATCGCCCAGGGCTTCGTCGTAGATATGGGAGCAGTAGCGGCAACGGTAACGTCGGTTGGGCGTGGGCATGGAGTGCTCCGGCTCAGGCGTTCGGTGCGGGATAGATGGTGGGGCGGATGGCGAAGCCGTGCTGGATGGCGAGATCCTTCTTGCGCAATTCGGGCTCCAGCAGCTCCCACACCTTGCGGTTGTTGTAGAACGGCGTCATCGGGTACAGGTGGTGGATCAGGTGGAAGTTCTGCGATTGCAGCGCCGGGCCCAGCAGCCATTCATGTCCCAGGCGCACGCTGGTGGCGCGGGTGAAGTTGTGTTCCTGCTCGGTGTCGTGGGGCACATGCGGCAGCCAGAAGAAGCTGAAGCCCAGGGTCAGGAAGATCATGCGCGAGGGGATGAACCACAGCATCAGCAGGTGCGGGCCGTAGCCGCAGGCGACCAGCACCGCCATGGTGGAGAAGCTGAAGAAGGCCCACCACAGCGTGGTGATGAGATAGGGGCGCGAGACCTTGTCGCCGTGCCTGAGGGCATGGATGAAGTAGAAGCCATCGATGAAGATCCAGCGGAACGGCAGGCTCCACCAGGGGCCGTGCAGCACGATGTCCGGGTCCTTGGCGCCGCTGGTGAAGCGGTGGTGCAGGATGTGTCCCCAGCGGAACAGCTTCAGGTTCACATACGGCGCTCCGAGCAGTACGGTGACCTGGCCGATCCAGTCGTTGACGCGCGTGTTGGTGGAGATGGCGCGGTGGATCGAATCGTGGATCACGCTGAAGGCGAGATAGCCGATCACGCTGTTGGCCACCATGCCCGCCCACAGCGGTATGCGGCCCATCACGGCGAGCACGTCGGAGCCGATGTAGACCGTCATCACCAGCAGCCATAGCAGGAAGGTCGGCCAGGACAGCCGCGGCGCGCGCGTCAGCGCCTGGAAGCGCGCCTTGCGCCCGGGGTCGAGGCTGGCGATGGAAATGGGCTGCTGGCTCATACTGGTTCCTCCTCGATGCGCGGGTCTCTATGCCCGCGCGTTGTGTGACGCTGTTGCGGCGATGTTCAGCGGCGCGCGCGTGCGGCCTTGACCGGGCGGATGGCGGCTTTCAATCCTGCGCGCGCACGTTTCACCGCCGGCGCGGCGGCGTCGAGCATGCGCTCGACCAGCGGCGCCACCAGCTGTTCCATGCTGTAGCCATGGACCAGCTGGTTGGCGACATGCAGCGTCATCAGGCCGTGCAGGGCAATCCAGAACTGGTGAGCCAGCTGCCGCGGCTCGCCGGCGAGCACACCGGCCTGCACGCCCAGGGCCAGCACCTCCACCACGTGATCGAACAGCCCGCGGCGCGCGGCGAGCAGCTCGGGGTACTGGTCCGGCGGCGGCTGCTCGGTGGAGAAGATCAGCAGGTAATCGGCGGGGTGCCGCTGCACGTATTCGACATAGGCGGCGGCGATGGAGCGCACCCGCTCCAGCAGCGGCGCCTGCACCGCCTCGCGCTCGCGCACGAACCGCTCGAAGTGCAGGGTGCAGTCCCGCCGCAGCGCCATCAGCAGCGCCTCCTTGTGGGGGAAGTAGCGGTAGGGCAGGGTGTGGCTCAGGCCCATGGCATCCGCGAGGCGGCGGAAGGTGAGCGCTTCCAGGCCCTCGCCGCGGTAGATGGCGAGCGCCGCATCGGCGAGGCGCCGCCGCATGGCGGCTTCTGCGGCGCTGGTGAGCTGGGGTCTGGCCATGACAATAGTAAACGCCGTTAAATTAACGTTGTCAAATAAACTGGAAATGGCCTGTGTAAGCTTTCCGTAAGCGTGGGGCCGCATCGTTGGGAAAAGCGCCGCAGTCAGGCGCCGCCGGAAAGGGGAGGGTCGATGCTCGATCTATGGATGTCCACCGCCATCTCGGCCTTCCTTTCGGCGCTGCTGGCCAATGAAATCCTGATGCGGCGCGCGCGCCTGCAGCTGACCCCGCTGATGCGCGCCGCCCTCCCCCGGTTCGAGCGGCAATGGGCCGGTGCCAGGCGCCGGCTGGTGATGCCCGTCGCATTGGTGGCTGCGATCATGCTGCTGCCGAGCCTGCTGCGGCTCTCGGGCTGGCTGCCCTCGCTGAGCCATTCGCTGGAGACCTTGGCGGTGGGGTCCGGCAGCGTCCTGATCCTGGTGCTGGTCTTCCGCTCCACGCGCGCGCAGCAGAAAGCCGCCGCCTTTCCCGATGCTTACCTCGCGGTTTCGCGGCGCAGCTTCGCCATCGTGGTGCTGGGGGTTTCCACCTTGTTCCTGATGGCGGCGGCGAAGTTCCAGTGGCCGCAGCTCTAGTCCGGATCTTGCTCCCCGTCTTCCGATCGCCCCAGGCCTGCTGACCCCCTGGTTTGTTCCGTTCGCTCGCCGCATGCGTGCCAACAAAAGCCCTTGGCACGCATGGCACGCATGGTGAAAATCGGCCCCTGATGTGCGCGGCGCCTGGGTGACGCTTGCGGCACGTGGGCTCCGATGGCGCGGGACTGTTCCATACCAGTACTTTTGATCGATGGAAGATTGAATGGTGCAGCGGTGATGGAGCGGAGAAGAATTGCCGTGCACGCCGCCGGCATTCACACTTCGGCTCGGCCGCGCGTCCCAGCATCGGCGCGGAGCCTTTATTCAATTTTTGTCCGGCAAGGGAATGTCGATCATGGCTGAACCCGCTGCCGCCCGGCACACTCGAGATCAGACGAGAGATGATTTGAGCACAGCAACAGGCGGCATGCCGCGGTCCTCATCCGCCGCCCCCGGCACCGGGCGCATCATGATGGCGAGCCTGGTCGGTACCACGATCGAGTTCTACGATTTCTATATCTACGGCACGGCGGCGGCGCTGGTGCTGGGGCAGATGTTCTTTCCGCCCGGGGCTTCCGGTGCCCAGTCGCTGGCGGCGTTCGCCACCTTCGGCATCGCCTTTCTGGCGCGGCCGCTGGGCTCGTTCCTGTTCGGGCATTTCGGCGATCGCGTCGGGCGCAAGTCGACTCTGGTGGCGTCGATGATGACGATGGGTCTTTCCACGGCGCTGATCGGCGTGCTGCCCGGGTACGCGAGTGTCGGCGCGCTGGCGCCGGCCCTGCTGTGCCTGCTGCGGCTGGGGCAGGGCATCGGGCTGGGCGGCGAGTGGGGTGGTGCGGCGCTGCTGTCGACCGAGTATGCGCCGCCCGGACGCCGCGCCTGGTTCGGCATGTTTCCGCAGCTCGGGCCTTCGCTCGGCTTCCTGCTGTCGAACGGCTTGTTCCTCGTGTTGCTGCTGGTGCTGACCGACCGGCAGTTCGCCAGCTGGGGCTGGCGCATTCCCTTCCTGGCCAGCGCGCTGCTGGTGCTGGTGGGCCTGTATGTGCGCACGCGGCTGGAAGAGACGCCGGCCTTCGCGCGCCTCGCCGCGCGCGGGGCGCAGGTGCGGGTGCCGCTGGCGGAGGTGCTGCGTCATCACAGCCGGAATCTCGTGCTGGGCGCGCTGGCCATCGTCGCCTGCTACGCGATCTTCTATATCTCGACCGTGTTCGCGCTCGATTACGGCGTGCGCATCGGGCACATTCCGCGCGGCCAGTTCCTGCAACTGATGTGCGCGGCGGCGGTGGCCATGGCGGCAATGTCGCCGGTGTCGGCGGCTCTGGCGGATCGCTTCGGCTGTCGCCGTGTATTGCTGGCGGGCCTGGTGTTGACGGGCCTGTCGGGCTTTGCCCTGTCGCCCCTGCTGGGAGCGGCGGATGCGCCGCATGCGCTGGTGTTCCTGGTGCTGGAGCTTGGCTTGATGGGGCTGATCTTCGCGCCGATGGGTTCGCTGCTGCCTTCGCTGTTTCCGGCGGAGGTCCGGTATACGGGAGCGTCGGCGGCTTACAACCTCGGCGGCATACTTGGGGCTTCGCTGGCGCCGTTTGCCGCGCAGTTGTTGCTGGCGCGCGGCGGGCTTTCGTGGGTGGGGTTTTATATCACCGCCGCGGCCTTGGTGAGTTTTGTCGCGGTGTTGCTGTTGCGCGAGCGCTCCGCCGGACAGGAGATATAGGCGCAATGCGCTTCGCCCCTCGATACACGTTGCTACGCAACGCACTCGGGACAGGCTTATTCCACCCTGCGCGGGGCGCGGTTGGTTCCGAACATTCTTGCTATCCGGAACGCGACGCCGAAGGCGTGGACAATGCTCATCAGTCTGGGACCGAAAGCGCGCGCGGCAAGAGTGGCGAGACCGGTGAGGATGGCGGGTTCGCTCATCAGCAGGCGCATGGTCTGGCTGCGCGGGAAGCCGCCGGCTTGCATGGGGGCGAGCCTGGCGGAGGCGGGCAGGTCGGGGGAGAGCAGGTATTCCATGCGTTGCCGCTGCTCGGCCAGGCGGCGTTGCAGGGCGGCTCTTGCGTCCACGGCTTCGGCGGGCTGGTTCATAGGTGGCGTTTGAGCAGGTCGATGGTTTTCTGGATTTGTTCGCGGGACGCTTCGAACTGGCGATCCCCTTCATCGGACAGGCGCTGCAGGCGCTTCCAGGCAAACCAGGTGGCGGCGGCGAAGAGCAGCAGCATCGCCGCCGCCACGTAGAGCCGATACGGCGTATCCCATGCGGCGGCGATGGCGAGTGCGCTGGCGTGCAGCAGGGTCAACCCGACCAGGATCGCGCCGAGCAGGTTGATCAGCACGAGTTGCCTGAGCCGTGCTTTCTCTTCCTGCCAGTCGAGACGCACCAGTTCGGCGGCCAGCAGGCTGTGGTCCAGCAGCAGGCCGCCCGTCGCGCGGGCGATGCGCATGGCATCGAGCAACTCGATGGCCAGTGCGCCGGGCGACCTTTCGGGCGAGCCAGTCACGGCTGGCGCCGTTTACTGCGGGCGGCGTGCGACCGCTACGCCGAGCAGGAAGCCGACCGCGGCACCCACGCCGACGGCTTTCCAGGGCTCTTCGGACACATACTGATGGGTGGCGGCCACGGCCTTGCGGGCGCGGGCCGTGACGTTTTCGGTGGTTTCGCCGAAGGCTTCCTTGGCGGAGTCGATGCGCTGCTTGATCTTGTCCTTGGCCTTGCTCAACTCTTCGCCGGAAAGCGAGGCGCTGGATTTGATGAGGTCTTCGATGTCGGTGACGAAGTTGTTGAATTCCTGCGTCAGTGCGGACGAGGACTCGCCGACGGATTGCGCCGCCTTGCTGACTTCACGGCTGTGCCTTGAGGCACCATTTCCGGTATGTGCTTCCATGCTTGATCTCCTCGATGCTTGCGGGTGGGTGCAGCTGCAAGCGTCGGCCCATACGTTCGCAATCCATGCGCGTATTCGGCGACGCCTATAGTTCAGGCATCACCCGGTTCGCATAGTTCAAGAAATCCGGCGCAGCGGAAAAGCCGCGAGCCGCTCGGATTCAGCTGGCGTGGGCGCTGTCGGCCGTGGTGGCCGGATCGGCGGCCGGCGCCGCTTGCGGAGCCGGCGCGGCTTCGCTGGTGTGCGGCGGCGGGCTGGCCGGCGCACTGACCGGCACCGGCGCCGGCGTTGCCGCTGGCGCCGGTGCGGAGGCCGGAGCGGCCTCGGGATGCGCGGCGTCCTGTTTGCTCACGGCGTGATCGTCGGGCGCGGGCGGCAGGATCTTGGTTTCGAGCGCGGCGATGTTGATGGTGTTGGGGTTGTCGCGCAGCTTGAGATAGAGATGGCCGTCGGCCGGGCGCGGCACCGGCAGGCTGTAGCCGGTGAAGCCGTCGGGGACTTCCACCGGGTGCTGGAACTGCGGATCGGAGGAAACCGAGTCGAGCAGGAACAGGTCGGCGCCGGCGAGCTTGCAGCCCAGCTCGGGTGAGGCGGGGCACTTCAGTTCCTTCAGCGCCGGCAGGCGCACCAGGTTGGCCAGGGGTTGCCAGTCGCCGGGGACGCCGTTGGCCACCACGCGGAATTGCAGCGGGCCGAAGGCGGAGGGGCCGAAGGCCTTGACCGGATCGAGCGTGGCCACCGCCACCTTGGCGTCGGCCAGGCGGATGCCGCCGTTGGCGAGGCCGAGGGTGGCGGAGAAGGACTCGTCGGCGGTGGCGACTTCGATGCTCTGGTCGCGGCCGAAGCTGGCCGGGATCTGCGTGCGCACCGAGAAGGTGAGGCGCGCGTCCTGCGGCAGCTCGTCCTGGTTGGCGAGCTGGATGTTGCTGTCGCCGCTGGAGCGCGAGGGCTGGATGTTCTTGGTGATGAGGGCAACGCGCGGGCGCGGCGCATCGATCGAGGCGTCGAGGCGAAAGCTGCGGCCGTCCTTGACGCGCACCTTGGCGGTGATGCTGGAGTCGGGCTTGAGCGCGGCGGCGGCCTGCGGGTCCTGCGCCTGCATCACCAGCTCGTCGTTGCCCTTCTTGCTGGTGAGATTGCCGGGGACGAAGGCGACGTTGCCGATGTTGAGGCCGGTGACTTCGTCGAGGCGGCTGCCCTTGAGGATGCCCTGCGTATCGCCGGCGTGGATGGCGAAGCCGTCGAGGTGGCCGGCGTCGGCGAAGCCCTGGATCGGGATCGGCAGCGGCGTGGCGAGACCGTACTGCGTGACCATCAGGGTCATGGCGCCGGGCTGGGCGTCCTGCAGCGGCAGCTTCACTTCGACTTCATTGGGGCTGATGCGCTTCCAGTCGGCTTTCAATTCCTTGCCGGCCGGATCCTTGAGCATGATGCCATCGACGCAGCTGACGCTGTCGGCGCGCAGGTGTACGGTGTCCTGGCGGCCGACGATCAGCGCCTGCTGGTCGCCATCGGCCAAGGCCCAGGACGTTGCGTGGGCGTTGCGCAACTGGAAGCCGGGGCCCTGGTAGGGCTCGAAACCCCAGTAGCCTTGCAGCGAGGCGTGCACACTCTCGCCCAGGCTGGCGCCGCGCAGGCCGGAGGTGTCGACGACGTAGCCGCCCTGTAATGCGTCGGCCTTGGCCGGCAGGGCGATGGTCTTGCCGTCGGTGCCGCTGAGGGTGAGGGTGATGTCGTGGGCGTAGCCGGTGGAGAACACCAGTGGCGCGCCTTCGACCGGCAGCACCATGGAGGTGCGGCTGGAGCAATAGACCTCCTTGGGATCGACCGCGTGCAGCGGCGGCAACTGCGGCTGCTCGACGGCCGGCAACGCGACCACCAGCACCGACTTCGGATCGTTGAAGGAAGGCGGGGCGTTCAGCGTCAGGGCCAGCTTGTCGCCGCGCTGCGCCGCCAGGGCGGGGATGTACTGGTACTGCGCGGTTCGGAAGGAGTCGAGGATGCGCGCGATGTCGACGACCGAGGCGATGTAGGGGCTGTAGTAGCCGTAGCCGAGTTGCGGCGTGGTGCTGGCTTCCATCAGCAGATCGGTGCCGGGGCCGGAAGTGAGCGCCTCGACGATGGAAGTGCTGTGGCCGTCATTCAGGATCAGCGATTCCTGGCCCTGCATCAGGCAGGGCGCCTGCAACTCGGGGACGCGGTCGAGACATTTCTCGTCGACCTTGATCGCCAGGCTGCGCGCCAGCACCGGGGCGAGATCCTTCAGTTCGGAGGGGGTGTTCTGGTCGACCACGCGGATGGTGCTGAGGTAGCGCTCCAGGCGCGAGCGGTCGAGCGCGGCCTGGTTGAGGTCCTGGGTGGCGCGGACGAAGGCGCCGGGGCGGCCGCGCACGGCGCTGACCAGGGTGCGGAAATCGCCGCTGGTTTCGGGGGCGAGGAACAGCAGCACCTGCTGCGCGTCGGCCGGCACGGTGACGCTGAGGCCCTCGCTGCCGCACTTGGCCTTCCAGGTCTTGCAGGGATAGAACCAGCTTTCCGGCGGCGGGTTGGTGGCGCCGCTGAGGAAGGCGGCAACCAGCAGGTAGTGGGCGGACTGGGTCGGCGGCAGATCCGCCTTGATCCACAGCTTGTCGCCGGCGGCGAGGTTGGGCACCTGGGAGGCCGGCAGATCCTTGCCGCCACGGCTGACCTTGACCTCGAGCGTGGGGCCGCTGAGGTCGAACGGCGCCGGGGTACCGACGGCCCGGGCCGTTCCTGTCAGGAGGATCAATGCCAGCAGCAGGAAACGGTGGCGCAGGACCATGGGTGACTTCAGGGCTTCAAATGAACGGGGCGACCCGGGTTAGATCGGCGCCAGGCGGCGAAGTTCGCGGCAGCCGGGAGAGAAACCGGATCGGGCGCGGAAAATACCATAACAGGGTTGCACCGTGGTGGATGCGCGGGTGCTTTATGCAATTGAATCAATTAATTGCCAGTGCATGCGCGCATTACACCGGGCTTACGGGCAAAAGTGAGGCGCGGGACGATGACGGGAGTCGGGCTGGAATCCCGATAGAGGGGGTACGTGAAGTCCTCCGCATCGCGCAGCCGGTATCCGGCTGCCCAGGAGTCTGGAATGCAACATGGCTGGAGTTCGCTGGTGGACAGGCTGGCGGCGGACGGCAGCGGCATGCTGCTGGCGCTCGGTGGCGCGATGATGCTGATGGGGGCGGTGTTGATGTATTCGTAATGCTTTGTACTGGCGTCACGGCATCTGGCCCGGATCAATGTCCGGGGCGACGGTTCGCTCAATGCACGATCTGCTGCGGCGGCGCGGTCAGAAGTTGTTCGAGGGAGTCGAAGTCGATGGGTTTGACCAGGTGGTGGTCGAACCCGGCTTCCGCTGTGCGGGCGCGGTCGGAGCTTTGGCCCCAGCCGGTGAGGGCGATGAGGCGCAGGGACTTGCCCCAGGGTTGCAGGCGCAGGGCGTCGGCGACATCGTAGCCGCTCATGCCGGGCATGCCGATATCGAGCAGTACGACTTCCGGGCGCAGGGCTTCGGCCTGGGCCAGACCGTCGGGGCCGTTGTAGGCGACGTGGACTTCGTGGCCGAGCGATTCGAGCAGCATGGCCATGGCTTCGACGGCGTCGCGGTTGTCGTCGACCAGCAGTACGCGGCGCGGAACCGCGCGCGTCGCGGGATCGGGGTCGAGGCCCGCTTTGGCCGGGTGCGATGGCGGTGTCTCCAGGTGCTGCACGACCGGGACGGCGAGGGGCAGGCGCACGGTGAATTCACTGCCGAGGCCGGGACCGGCGCTGTGGGCCTGGACGGTGCCGCTGTGCATCTGGAGCAGGCGGCGGACCAGCGACAGGCCGACGCCCAGGCCACCGGACGCGGCCTGTCCGGATCCGCGCACCTGGGTGAACATCTCGAAAATGTCTTCCAGTTTGTCCTGCGGGATGCCGTTGCCGGTGTCGCTGACGCGCGCCACGGCCATTCCTTCCTGCCGTTCGAGCGAGAGGCGGATGGTCCCGCCGGGCGGGGTGAATTTGGCGGCGTTGTTGAGCAGGTTGGCGAAGACCTGGGCCAGGCGCACGCGGTCGCCGTGGACCTGCAGGGCATCGGGCGCGAGCGATATTTCGAGGCGATGGCCGCGGGGCTCGATCATGGGACGGCTGATTTCGATGGCGTCGTTGACGGCGTCGCTGAGGCACAGCGTTTCCTGCTTCAGTTCGATGATGCCGCGGGAGATCCTGGAGATTTCCAGCAGGTCGTCGATCAGGCGCACCATGTGGTCGACCTGCCGGCCCATGATTTCGATGACCTGCGCCGGCGGCGCGGCGCTGAGGCCGGACTGGCGCAGGTATTCGAGGCTGGTGCGCAGCGGCGCCAGCGGGTTGCGCAGTTCGTGGGCGAGGGTGGCGAGGAATTCGTCCTTGCGGCGGTCGGCGTCGGCCAGGGCTTTTTCGGCGCGCTTGCGCTCGGAGATGTCGCGCGCGATCTTGGAGGCACCGATGATCTTGCCCTGTGCGTTGATGATCGGCGATACGGTCAACGAGATGTCGAGCAGGGCGCCGCTCTTGTGGCGGCGGACGGTTTCGAAGTGTTCGATGGACTCGCCGCGGACGATGCGGGACAGCACATGGGGTTCTTCCTTGATGCGCTCCGGCGGAATCAGCATGGTGATGGACCGGCCCACGGCTTCCAGGGCGGTGTAGCCGAACAGGCGCTGTGCGCCGCGGTTCCAGCTGGTGATGATGCCCTTGAGGTCCTTGCTGATGATGGCGTCGTCGGAGGACTGGACGATGGCGGCGAGCATGTTGCGCGCGTGGTCGGCATCCTTGCGCTCGCTGATATCGCGGGCGATCTTGGAGGCGCCGACGATCTGGCCCTGGGTGTTGGTCATGGGCGAGACGGTGAGCGAGATGTTGATCATGGAGCCGTCCTTGCGGCGGCGGATGGTCTCGTAGTGGTCGATGGTTTCGCCGCGGCGGATCCGTGCCAGCACTTCGGGCTCTTCGTCGATGCGGTCTTCGGGGATGAGCATGGTGACCGGGCGGCCGACGGCTTCCTCGGCGGTGTAGCCGAACAGGCGCTCGGCGCCGTTGTTCCAGCTGGTGATGATGCCGTCGAGGCTTTTGCTGATGATGGCGTCGTCGGAGGAACGGATGATGGCGGTGAGGCGGCCGCGCAGTTCGTCGGCCTCCTTGTAGTCGGTGATGTCCAGCAGCAGGTTGAAGGCGCCGGCGAAAACGCCGGTGGCGGTGAAGACAGGCTGCGGGTGGGACATGACGCGGCGGCGGCTGCCGTCGGGGCGTTCGATGACGATTTCCATTTCCATGGCGCGGACCGCGCGCTGGTCGCGCAGGGCGAGGGCCATGGGGCACTGCTCGAGGGGCAGGCGGCTGCCGTCGGGCCGGAGGATGTGCAGGGAGCCGCACCAGAGGTCGTGGCCGATGCGCGGCTCGCGTCCCCACAGCGCCGCGGCGGCGGCGTTGAAGAAGATCACCCGTCCGGCGGGGTCGCAGGCATAGACGGGAGCGGGCAACTGCTCGAACAGCCGGCGCCAGGTCTGCTGGTCGTTCCAGGGGGCGGAGCCGCCGGGCAGGGCTTCCGCCGATGCGTCTTCGTCTTCCTTGTTGCCGACCGTATCCATTCCGTTCATCGCTTGCCTCCGCGACGGCCCTGTTGCGCCAGGCGCCTTGGCGCATCCTTCCGGTGGCGGCGTGATGCGGTGCCGCCCGGATGTTGACGGGGTCGTCAGATCCAGTCCCGATGATACCCGCGGGGTATGGTGAAACCTAATCGGCTAGCCGCGGCGCGCTTTGTGAAAACGGCGAAACCGGCTTCAGACGGCCACTGCGGCGGGATTGTCCAGGGCCTGCCGTGCGGCGCTAGCGGCGGTTGATGGTGTATCCGTGGCTCCCGGACCTGACGAAGTAGACGTTTCCGACGGTTCTGGTTGATACGGCGAAGCGCAGGCGGTTGGCGGCGGCTTTCAGCAGGATCAGCAAGGCCATGACGGCCATGACCATCAGGATGATGATCGACAGCTGCGTCCCGTAGCCGGAAAACGGGTGGTTCGCGGCCGCGTCGCGATTGCTGTAGGCGCTGCTCTGGATGGGGGCATAGCCCGGGAGCGGCGCCGCGATGAGGCTGGACGACAGGATCATCGGTGCCGCGTCGGCGGAGAGGGAATCCTGGGCTTCATGGTGTCGGATCATGCTTGCGCGCCCTCCGTTGCGATGAAGCCTGTTTGGGGCCCGCCGTGAGTGCGGCCGGTCGAGGCTGAAGATAGGGCTTGGCGGCAGCGGTGTCGGTTCGGTGCCGTACCAACGACGGCGGGATTCCGGACAGGGGCCGACGGCACGCTTGTGTGCGCCGGGCGAAACGTACGGCAACGCACGGAGCGCGCGCGGCATTGGGTCTATCAATGGGATTGGCGGGATTGTGTCTACCGTCATTCTTGCGCTACCGGCACTCCCATCCGTCCGAGGAGTGCCCGACGTTGTCAGCCCAACCGCAAAAAAACCGTCTTCTGTCCTGTCTGCCGGATGCGGACCACGCGCGCCTGTCGCCGCACCTGGAAGTGGTGCCGATGAAGCTGGGCCAGGTGGTGTACGAAGCCGGCGAGGCCCTGCCATACGCTTACTTTCCCATCGACTGCATCGTCTCGCTGCTCTATGTGATGCAGGATGGCGATTCGGCCGAGACCGCCATGGTGGGCAACGAAGGGATCGTCGGCATCTCCCTGTTCATGGGTGGCGAGGCGACGACGGGGCGGGCGGTGGTGCAGAGCGATGGGCAGGCCTTCCGCTTGAAGGCGTCTTTCCTGATGCGGGAATTCAGCCGCGGCGGTGCCTTGCAGGGTTTGTTGCTGCGCTACACGCAGGCGCTGCTGGTGCAGACGACGCAGACGGCGGCCTGCAACAAGCATCATTCGATCCCGCAGCAGTTGTGCCGCTGGCTGCTGCTGGGGCTGGACCGGCTGGCGGACAACAAGCTGATGATGACGCAGGGCTTGATCGCCAACATGCTGGGTGTGCGCCGTGAAGGCGTGACGGATGCGGCGGGGACGCTGCAGGCGGCGGGGCTGATCAGTTACAAGGACGGCACCATGACGGTGCTCGACCGGCCGAAGCTGGAGCGGGAAGCCTGCGAATGCTATGCGGTGGTGAAGCGGGAATTCGACCGGCTGTTGCCGGATGCGGCGGCGGCCTGAGGCCTGGTGAATCCGCCAGCGTCTTGTCCGGCGACGGGCAGGACGCCGGGGCCCAATTCCGGCTTCGATCCGGACGTGTGCGGATTCAGCGCGTGGGCAGGCCGGGGATGGCCGTCACCTTGGTGGCGTAGTCGCCGTCGGTAGCCACGCCGAGCTGCCGCCATTGTTCGAACTCGGCACGCATCTCATCCAGCTTGGCCTCGAACGCGCCGACGGCGATGGAGCCGGCGACGAAGCGCAGCGGTGGGGCGGCTTCACGCGACAGGCGCACCATGCCATCCGCCAGCTTCACCGGGTCGCCGGGCTGCTGGCCGTTGCGCTGTTCGAACGCGGCCTTGAGCTGGGTGCGGCGCTCGTCGTAGTCGGCCACGGGCCTGTCGCCGATGCGCAGCGACCCGGGGGTGAGGAAGTCGGTGCGGAAGGGGCCGGGCTCGACGATGGTGACGAAGATGCCGAAGGGCTTGAGTTCCTGCGCCAGGGATTCGGAATGGCCTTCGAGGGCGAACTTGCTGGCGCAGTAGACCGAGCCGAATTCCGTGCCGCGCAGGCCGGCAATGGAGGAGAGGTTGAAGATGCGGCCGCCGCGGGCGGCGCGCATGTGCGGCAGTGCGGCCCAGGTGACGCTGAAGACGCCGTACACGTTGGTATCGAACTGCTCCTTGACGTCGGCGAGGGTGTTTTCCTCGAAGAAGCCGAGGCGGCCGTAGCCGGCGTTGTTGACCAGCACGTCGATGGCGCCGAAGCGGGCGATGGCGGCGTCGACGGCGGTTTGCGCCTGCCTGGAGTCGGTGACGTCGAGTTCCACCGCGAGCAGGTTTTCGCTGTCCGGGCCGAGGCTTTGGGTGACGCTGGCGCGTTTGCGGCCGGCGGCGACGACGCGGTCGCCGGCGCGCAGGGCGGCCTTGGCGATTTCAGTGCCGAGGCCGCGGCTGGCGCCGGTGATGAACCAGGTTTTCTGCATGGTCATGCTCCTTGCGATGGCGATTCTCCATCAGACCACGCAGGACGCTTTTCGCGTTAGGCCGAAGCTCGCAACCTTTTGCACAATCCTGCCGATGTCAGGAGGTTTGTGCGTGCGGGTGCGGCTTTACAGTCCGGCGTTGCGGGCGATGGTGCGGCCGATGCCGGACCAGTCGATGTCCTCGCCTTCCTTGGCCAGTGTTTCCAGCAGGTGGTCGCGCAGCAGGCTGAGCAGGGGCATGGGCACACGCTGCGCTTCGGCGGCCTGGCCGACCAGGCGCATGTCCTTGAGGCCGAGCGGGGCGGCGAAGCCGGCGGGGCGGAAGCGCTGTTCGACCAGGATGGCGCCGTAGGTGCGGTAGACCGGGGCGTCGAACAGCGTACCGATTATTACTTCAAATAGTTTGGCCTTGGGCACGCCGCCTTTCTCGGCCAGGGTCATGGCCTCGGCCATGGTTTCGACGGCGGAGAGGATCATGAAGTTGCCGCAGAGCTTGACCAGGTTGGCGGCGGAGGGCTTGTCGCCGACCTGGAAGACGCGCTGGCCGACGGCTTCGAACAGGGGTGTGGCGGTGGTGATGTCCTGCGCCGCGCCGGCCGCGACGATGAACAGCTTGGCCGCCGCCGCGGCCTCGGGGCGGCCGAATACCGGGGCGGAGAGGTAGCGCTGCCGGTGCTCCGCATGCAGGGCGCTGAGGCGGTCGGCGGTGGCGACGGCGATGGTGCTCATGGAGACGTGCAGGGCGCCCGCGGGCAGGCCGGCGAGCAGGCCGTCCTCGCCGCGCAGCACGGCTTCGAGCGCGGAGTCGTCGGCGAGCATGGTGAGGACGACGTCCTTGCCGGCGGCGGCGTCCCTGGGGCTTCTGGCAAGGGTGGCGCCGGCTTCGAGCAGGGGCCTGGCCTTGTCGGCCGAGCGGTTCCAGACGGCGACTTCGTGTTTTGCCTTGGCCAGGTTGGCGGCGATGGCCGCGCCCATGTGGCCGAGTCCGATGAATCCGATGCGCATCCTTGCTCTCCTTGCAGGCGGGGGTGTCGGTAATCGCCGGCCAGTATCGCCGGTGTTGGCGGCAGCGGGTAGGTGCGGGGCTGCGGCCGTCAGTTGGCGGCGGGGAGCTTGAGCGCGGCGCGGGGGACGGTGCGGTCGAAGATGGTCATCAGCACGAGCAGGGCGCTGAGCACGCTCATGGCGAGGGCGAGGTGGTGCAGGCCCTGGTCGTCGGGGCGGGTGCCGTAGGCGAAGCCGAGCAGGCTGGAGGCGGCGATGGCGCCGATGTAGAGCGCCGTGCGCTGGAGGCCGGCGGCGGCGCCCATTTCGGCGGCGGGCGCCTGCACGTACATGGCGGCCTGGTTGGAGGTGTTGTAGAGGCCCTGTGGGATGCCGAAGAGCAGGCCGGCGCCGAGGAAGGCCACGGTGGCGCTGCCGCTGTGCAGGAAAAGCAGGGAGAGGCAGCCGGCGAGCATGGCGACGGCGCCGACGATCATCGGCATGCGGATGCCCTTGGTGCGGCCGCCGATGATGGAGCAGGCGGCGGCGACGATGGACAGGGGCAGGGTCATCAGGCCGGCCTTGGCGCTGCTGAAGCCGGGGCCGTTTTCGAGCCACTGGGCGAAGCCGTAGAGCATGCAGTAGGCGAGGATGGAGTAGGTGCCGAGGCGCAGGTACGTCAGCCTGAGCGGGCGGTTGCGGGCCAGCATGCGCACGTCGATGAAGGGGCCCGGGCGGCGCAGCGAGTGCAGCACCAGGGCCGTGCCGAGGATGAGGAAGCAGGGCGGCAGCAGCCAGCGCGGGTGCTGCAGGTTCATCAGGAACAGCATCAGGGCGAGAATGGTGATGCCGAACAGGGCGGCGCCGACGAAGTCGAATTCGGCCAGCAGGCGGCCGGCAGGGGCGGTGCGCGGCTCGTCCTTCGGCGTCCACAGCAGGACCAGGGCGATGCCGATCAGGGCCATGGGGATGTTGACGCCGAAGATGGATTGCCAGCCGAACCATGCGGTGAGGGCGCCGCCGAGCGAGGGGCCGATGACCAGGGTGGTGATGGCGCTGAAGGTGAGGATGCTGAGGGCGCGGCGCGGCGGCGGGCCGCCGAGCCTGGCGGCGCGGGCGCGCAGGATGGCCATGGCGGTGGGATAGGCGGCGGAGGTGCCGACGCCGAGGGCGACGCGCGAGGCGATCAGTACCGGCAGGGACGGCGCCCAGACGCCGACGATGCCGGCCACGGCGACCATCAGCAGGCCGAAAAGGTAGACGCGGCGCGGGCCGAAGACGTCGGCCATGCGGCCCATGGTCGGCTGGGCGATGGCGCTGGCCAGATACAGCCCGGCGATGAGCCAGCCGGTCTGCGCGACGGTGGCGTGGAAGTCGGCCCGGATCGGCGAGAGGGCCGTGGCGATCATGGTGGAGTTGATCGGGTTGAGGATCGAGCCGAAGCAGAGCGGCGCCAGAAAGCGGAAGCCTAGGCTGATTTCGCGGGGTGCTGTTTGCGTGATGCCTGCGTCGGTGCTTGCCGGCGCGGCGCTCACGGGCGGACCAGGCGGCGCATCGGCCCGATGGCGGCGAGCAGGGCCTGCCGTTCTTCCGGGGAGAGTTCGGCCATGGCTTTCATCAGCCAGGCGCGCTTGTCGGCGCTGGCCTTTTCGCGGATGCGGTGGCCGGCCTCGGTGAGACTGAAGACGAACTGGCGGCCGTCGGTGGGATGCGGGCGCCGCTCGACCACACCCTGTTCCTGGAGGTAGGCGAGGGTGGCGCCCATGGACTGCGGCTTGATGGCTTCGGCGCGGGCGAGGTCCGCGGTGGTGGCGGGGCCGCCCCGGTCCAGTCGCGCCATCACGGCGACCTGGGTCCAGGTCAGCTCATGGGAAGCGGATTCGAGGCGCAGCTTGCGCACGATCTGGCCCATGGCGAGCAGAAGATCGGTTGCGGCTTCTTCCAGTTCCTTTTGGGCTTTGGTCATGGGAGGGCATGGTATAGATTAGAAGGTAAACTTGCAAGTTAGACTTCCTAGTTTGGCCGCTTACTGGATTGAAGCAGATTGATGGCTTTGCAACCGCGTCATGAAAAATTGATCGGGCTTAAGATGGGGGTACTGGGCAATATCGGGAGGTTGCCGAATGGACTGTCGCGTTGGACCGCAAGTGCGTGGCGGCCGTGTTCGGTCTGGTCGGCGTTGGAGCGTGAAAGCTTGTGAGCGTTATTCTTCCTAAGCGTCCCTACCTATTCAGTATCACCTGCTACACGCTGCTGCTCGGCTTCGTGATCATTGTGGGTGTCCGTGGCGCTGAGTTATTTGGTGCCGCTGCACGGTATTGCCAACCCGCGCTCACGTTGGGGCTTCTGTTATTTTGGCTCGGAATGGCTGAGTGCTTCATTCTTTGGATATGGGGTTGGTCGCTCTTACGCACCGCTGACCAATATTCCGGCATGACCCCCGTGTTGTTCTGGCTGGCAATGATCTTTCTCATCCCCTTTGGCGCGCTTTTGTCGTGGCGGTATTTGAGTTCCCGCGCCCAACCAGGCATTCACCCCGACGGCCCCACCTCCGGCGGGTCCGCCGCTTGATTTAGGCGTTGAGCTAGAGCTGACTTATGGCAAGGCTGGTACTGGCATTCGTCGCAAGCGCATTCGCGGCCCTGGTCGTTGTCGTGCTCACCGCTGTCATCTTCGTTTCCGACAGACTGAATCACCCGTTGGCGGTCGCGCTGCATTTCACGATCTTTGGCGCAGTCATCGTGTTTCCGGTGACATTCGTTGGTGGCGTTCCTCTTTACGGACTTTGTCGCCTTTTAGGGTGGGTCAATTGGTGGACGGTCCTTCTTGGCGGAATCGTTCTTTCGGAGGCATATGCTGTTTACATCTACCTCATCAATCAGCCAGGCGCGATCACGCTCGGTGAGTTCGCTACGTGCGGGGCCTCCGGCGTCGTGGCAGCCTTGGTGTTCTCCCGCGTTGCAGGTATTCATCGTGTACCAAGTCAGCTCTAACGACGCGCTGCAAAGCGACGCCCCGGATGTCACTTCGTGCCGTCCGGGTTTCCATCACAGTGAGATGGCTCAACAATGCGCTGGTTCCGACCACCCAATCGCGGCGCGCTCGGGGTTCTTCGCGTTGCTCGGCCGCTGCTGAGCTTGTGGGTTAGGAGGCACGATGTCGCCACTCATCTTCGGCATCGGTGGCTCTATGCTGGCATTGAATACAATCGTCTCGTTTTGCGTATTGTTCAGTCGTGCCTACATTGGGTCCCAGAAGGCGCTCCAGCTATTGCTCATCTGGTTGCTGCCAGTGCTTGGGGCGCTGGTTGCATTCTGGATGTTCGCGGAAGATCAGCGCGAAACCACTCGCTTGACGGGCGACAGATTTGATCCCCCCATGAATCCGCCGGGCATTCAGTGATGCGGGCACCATCTGACTCTGCGTTGAAGCGGACGGCCCGTTTTAGGGCATCTATGCTCCCGTGCGGAGCGAGCCGCGGCTGGGCTATGCGTCTGGCCTCAACAGCAGAAGGGGGTGGTCATGATCGCGGATGAAGTGGAGATCAAATGAGGGCATCAAGGATTTCTCCGCATGGATTCGCGGAAGTGCACCGGTTCCTTTCGGGTCGGGAAACGGATCATGGGCGTTGCGGGATGGATATACTTAATCGCACCCATCAACCGGAGGACCATTACATGAAATTCACGAATCTGCTTCGCGTCACGGCCGTTGGCGTCATTCTCGCGGTGGGCAGCGGCGCGGCTTATGCCAAGAACCAGGGGACGCCGCAGACGCATCACTGCAAGCAGCAGGACGGCACGATGGATATGAAGAAGACCAAGAAGCAGTGCATGGCGGCTTCGGGTATTTGGGCGAAGGATGCCGATGCGGCGGCTCCGGCACCCGCGGCGGCAGCGGCCCCTGCGGCACCGGCCGCGCCGGCTGCTCCGGCAGCGGCTCCTGCGCCGAAGAGCTAAGAAAGCTGTTCGGGAATCGTCGTTTCGGCGAAGGCCGGAGCAATCAAGGCACTGGATCCCGGCGTTCGCCGGGGTGACGATTCGACTCGAGTTTTTGCTGAAGGCAGGCGATGCCCTTGAGCGAACAAGGCCCGTCTCCGTTTCGAAACGGAGACGGGCTTTTTTATGGCGGATCCGGCTTATGCGCCGATCTGGTCCAGCTCCGCCAGGATTTCCGGTGACAGTTTCAGTTCCGCAGCGGCGAGGTTCTCGCGCAGGTGGGCGACGGACGAGGTGCCGGGGATGAGCAGGATGTTGGGGGCGCGGTGCAGCAGCCAGGCGAGGGCGACCTGCATGGGGGGGGCGCCGAGGCGGGTTGCGACATCCGATAGCGTGGATGACTGCAACGGCGAGAAGCCGCCGAGGGGGAAGAACGGTACGTAGGCGGTGCCTTCCTTGGCGAGTTTGTCGATGAGGGCGTCGTCGTCCCGGTGGGCGAGGTTGTACTGGTTCTGCACGCAGACGATGGGGGCGATCTTGCGGCCTTCGGCGATCTGGGCGGGGGTGACGTTGCTCAGGCCGATGTGGCGCACCAGTCCTTTTTGCTGGAGCTCGGCCAGCGCGGTCAGCGGGGCTTCGATCGAGCCTTCGGCGGGGCCGTGGATGTCGAACATGGCGCGCAGGTTGACCACGTCCAGGACGTCGAGGCCGAGGTTGCGCAGGTTGTCGTGGACCGCCTGGGTCAGCTCGGCGGGTGAGAAGGCGGGGATCCAGGAGCCGTCCGCGCCGCGGCGGGCGCCGATCTTGGTGACGAGGAGCAGATCCTTCGGGTAGGGGTGCAGTGCTTCGCGGATGATCTGGTTGGTGACGTGGGGGCCGTAGAAGTCGCTGGTGTCGATGTGGTCGACGCCGGCGGCGACGGCCTCGCGCAGTACGGCGAGCGCTTCCTTGCGGTCCCTGGGTGGGCCGAAGACGCCGGGGCCGGCGAGCTGCATGGCGCCGTAGCCGAGGCGCAGCACGGTGTGGCCGCCGAGGCGGAAGGTGGCGGCCTTATCTTTACCGGACATGACTTCGATGCTGGACATGGTGAATCTCCTTGAAACGTGGGGGCATCGTAAGCGCTGTCCGCTCGTTCGATAATCCGGTATAAAGCGCACAGGCTGTGCGGAATGGCGAACAATGCAGATTGACCTCAACGACCTCAATGCCTTTGTCGCGGTGGCGCGCGCCAAGGGCTTCCGCGAAGGCGCGCGCCTGAGCGGCAGCAGCGCTTCGCGGCTCAGCGAGTCGGTGCGGCGGCTGGAAACCGAGCTGGGGGTGCGGCTGCTCCATCGCACCACGCGCAGCGTGGTGCCGACAGAGGCGGGGCAGCGGCTGCTGGAGCGGCTGGGTCCGGCGCTGATCGAAGTGGAAGCGGCGGTCGACGTGGTCAACGGCTTCCGCGACCGGCCCGTGGGCACCTTGCGGCTGAATGTTCCGGTCAGCGCGGCGCGGCTGGCGTTGCCGGCGATCGTTCCGGCCTTCCTCGCGGCTTGCCCGGAGATCGTGCTGGAGGTGATTGCGGACGACAGCTTTGTCGATATCGTGGCGTCCGGCTGCGATGCCGGCATCCGCTACGAGGAACGGCTGGAGCAGGACATGATCGCGATCCCGGTGGGGCCGCGCTGGCAACGTTTCGCGGCGGCGGCTGCGCCTGCTTATCTTGAGCGTCACGGCCGGCCGAAGCATCCGCGCGACCTGCTGCGCCATGCCTGCCTGCGCGGGCGTTTCAGCAGCGGGGCGATGACGGAGTGGGAGTTCGAGCGCGATGGCAAGGTGGTGCGGATCGATCCGGGCGGTCCCCTGATCGTGCAGGTGGGGGCGGCGACCGATCTCGTGGTGGATGCGGCGGTCGCCGGCACCGGAGTCGTCTACCTGTTCGAGGACTGGCTGCGTCCGCACCTGGACAGCGGTGCGCTGGAACCGATCCTCGAGCCCTGGTGGCCGCGCTTCTCGGGGCCCTTCCTTTACTACTCCGGGCGGCGCCTGCTGCCGGCGCCGCTGCGCGCGTTTGTCGATTTCATCAAGGCTTCACGTTGACCTGCAATTCAGTGCGAGATGCGGCGGACTCGGGATGCCTCGTCGCCGGAGTCATGATCTTTTATCTTGCCCAGGCGTTCAATGGACCGACCGGTATTGTCCCCGGGCATCTGTTCGGTCATGAGATGCGGTGGCCAACGGGCAGCGGCGCTCTCGCGCGCAAGCAACTTCATAGGCGTAATCTATGAACAGCCCAGGACAAAACGATTTTCTAAGTCCGGACGCAGGCGTTAAGGTTGGCCGACTTTCACATCATCTGACAAGCGGAGGAATCATGTCTGCAGAATCCAAGTGCCCGGTTACGGGCGGCGGCCGTAAACACTCGTTGGCCGGGGCCCAGACCAATGCGGGCTGGTGGCCGAACCAGCTCAACCTGAAGGTGCTGCACCAGAATTCCTCCTTGTCCGATCCGATGGACAAGGATTTCGACTATGCCGCTGAATTCAAGAGCCTCGACCTGGACGCGGTGATCAAGGATCTCCAGGCCCTGATGACGGATTCGCAGGACTGGTGGCCGGCGGACTTCGGGCACTATGGGCCGTTCTTCATCCGCATGGCCTGGCACAGCGCGGGCACCTACCGTGTGGGCGACGGGCGCGGCGGGGCGGGCTACGGCACGCAGCGCTTCTCGCCGCTCAACAGCTGGCCGGACAACGTGAGCCTGGACAAGGCGCGCCGCCTGCTGTGGCCGATCAAGCAGAAGTACGGCCGCAAGATTTCCTGGGCCGACCTGATGATCCTCACCGGCAATGTGGCGCTGGAGTCGATGGGCTTCAAGACCTTCGGCTATGCCGGCGGCCGTGCGGACGTGTGGGAGCCGCAGGAGGATATCTACTGGGGCCCCGAAGGCAAGTGGTTGGGCGACGAGCGCTATAGCGGCGACCGCAGCCTGGAGAATCCGCTGGGTGCGGTGCAGATGGGCCTGATCTACGTCAATCCGGAGGGCCCCAACGGCAATCCGGACCCGCTGGCTTCGGCGCGCGACATCCGCGAAACCTTCGGCCGCATGGCGATGAACGACGAGGAGACGGTGGCGCTCATTGCGGGCGGCCATACCTTCGGCAAGTGCCATGGCGCGGCGGATCCCGGCAAGTACGTCGGCCCCGAGCCGGAGGGCGCGAGCATCGAGGAGCAGGGCTTCGGCTGGAAGAACAGTTTCGGCAGCGGCAAGGGCGAGCACACCATTTCCAGCGGCCTGGAGGGCGCGTGGACCACGACGCCGGTGAAGTGGGGCAATGGGTTCTTCGACGCGTTGTTCGGCTACGAGTGGGAGCTGACCAAGAGCCCGGCCGGCGCGCACCAGTGGACCGCGAAGGGCGGCGCCGGGGCGGGCTCGATTCCCGATGCGCACAATCCGTCCAAGCGGCAGGCGCCGTTCATGCTGACCTCGGACCTGGCCTTGCGGATGGACCCGATCTACGGGCCGATCTCCAAGCGCTTCCATGAGAATCCGCAGGCCCTGGCCGACGCGTTCGCGCGGGCCTGGTACAAGCTGACGCACCGCGACATGGGGCCGATTGCGCGATACCTGGGACCGCTGGTGCCGAAGGAAGAACTGCTGTGGCAGGATCCGTTGCCGGTGGTGGATCATGCGCTGATCGGCGAGGCGGACATCACCGCGCTGAAGGCGAAGATCCTTGCCGCGGGACTCACGACGTCCCAGCTGGTCGGCACGGCCTGGGCCGCGGCGGCTTCGTTCCGCGGTTCCGATATGCGCGGCGGCGCCAATGGCGCGCGCATCCGTCTCGCGCCGCAGAAGGATTGGGAAGTGAACCAGCCGGCCGAACTGGCGGCGGCCTTGCAGAAGCTGGAAGCGGTGCAGGCGGCGTTCAATGCCGGCGGCAAGAAGGTCTCGCTGGCCGACGTGATCGTGCTGGGCGGCTGCGCGGCGGTGGAGGAAGCGGCGAGGAAGGCCGGGCACGTGGTGAAGGTGCCGTTCTCGCCGGGCCGCACGGATGCCAGCCAGGCGCAGACCGATGTGGAGTCGTTCGCCTACCTGGAGCCGGTTGCCGATGGCTTCCGCAACTACCTGCGCGCAGGGCAGCAGAGCCCGGCGGAGGAGCTGCTGGTGGACCGGGCGCAATTATTGAAGCTGACGGCGCCGGAGATGACGGTGCTGGTCGGCGGCCTGCGCGCGCTGAACATCAACTTCAAGGGCAGCAAGCTGGGTGTCTTCACGCAGCGGCCGGGCGCGCTGACCAATGATTTCTTCGTCAACCTGCTCGACATGCGGACGCAGTGGCATCCGTCTTCCACGGAAGGCGAGTACGAAGGACGCGATCGCGCGACCGGCGCGGTGAAGTGGACCGCCTCGCGTGTCGATCTGGTCTTCGGCTCGAACTCGCAGCTGCGCGCCATCGCCGAGGTGTATGCCAGCGACGATGCCAAGGAGACCTTCGTCAAGGACTTCGTGGCGGCCTGGGGCAAGGTGATGAACCTGGATCGGTTCGATCTTGCCTGAGTAGCGGACGACTCCCTCGGGGTTGAGGGAGTAGTTTTGCCGGAGATGTTCAAGTCAGCCACCCTTGGCGTGAAGGTGCCAAGGGTGGCTGATGTCGTTTTGGGTAGACTGAATGGCAGCCGGAACCAGGAAGGAGAACGTCATGGCCGACAGGAACGCGGTGGCGCCGGAGGACACGGCGGTGCGGGTTGCCTTGTGGCGGGCGCTGCATGTGCTGGCCGATGCGCCGCCGCATGTGCTCGAGGACGAAGTCGGCTTGAAGCTGGTGGCGCCGGATGCGGGATGGCGCAAGCGGCCGGACATGGGGCCGTTCACGCAGGCTTTCCGCGCCTCCATCGTGGGCCGTGCGCGTTTCATCGAGGACCTGGTGGTGGAGCAGGCGGGGCGGGGCGTGGGGCAGTACGTCATTCTCGGCGCGGGGCTAGATACCTTTGCCCAGCGGCGGGCGGAGCTTGCCTCGCGCCTGACGGTGTTCGAGATCGATGAGCCCGGCCCGCAGGCGTGGAAGCGACAGCGATTGATCGACGTCGGCCTTGGGGTTCCCGCGTACCTGCGGCTGGTGCCGGTGGACTTCGAGGCGGGCGATGGATGGTGGGAGCGGCTGACGGCGTCGGGCTTCGACTCCGGGCGGCCGGCGGTGGTGGCGTCCACCGGCGTCAGCATGTACCTGACCCTGGAGGCGATCATGGCGACGCTGCGGCAGGTGGCGGCGCTCGCGCCGGGCTCCACGCTGGCCATGTCGTTCCTGCTGCCGGTGGAGATGGCGGACCCGGAAGTACGACCCGGTATCGAGCGGGCGATCGCGGGAGCGAAGGCGAATGGCACGCCCTTCCTCAGTTTCTTCCGGCCGGAGGAGATGCTGGCGCTGGGGCGCGAGGCAGGCTTCAGGGAAGTCCGGCATGTATCGACCGCGGCGATTGCCGAGCGCTACTTCGCCGGCAGGACGGATGGACTGCGTCCGCCCGACAATACGGAAGAGTTGCTGGTGGCGACTACCTGAGGTGAGGTGGTCCCACTTTGCAGTGATTTCGACGACGCAGTCTCAACCGCGGATCGCCGCCTCGATTGCGGCGATGTCGATCTTTTTCATCCGCATCATCGCATCGAATGCGCGCCTGGCGACGGCGGGATCGGGATCGGTCACCGCTTGCGTCAGGACGACGGGTGAAATCTGCCAGGACAGTCCCCATTTGTCCTTGCACCAGCCGCACGCGCTTTCCTGGCCGCCGTTGCCGACGATCGCGTTCCAGTAGCGATCGGTTTCGGCCTGGTCATCCGTTGCGACCTGAAACGAGAACGCTTCGCTGTGCTTGAACGCGGCTCCGCCGTTGAGCCCGATGCAGGGTATGCCCATCACGGTGAACTCGACGGTCAGCACGTCCCCCTTCTTCCCCGATGGAAAGTCGCCCGGTGCACGATGCACCGCGCCGACGGAGGAATCGGGAAAGGTTTTGGCGTAAAACCGCGCCGCATCCTCGGCATCGCCATCGTACCAAAGGCAGATTGTGTTCTTTGCGGGTTTCATGTCACTCCTCCGTCAGGATGAACCACCTGGGGCCGGAGTCGATGACGTACTCGCGGCGCGGGGAATCGGGTCCACCGATATTTCGGCATCAACGCACGGCGAAAGTTGCAAGCCTGGGATGGGCGTCACAAGCAGGTGAGGCGCAGCGTGCCCGCCGTGGTTACGATACGCGCGGTTGCATCCCCATTCAATGCCGCCGATGCTCAGGCGATGAGGCCGCTGCGTCCCCGGCGCTGCAGTTGGTCGAATTCCTTCTTGAAGGCTTCCATCGAGACGGCCTTGCTGAAGTGGTAGCCCTGTACGCTGAACTGCTCCTGGGACACCGGCTTGCCGAGGTGGTAGCCCTGCGCGGTGTCGCAGTCGCCGTTGCGCAGGTAGTCGAGCTGTTCGGTCGTTTCCACGCCTTCGGCCACTACGTTGATGTGCAGGCTGTGCGCCAAGGCGATGATCGCCTGCGTCACGGCGCCGTCGCTCGCGCTGTCCGGCAGTTTGCTGATGAATACGCGGTCGATCTTGAGCGTGCTGATGGGGAACTTGGTGATGTAGGACAGGCTGGAGAAGCCGACGCCGAAGTCGTCCACGGCGATCGACAGGCCCATGGCGCGCAACTGGGTCAGGCGTTCCACCGTCTCGGTGGTGTGGTCCATCAGGATCCCTTCGGTGATTTCCAGTTCCAGGTGTTCGGGAGCAAGGCCGCTGCGTTGCAGCGTCGACTGCACCGCATCGAGCAGGTTTCTCTGCCGGAACTGCCGCGGGGAGAGGTTCACCGCCAGCTTCAGGGGTTTCCCGGTGCGCCGCTGCAGTTCCTTCGCCTCGCGGCAGGCTGTCTCCAGCACCCAGTCCCCGATTTCCACGATCAGCCCGCTTTCCTCGGCCACGGGGATGAAATCGGCCGGCGGCACCATGCCGCGCTGCGGGTTGTTCCAGCGCAGCAGGGCCTCCATGCCGATGACCTCGCCGTTGATCAGGCTGACCTGGGGCTGGTAGTGCAGCTTGAATTGCCCGGTCTTGAGGCCGGCACGCATTTCCCCCTCGAGGTTCATCTTGTGTCTGGCGGCGACTTCCATGTCGCGGCTGAACAGCCGGTAGGCATGCCGGCCTTCGGCCTTGGCCCGGTACATGGCGCTGTCCGCGTTCATCAGCAGGAGTTGCAGGTCCTCGCCGTCCTCCGGGTAGCGGCTGATGCCGATGCTGGGCGTGACGAACAATTCATGCTCGCCCACCCGGATCGGCGCGGAAATGCGCTCGACCAGGTTCTTTGCGACCCGCTCGATGTCCGCATCGTCCCTGACGCCTCCCAGCAGCACCGCGAACTCGTCCCCGCCCATTCGCGCCACGGTGTCGGTGCCGCGCACGCAGGCCAGGATGCGCTCCGCTATGGCCTTCAGGATCTGGTCGCCGACGTGGTGGCCCAGCGAGTCGTTGACGCGCTTGAAGTGGTCGAGGTCGATCATCAGGGCGGCGACTTTGCTGCGTTCGCGCCTGGCGCGCTGTATCGCGCTCTGCATGCGGTCCTGCAGCAGCATCCGGTTCGGCAGTCCGGTGAGGAAATCGTGATGGGCAACATGCTGCGCGTACTCTTCGCGCCGCTTGCGTTCGGTGATGTCATAGGCAATGCCGACGAAGCCGGTGATGACTCCGTGTTCGTCGCGCAAGGCGGTGACGGCCAGGTTCACGGGGAAGCGCGAGCCGTCCTTGCGCACGTAGGTCCACTCGTGCTCCTCGGTGACGCCGAAGCGCGCCTTGTGGGCGAAGATCTCGAAGCCCGTTTCGATGGTCTTGCCCAATTCGCTGGACAGTTCGGCGGCGCGGGCCGCGATTTCTTCCTTGTCATGAATCAGGGCGGGAGTCGCCTTGCCGACCAGTTCCACGGCCTTGTACCAGAGCATGCGTTCGGCGGCGGGATTGACTGCCGTGATCAGCCCGGCCGAGTCGGTGGAGATGATGGAGAACGGCGACGCTTCGAGGATCGCTTCGCGCAGGATATTGGCGCGTGCGAGCTGCTGCTCCGCACGGCGGCGTTCGCTCAGGTCCCGTGAAATCTTGGCAAAGCCGATCAGCCTGCCCTGTTCGTCGCGCACCGCGTTGATCACCACGTGTGCCCAGAAGCGCTCGCCGCCCTTGCGCAGGCGCCAGCCTTCTTCCTCGAACCGGCCGGTGCTGCCGGCGATTTCGAGCTCGCGTGCCGTCTTGCCGGCGCGCTGGTCTTCTTCCGGGTAGAACACGGAGAAGTGGCGCCCGATGATTTCCTCGGCCTGGTAGCCCTTGATCAGCATGGCGCCGCGGTTCCAGGAGACGATGTTGCCGTCCACGCCCAGCATGAAGATGGCGTAGTCGGCGACGTTTTCCACGATCATGCGGAAGCGCTGGTCGAGCTGGCGCGCATGCTGCTCCGCGGCGCGCTTCTCGGTGATGTCGGTAAAGGAGGTGATCACGGCGCGCTCTTTGCCGGCTTTTCCGCTCGGGATCGGGGCCGTGTTGACGCTGATCCAGCGCAAACGCCCATCGGTTCCGCGCAGGCCCATGATCACGCCGTTCTCCGCCACGCCGGTGCGCAAGGTGCGCATCGCGGGGTGGTCTTCGGCGGTCCAGGCGCTGCCGTCTTCGTGGGTGGCCTGCCAATGCGGATCCAGCAAGCTGCGACCGTTGAGTTCGTCCGGGGCCAGCCCCAGAATCCGTGCCGCCGCCGGATTCGATGCCAGGATCCGCGATTGGGAGTCCTGCAGCACCAGGCCTTCATGCAGGGATTCGACCACGGTCTTGTAGCGGCCTTCGGTGGCGACCAGGCGTTGCGCCATGGCGCGCACGCGTCCGCGCAGCCAGGCCACGGTGGCGATCACCAGCAGTCCGACGACGGAAAAACCCCATAGCAAACCACGACGGACCGGTCCGTAAAGGTCACCGGCATCCAGGCGTACCAGGGAGATCAGGCCGGTGCCGCCGACCGGGCCATAGGCAAGCATGTCCGGGCGCCCCTGATCGCCGGGGATGCGATCGGTGCCTGTCGTTCCACTCATCGCGGCCTGGATGACATGGATTTCGGCAGCGCTGCGGTCCTTCAGCCAGTAGGGCTGCGTATTGCCGTCGATGGCTATACAGGCTGCTCCGCCGCTGGCGATTCCGCACACGGCGAGGATGCCGCTGCGTCCCGGTTCGGCGGTGGGCTGGAGCATTTTCTGCAGCATGGGAAGGCGCTGCTCGGCCACGATCTCGCCGACCACGCCCCGCGCGTCGCGCAGTTGCATGCGGTTGCGCAAGGCCAGGCCGTTGTCCCAGGCCAGGCTGGCTTTGCCCTTGGCGGAGACCTTTGCCGGCAATTCGATCTGGTTCGCGGGAACCGGCGCGCCTACCGATGCAATCCGGGCGCCATCGACCGAGCGCAGTTCGATGCTGTCGAATCCGAATTGCGCGATATTGTCGAGTTCGCTCTGCAGCGCCAGACGACTCTGCTTGTCGGCCGGGTTTGCGGCCAGTGCGCGCATGCGTTGTGGCAGCGAGGTCTGGGTGCCGATCACGGCGGCGCGTACGCTGCGCTGCTCCAGGGCCAGCGTCAACAGGTCGGCTCTGGCCGTTTGCGCCGCCTGCAGGTTGCGTTGCAGGGCTTCGCTGCCTTCCTTGCGCAGGACCCAGAGGCCGGTGGCCGCCGAAAGCAGCGCCACGATGACCAGCGCGGTGGTCCCCACGATGACGATGTGCCGCGCTTCGGTGCGGCTCACCAACGGCTCGGACCATGCCAGCCACAATGCGCTCGCCAGGATGATCGTGCCGATCGCGGTGTGCAGGGCCATTTGCGCCATCGGATACCAGCTGTACAGCGGCTCCAGCTTCATGGCGTAGCCGAATACGGTGGTCAGACCGATGGCGAACACTACGGCGATCAGGGTTCGCGCGATGGCGAAGTAAGGGCGGCGCCGGCCCAGGCGCAGCATGAGCACCGAGGTGCTGGCAAGGATGAGGGCTATCGTGGTGGCGGGCGACATCTGCCCGGGCGAAGCGTTGCCGGTGGCATTCCAGGCGTGAAAGGCGGGAAAGTTGATGCCGAGTTTGTTGCCGCTCACGATCTGCGCCAGGTTGGCCAGCGCCAGCAGCAGAACCGGCCCGGCGCAATAGAGGGAAGCGCGTTCGGGCCGCTGTTTCGCCGCTGCCGATGCGTGGAGAAAGAGCGCGCAGCCGAGCAGGCTGAAGCTCAGTGCGGTGTTGAACACCATGGCCGCCAAGCCAGGAAGGACTGTCGTCAGCGGCGCGATATGACCGATCCAGCCAAGCATCACCAGCATGCCCAGGCCGATCAGCATCGCTGCCAGCGACTGTACAAACACCGGATTTCGCCTCACCTTCCTCTCTTCCTGTGCACCATCCTGTTCGATCCAGGATGGTCGTCATTGGAACCCGCCAGAGACGCGCTGGCGCGCGCGGTTGTTCCGGGACATTTTGGAGAATATGGAGCCTTGGCCACTCGAAAGGCCATGGCGGGGCGCTTTTTTCGACAGCGAACGCGCGTGATTCTGATGAAAGGTAGGTCGAACGGTGGTCAGCGGCTGGAGGGGGGCTTTAACGGGAGGGCATGCGGGGAAGGCCGGTGTGCTTCTCAGGCCCCGCCTTTGCGCAGGATCAGGGCGCAGCAGCCGGAGAGGGCGCAGGCCGCGGCGATGCTGATGAGTGCGGCGTGGAAGGCCGACAGGAGTTCGGCGCCTTGCGCGGCGAGTACGCCGGACAGCATGGCGATGGCGAGCAGGCTGCCGGTTCTGGCCACGGCGCTGTTGAGGCCGGAAGCGACTCCGGTATGCGTCTGATCGACGGATGAGAGCACCGCCGTGGTCAACGGCGCCACGGCGCAGGACATGCCGATGGCGATGACGATGAGGCCGGGAGCGACGGTGGCGAGGTATCCGGGTTGCGGGCCGATCCGCAGCAGCAGCAGCGTTCCCGCCGCCGCCACGAGCGGTCCTCCGATGAGCAGGGGGCGCGCGCCGATTCTTCCCGCAAGGCGGCCGAATGTCGGCGAGGCGATGCCGAGGATGACGGGAAGGGGCAGCAAGGCGGCGCCGGCGGCGGTGGCATCGTATCCACCCAGCCCGATGAGGATGAAGGGGATGATCATGAACAGGCTGCCCATCGCCGCGTAGAGCAGGAAGGTGAGCGCGGTCAGCCCGGCGAATTCATAGGACGAGAACAGGGCCAGCGGCATCATGGCGCGGTTGCCCAGCCTGCGTTCCAGCAACAGGAAGCCGGCCATGGCCGCCAGGCCGAGGCCGATGGTGATGGCGGAGGTGAAGCCCCGGTTGCCGGGGACACTGGCGAGGATGATGCCCCAGGTCAGGCAGAACAGGCCGAGTGTGACGATGAGGGCGCCGCCGGCA
Source organism: Nevskia soli DSM 19509 (assembly GCF_000711955.1). GTDB lineage: Bacteria > Pseudomonadota > Gammaproteobacteria > Nevskiales > Nevskiaceae > Nevskia > Nevskia soli. Next base: position 178,348 of record NZ_JONR01000008.1, read on the forward strand.
TCAAGCGTCACAGCGCCCTTGTGCCGGTTGGCGGGGACGAAGATCAGGGCGCCGATGATGGCCGCGGCGGCCAGCGGCAGGTTGATGATGAAGATGGAGCGCCAGCCGAAGTGGTCGATGAGGAAGCCGCCGAGCAGGGGGCCGATTGCCGAAGCGCCGGCGCCCGCGGACGCCCAGAACCCTACGGCTTTGCCGCGCGCTTCGCCCTGGAAGGTGTCGCTGAGGACGGCCAGGCTGTTGGGCATCAGGATGGCGGCGCCGAGACCTTGTCCGCCCCTGCCCACGAGCAGCCATGCCAGGTTCGGCGCCATGGCGCAGATCAGCGAGGCCACGGCGAAAATCGAGATGCCGGTGACGAGCATGAAGCGGCGGCCGAGCTGGTCGCCGAGGGCGCCGCCGGTCAGGAGCAGGGCGCTGAGGGGTAGCAGGTAGGCATTGATGGTCCAGTCCAGGCCGGATGCGTCGCTGTGCAGGCTGTCGCCGATGGCGCGCAGGCCGACGTTGACGACCGAGCTGTCGATGAAGGCGAGGCTCGATGCCAGGACGGTGGTGACCAGTGCGCCGGTCGGGTGCTTCGGGAGGGGCAGGTTAACGGGGCGCTCCGAAGATCAGATGCTGTGTTTGGTTGCCTCTTTGGCCACTTTAACCAAAATCCGGAGGAGGCTTCTTGTGTTGAGCCAGTTTGGTGTGCGTGCAGTGCTAATAGATCGCGTCAATGGGTTGAGCGTTCATCCGGCGCAATGCGCTTCGCCCCTCGATACACGTTGCTTCGCAACGCACTCGGGACAGGCTTATTGCGCCCTTGGGCTACGGGCTCTGCCGGGGAACGGCGCGGTCCTGGTTTTCCGGCGGCCACGCAGGCCGCTGTTCGCTGAAGCGGTTGCGGTGGAAATCGCGTCGGAGTCTTCTTTCGCGAACTCGATCTTTTGCCGGTCCTTCATCGCGTCCGCGAACTTGCGCAGCAGTCTGGGAAGTTGCTCGCGCTCCTCATTGGTCCAACCGTTGAGCAGTTGATCCAGGAGCAGCCTGCGGGCGGTGGTGATGGCGTGGATGGTGCGGGCGCCGGCTTTGGTGATCGTTGCTTCCCTGATCCGCATGTCCTCCCGGCCCGGCTGGCGGGCGACCAGGCCGAGTTCTTCGAGCTTCGCTATCTGGCGGCTGACGGTGGATGGATCGCGGCCCACCTGCTCGGCCAGTTCGGCGACGCCAATCGAAGCGGCGGCGCCGACGCGGACCAGGAGCGGGAACAGGGCGCGGTCGAGGGCGACACCAGCCTCGCGCAGCAGGACGTCATCCTGGCGCGGGCTGTTCATGCAGCTGACGAGGTCGATCAGGGCAAACGCCAGGGTGTCGATATTGCGTGTATTGTGCATGCTTTACTTGTCCGGATGGCCTGCGTATATTGCATGTATCTTACATGTAAATGAGGGTGTCATGGAACGCAAGCCGACGGTGCTTCTGATCATGGGCAGTACCCGGGCCGGCCGGATCTGCCCGAAGATAGCCGCGTGGGTCGCGGACATCGGACGGTCCTGTACTGGCCATGCCTATGAAGTGGTGGACCTGATGGACTGGCCGCTGCCGATGCACGATGAGCCGGGGATTCCCGCCAAGGGCGTATACGCCCAACCGCATACGCGGGCGTGGAGCGAGAAGGTGGCGGGCGCGGCGGCCGTTGTCTTCGTGACGCCGCAATACAACTGGGGTTATCCGGCGCCGCTGAAGAATGCGCTGGATCACCTGCACCGGGAGTGGCGCGGCAAGCCCGCCGCAATCGTCAGCTACGGCGGGCACGGCGGCGGCAAATGCGCCGAGCAGTTGCGGCAGGTGGCGGGTGCCTTGAAGATGCGCATGGCGCCGACAGCGCCGGGGATCGTTCTTTCGGATGCGGTGATCCGGGAGGGTGCGCCGGTCAATCCCGGAGAGGATTTCGGTGCTTACGTCGAGTCGGTCAGGCAGGCGCTCGGCGAGTTGACGGTGCAGATGGACGAGGCCGGGCGATCGGAGTGAGAGTGGGGGCAGGGTGGAACGTTTTATTGCGCCGGATGAGTGCTCATCCGGCGCAATGCGCTGCGTTTATTCCGTCTTGCGATTTGCGTCTTGGGACTATTTGTTCACCGGGCCGAAGTCGGGTGGCGGTTTGCGGTGGTGGGTGGCGGCTTCGTAGGCGGAAGCCACCTTGAACAATATGGGTTCGTCGCCGGGGCCGCCCCAGAAGGAGAGGCCGACGGGCATGGGTTCGGCCATGGTGGAGGGCTGGGTTTCGTTGGCGAGTTCGACGTAGGCATCCTTGGACTTGTTGAGGGTGAAGCTGGGCTCATAGATGACGGAGTTGAAGCCGGCGGGGACGGTGAGTTCGGGGATGCCGAGGTCGGCGCTGGTGGGGAAGCGGCCGACCGGGCGATTGTTGACCACGGGCTGCGCGGCGTGGCCGATCAGGGCCGGCGGGATGGTGGTGGTGGGGTTCACCAGCACGTCGAGCTTGTTCTCGCGCATGACCTTGAGGATCACCATGCGCATGGCGTCGCGCATCTTGACGCGCTGGTTGATGCCGGCGGAGGCGAGGTCGGTGCGGTCTTCCCAGTTCTTCATGGCGACGGTGCGCCGTTCGGAGAAGTAGGTGGCGTTGGCGTTGAGGCTGGCCCAGTCGTTCACCCGCGCGTCGCCGCGGCGGACGAGGTAGTCGGCGAAGTCGAAGGCGAAGCTGAAGGTGGGCGGCGAGCTGGTGATGGTGCGCAGGTTGAGCTTGTCGGACAGCGGGGCCTGGCCTTCGGCGACTTTCACCGCGTAGTCGCGGTTGGCCACGTCATAGCCCTGCACGGCGAAGCTGAGGGCGCCGTCGGCGTTCTTCTTCTGCACGTACTCCGGCATGTGCAGGGGCAGGATCTCGGCCATGGCCTGCTGGAAGGTGTAGCTCATGTTGGGGACGGTGGGATCGTCCGGGTACAGCGGGTCGTGGGACTCGACCAGTTCGGCGCCGAGCTGGTCGCGCAGCACCTTCTTGATCTCGGCGTCGATCTGGTCGCTGATGGCCTTGTCGTTGGCGCTGTGCTTGACCATGTATTCGCGCACGATGCCGATGCGCATGCCGGCCAGCGGCTTCTTGCCGGCCTTGAGGTTGGCCTCGGTGAATTTGGCGTAGGGCTCTTTCGAGATCAGGCCGTTGGGCAGGGCGCTGTAGATGTCGCGCGGATCGAAGTAGCCGCGCTGCGGATCGCGCACGGCGTCGAGCACGATGGCGGTGTCGCGCACGGTGCGGCACTGGATGCCGGCGCGGTCGAGGTAGGGATCGGCGCCGATGGCGCCGCCGTAGGGCAGCAGGCCCTTGGTGGTGACGAGGCCGACCACGCCGTTGCGCCAGGCGGGCTGGCGGCAGGAGCCGCCGGTCTCTTCGCAGATGGAGCATTCGGCGAGGTTGGCGCCGACGCCGGCGGCGGAGCCGGCGCTGGAGCCGCCGGTTTCGCGCGCGGTGTCGTAGGGGTTGCAGACCATGCCGCCCCAGGTGCTGCGCGCGCCGGCGCCGTAGGCGTGCAGCAAGACCTTGGCAGCGCCGCCCGGATCGCCGCTGCCGGCGTTGTATTCGTCGAGGTTGGCCTTGGCGTAGATGATGGCGCCCTTGGCGCGCAGTTCGGCGACGATGGTGGAGTCTTCCTTGGGCACGTCCATGGCGTACTTGACGTCGCCGCCGCCGGTGGAGCGCATGTCCCTGGTGTCGTAGACGTCCTTGAAGGACATGGCGGCGCAGTACATCGGCAGCTTCTTCAGGTCCGGATGGCGGCCGTATTTCTTGTCCATCGCCGCCGCGGTTTCGAGGGCGTCGGGCTGCTGGCGCAGGGCTTCGCACTCGGCCGGGCAGTGGGCCGGCAGGGCGTCGGTGCCCGGGGCGGCGTCGCAATCCATCGGGCAGGATTCGGAGCGTTCGCCGCGGATGTTGAGGGTGCTGAGGGCGTTGACCTGCCCGGCGTGCGGATGGCCGACCAGCATGCCGTATTGCAACTGCACGGCGGGATCGGACTGGCTGTTGCCCATGTGGCCGTATTCCAGCGGCAGGCCCTTGTACTGGTCGAGGTCCGGCAGCAGGGTGGAGGCGGCGACGGTGTCCGTGGGAAATTTCAGCGGGGCGCCCGCGCGCACCGCGCCCGGGCCGGGCGAGACCGGTGCGCCATCCTGCGTCACCAGGCTGGTGCACATGCCGTTGTAGGCCTTGGCGCGGTCGATATAGGCCTGCACTACGCCTTCGCAGGTGGTCTCACCGGACTGGATGGCGTGCTGCACGTCCTCGATGCTCGCTTCCTCGATGTGGAAGCGGTGCGCCTTGCCGGCGGCGCTGGCCGGCGCGGATGCGGCGAGGCCCAGCAGCAGGGCGCTGGTGAGTCCGGCGGCGAGCCGCGTGCAGGCCGAAGCCATCCTGTCCCTGGGGTATGCGTTCAACGTGTCTCGCTTTGCCGTCGGCGCGGCCGTTCGATGGGAGGGTCGACGGGCCGGCGCCCGCGATCACCTGCGTCTCCCCTTCAAGACGCGCGCGGGCGCCGCCACCCTACGTGGGCGGGTGGGGCATGCGGACGGGGGTGCCGGCCGATGGCAGCCGTGGCTGGCTTCAGAAATCGAGCTTGGCGGTGAACTGGTAGGTCTGGCCCGGCATGACGGTGGCGGTGTTGTCGGTGGAGTCGTTGTTGCGGGCGCGGAAGTACAGCTTGTTGTTGATGTTGTAGCCGTTGAGCCGGAGGTGCCAGCGTTGCTTGTCCCAGCTCACGCCGGTGTTGATCACCAGGGAATGGGGCAGGACGATGGTCTGGGTGCGGTCGAGGTAGGCGGAAGACAGGTAGACGCCGCCGAGGCGCACGGTGAAGCCGTCGCCGAGGGCATAGCTGCCGTTGAGGCCGAACTGTTTTTCCGGATCGCCGGTGCGCTTTTCGTATTGCTGGAGCAGCGACGAGGGAATGCTGAGCCAGGTGCGCCCGCCGTAGAGGAAGGCCTCGGCGGGATAGATGACCTTGCCGGTCGCCGGGTCGACCACGTCCTTGAAGCCGAGCTGGCGGGCGTTGAGTTCGACCATCTCCTGGCTGTTGTAGACATATTTCGAACTCTGGAACAGGGCGTAGCCGTAGATCTCGGCGGCCCGCGTCGGGTTCCAGTGGAACTGGCCTTCCAGGCCCTTGGCCCTGGTCTGGGTACGGTAGACCAGGCCGGTGGGGTTGATCGGGCCTTGCAGGTCGGCGCGGTCCTGCTGGTACGCCGACAGGCTCATGAACAGCTTGCCGCCGAGCAGTCCCGCCTTGATGCCGGCTTCCTTGAGTTTGGAGTTGCCGATGTAGCCGCCGGGCGCGGTGACGATGGCGGGGTTCATCATGTTGTTGGTGTCGTCGAGCACATCGGCCGAGTGCGCCAGCGTGACGTAAGGGTGCAGGCCCCAGGGCAGGCGCTGCGACAGGCTCAGGCTCCAGGAACGGCCCGAGCTCCAGCCGCCGGCGTGCTTTTGCGGCGAGGTGCCGCCGGGCGCGGCGGAGGTGCCGGTGACGGCATTGAAGCGTTCGTAATCGGTGCTGCTGGCGTTGGAGCCGTCCCAGCGGCCGCCGGCGAGCAGGTTGGTGTTGCGCAGCAGGTCGATGTCGAGCATGGCGCCGACGCCGAACTCGTCGTAGGAACTGTAGCGCGACACGGTGGGCGGCGCGCCGGTGGCGACGGTGGGATTCTCGACCCAGTTCCAGAAGGTGGTATTCGGTACCAGCTGTCCGGAGTTGGCGCCCATCACGTCCTGGCGGTAGTCGAAGTCGTCGCCGGAGTTGATGAGGCGGGCGCGGGTCAGGCGGTAGTTCACCGAAGCCACCGAGTTGACGGCGAGCCAGCCCGGCAGCAGGTCGGCGGGAATCCTGCGGTCGATGGTGAACTTGTCTTCCAGTGCGTGGGTGTCGAGGAATTCGCCGTAGGGCAGGTTGGAGTCCTTGGTCTGCGACAGGTTGTCGAGGAAGAGCTGGTTCTTCAGGGTGAAGTCCGGGTCCTTGTCGTCGATCAGGTCGAAGTAGTACAGCCACAGGCCGGCGTCCTGCTGCCGTTCGAAGGCGCCGTTGCGGTGCCAGTCGATGCGGGTGTAGCCGACGCTGCGCGGATCGAGCACGAAGCCTGCCGGCAGCTGCCCCGAGATCGGCAGCGGGCCGCCCGCGCCCTGCGCGCGCAGCAGGCCGGTGGGGTCGGCTTCGGGATGGGCGTTGAGATAGGTCAACATCGTCTGCGGGATGCCGGCGATGGTGGGGAATTTTCCGGCCGGATAGGGTTTGCCGGTGACCGGATCGGTGGGCCAGGTGAAGTATTGCAGCAGGGGCTGGTTGCCGGTGCCGAGGGCGCCGGATACGGGAGAGTTGCGCTGCGTGTCGAGGTAGCCGATGCGGCCGTCGCCGTCGGCGTCGAGATTCACCAGCGGCATGCCGGTCACGTAGCGGCCGGTACTGATCAGGTCCTGGGTCACCCGGTTCATGTAGGAGCCGGAGGTGATGGAGTTGGAATACTGCGCGCCGGTTTCGAGGCGGAAGGGGCCGGCGAAATCGTTGAGCGTGGTGCTGGCTTGCAGGATCTTCTGGCGGACCTTGACCTGCTCGACGAAGTCGTCGGAGTCCTCGAACAGCCCGAACAGGTAGAAGCCGCCGGTCCTGCCGGCCACTTCATAGGGCGCGCCGACGCCGGCCTGGGCCTCGGTCTTGCCGTAGGAGCCGGCGGTGGCCTGGACGAAGCCCTTCAGTCCGGACAGGTAGGCGCCGGCCTGGTCGCGGGCCGACTTGGGCATCATGTTGGTGTAGCCGCCCATGGCGCCCATGCCGTAGATCGGCGAGGGCGGGCCCTCGACGATTTCCAGGGAGTCCACCGCATTGAGATCGGTGCGCGCGTGCCCTTGCAGCGTCAGCCGCTTCATGCCGCGGTAGAAGGCGTCGGAGGCGAAGCTGCGCACGTTGACGCCGCCTTGCAGGTCGTAGCGCGTGGTGGTGAAGGTGCCGGGCACGACGCGCAGGATGTCCTCGACGGTGGTCACGCCCTGGTTGTCGAGCTGCTCGCGGCTCACGGTCGAAATGGTGCGCGGCGTTTCGATCAGGGGCTTGTCGAAGCCCAGGGCGAAGTCGCTGGATTGGGTCGCCGGGGTGCGCGCCGCGTGTCCGATCACTTCGATTTCACTGAGTCGTGCGGCGCTGCTGCGCGCGGGCGTGGTTTTTTTTGCCGGGGCGCCCGGCGCGGGTGTCGCATCGGCAGGCTCGCGGGCCCTGGCGGGATCGTACAGGGCGATGGTGCGGTGGTTGACGTAGCGCCAGGACAGGCCGGAGTTGGCGATGAGCCGGCCCATGGCGTCCGCTGCCGGCATCGGTCCGGCGACGCGCGGGCTGTTCCTGTTCTCCACCGTGCCGGTGTCGTAGACGATCTGCAGGCCGCTTTGTTCGCCGAAGCGTTCCAGCGCTTCGGCCAGGTGGCCGGCGGGGATGTCGAAGGCAACGGCCTGTGGGGGTTCTTCGGCGGCGACGTTGGCCTTGGCATCGGCCAGGCAAGCGAGCGCCGCGCAGAGCGCGAACAGCATCTGGGCGATGCGTCCGGTGCGGCACGCGGATGCGATGCGTAGCGCGCCCTGCGCAAACACGGATTCAGCCAAGCCGGGCCTCCCGCTTGCGGCCGGCGACGCGGGGGACGTTCGATCCTGCAAAGGGCATGAGGCTATTGTCGGCTGTCGTGGTCGTGCAGAGGCTTGCATGCCAATGTGGTATTTCGCAGCGGTGTTTCAAACAGGTCTGACGCAGTGATCAAGACGCCTCCGGATGAGCCGCAGGGATTGAAGCGGCGCTCCGGCCAGGGGCTGCGGCCGCATCCGTGGCTGCTTCGCAGCCACGTGGTTATGCAATAAACAGGCCCTCTTGCCGGCGGCATGTCCCCAAGGTGAGCCGCCGCGGCCTTGTTCCGCAAAGAAAAAAGGTAGGGGTTCGGGCTTCGCAGGCGTCTGGCTACAGAAGGGGCTTTCGTCCCCGACCGAACCCCCGCCCAAGGAACGATAGAACGACATGGCGCGATTCCGATTGCTGCTCACCCTGCCGGCCGCGCTGTGCGCGCTGGCCTTCAGCCTCAATGCCGCCGCGGCGGATCTGCCGCAGGTGAAGCTGTTCACCACCGGCGGCACCATCCAGAGCCGCGCCAGCAACCGCGACAAGATGATGGAGTACACCGACGGCCGCAAGGTGGAGCCGCAGGAGCTGCTCGACGAGTTGCCGGAGCTGAAGGCGATCGCCCGGATGAGCTACCTGGAGATTTCCAACGTCGGCACGCCGCATCTGCACAACACGGAGCAACAGCTGCAACTGGCCAAGGCGATCAATGAATGGCTGGCGCGGCCGGAAGCCGCCGGCGCGGTGGTGACGCACGGTACCGCGATGCTGGAGGAGACCGCCTATTACCTGAATCTGGTGGTGAAGTCCGACAAGCCGGTGGTGGTGGTGGGCTCGATGCACCCGTGGAGTGCGATCAGCCGCGACGGGCCGATGAACCTGTACAACGCGGTGCGCGTGGCCGCCGACCCCAAGGCGCGCGGGCAGGGCGTGATGGTGCTGCTCAATGACGAGATCGACGCGGCGCGCGACGTGACCAAGAACAATACCTATCGCGTCGACACCTTCGTCAGCCGCGATCTGGGGCCGCTGGGCTATGCCGACTCGGACCGCGTGGTGTTCTACCGCAAGTCGCTGAAGCGGCACACGGCGAAGAGCGAGTTCGATGTGAGCAAGCTCACCACGCTGCCCAAGGTGGATATCGTCTACGCCTACCAGGATGCGGACCGCGCGCCGATCGACGCGCTGGTCGCCGCCGGCTCCAAGGGCATCGTGCTCGATGACAGTGCAGACACCTTCCCCGATGCGACCAAGGACGGGCAGGCCAAAGGCGTGGTGTTCGTGCAGAGCGACCGCAAGGGCAGCGGCCGCGTGATGCTGAGCGAGAAGGCCGCGGGCAAGGGGCTGGTCACCGCCGACAACCTCAATGCGCAGAAGTCGCGCATCCTGCTGCGCCTGGCGCTGACCAAGACCTCCGATCCCAAGGAGATTCAGCGGATGTTCAACGAATACTGAAACAGACAGCCATGCAGACCTTCGATGTGACGTTTGTGCGCTCCCTCCGCCTGCTGCTCGGCGGCGTCCTGGCCGCGGCTGCCGCCGTCCCGGCGTTGGCTGCCGACCCGGCCCCGATGGCGGCGGTGGTGCCGCCGGAGATCCCCCAGTCGATCCCGATGGAACCGGCGCCGAAGAATGCGGCGGCGTTGCCGCACGTGGTGCTGATGTCGATGGGCGGCACCATCGCCAGCCGCGCCAGCACCCGCCTCAACATCACCAACTACGGCGGCAAGGGTGTGCCGCGTGTGAACCCGGAAGACTGGATCCACGATCTGCCGGAGCTGGCCAATGTGGCCCGCGTCACCACCGAGGACTTCCGTCCGCCGGAGGACCGTCCCACCGGCCCGGAGACGTTCGCGGACCTGGAGATGGTGGCGAAGCGGCTCAACGAGCTGGCGCAGGACCCGAGCGTGGACGGCGTGGTGGTGACGCACGGCACCAACACCATGACCGAGGTGGCGTATTACATGGACCTGGTGGTGAAGACGCACAAGCCGATCGTGTTCGTCGGTTCGCAGCGTCCGTGGAGCGGCCTGTCGGGTGACGGCCCGCTCAACCTGTACAACGCGGTGCGCGTGGCGGCGTCGAAGGATGCCTGGGACAAGGGCGTGCTGCATTGCATGAACCAGAACATCAACGCGGCGCGCGATGTGATGAAGACCAGCGCTTACCGCGTGCAGACTTTCCGCGGGCCGAATGCCGGGGCGCTGGGCTTCGCCGATCCGGACCGCGTGGTGTTCTACCGTGAGCCGGTGCGCAAGCACACTTATCTGTCCGAGTTCGCCGGGGTCGATTACAAGTCGGTGCCGGCGGTGGAAGTGGCCTACGGTTATGAGGAGACGCCGGGCTATCTGATCGACGCCATGGTGGAGCATGGGGTGAAGGGCATCGTTATCGACGGTACCGGTGCCGGCAGCGCCACCACCTCGCAGACCGAGGCGATCAAGCGGGCCCAGGCCAAGGGCGTGATGTTCGTGATGACCACGCGCACCCGCAGCGGCCGCGTGCAATTCACGCCGCGGCGCCGCGAGGCGAACATACTTTCCGGTGACGATCTGCAACCGGAAAAGGCGCGCCTGCTGCTGCAGCTGGGACTGACCAAGACGACGAACTTCGAGGAGTTGCAGCGGTACTTCGACGAGTATTGAGGGTGCGGACACTCGATGCGCGAATCTCGCGGCATGGAAGCCGTCGTTCGCCACGGCTTTCAGTCGGGGGCTGGCGGCCCAGCCAGCCCCCGACTGGGGACCCGGCGGCGGAGCAGCCGGTGGACTGACGGCCCGCCGGCGCCTACGACGAGGCGCGGCACGTCCCGGCCAGGCACGCTCTTCAACACATTTTCGCTGTGATCGCTTGACCTGGATCAACGCCGCGAAAGCCCGGGGGCCTAAACTGTGAGCTAATTTCCTTGAGGCCGCCCGGGCCAACGCGGCGTGAGCGATGTGTCCAATCCAGTCATGACACGGCTTACCTACACTCTGCTGATTGTGAATCTCGCGGCGTTTGCCCTGGAAACACAGCTCGGCGACACCCAGCTTGCCGCCTTGCTGCTTTGGCCCGTCGGTCCGCATTTCCGGCCATGGCAACTGTTGACCAGTGCGTTTCTGCACGCAAATCCGCTGCATCTGGCCACCAATATGTTCGGCCTGTGGATGTTTGGCCGCCCAGTGGAGCGTGCAGTAGGCTCCCTCCGGTTCGCGGAGCTCTACGGCGCCGGCCTGGCAACAGCCGGCGTAACCCAGCTCGTGGTCGCCAGCTTGCTGACCGACAAGGTCCCAACCTTGGGCGCATCCGGCGCCCTGTTCGGCGTACTGGCCGCTTTTGCCATTCTTTTTCCCAACCGGATCATCGTGCTGTTGTTTCCGCCCATTCCCATGAAGGCCTGGGTATTCGTGCTGCTGTATGGCTTGTTCGAGCTGATCTCAGGGGTTGGCGGACTCCAGCCCGGAATAGCGCACTTTGCACACCTCGGTGGCCTGTTCGGCGGTGTTCTGATGGCCGCGTACTGGCGCCGGGAGTACCAGGAGCTGCTTGTGTGAATGCCGGGCATAGAGCGGTTCGGCCGTAGTCACCCAACCACCTGCGCTGGTACATACCAAGCAACCCTCGCGCCAGATCACAGCGTGCGCGCCGCGGTCCGGGTATGGCCAAGCGTCGCCTGTATGCGCCGTTCCGGCCCGGCCGAGGTTTGCAGCACTAGACTTTCGGCAGGCGCCATCCCTGTACGATGGCCCACGTGGCTGCAAGGGTGAGAGCCAGCGTGCGCGCGAGATGCGCGGTTTGAAGCTGTCGATAGGCCTCGTCGGTGAACCCATGTTCCTGCATGTCACCCTGCGCTCCGGCGGCGAAGGGGGTGGTGAGGATCGAGACGATGCATAGTGTCGCGATCGCCCAAACCACCCGGCGCGAGAGGCGTCCAGGCGCACTCCACAAGGCCAGTGCCCACACCAGACAGGTGAGGCCGTATGGCAGCACGACGATCGGCAAGCGGCTGGTATAGCCGCGGCTGAATGCCTGCAACGCCTCGTTGCCGAGCGCATTCATATCGACGTGAATGCGGTACACGTTGAAGAACAGCAGCCAGGCAACGCCAACCTCAAACCACAGCAAAGCCACGCCGGCGGCCTGCAAATGGTTTGCCACGCCCTCTCTCATCAGGGTCGGGAGCGGACGCCGCCGGATGGCGACAGTTGCAACGGCAGCCAAGTAAAGCAGCAGTGAGGCGGCCAGCGTCGCTAGAAAGCCCATGAAGTAAAGCGGCATGATTGAAGCCCCGAATCCGTTCGTTGGATACTGGCGAGCACAATCCGCGAAGTGCGCGCCGCAAGTGTGCAGGAAAGCTTCCGCAGCCATTCCAGGCGGCTGACTCACGATTCCTCGCGGGTAATATCGGACTTTTCAGCCCGCCCGACAAGCGTGAACCAGATGCATGCTGTGACGTCGGACACATCGGCCGCGCGCTCCCGGTCCACTCACCGCTGCGTCAACCGAGAGTCGCTCGGTTTTCCAGGCACCGGGTTAAGCTTTTTGCAGTTTCTCATAGGCCGCCGGACTGATATAGCCCGGAGTCGAGTGACGACGCAGCGGATTACAGAACCGCTCGACGTAGTCGAAGACATCCGTCCGGGCTTCGTCTCGCCAGCGATAGTGCTTGTGCGAGGTTCTTTCGGTCTTGAGCGACGAGAAGAAGCTCTCCATCGCCGCATTGTCCCAGACGTCTCCAGATCGGCTCATGCTGCACTGGATGCCGTTATCCGTCAGCAGCGCTGAAACTGCTCGCAGGTGTGCCGGCTGCACATGCATGAAATGAGGACGGTCATGAACGGTCGGGCTTGCGCCACACGATTGCCGAAAGCGCTGCCGCGCTGAATCCCGCCCCGACGATGAACGTCAGCGCGGCGCCGTGACGATCCCACAGCAGGCCCGCCAGCGCGCTTGCGATCAGCGTGGCGATTCCGCTGAGCAGGTTGAACATGCCGAATGCCGTTCCGCGCAGATCGGGCGGCGCCGTGTCGGCAACCATCGCCGCCATCAGTCCCTGGCTCATGCCCATGTGCAGGCCCCACAGGGAAACGCCGAGCCACACCCACAGCCATTGGCTGCTGTAAGCCAGCGCCAGATCCGCGGCGATCAAGGCCGCCAGTGCCCACCCCAGGAGCTTGCCGTGGTCCAGGCGGTCGGAAAGCTTGCCGAAGGGAAAGGCGCTGGCGGAATAGACCAGGTTCATGCCGATCAGCACCAGAGGCGCCATCGCCACCGGGAGTCCGCCCTCGCGCGCGCGCAAGATCAGGAAGGCTTCGCTGAAGCGTGCCAGCGTGAACATCGCACCGATTGCCACCACCCACCAATAGGCACGCGGCAGGCGGGTCAGGTTGGCGCGCGAAATCGGATTTGCGCGCGCCTCATTCGGCCGGTTGTCCGCCTCGCTCACGCCGAAATGCAGCAACGCTACGCACAGGAACGCCGGAATCAGCGCTATCCAGAACACGGTGCGAAAGTTGTTGGGCCACAGCAGCATCAGCGCCATCGCCAGCAAGGGTCCGAGGAAGGCGCCGACTGTATCCAGTGCCTGGCGCAGGCCGAATGCGGCGCCGCGTAGGTCGGCCGGCGCAAGTTCCGCCACCAGCGCATCGCGTGGCGCCTCGCGAATGCCCTTCCCGGTACGATCGATGAGCCGCGCCGCCAGTACCACGCCGGGACCAGTGGCCAGGGCAAACAGCGGCTTGGACAGCGCGCCGAGGCCGTAGCCCAGCACGGCCAGGGTTTTGCGCCGGCCCAGGTAGTCGCTCAACACACCGGAGAATACCTTGACGATCAGCGCGATGGCTTCCGACGCGCCCTCGATCAGGCCTACGGTCAAAGCGCTGGCATTCAGCACCGTGGTCAGGAACACCGGCAGCAGGCTGTGGATCGACTCCGAGGAGACGTCCATCAGCAAGCTGACGAATCCCAGGATCCATATGCCGCGTGGCAGTCGACGCGGCGGCTTCCGCGAAGCCGGTGGCGCAGTACCGGAAGAATCCCCCTTCTCTTCCAGGCCATTGCCTTTGCCTTCGGATACTCGCGCTTCTCGTATCATAGCGTTAGAAGGAGCGGCATCACCGCAAACGACGGGAGCATTATCAGATAGGCGATGCCGGCCTTGACCGTTCGGATCGTGATGCTCATCAATCGCTCGTCGGTACGGAGCCGCGCGATTTCAAACCAGCACCGCCTGTACCGGACGTCGCAGTGAAGAAGGCTGTTTCGGGCCGCGCCCGAAACGAACGACAAGATCGGGCCTGCGTTCTCCAATACCAAGGAAGGCGGCAAACTGCGGCCGAAGTGACGACACCTCCACGGGTTGGTTGAGAAGCGCATTGCGAATGCCTAACGCAGCCGACTGGAGCGCAAAGCGCTCGTAGCAGCGCCCCACTTCTACCCATTGGGCCGGACCTGGAGTATCCGAGAAGAATATCGCAATGCCGGCCGAACTCCGTACGCATCTCGCATATTTATCGTTCTCGCTCTTCGGCGTGAAATACAAGCCGAAGAGCAGGCTGCCGAGCCATGTCGGCAAAGACGGATTGCCCGACGAAGCCGTATATAGACCGTCGCCAGTTCGAACCGCCTCGTCGCCATTGAAGCGGATCCATTTCCTCAATTCCTCGACGAAAGCGGGATCGTCCATCTGGGCAGTATTGCCTTGAACTACATACTCAAGGACCTTCTCCGTGGCCTGCCTTTCGGTCAACAGGATCACCCCAACACCGGTGCCAGTGCCAGCCTTCTCAAGCAGTTCCAGTTCTTTCCGGGCCAGGGGGTTCCCATCATATTCGCCGCGAGTGCTCTGGCGCTCCGGTATCGCTTGAAACAGCGTTGATGCGACGGGGCTTGTCGGCTCCAAAGCCACACGCAGCGTATTTCCCCCCGCCGCGTCGAAGCCAGCCTGGCCCTTCAGCCCGCTGGCCAGTGCCGCCTGAATGAGGTTTTCGGCAGCGCACCCAAGGGAGACGAAGAGGTGGTGATCATCAGGGTCTACAGCGGGACACCGGCGTGAAAAGTCCGGCAATATCGAGATGGCGTCACCATCAAGCCGAAATTTCCAGCATTGAGTGTTATGGCTTGACGGCGCCAGGGTTGCGTATCGCACCAGTTCATGCAGAAGCGCAACTTTGTCGCCGGGCGCAACCTTGCCGTGACGCCACGTGCGATGCGCAACATTTTCGTAACTCTCCGCGTTTGTCTCCGAAGAGCACGACGCTATGCTCGCCATCGCGCCGGCGGATGCGAGCGCGCCAAAGACAAAGTCTCTTCGAGAAGACACTCCGAATCTCCGCCAAGGTTATCTTTTGTGGCCGCAAGAGCGTATCGTCTTCACGATAGGACGTATTAACGTCGGATTCATTGATCTGAATCAAGCCTCGGGTTCTAAAGCAATCACGAACGATGTTCGGGGCTGCCAGGCGTCCGGCGGGGGTGGCGGCCGATGCGCTTATGTGCCCCGAGATTCGCGCATGGCGTGTCCAATTGATCCGTGAGCCGCAATTCGACCCTTGAAGTTCGCTCCCCCAAAAGCGGCCGGATAAAAGGTATTTCAATGGCAGCGTTCAGCAGTTGAACGCGAGCACCGTGAGAGTTCGATCCGCTGGAACGCATGGTTCGGCCGACTTTCCACATGACCTCCAAGCGCGCGCAAGGAGGTCCTGATATGCAGGAAGGTAGGAGCCATTCGACCAAGCCTTCATGTCGATTAGCCAAGCTGCACGCCCGGACCTCTTGCTGGAGCTGATTGGCCGCATCGCACAAAACACGGCGGCCGGGCGATATAGCCTAATCCGGGCGCACCCACCGTCGGACGAAATCTCCCGCGCGGCGGCGGCGCCATAGCAGCGTGGCTAGGAGCCCGGCCAGCAGCCCGGGTGAAGCTGCGCCACCACTATTGCCGGTTCCGCTGCTGCCGCTGCCGCTGCTGCCGCTGCCGCTGGAGCCGCTACCGCTGCTGGAGCTGCTGCCGCCCGGGCCACTACCCGAACTTCCGCCAGAGCTGCTGCCACCCGAGCTGCTGCTGGAGCTGCCGCTGGAACTGCTGCTACTCGAGCTGCTGCTGGAGCTGCCGGAACTGCTCCCCGAACTGCCGCCACTGGAGCTGCTCCCCGAACTGCCGCCACTGGAGCTGCTCCCCGAGCTGCTGGAACCGCCGCTGCTGCTGGAGCTGCTGCTCCCGGCACCCGCCGCCCCAATGTCGAACCTGAACACCGTCCCCAGGCCATAGTCCCCGCCCGCATAGGTGGTGCCGTAGAGCAATCCGTCGCTCCCCTGGATCATCTCCGCGTAGGGCCGGCTGCCATCCCCCGCGGCGGTGAACAGGTGCAGCGTCTCAACCGCGCCGCCGGCCGGGTCGAAGCGGAAGATGGCGTTCGCCGGCGGCGAGCCCACCGGAGCGTCGAGAGTGGTGCCGTAGAGCTTGCCGTCGCTGGCCAGGGTCAGGGCGGCGTAGGGGTAGTAGTACTCGCTGGCGGGGTTGAAGGAGTGGACGACGGCGAAGTTGTCGCTCTCGTCCACGGTGAAGATGGTGCCGCCGCCATAGGCGCCGCCGCCCCAGGTGACGCCGTAGAACTTGCCGTCCGCGCCCTTTACCAGGCCCCAGGCGGCGCCGGAGCTGTCCTTGGAGCCGCCGAGGCTATGCAGCACGGTGAACGCCCCGGCCTTGCTGATCTTGAACACCGAGCCGTGCTTGGCGGCGCCGTCGACCTGGGTGACGCCGTAGAGGCTGCCGTCGCTGCCCTCGATCAGCGTGCCGGAAGGATACGAGCCCTCGATGGCTTTCGCCAGGGAATGCAGCAGGGCCACGGTGCCGTCCGCGCTCATCTTGAAAATGGTGCCGACGTCGTCGGTGCCGCCGTAGTTGGTGGTGCCGTAGAAATTGCCGTCGCTGGCCTGGAACAGGCCCGCATAGGGCCGGTGCGGACCGCTGTCGTCGAAGTTGTGCAGCACCGTGACCACGCCGGCCTTGCTGATCCGCACGATGCATCCATCGGCGGGATTGAGGCAGCCGCTGTAGGAGGTGCCGTAGAAGTTGCCGTCGGCGCCCAGCGCCAGGCTGCTGAGCGAGCCGTTGCCTTCGGGCTGGCTGAACACGTGCAAGGTGGAGACCGAGCCGCCCGGCGTGACGCTGAAGAAGGTGCCGGGGTTGTCCTCCGAGTTGGCCTCGGTGGTGCCGTAGAGCTTGCCGTCACCGCCGGCCCTGAGGCCGCCCCAGACGGTGCCGCCGCCTTTCCCGCCAGGGAACGAGTGGATGGTGATGACGCTCTGGTCGATAGCGGCGGTGCACAGCGCGACGGCCGCCAAGCCCAGTAGGGCGCGCTTGCTGCGGGTGAGTTTCATGGGGCTCCACTTGCGGTTGGGAAAAGGGTTCGCAAGCGAATTGGGGCAAAAAAAAGCATCACGCGTCACCACGCCGCGCTAACGCATTTCTAACGGCGCGCAAATCCATTTCCGATCAAGCGCTTGCACAGCTACATCGGCGAGGCGGGATCCCGGCGACGGGGCGTGGTAGTGCAGGAGTCCATCGCCGCGCGGAGGCCGGAGGTGTGCGCAACGCAGGCCGGCGCCTGGCTGGCTCCGATGGAGGCATTGAGGCTGAAGGCCGATGTCCCGTCTTTCCAGCGCAGCGGTGCGTGGGGCGGCGGCTTCTACGTCGATCCCTCTACTGTGATACCGATTGCGTGCATCCCATGGCAATCAACCCAACTCGGTATTCCGAGTCGCGACAAGCGTCCGCCAGGCGATGCTCGCCATGACACCCATGACGATCAAGACGCCGATATAGAACATGAAGAACGCGATCTGATTGGTGAGCGGTCCGCCGTAGGCGAGGCCGCGGCTTTCTGGAAACAGCGCGTCGAATAGCGAGGCGACGGTAAACGTCCAGCCGACAACAATCATGCCCGTAGCGATGCGTCGCGCCCCGGCCAGCGCGAACGGCAATATCGGCAGCAGCAGCGCCACGAGCCAGAGGATGAGGCCGTTGATGACTCCTTCGAGATGGGCCATTCGCCATGCCTTGATCGACCCCGGAAGCTTGACTGCAATGCGGCCCGGGATAGGCCAAAGGCTGATTTCGCCATTCAGGAAGAAGAGGAAGCCAAAGCCGATCGCTCCGGCAACGAAGATCAGCAAGGCTCCGTGTCCGATCAGCAGGCGCTGGATTTGCTTGAGGCTGGAAGGAGGTGTCATCGCTGGCTCTCAGATTGTGCGGATCGCGGGAAAGGGGACAGGCATCTCGGCATTGTTCGTGTCGACCAGCGGTGCTTTATCGGCATCCGCCTGTTCCGCGTGGCGGCGAATCCATTCGAGCGACCAGGCGTTGTCGGGCTGTCGGCGAGGATTGTGGCCCGGCAGCAGCGCGCGCAGTAGCGAAGGCGTCACATTCCACAGAAATCGGGCCAGCTGGTATGCAAGCCGCAGCCGCGAGCGCGGCTTTACCCAGAGCCCGTCTGTGAGCAGCATCTGCTTGTAGCCGAGCATCGAGAAACGGATGACGTCGATCGAGGCGTGCAGCACGCCAATTGCGCGCAGGAGGTAGCCGCCCTGGGTGGCTTGATAGACATCAAACGCAACAGTCTTGTGTTCGGCTTCCTCAACCATGTGCCAAAGCACGAAAGAAGCGACGCGCGAATCGGCACCCGCAAACAGTTCCCGGCGCTTGCCTACAATCCACTCCGTGAGACCGATCGTCATCGATTCGAAACCGGCAGCATAAGCAAGCCGCCGTGCCAGCGGCAGCTTTCCGAGTTGGACATAGGAGGCATCCATCGCCGCCTCGATGCGTGCCAGCTCCGGATAAGCTTTGCGCTTGAGCAAATCATTGAAACGCCGATGCGCGCGGTAATGCTGGCCTTCCTGCGCCATGAAGGCCGCCGCGTCGGCACGCAGCTTCGCATCGGCAAGCAGCGGCAGCGCTTCGCGTATCGTCCGTATCAGGAACGGTTCGAGGTAGGGCATCGTGAGGGACGCGCCATTCATCATGTGAGAGAGTTCCGGCTCTCCCGGAATCCAGTGCGGTGCGATATCGTCCGGAAACTCAAACGGAATCCTGCGGGCGACGATTGAGCTGCTTGCTGCCAAGTCGGTGTTGTCCACGCTTCTCCTCCCTTGCTTGCGCTTGCGTAATCGCAAGCCGCCCGGCATTCCACAATTACGGCGGCGGCGCCTTGAGTCCGGCGATCAGGGTGTCGATCATCATCGGCGCCAATGTCTCGTATGCCCGTCCCATGACAAATTGGCTCCCGACCTGCAGCGACACGAGCCCATGCGCGCCGCACCAGAACAGGTGGCTGGCACTGAGGGGATCGACGCGCAGGCTGAGCTGACCGGCCTTCTCCGCGGCGGCGACGACGCGCGTGCAGACGCCGAGTGCGGCACGCTTGGCTTCGACGAGTTCCGGCGAAGGATCGAGATCGTCATCTCCGATGTCAAAAAACATCAGCGCATAACGATCGGGCAGCTCAAGCGCTGCATCCATGTATGCGCGTGCCAGCATGCGCAGCTGCTCAATCGGGCTCGATGACACGCCAATCGCATCGACCATGCGCTGTTCGATCCAGCGGAATGCGCGTGCGCGCAGGGCGGTGAGCAACTCGTGCTTGCTCGCGAAGTAGCGGTAGGGTGCGGAGTAGCTGCAATCGAGCCGGGCCGCGATGCGACGGAAGCTTACAGCCTCGATCCCGTCGCGCTCGAACAACTCGAGCGCGGCATCGAGAATCTCCTCGCGCCGCAACTCGACCTGCGGTTGTGTCATTGCCAGTCTTACCATGGCATATAGTTGACGCTATTAACTTAACAGTGTCAACAATTGGTCCGGCGTTCTTGCTCGGTATGCCTGGGAGTGCCCGGCAGCATGCTGGGGAAGACGGGCAAGCAATGGCGGCGCCAGGTCCCATCGTCTCGTTTTGGGCATCCGAGGGTCGATCGCCGCCCCCACCCACGAAGCAAGCAAGGGGAGCAGGAGCACCATGCGCCGTTAGCGGTTCATCTCCCGGAGAATGCCCTGGCAGACGCACCATGGGATCTCATTTCGCCGTCGGCGCATCGGCGTGCCATCCGTCATGCCGACCGCGGCCTGTCAACGTGCTTCAATATTGCGGTTGCTGTGTGCTTCCGTCGGTGACGGCTGCGAGAGGTCGACAGGCTTCACGGAATTCAGACCGAGTACGGTGTAGCGCCATTGCCCGCCGGTCAAGGTTCCTTCCGCGCCCAGTTGCGCCGCGCCCTTGGGCCCGTGGACCGTCAGATGCAGGGAACTGCGGTTATCGTCGATGCGACAGGGATGGCAATCTTGCTCGATCACAATCGGCTGGCCCAGCAGGGCGACGGCGCCTGCATCCTGCCGCAGTTGCTCGTCCAGGGCTTTGAAGGCGGGGTCGCCGGCGAGGCTGGGTGGCGGAGGCGGTGCGGGAACTTCGGGCGGCGGTGGCGCGGGTGGTGGCGGCGGTGCGGGAGGGCGGGGCGGCGCCGGGGGCTTGGGTGGAGCCGGCTCGGCGTGATGCATGGCGATCCACTGGCGCACGCCGGCATCGATCGGCATCGACCGGCCGTCCACGCGATAGGTTTCGTGCGGTTCGCCCTTGAGGTCGACCCAGGCGTGATAGTCGCGCGTGTGATCGCTGTCGATCCCCCTGATCCGCATCGAGTCTCCCACGTAGCTCCACCAGCTTTCGTGGGGGGACTCCGCTGCCGGGCTGGTTGCGGCAGCGGCGACCTGCGCAGCCGGGGACGGCAGCGTCGCGGCCGCTGGAGAGGCTGTCTCGGCGGGGCGTTCGGCGGCAAGACTGCTGTGTGCGGCAATCACTGCGCTGGCACAGGTGAGCGCGGCGAAGCCCGCCGCCGCCGACCAGCGAATCGCGGGAGGGTTGTCTGCACCGAGCAGGCGCCTGACCCTTTGCATCAGTGCGCCGCCATTGGCCGCGAGCACCAGCCGCGGCAGCGGCCGCCGCAGTCGCTCCACCGCGGCGAGCGCCTCGGCGACGACGACCGGATCACCGCAGACCGCCACGGCCAGATCATCGCAAGCATGTTCGCGCTCCTGCCGGATGCGACGGCTCAGCCACCACACCATCGGGTGAAAGAACAGCAGGGTCTCGATCAGGCACTGCAGCCCGTTCCAGACCCAGTCGAGCCGGGCGATGTGCGCGAGCTCATGCGCCAGCAAGGCTTCGATCTGGTGCGGTGCGAGCCGGGTCAGCATCGACACGGGCAGCCAGACCACGGGCCGCCAGGCACGCGATGAAAAGGGCTGTTCGATCGCGCCGAGCACCTTGACCGTGACCGGGCGGGCAATGCCGAGCGCTCCGCGCAGGGCTTCGACGCGTGCGATCCATGCCGCGGGCAGCGGTTCGAAGTGTTGCCGGCCGAGCGAGCGCAGCACCCAGCCGCCGCCGGCGAGACGCACCATCATCACCAGCACGCCGGCAGCCCAGAACCAGGCAAGCCACACCGGCGATGCGAAGGCGGCGGGCGCCATGAAGGCGCGCATCAGCGGTGGCGCCGCGGCCGATGGCATGGACCAGGCCGATGCGGCCATGCGGCCAATGAAGCCGGCCGTGGCGGGTCCGGTACCGGCGATCGCTCCCGCCAGTTCAGCTGCGGGCACCACCAGCATCGCCAGCAGGAAGCCAAGTCCGATCGCATGACGCGTGGCCGCGGTGCGGCGCGCGGCGAGCGCCAATGTGAGGGCTGCCGCCAGCCCCAGCAGGGTGTCCTGCCAGAGGGCCCGCAGCAGGCTGCCGGACAATGCGGTTTCGATGGCGGGAAGCGAGGAAAGCAGGTGGCTCATGGTTGTGTCCTCAGGCTTGGCCTTTCGTGCGACGCGCCTTGGCGTCGGCGATCAGGCGGGCAATTGCGTCGAGTTCATCGCGGCTCGCTGCGTCGATGTCGAGCGCGCGCTGCACCAGCTGTAGTGCGGAGCCGGAAAATGCGCGGTGCATCAAGTCCTTGACCAGCACGTTCTGCACCGCCGACTCCAGGTGGACCGCCGTGTACCGGTGGCTGCGCTCGGACTCGTCGCGGCGCACCAGGCCCTTCTCGGTCATGATGGTCATCATCTTCAGCACCGTGGTGTACGCGGTGTCCTTGTTGCGCGAAAGTGCTTCGTGCACATCGCGCACGGTACTGGGCTCCGCCCGGTCCCAAAGCACCTGCAAAATCGCGAGTTCGCCTTCAGTCGGATGAGGGGTCGGCATCTGTTTCTCCAAAATACTAATGCGATAGTACTACTTGATTAGTAGATGTCAAGCGCAGAAATCGCCGGCGCATGGCGCACGGCTCTTCGTGGACTCGATGCCGAAGAAGATGCGACACACGACGAACTCTTCGAACTGATTGGTCGTCAGTTGAAAACGCGCGGAATGGGGATAGGCGCGCGAGCATGGCGCCGCGCCTCGTTGAAGGGATGATTCGATTGCACAGAATCAAAGGCTCGGGCATCGCCGCTCAAGCCGGTGCTCGGCGTTACTTCCGTCTCGTGGCGACACCGAGCCGCCTAATGTCGCTGGTGAGGAATTCCGACGCTGCGACCGCATGGGTTACTTCCAGAATGGTCGCGTTCGGCCGGTTCATCTCGAGTACGATCCGGATCGACGCCAATCGGGGGCGTCTGAGACGAAAGGTGCTGCTTAAGACGCTCGAAGCGTCGTAGTGGGGATGGAGTCGGCGCTCGCGATCACGTGGTGCTGCGGCAGGTAATGAAGAAGAATATCCGTCTCCCTCTTGACCACGCCATAGCACTCGCAACTCAGGGTTTCGAGTTTCGGCCGGTCAAGCACCTTGATCAATCCGCGCGCGTATGAAATCACGCCCAGCTGCTGCAATTTCAACGCAGCCTGGGTGATGCCTTCGCGGCGAACACCGAGCATGTTGCCGATGAATTCCTGCGTCATCGTCAAGTGGTTATGCGACAGGCGATCCATGGAAAGCAGAAGCCAGCGGCAGAGCTGCTGGTCGATCGAATGGTGCCGGTTGCAAACTGCGGTCTGCGCGATTTGCGTAATCAGCGCCTGCGTGTAGCGCAGCATCAGCATCAGTAACTGGCCGTGGCGATCGAACTCCTCTTTCACTCGCCGTCTGGGGAGTCGGTATGCGTAACCGGCGCTTTGTACAAGCGATCGGCTGGGCGTGCTCTCCCCTCCCATGAACAAAGTGATGCCCAGCAATCCCTCATTTCCCACCACAAGAATCGCGGTGGATGCCCCGTTTTCCATCACGTACTGCAGCGAGACTATGGAGTCGGTAGGAAAATAAACGTGCCGCATGGGGCGCTTGGATTCATACAGGAGCGCGCGCAACGGCAGGGGCACTAGCTCCAGATACGGGAACAAACGGCTTTGAACGTCGGGCGTCAAGGCTGCCAGTAGATGATTGTGCTGGGGCTGGGGTTTGACCGTCATTTCGGCGTGCGTGGAACTGAATAGTTATTTTTTCATTACGGTTGAATGAGGATGCTGGTGTCTGTGCGGCAGACCGCTTAAGAGCCTGTAACAGAATGAATCGCACCTGCGTTGCAGTCCAAAATCGCGTCAGGCAAGGCGGAGGGCTGAGCCATGGTGATTCCATGGCTCAGCC
>NZ_JONR01000009.1:0-124846 GCF_000711955.1 Nevskia soli DSM 19509
GCACCAAAGAAGGAAGCGCCCAAAGCCGAAAAGGCTCCGGAGAAGGCACCAGCCGCGCCGGCCAAGGCCGTTGCTCCTTCCAAGCTCGCCGTCACCATCCCCGACGTCGGCAACTACGACCACATTCCCGTGATCGAAGTCTTCGTCAAGGACGGGGATGTTGTCGAGAAAGACGCCCCCCTGCTGACCCTGGAATCCGACAAGGCCACCATGGATGTGCCCGCACCGGCGGCGGGCATCGTCAGCGGCCTGAAGGTCAAGGTCGGCGACAAGCTGTCCCAGGGCGATGCGGTGTGCACCCTGGAGGTTTCCGGTGGCGGGGAAGCCGAGCCGGCTGCCGCAGCGGAAGAAAACAAACCCACTCCGGAGAAGAAGGCCGAAGCCGCTCCGGCCGCTTCAGCGCCGGTTCCGGCCCCCGCTGCACCAGCCTCAAGCGACGCCATCCCCTACGCCAGCCCGGGCCTGCGCAAGTTCGCCCGGGAACTGGGCGTGAATCTTGCTCAAGTCTCCGGTAGCGGCCCGCGTGGGCGGATCACGCGCGATGACGTTCAATCTTTTGTGAAACGGGCGCTGTCATCGCCCACGCCGGCCGCACCAGTTTCTGCTCCCTCCGGGGGCGGGATTCCCGCCATCCCGGCGGTGGATTTCAGCCAGTTCGGGCCGATCGAGTCCAAGCCGCTGGCCAGGATCCGCAAGCTGTCGGCCGCCCATCTGCACCGGGCCTGGCTGAATATCCCCCATGTGACGCAGACCGATGAGGCGGATATCACGGAGCTGGAAGCGTTCCGCAAGAGCCAGAGCGATGAATTGGTGGCGGCCGGCGGGGGCAAGCTGACCTTGTTGCCGTTCGTGATGAAGGCGGTAGCCAAGGCGATTCAGGCCTATCCGGAATTCGCGGCTTCGCTGTCGCCGGATGGGGAGAGCCTGATTTTCAAGAAGTATCTGCATATCGGCTTTGCGGCGGATACGCCCAATGGGCTGGTGGTCCCGGTGGTGCGGGATGTGGACAAGAAGGGGATTGTGCAGCTGGCCCAGGAGACCGGGGAGCTGGCGAAGAAAGCAAGAGACGGCAAGCTCAAGGGCGAGGAGATGCGCGGCGGCTGTTTCTCCATTTCCAGCCTGGGCGGCATCGGCGGCAGTCATTTCACGCCGATCGTGAATGCGCCGGAGGTGGGAATCCTGGGTGTGTCCAAATCCACCGTCAAGCCCATCTGGGACGGCAAGGCGTTCCAGCCCAGGCTGATGGTGCCGTTGTCGCTGTCCTACGATCACCGCGTCATCGATGGGGCTTATGCGGCACGGTTCATCGTGTTGCTGGTGAAGCTGTTGCAGGATCTGCGCAGGCTGGCGCTGTAGCGCATCCGCTGTCGCCATCCACAAAAAAGGGGCCGCAGTGCGGCCCCTTTTTTCAAATCCGGCCTCAGCCGTTCTTGATGCGACTCACCAGCGCCTGGGTGAAGGCGGTGGTGTTGGCGGTGCCGCCCAGGTCGCCCGTGCGCACCTTGTCGATGTTGAGCGTGGCATCGATCGCCTTGCGCAGGCGCGTGGCCTTGTCGGTCAGCTTGACGTGGTCGAGCATCATCGCCGCGGCCAGCATCAGGGCGATGGGATTGGCGATGCCCTTGCCGGCGATGTCCGGCGCGGAGCCGTGCACCGCCTCGAAGATCGCGGCGTCGGCGCCGATGTTGGCGCCCGGCGCCATGCCGAGGCCGCCGATCAAGCCGGCGACGAGGTCGGACAGGATGTCGCCGAACAGGTTGGTGGTGACCAGCACGTCGAACTGCCAGGGATTCAGCACCAGCTTCATGGCGCAGGCGTCGATGATCACCGTATCCATCAGGATGCGGTCCTTGTATTTGCGCTCGTACATCTCCTGCGCCGTCTCCAGGAAGATGCCGGTCAAGGCCTTCATGATGTTGGCCTTGTGCACGATGGTGACTTTCTTGCGCCCGGTGGCGATGGCGTGCTCGAAGGCGAATTCGATCAGGCGGCGGGCGCCCTGGCGGGTATTGACGCCGGTGGCCATGGCCACCGCGTGCGGATCGTTGTCGATCTGGATGAAGTGCTCGTAACCGGTGTACAGGCCTTCGAGGTTCTCGCGCACCACCACCAGGTCGATCTTGTCGTAGCGGCCGCCGGGGATGATGGTCTGCGAGGGGCGCAGGTTGGCGTACAGCTTGAACTCCTCGCGCAGGCGCACGTTGGAGGATCGGTAACCGCCGCCGGACGGCGTTTCCAGGGGGCCTTTCAGCGCCAGGCGGGTGCGGCGGATGCTGTCCAGTGTCGCCTGCGGCAGCGGGTCACCCGCCAGCTTGACCCCGCCCAGCCCGGCAATCTGCCTGTCCCAGTCGAACGGCGCCTCCAGTGCATCCAGGGCGGCCAGGGTGGCGTCGACGATTTCGGGGCCGATTCCGTCTCCGGGAATCAGGGTGGCGGGGATGCGCATGGACATGGATAGGACTCGTTGGGGGGAATCGCGGCGCGGGGGCGCCGGAATCGTGTAATTGTACCGGCCTCGGGGAGTGGTTTCATTGGCTCGGGAACAATGTTTACCCGCACATTGCCGAACTGGTGGTCACCCGGCCTAGAATGGGGCACGTGCTTGAAGACGTTCGCAAGGGAACCGTCATGGAGCTGAATGCGGCACAGAAGAACAATATCGTCGTGCTGGCGCCACGCGGCCGTATCGATCACCTGAACGCGGACGCGTTCGGCAAGGCGGTCGCGCCCCACGTGGAGGCATGCAACAAGGACGGCCCGCGCCTGCTGTTCGACCTGTCCTCCCTGGAATACATCAGCAGCGCCGGCCTGCGCATCCTGATGCTGGCCTCCAAGCGCGCCATTCCCGCTGGCGGCAGGATCGGCGTGGCCGCGCCGACGGCGTTGGTGCGCGAAATTCTCGAGATCAGCCGCTTCGACCTGGTGTTCCCGGTGTTCGATACGGTGAACGCCGGCCTCGCTTCGTTTGCCGACCCGGCAGCGGGGCACTGATCATGCGCGCGCGCTTCTGGGGAACACGCGGCTCGCTGCCGGTAGCCCTGACCGCGGCCGAGGTGAAGCACAAGGTGGCCCAGGCGCTGTTGCTGGCCGGGGGACGCAGCTTCAAGGATCAGGCCGAGGCGGAAACCTATGCCGCCACCCTGCCCTTTACCACCGCGCAGACCTTCGGCGGCAACACCAGCTGCGTCGAGCTGGAGCTGCAGCCACCCGGCAAGGATGCGCACGAATACATCCTGTGCGATGCCGGTTCCGGCCTGCGCCCCTTCGGCAATGCTGTGCTGGCCCGGCACGGACCGAAAACGCCCAATGTGTTCCATATCTTCATGTCCCATCCGCACTGGGACCACATCATGGGTTTCCCCTTTTTCACGCCTGCCTACATCCCGGGCAACCGCTTGCGCATCTACGGCTGCCATTCCGGCCTGGAAGAGGCCTTCCGGCGCCAGCAGGCGCCGCCTTCATTCCCGGTGGATTTCGACTATCTCGGCGCGGACATCGAATTCATCCAGCTGGAGCCGGGTCAGCGTTACGACATCGCCGGCCTGCGCGTCACGCCCAAACTGCAGTTGCACGGCGGCGATTCCTACGGCTACCGTTTCGAGCGCCAGGGCAAGGTGGTGGTGTATTCCACCGATTCCGAACACAAGCTGGACAGCGCCGAGGAAACCGAATCCTTCGTGCGCTTCTTCTTCGGTGCGGATCTGGTGATCTTCGACGCCATGTACTCGCTGGCCGACGCGGTATCGGTGAAGGAGGATTGGGGCCATTCCTCCAACATGGTCGGCGTGGAGCTGTGCCAGCTGGCCGGGGCGCGCCATCTGGTGCTGTTCCACCATGAACCGGTATTCAAGGACGCCAAGATCGCCGAGATCGAGGCGGAGACGCGGCGCCTGGAAGCGCTGACCCGGCAGGATGCGCCGCAATTGACCATCAGCGCCGCTTACGACGGCCTGGAAATCGATCTTTAGGTGGACGGATCAGCGGAATTGCGCGCGACAAGCCCGCATCGGCCGCGCTGGCTGCGCTGGTTCCGCCTGGCGCGCGGCCGACCGGTCGGCTTCGTCCTGCTGGCGCTCGCCGTGCTGGTATTGACCCTGCTGGATACAAGACTGCAGCGCGACCGCCGCACCGAGGTGTTCGACCTGTACCAGCAACTGGTGCCGCGTGTACGCCTCAACGACGGCGTGATCGTCGTCGCCATCGACGACGCCAGCCTCGCCGCCATGGGGCAATGGCCCTGGCCGCGCTCGAAGCTGGCGGAAATCATCGACCGCATCGCCGCGCAACACCCGGCCGCCATTGCCATCGACGCCATCTTCCCCGAGCCGGACCGGCTCTCTCCGCGGCAACAGGGCGCCCTGCTGGCAAAATCCGGCTTCGCCGAGGTCGGGAAAATCCTTGACGGTTTGCCGGACTACGACCAGCAGTTCGCCGCATCGATCCGGCGGGCGCCGGTGATTCTCGGCGTGGGCGCGTTAAGCGAAGACGCCGGCCTGCCCCAGGGCACCACCTACCGCACCCCGATCCTGCGCGACGGCGCCGACCCGGAGCCGTTCGCACCGCGCTATCCCGCAGCGCTGCGCGATCTCGAAGTCATCGACGCGGCCGGAGCGGGCCACGGCGTACTGCCCACCGCCAGCGCCGATGGTGTGACCCGCAATCTTTCCACCCTGTCCCGCGTCGGCGGCGAACTGCTGCCCTCGCTTTCCGTGGAAACCCTGCGCCTCGTGGCCGGCGAACCCGCGCTGCGCGTCAGCGCCGATCACGGCGGCATCACCAGTCTGCATATCGGCAACCGCACGATCCCCACCGATCCGGACGGCGCCTGGTGGCTGCATTTTTCCGATCCGCAATTGCGCCCGCATCTGTCGGTGACCGACCTGATGCAGGGCAAGGTGCCGGCCGATGTGCTCTCCGGCCGCATCGCGCTGATCGGTTACACCGCCCTCGGCTTGCAGGACGTGATCGTCACGCCGCGCGGCCGCATGCCCGGCGTCGACGCCATCGCCGAAGCCATGGACAATGCCATCGACGGCCGCCTGCTGAACCGGCCGCGCTGGGCACGCTGGGCCGAGGCGGCGCTGCTCACCGCGCTGTCGCTGCTGGTCGTGGTGGTGGTGCCCTGGCTGCGTCCGCTCACCGCCGCCGGCATCTTCGTCCTGGCCCTCGCCGCCAGTTTCGCCGGCGGCGTGCTGCTGTTCCGGCAAGCCGGGTTGCTCATCGACGTGGCCAATCCCGGCATTGGCGCCACCTTCGTCTTCGCCATCGTGCTGGCCCTGTCGTTGAGCGAGACGCGCGCCCAGCGCAGCCGCCTGCGCCAGGCGCTGAGCGACAGCCACGTCGCCCGGGCCCGCATGGAAGGGGAACTGGAGGCGGCGCGGCGCATCCAGATGGGCATGCTCCCGGAACCCGGCCAGGTCCTGGGCAAGGAAGCGCGGGTGGAAGTGGCGGCGCGGATGCTGCCGGCGCGCAGCGTCGGCGGCGACCTCTACGATTTCTTCCTGCTCGACGAGTCGCACCTGTTCATCGTCGTCGGCGACGTTTCCGGCAAAGGCCTGCCGGCCAGCCTGTTCATGGCCCTGTCCAAGGCGCTGACCAAGGGCGCCGCGCTACGCAGCAGCGCCGATCCCGGCCGCACCCTGCGCGATGCCGACGCGGCCATCGCCGAGGAAAATCCGGAACTGCTGTTCGTCACCGTGCTGGCCGCGGTACTGGATCTGGGCAGCGGCCGCTTCGACTGGTGCAGCGCCGGCCATGAACCACCCTGGCTGTTGCCCGCCTCAGGCGAAGCTCCTCGCCGCCTGCAAGCCAAAGGGGGGCCGCCGCTGTGCGTCGTGGACGGCTTCGACTACCGCAGCGAGACGCTGCAACTGTCGCCCGGCGACGCCCTGTGCTTGCTTACCGACGGCATTGGCGACGCGCAGAACCTGTCAGGCGCGTTCTACGGCCAGCAGCGGATCGTCGCCTGCCTGGAGAAGCTGAGTCATGGCGAGTCCGCGGCCTATATCGTGGAAAGCCTGCTCACCGATACCCTGGCATTTGCCGAAGGTGCCGAGCAGGCCGACGACCTCACCATCCTGGCCCTGCGCTGGCATGGCGCCGGCGTCGGCGCCGAGATACCGCAGACCATCGAGGCGAAGACGGCGCGGATGTAGTGCGCCATCCTGAGGCCGGTCAGCGCACCAGGACCTCCGCCCGCCGATTGCGCGGCTCCGCCACATCGTCCTTGGTCACGATCATCAATTCGCGCTTGCCGCGCCCCGCCACGGAGATGCGTGCCGCATCGAAGCCCAGGGCGATGAGCTGCCGTTTCACCGCCCTGGCGCGGTCCAGCGACAGCTTGTCGTTGTAGTCATCCGAGCCTTGCGTGTCGGTGTGCCCGATCACCACCACTTCCGCCGCGGGAAACTTGGCGATCTTGGCCAGGATGGCCGGCGCCAGGGCGCGCGAGTCGGCCGTAAGCTCGTCGGTGTCGCTGGTGAAGTACAGGGTATAAGACACCGGCGCCGGCGGCAGCGCGGCGAGCACCACTCCGAACTGCTGGTTCACCGTGCCGGCATCGGTGCGTCCGGCATCGGCCTTGCGATCACCCTTGGCGCTGGCGGTGGCGTAGGCGGAATCGAGCAGGGTCTCGCCGCCGGCATTGCTGACGTTGAGCTTCCCCACCTTGCCATCGCTGTCCGGCAGCAGCACGATGCGGTCCGGACCGGCGCAGGCGGCCAGCAGCAGGGCCAGCACCGGCAACAGCATGCGGGCGTTCATGAGCCACCCACTTCGACCAGGAATTTGGTGCCGCGCACGCCGAGTATGCTGCTCGGCGTTCGGACCTTCATCGCATCGAGCTGGTGGTGCGCGATCTTGCCGGACACCACCGCCAACTTGCCGCTGCTGAGCGTGGTCTCGAAGGCGCCGTCGTGGGTGGTCGAGTTGAAGGCGAAACGATCCAGCGCCAGCCGGCTGGAGGGCCCCAATGACAGCAGGGCATTGTCCTCGAAGGTGATGCCGGCGCTGCCGTCGGAGCCGGTGACGATCTGATCGGACTGGTAGACCGCCATGCCCACCGTGGCCGGCAGCGTGGCGCCCTGGCGCAGGACCGAAACGCCGCCATTGACCACCTTGAACACGCCGGCGACATCATCGGCCGTGGCCGACGCGGCAGTGGCACTCAGCCCCGCCACCAAAAGGAATCCGAGCAGCTTTGCTTTCATCGCAGCCTCCCCCCGGCCGGACCGCTTCCTCCCAACCCGCGCTTCACTATAATCAATTCCGGATCAAGGCAGGTGGCAGGCGCTGGTGCATCTGGGGGGTTGACGCTGGAATGAGCTTGTCGATTCAGAGCTTTGCCGCCCGCAGCGAGAGCTTACCAGCGCTGATGGACTTCATCGCCCTGCGCTCCAGCACTCTGGGCCTGCCGCGCGGCACCAGCCTGCGCCTGCAACTGGTGGCGGAAGAACTGTTCACCAATACCTTCCGCCACGGCCGGACGGCCGGCGCCAGCCAGATGGTGACGCTGTGTATCGAACAGGCCGGCGAGGACATCGAGCTGACCTACGAGGACGGCGAACTGGCCTGGGATCCGCTATCCCATCGCGATTGCGCACACCTGCAATTGCCGCTGGCGCAAAGGCCGGTCGGCGGGCTGGGTGTGCTGCTGGTCGACGCCTTCGCCGAGCGCATGCAGTATGAGCGGGTGCAGGAGCGCAACCGGGTCCGGGTGTGGCTGCGCTGCGATCCGCAGGAAAATCCCTAGAGCGGCGCCTCCCGGTCGAGCGCACAGGAAAAAGGGGCCTGCAGGCCCCTTCGCTGGATCGAAGCGCTACACCTACTTCATCGACTTGCGCGCAAAGAACATGGTGAGCAGCTGGTAGCTGGAAGGCAGCAGGCGCACCATCAGGTCGATCAGGTAGGCATCAGGTCCCACCAGCACGCGGCGCTTGTTGCCGCGCACCGCGTTGAGGATGATCTTCGCCGCATTGTCGGCGGTGGTGATGAAATTCTTCTCGAACTTCTCGCTGCCGTGTTTATCGTCCAGGCCGATATCGCGCAGCGAGCTGGACATGCGCGCCGCGCGGGCGATATTGGTCTTGATGCCGCCGGGGTGCACGCTGGTGGCGCTGACCGGCGCGCCGGCCAGTTCCAGTTCCTGCCGCAGCGCCTCGGTGAAGCCGCGCACTGCGAACTTGGTGGCGTTGTAGGCGCTCTGGCTGGGGATGCCGGCCAGGCCGAAGACGCTGGAGGTGTTGATGATGTGGCCGTCGCCGGAAGCTTTCAGGTGCGGCAGGAAGGCCTTGGTGCCGTACACCACGCCCCAGAAATTGATGCCGACGATCCACTCGAAGTCTTCATAGCTCATGCCTTCGACGGTGGCGCCCAGCGCCACCCCGGCATTGTTGAAGATCAGGTTGACCTTGCCGTGGTCCTGCACCACTTCCTCGGCCCAGGCATAGACCGCGGCGCGATCCGCCACGTCCACCTTCTTGCTGGTGACCTTGACGCCGGACTGTGCCGCCAGCCTCGCGGTCTCCGCCAGCCCGGCCTCGTTCACATCGCTCAGGGCCACCTGGCACTTCTGCGCGGCGAGGCGCAGCGCCAGGGTGCGGCCCATGCCGGAACCGGCGCCGGTGATGGCGGCGACCTTGTTTTCGAATGACTTCAAGTGACTCTCCCCTTCGATATCAGTACGACCTCACATCGGCACAAGCCGAGATGAGGTCGATTTTCTTTGTCCGCATGGCGCCGCGGCGCCCGAATATTACGCCGCCTCGCCCACCAGCTTCGACTTGGCCGCCCGCACCGGCTTCTGCTCCGTCGCCGCCTCGGCGAGATAATCACCCAGATCGAAATGCTTGAGCTGGCGACGGAAGCTGAAGGTAAAACCCGGCCACAGGCTGGTGTTCTTGCCGCTGGGATGCAGGTACCAGCTCTTGCAGCCGCCGGCCGTCCACACCGCGTGGCTCAGCTGCTCCTGGATCTTCGTGTTGAAGCGCGCCTGCACGTCCGGCTTGACGTCGACGCTGCGCAGCTTGCGCGTCTCCATCTTGCGCAGCGCGTCCATCACGTAGTTCACCTGCGACTCGATCATGTAGACCATCGAGTTGTGGCCCAGGCCGGTGTTCGGCCCGACGATGAGGAACAGGTTGGGGAAGCCGGCCACGGTGGTGCCCTTGTAGGCTTCCGGGCCGTCCTTCCAGGCGTCGACGATGTCGCGCCCGCCGCGACCGAACAACACGCCCTTGGGCATCGGGTCGGTGGCGTGGAAGCCGGTACCGTAGATGATGGCATCGACCGCGCGCTCGGTGCCGTCCTGTCCGATGATGCTGTTGGCGCGCACTTCCTTGATGCCGCTGCTGATCACCTCGACATTGGCCTTGGCCAGCGCCGGATAGTAATCATCCGAAATCAGCACGCGCTTGCAGCCCACGGTGTAGTCCGGGGTGAGCTTGGCGCGCAACTCCGGATCCTTGATGTGGTGGTGGATGTGGCGCAGCGCGATACGCTTCACCAGGTTCATGATCTTCGGATTGATGGTGAAGCCCAGCACCCGCGTTTCCATCATGGCGTAGATGGCGCCGCGGAACAGGCGCTGCGTCAGCGGCACCGCCTTGAACAGCTTGTGCTCGAAGTCCGACACCTTGCGGTCCGGCTTGGGCAGGATCCACGGCGGCGTGCGCTGGTACAAGTCGAGCCGCGCCACCTGTTTCTGGATCTGCGGCACGAACTGAATGGCCGAAGCGCCGGTACCGATCACGGCGACGCGCTTGCCCTTCAGGTCGTAGTCGTGGTCCCAGTCCTGCGAATGGAAGGTCTTGCCCTGGAACTTCTCCAGGCCCTTCACCCCCACCGGGTAGGCCGGGCGGCTGAGGCCGCCCATGCCGGAAATCAGCACGTTCGCGGTCAGCGTGCGGCCACCGGAAAGCTGCACGCGCCAGACGCCGGCCTTCTCGTCCCATTGCGCCGACTGCACCTCGGAGTCGAACTGGATATACGGGCGCAGGCCGAATTGCTCGGTGCACTTGCGCAGGTAATTCCAGATCTCCGGCTGCGGCGAGAACATGCGCGACCATTCCGGGTTCGGCGCGAAGGAGAAGGAGTACAGGTGCGATTGCACGTCGCAGGCGCAGCCCGGGTAGTGATTGTCGCGCCAGGTGCCGCCGACGTCGCCGGCCTTTTCCAGGATGAGGAAGTCGTCGACACCGGCCTGCTTCAGCCGGATCGCCATGCCGAGGCCGGCGAACCCGGTGCCGACGATGGCGATGCGCACGGACTGCTCCTTGCGCACAGCGGAAGCGGCGCCGGATTTGGCGGCTGAAGTCTTGGGCATTGCACAGCTCTCCTGCGGACTGATCTGGTTGGTAAGCGCCGTTTGCCAGGGCGATTCAGCCCATGGCCCGACGTCTTGCTCGACATTCTTTGTATACAACTGTCTACTAAATGTAGACAAGCGTATACTGAATGTCAAGATCATTCCCTGCATTGGCCGGACCGCCACCATGAGCCGCACCAAAGCCACCGAGGAAAACCCCAGCCCCGCGGGTGGGCGGCAGCGCCTGATGGAAGCCGCCCTGCGCATCGGCGCCAGCAAGCGCAGCCTGCAGGGCCTGGGCCTGCGCGAGCTGGCGCGCGAAGCCGGGTTGAATCCGAACACCTTCTATCGCCACTTCAGCAGCCTGGAACAGCTCAACCAGGCCATCATCGACGAACTCGGCCGCGACATCCGCACCAACCTGCGCGGCATCCGCCGCACCGTGCAGAGCCCGGTAGCCGAAGCCACCCCGCGCACCGTCGAATACGTCTTCGACTACGCCTTGCGCAATCCGGACGCTTTCATCGTCGCCGTGCGCGAGCTGCACGGCGCCATCCCCGCGCTGCGCGAAGCCCTGCAGCGCATGATCGACGACGTGGCCGAGGAAACGGTGGAGGACGTGCTGTTCCTCAACATCGTCCCGGGCATGAAGGTCGAGATCCTGCGCGAAGTCTCGCGCGTGGTGGTGCAACACGTGTTCCACCAGACCCTGGACTACATCGAACAGCCGGCCCGGCGGGGCCAGATCATGCAGCAGACCGTGCGCATCATCGACATGCTTTACGCCGGCGCGCTGACCATGCAGGCGATGAAGGTGGACTCGCTGGCAGAGCTGTTGACCAAACAAAAGCCGGCTCGCAAATAGCCATACGGCGATTGCCCGGCTTTCTCTTTCTCGCCGTCCCAGGTAGTCCGTTCGCGGGATGATTGGAACGGGCTGCACGCCCACCATTCGAATCAATCGAGGCTCTGGCGATTGCAGCCTAGGCCAAAAGAACGAATGGAGAGAGCGCAATGAAAATACTCGTGGTGGGCGGCGCCGGCATGATCGGCGGCCATGCGGCGCTGTACCTGCGCTCCAGGGGCCACGAGGTCAGCATCGCCGGGCGCAACCCGCCCGCCGCGGGCACGCCTCTGGGCGAGCTGGAATTCCTGCGCTGCGACTACATCGCCAACGACCTGCCGCGCGCCGTGTTGGCACGCTTCGAGGCAATGGTCTTCGCCGCCGGCAACGACATCCGCCACCTGCCGCCCGAACAGGATGCGACCGCGCACTGGCAGCGCGCCAACGCGGAGGGCGTGCCGCGCTTCTTCGCCGCCGCCCGTGAAGCCGGCGTGCGCCATGCCGTCAACGTCGGCAGCTTCTACCCCCAGGCCCGCCCCGCCCTGGTCGAAAGCAATGCCTATGTCCGCTCGCGCAAGCTGGCCGACGAAGGCGTCCGCGCCCTGGCCAGCAAGGACTTCCGCGCCATCAGCGTCAACGCGCCGTTCGTCTGCGGCGCCGTGCCCGGCCTGGTCGTCGGCATGTTCAAGGCCTATACCGCCTATGCCGAGGGCAAGTTCGCGCCGATGCCGGAATTCGCCCCGCCCGGCGGCGTCAACTTCATCTCCACCACGTCCCTGTCCGAGGCCATCGAAGGCGCCCTCGCCCGCGGCGAAAACGGCAAGGCCTACCTGGTCGGCGACCAGAACCTCTCCTTCCAGGATTTCTTCGGCGCCTTCTTCCGCGCCGTCGGCCGGCCGGTGCCGCCGGTGATCGACCAGGAACACCCGATGCTGCCGGATTCCGCCATCTATTTCGGGCGCGGCAACACGCTTTATTACGCGCCGGAGCCGGGGGAGACCGCCCTGCTCGCTTACCGGCGCAACGACGTCATCCGCACCGTCGGAGAGATCGTGGCGCAGTATCGGGACGGGACTTGAAGCGGAACGTGTAGGTCGTTTCAAGCGGCAAGTCGGCTCCGCTACGCTTGAGCCGACCTACACCGACCAAATCCGATCGTAGGCTGGGATGAGCAAAGCGAATCCCGGCGATTTTTGCGAAGCAGGATCAATACAAGGTCAACAGCAAGGCCTCACTTCTTGGCCAGCTTGACCAGCTCCTCCGGCTGATAAATCCCCGCCTTGAGGGTATGCCCGGTTCCCGGACGCTTGTAGGAAACCTTGATCCCCCGGCGCGCATGGCCGATCACTGTGACCACGTATTCCGTGGTCCAGGAAAAACTCCAGACCGAACCGAGCGGATAGGTCTTGTCCCAGTCGTTGCCATCAATTTCGTCGCTTTCGCCGTTCATTCTTGCCGTATACCCGCACCGGATCCGATGCGAATGATTCGCCCGGAGCGGAGCAAGGGTAACGCATTCCGCCGCCCTGGCCCCGGCAATACCGTTCAGCGGCCGATGAGACGGCGGTGCTCGACCATCAGGCAACGATCCTGCACCACCTTGATACCGGCGCGCGCCAGCCGCTCCGCCGCTTCCTCGTTGCGGATTCCCTGCTGGAACCATACCGCCTCCGGGCGCTTGGCCAGGATGTCGTCGACGTGGGCCGGAATGTCCTGCGGCCGGCGGAACACGTCGACCAGGTCGATCTCGCCCGGGATATCGACCAGCTTGCGATAGACCGGCTGCTCCAGGATGTGCGTGACTTCCGGGTAGTACACCGGCACCGGAACCACGTCCAGCCCCACTTCCACCAGGTAACGCGGCACATAGAACGCCGGCTGGTTGGACTGCATTTCGGTCTTGATACCCAACACGGCGATGCGCGTGCTGGCTTCCACGATCTGGCGGATGCCCTGGACACTATCGATCAGATTCTGCCGCCAGTCTTCCATTCCGCCCATATCCGATGGCATGCCCCACTCCTGTTCCGAGTCAAATCCCGCAGCCTGCAGCATACGCCTCAATGCACGTAACGCCCCTGTACCACCCCCGGCAGGAACTCGCCTTCCTTCATCGGCGTGTTGTACACCGGCGGTGAATCCTCGGCGAACAGGCGGTTGACGAAGTAGCGCCCTTCCTTGAGATCGTAGGTCACCACCGGCGCGCAGTTGGCGGTCTGCACATCGTAGGACGGCAGCAGGTGCCCTTCCTGGAAACGCCAGGGCTTGCCGGCGGGGTCGTAGTTGTCCACCAGCACCACGTTCCAGCTGTCCTCGTCGACGTAGAACAGGCGCTTGCCGAAGCGGTGGTTGTTGCCCGGCCGCAGCGTCGCCTCCACCACCCAGACGCGGTGCAGTTCGTAACGCGTCTGCGCCTGGTCGAAATGGCCGGGCTTGAGCAATTGGGCGTACTTGATGCTGCCGTCGCCCAGGCGATAGCTGTTGTAGGGGATGTACAGCTCGCGCTTGCCCACCAGCTTCCACACGTAGCGGTCGAACAGGCCGTTGTACATGTCCACCATATCGATGAAGTAGACGCCGCCCGAACCGGGGAAGGGCTGGTCGTAACCCACCGGCGGAATGCGGAACATCTTCGGCACGTTGGCCGGCACCACCCAGATGCCGCGGGCATCCTTGAGCTGGTTGGCCGTCTCGTGCACCAGGGCGAGGAAATCGAAGCCGCCCCTGTCGCGCCCGAACCAGGTCAGGTAATAGAGCAGGATGTTGTGCTTGGCGATATCCACCGGATCGCTCACGTTGCCGTAGCGGTAATAGACCCGCTCGCTCTGCTTCAGGTACTGGATGGAGCCGCTGCTTTCCACCACCGCCTGGCTGGACTGCGAGGTCACCGTGTCGCCGCGGTAGCGCAGCCGGTGATTCCACAGCACTTCCACACCGGTCTGCGGCTGCGGGAAAGGAAAGCCCAGGTGCGCGTCGGCGATGGAGTCGGCGGCGATGGTCCTGGACTTGCCGTGGTTGGCCTGGGTGGCGGTATAGATCGCCTGCGGGTAACTCACCGTGCGCCGGGTCTGGTACACCGGCATGGTGTAGTCCGGGTACTTGGCGAACAGCGCCTTGTAGCCGTCCACCAGTTGCCCCGCGTATCTCTGGTAGTTGGCCGCGGTGATGGTGAGCTGCGGCCTGTCGCCCGGGAAGGGATCGGCCAGCTTGCCGCCCGGCTTGTAGGCGGCCGGCCACTGGCCGCGGGTGAGACCGCCGGTCCAGGGCGGGATGCTGCCGTCGGCGCTGCCGGCCTGCTCCGCACCCACCGGCGTCAGGCCGCCGCTGCCGGAAGCCGCGCCCGGCGCCACCGCCGGCGGCAACTCCGGCTGCGCCGCATCGTTCACCGCCACCGGACCACCGAGCAGGCCGGTGGCCAGCGTCGGTGCCGAGGTATCCCGGGCACGCCGCTGCGCCGCGGCGGTGAGCGCCTGCTCGCGTGCCTGCCCGGATTCCAGGTACTTCACCCACTGGTTGGCCAATGCCCGGTTTGCGGGGAAACTGGCGGCATCGCGGAAAGCCTTGGTGGCGCCGTCGACATCCGCCTGCTGGTATAGGGCTACGCCCAGGGCCATGTAGGCCGGGCCGGACTTGCCGCCCATGGAAATGCCCTGCGACAGCGCCTGCG
The DNA here is from genome assembly GCF_000711955.1 of Nevskia soli DSM 19509. GTDB lineage: Bacteria > Pseudomonadota > Gammaproteobacteria > Nevskiales > Nevskiaceae > Nevskia > Nevskia soli. The sequence continues at coordinate 14,815 of NZ_JONR01000009.1, forward strand.
TCGCATCGCGGTATTCCTCGCGATCCAGGTGCATCTGGCCCAGCTGGAGATACAGCTCGCTGCCGGGCTTGGCACTGACCGCGTCCTGCAAGGCGGGAATGGCCAGGGAAGACTCGCGCGCCTGCACCCACAGCGCCGCGAGGTTGCGCAGGTTGTCGGGGCTGCGCGGCACCTTGCCCGCCTCCATCCAGCCCTTGAGCAGGGAGCCGGCCTGGAACGGCGCACCGATCTGCGCGGTGAGACCCACCAGCTGCATGCGCTGCTCGGCGGTCTCCAGATAGCCGAGGCGGCTCGCGACTTCCATCGTCGCCTGCGCCCGCTCCTTGTCTCCGCCCTTGAGATACAACGCGGACAAGCGCATCCAGTCGTCGCGTGCCGAGGGCTGGTCGCGCACCACCGTTTCCAGCACCTGCGCCGCTTCCTTGTCCTGGCCCACACCGACATAGGCGGCATACAGCGCCCGGCGCCAGCTGATGTCCGGCGCGCGGCTGGCGGCCACGCCCTTCTGCAACGGCGCCAGCGCCTCGCGGTAGCGTTGGCCGCGCAGGTAGGCGGCACCCAGCGCGACCAGTTCCTCCGGGCTCAGGGCGGCGCCGGACTTGTAGCGCGGCTCGATCGAAGCGATCACCGTCTTCGGATCGCCGCTGCCCACCCGCAGCTGTGCCAGATCGTTGCGCATCTGCTGCTCGGCCGGCCCGGACAGGCCGTGCTGGTCCAGCGCATCCTGCAGGTACTTCGCCGCCGCCGCGTAATCCTTCTTCTGCGCCGCCGCCGCCGCCAACTCCCGCAGCAGCATGGCCTTGGCGTAGGGATCGGTATTGGTCTGCAACTGCTTCTGGATATCCTGCGGCTGCTGCGCCGGCTCGTTCGGGCCGACGCGGGTCTGGCTGCGGTATTGGTCAGCGATTGCCGGAGGCAGAGTCAGCGTGAACAGAAGCACCATCGCGCCGGCAACGCAGTGGCTGGTGATTAGTGGCCAGTGACTAGTGAAAAGAAACGATCGTGCCCGGCACCGACGGTCTGATGCATGGGCTTTGGCTTTTACTGGCCACTGGTCACTAATCACTGGCAACTGTTTTCCCTAACGCCAGTTGTACTGGCAGTCGGCCGGATCCATCGGCACGCGCTGGTCCACTTCGCGGGTCTGCTTGGACTCGTTGTAGATCCAGTTGGAGATGCTCTCGATCGCCGCCGCCTCGTACACCCCGCGCGGCTGCGCATCGACGATCTTGACGTTGCTGACGCGGCCGTTGGGCATCACCGTGAACACCGCCTCGACCCAGCCGGCGATCTTCTGCTTGCAGGCCCACTCCGGCATCTGCGGCCGCGCCGTGGACAGCGGCACCAGCTCCTTGCCGGAGAAACCCTGGCCCGAGCCGAAGCCGCCTCCCCCGCCGCCGGTCCCGTTGCCGTTGCCATTGCCGCCGCGCCCGGCAAAGCCGCCGAACACGCCGGAACTGCCCAGCCCCAGCGAGGTGCCCAGGTTCACCGGTCCACCGCCGACGGCGATCTCCACCGGCGTCGGCGTGATCGAAATCGAGGGCGTGGCGATCGGCGGCAGGTCGGCGCGCGCCAGCGAGGGCGGCGCCGCCGGCGGCGGAGGCGGTGCCGCATCGGGCGCGGCCGGCTCGTCCTGCGGCTTGTCCTGGTCCTTCTCCAGCTTGACCATCTGCACGCCTTCCACCGGGGCCTGCACGGCGCCGTTACCCTCCGGCGCGCGGATCATCCAGCGCATCAGGATCACCAGCAACAGCACGATGGCGACGGCCAGCAGCGGAATCAGCACCCAGCGCAGGCGCTCCACCGCCGCGCGGGGCGGCGGCCCGCGGCCGGCGGCTGCGGCGGAAGCGTTCATGTTCAGCGCGTGCCGGGCCCGGTGGCCGGCGTGGCGGCGATGGCGACATCCTCGATGCCGGCCAGCTTGGCCTGGTCCATCGCGTCCACCACCAGGCCGGTGCGCGCATCGCGGTCGGCCTGGATCACCACCGGCGCCTTCGGTTTTTGTGCGCGCAGGCGTTCCAGCGTGGCGCGCAGCAGGCGCACGTCCACATGCTGGCGGTCGACCACGATCTCGCCCTGCGCCGAAATGGCGATGAAGATGCTGCTGTTGTCCAGCTTCACCGCGGTCTTGGCGCTGGGCCGGTTGACCTTGATGCCGGCCTCGGTGACGAAGGCGGTGCTGATGATGAAGAAGATGAGCAGGTTGAGGAAGAAGTCGAGCATCGGCGCCAGGTCGATGTGCACGTCTTCCTGCTGATGGGTATGCCGGCGGATTTTCATGTGGGCAGTCTCCCTATTCCGGCAGCAGCAGGTCGGGCAAGCGCTCGGACTCGACCTGCACGCGCGAGCTGAGCTGCACCGAGAAGAACAGGCCGAACAGGCTCACCACCAGCCCCGCCAGCGTCGAGATCATGGCGTGCGAGACGCCATAGGCCATGGCGCGCACGTCGGACTGGCCGACGGCCGTCATGGCGTCGAACACCTCCAGCATGCCGGTGACCGTGCCGAGCAGGCCCAGCAGCGGCGCCAGAGGCACCATCACCCTGATCAGCGGCAGGGTCGAACTCATGCCTATCTTCAGCTCGGAGATCAGCTGCTCGCGGATGCGGTGCGCGTGCCAGGAGCGGCGCTCGCGCCGCTCCATCCACGCCGCCAGGCGATGGCGGAACTCGCCCGGGTGAATGCGGGCGAAGTACCAGTAGCGCTCCAGGATCAGGGTCCACATCACCAGCGCGGCGAGCAGGATCCACTTCAGCACCCAGCCGCCGAGGTGGAAGAAATCCCCCACCGACTCGAACGGCGCGGAGAAACCCGCGGCGAGCGCCTCGCCGAGGCTACCGAACATGCTGCTGCTCCAGCCGCGCCGCCAACATGCCGGCGCTCTGCTCGTCGAGGATCTGCACCAGGATGCGCGAGCGCGCCGCGAGCACGCTGTTGATGAACAGGATCGGAATGGCGATGAGCAGGCCCAGCACGGTGCTGATCATGGCCTGCGAGATGCCGCCCGCCATCACCTTGGGATCGCCTGCGCCGATCTCGGTGATGACCTGGAAGGTGATGATCATGCCGGTGACGGTGCCGAGCAGGCCGAGCAGCGGGCCGGCGGCGACCACCATGCGCAGGAACGGCTGGAACCGCTCCAGTTTCGGCGTTTCGCGCAGCACGGCCTCGGAGATGCGCGTCTCCAGCACTTCCGGATCGTGGGTGGCGGTGTCGTCCTTGAGGCAGGACAGCACGCGGCCCAGCGGGTTGTCGCTGGAGGGCGCGTTGAGATTGCGCAGCTGCTGGTTGATCTTGCCGCCCACGGTGAACAGGTAGGCGAGCTGGAACAGTGCCAGCGCCGCGCCGATGATGCCCACCAGGATGATGACGTAGCCCACCACGCCGCCCTGGTTGATGCGCTCGATCAATGAGGGGCGCTCCGCCGCCAGCTTGAGCAGGGTGCCGTAGGTGGGATCGATCGGCACCGGCGCCCAGCCGCTGCCGGCGGATTCGAAGGAACTGGCCAGGCCGGTATCGAAGTTCTGCCGTTCCGCCACCTGCAGGCGCGCGCCGGTCTGCACCACCAGGTAGCGTCCGCCGGAGAAAGCCATGAAGGGTCCGACGCGCGTTACCTGCATGCGTCCCGGTTGGCCGTCCTTGCCGATCACCTCGGCCTCGAAGCGCGCCACCTTGCCGTTCTCGGTCATCTCCTGCTGCAGCGTGTACCAGAAGTCCTCGAGCTGCTTCGGACTCGGCAGGGTATTGGGGTCGGCCAGGGTATCGAGCAGCTTGAGGCGTTCCGGGAACTGCGCGCTGACGTAGGACTCGGCGATCTCGTTCCTGAACTGCGTCGCCGCCTCGCGTACCGCCGCATAGGACTGGCCCAGCTCACCCGCCTGGGTCTGCAACTGGCTCTTCAGGTCGGCGATGGCCTTCTGGTTGGCCTCGTAACGGCTGCGGATCGCATCGGACTTGCCCTGCGCCGCGCGCTGCTCGGCTTCGGCCTGCGTCAGCTGCGCCTGCTGGTCGGCGCGATTGCGGATGAAACGCTGTTCGCGCTCCTGGTCGATGCGCGCGTTCTGCTGCGCCGAATCACGGATCTGCTTGAGCAGTTCGTCCACACCTTGCGCCGGGGCCGCCTGGGCCGGCGGCACCAGGGCATCGAGCAGCTCGCGCCCCACCCTGCGCACGGCCAGCTGCCAACCCGGCGTCAGCGCGGCCTGCGGCTTCGCCGCGGCCGTGGCGGCGGGCACCGGCAGCACCAGCACCTCCGGCGCCGCGGTTTCATGGGCGATCTTCAGCCCTTCGCGGATGGCGCTGCGGTAACGGCCCGAAATGCCGATCCATTGCTTCGCCTGCGCATCCCAGCAGCCGGCTTCGGCACCGTCCAGGCTCAGGTAGTAGAGCGCGACGCGGCCGAGGTGCAGCACGTCCACCACCTTGGTACCGCCGCCGAGCTGCAGCTGCATGCGCTCCGCGCCGAAGCTGCGGCCGTAGTCGGCCTCGATCTTGTAGGCTTCCAGCATGCGGCGGTACTTCTCCGCCTGCGGCGTGCCGGCATCGCCCATCAGGCGCTTCAGCGCGCCGACGCGCTCGCGCCGCTCCTGTTGCAGGAACGGCAGGTCCAGCGCGACGAAGCGGTCGAGGCTGTCGAGCATGCGCAGCAGCAGCGGCGTCAGGTCGTGCGAACTGCTGCCGAACTGCTGCAATTGCTGCTGCAGGGCGGCGCGGTCCCCATCCTGGGTGGCGAGCAGCGGCCCGATCTGCTGCACGTAGACGTTCAGCTGCTGCGTCTGCCACAGCGCGGCGCGGTAGCGTTCGAGCAGGGCGCGGGTCTGGTCGTCGAGCTGGTTGATCTGCTGCTGCGCCGCGCCGGCGGCGCGGTTGGCCTGGACCGTGGCATCTACTGCCGGCGAGCCGCCGCCCTGGGCGCCGGCGGCGGCGCTCAGGCCCAGCAACAGACCCGACAGTAGGCCCGGCATCCATCCCGCAACCACGGCGCTGCGCGCTCGTTTCATCGACCTGCTTCCTCCGTCGCACTCGAAACCCGGCACGTCGACCGCGGCCGTGGTTCCCGATCTTCGATCTTGACCGACTACGTTCAGGCGCGCATTGGCAATCCGCGCGCCGCCCGTTGTTCGTACGGCAACAGCCAGCCGGCGATCTCGCCGGCCATCTCGTCGGTTTCCCCGTCGTCGATGACCCAATGGCCTCGTCCCGGGTAGTACCGCAGCGTGGACCGCGCGTAGCGGGCCGCCACCTTGCGCGCCACCGCCGCCGGCACCAGGTGATCCTGTCCGGCGGCAACCACGTAGACCGGGCAACGCACTGCGGCCGGCTCGACGCGGCTGGCGTGCTTGCGATCCAGCTGCCAGAAGGCGATCTCGAACACGGCGCGGCCCGACTCTTCGACCATGCCGGCATGGAGTTCGTTCTGCCTGGGCGGCGGCAGGCCGTTGAAGACGCTGGCACGGGCGCGCGCCAGGCTCGGCTTTTGCGGCTTGCGCCAGAAGCCCGGCCGCCCCAGCACGCTGGAGAACGCCAGCAGCGGCCGCAGCCGCACCGCATTGATGCCGGCGGGCGAAGCCGGGGTCAGCAGGACCAGGGCAAAGGCATCCACCCGCGGCGCCAGCAACTGCGCCAGCAGGCCGCCCATCGAATGGCCGACCAGGATCGGCGGCTGCTTGAACCGCCGTTCCGCGACGTATTGCTCCAGGTAGCGTACATAGTCGAGCAGGCTCAGGCCGCCGACCTCCTCATGCCTGACGCCGGCCTCATGCGCCGGCAGGTTCGGCACATGACACTCGAAGCCGCGGGCACGCAGCGAAGCCGCCAGGCGCGACAGGCTGGCACTGGTGCACCACATGCCGTGAATCAACACCACCGGATGCGACACGATCAGTATCCCGAAACGATTTTTGTGGAAAGGCGGTTGAGCCAGGCCGGCGAGCACTTCTGCACGAAGGCGAAGGCCTTGGTCTGCCAGCCCGGGTACCAATGCACGCGCGGCCACCAGCGCCAGTGCGCCGCGCGCCAAACCACCCGCGCGATGTCGGCGGCGCTGAGGAGTACGCCCAGGCGGCCGACGCTGGCCGGAGGATTGGCCACGTTGTTGACCATCGGCGTGGCGACGAACAGGGGCAGCACATCCATCACGCGGATGCCGTGCCGCGCCCACTCGATGTTCAGGGCCTCGGTCAGGCCGCGTACCGCGAACTTGGTGGCGGAATAGCTGGCGAAGGCGGGCGCGCCGTAGATCGCCGATGCCGAAGCCATATTGATCACCTGCGCCCCCGGCGTGCGCCGCAGATAGGGCAGCGCGGCATGGCAGCCGTTGATCACCCCGCGCAGGTTGACCTCGACGATGCGGTGATGCCGCGCCAGCGGGATGCTCTCGAAATCACCGGTGGCGAGGATGCCGGCGCAGTTGAACAGCAGGTCGAGCCGGCCGCCCGCAGCCTGGAAGAATTGCTCCAGCGCGGCGGCGAAGGCCTCCGCATCGCTGGCGTCGAGCCGCCCGGCGACGCAGCGCTCGGCGCCGAGCTGCTGCCGCAGGGCCTCCACCGCGCCGTCGGCCACGTCGTAGAGGCCGACGAGCCAACCCCGCGCCGCGAACAGTTCCGCAGTGGCGCGGCCGATGCCCGCGGCGGCACCGGTAATGAAGATCGCTGGGCGGCTCATGAAAGAAGGATTTTGCTTGTTGTGCGGTAATTTAGCCGAGCCGGGAGGAGCGTGTCATGTTTCGAGCGTGACGCAAATTGATTGACGACAGGCCCTGGCATTTCGAGTAAATTTCCCGCATCGACAACAACCGCTCAACGGAACACCCCATGGCCTCGACCCACCCCCCCGGTTTCCTCTCCCTGGTCACCGACGCCCGCGGCCGCATCAAGGAAGTGCAGGCCCGCGAAATCCCTTCCATCCTCGCCGCCGACCCCAAGGCGCGCCTGATCGATACGCGCGAAGAAAGCGAATTCGCCGCCGGCCACATCAAGGGCGCCGAATGGCTGGGCAAGGGCGTAATCGAACGCGACATCGAGGCCAAGCACCCGAACAAGTCCGAGCCGCTTTACCTCTACTGCGGCGGCGGCTTCCGCTCGGCCATCGCGGCGGACAATGTGCAGAAGATGGGCTATACCAACGTCTATTCCATCGACGGCGGCTGGCGCGTGCTGAAGGACATCCTGCCGGTCGAGTAAACGGACGCTGCGCTTGAATGACAAGACCATAGGTCGGCTCAAGCGGAGCGGGGCCCGATTGCACTAAGGCTGGTAGCGCACCGAAACGATGCTCAGGTGCACCTCGCCGCCCGGCAGCTGCGCCGTCACCGCCTCCCCCGCCTGCTTCTTCAACAGCACCCGCGCCAGCGGCGAGTCCACGCTGATCCAGCCGCCGCGGGCATCGGTTTCGTCGCCGCCGACGATGCGGTAGACCCTGATCTCCCCTGCCTCGTCCTCCAGCTCCACCCAGGCGCCGAAGAACACCCGGGCCGGGTCGGTCGGCGGCTTGTCCACCACCTTCAGGTCCGGCAGCCGCGTCTGCAGGTAGCGCAGCTTGCGGTCGATCTCGCGCAGTTCCTTCTTGCGGTAGATGTACTCCGCGTTTTCCGAGCGGTCACCCTCGGCGGCGGCGGCACTGAGGGCCTTCACCACCTCGGGCCGGCGCACCTTCCACAACTGGTCGTGCTCGTCCTTGAGACGCTGGTAGCCTTCGGCGGTGATGTATGGCGAGCTCATCGGCGACAGCTTAGCCGATGCCGCATCGCCCTCAACTCACCGAGGGCAGGTTCTCCGGCAGGAAGAAGTCCGGCATCAGCTCGGATTCCTTGGTGCCCGGCACCGCCACATATTTGGAGAAATCGCGCACGCCGGCAAGCTGGTGCAGCACCACGTCGTCGATGCAGAAGTTGCCGCTGAACTCGCGCGAGGGCTGCGTCAGGATGACGTGCGCGGCGTCGGCCATGATCTCCGCGGTGCGGCTCTTCTTCATCAGGGCGTCGCCGCCGATGAGTTGGATCGCCGCCGTGGCGATGCCGGTGCGCGGCCACAACGAATTGACGGCGATGCCGTCGCGGCGGAACTCCTCGGCCCAGCCCAGGGTGCACAGGCTCATGCCGTACTTGGCCATGGAATAGGCCACGTGCGGGCCGAACCAGCGCGGACGCATGTCGAGCGGCGGCGACAAGGTCAGGATGTGCGGATTGCGCCCGGCAGCCGCGCTCTTCTGCAGGTGGGGAATGCACACCCGGCCGCTGAGATAGGTGCCGCGCGCATTGATCCCGTTCATCAGGTCGTAGCGCTTCATATCGGTCTGCAGGGTGCCGGTGAGGCTGATGGCGCTGGCGTTGTTGACCAGGATGTCGATGCCGCCGAAATGGTCCACCGCCTGCTTCACCGCCTCGATCACCTGCTGCTCGTCGCGGATGTCGCAGAGGATCGGCAGGCCCTTGCCGCCCGCCTTCTCGATCGCCTCGACCGCGGTATGGATGGTGCCGGGCAGCTTGGGATGCGGTTCGGCGGTCTTGGCGGCGATGACCACATTGGCGCCGTCCTTCGCCGCACGCAGGGCGATGGCCTCGCCGATGCCGCGGGAACCGCCGGTAATGAATAATGTTTTACCCTTCAGACTCATCTTCCGCTCCTCATGCTTCACGTGGCTTGTCGTCAGGCACAGTCTAGCCGAAGCCATCGGGTATTCGGTCTTACCATCCTATGCGACAGGTAAAGCCCGCACCGGGCCGCCGCCCGAACCGGCATAATCCTTCCTTTCTCCCCCAGATCGCCTCCCGGGACAATGAAACGACTCGCCTGCCTCGCCCTGCCCCTGCTGCTCTGCGCCTGCGGCGCCACCAAGATCCGCTCCGATGTCCCATCCACCGCCAACTGGCACGACCTGCGCGTCAAGGTGCAGGCGCACACGCCGGAAGACAGCGCGCAACTGGAAGATGAACTGAAGCACACCGGCCTGTTCACCAACTTCGTGCCGTCCGGCGCCAACGACGCGCCCGCCGACCTGGTGATTTCCGCCGTGGACGAACGGGTCATCGGCAAGACCACCGGCCCGTTCTGCTTCAACTACGCCTTCTCCTACCTCACCGCCGGCATCGTGCCGGAGATCTGCGACCAGCAGTACCAGATCGACATCGACGTCACCGCGCCGGCCAGCGGCCGCGCGGCGCAATTCCAGGCGGAGCTGACCCAGCGCCGCTTCATCGGCCTGTTCGGCGCCATCACCTCGATGTTCGGCGACTGGCACTTCTTCGGTGCGCAGCCCGGCAACCCGGTGCTGGCGCGCAGCGCCCTGCTGGACCAGAAGCCGCAGATCGACGCCCTGCTGAAAAGCAGTGGCCAGTGACTAGTGGTTAGTGATTGGTAAAAACGCCTTGCCTTGGCTTTTCACTGGCCACTAATCACCAGCCACCAACCACTGCCTCACTGCACCAGCGCCGTCATCCTCGCGATCCGCTCCGCCTGGATGCGGTTGAGATTGCGGTAGATGGTGGCGGCAATGCTCGGGTAACGCACGCGCAGGCGCTCCAGGTCCTGCGAGTCGAAGCGCAACAGGCGCACCGTGCTGAGCGCATCGACGCTGGCGGTGCGGCGTTGGCCGAAATACCCCGCTTCGCCCATCACGGCGCCGCGGCCCAGGGTGGACAGCACCTTGCGCTCGTGGTTGCGGTCGATCACCACTTCCACCGTACCGTCGATCACCACGAAGACGTCGCGCGCCAGATCGCCCTCCTGGATGATGCGCACCCCCGAGGGCACCTGTTCCAGCCGCGACATCAGGGCGAACAGCCGCGCCTGGCGCAGGCTCAGCCCGGACAGCAGCGGAATGGTGTGCTGCGGGCTGCGCCCCAGGTCCAGCCGCAGCATGTCCCACAGGGTGACGATGCGCAGGCGAGAGCCCAGCGCCGGCGTCAGCGTCATGTCGGCAACCCAGGCGCAGAACAGGGTCCAGGCGGCCAGCGCGCCGAACTGCACCTGGTTGCGCAGCTCGCTGCCGGTGAACACCAGGAAACCCAGGCATAGCGCCGCCGTCGCCAGGGTGATCGGCCGCAGCACCGCCGACAGCGCCGAGCGGATCGCCCCGGCCTCCCCGCCCTGCTCGCGCGCGTCGGCGTTGAAGCGCGCCAGGAAGTGCACGGTGTCGTTGACGGCGATGCCGAGCACGATGCAGGCGATCAGGCTGGTGGTCGGGTTGAGGCTGATGTGCAGCAGGCCCAGGGTGCCGAAGTACACCGATACCGGCACGATGTTCGGCAGCGTGGCGATGAGCCCGGCGCGCATCGAAGTGAACATCACCGACAGCAGCGCCCAGATGGCGACGGTGGCGATGGCGATCGAAGCCAGGTGGCCGCTGGCGATGGCGGCCACGGCGCGGGTGGCGATGACGGTGCTGCCGGTGGCCTGGGCCTGCAGCGGCGGCGGCAGGGCGTCGAGCTGCTCGTCCAGGCGCTTGAGGAAATCGCCGATGGCGATGGAGCCGTCGACGTTGATGCGCACCGTGATCACCGCGCTGCGGAAGCGCGGATCGACCACGCGCTGGATGGCGTCGCCGCCGCCGAACACCAGCAGCTGCTTCACCGCGGCGGCGCTGTCGGGAATGGCGAAATAGGCCTGGTCGTTCTGGTTCAGCGCCTTGTTGAGCAGCTTGAGGTGGTCGATGTAGGACACCACCGCGCCGACCTCGGGCTGCTGGTGCAGCCAGTCCTCCAGCTGCTCCAGCGGCCGCATCTGCACCGGGTCGGTCAGCGCGTCGTTGACGTGGGTGTCGACATAGATGCTGACCAGGTTGGCGCCGTTGAAGGTGCGGTTGATCGCCTCGAAGTCCTGCCGCACCGGCGAGTTCACGCCGAAGCTCTGGATGAACTCGGTGCCGGTGCGGATATGCGAGGCGAAGTAGATGTCCACCGGGATCAGCACCAGGGCGATGGCGATGATCTGGCGGCGCCAGCGCGTGTCGAAGTTGGCCAGGCGCACACCCCAGGCGGCGAAGATGCGCTCGCCGATCGGCGGCGCCTCGCGCGAGCTGCCCAGGGCATTGAGCAGCGGCGGCATGAACACCAGCGTCAGCAAACCGACATAGGCGGTGCCGATGCTGGCCAGCAGGGCGAAGGAGCGGATCGCCGGCAGGGGATTGAGCAGCAGCGACAGGAAGCCCACCACCGTGGTCGCGCCGGACAGGCTCAGTCCGGTAACGATGCGGTTCATCACCCACTCCGCCCGCTCCTGCGAGCCGGCCAGCGGAATCATCTGCCGCGACAGGAAGTACGCCGACAGCAGGTGGATGGTATAGGACAGGCCGATGGTGATGACCAGCGGCGGCACGATCGCCGTGACCAGGTTGAACTCGATATGCAGCAGCACCGCCGTGGCCACGGTGAAGGTCAGCGCCAGGCCCACCGTGAGCAGCGCCGCCACCATGGCGCGGAAACTGCGGTAGGTCACCAGCAGCAGCAAGGCCACCAAGGCGAACACCGCCGGCACCGTGAAGGCCAGGGTGTGCGACAGCGCCGCGGCGGTGGCGGCACGCACCGGCAGGGTGCCAGTGATGCGCACCTCGCAGCCCGGCGCCACCTCCGCGGCGGCGGCGCGGATCTTCTCCGACAGCTTGAACGCCGCGTAGTGCGCCGGGTCGTTGTCGCCGAAGGACAGGGCGAAGGCGGCGCTATGCCCGTCCGGCGAAACCAGGGTGCCGCGATACAGCGGATTGGCCGCCAGCTGTTCCGGGAACTGCGCCACCTGGCCCGGATCGGTGCGCGCCTGCTCGGTGAACGAGGTGATGGAGACATCGTCGCCGGAAGCCATCAGGTTCGGCGCCGTAGCCAGCGAGAACACACCCCGCACGCCCGGCAACTGGCGCAAGATCTGCGTCAGTTTGGCGATCTTCTCCAGGTTCTCCGCGGTGAAGACGTTCGGCTCGAAATGCACCGCCACGATCACCGGATCGTCCTCGCCGAAGGTCTGCCGCACCTTGGCCAGCACCGCGCGGTCGGCGTTCTGTGCCGGCAGCAGCGCCTCGGCGGAAGGGTCGACCTGGAAGCGCGGCTTCAGGGTGCGCGGGTCGACGCACAGCACCACCGCGCCTGCGGCCAGGACGAAGACCAGCACCAGCAGCAGGCGCGGATGACGGGACAGGCGTGCGATCCAGGCGAACACGGTTGTTTTCTATTTGCCCAGGTAGAACAGCCGCGGATCGAACAGGCGCGTGGGCAGCTCCTCGCTGCTGCTCACGTCGAGGATGCGCAGCAGCGTGGTGGTGCCGTCGCGCAGGTCATGCATCTGGCCCTGCGACAGGTACCAGTAGACGCCGGACTGGCGCAGCGCGGCGGCCGGCGCGGTGAATTCCTTGCGCACCGCGCTGCCGTCGTAGAAATCCGCCTTGAGGGTGACGCAGGTCTTCTGATCGATCCAGGTACGGATGGCGCTGTAGCCGGTTGCCCCCGCCTGGGCCTTGAACGAGATGACGTGGACCGGCCGTTGTTCGATCTGCTGCGGCGCTTCCAGCGTTGCCGCCGGCACGCCGCCGAAACCGTTCTCGAGCTGTTTGAAGTCGACGTAGCTGAAATTGGTGCCGAGCATGGAGTCATAGCCGGCATCGCCGATGACCCGGCGCACCCGGTTGACCGAGGGCAGGAACACGTACATCTCGTCCTCCGCGCCCGGCTTGCCCTCGCGCACCAGCCAGGCCGCCCCGGCCAGGTAATCCGGAACGTCGATGTGCAGCATGGCGCGGATCAGTCCTTCGCTGCCGGCATACTTGTCGCGCATCGCGTACAGCCGTCCCTTCAGGATGCGCGTGGAGCCGCTGCGGTCGGTGTTCTCCAGCTCGATGTGCTGCACGCGCAGGGTCGGCGGCAGGTTCGCATGCATGCAGTCGAAGATCTTCTGCAGGGCCTCGTCCGCGCGCGCCGGCATCGCGCCCAGCAGCATCAGCCCGCACCACTTCCCCAAGCGTTTCATGTCTTCCCCCGCCCTGCCGGACCGCCCGTCAATTCCCCAGGTAGAAGGAATGCGGGTCGAAATAGCGTGTTGCAAGGTCGGTCCCGCTGCTCACGCCGACAACCTTGAGCCGGGTGCTGGTATGGTCCTTGAGATCCTGCATCAGCGCCTGCGACAGGTACCAGTAGTTGCCGGACTGCTGAATGGCCGAGACCGGCGCGCTCAGTTCCTTGCGCGGCACATCGCCTTCGAAGAAGTCCACCTTGAGCGCCACGCAGGTTTTCTGGTCGACCCAGGCGCGCAGCAGACTGTAGCGCGAGGACTGGTCGGCCTTGGGCTTGAAGGTGATCACATGCACCGGGTGCTGCTCGATCTGCTCCGGCTTTTCCAGCTTGCCGTCGGTATCGCCGAAGGCGTTCTCGATCTGCTTGACGTCGTTGTAGCTGAAATCGGTGCCGAGGAAGGAGCCGTCGGCGCTTGCCCCGGTGATGCGCCGCACCCGGTTCATCGCCGGCAGGAACATGTACATCTCGTCGGCGTGATCGTCGGAGGCGGTTTCCCGCACCAGGTAGGCGGCGCCGGCCAGGTCGGTCGGCTCGGCGATGTGCACCATGGCGCGCAGCAGACCCTTGTCGCGCATGGCGAAGAGCTTGCCCCGCATGGTGCGGCTGGCCCCGGCGCGGTCGGTCGCCTGCAGCTCGATCTCCTGGATACGCAGGGTCGGCGGCACATTGGCGCGCATGCACTGCAGGACTTTATCGACGGCGGCCTTGTCCCCCCCCGGATCGGCCCAGGCCGGCAGCGCCAGCAACATCAAACCCCACATGGCATAGCCGCGCATCGTTCCCCCTGCCTGTTACCGGTCTAGTAATGCAGTGAATCAGGCTTTGGCGTTTTTATCAAAGCCCCAGCCATACCTGACCTGTGCACAGAATGATGATTGGGGGCTTCCCTCACCCCGCCAATCGCTCCGCGATCGGCCCTCCCCTCTCCCGTTACACGGTAGAGGGGTTTTAGTCGGCGGCTACGCCGCCGATTCATTTGGCTGCCGCCTTCTGCTCACCGCTCGCTTCCTTCTGGTACAGCTTCTTCCATTCGCCGTAGGGCATGCCGTAGACGCGCTCGCGGGCGGCATCGTCCGCCACTTCCACCCCCGCCTCGCGCGCCGCCTGGGCGTACCACTTCGACAGGCAGTTGCGGCAAAAGCCGGCCAGGTTCATCAGGTCGATGTTCTGCACGTCCTTGCGGCTGTCCAGGTGTTCCAGCAGGCGCCGCAGTACCGCGGCGTCGATGCTGTCCTGCTTTGCTGGGTCCATGATGCCTCTTCTAAGAGCCTGTAACAGAATGAATCGCGCCTGCGACGGCGGTCATTTTTGCGCAGTGCAAGTCGGACAGAGTGCGGCATGGTGATTCCATGGTGCGCTCTGGCCGGCGCAGCAATGCGAAAAAATGGCCCCGTCCCGAAGGGTTGCGCCCAAAATCGCGCCAGACTGCGTTGTCAGCCCCAGCCATGGAATCACCATGGCTGGGGCCTCCGCCTTGCCTGACGCGATTTTGGACTGCAACGCAGGTGCGATTCATTCTGTTACAGGCTCTAAGCCTGGTTTGGTCAAAGTCATTATATTGATTCGGATTTTGCGTGTGGCCTCGCGCCCGGACAAGGTCTGCCGCGCAGCGGTCAGGGCGGCTTTGCGTCACACTTCACACTTGCGATCCGCCCGTCCGCCCCCACACAGGCCACTATGCCGCAATCATCCGTCAGACCCCAGGTACTGATCGTCGGCGCCGGCTTCGGCGGCCTCAGTGCCGCCCAGGCTCTGGCCAGGGCCCCGGTCGACATCACCGTGGTCGACCGCCGCAATTTCCACCTGTTCCAGCCTCTGCTGTACCAGGTCGCCACCGCCGCCCTCAATCCCTCGGATGTGGCCTGGCCGGTGCGCGGCATTCTCAGCCGCCAGGCCAATACGCGGGTACTGCTGGGCGAAGTCGAGGGCGTCGACACCGCGCAGGGCCAGGTGCGGCTCACCGACGGGCGGCAGCTCGCCTACGACTGGCTGATCCTGGCCACCGGCGCCACCCACAACTATTTCGGCAACGACCGCTGGGCGCCCATCGCCCCTGGTCTGAAACGCATCGACGACGCCACCATGATCCGCCGCCGCATCCTGCTCGCCTTCGAGCGCGCGGAAAACACGGAAGATCCGGCGGAGCGCAGACGCCTGATGACCTTCGCCATCATCGGCGCCGGTCCCACCGGCGTGGAACTGGCCGGCGCCATCGCCGAGCTGTCGAAGAAGGCCCTGGCTTCGGATTTCCACTCCATTGACCCCCGCGATACCCGCATCGTGCTGATCGAAGGGGCGCCGCGCATGCTCGGCGCCTTCCCCGAGTCCCTGTCGGAATACGCGCGGCATGCACTGGAACGCCTCGGCGTCGAAGTCTGGCTCGGCAGGCAGGTAACGGAATGCGATGCGGACGGCGTTACCGCTTCCGGCGAGCGCCTCGAAGCCTCCACCATCCTGTGGGCCGCCGGCGTCGCCGCCTCGCCCGCCGCGCGCTGGCTCGGTGCGCCGGCCGACCGCGCCGGCCGCGTGCAGGTACAGCCGGATCTGTCGGTGCCGGGCCACGACCACATCCTCGTCATCGGCGATACCGCCCAGGTGCTGCAGGACGGCAAGCCGATTCCCGGCGTCGCTCCGGCGGCCAAGCAGGCCGGCGCCTACGCCGCCAAGCTGATCCTCGCCGCCGTCGGCGGCAAGCCCAAACCCGCGCCGTTCCACTACAAGAACTTCGGCAACCTCGCCACCATCGGCCGCAACCTGGCGATCATCGATTTCGGCTGGCTGCGCATGAAGGGCTTCCCGGCCTGGCTGCTGTGGGGCGTGGCCCACATCTACTTCCTCATCGGCACCCGTCATCGCCTGCTGGTGACACTGCAGTGGCTGTTCAACTACTTCAGCTTCAGCCGCGGCGCGCGCCTCATCGTCGGCTCGGACCCCGCGCTGGATGCTACTTCGACTCTGGAACTCCACCAGCCATGAGCGCCGACGGCACCGTACCCTTCACCGCCCCACCCCTGCTGCCGCAGACGCGGCGCTACGCCGCACTCGGCGACACATACGCGCCGCAGGTGGCAACCACGCCGCTGCCCGAGCCGGTCCTGCTGCACTTCAACGCCGCCCTGGCCGAAGAGATCGGCATCGAGGCCGCCGCCGCGCAGCGCCCGGAGTTCACCGCTCTGATGGCCGGCAATCGCGCCTGGCCCGACTATGCCTCGATCAGTTCGGTCTATGCCGGCCACCAGTTCGGCAGCTTCGTACCGCAACTCGGCGACGGCCGCGCCCACCTCATTGCCGAATTGCAGGGCCGCGACGGCGACCGCTGGGAACTGCAACTCAAGGGCGGCGGCCAGACGCCGTGGTCACGCTTCGCCGACGGCCGCGCCGTGCTGCGCTCCTCCATCCGCGAATACCTGGCTTCCGAGGCGATGCATGCTTTGGGCATTCCCACCACCCGTGCGCTGAGCCTGGTCGGCTCGCCGCAGCCGGTGCGGCGCGAAACCATCGAGACCGCCGCCGTGGTATGCCGCACCGCACCCGGCTTCATCCGTTTCGGCCACTTCGAATACTTCTACTACCAGAACCGGCACGCCGAGCTGAAGCCGCTGGCCGACCACGTCATCAACGAGCATTTCCCCCAGTTCGCCGGGCGCGAGGACCGTTACCAGGCCTGGCTCACCGAAGTGACCGAGCGCACCGCCCGCCTGATGGCACAGTGGCAGGCCGTCGGCTTCTGCCACGGCGTGATGAACACCGACAACTTCTCCGCCCTGGGCCTGACCCTGGACTACGGCCCCTACGGTTTCATGGACGCCTTCGACGCCCATCACATCTGCAACCACACCGACGAGGGCGGCCGCTACGCCTACGACCAGCAGCCCATGATCGGCCACTGGAACTGCTCGCGCCTGTTACAGGCAACGTTGCCGCTGCTGTCCGAGCAGCCCGAACAGGCGGTGGAAATCGCCAACAGCATCCTCGAGCGCTACCCGCCCGCGTACACCCAGGCGATGACCCCGATGTGGATCGCCAAGCTCGGCCTGCGCGATCTGCGCCTGGACGATCCGGAACTGGTCAACCGCTTCCTCGGCATCCTGCACAAGGGCCATTCCGATTTCAGCCGCAGCTTCCGCCACCTGGCCCGCCTGCGCACAGACACCGACGCGCCGGCCCATGGCATCCGCGACGAAATCGCCGACCTCGAAGCCTTCGACGCCTGGGTCATCGACTACCGCGCGCGCCTGCGCTCCGAATCATCCGACGACACGGAACGCGCCGTGCGCATGAACGCCGTGAATCCGAAGTACGTGCTGCGCAATCATTTATTGCAGGCCGCGATCGAACAGGCGCAGGGCGGTAGTTACGAAGAGATCGACACGCTATTCAAGCTGATCAACCGGCCGTTCGACGAACAGCCGGAGATGGAACGCTACGCCGAAGAGCCCCCCGCCTCGGCCCGGCACATCGAAGTCAGCTGCTCATCATAGGGCGGGTCCGCGACCCGCCGTTTACCGGGCGCAGCACTACCAGATCTAAAGCCCGCTCGCCTGCGCCGACCCCGGCAGAGTTGTCGGTGCCGCGCGCCGCGACCAAGCCGCATACAGCAGCATCCCCGCAATCACGCTAAGCAGAAACAGCACCGGCGCCCACACCCCAGCCAGCAGCCCGTTGGCCGCAATCAGAATGCTCGGCCCCGGACACACACCGCTCAAGCCCCAACCAACGCCGAACAAAGCGCTGCCCACCAGCAACCGCGGTGTAATGGTCTTGCGGTCCGGCAGCGTCACCGCCACACCGGCCACGCTGTGTCCGCGCAGCCGCACCCAGGTGTAAGCCGGCAACGTGACCGCGATGGCCCCGCCCATCACCAGTGCCATCGAGGGATTCCAGGCGCCGAACACATCCAGGAAAGCCAGGATGCGTTGCGGATCGGTCATGCCGGAGAGAATCAGGCCCAGTCCGAAGATCAGCCCGGACACGAAGGGAATCGCCTTGCGCAAGTTCGGATTCATCTCAGCCTCCCGCCAGCAGGTGACGCACCACGAACACCGTGACCATCGCCACCAGCATGAAGATCAGCGTCGCCGCCAGCGAACGCGTCGACAGGTTGCCCAGACCGCACAGGCCGTGACCGCTGGTGCAGCCGGAGCCTAGTCGCGTGCCGAATCCCACCAGCAGGCCCGAGCCGAGAATCAGCGGCCAACCCATCTCCAACTGCCCGGGCACCACCCCTCCCGCCAGGCGCACGATCAGCACCGCCGCCACCAGTCCGCCGAGAAAAGCCCAGCGCCACGCACCGGGCCATCGCTCGACCACATTGCCGACGATCCCGCTGATGCCGGCAATCTGGCCACTGCCGAGCAGCAGCAGCGAAGCCGCAAAACCGATCAGCAAGCCACCTTCAAGCGCGTGCAGGTACATGATTCCTCTCTTTCAAACGGGCCGGAGCCACGACAACCCTAGAAGCGTACCGCCAATGAAGCGCCAATGGCCTGCTCCTTCAGCCGGATATTCGCCTCGCCGCCGCCGAAACTGCCCGGCGGCAGCAGGCCGTTGTTGGGAATCGAGCCCTGGCCGTAGACCCGGCTCTCCGGCGCCCGCATGTAATACACGTTCGCCTCGTAGCCGCGGCCCAGGCTGAGCGAGGCGCCCACAGTGTAGTGGCGCGTGATCACGCCGGGGGCAAGCACGTTGAACAGGGTCTGGTCCTGCGGCACCGGCTGCTTGCCGTAGCTGTAGCCGGCCATCAGCTCCAACGGCTTCCACGGGCGATAGCCGGCGCCGAACTTGTACACGGTCATGTTGCGCCAGCCGAAGCCCGGGCCGCCGTCGGCGCCCAGCTTCACCCCGTCGACGAAGGGCTGCAGGCTGTCGCCCACCGAGGCCACGCTGCTGTAGATGATGCGCTGCACGTCGGCGGAGACGACGATGGTCTTGCGCCAGCGGTAGGCGATGCCGCCGCCGAAGTTGGCCGGGACGTCGAAGCTGCCGTGGCCGGCGAACAGCCCCTCGTACTGGCGGAAGCGCTGCATGTGGATCTTCGGCTGCCAGCTGCCGCCGATGGTGAGCCCGTCGACCGGCTCCGCCAGGTAGCCGATGCGATAGCCCACACCCCAGGAGCGCGCATAGCCCTTGTCGGTAACATTGCCCGGCGAGATCGAGAATGGTCCCACTACATTCAAGGGCGGCGGTCCCGGAAACCCGGTCATGGCGAAAGCCTGCAGGCCGTAAGCCTTGAACATCTGGTATGCCACATCCACCGACACGCCAATCGACTGGCGATCGGTGATGCGGAAGGCCACCGAAGGCGTGATGAACAGCTGCTCCAGGTTCACCCCGGCATTGCGCGGCGTGCCGCTGAGCTGGAACGCGGCGAAGGGATTGTTGCTGTAGTCGGTATTCAGCCCGCCGTTGCCGTACATGGCGATGCCGGCGCTGAAGCGCTGGCTGATCTGCCGGCTGTAGCCGAAGCCGGGGATATAGAAATTCTTGATGGCGTTGCCGTCGTATTCACCATTGGCGCTGCGTCCGCTGAGCAACACCGCGATGCTGGTATTGCCCTGGATTTCGGAGGAGCGGCGCGGCGTGAACCAGTCCACGCCCAGGTCATAACGATCCCCCACCAGGGTCAATCCGGCGGGATTGCTCGCAACCACGAGCGAGTCCTGCGGCAGGGCATAACCGACGCCGCCCATCGCCTTGGACGCGGTGCCGTAGCCATGCATGAAGTAGCCGTTGGTGGCCTGGGCCGGCAAGGCCGCCGCACCGAGTAGCGCCAACACCCCTGCCGCATATCGCCTGTTCAACATCCTGCGCCCCGCCAGCTTATTCGCCGGCGGCAATCATAGGTGCGGTGCAGGGCGCCGGAATACAGCCGGCCGAGACTTTATAGGGATATGAATAGACGGTTTACGGCATAACAGCGCCGCCGCTTGTTGCTTCCGCTCAGGGCAATTCAGGCAGCCTGTCCACAGCGCAGGTTGGCCGGGACCGCCACGTCCATCAGCTTCGGGCTGGGCAGGCGCAGGCCATTCATCAACGCCACGTATTCCTCCACCGACCGCACCTGCAGCCGGGGATTCCACCGCCGCTCCTCGGCGATGGTCGAAACCGTGCAGCCGCGATAGTCGTGCGCCGGGTAGACCAGGGTCTCGTCGGGCAGGCGCAGCAGCTTGTTGAAGATCGAGTCGTAGGATTCGCGGGGATCGCCGTTCTGGAAATCGGTGCGCCCGGTGCCGCGGATCAGCAGCACGTCGCCGGTGAAGACCCGATCGTCGCCGACCAGGCTGAACGACTCGTTGGTGTGTCCCGGCGTATACAGGGCACGCAGCCGCACGCCGTCGAAGCCCACCATCTCGCCGTCGCGGAATTGTGCCGAGACGCACTCGGCCCGGGTGCGCTCGCCCATCAGCGTGGTGCAGGCGGTGGCGCTACGCAGGTCGCCCAGCGCCGTGATATGGTCGGCGTGAGTGTGGGTATCCACTGCGATCACCAGCTTCAGGCCCAGTTCCGCGATCAGCTGGAGGTAGAGCGGGGTCTTCTCCTGCACCGGGTCGATCAGCAACGCCTCCCCGCCCACCCGCGAAGCCAGCAGGTAGGTATAGGTCGAGGACTCCACATCGAACAGTTGGCGGAACAGCATGCGATCACCGGGCCGGCGCGGTGCCGCGGGACGGCAACCGCTCATAAAGGAACTTCAATAGTTCAAATATACGACACTCGCGTATGAAGTCATTCTCACCGCTTGACGATACCTGTCGTTATGCTGGAGCTTTACGCAATAACAATATGATATTGCTGCCATGGGAGAGCTTGGTTTGAGGGGGCGTCGCCGCAAGACACTACTGTTGGCCCTGGTCGCCCTGGCCGGCCTGCTGCCGCCGGTCGCTTTCCTGGTGATCTCGTGGTTCCAGACCGTGCAGGATGCCAATAACCGGCTGCAGCGCTATGCCTCGACCGCGGTCGACCGCGCCGACGAGATTTTCGGCACGGCAGAATTCACCCTGGCCGGGATGGCGCAATCCCTGGAGATCCATTGCAACAACACCACCTACCAGGCATTGCGTCGCACCGCGTTCGAATCGATCTATTTCCAGGAGGCGACGCTGATTTCCAACGGCGCCGTGATCTGCAGCAGCCGCACCGGCAAGGCCGTCCAGCCCATCACCTACCGGGAAAACACCGTGGTGCCGGACCATGGCCTGCATATCTCGCCGCCGGTGACCCTGGCGCGGGAGAACAATATCGTCTCGATCATCATCCACTACCGGGCGACCGCGAATGCCATGTTCGGCCTGCACCTGAACCCGGTATTGCTGGGCGAGCCGATGCGCAAATACGCCACCGAAGACCAGGTCACCCTGATCCTGCAGCGCAGCGACGGCGCCACGCTGTCCCAATTCGGCCTCAACGCCGATCTGCCGCAGACGCGGATCGGCGGCGACCGCGTCATTCTCAAATCGAAGCGCTATCCGATCCAGGCCGTCGCCATCGGCTCCCCCACCTGGCTGCTGCACAACTGGCGGCGCAATGCCCTCATCTTCGGCAGCCTCGGCCTGCTCACCTCGGCCCTGCTGTTCGTGCTGCTGTTGTTCGTCGCCCGGCGCCAGTTCTCCGCCGCCGCCAGCGTGCAGGACGCCCTGGCCGATGGCCAGTTCCAAGTCTACTACCAGCCGATGATCGATACCGTTAACGGCGCCTGCATCGGCGCCGAATCGCTGCTGCGCTGGCACCACCCGCAACTCGGCGTCCTGCTGCCGGACACTTTCATCGCCGCCGCCGAGGAAAGCGGCTTCATCGTCGACCTGACCAAGTGGCTGATGCGGCGCATCGTCACCGACATGGCGGCGCTGCTGAAGGAAAACCCGCAACTCCACATCTCGCTCAACCTCAGCCCGCAGCACTTCGAGCACCCGCGGCTGCTGGCCGACATCAAGGCCGTGTTCGGCCCGCATATCGCCCCGGGGCAGATCACGTTCGAGGTCACCGAGCACCAGCTGATCATGAACGAGGACAACAAGGCGCTGGAGGTGCTGAAGAACATCCGCGCCATGGGCACCCGCATCGCCATCGACGATTTCGGCAGCGGCTACTCCAGCCTCAAATACCTGAGCCGCTTCCCCTTCGACTACCTGAAGATCGACAAGGCCTTCATCGACGCCATCGGCACCGAGTCGGTCACCGCCGGACTGGTCGACACCATCGTGCGCATGGCCAACCAGCTCAAGCTGAAAACGGTGGCGGAAGGCGTTGAGACCCCCGCCCAACTCGCCTACCTGCGCGAACTGAAGGTCGACTACGTCCAGGGCTGGCTGTTCTCCAAGGCCCTGCCGGCGGACCAGTTCCACGCCTTTTTCGCCGCCAACAAGTCCTACATGCTCGGCGCCGCCTCGTCGCGGTCATGACTGAACCGGCACCGACAGCGCCTGCGGAAACACACTCTCTGCGGCAGGCGCTGCGCGGCATCGGCTGGCTCGACTGGTCGATGCTGCTGCTGGCGCTGCTTTCGGTGGGCCTGCTGGGTTACGAAACCTGGGGGCCGGTCAGCGCCGCCGACCGCTGGTGGATCATCCGCGGCGACTACCTGATCTGCGCCATCTTCGCCGCCGAATTCCTGTGGCGCTGGCGCCAGGCCGGCTGGCGCTGGCGCTACCTGGTACACAACTGGTACGACATCCTCGGCATGATCCCCATCGCCCACCCGGCACTGCGCGGCTTCCGCCTGTTCCGGGTGCTGCGCATCGTCATCCTGCTGTCGCGCTTCGGCATGGCGGCGGACCGCGCCCTCGGCGCCGAATTCACCTACCGCCTGGTCGACCGCTTCTCCGCCAGCATCGTCGACGCCATCAGCGGTCCCGTCACCATCGCGGTGCTGGAAGAAGTGGCCGACGTCCTGCAGAAGGGTACCTACACCCGCAACATCGCCCGCGCCCTCGACGAGAACCACCGCGAACTGCGCGCCATGATCGCCGACAAGCTGCGCGCCGACCCGCGCACCGGCCGGCTCAAGCGCCTGCCGTTCTACGACGACATCGTCGCCAGCGTGGTCGACGCCGGCCTCGACGTGGTGCAGGAAGTCCTGCGCGATCCCCGCACCGACGAGCTGGTAGCCGACATGCTGCGCGAAAATATCACCCAGTTGCGGGAGGCTGTGGCGCGCAATCAGGTGTGAAATGGCGGCTTGGCCTGGTCCCCGCCGCTGCGGCCGCAGCCCGGCATCCCGCGGCGCGCAGCGAACCCTGGACGAGCCTGTGAAACAAGCCCGATTACCCCGTGGTAGCGTCGCAAAGCGTTAAAATCGGGGCCAACTGCGTAAGACCCATTACTGGAGACGCTTCATGTCCCGCCCTGTCCCCACTCCCCCGCCCGCCGAAGCCGGCGATGCCGCGCGTACCGCGCCGCTGCGCTTCATCACCGCCGCCAGCCTGTTCGACGGCCACGACGCCGCCATCAACGTCATGCGCCGCCTGATCCAGGCCCAGGGCGCGGAACTGGTGCACCTCGGCCACAACCGCTCGGTCGAGGACATCGTGCGCGCCGCCCTGCAAGAGGATGCCGACGCGATCGCCCTGTCCTCCTACCAGGGCGGCCACACGGAATTCTTCAAGTACATGGTGGACATGCTGCGCGAACGCGGCGCCGGACACATCAAGGTATTCGGCGGCGGCGGCGGCACCATCACCCCGGAAGAGATCAAGGACCTGCACGACTACGGCGTCGAGCGCATCTACCATCCCAACGACGGCGCCAAGCTGGGCCTGGTCGGCATGATCGAGGACCTGGTCAAGCGCGCGGAAGGCGCGCGGGTCGCCACCGCCGAGCCGGCCCAGGTCTCGCTCGACGACGAGATCAGCATCGGCAGGATGCTATCCGCCATCGAAGAAGGCCTGTTCGGCGAAGCCGAATTGGCCAAGCTGCGCAAACAGTGGGCCCTCGCCGGCAAGAAAACCCCGGTGCTCGGCTTCACCGGCACCGGCGGCGCCGGCAAGTCCAGCGTGGTCGACGAACTGCTGCTGCGTTTCCTCCAGGCCTTCCCCGAAATCCGCGTCGCCGTGCTGGCGGTGGACCCCACCCGCCGCCGCAGCGGCGGCGCCCTGCTGGGCGACCGCATCCGCATGAACTCCCTGCGCAGCCCGCGCCTGTACATGCGCAGCATGGCCACGCGCCGCCAACACGCCGCCACCAGCATCGTGCTGAAAGACTGCATCGGCTTCCTCAAGGCCCAGGGTTACGACCTCGTCATCGTCGAAACCGCCGGCATCGGCCAGTCCGATTCCGAGATCGTCGACCTGGTCGACTTCCCCATGTACGTCATGACCAGCGACTACGGCGCCGCCAGCCAGCTGGAGAAGATCGACATGCTCGACTTCGCCGAACTGGTGGTGCTCAACAAGTACGACCGTCGCGGCGCCGAAGACGCCCTGCGCGACGTGCGCAAGCAGTGGAAGCGCAACCGCGTCAAGTTCGAACTGAAGGACGAGGACGTGCCGGTCTACCCGACCATCGCCAGCCAGTTCAACGATCCTGGCGTGACCTGGATGTTCACCAACCTGTGCCGCCTGCTGCGCGAAAAGCTCGGACTGCCGGCGGAAAAATGGACTCCGGACCTCGACACCAGCCTGAAGGAACCGCGCGCCACCGTGCTGATTCCCGGCAATCGCGTGCGCTACCTGGCCGAGATCGCCGAGAACGGCCGCGGTATCAACAGCGAGATTGAGCGCCAGGCGGAGGCCGCCGACCGCGCCCAGGCTTTCTGGCAGGCACTGCAGGAAGTCGGCGACGCCAAACTACCCAAACAGCTCGATCTCTACGGCTCCGATGCCCTGAACGAAGCCGGCGACCGCACCCTCGCCACCCTGCGCCAGCGCTACCAGGACGCGGTGAAGACCCTCTCCACCGACTCCCTCAACCTGCTGCGCGAGTGGCCCACCCGCCTCAAGGGCATCACCGACGAGTACGGCGGCTACGAGGTGCGCGGCAAGGTCATCAAGGTCGAGAACTACCGCGACTCGCTCTCGCACCAGAAAATCCCCAAGATCGCCGCGCCCACCTACAAGAGCTTCGGCGAACTGCTGCGTTTCCTGTGCAAGGAAAACCTGCCCGGCGACTACCCCTATACCGGCGGCGTATATCCGTATCGCCGCACCGGTGAAGACCCGATCCGCATGTTCGCCGGCGAAGGCACGCCGGAGCGCACCAACCGCCGCTTTCATTACCTGAGCCACGGCCAGCCGGCGGCGCGCCTGTCCACCGCCTTCGATTCCGTCACCCTCTACGGCGAGGACCCGCACACCCGCCCGGACATCTACGGCAAGATCGGCAACAGCGGCGTCAGCATCGCCACGCTGGACGACATGAAGAAGCTCTACTCCGGCTTCGACCTGTGCGCCCCGACCACCTCCGTCTCCATGACCATCAACGGCCCGGCGCCGATGATCCTGGCCATGTTCATGAACACCGCCATCGACCAGCAGGTGGAGAAACACCTCAAGGCCGATCCCAAGCGCTGGGCCGCCGCGGAAAAGAAGATCGCCGAGATCTACAAGGGTAAGAAGCGCCCCGCCTACTCCGGCGAACTGCCGCCGACCAACGACGGCCTCGGCCTGGGCCTGCTCGGCGTCTCCGGCGTCGAAGTGATCGATGCCGAGACCTATGCGAAGATCAAGACCGAAACCCTCTCCACCGTGCGCGGCACCGTGCAAGCCGACATCCTGAAAGAGGACCAGGCGCAGAACACCTGCATCTTCAGCACCGAGTTCGCCCTGCGCATGATGGGCGACATCCAGCAGTACTTCGTCGAACACAAGGTCCGCAACTTCTACTCGGTTTCCATCTCCGGTTACCACATCGCCGAAGCCGGGGCGAATCCGATCAGCCAGCTGGCCTTCACCCTCAGCAACGGCTTCACCATCGTCGAGTACTACCTGGCGCGCGGCATGAAGATCGACGACTTCGCGCCCAACCTGTCGTTCTTCTTCAGCAACGGCATGGACCCGGAGTACAGCGTCATCGGCCGCGTCGCCCGCCGCATCTGGGCCCGCGCCATGCGTGAACTCTACGGCGCCGCCCCGCGCAGCCAGATGCTCAAGTACCACATCCAGACCTCCGGCCGCTCCCTGCACGCCCAGGAGATCCAGTTCAACGACATCCGCACCACCCTGCAGGCGCTGTACGCCCTGTTCGACAACTGCAACAGCCTGCACACCAATGCCTACGACGAAGCCATCACCACGCCGACCGAAGAATCCGTGCGTCGCGCCGTGGCCATCCAGCTCATCATCAACCGCGAGTTGGGCCTGAACTTCTGCGAGAACCCCTGGCAGGGCAGCTTCGTCATCGACGCCCTCACCGACCTGGTGGAGGAAGCCGTGTACAAGGAATTTGAGGCGCTCAGCGAGCGCGGCGGCGTGCTCGGCGCCATGGACACCATGTACCAGCGCGGCAAGATCCAGGAAGAGAGCCTCTACTACGAGCACAAGAAGTACGACGGCTCCCTGCCCCTGATCGGCGTCAACACCTTCCTGGCCAAGGAGCACGGCGGCGAGATCGCCACCAGCATCGAGCTGATCCGCTCCACCGAGGAAGAGAAAGGCCAGCAGATCGACAACGTCGCTGCCTACCGCGCCGCCCGCAACGCCCTCGCCCCCGAAGGCCTCAAGTCCTTGCAGAAGACCGCGCGCGACCGTCGCAACATCTTCGAGAGCCTGATCGAGGCGGTGAAATACAACTCGCTCGGCCAGATCAGCCACGCCCTCTACGAAGTCGGCGGCGAATACCGGCGCAATATGTAAGCGCATTGCGCGCTGCCGGCGCGGATTCGGCAAACTGGACGGATGATCGTCTCCTCCATCCTCGGCCTGCTCGTCGGCGTAGTGCTCGGCCTCACCGGCGCAGGGGGCGGCATCCTGGCGGTGCCGGCCCTGGTCTTCGGCATGGGCTGGACCATGCAGCAGGCGACGCCGGTGGCCCTGATCGCGGTGGCGGGCGGCGCCGCGGTCGGTGCCGTCGAAGGCCTGCGCAAGCGCCTGGTGCGCTGGCGCGCCGCCCTGCTGATGGCCCTAGCCGCCTTTCCCTGCACCTTCCTCGGCGTGCACAGTGCCCACCAGTTGCCGCAGCGCTGGCTGATCGGCATTTTCGCCGCGGTGATGCTGCTGGTCGCCGCCCGCCTGCTGGGCGGCGCGCGGCGCAATGCCGAGCCGGCTACGGAATCCTCCATGGCCCTGGCGCGCATCGACGCCAAAACCGGCCGCATCCACTGGACCTGGCCCACCGCAGCGCTGATCGCAGCAATTGGCGCCGTCACCGGCTTCATGACCGGCCTGCTCGGCGTCGGCGGCGGCTTCGTCATCGTGCCCCTGCTGCGCCGCTACAGCGGCGTCAGCATGCATGGCGTTGTCGCCACCTCCCTCATGGTCATCGCCGCGGTCAGCAGCGGCGGCGTCGCCATCGCCTTGTTGCACGGCGCCGTGCTGCCGCTGCCGGCCACCGCCTGGTTCGCGGGCGCCACCGCCGCCGGCATGCTGCTCGGACGGCGGCTGGTGAAAACCCTGTCGGCGCGCCAGGTGCAATACGGCTTCGCCCTGGTGCTGGCTCTCGTCGCCTGCGGACTTCTGGTCAAAAGCCTCGCCGCAATCTGAACCGCCGCGGACTGAGCCTGCGGACGCGATGCGGCCCGGTTCACGCCACTGCATCCGGCCGGCGTGGCAACATGCCGCCATGAGTCCGTCGATCGTCGAGGCATTCCGCGACAGCGCCCTGCGCCACCCGGCTGCGCCCGCGTTGGTTCACGACGGCCAGCTCATCAGCTACCGGCAGTTGCTGGCGCTGCTGCATAGCGCCGCCGCCAGCCTGCACCACCACGGCGTCCATCCCGCCACGGTGACCGGCGTCGTGATGGAACAGACGCCCCTGCACTGCGCCGTGCTGCTGGCCCTGCTCCGCCTTGGCGCCCTGGTGGTGCCGCTCGGCCCGGCGCTGCCGCCCGCGGAACGATTGCGGCTGGCGCGCAAATACGGCGTGCAATTGCTGGTGACCGACAACCAGGCCGAACCAGCCGGCGACATCCCCCTGCTGCGCCTGGCCGGCCTCAGCGCACGCGCCGACGAAGCCGAGCCGGATACCGGCTTCCGGCCGACCGCCGCCACCCCGGCGCGCCTGGCGCTGACCTCCGGCACCACCGGTGAACCCAAGGCCATCCTGCACACGCACGGCGAGCTGCTGGAACGTGCCTTGCGCACCACCGCGGGTTGGGACAGCAGCACCCACCTGCTGCCGCCGAGACTGCATCTGACGGTGGCGACCGCCGCCCTGCTCGGCACCCTGTGCCGCGGCGGCACGGTGGTCTTTCCCCGGGGCAACGAATTCCCCGACCTCATCGCCGCCGTGCGGCAGCAGGCGGTGACCCACCTGATCCAGTCGCCCGCCAGCGCCCTGGCCCTCGCCGCGCTGCGGCCTCAGGGCGGGCTGCCCGGCCTGAAGCAGCTGCGTCTGGTCGGCGGCATGCCTACAGCCGCCCAGCTCGACATCCTTCAGCGCCGCCTGACACTGCAGATCCAGGTCACCTACGCGCTGACCGAACTCGGTGTGGTCGCCATCGCGACGCCCGAAACCCTCGCACAGGCGCCAGCCAGTACCGGCAGGGTGCAAAGCTGGGTCCGCCTGCAAATCGTCGATGAAACAGGCCAGGTACTGCCGCCCGGCAGCACCGGGGAAATCCGCGTCATCACCACGCCCATGCCGCACGGCTACTACCGCGACGCAGAGCTCAGCCGGCGGCGCTTCCGCGACGGCTGGTTCCACACCGGCGATCTCGGCAGCATTGCCGCCGACGGGCTGTTGCGGATCGAAGGCCGCAACGACGACCTGCTCAATATCGGCGGTCACAAGGTGCTGCCAGGGCCCATCGAGGAAATCCTGCTGCGGCATCCCGGCGTGAAGCAGGCAGCCCTATTTTCGATCGCGGCGGCGGACGGCAGCGCCCGGCTCGGCGCCGCCCTGGTCCCGGATCCCAAAAGCGAAGTGGAGGAACTGGCGGCCTGGTGCCGGCAGCACCTGGGCTTTTACGACGAACGCGTATTGCTGCTGCCGGCGCTGCCGCGCAACGAACTGGGCAAGGTTCTGCGCGGTGAATTGCGCCGCATGGTCATGGCACGCCGCCCTGTGAAACAGGCGCGCTGACCGGATTTTTACCCCTGGGCGGTCATGGCGCTGCACGGCGCCCAGGGCCATGCCTCCCCGATCCCCAACCGTCCACGGCGGCGCGTCCACCCATTTGTCCGGAAATGTCGGAGCCGCGGCCCGATCCGCCGTGAAATGTCCCCGGTTCGCCAGGGAAGCGGATATCCTTTTCCCGGCGGCGGCCTGGAGTCCGCCGGACCTGGATGTCCCCGGATTGCCGCGCTCGCCAAAGTCCGCTGCATCATTTCACCCCTCCCGCCGCCAAGGAACAGCTTGAAGGGTTCCCCTGCCGAAAACCTGCGTTTCATCGACCGCATGCGCGGGCTGCGCAGCCTGGGCGTGGCCTTGGCATTCTTCTGCGTGGCCGGCGTCTTCTACAACAACGGCGCGAACCCGTTGGCCTGGGCCGCTCTGGTTTTCAACGCCGTGGCATGGCCGCACCTGGCCTGGTACCTGGCCCGGCGCAGCCCCGAGCCGTACGCCGCCGAACGGCGCAACCTGGTGATCGACTCGGCCACCTCCGGCGTCTGGATCGTGCTGATGCATTTCAACCTGTTGCCCAGCGCCTTGCTGGTCGCGATGCTGTCGATGGACAAGATCTGCGTCGGCGGCTGGCGCTTCCTGGCGCGCACCGCCACGGCCCAGTTGATCGCCGCGGCGGCCACGCTGGCGCTGTACGGCTTGCGCTTCGAGCCGGCAACCTCGTTGACCCAGATCCTGCTGTGCCTGCCCTTCCTCATGGCCTATCCCATCGGCGTAGCCACCCTGACCTTCGCCCTGGCGCGCAAGGTACGCCGCCAGAACAAGCAGCTGGAAGAGCTGAACCGCATCGACTCCCTCACCGGCCTGCTCAATCGCGGCCACTGGGAAGACGCGCTGCTGGGCGAGTTGAAGCGCCATCAGCGCCTTGGCCGCCCCGCCACCTTGTTGATGGTCGACATCGACCGCTTCAAGCCGATCAACGACCAGCATGGCCACCCGGTCGGCGACGAGGTCATCCGCGGCGTCGCCGGCCTGATCCAGGGCTGCGTGCGCGACATCGACACCGCCGGCCGTTACGGCGGCGACGAATTCGGCATCGTCCTCCCCGACGCCGACGTGCAGCAGGCCATGGTCGTCGCCGAACGCATCCGCTGCGGGGTGGAAAGCGGCGCGTTCGGAGCGGACGGCCGCCTGCATTCCACCGTCAGCATCGGTCTCGCCGCGGCCGGGGCGGACATGCACGGCAGCCGCGACTGGATCGCCTCGGCCGACGCCGCCCTGTACCGGGCCAAGATGCTGGGACGCAACCGCGTCGTCGGCGCTGAGCAGCGACTGAAACAGACCGGCTGAGCAACAGCTAGACGCCGCCCTCGTACTCGGCCAGCGCCACCGCCCTCTGGCCGCCGCGCACCAGCGGCAGGATCAGGTAACGGTGCATGAAGAACCAGGCCACCCCCAGCGCCGCTCCCGCCGCCACGTCGAGTACCACGTGCTGCTTGGTGCTCAAGGTCGAGTAGACAATGCCCAGGCACCAGATGTAGTTGACGGCAAGCGCCCAAGCCGGGCTGCGCATCTGCCGCAGCCCGATGTGCGCCCAGATCCCCGAAAATATCGCGAAGGCCACATGCAACGATGGACAGGCATTGCCGGAATCGTCCACCGCCTTGAGGAAGCCGAAGCTGGGATACTGCGTCCAGTCGAGATCGGGCGGCGGCGTCGCCGTAGGCCAGAAATAGAACACCGCACAACCGCTCACGGCGAGGCCCAGGGCGCCCCAGAAATAGGCCAGCAACTCCTCCCGGCGCACCATCCAGCTGGGCGCCAGAGAGACGTAAACCCACAGGGAGAAATACATTGCCAAAGTCAGCGGATGAAAGCCGATGCCGCGATCCAGCGCGGTCACCGGCATCCGCGTCACCGGATAGGCCGGAAAATTCAGCAAGAGAAAATACGCGACGAAGAAGACCGTCATGAAGCCGGTCAGCGCCACGCCTTTGTGCACCCAATAAGTGCCGAGCCGGGGCAGCAACTGCCGGTACCAGACCAAATCCCGGATGCTCACCTCGTCGCGCATGATTTCCCTGGGGCCGCCATCGTGGCGCGCCCTATGATACCGCCAAGCCCGCGCCGTGCCGCCGCGCTGAACAGCCATCGCCGGACGGTGTAAGCTCCTGCCCCCATGGCACTCAGCGCAACCATCCACAACTTCACCGTCCAGCTGGCGGACATCGACCGCGCGGTCTACCAGGACCTGGAACTGCGCCTGGCGCGGCACCCGTCCGAGACCGCCGAGTTCATGCTGACCCGGCTGCTCGCCTATTGCCTGGAGTACCAGGAAGGCATTGCCTTCACCGAGGGCGTCGCCGCCGTCGACGAGCCGGCCGTGCTGGTGCGCGATCTCACCGGCCGCATCACCGCCTGGATCGAAGTCGGCGCGCCGGACGCCGAACGCCTGCATCGCGGCAGCAAGCACGCCGGACGCGCCGCCATCTATACCCACCGCGATCCCGCCAACCTGCTGGCCCAGCTCGCCGGCAAGAAAATCCATCGCGCCGAAACCATCCCGCTCTACACCTTCGGCCGCGGCTTCGCCGAAGACGCCGCCAAGGCCATCGAGCGCCGGAATACCGTCTCGCTGTCCGTTACCGAACGCCAGCTCTACCTCGACATCAACGGCAAAAGCTTCAGCGCCGTCATCGAGCAACATAGCCTGGTCTGATTCCGCCTGCGCGGAACTACGTCTGCGCAACACGAGCAACACAAAATGACGTCATACCGGCGCAAGCCGGTATCCAGGGTTCCGCAGCGCGGACTTCCCAATGCCGGAATCCTTGGCGCGACACGACACCACTCCGGCAACCCCGACAAAAAAAGCTTGACCTTGACCCTCTCGCCAGCCTAAATTAACCGATCGTTCAATACATCCAGGCCACACCATGTCCGTAGCCGTGCCCGCCGCCAAGCGCCCGCGCATCCCGCAGGAACCGGTGTACCAGACCCCGCCGATCGCGTGGCCGACCCTGCTGCTCTTCGTCCTGGCGCTGGCCCTGTGGCTCGGCGCCCTCGCCGCCGTGCTGCACGGCCTGATCCCGCCGCTGGCGGCGATCCTGCTGCAGACCGTGGCCGCCTTCATGCAGTTCACCGTCCTGCACGACGGCGTGCACCGCTCCCTGCTGCGCGGCTACCCGCGCCTCAACGAAATTCTGACCAGCATCGCCGGCAGCTTCCTCGGCCTGGTCGGTGTCGGCGCCGCATTCCGCTACGCCCACTTCAAGCATCACCGCGTGACCAACGAGGCCGACGATCCCGACCAGTGGAGCGGCCGCGGCCCGCTGCACTGCGCCACCGCCGACCTGTACTACGGCGTCGTGATCCTGCGCGACTGGAAAACCATACCGGTGAAAGACCGGCGGCAGATGATCGCCGGCGTCCTCCTGCTGATCGGCGTCTTCGCCGCTTGCGTGGCGCTCGGCCACGGCTGGGACGCGGTGCTGTACTGGCTGCTGCCGGCGCGCCTAGCCATCCTCTGGCTGGCCTTCGCCTTCAATTACCTGCCGCACCATCCGCACCAGGTCGAGCAGCGCCACAACCCCTACGCCGCCACCAACGTGCGCCGCGGCGGCGAGCCGCTGATGAAATGGCTGTTCCTGTATCAGAACTACCATCTGATCCATCACCTGTTCCCCAGCGTGCCGTTCTACCGCTATCAGAAGATCTGGCGGCGCAACAGCGCCGACTTCATTCGCCTGGGTGCCAACGTCGTGCCTTGGTATGGCCTGCATCCGGAACCGGCCGAAGCAGCCGACGCGATGGCGGAAACGCCGTAGCGGCAACGAGGAACAAACCGGCGCACCCTTGCCGGGAGCGGCGCGACACCCTAGGTTTTTCCACCGCCCTCCACCCGCGCTGTACGGGAATCCGCCGCTGGCAGACCGTTGCCCCTGGCACCGGACGGCGCCAGCGCGCTCAGCCGGGCGTAGTACTGGCGCACGCCATCGACGAAGGCCACCGCCTCGCCGCCCCGGGCGGGACCGTACTTGGTGGTCTTCTGCCAGTCCGCATCGCTGAGCAGGGGCAAGGCCGCGCGTACATCGGTCCAGCGGTCCGGATCGCCGCCGCGGTTGATCACCACATCCCGCGCATCCATCAGGTGTCCAATGCCCTGGTTGTAGGCGGCGAGCGCCATGGCGGTGCGGTCCGGCTCACGGATCTGCGGCGGCAACTGCCCGTACAAGCCTTGCAGGAAACGGCCGGCGCCGAGAATGCTCTGCGGCCCATCTTCGCGATCCACGCCCAGATCCTGCGCCGTATCCGTGGTCAGCATCATCAGGCCGCGTACCCCGGTAGGACTTTCCGCTGCGGGATTCCAGCGTGATTCCTGGTAGCCCACGGCGGCGAGCAGGCGCCAGTCCAGGCCGTTGCGCCGCGCTGCCTCCTCGAAATTGCCGCGATACTGCGGCAGCACCGCGTCGACATCGTCGCTGAAATTGCCCGTACCGAAATAGTGCGATACGACATGACGCGTGGCGACAGCCGGCGTGGCGACATCATGCCTGGCCACGGATGCGACAGCCGCCGCCGGCTTCCGCGCCGGCGCACGCGCAGTGAGCGCGGGCTTAGCGCCGACCGGCAATGCCCATTGCCGCAACCGCCCCATCAGGCCGCGGCACCCTTCGCAAACCAACCGATGTCCGTCGGTGAACACCAGCGCAAATGGATCACGCACCCCGGGCTTGCCCTGCGCTGCCGACTGCTCCGGCAGCCAGGGCAGCAGCAGTCCCGCCCAAAGCGGCAGCGTGGCCAGCAGGCATAGCCCTACGGACGGCAGGCGCCACCCGGACGGCGCGGGCAAAACCCCCGGCTCGCGGAAAATCTCCTGTGCATGCATGCGCCCGTGCCTCCACTGCTCCCGAACCCACATCCCGGAAAATCCCGCGGACAAAAAAAATCCACGCGGCCGGCTGGATGCCGACGGCGTGGACGCCTGTGTCCGGAAGAGCGATCGTCTCCGACCCGCTCAACTCCCAATATATGCAGCAATGAATATGCCACTTTAAAAGCCGGTGGCTCGCCATCCGTCATACCGAGCACAGTGAAGAATCTGGCCTGCAACCCGACGATTCCGCCGGCTGCGCCGCTAATCCGCGGTCACCCGCCCCACGAAATCCGTGACATGCCCCATCAACTCCGCATGCCCCGGCAACCGCGCCGACATCAGCGCGATGATCTTGATATGGCTCATCGACGGATACGTCACCCGCTCCGCCTTGCCGCCGCTGGCCTGGATACGGTCGTAGAGATTATTGGTGTTCTTCACATACACCACGTCGTCGTTGTCCCCCGCCATCAGCAACAGCGGCGGCCCGTGTCCATCGACATGATTGATCGGCTGCGTCTGCGGCCACTGCTCGCGCGGCCCGAAGATCGTCTGCAGCACCGGATCGGTCAGGGGCAGGAAATCATAGGGCCCCGCCAGCCCCACCATGCCGCGCAGCCAGGCCCGATCCCCACCCGCCGCCTTGAGATAGTCCGGGTCCAGCGCCAGCATCGCCGCGTTGTAGGCGCCGGCCGAATGCCCCATCACCACCAGCTTCGCCGGACTGCCGCCGTAGGCCGCCGCGTTGTCGTGCGCCCACTTCACCGCCTGCGCGCAGTCGGCCAGGAAATCGGGATACTTCACCTGCGGATACAGCCGGTAATCCGGGATCACCGCCACGTAGCCCGCCGCCGCCAGCGCCTGCCCCGCGAACTTGTAGGATGCCCGATTACGCGAATCGCCGGCCTGCCAGCTGCCGCCGTAGAAGAACACCACCACCGGCGCATTCACCACCCCATCCGGTGCATACACATCCAGCTGCAAACCATGGTCGCCGAAGGCCACGCCGCTCGTCTGCGTATAACCGCGGTCCGAAGTGACCGCATTGATGAACTGCGCCCCCGAACAGCCGCCGAGCACGAACAACACGGCGATCAGGGCCAGGACAAAACCATGCTTCATCTGGGACATCGTCGACCCTGGATCCTGTGAATGGAGGCATCGTACCGCCTGGCTTCCTTTACGGCCGGGAGCCGTATACAGATGCCCTGCATCCCTCACAAGTTCCAGACACGCCACGCCCCCGTCGTCGTCCCCGCGAAGGCGGGGATCCAGTTCCACTCAACTTCGTTGTGCGATGAACTGGGGGCGGCAAGCCGTTCAAGCTCGACGTACGCTTCACGATATCCTGGTGCGCCGCAACGGCGAGTGGAAAGCGGTGGCGGGGCACGTCACCAGGATTTACAACAAATAGCCGTCCACATCAGGAATGCACCGGCCGTTGCGGCGCGGTGCATGCCTGGCCTGTCTTCAGCCGCGGGAAGCGAGCGAGTCCGTGAGCTGCTTCTGCCGATAGCCGCCCTGGAAGGCGAACATCCAGCCCGGGTATTCCGGTGGCAGCGCGCTGACCGCGTCGAGCGCGGCAAGCTCCGCTTCGCTCAGTACGATCGCCGTCGCGGCGATATTGTCCTCCAGCTGCTCCAGCCGCTTGGCGCCGATGATGACGCTGGTGACGGCCTGCTGGTGCAGCAGCCAGGCCAGCGCGATCTGCGCCACCGACACGTCCCTTGCCTGCGCGATCTTGCGCATGGCGTCGATGCAGTCGTAACCGCGTTCGAGGTCGACCGGCGGGAAATCAAAGGTAGTGCGGCGGCTGCCTGCCTCGGGCTGCGCATCGCGGCCGTACTTGCCGCTGAGCAGGCCACCCGCCAGCGGACTCCACACCAGCAGGCCCACACCCTCGCTGCGCAAGGCCGGGATCAGCTCGCGCTCGAGATCGCGGCCGGCGATGGTGTAATAAGCCTGCAGCGACTCGAAACGCGCCAGTCCGAAGCGCGCGGAGATGCCCAGCGCCTTCATGATCTGCCAGGCCGCCCAGTTCGACACGCCGATATAACGCACATGACCGCGCTGCACCAGGTTGTCGAGCGCGCGCAGCGTCTCCTCCAGCGGCGTGGCCGGGTCGAAGCCGTGCACCTGGTACAGGTCGATATGGTCGAGCTGCAGGCGCTTGAGGCTCGCCTTCACCCCGTCCTCGATATGGAAGCGCGACAGCCCGCGCGAGTTGATGTCCTTGGCGCCGGTCTCGCCGAACACCTTGGTCGCCACCACCACCTTCTCGCGCGGCACCTTGAGGTTGCGCAGGGCCTGCCCGGTGATGACCTCCGAACGCCCTTCGGAATAGACGTCGGCCGTGTCGATGAAATTGATGCCCGCGTCGAGCGAGCGGCCGACCAGTGCGTCGGCCTCATCCTGCTGCAGCTTGCCGATCTGGCTCCAGACCTGGCCGTCGCCGCCGAAGGTCATGGTGCCGAGGCACAATTCCGAAACGAACAGGCCGGTGCTGCCGAATTTCCTGTAACGCATGCGTGGACTCCTGGATTGCGTGGGGGAATGCCGGTTCGCCGGTACCTGCTGAAGTGCAACTGGGGTGAGGCAGGAAGGAATCACGGCCCGCCGCATTATGGGCCGCGGCCGCCGGGCACGGGCACCCGATCCTCGCGGACTCTTGCCTAAGCCTGCAAAATCATGGGCCGGCCTCCCACCCTCGCACCCGCCTGGCGTAAACCGGTCGGGTCCCCTATTTGAGGGAAACGCGGGCAACCCCGCCCTCGCCGACCACGATCAAGGCATTGCGATAGTCGATCCCCGCGGCATAGGTAGTCGCCTGTCCCTGCCCGCTGGAGCTGTCGCGAACCACTCGTCCGGCACCCTTGCCGTCGACAATCACGATCTCCCCATCGCCGCCCATCAATGCCACCTCGCCCTGCGGCAGCACCAGGCCGCCGAAGAAGCTGCTGGTGGTGTGGGCGTCCACTTTTTGCCAATGGTCCGCGCGCACGTCGTCCGAGACATAGACATTGCCGCGCAACCCGAAGGCGATCGCCCCGCGGTTCCCCCAGGGCAGCGCCCCGAAGAAGGAGCCTTCATAGGGCGGCGACAGCCGGTGCCAGTCGCGGCCATCCGCGGAGACCGCCGCCAGGCCGTGCTCGCCGGCGATGAACAGATCGCCGTTGGCAAGACGGGTAATGGCATTGAGGTGGAGCTTGTCCTTGGTCAGTACCGGCGCATCGACATCGCTCCAGTGCCCGC
Source organism: Nevskia soli DSM 19509 (assembly GCF_000711955.1). Taxonomy (GTDB): domain Bacteria; phylum Pseudomonadota; class Gammaproteobacteria; order Nevskiales; family Nevskiaceae; genus Nevskia; species Nevskia soli. The sequence goes on from NZ_JONR01000009.1 coordinate 52,086, forward strand.
CGCCGTCTTCGGTGGCCTTGAGGGTGCCGAACGCGCCGACCGCCAGCGCCCGCTGCGAGTCCAGCGCCAGCACCGAAAACAGCGGTGCATTGAGATCCGGCTGAAAGCTCTGCACGCTCCAACTCTGGCCGCCGTCGGCGGTATGCAGGATCAGGGCGTCGTGTCCCACTACCCAGCCGTGATGCTCGTCGGCGAACGCCACCCCGGTCAGGGTCACATCCACCGGCGTCTGCACCTGCGTCCAGCGCTCGCCGTCGGGCGAGGTGACGATATCGCCGTTGCCGCCCACCGCCACCAGGTGCTGACCGGTATCGACGATGCCGAGCAGCAGGCCGGTCTCGGCATGGGCGGCCATCATCGCGGCGGTCGGCTTGACCTGGGGAGAGTCCGGGACGGCCACGGCGGCCGCGCCCGCGGCGGAATCGGCACCCTGCGCATGGCAGGCCCCGCTTGCGGCGAAGAGGCCAAGCAGCGCCGGGGCGATCCAGCGGCGACCCGCACCGCCATCGATGAAACGAAGTTTGGCGATCACGGTTTGGCCCCGGTGGCATTGATGCCGGCCGCTCTGGACACAGCGGCGGCGGGATTCTTCATCAGGAAGGCGGCGAACGCCGGCAGCATGACCAGCGCGGCTACGGCGTTGGCGAGGAACATCACGGTCAGCAGGATGCCCATGTCGATCTGGAATTGCAGCCCGGACAACATCCAGGTGGCGACGCTTGCGGACAGCGCCGCGCCGGTGACCAGCACCGCCTTGCCGGTCTGGTGCAAGGTATCGGCGTAAGCCTCCCGCAGGTTCATGCCTTTCGATTTCACGTTTTCTTCCAGCACGCTGAAGATGTAGATGCCGTAGTCCACCCCGATGCCGGCGGCGAAGGCGGCGACCGGCAGCGTCGCCACGGTCTCGCCGATGCCGAGGAACACCATGATGGCGTAGGTGAAGACCGACACCGCCGCCAGCGGCACCAGGATGCAGACGATGCTGGTGAAGCCGCGGAACGAGACGAACACGCAGAGGGTGATGGCGGCGTAAAGCCAGAACAGCACCGAGAATTCGGTCTTCTTGATCACGGCATTGGTCGCCGCCATCACGCCGACGTTGCCGCCGGCGAGCTGGAAGGTGACTGCGTCGTCGCCCTTGCCCCCTGCGGTGAACCGGTCGATCGCGGCTATCACCCCGTCGATGGTCGTCGCCTTGTGATCCTTCATGAAGACATAGGTCGGCATCACGCTGCAGTCGTCGTTGAGCAGGCCGGTCGAGGTGGTGAACTGCTGACCCGCCAGCACCAGGCCGTCCTGCGACCGCGGCAATTGCTGCCAGCGCGGATTGCTCTCGTTGTATTGCGCCCACACCACTTTATCGAGCAGGGCCATCGAAGTGGTCGAGACCACGCCGGGCGTGTTCTGCATGTACCAGCCGAAGCGGCTGATCCGGTTCATGATGTCGTAGTCGATGCAGCCATTGCTCTTGGTGGCGGCATAGACCTGAAGGATATCCACGCCGATGGAGTAGTTCTTCGAGATGAAGTCCGAATCCAGGTTGTAGCGCGAATCCGGCCGCAGCGCAGGCACGCCGGGATGCAGCTCGCCGATCTGCAGGTCGCGCGAGATCCACTCCGCGCCGCCCCAGGCCAGCATCGCCAGCACGATGACCACCGCCGCCACCGGCTTGCGCGTCAGCAGGGCCAGCTTGTGCCAGATCGGCTTGAGCCTGGCGTCGCGCCGGTGCTGGTAATCGCGGAAGCGTTGCGGATTGCGCAGCTTCACGTAGGACAACAGGCAGGGCAGCAACACCTTCTTGCAGACGATGACGGCGAGCAGTCCGAACATGGCGTTGATCGCCATCTCGCGCACGATGCCGATGGGGATCAGCAGGATGGTGCCGAAGCCGATGATGTTGGTGACCAGGGCGGTGATGCCCGGAATGACCAGCCGGCGATAGGTCGCGCGCGAGGCGGAGAAACTATCCAGCCCGCGGTCGGACACCTCGAGCAACCAGAAACTGGTGATCTGGATGCCGTGCGAGACGCTGATCGCCAGCACCAGGAACGGCACCAGGATGGCGAACGGGTCCAGCCCGTAGCCGGCCAGGTGCAGGATGCCCAGCTCCCACACCACGGCGAGCAGTCCGCAGCTGAGCGGATACAGGGACACCACGAAGGACCCCATGTAGTAGGACAGCACCAGCCACACCAGGAACACGGTCAGGGCGAAGAAACTGATGACCTGCAGCGAGGCATCCGCCACATCGCCGATGACCTTGGCGAAGCCGATGACTTCGACGTCGATGTCGGGGTTGTAGTCCGGGTTCTTGCGCTGGCTCACCTGAAGCTGGCTGCCGCGGAAGTCCCGGTCCACCGTCTCGCCGCTCGGGCCGATCAGGGTGGCATGGACCCGCTTCAGCGAAAACAGCGGCCCGCGCGGATCCTGGTAGACGGTGGTGATGACGGCGCCGGCCTTGAACGGGGCGTCGTCGGCCTTCAGGGTGTATTCGAACAGCTCCGGGCTGGTCAGCTTGCCGCGGATGTTCTCGAACAGGTGCGCCGCCTGGATATAGTCCAGCTTCTGGTGGGTGCGCGGATTCTGGTCGACCAGCTCCGACACCACCATGGCGGAACTCAAATCATTGGAAACCAGGCGGCCGACGACATTGGCCTTGGCCACGTTTTCCCGGATCTGCTGCAACACTTCCGGCGTCGGCTGATATCCCGAGGGAATCACGTTGCCGCCGCGGAAGCCGCCCTCCACCGCCTCGATGAAGCGCACATTGGGCGTGAACAGGGAACTGATGCGGGTACGGTCCACGCCCGGCAGGAAGAACACCGCATCGGTGGCGACCTTGAGGGAATCCATGAAGCGGCCGTTGTAGATATCCCCTTTGCCGGGCTTCTCCGACACCGCCAGCAGCACCGTATTGCCGCCGCCGAACTGGTCCTGGTACTTCTTCAGCACCTGGATGTAGGGATGATTTTTCGGCAGCTGTTTCTCGAAGCCGGAATCCAGCCGCAGCTGCGAGGCTTCGAAGCCGAGGAACAGGGTCAGCAGGGCGATCACGCTGAGCGTGAGCGGCCGTTTGGAAAAGATCAGCGGCTCGGTGATCTTGACAAAGAACTGCGAAAACCAGCCGCGTGGATCACCGTGCATCGCATTTGCTCCAGAGCAGCCGGACGGGAACGATCCCGGCCGGCTCTAAACATTGAAATAGCCGCATCCAGCGGACGCGAAGCCGCGTGTACCGCGCCGGCGCATGGGCGCCGGCTGGGCGGCGGGCGCTTGCACGCCCGCCGCCCGCAAGCCACTACTTGGACGCGCGCTGCTGCACGGCGTTGTCGGTGAAATACCCGTCCGGATACTGCACGCTGTAGTCGTTCGGATGTCCCTGCGCCTGCAGGGCGGTGATGAAGTACCGGCCCGAATCGAAGTGATAGATGATTTCCGGCACCGTGAAGGCGGTCAGCACGTTGTACTGCGGCGCCGACATGCCCTCCTGGAAATTGAACAGGCCGCCGTGGGCGTCGTAGCAGTCCACCATGACGATGTCCCAGGAATCCTCGTCGACATAGAACACGCGCTTGGCATAGGTATGCCGCTGGTCCGGACGCAGCGTCGCTTCCACCACCCAGACGCGATGGGTCTCGTAACGGGGCAGATCCTGGTTCAAGTGGTTGGGGCTGACCAGCGTGTCGTACTTGGCGCGGGCGATCTTGAAGTTGTCGTAGGGAATGACCATTTCCTTCTTGCCGACCAGCTTCCAGGTGTAGCGCTCCAGCACGCCGTTGAACATGTCGACCTGGTCGTAGAACTCCTGGCCGTCGGTGCCTTCATAGGGGTTGTCGCAGCACACCGCCGGCGCGCGGCGGATGCGCTTGAGAGCCGGCGCATAGAGCCACGCCGCGCGGCCGGTGGCGCCGGTGCCGCCGCTCTCGTTGACCAGGATCATGGTGCCCGCGGTGCGCGCCGGCGCGATGATGCGCGACAGGTAATACAGGAACAGGCCCTTGCCCTTGACCATCGGCACCGGGTTCTTTTCGTTGGCGTAGAGGAACTGCACGTCCTCGACCAGCTGCGCCAGCTGGGAATGCCCGTTCTGGTCGACGATCATTTCATCGTTGTTGCGCTGCACCGAGTTGCCGCGCCACTTCACGCGGTGATTCCAGATCACCTGGGCGCCGTCGGTGGGGATCGGATAGGGGAAGCCCTGCTTGCAGTTATCCGGGTCGTCGGTGCCGCTGAGCGTGCAGTTCACCGCGTTCACCGCGGTCGCCTTGTAGATGAAGTCCGGCCAGGCCACGGTGCGGTGACTCGGATACATCACCATCTTGTAGTCCGGGAAGGTCTTGAGCAGGTACTTGTGGCCCTCGCTGAGCTGGGCCGCGTACTTGTCCATATTGGCCGCGGTGATGGTGGCGATCGGCTTGTCGCCCTCGATCTCCGGGCTGCTGGCATATTCGCCGGAGAGCTTGCCGTGCTGCTGGGCCGGGGTCCACGCCGGCACCAGGCCGTCCGCGCTGGCGCCCTTCTCGGCGCCGATCGGGGTGAGTTCCTTGCCCAGCTTGGCCGCCTGGTCGGCCGGCACACTGGCCTGCGCCGCGTGCGCGAACAACAGCAGTACAGCCGTTCCTGCGATTCTTGAAAGATGCTTGCCCATGATTCTCCAGCTCCGTTTCGTCACTCACGATTGCCCTGAGCGGGCAATGCCTTACATCGGGTCAGAAGGAATACTTCACGAAAAACTTCGCCGTATCGCGGTCGTTGAACAGATTCGCGTCGCCGCCGCCGGCCCACAGCTGATAGCCCACATTGATCGACAGATAGTCGCGGTAACGCACCTCGATATTGGTGTCCCACAGCGTGCGGCCCTGGACATAGTTCGACAGGTAGCCGGGGGAATGACCGAAGAAGTCATGCTTGATGATGATCTGCGGATCGAGGCTGATGTTCGGCAGGATGTCTTCCCAGCGGATCAGGATCACCGCGCCTACGCCACCGGACCACTTGGTGGGATACAGGCCCAGAGGCGCCTGGTGCGGGCTGAAGCGCAAGCCGTCCGGTCCGTACTGGCAGGCGACGTTGCTCGAGCAGGCCTGGCGCGAGCCGTCCGCGCCGGAGCCGTCGGCGCCGGCGGTCGGGCTGGTGTAGGTTCCGGGCACGGCCAGCGCCAGCCGGTCCAGCGGCGGCAGGTTGAGGATGCCGCGCGCGCCGATTTCCGGCAGCCAGATCACCTGGCTGGCATGCAGCAGCCGCGGCGTGAAATCGGTATTGCCTTCGACGTAGGTCGCGCCGAAATCCAGCGACAGGGTCTGGAACCGCTCCCAGCCCCGGATGTAGGAATTGGGCGGATTCTCGCCCAGCACCCCGCCGCGATAGGGAATGATGAAGTTGGGGAAGGAGCGCCCCGCGCCGGGCAGCTGCCCGACGATCAGGTCATAGGTATCGTTGAAGGCGCCCGGGCCGTTCTTGGTGGTGTAGTTGCTGTTGCCGTAGAGCCCCACGGAACCGTCGGCCTTGGTGCCCAGGCCGACCGTGCTGCCGAAGCAGCCCGGCGGGTGATCGCAGTTGTTCAGGGTCGGACCCAGGCCGGCGAACGCGAGGTCGACGATATCGACCTGCAGCGGATCGTTGGGCCGGTAGGCCACCTCGCCCTGCATCGAAACATCGCCGAAGCTGGTGTTGAAGCTGAAGCCGAGCATCTTGATCGCGCGCGGATAATCGAGCTCGAACTTGAGGCCGTCCAGCGACAGCGCACTGCTGGTGGCGCCAGCCGGATCATTCGGCTTCAACACGCCATGAACCAGCGGGATGTTCAGACAGGCCAGCAGGAACTCGGCGGTGTTGCGGGTGTTCTTGGCGCAGCTCTCGTCGGTGGAATAGAAGCTGACGATGGGGATGCGCGAGGTGTAGTTGGCGAAATAGAAGCCGAGATTGGTGCCGTTGTTCAGCCATTCCGCGTTGTAGTTGACCTTGACGCCGTAGTTGCCGGAAGTTCCCGGCGGCCGGTCGTCCGGCAAGCGCTGCGCGCGCGAAGTCGTGTTGGTGATCAGCGACAGCGGACTGTCCAGGTTGCGGCCCATGCCATCGGGGTCCGGCGTGGTATTGGCGAAGCCGATGGTCAGATAGTCCGGTCCCTCGTTCTTCGTCCCCAGGTTGACCGGCGAATAAAATCCGCCTTCGGCCGGCAGCTCGATCGGTTCGAACTCGAGCGCGTACCAGCCCGACACATTGATATCGTCAGTGATGGTCGAGCCAAGAGAGATGGCATTGACCGGCTGATAGAAATCGTCGAGGCCGTTGCCGCCGATGCGGAAGAAGTTGTTCAGGTTGGGCGCGTTGAGGACGTTGATGGAGTCGAAGAATTCCAGCGTGGCCTCGCCCCAGATGACCTGCTGGCGCCCCACCCTGACCTGCAGGCCGCGGTCGCCCGGCAGCGGAATCGAGCCGGACAGGTTCAGGTCCAGCAGCTGGATGCCGAGGCCGATTTCATGCAGGGTCTGCGCATCCTTGCGCTTCGAATAGACCACGCCGCCGGGTCCGTAGACGATGCCGCAAGGCTGGCCGCTCGGGTTGCGGTTGGCGGGGCACGGCGTGGAATCGGTGCGCGGCCCCAGCAGCGGGATGGCCGTCGGATTGGCCAGCAGCTGCGTGATGATGTTGGGCGGCAGCGGCAGCTGCGAGATCAGCGGCGCCAGCAGGGACAGGTTCTGGCCCGCGCGCAGCAGTTCCGTACCCGGCGTCGACAGGTAGCCGACCTGCTGGTAGTTCTCCCTGGTGATCTCGTTCGGATGGTATTCGGTGAAGTTGTAGTTGACCGGATCGTAGAAGGCGATGGTCTTCGCGAACAGGGTCCAGCCTTCATACTTGAGCGTGAGGTCCTGGTTCCAGCGCAGCTCGGCCTGGGTCAGGTCGCCCCGGTTGTAGTTCAGGTCGCCCTGGTCGAAGTTGTCGCTGAAGGATCCGGGGGCCGCCGCCAGATGCGCCGCCATGAAGGACTGCGCGGTGAACAGGCCCTGGCAGTCCTGGTAGAACACCGCACCCTCGGGCGTCCTGCCGCACACATTCGGATTCAGATTATTCTTGCCGATTGCGCTGGTGCGTTGGGACTCGGTCCTGACCGCGGCGCCCGCGATCAGGGTGGTGTTGGAATTGACATCGATATCGCTGTCGGCGAAGGGAATCTTGAATCCAAGCGCGCCCGCGCTGCCCGGCAGCAAGACGGCAAGTCCACCGATCGCAAGAAGCAAAACGCCAAGACCACTCCTTCCAGTTCCTTTCGGATGCATGTCACAAGTCCCCAAGCCCGATATCCACGCGGCATTTTTTTCGCCGCTCTTTGTCAATTTTTATTGCTTGCAGCTATGCGCCTCGTGGCGTGCGCTCCATCACCAGCTCGAAGTCCGGCTTCTCCCGCACTCCGCAATCCGGACAGCACCACGTAACCGGAATGGCGCGCCAGGGCGTACCGGCCCGGAAGCCCTCGCGGGGCTCGCCTTTCACTTCGTCGTAGACGTAGCCGCAACCGGGGCAGCGGTAAGCGCTCATGCTGCGCGCTCAGTCCCGCGGGCCGGCGCCGGCGCCATAGCGCGCAAGGATCTTCCGGCGCTGCGGCGGATAGACATTGGCCCGCGTCACATCGCCCTGGTAGTGGGCCAGCACGCGGCGGTCCATGACCCAGCGCCACAGCGGCGGTATATAGGCGAGCGCAACCATGCTGGCGTAGCCCGAGGGCAGCTGCGGCGACTGCTCGAAGTGCCGCAGCGCCTGGTAACGCCGGGTCGGATTGGTGTGGTGATCGGAATGGCGCTGCAGGTGATACAGCAGCAGATTGGTGACGACGTGGTTGCTGTTCCAGCTGTGCTGCGGCTGGCAGCGCTCGTAGCGTCCGTCCGCCTGCTTCTGCCGCACCAGGCCGTAATGCTCCAGGTAATTCACCACTTCCAGCAGCATGAAGCCATAAGCCGCCTGGATCAGCAGGAACGGGATGATCACCGGGCCCAGCCACAGGATCAGTCCGCCGAACAACACCACGCTCATCAGCCAGGCATTGAGCACGTCGTTGCGCAGCGTCCACGGGCCCAGGCCTGAACGTCCCAGCCGCTCCTTTTCGAGATTCCAGGCGGAGCGGGCGCTGCCGACCACGGTGCGCGGCAGGAACGCCCAGAAGCTTTCGCCGAGACGCGAGCTGGCCGGATCTTCCGGCGTCGCCACCCGCACATGATGGCCGCGGTTGTGCTCGACGAAGAAATGCCCGTAGGCCGTCGGCGCCAGCGCGACCTTCGCCAGCCAGCGTTCCAGTGCCGGCTTCTTGTGCCCCAGTTCGTGCGCGGCATTGATGCCCACACCGCTGGACAGCCCGGTGGTCAAGGCGATGCCCAGCACGTCCAGCCATGACAAACCGCCGCGTGCCACCACGTAAGCCGAACCGATCAGGCTGGCGTATTGCAGCGGCAGGTAGAGAAAGGTGCAGTAGCGATAGTAGCGATCGTTCTCGAGCCGCTCGACCGCGCCGTCCGGAGGATTGTTGCGGTCCTCCCCGATCAGCAGCTCGAGCGGCGGGATGATCAGGAAGTAGAAGATCGGCCCGGTCCACCAGAACACCGACAGGCCGGTGGCGGCGACCAGCGCCCAGCCGAGCAGCGGCAACGAGGGAATCAGCAGCCCCATCAGCCAGGCGTGGCGTTTGCCGTCCTTCCAGGCAACGGCTTCTAACATTGCGGTCGTCATGGTCTCTCCTCCTGATGTGCCCGCCATTCGCGCTGCATGCGCGTAGCGGATCGCTAATAGTGCGTAGTTATACTACGCACTACGCACTTAATCAACCAGGATTGTCATCCAGGGGACGCGCGACGACGCGCGCACGCGTCCTTCCGGCTTCCCAGGAGAAGTGGTTATTGCGGTGCAGTGATGCAGATTGCGGCGGCAACCATTGAGCTTGCCGCCGCGGGCGCCGCTCAGGCGTTGCGGGATGCCCGGGGAGCCGCTTTCACGCCGGCGGGTTTGCGACGCGGCTTGGGCGCCTTTGCCGCGGCGGACGGCGCCTGCTTGGTGGCGGCAGCCCTGGGCTTCCGCCTTTCGGTCACGGTCGCGGCGGCCAGCCGGCCCAGGGACAACTCCTTCAGGAAGGATTCCACGCGGCGTTCGTGGAACAGCGCGAAAATCCGATTGAGGGCGGGAATCACGATATCGATGACCTTCGCCGCTTCCTCGCTGTCCAGCTCGCGGATGCGATCGGCGAAGAGCTGCAGCTCGCTGCGCAGCGCGATCTCGACGATATCCTTGAGGTAACCAAGATTGGCCGGGCTGAAGCCCCGCTCCAGCGAAAGCCCGGCGTCGCGTATCGCGATCCACTGCCGGGTGATCTCGACATCGCTGATGCTCACCGTGCCGCCGGCCGCAATGCCGAGCGCGCGCAGTTCCTTCTGCTCCCAGCGCGACAGGCCCAGCTCCTGCGCCAGCCTTGCGGGATCGTCGGAAACCGTCAGGTCGCGGTTTTCGGCGGCGATCTTGCGTCGCATGTCTTCGAAGGCGCGCCCCTGCGCGTCGGTGAAATCCAGGTTCTGGTCGCCGTTGAGCAGGGCGCGGATCGCCTTGAGCGGCAGGAACTGCTCGGTCTGCAGCTTCTGGATGAAGCGCAACAACTCGACGTGCCGGTCGGAATACCAGCCCATGTTGTGCGCGGTTTTCACCGCGGGCGGCAGCAGGCCCTGGGTGATGTAAAAGCGGACGGCTTCCTTCGAAATCCCCGTAATCTCGGTCAGATCCTTGATGCGGTATGGCGCGTTGCTTTTCGTTTTTATTCGCCCGCGAGGCATCGTCCGCTCTCTCCTGATGTGAACTTCAGTTTAGGTCTGATCGACTTTGCCGTACAACATTCGCGGCGATTCCCTTCGCAAACGTGCAGCTTCCAGAGTGCCTTTGGCACCATCCCATCGGACGCGATGCCACGGCGGATGTCGTGGCGGCCGAAAGATTCCAGGCACAAAAAAACCGGGACGGTCACCCGATCCCGGTTGCAGGCCTGACCTGGGCAGGTCTAGCGCTTGGCGGCTTTCTTCTCCGCCTTGGCCTGCTTCTTTTCCTTCATGGTCTTGGCCGGCTTCTTCTTGACGTCCTTCTTGGTGTCCATGTTCTTGCCCATCGCGTTCTCCTTGGGTGAGCGGGAAACAGCAACGTCCGGTGGACGGCTGTCACGTCGCATCGGCAACGTTGCGGCATTTTAGCAGGCCGCCCCGCCGGAGGAATTTCGCGTCGCACGCGCATCGTTGACAGGAACCAGCCAGGCCATCCCTGGCGAGACCTCAGCAGATTTCCCACCCCCGGCCCGGCCATCCCTGGCCGGGCGTTGCGCGTCTCATCCCTGAGACGCGCCCTTCGGGGCCGCCTCCGGCGGTCCGAATTCGCTCCAGGCGAATTCGTCAGGCCCCGCGAATGACATTGAGTCATTCGCGCAGCCCTTCACCTGTATGCGTGCCAACAAAAAACCTTGGCACGCATGGCACGCATGGTGTTTTTCAGCCGTTTTCCGGCTCGAACAGCTCGGGCTGCAATTGCGGATCGTCCGCCTCGTGGAAGTTGCTCAGGCCCACCCCGACCAGGCGGTAGCGCACCTCCGCGCCCTGCCCCACCCGGTCCACCAGGGACAGGGCGATGCGCGTCAGCTCCTCGCAGGAAGCCGGCGGCACTGGCGGCGTATGGCTGCGGGTCAGGATGCGGAAATCGGAAGTCTTGAGCTTGAGCACCACGGTGCGGCCGATGCGCTCCTGCTTGCCCGCGGCCGCCCAGGTCTTCTCCGCCAGTCGCCGGATCATCGGCGCCAGCTCACCCAGCAGCACGTCCTCGGCGAACGTGTCCTCGGCCGAGACCGACATGGTCAGCCGCTCCGGACTGACCGCGCCATCATCGATGCCGCGCGCCAGCTGGTACAGCCGCAGGCCGTAGCGGCCGAAGCGCTGCTCCAGCAGCGGCTGCTCGATTTCGCGCAGGTGCGCCACCGTCTCCACCCCCATGCCCGCCAGCTTCTCCCCCATCACCTTGCCCACTCCCGGCAGGCGCCCTACCGGCAGCGGCAGCAGGAAGGCGTCCACCTCCTGCGGCTGGATCACGAACTGGCCATCCGGCTTGCGCCAGTCGGAAGCGATCTTGGCCAGGAACTTGTTGGGGGCGATGCCGGCCGAGGCGGTCAGGTGCAGTTCCTCGCGGATGCGGTCGCGGATCGCCTTGGCCACCCGGGTCGCGGTGGGCAGCCCGGTCTTGTTCTCGGTGACGTCGAGGTAGGCCTCGTCCAGCGACAGCGGCTCCACTAGGTCGGTGTGCGTCAGCATGATCTCGCGCACCTGGCGCGACACGGCGCGATAACGGGTGAAGTCCGGCGGCACGAACACCGCATCCGGGCACAGCCGCGCCGCGCGCAGTGCCGGCATGGCCGAACGGATGCCGAATCGACGCGCCTCGTACGAGGCGGCGCAGACCACCGAGCGCCCGCCGCGCCAGGCCACCACCACCGGCTTGCCGCGCAGTTCCGGCGCATCGCGCTGCTCGACGGAGGCATAGAACGCATCCATGTCGATGTGAACGATCTTGCGCACGCGGTTCCAGTGGAAAGTAAGGCCCTATCGTAGCGCGCCGCGCCGAAACCCGAAGCGGGCGCCTACACCCCGGCTTCACACAAACTTGCTAGTCTCCGGGCCGGGGACAACATCAAAAGCCGCACCATCCGGGAGAGCTATCCATGAAGTGGACCACCGCAGACATGCCTTCGTTGAAGGGCAAGATCGCCATCGTCACCGGGGCCAACAGCGGCCTGGGCCTGTACACCACCATCGGCCTGGCCGGCGCTGGCGCCACGGTAGTGATGGCCTGCCGCGATCCGGCCAAGGCGGCGAAGGCGGTGGAGGAAGTGAAGCGGAAGGCGCCCAGGGGCAAGGTCGAGACGATGGCCCTGGACCTCGCCAGCCTGGAATCGGTAGCCAGGTTCGCCGCCGCCTTCTCCGCCCAGTACCCGCACCTCGACATCCTGTGCAATAACGCCGGCGTCATGGCGGTGCCTTATGCGAAGACGAAGGACGGCTTCGAGATGCAGGTCGGCACCAACCATTTCGGCCACTTCGCCCTCACCGGCCAGCTGCTCGACAAGCTCAAGGGCACCCCCGGCTCGCGGGTGGTCACGGTCGCCAGCATGGCCCACAAGTGGACCAAGGCGATGGACCTGGAAGACCCCTTCTTCGAGCACAAGCCCTACAAGCGCTGGGACGCCTACGGCAAGAGCAAACTGGCCAACCTGCTGTTCACCTTCGAACTGGACCGGCGCCTGAAGAAGGCGGGCGCCAAGGTCATCGCCACCGCCGCCCATCCCGGCTACTCCGCCACCAATCTCGGCTATGTCGGCCCGGCGCTGGACAAGTCCGCCATCGGCAAGCTGGCCATGAACATCGGCAATGCCCTCTTCGCCCAGCCGGCCGAGATGGGCGCCCTGCCCTCGCTCTATGCCGCGGCCTCGCCGGACGTCGCCGGCGGCGACTACATCGGTCCCGACGGCCTGCAGCAGATGCGCGGCTACCCGACCAAGGTCGGCTGCCGCAAGCTGGCCCGCGACCCGGATTTGCAGGGCCGTTGGTGGGCGCTCTCGGAAAAACTGACCGGCGTGAAGTATCTTTAAGCGGCGAACCCCGCATCCAGCCCGCACACGAGGAACCAGTTTTGGCCCAGATCGGCAAACGTGAAATCAGCCTGCGCTTCCTGGCGGAGCCGAGCGACGTGAATTTCGGCGGCAAGGTGCATGGCGGCATGGTGATGAAGTGGATCGACCAGGCCGGCTACACCTGCGCCGTGGGCTGGAGCGGCAAGTATTGCGTCACCGTCTACGTCGGCGGCATCCGCTTCATCCGCCCGATCCACATCGGCAACGTGGTGGAAGTACACGCCAAGGTGATCTACACCGGCAACAGCAGCATGCACATCGCGGTGGACGTACTGGCCGGCGACCCGCGCGAGGGCGGCGCCTTCCAGAAGACCACCCATTGCGTCATCGTTTTCGTCGCCATGGGCGAGGACGGCAAGCCGTGCAAGGTCCAGCCCTGGCAACCGGCCACGGACGACGACCAGGGCCTGGAAAGCTATGCCCGCAAGCTGATGAGCCTGCGCAGCAGCCTGGACGAGGAAGTGAAGCGCTTCCTGGAGCCGGGTCCGGCCTGACGCCGTCAGACTGGAGAAAGGCCCCTCTTCTTCGCGCAAGAGGGGCCGTAATTCAAACCGTCAATCCAGGTACTTCGGGAATTTCGGCAGCGACTTGAAGTCATTTGCGTCGTGCTGCACCACCAGCCGGCCCTTGGTGTTCTTCAGGATGGTGTTGACGCGATCGATCGAGGCCAGCGTGTCGGCACGCTCGACATTGAACGGCGGGACGCGGCGGAACCTGTAGTTGTCGCGCTGGTGGAACAGGTCGCCCGACAGGATCACCACGCCGGATTTCTTCAGCTTCAGTTCCAGCGACTGGTGCCCCGGCGTGTGGCCGGGCGTCTTCAGGATCATCACGCTGCCGTCGCCGAACACATCATAGTCGCCGTCGATCATCTGCGTCTTGGCGGTCTTGTAGTCGCCGAAGGTGTCGATATTGACGAAGGCGCCAGGCTTGCTCTCGGCCCAGGCGATTTCCGCCTTGCTAAGGATCCAGGTGGCTCCCGGGAACTCGTTGGCGTTCCCGGTATGGTCGAAGTGAGTATGCGAGAACGACAGGTAGCTGACGTCGGCCGGGGTCAGGCCGATGGCCTTGAGTTGGTCCAGCAGGGTCACATCCACCTGCATGTGACCGACGGGGATATCGATGCCGCCCTTGGTCTCCGCCAGCTTGTCGCCTAAACCCGTATCCCATACCAGGACGCCCTTGGGATGGCGGATGACGAAGCAGGGATCGGACAGCACGCCTGACTTGCCGTTGTACTCCCCGGTATCCGAAAACATGCCCATGTCCTTGACCTGGATACGGCCGCAATCGAGCGCGTACAGGCGGACTTCCTGGACGGCGTCGGCCGCATGGGTCGAGGCGAAAAACGACGAAGCCGCAAGCAGCAGGGAACCGCTGGCGCAACGCAGCAGGCTTGAACGTGACATCTGATGTCTCCTGGCTAGTTGGAAAAGCCGGCGGATTCTAGCGGAGTTGCGGCAGGCCGATGCAGACGATGTGACAAATCGTTGCCGTATCCGGACTCAGGCGAACACCACCATGTTCTGCCGGCTCAACGCCACCGGGCTGCCGTCCGGCCCCCACAGCAGGCCGCTCTGGCTGGTGTAGCCATCGCCGGCCGCGACGAGCTCGGCATCCATGCGCCAGCCCTGCAGCGGCAGGCCGCCGGTGTAGTTGCCGAGGAATTCGATCATCCAGGTCATGGAACTGCCGACCGAGGGCTTCTTCAGCAGGGACAGCGCGATCGGCGGGATGAAGTCGGCGATCCCCAGCACATGCTCCTCGCTGGCGAGGCTGCCGCCCGCATCGCGCAGACCGATCTCCAGCACGTTGCGCGTCTCCTTCGATCCGGTGAACGGCAGCCCGCCGCGCAGCCAGCGCACGTCGAAATGCTGGGTAAAGGCGGGCGTGAGCCCGGCGATGTAGGGGAAAGTCAGCGGCTTGTCGCACACCACCGCCGGCTGCACCGGAGCGATCTGCACCACGGAAGGCCGCGCCGCGCCGAAGATGCCGATGGCCGTACAAAGGGTCTGCTGCCCGTCCGTCAACTGGGCTTCGACATGGGTGGCGCTCTTGCCCGCGCGCAGCACCCGCGCCTGTAGATGCAGCGGCCCGGCCGGCACCGGCGCAAGGAACGTGGTCTGCAAAGAGCGCAAAGGCACGCCGCCCGGCACCACGAAGCGCATGGCGCGCAGCGCCAGCCCAGCCTGCAGCCCGCCGAAGACGCTGCGCCCTTGCAGCCAATCCTCGGAAACCATGGCGCTCCAACCGCCGCCCGCCTGCTCCTTCACCGAGTCCAGGACTTCCGAATACAGCATGCGTTTCACCTTTGAATGTTTCTGGAATCCTGCGGCAGCTTCGGTACTTCAGCTGCCTTTCTGTTCGATCCGCGTGATGCGCTTCTGCAAGAGTCCCAGCATGCGCGAGTAGAACTGGCCGAGCACCTGCAGCGACGGACCCGGCGCCGCCGCCGTGGCGATGTTGAAGGCCCGCGCCATGTGCGTGGTGCGGCGCGCCGGGCGTGTCTTCACCGCGTCCACGATCCAGCCGGCGGCATCCGCCACATCCATCTGCGGCAGGTACTTGTAGATCTTGGTCGGCTCGGTCATCGCCGTCTTCACCAGCGGATAGTTCAGCGTGGTGACGGCAATGCCGGAATCGTTCAGCTCGATGCGCAGCGAACGCGAGAACGCATCGAGCGCCGCCTTGCTGGCGATATAGGCGGAAAAGCGCGGCGTGCTCATCAGCGCCGCGACGCTGGACACATTGATGATCTGGCCGCTGCCGCGCTCCAGCATCGGCCCCAGCAGGCGCAGCGTCATGCGCATGGCGGCGAAGTAATTGAGCTGCATGGTCCGCTCGAAGTCATGCGGCCGGTCCAGCGACTCGCGCAGCGGACGGCGGATCGAGCGCCCCGCATTGTTGACCAGCACGTCGACGCACTTGTGCTGCGCCAGGATGGCATCGCAGCAAGCCTCGACGGAGGCATTGTCGGACAAGTCCGCCGGATAGACGAAGGCCTTGCTGCGCGCCCTGCCCCTGCCCTTGGCGCCGGCTGCCTTGCTGCCCGCTCCGTCGATTTCACGCTTGACCCGCGCCAGTTCCTCTTCGCGCCGCGCCACCAGGCAGACGGTGGCGCCCTGCCGCGCGAGCTGCTTCGCCGCCTCCTCGCCGATGCCGCTGGAAGCGCCCGTAATGACGATGATCAACCCTTCAACAGCGCGCGCTTGCTTCGACATCGCTCGAATATCCGGTGGTTGGCGACCACCCTAGCATACTCAAGCGTATGGCCCTTGCTGATTGGCCCTACAGCCGCAGCTCCCAGGTCTGCCCGACCAAATCATGGCCGAAGCTGCGATGCGGCTTTTCCCCCACGAGCCTGAACCCAGCGGATTCATAAATGTGCCTGGCCGCCGACAGGATGTCGTTGGTCCACAGCGTGATGTCGCTATAGCCGGACTGCCGGGCAAACCGGATGCATTCCTCCACCAGGCGGCGGCCGATGCCAAGTCCGCGCGCCGAGGGCTCCACCAGCAGCAGACGCAGCTGCGCGGTGCTGGCGGAGTGCTTGACCAGAAACACGCTGCCCAGGATTTCCCCGTCGCGCTCGGCGATCCAGCAGCGCTCCCGCCGGGGATCGAAATTCTGGACGAATTTCGCCACGATCTCCGCCACCAGGGCCTCGAAGGTTTCGTCCCAACCGTATTCCTGGGCATACAAGGCGCCGTGCCGGTGCACGATCCAGCCCATATCGCCCGGTCGGTGCGTACGCAGCAGATAGGGCTCATGCGCGGCTTGCGGGGCGCCGAGCAACCGCTCGATGGTTTGCATCGCCTGCAGGATGCGGGACCGCGAATCGGCGGGCAATGCGGCCAGCATGGCTCCGACTTCCGCGTTGGAGCCCGCCTCCAGCGCCAACTGGGCTTTACGGCCCGCCGCCGTGAGCGAAAGCAGGCTCTGCCGCGCATCCGTGGGTGAGGCCTGCTTGCGCAGCAGCCCGCCCTTTTCGAAGGCGCGCAAGATGCGGCTGAGATACCCGGCATCGAGTTGCAGATCCTGGGCCAGTTCGGTGGCCGTAGGCTGTTGCCGGTGCGCGATCTCGTACAGCACCCGCGCCTCGGCCAGGGAAAACGGACTGTCCAGCAGGCCCTGGCGCAACACTCCGATCTGGCGGGTATAGAACCGGTTGAATCTCCTGACGGCGGCGATGCCTGCGGCGTTGCTGGTGTTGTCGGTCATGCACGCTCCCGGTCACTTAATTGACATGGTCAAATATATATTTGCCTAAGTCAACTATATGAATGGGAAACAGGAACTTCATTGCGTCGCTGCTTTTGGGATTGAACCCGGCGCTACCCCCTCGGGGTAGCGTTGCAACCGATCGGCCTCGCTTCAGACAGCCGATCGGCGGCGCGATGGCATGGCCCTACTTGACCTTCAGACGGTTGTCGACTTCACGCACGCCCGGGATTTCGCTGGTCACATACTGCGCCTGGTCGATCTGAACGCTGGAGGGCACGAACCCGGACAGGCGCACCACGCCGTCGTGAGAACTGACGCTGACGTGCGCCAGGCCGGCGTTGTGCTTGGCCAGGGCGGCCTTGACCCGGGGAACCAGAATCGCATCCGGAACCACCACTTCGGGCACGGATTCGACCGGCGGCGGCGGTGGGGGAGCGGTAGCCGCGGCAAGGGCGGCCGGGTCCACGATATCTTCGGTCTTCGTTTCCACAGGCGGAGCGGGCGGCGCATCGGCGGAGGCGCGCGCGGCGACGGCTGCCTTTGCGTCCACATCATCCGCCGGCTGAGCGGCGCAGCCGGACAACGCTGCGATCGACACGGCTCCCATTCCGATCATCGTGGCGAGCATCAACGGCTTAACGTTCACTGGAATTCTCCCTTTTTCGAACACGCCGAACGGCATCGGCACCTGAACCCTGCATCATTATGACCGCGCGCAACGGCCCAAAGCTCGCCGGTTCGGCGTGCCGGGCGCAAAAAAATTGGCGAAAATCCGCTCCGAAATCCGGCAAGAATCTGGCCAAGGATCGGATTTACATCACTTATTCAAGCAGATATGCCGGATTTTTCAAATAGGGTCAAGGCTGCCGACCTGAGGGGGCGAGGTCGCTTGGCTTTAATCCGGCCGCCCATAGTTTGCATCTAACAGATATCGAACGGGCTGGGCAACCAAGGAGCTCACCATGGCCGTGCTGTTGATGCTGTGCCTGCTGGCGGTATTCGGCGGCCTGTGGCTGTTCTTCGCGGCGCTGTGGCTGATGTTCCGGCTCACCTTCTGGTTTGTCGGCGGCTTGTTCGGGCTGCTGGCGGGCGGCATCGTGCTGCTGGTGTTGGGCGTGGTGAGCCTGGTCATGCTGCCATTGCTCGGACTGATGATGCTGCCCCTGGCCTTCCCCCTGCTGCTGGTTGCCGGGCTGGTCTGGCTGCTGACGCGCAACACCTATCGCCCCATTCCGGTGACGATCCGGCGCTAGCCGGGCCGGTTGTGAGCGCCGTCGCAAAACGGCGCATGCCGGCTGCGCCTGCAGCCGCAAAGCCAGACCTTCTCGCTGTATTTCGCCGTGAACTGCCGCGGAACTATGTCACTGCCCTCATGCGAACCGTCGCACCAGGGCTGCGCCCGGCTGCGGCCGCAGGCGCACCAGTTGTAGGTCTTGCCCTTCTCCACTTCGACGGCGAACGGCATGTCGCCGGCAATCGGGACATCACTCATGGCGTGAGCTGACCGGATTTGGTGGACTGGAAGATGCGCCGGAATTGCGCAAACCTATTCCGCCTGATTGCGCATCCAGTCGGCGGTCTGGAAGAAAGCGGTCAGCAAGCGCTTCTGCAAATCCTCCGGCAGTGCGCATTCGCGCAGCGCCCACTGCATGCACCCGAGCCATTGGTCGCGCTCGCTGGTCGCGATGGCGAACGGCAGGTGTCGCGCGCGCAGCCGCGGATGGCCGAAGCGCTCGACATAGTGATCCGGACCGCCCGACCAGCCGCAGAGGAACCAGAACAGCTTGTCGCGCGAACCGGACAGGCTCGGCGGATGCAGGGCGCGGATGCCGGCGTATTCGGGCGCGCTGTCCATGCGGTCGTAGAACGCATCGACCAGGCGGCGCAGCGGCGCTTCGCCGCCAATGGCTTCAAATACGGGTTTGGGGTGCAGGTCCATCGTGATCTCTTCGGCAGGGGCGCCAGGGTAAGGGCCGCGCTAAGCTTCGCGCAAACAATGTTGGGGGAGATGATGGAAAAGCAATCCTGGCTGACGCGCCTGGCGCTGCGCAGCTGCGCCTGGGCCGAGCGCTGGTTTCCGGATGCCTATGTCTTCGCCGCACTGGCCGTGGTCCTCGTCGCGCTGGCGGCCATGGCCCGCGGCGCGACACCGATGGCGGCGGCCGCGGCCTTCGGCGACGGCTTCTGGAGCCTGATCCCCTTCACCATGCAGATATGCTTCATCATCGTCGGCGGCTATGTCGTGGCCGCTTCGCCGCCGGTGGCGGGCGCCATCCAACGCCTGGCGCGGCTGCCGCGCAGCGGACGCGGCGCGGTATGCATGGTGGCCTTGCTGGGCATGCTGGTGGCCCTGCTGCACTGGGGCCTGAGCCTGATCTTCAGCGGCCTGCTGGTGCGGGCCCTGGCGCGGCGCGAGGAACTGCGCATGGACTACCGCGCCGCCGGCGCGGCGGCCTACCTTGGGCTGGGGGCGGTGTGGGCTCTGGGCCTGTCCTCCTCCGCAGCCCAGTTGCAGGCCAATCCCGCCAGCATGACGCCGGCACTGCTCGCGATCACCGGCGTGATTCCTTTCGCCGAAACCATCTTCCTGTGGCAATCGCTGCTGCTGACCGCGATCCTTGTCACGGTGTCGGTCGGCATCGCCTGGTTCTCGGCACCCACCGGCGCCGCTGCGAGCACTGCGCAAACCCTGGGCGTGGATGTCCAAGCCGCGCCTACGACGCTGCCGCCGCTGTCACGCCCCGGTGAATGGCTGGAACGCAGCCCAGCGCTGAACCTGCTGCTGGCCGCGCTGGGCGCGGGCTGGCTGGCGCACGAGATCGCGAGCAAAGGCCTGGCGCTGGCCATCTCCAGCCTCAACACCTACAACTTCCTGTTCCTGATGCTGGGCCTGCTGCTGAACTGGCGACCGCGCCGTTTCCTCGACGCGGTGGCGCGCGCGGTGCCCAGCGCCACCGGGGTGCTGATCCAGTTTCCGCTCTACGGCGGCATCGCCTCGATCCTCACCGCCGCCAAGGGCGCCGACGGACAAAGCCTGGCGCAGCAGCTAGCCGCATTCTTCACCCACATCGCCACGCCCGGCAGCTTCCCGGTGCTGATGGGCCTGTACTCCGCCGTGCTCGGCTTCTTCGTGCCCTCCGGCGGCGGCAAGTGGCTGATCGAGGCGCCCTACGTGATGCAGGCGGCCAATGAGCTGCACGCGCACCTGGGCTGGGCGGTGCAGGTCTACAACGCCGCCGAGGCCCTGCCCAACCTGATCAATCCGTTCTGGATGCTGCCCCTGCTCGGCATCCTCGGCCTCAAGGCCCGCGACCTGATCGGCTTCAGCTTCCTGCAGTTCGCGGTGCACCTGCCGCTGGTGCTGTTCCTGCTCTGGCTGTTGGGCCTGACGCTGAACTACCACCCGCCGCTGATGTCCGCCGCGCATTGAAAAAAAGCTAGTCGAAACAGGCAGGTTCGGGCGATGATAGGCAGCGCTTCCGGCCCGGCCGTGAGGTGTCCACCCCGGCTTTCCTGCTGCGATGCGCGCGGCAAGCCGGCGCCCGATTCGACGCTGCACGCAACCGAGATTCCCTTACAAACATGACCGGCTTATTCCTGGAGTCCGCGAGCAGCGCACTCCGGCGCCGCTGCACATCCATTCGCCTGACCGGCGCGGCCATCCCGCTTCTGCTCAGTCTCAGCCTTCCCGCCCATGCCGACTGGCAGGCCCTGCACGCCCTGGAAAATAGCGGCGCCGTGGTCACCGCCTCGGCGGTCGACCTGGATAGCGGTGAAGTGCTGGAGCAGCTCAACGCCGCCGACCGCCTGACGCCGGCCTCGCTGACCAAGCTGGCGGTGGCCGCCACCGCGCTCGACGTATGGCCGGCCGACAAGACCTTCCAGACGCGGCTGCTCGGCGTCGGCCCGTTCAAGGACGGTCGCATCGACGGCGATCTGGTGCTGCAGGGCATGGGCGACTCCACGCTGGATCACTTGGCGTTATGGTCGCTGGCGGCCCAGCTCAAGGGCACCGGCGTCACCACCATCAATGGCCGCCTGGTGGTGAATACCGCGCCCTTCGGCCCGCTGGGCTGTGAAACCAAGGACCGCTGCGACGCCCTGCAGCGCAGCGACACCGCCTACAACGCACCGCTGTCCGCGGTGGCGGTGGACTACGGCAACTGGTGCGTGGACATCCGCCCCACCGGCATCGGCTCGCCAGCCGTGGTCAGCACTTGCGGCACCGCGCAGGCGCCGATTCCGGTCGACGGCACCATCAAGACCGTCGGCCCTTCGGCCAAGCCCACCTTCTGGGCCGAGCGCGTCACCACCGCCAGCGGCGAGATGCTGCGCGTCGGCGGCGACATTCCCCTGGGCGGCAACATCAGTGTCTACCGCGCCATGTCCGATCCGGCCCTGGGCACCGGCCTGATGATGCGCGAGGTGCTGCGCGAGATCGGCATCGTCGTCACCGGCTCGGTGGACGTGGTGCACACGCCGCCGCCGATCAACGCCTATCCGCTGGCGCAGAACGAAGGCCTGTCGCTGAAGGAACAACTCGGCCGCATGCTGCGCTTCTCCAACAACTACGTCGCCGACATGCTGACCCTGAACCTGGCGGCCGCGCAGCGCTCGCAGGCGCCGGCGCAGCTGTCCGATGCGGCGAAGTCGCTGTCGGATTTCATCGTGCGCATCAAGACCGCGGCCAAGAGCGGCAAGGCCACGCCGCCGCCGCTGTTCAGCGGCAGCGGCCTGACGCCGGAAAACGAACTGTCGGCGGAAGACCTGACCAGCCTGCTCGCCGCGCAGTACCGCAACACGCGCAACTTCCCCGCCTTCTACGGCGGTCTGGTGGTGCCGCGCCAGGCGCCATTCCAGTTCTTGCGCGTCGGCAGCCCGGCCTGGCTGGACCGCGTGGCGCTGAAAACCGGCACCATGGACGATCCGCATTCGGTCTGCGGCATCGCCGGCTACATCCGCAAGAAGGACGGCGGCTGGATCGCTTTCGCCGCCATCGTCAACGGCGGCCAGCGCATGCGCCATGTGCCGCTGTACAAGGCCATGGAAGCGGCGCGCGCCGACGTGGATTCGATCCTGGCCAAGTACTGAAACCGGGACTGTCTCACAACACGCCGATCAGGGGCCGGTCTATAGTGCGGAAAGCCTATGTAACCCCGAGGAGTACGATCATGCAATCAATCGCCCGTCCCATAGCCCGCTGGCTGGCTCCGGTCCTGTTGCTGGGCCTGGTGGCCACCGCCTCCGCCCAGCAGCAGCACGCGCCCGTGGTGATCGCCACACCGAGCGTGCAGAGTACCGACAACAACATCAACCTGCAGACCAATACCGGGTCGGCCTGCTCCTCGCCCGCCGTCGGCAACTGCGGCTCCTGTGCCGTGACCTGCCCCACCGGCCACGCGGCGATGTGCAAACCGGGGCTGGCCATCAATCCGCAGCCGGGCGCGTCCTGCGTCACCGCGCCCGAGTGCAAGTGCCAGTAAGCATTCCGGAGCCGGTGCGCTGAGCACAAATAATCCAGACCCGCTGAAACTGGAAACGCTGGCGATCCACGCCGGCCGCGCCGTCGATAGCGGCAGCGGCGCGGTCGCAGCCTCGCCGGTGCTGTCCACCACCTTCGAACGCGGTACCGACGGCAATTACCCGCACGGCCATATCTATACCCGCGCCAGCAATCCCACTCGCGCCGCCCTTGAGCAATGTCTGGCGGTGCTGGAACAGGGCGCGGCGGCCACCGCCTTCCCCTCCGGTTCGGCGGCCTCGATGGCGGTGTTCCAGGCGCTCGCCCCTGGCGACCATGTGCTGGCGCCGGACGACATGTACCACGGCACCCGCACCCAGCTGCGCGACCTGCTGCACCGCTGGGGACTGGAGTACAGCGTGGTCGACATGACCGACCTCGACGCGGTGCGCGCGGCACTGCGGCCCCACACCAGGTTGGTCTGGGTGGAGACACCGTCGAACCCCTTGCTCAAGGTCAGCGACATCGCCGCGCTGGCGCAGCTGGCGCGTACCGGTGGCGCGCGCTGCGTGGTCGACAACACCTTTGCCACGCCGGTGTTGCAGCAACCCCTGACCCTGGGCGCCGATCTGGTTATGCACTCCACCACCAAATACCTCGGCGGCCACAGCGATCTGCTCGGCGGCGCGGTGATCACGCGCGAGGACGATGCGTTTTTCGCCCGCGTGCGCGACTTCCAGGCCAAGGCCGGCGCGGTTCCCGCGCCGTTCGACTGCTGGCTGCTGCAACGCTCCATCGCCACGCTGCCCTACCGGGTGCGGGCGCAGGCCGCCAATGCGCAGCGGGTGGCGGAATTCCTGGCCGCGCAGCCGCGCGTCGCCGCGGTGCACTACCCCGGCCTCGCCGGGCATCCCGACCATGCGCTGGCCGTCAGCCAGATGCGCTCCGGCGGCGCCATGCTGTCGTTCCAGGTGCACGGTGGCCGAGATGAGGCGCTGGCGGTCAGCGCCAGGGTGAAGCTGTTCACCCGCGCCACCAGCCTGGGCGGCGTGGAAAGCCTGATCGAACATCGCGCCTCGGTGGAAGGCCCTTACAGCACCACGCCGGAGAATCTGCTGCGCGTATCGGTAGGACTGGAACACGCCGACGACTTGATTGCGGACCTGCACCAGGCGCTGGTCTGAGCAGCCACGGCTTCGGCGTGGTTAAGCCCTCATTCAGTCGTCCCGGCGCACCCTGGCGGCGCATCCTGAATGGAGCTGCGCCATGCGTCACTTATCAAGGAATTTCTGGCGGCTGGGCCTGATCGCGGTGGTGGCCCTCGCGGCCAGCGCCTGCGTGGTGGATCCCGGCTACGGCTACGGTTACGGCCCCGGCTACTACGACGCCCCCGGCGCTGTTTACGTGGCTCCCGGCCCCTACTACGGCGGCTATGGCGGCTATTATCATGACGACGGCTACCATCACCATGGTGGCTACGGCCATCACGGATGGCGCTAACGCCAGGCCAGCGTCTGCCGGTTAAGCTGCAATTCAGCCGCGCCGGCGGATGATGCGCCCAAGATCAGGAGCTGGGACATGAAACGCATATTGACCGCAGCAGCACTGATGACCGCCTTGGCGATCCCGTCGACCGCTTTCGCCGGACATGTATCGGTCGGCATCAACATCGGCGGCCCCGGTTATTACGCGCCGCCGCCGGTGGTGTATGCGGCCCCGCCGGCTTATATCTATGCCCCGCCGCCGCCCGTGGTTTACGCCGCGCCCCCGGTGATCTACGGACCGCCCGTGGTCGGCTACCGTCCGTATTACCACCACCGCTGCTGGTGGGAAAACGGCTACCGGGTCTGCCGCTAGGAGCCTGTAACACAATGAATCGCACCTCGTTGCGTGCCGCTGGCTACCGCGCATGCAACACGCGGTAACCCCTCTTACTAGGCTGGCCTGGGTAAGATGGGCTTCCCTTCCCGCCGGTGCCGCACTCCAGGATGAAGCCCGCTCCGATTTTCGATGCCGTCACCGCCATCCTGATCCACCAGGATGAGCTTTACCTCGCGCGGCGCCACCGCAAGCTGAACGCGTTTCCCGGCTACTATGCTTTTCCCGGCGGCAAGGTGGACCGCACCGACAGCGGCGATACGCTGCCAGACGCCGTGTTCGCCGGTCATGAAGCACGCCTGATGCGCGCGCTGTCGCGCGAACTGGAAGAAGAACTGGGTTTCGACCTCATCGCCAATGCCGGACAGGTCGAAGCGATCCAGATGATGGGCATCGCCCTGACGCCGGAGGCGGCTCCGGTCCGTTTCAACACCTTTTTCTTCCGAGTCGATCTTCACAGACGTCCGGAATTCACGCTGTGCGAACCGGAAATCGAAGATGGCAGCTGGGCCAGCGCGCGGCAGTGGATGAGTCAGTACGAGGAAGGCGAGTTGTTGCTGGCGCCACCCACCAAGGCGGTGCTGCGCGCCCTGGAAGCGAAGCCGGCCACCGCGGATGCGGGCTTCCTCGACTTCAACCAGATGGGGGTGCTGCATCCGGTGGAGGCCTTGCACGGCGTGCGCCAGTTCTTCGTCCGCTCCAACACCCTGCCGCCGGCGACGCAAACCAACTGCTTCCTCATCGGCGATGCGGACTCACGGCGCATCCTGGTGGACCCCTCGCCCAATTCGCGCGAGGAACTGGAACGCATCCATGCCGTGGCCAGCGAAGCGGGATTCGATGAGGTATTCCTGACTCATCATCATCCCGATCATCGCCAGTACGCCGACGAGATCGCGCGCCGCGCCGGCGTGCCGCTGGGCATGAGCGCGTGGACGCTGCAGCACCTGCGCTCCGCCGAAGCGCGCTACAGCGCCGGCCCGGATTATGGTGAGGGCCTGGACATCAGGACCTACGCCGACGGCGATATCGTGACCGGCTGGCTGGGCCAGCCGGTGCGGGCGTTGGCGGTACCGGGACATGACGAGGGCCAGTTGGCGCTGATGCCGGACAACCGCGCCTGGTGCATCGTCGGCGACCTGATCCAGGGCGTCGGCACGGTGGTGATCGCGCCGCCGGAAGGCGATATGCGCAAGTACTTCGCCTCGCTGGAGCGAATCATCGCGCTCGCGCCGCGCGTCATCTATCCCTCGCACGGCCTGGCGCTGGGCGGGGTGCACTATCTCGAACAGGCGCTGCAGCACCGCCGCATGCGCGAAGAACAGATCCGCAGCCTGTTCACCGCCGGCCGCAGCATGGACGAAATGCTGGCGGAGGTGTACCAGGGCGTCGATCCACGCCTGCTGCCGCTGGCGCAGATCAACATCGAAAGCCATCTGACCAAGCTGCGTGCGGATGGCGTGATTCCCGCCTAGAACTTCAGGTCGTACCGCACCTCGCGTGCTTCGTCGCGCCAGTCCCGATTCGGCTTGGTTTCGGTCAACGTGAACCCAAGGCTGGTGTAGACGGTTTGGGCGCGGTCCAGGCCTTCCACGGTCCACAGGAACATGCTCTTGAAACCGGCTTCGCGGCAGTACCGCACCGCCTCCTCCACCAGCCAGCGTCCCAGCCCCAGGCCGCGCGCGGCGGTGTCGACGAACAGCAGACGCAGCTGCGCCACGTCGCCCGGCAGCTCGCAGATGAAAACCGAACCGTTGATGACGCCCGCCATCCTGGTGAGCCAGACGCGGGAGCGGCCGGGATCCTTGTTGAGCATGAAATCGGTGGCGATGCGCGCGCAATAGGCTTCGTGGATTTCGTTGAAGCCGTAGTCGCGCAGGTTCTGGAGGCCGTGGATGTGAATCAGGTAGCCGAGGTCGCCGGGCTCGAAGCGATGCCGCACCGTGACGCCCGCCGCCTGGAGCTTTTCGCTGAGCGCCATCGATCGCCTTCCGCAGCCGTTTGGGGATGCTTACGGTAGCGGATTGCGGCCTTCGCGCAAATCAGTGCAGGCGTTCGAGCGTGACCGGCAGGCGGTCTTTCGGGATCGGCAGGCTGGTGAAGTCCTGGCGCATCTCGTAGTCCTCCGGCACGCTCCAGCGATAGCGCAGCAACAGCTGGTGCAGGATCGCCTTCACTTCCATCTCGCCGAAATGCAGGCCGATGCACTTGTGCGCGCCGCCGCCGAAGGGTATCCACAGGAACGGGTGGGCCTTGTCCTCGGCGCGGGCCTCGCTGAAGCGTTCCGGATCGAAGCGCAGAGGATCGCTCCAGTACTCCGGGTTGGTATGGGTGAACCAGACGCTGATCTGCACCATGTGCCCGGCGGGAATCAGGAAACCCTTGTACTCACAGTCGCGTACCGCGCGGCGCGGCAGCCCCGGCACCGGCGCGCAGATGCGCAGCGCCTCCTTCATCACCCAGGTCATGCCGGTGAGCTTGTGCTGGTCGTCCAGGTCCAGCACCGGCTTGCCCAGCGCCCGGCTTTCCTCGCGCAGGCGCTCCTGCCACTGCGGATTCTTGGCCAGGCGGTAGATCATGTTGGTGAGGGTGATGGTGCTGGTGTCGTGCGCCGCCATCAGCACGAAGATGATGTGGTTGATGATGTCTTCGTCGGAGAAGGACTGGCCATCCTCGGTGCGCGCCTCGCACAGGCGCGCAAACAGGTCGCTGGCGCCGGAAGCGCGCTTGGCCGGCAACTCGCGGCGGAAGAATTCCTCCAGTACCCGCCGCCCCACTACACCCTTGCGCCAGCGCGTGCCCGGCAGGGGGAAACGGATCAGATCGGTGGGCGCGCGCACCGTATCGAGGAAGGCACGGGTCAGCCGCGCCGCCTCCGGTCCCGGCAGGCGGCCGATGAAAGCCTCGCTGCCGATGTCCAGCGTCAACGCCTTGAGATGGTCATAGACGCTGAATTTCGTACCCGGCTGCCAGGCGGCGATGCCGGCCTCGATGCGCGGATTCATCAGTCCCAGGTAGCCGGCCAGGGCTTCACGCTGGAAGGCGCCCTGCATCAAGCGGCGATGCATGCGGTGCTCGTCGAAGTCGAGCAGCATCAGGCCGCGGTGGAAGAAGTTGGCCAGGAAGTGTTCCCAGGCACTGCTGGCGAAAACATCGCCGCGGTTCTGCAGCACGAACTGGTTCGCGTCCGGCCCCAGCAGGGCGATGGCGCGCGTGCCGAACGCCTGCCCCCAGGACACTTCGCCGAAGCGCCGGTAACGTTCGTGGATCGCCGTATCCAGGCGGAACAGATAGTCGAGGCTCTGGCCGATCAGGGGCCAGCCGGCCTCTCCCGGTATTTCGCGCAAGCCAGCCGCGCCCGCGGTCGATGCCGACAGGGTCATGGTGATCTCCTCCTGCATTGCAGCGGCGAATGGTGACACTCGACTCAGGCGCAGCTTATTATGAATACTTGCTCACGTTCTACTCGCGTCTGAATCATGAGAAGGAAACCCAGCCAGGAACGCTCGCGGCAGGTGGTGGAGGCCCTGATCGAGGCCACCGCCCAGACCATTGCCCAGCGCGGCCTGGCGCAGACCACCACCAACCATATCGCGGCGCGGGCCGGGGTGAGTGTCGGCTCGGTCTACCAGTATTTCGGCAACAAGGAAGAGCTGGTCGGGGCGCTGCTGGACAAGCTGGTGAACGATCTGGGGCAGGCCGTGGACCGGGGCCTGCCGCTGCTGCTGGACGCGGACCTGCGCACCATCGTGCGCGGTCTGCTGCAGGCGGGATTCGCCTTCGTCGGCGGCAACGAGAAGCTGTACCTGGAACTGGCCCGCAACTGGGACCAGCTCAGCACGCAGCGCTTCCTGCGCACGCTGGAGCGGCACCTGCAGGAAGTGTTCCGCCTGTACGCGTTGCGCCACTACCGCGAGATGCACATCGACAACCTGCCGGTGGCGGTGTTCGTGGTCACCAACAGCATGGTCTTCACCATCCTGCAGTACCTGAGCTTGCCGCAGGCACCATGCACGCGGGAAACGCTGATGGATGAGTTGACCGAAATGGCAGCGGGTTACCTGCAACGCAGGGCCGCCCCCTAGCTATTTCACCAGCACCATCGACACCATCGGCTTGCCGCCGTTCTTGGTCTCGATCTTCACCGGCATGTAGCCGCGATCCGGCGCCAGCCAGAAGCGCCCCTGCTTGTCGGGGTTGTCGATGCGCTCCATCAGCAGGGCGTCGAAGCTGCCGGCGGGGGTGTCGACTTTCTGGTGGCCGCTGAACTTGAACTGGTAATGGGTCAGGTTCTTGTTGTCGACCATGGTGAATTCGGCGGTGGGCGGCGTGCTGTCGGCGGCATGGGCCTGCACCCACAGGCGCACCGCCTGCTGCAGCGCGAAACTGTCCACGGCATCGTCCGGGATGGGCCGCACCTGGCCGTTCTCGTCGGTGACGGTGTGCTTGTTCCAGTCGAAGTCCAGCTTGTAGCTCTGCTTGTCGTCGCCCTGCAGGATCGATTCGAAGTGCTGCGAACGGATGTGGCCATCCTTCAGACAGAACAGGCTGATCTGGTTGGGCGATCCGTACAATACGCGTACCAGGGCGCTGGGGTTGGAGGTATTGGTGTACTTGTAGCAGCCGGCCGCGCCTTCCGGCCGCAGCGAGACTTCCACCTGGCCGACGCCCATGCCGCCCCAGGAGGCGCTGTAGCTGTAGTCCAGGTTCTGCAACGAAGTGGGCGCCGCAGAGTCGGCTTGTGCGGATGCAGCAGCGCCGGCGCCGCACAGCAGCGCCAGGGTTGCGATACGGGTTGCGGCAGTCATCATCGGAAAGCCTCCTCCAGGTCTGCAAGCGTCGCCGGTTGCGCCAGCCGCCTGCCGCGCAGCACGGCGGCGCCGTCCTGCAGTTTCAATTCGCCCCGCGCCATCCAGGCCACGGCCTGCGGGTAGATCTTCAACTCGATCCGCTCCATCACGCGCTCCGCCAGGCTGGCCGCATCATCTTCCGCGTTCACGCTGAATCGGCCCTGAATCACGGACGGACCGCTGTCCAGGGTGGGCGTGACGAAGTGCACGGTGGCGCCGTGTTCGGCATCACCCGCCTCCAGGGCGCGGCGGTGCGTATCCAGCCCCGCGTACTTGGGCAGCAACGAGGGGTGAATGTTCAACATGCGGCCTTCGAATTCGCGCACGAAGCCGTCGGTCAGGATGCGCATGAAGCCGGCCAGCACCACGATGTCGGCGCGCAGGGCGCGCAGGCGCCCGGCCAGGGCCGCGTCGAAAGCGGCCCGGTCCGGGAACTGCGCATGCGGCAGGATCTCGGTGGGAATGCCGGCTTCGCGGGCATGCGTCAGCCCGCTGGCGTCGGCGCGATTGCTGATCACCGCGGCGAACTGCGCCGGGATGTGCCCGGCGCGCTGCGCCTCGATCAAGGCCTGGAGGTTACGGCCGCGGCCCGAAATCAGGACAACGAGGCGTTTCAAGCGTAGTGGACGACGTCGTTCTTGCCCTTCACCACTTCGCCCAGCATCCAGGCGGCGATGCGCTGCTTCTTCAGGGCAGCCAGGGTCTCGTCGGCCTTGAGGCGCGGCACCACCACGACGAAGCCGACGCCGTTGTTGAACACACGCCACATCTCGTCCTGCTCCACCGCGCCCTGCTGCTGCAGCCAGTCGAACACGGCCGGACGCTTCCAGCCGGAAACGTCCACCGCGGCGGCGCAACCCTTGGGGAAGCAGCGGGTGAGATTGCCGGTGATGCCGCCGCCGGTGATGTGGGCCATGCCGCGCACCGGCAGACCCAGCTCCAGCAGCTTGAGGATCGGTTTCACATAGATATTGGTCGGCGCCAGCAGGGCGTCACCCAGGGTGCCCTTGCCGAAAGGGGTATCCAGCGGCTGGCCGCTGCGCTCGAGGATCTTGCGCACCAGGGAGTAACCGTTGGAATGCGGGCCGGAGGACGGCAGGGCGATCATGACGTCGCCCGGCCGGATCTTGCTGCCGTCGATGATCTTCTTCTTTTCCACCACGGCGACGCAGAAACCGGCGAGGTCGAAGTCGCCCTCGCTGTACATGCCGGGCATTTCCGCGGTTTCGCCGCCGACCAGGGCGCAGCCGGCCAGCTTGCAGCCCTGGGCGATGCCCTTGATGACCTGGGCGGCGACACGCTGGTCGAGCTTGCCGGTGGCGTAGTAGTCGAGGAAGAACAGCGGCTCGGCGCCGGAAACCAGCACGTCGTTGACGCACATGCCGACCAGGTCCTGCCCCAGGCCGACGACGCGGCCTGAATCGATGCCCAGGCGCAGCTTGGTGCCGACGCCGTCGGTGCCGGAGACCAGGATCGGCTGCCTGTATTTCTTCGGCAGGCTGACCAGCGCGCCGAAGCCGCCCACGCCGGCCAGGACCTCGGAGCGGCGGGTGGAGCGGACGATTTTCTTGATGTCGTCGACCAGCGCATCCCCGACATCGATATCGACGCCGGCATCACGGTAGGTGAGGGGGACTGAAGGCTGGGTCTTGCCGTTGACGGGCATGTTTGTGTGCTGGGCGGACTGAAGAAGTATCATTTTACCTTACCTCCCCCGGCCGCTCGCACGCGCATGTCCGAATCCAACGTCGAACCCGTTGCCGAACCAGTGGTTCCGGCCGGAACCGAGGGCGAAAACCCGCTGGGAACCGAGGCCGCCAGCGTGCTGCGGCAGAACTGGGGCTGGTTCGCCGCCGCTGCGGCGGGGCTGGTGCTCCTCTATTTCCTGGGACCGATCCTGGCGCCGTTCCTGATCAGCGCCGGGCTGGCCTACCTCGGCGACCCGCTGGTGGACCGGCTGGAACTGCTCGGCCTGTCGCGCACCCTGGGCGTGTGCATCGTTTTCGTGGTGTTTTTCGGGGTGGTGGTCACGGCGCTGATCCTGGTGGTGCCGATGCTGGAGGAACAGATCATCACCTTCGCTCAGAACATCCCGGACTGGCTGAAGTGGGTGCAGGACGTCGGACTGCCGAAAATCGGCGTACACCTGCCGGCCGGCATCCGGCTCGACGCGGGCGGGCTGCGCGATGCCGTCACCCACAACCTGTCGCAGGCCGGCGATATCGCCGGCACCGTGCTGGACCGGGTCAAGCAGTCGACGCCGGTGCTGCTGGAGTTCATCGCCAACGCCTTGCTGATTCCCATCGTCAGCTTCTACCTGCTGCGCGACTGGGACCTGCTGGTGGCGCGCATCGACCAGCTGATCCCGCCGCGGCTGCGGCCGCACGCGGAAGCACTGGCGCGCGAGACCGACGGCGTGCTCAGCGCCCTGATCCGCGGCCAGCTGCTGGTGATGGCCGCCCTCGCCGCTATCTACAGCATCGGCCTGACCATGGCCGGGCTGAAGGTGGCGCTGCTGATCGGCATCGGCGCCGGCCTGGTCAGCTTCATTCCCTACCTGGGTTTCATCAGCGGCCTGCTCGCGGCCAGCATCGCCATGCTGGTGCAGACGCAGGAAGTGACGCCGCTGCTGTGGGTGGCGATCGTCTTCGGCATCGGCCAGGTGCTGGAGAGCGGCGTGCTGACGCCGATGCTGGTGGGCGACCGCATCGGCCTGCATCCGGTGGCGGTAATCTTCGCCATCCTGGCCGGTGGGCAACTGTTCGGCTTCGTCGGCGTGCTGGTGGCGCTGCCGGTGGCGGCGGTGCTCGCGGTGCTGCTGCGCCACGCGCGCCAGCACTGGCTGCGCAGCCCGCTTTATGTCGGCGCCGCAGTGCAGCCAGCCAAACCAGAAGCACCGCCGGCACCGTGATCGGCACACAGCTGACCCTGTCGGTGCAGCTGGCCGACGCGGCCAGCTTCGACAATTTCCACGCCGGGCCGAATGCCGCCACGGCGGCGGCGCTGCGCCAGCTGGCCGAGGGCGGCGGCAAGGCTTCGATCCTGCTGCATGGCGCCATCGGCAGCGGCAAGACCCACCTGTTGCAGGCGGTGGCGCGCGCCACCGCGCAGCAGCGGCGCCGCGCGGCTTACCTGCCGCTGGCGCAATTCACCCGCGAGGATGCAGCGGCGCTGCAGGGTTTCGAGACACTCGACGTGCTATGCCTGGACGATGTGGACAGCGCCCTGCTCGACCGCCGCTGGGCCCTGATCCTGTTGCGGTTGATCGACGCGATCCACGCCCACGGCGGCCGCTGCGTGCTCGGCGCCTCGGCGCCGCCGGACAGCCTGCCGCTGGCACCCCTGCCCGACCTGCGCACCCGGCTTGCCGCCTGCGCGGTGTTCGGCCTGAAGCCGCTGAGCGACGCGGACTTGCGCGCACTGCTGCGCAAGCGCGCGCATTTGCGCGGCCTGGACCTGCCGGAAGAGGTGGCCGAATTCCTGCTGCGGCGCCTGCCGCGCTCGGTGACGGCGCTGCTCGCCGCGCTGGACCTGCTGGACCAGGATTCGCTTACGACGCAGCGGCGCCTGACGATTCCTTTTGCGCAGCAAGTGCTGGGGAGAGACGCTGATCGCGTTTAGCGCCTGCTAAAACGCGATCAGCGTCTCTCCCTCTCGCGTGCCGCAAGCCGGACGAACAGCACCAGGCTGACGAAATCCAGGGCTGCCACGATGCTCAACGCGGTGCCGATGCCGCGCCGGCCCGGTACTGCCACGCCTTCCGCCAGCAGGCCGCCAACGTAGAACACCACCAGCATGGTGGCCCAGCCGGCGGTGTAGGTGCGCTTGCGCAGCAGCCCCGGGATGGGCGCCAGCAGCGGCAGGCTCAACAATATCCCGGGCAGCCAGCCGCACCAGGCGATGAGGCCGGCGATCAGGCCGAAATGAAACGCCAGCGCGGCAATACGCGCCCACTCGCTCAGGCGGTTCACGACTGCAATTTCAAGGCAACTTCGGCGACGCGCTTGCCCAGGGCCACGCAAAGATTCAGTTCTTCCTTGAGCGGCGGGCGCGGTTTGGCGCCCACCCCGGAAACATGGCTGGCGCCGTAAGGGGTGCCGCCGGCGGTGGTGGTGGAGAGTTCCTGCTCGGTATAGGGCAGGCCCAGCAGCAGCATGCCGTGGTGCAGCAACGGCAGCATCATCGACAGCAGGGTGCTCTCCTGGCCACCGTGCAGGGTGCCGGTGGAGGTGAAGACCGCGGCCGGCTTGCCGGCCAGGGCGCCGGACAGCCACAGGTCCGAGGTGGAGTCGATGAAGTACTTGAGCGGGGCGGCCATGTTGCCGAAGCGGGTGGGGCTGCCCAGGATCAGGCCGGCGCATTCGCGCAGGTCGCGCGATTCCACATAGGGGGCGCCTTCTTCCGGCACCGGCGGCGCGGCGACGGTGGTCACCGCGGCCACCGGCGGCACGCTGCGCAGGCGCGCCTGGACGCCGCGCACCGATTCGACGCCGCGGCAGACCTGGCGGGCCATGGCGGCGGTGGAGCCGTTGCGGGAGTAATAGAGGACGAGGATTTCGGTCATGCGCCGGGAACTTTCAAGGAAGCATAGGGGCTTGCCCGCGGGATCAGGCCAAGGTGACAGGATCGTTGCAGGCGGGGCTAGTTTAGCCGTTTGACCGCCTCGCCACGCCTCGCTAGGCTGCGGTCCATGCCAAACGCCAAGCTTCTGCCCTTGCGCCTGTCCGCGAGTTCCCTGCCCTGCCTGCTTGCGGTGTTGAGCCTGGTCGGATGCGACGCCGTGCCGCACCGCATCGATTCGGATACGCACAGCAGCAATGGCGCCTTCAGTGCCTCGGCTGGCCTGGCGGCGACGCCTCCGCCCAGGGCAGCAGCGGCCGCGAGCCAGCCCCGTCAGGCCAAGGCCGCGGCTCCTGCCCCTGCTCCGACATCGGCATCGACATCGAAACCACAAGCGACGACCGCCGCGGCAGCCCAGCCTACCGCGCCAAAGGCCACGCCGCCGAGCGAGGCATTCGCTGCCATACCGCTGACGCGGACGGCGAACGCCGCGGCAACTTCAGCCACGAACCCGCCGCCGTCCCGACCGGTATCGCCTCCGGTGTCCGCTCCGGCTGCCCAGGATGCCGGCAAGTCGGCGCCCGCCAGTTCCGCCGCGTCCACCAGCGATGCATCCAGAATTGCAGCCTCCCAGGGCAGTAGTCCGGCAGCGGAGCCCCCGAGCCCGCCGCGCCAGGCCAGCACCGCAAGCAGCGATCCGACCACTCCCCCTCCGCACGAAGGGGCGCTGGCCATGCTCAACTCGAGCACGGAGGTGATCGCCACCAGGATCCGCA
The DNA here is from genome assembly GCF_000711955.1 of Nevskia soli DSM 19509. Lineage (GTDB taxonomy): Bacteria > Pseudomonadota > Gammaproteobacteria > Nevskiales > Nevskiaceae > Nevskia > Nevskia soli. The sequence continues at coordinate 86,526 of NZ_JONR01000009.1, forward strand.
GTGCGGGCGACGACAACGCGCCGGCGCCGAAGACTCCCGCGACTCCAAATCCGAGCGGCGGCGCGATGGCATCCGCCGCCGGCGCGACGACGCCGGTCGTCGCAACGGCCGCAACGCAGAACATCGATGCGAGCGCGGCAAAGGCCAGCACAACGGTGCAGGCGCCTCAAACGACCGGCGCAACGGCGCCCGCCGTCGCCGCTTCCAGCGCCCCGGTCCCGCAATACGATGCCAAATCACCAATGGCGATCGCCGCGCGGGACAACCGGCCAGCAAAACCGGTGAAAGCTGCGGCGACAGCAGCGCAGGCCGATTCGAAAACCCAACAGCCGCCATCCGCTACGACAGCGGCCACGGCGCCGGCTGCGGCGGTCTCCGCGGCGACGCCCGCGATCACGGCGCCCGCTGTCGTTCCGCCGCCGGCGCCGGATACCTCGCAGGCGGTTGCCGCGCGCGCCTATGCGCCGCCCGCCGCGGACGCGAATTCCGTGGCCGGCATGCCACTGCCCAACCTGCCCTCGCTGGCGGGGCCGCCGCCGGCCGATGCCTCGGCAGCGAACACCCAGATTGCGCGCGCCGATGTCAGCGATCCTGCCGCGGGGCAAGCTCCTGTCGGCGACCAGGCGCAACTGGCGCAGGCGGAATTGAGGAAGGCGCAGGACCGCACCGGTCTGTCGGATGCACAGGTGGGGCAATTGCAGCAGGCACAGGACAAGCTTGCGGCCGGCGATAGCGGCACGGCTTTCCTGCTGCTGCAGGAACTGAATATGCAGCTGCAAACCGAGACGCGCAGTTACGTGGTGCAGGAAAACGAAAGCCTGTGGCATGTGGCGGGGCAGCAGGAGGTCTACGGCAATTCCTACCTGTGGCCGCTGGTGTGGCAGGCCAACAAGCACAAGGTCAAGCAGCCTTACCAGCTGTACAAGGGCTTGCGCCTGACCATACCGGCGCATCCGACCTTGCAGGAAGTATCCGAAGCGCTGGCCTACTCGAAGAACAACGGCGGTGAAGGCATGCGTCCGGCGACGGATCCGCAGGCATCCACTTCCACTGCTGCTGCTCCTACTACTCCTGCACCTGCTCCTGCGCCTGCTACTCCTGCTGCTACGCCTGCTCCCACTCCTGCCGCTCCTGCCGCTACCCCCGCCGCAGAGCCCACCAGCGCAGCACCGGGCGCGGCGCCAAGCAACTGAAGCAGCTGGCTGCACGATTGCAGCGCGCCCGGCTCCGGCCAGTGCCGCAGATACGGACCTACCTTTCAACAGCCCGGCCCAGCGGAGACGGATAGCGTGAGCGATATCAGCAAGGAACTGGATTGGGGCGGACGCCGGCGCAGCTATACCGTGCATGTGCCGCCCGGCTATGTGTCCGGCACGCCGATTCCCCTGGTGGTGGCACTGCATGGCGGCGGCGGCAATGCGCGAAGCAACGCGGTGCAGACCGGCTTCAACGAGGAAGCCGACCGCTCCGGTTTCATCGTGGTCCATCCCGACGGCACCGGCGAAAAGCGCCCCTTGCTCAATGCCCTGGGGCGCGGCCATTTCCATACCTGGAACGCCGGCACCTGCTGCGGCTACGCGGTGCAGCAGAACGTCGACGACGTCGGCTTCATCCGCGCCATGCTGGCGGATCTGCGGCGCGAGTACGCGATCGACGCCAGGCGCATCTATGCCAGCGGCCTGTCCAACGGCGGCATGATGAGCTATCGCCTGGCCGGCGAGATGGGCGAAACCTTCGCCGCCATCGGCGTGGTCGCCGCGACGCAGACGCTGTTCGAATGCAAGCCGACGCAGCCGGTGTCGGTGATCCACATTCACGGCAGCGCCGACCAGAACGTGACCCTGCCCGGCGGCATCGGCGCCAAGGCGCTGGATCGCACGCCGAAGCCGCCGGTGATGGAGGCGATCGAGTTCTGGGCGAAGTTCAACGGCTGCGGCCCGGCGCAGCTGGTGCAGGACGGGAAGGTAGCGAAAAGCATTTATGGTGGCGGCAGGAACGGCAGCGAAGTGGCGTTTTATCTGATCGACGGCGGCGGACATTCCTGGCCGGGCGGCGAGCGGATGCTGGCGATGCTGGACGAGCCTTCGCAGGAATTGAATGCGACGTCCCTGATCTGGGAATTCTTCGCCGCACATCCCAAACCCTGAAGCACCTGGGTAAATCCGGTTACGGGGCGCAATAACCCCCGGAATTCACCATGTGTGCCATGCGTGCCAAGGTTGTTTGTTGGCATGCATGCGGTGCGCGCGCCGGAATTGGCGGGGGCGGAACGAGGCATTACCGCGGAGCGGGTTGATACGGGCGGAGCGTCGCAGCGCGACGCTCCGCCATCCTCGTCAGGATGCAACTCTTTCCGGCCGGATCAGCCCGTGGCTTTCATTCCCACACCATCGACGATGGGCGGGAACGGTGTCTGGCCGGCTTCGATCAACTTCTCGTTGAGCAGGTCCTGCAACTGGGGCCAGAGCTTTTCGACCTCTGGGTTGGCCGGCTTGGCGTGGGCCAGGAGATTGACCAGCTGCTTGGGCTCGGTATCCAGATCGTACATCTCGTACTGGTACTGGCCCGGCAGGTTGGGCGAGAAATACACGGCATAGGTGTGGTGGCGATGCCGGATGGCGCGGATATGGCTGAGGTATTGCAGGTCGCTGATCATCGCGGACTCGTCGTCGTAGCAGAACAGCACCGTGTCCTGCACTTCCTTGCTCGGGTCGAGAATTGCCGGTACCAGGCTCTTGCCCTTCATCAGCCGGGTCGCGTGGCCGCCCGCGAGATTGATCAGGGTGGGCAGGAAGTCGACGTGGGCGTACAGGGCCTGGGTGGTCTGCGCCTTCGGAAACAGCAAGGGATTGGAGATGACGAACGGAATGTGGATGGTCTCCTCGTAGACGTTGTAGACCTTCTCGCGCATGCCGTGGGACATGCCCATCTCGCCGTGGTCCGCGGTGCGGATGATCAGCGACTTTTCGGTGAAGCCGTATTTGTCGAGGTAGCCCAGGAACTCGTTGACGCAGCCGTTGGCAAACAGCGTCATGAAGGCATAGAACTTGACGTAGTTTTCGATGGTGTCGGCCTTGTCCACCTGCGCGGAGGGCCAGGTGGTGCCTTCGGCCAGCGTGTCCTGGCCGCGGAGCGGCGTGCCCCGGTTCATGATGTTGCGGATGTGGGACTGGATGGTGGGTTTGTCCAGCAGGCTGTCGTGGGCATTGGGCGGCAGCTCGATGGGCAGGTCGCAGATATCCGCCTCGCTGTAGCCGAGGCTCTGCCAGCCGTCGGGAAAGAAGTTGATGTCGTGCGGGTTCACGAACGACATGAACATCAGGAACGGCTTCTGGGCGGCGACGTCCTGTTTGTTGCGGCCTTCGGCCCGCTTCCTCAGGAATTCGTGGGCGTCCTCGCCGAAGCCGTGGGCGTCCACGCCTACGGCGTACTTGCGCAGGTAGCGCTTGTCGTTGGCCGGATTGGCGTGGCCCGGGGTGCCGGAGCCGGCGGTGGCCCAGGACTCATAGGTCGAAAAGCCGGTGACCGTGCCGGCGTCCGGCGGGTTCCAGTCGGAGAAGCCGTACTGCCGCTGCATGTTGCCGATGTCGTACGGCGACCATTGCATGACGTCGGCCGGCGTCGACAGATGCCATTTGCCCTTCCAGATCACGTCGTAGCCCTCCGCCTGCATCATCGCGGCGAGTTGCGGGATGCGCGGATCGGCATAGGACAACTCGCCCGGCGTCATCGACAATCCGGTGAGGTTGGCGTAGTTGCTGGTGATCATCACGCCGCGCGAGGGTGTGCACATGCAGGCCGAGGTATAGGCGCGCTCGAAGGTGAGGCCGTTGGCCTTGAGCTTGTTCCAGGCGGTGAGCGAGTTGACGAAACCGGTGGGCCAGTGGGCCGGGTAACGTTCCTGGTCAGTGAGGATGACGATGATATCGGGCTTTTCCGGCAAACCTTTCTGCTTGTACAGCGCCTTCAGATCGGTGGAAGCTTTCATGTTCAAACCCTCCATGGGCAACAGCGATGTGTGCGGTGAAGCGCCTTACCACGGTAATGCCGCGTCCGGGGGACGCGACACGAAGTCCAGGCGGTGTGCGGAGGAAGGGCGGCGGTCGTGGATGTGCGGCTGTGCCGGACTCCGGCACGACAAGGCGGCCGGCGATGCCGGCGCCCCGGGTTGTTGCGAATGGCCCATGCTTCTCCTCCCTGGCCGATGCGATGCGTTGTCGCATCGCCGGCGCAATCCATCAGTACTTTTCGTTCCGATGAGCACTGCTTTGCCTGCGGTCGATACTAGGCCTGTGCGCGGCGCAGGACAGTTGGAAACTAGTACTAGTACCAGCGTACTAGTACTAAGGGTGGAGCTTCAGGGATGGAGCGCGCAGGAGGCCGGGAGAACGCCCGGCAACACGGCTTTGTACCGTGACCGCAATCCGGGCCATGCCGGGTTTTGCGAAATTGCCGTGCGGCTCAAAGCGCGGATGGAGTCATCCAATGACATGCCAAAAGCGCGATTGATTGAGTGACTGCACAGGGCTCCGGGGTAGAACTTCCTTTCCCAGGCCTTCCGCTTGCGCCCCGCTTCGCACAGGAAAGGCGCCAGATGGGCCATGCTGATGCGGCAGCGCCCGCGCGGTTCGGACACCAACAGACCGAGGCGGAAGCGCAGCCTGGCTCCGCCACGCCCTTTCGGAACGTCTGCTATCGGTGTACGTGGACATCGATAGGTCTGTAAGCGCCACATAGCTGACTACCCGTTTAGGGCGTTGGTCAATCGCCAACGTATGCCTCACTGGTATCTATGGCTTCGGCAAACAGGGTTGCCCGCTCACGTTCATCGACGAAACCAAGCAATAGCGTCGCCGCCATGGCGCGGGCAGACGCTGCCAATGCGGCATGCGAGAGCTCCCCGGCCGTCCAAAAAGAAAGCACGCCCCGAAAACCCAGCGCGAGCTGGGTCGGCAGCACGTCAAGCGCCAACTTCCGGGTCCGGGGCGCAAGCCCTTCCCCGTCTCCGATGGCGGCGGCCCACAACGCGCGCGACTGATCCAAGACGGCGCCGGCGTCCTGGGCAGGCGCACCGATCGCGCCCATCACGGCGCGATTCACCTCCGGCAGGGCGAGCATGACCTTCGCGGCGACGTCCACGGCGGCAAGCACGCGCGCGGATGCCGTAGGCCGCAGAGGGAGAGCACGATACTGCGCATCCATCGTTGCTATCCGCTCCGCCGAGAGCGCTCGCATGATCGCCAGCTTGCTGCCGAACAGGTTGAATGGCGTGGCGAAGCTCAGGTCAGCCTCGCCCGCAAGCTCCCGCATCGAAAACTCAGCTTCGCCACGGGCCAGTAGCCGTTCCGCAGCAGCCAACACACGCTCCCGATTGGTGGGCACCGGCTGAGCCTCAACGTTGCTGCTGGAGCTTTTGCTCGCGGTCTTGCGTGAAGTCATGAGGAATTATATCATGATATAAATAATCAGGAGGTATTCATGACCGCGCCATCCAAAACCTTCCTCATCACCGGCGTCAGTTCCGGGCTCGGCCGGGCCTTTGCCGCCGGCGCGCTGTCCGCCGGCCATACCGTGATCGGGACGGTGCGCCGCCAGGAAGACGCAGACAGTTTTGCGGCCCTGGATCCGCACCGCGCCCATCCCTTGATGCTGGACGTCACCAACTATGCCGCCGTTGCCGCCGCGGTGGCCGCCACCGAGGCAGTGGCCGGCCCGGTCGAGGTCCTGGTCAATAACGCTGGATACGGGCACGAGGGGGTGCTGGAAGAATCGTCCATGCAAGATCTCGAGCGGCAGTTCGCGGCCAATGTCTTCGGTCCCGTCGCCATGATCAAGGCAGTCCTCCCCAGCATGCGCGCGCGGCGGCGCGGCCATATCGTGAATGTAACCTCGATGGGAGGCTTCATCACCATGCCGGGCATCGCTTTCTACTGCGGAAGCAAGTTTGCCCTGGAAGGCATCTCCGAGTCGCTCGGCAAAGAGGTCGAGCGCTTTGGCATTCATGTCACGGCGCTGGCCCCGGGCCAATTTCGTACCGACTGGGCCGGCCGCTCCATGGCGCGGACGCCACGGAGCATCCCGGATTACGACGAAGTGATGGACCCGATCCGGGCGGCGCGTCAGGCCAAAAGCGGCCGGCAGCCCGGCGATCCGGACAAGGCCGCCGCGGCCCTGCTCGCCCTGGTCGAGTCCGAAAATCCGCCCTCACGCCTGTTTCTTGGCGAGGATGCGCTGCAACTGGTGCGGCAGAAACTGCAGCGCGTCGGCTCGGAAATCGATGCGTGGGAGGCGCTGTCGCGCTCCACGAGTTTTGTCTAATCGTTTCCCAAGCTCGGGGGCGCTCAGGGGCCGCTTAGCCGCCATCGGTTCAATTTCCTGAAAGCAGTCATCCGCGACGGTAGCTTCGTGGCGGCAAGCGACATGCGAGCGATTTCCTCAAAGCAGACATCGACGCAAGCACGTCCATGTAATCAGTAACTTGGCATGCGATGAATCAAGCGAAGCTCAGCGCAACTCCAAATTGACTCAAGCACGGCCTCACAATCTGTCGATGATGCGAATGGCAGGGCTTGGTTCGGGCATGCAACACGCCACCGGAAGCACTGGCTATTCAGGCGCTTAAACGATGTCCGCTTATTGTTTTTTCTGCTTTGTCTCACTCCGCCACAAACCGGCCGTGGACGGGCGACCGGCAGGTTAGTGCCAAGAGCCGCCGGTCGGCCCCTAAGATTCGCCGCCGAAAAGCTGCCAGATGAGCGGTGCAGTCGTGGAAAGGGTGCTAGGCGCTGAGCAGCCAATCCGATCGTGGGCTAGGACTGCTAGCCTGCGCTTCCTTGCGCGTACAGACCGACCATATGACCAACTCCTTCTGCTAGCGTATGGAACTCATGCGCAGGCGAGAAGCTGATCGTGCCAGCGCTTCCCACGCAATACTTGTTTTTGTGCCAACGCAATATATAAAAATCACGCTGGCCTAGCCAAAGCTCGCCGTCACTCCACCACTCAAAAACAATAATGTCTGCGCACTTGTGAATAGATAGAGAATCAAGCCCTGGGACGCCATCAACGACTGAATAAAAATCTGTTAGCTGTTCTACAACATCCGCGGGGACATTTCGTTCGGCGGCCATGACCTTGAACTTGCGTAGTGCTGCATCGCTGGCCGGAATCATTGGCTTCTTGTAGCTTGCGAAGAGTGGCGCCAACAAAGTGACCAGGGCATTGTTCTTCACAGGGTTATGCCCGCCGTTGACAATCCCATATCTGCCTCTATCCCCGCGAAAGCTGATCGCTCTGGTAGACCACCCGGAACCTGTCGTTCATGACTGGCCGGTAGGGGCCGGTTGGTGCCGATTGTTATATCGAGATTCGTACTCACCTCAACCTACACGGGCTACCGTGGTGCCCAACTCGAAGGTTGCCGAAGACTTTTCGGCAGTCTGAATTCGAACACTCAACACGACGAAACACAGAGCGGATACACAGATGGGAACCCACAGCCTATGGCTGCCCGTGCGCAGGTAAGCCGCTCCCGCGCTTAGCGCGGACGCAAAGATCACTTGCCAGATCACGATGCCCTCAAATACGCCATTCCTGTAACGAAGTGGAATGCACTGCCATGAACCAAACGGGTCCATCGTCACGCCCGCAGCCAAGGACGCTGCGCCGATCCCCAGAAACAGAAGAATCGGTGCCCCTCTTGACTGGGAACGAGCGCGCCTCATAACCCCGACAAGCCCTACGCTCACAAGAAGCGTCATGCCGGCGTCTAACCAAGGAAACATGGACCTTAGCCTACTCCAAAGCGGCCGTTGGCGAACGGCCGGATTGGGCCGTTAAAGCCCCTTGAGAGTGTCATTGTATTTTCCGCACTGGCAACTCAGGCGCCAAGCCGAAGGGCTCAGTGCCTCCACATGCATCAATGCCCCGCAGCCGTCGCATTTCATCGTCGCGAGCCCGTTGAAAGCAAAATGTAAATTAATGTAAAGGCAACGTCATATGCCGTGGTTAGGCTTGCCGGTGAAAAACAAAGCGACAACCACCACGGAGCACGAAACACTATGATGCAAAAGAAATCCGGGCTTGCGCTCGGCTTGGCGTTTTCCATGCTGGTTCTCGGCGCCGTCGTCGGGTGCAGCAACAACAACGACAATGGCAGCAGCGCCAGCCTGAGCGCCAAGCGCGTGCTGCTCATCAGCATTGACGGCTTCCACCAGGCCGATCTCAACTACTGGATCGGCGCCAATCCCATGTCCACGCTGGCGCAGTTGGTCGGTACCGGTGTGGTCTACGCCAACGCCCACACCACTACGCCGTCGGACTCCTTCCCCGGCATGTTGTCAATGGTCACCGGCGGCACGCCCAAGACCACCGGTGTGTATTACGACGACAGCTACGACCGCACGCTTTATGCGCCTGGCAGCAAGTGCGCCGGCACTTCCACCGGTATCGAGGCGGTGTATGACGAGAGCATCGACTTCGACGACAGCAAGCTGTTCAGCGGCACCGGAAACGGGGCCGGCGTGATCAACCCGGCCAACCTGCCATTGCAAAAGGACTCCGCCGGCAACTGCACGCCGGTCTACCCGCACAGCTTCGTCAAGGTCAATACCCTATTCGAAGTGGTCAAGGCCGCCGGCGGTCTGACCGCCTGGTCTGACAAGCACCCGGCCTACGACCTGCTCAACGGCCCTTCCGGCAGCGGCATCGCCGACCTCTACACGCCGGAGATCAACTCACTGATCACCAACGGCGGCATCGTCAATGGCGTCAACCTGTCGGCCACGCTGGCGCAGTGCGATGGTACGAATTCGCTGCCGGTGAAGAAGGTGAGCGACTACACCACCTGCGTACCGGCGGTGGAGGCCTATGACGACGTCAAGGTGCAGGCAATCATCAACCAGATCGACGGCAAGAAGTCGGACGGCAGCGGCACGCCCGGCGTACCGCAGGTGTTCGGTATGAACTTCCAGACGGTCAGCGTCGGGGAGAAGCTTCCGGTGGGTGGCTACATCGATGCCAAAGCCACGCCCAACAGTGTGCTAAATGGCGCCATCGCCCATACCGACGCCTCGATCGGCAAGATGGTGGCCGAGCTGAAGGCCAAGGGTCTGCTCGACTCAACGCTGATCATCGTCAGCGCCAAGCACGGCCAGTCGCCAATCGACAAGACCACGTTGGCGATGGAAAGCGGCGGCAGCGGCAATGCTACGGTGCAGGATCCCTCCGGCTTTATTGCCATGGCCGATGCCACCGTGGATTCGCCGTCGAGCTTCACCAACCCCAACAGCGGCAGTGTCTATTCGACCAATGGCCACTTCCAGACCGATGACACCGGCCTGTTGTGGCTGGAGACTCAGTCGAATGCGGCCAACGTGGTAGCGCAGCTGCAGAGCAATGCGAGCAAGATCTTCGCCGACAAACTGCCGACTGGCACCATCTTCGCCAATAGCATCAACTCCGGTTCCGCACTGGCTGCGATCTACGGCGATCCCACCTCCAGCGATCCGGTGGCTGCGGCGCGGGCACCGAACGTGGTGATCCAGCCAAATGCCGGCGTGATCTACTCGGGCAGCTCGAAGAAGATCGCCGAGCACGGCGGCGGCACGGTGGACGACACCAATGTGCTGCTGCTGGTGTCGATGACCGGACTGAAGAGCACCAACGTCGCCGCTCAGGTCAGCACCACACAGGTCGCGCCGACCATCCTCAAGGCCCTGGGCTTGGATCCGACGCAGCTGCAGGCGGTGCAGAAGGAAGGCACCGCGGTGCTGCCCAGCCTGTTCTGAGCTTTTTCGCATGATAGTCTCGCCGGCCGTCTGGCCGGCGAGACTCTTTCATGCAGCCGGCCTAACCAGGCTATCGTCGCCGCTACCTCCCTTGCACCGTCTGGCACACTGAACTGTGCGCCGGCCGCTCAGCGGCTGCTTTTGAGACTTGTCCATTCCTGCGCCGTGGGCAGAACTCGGCCGAATATATTACGACCCTTCCGCTACTCACCATCGAACGATCGCTCCAGCTTCTCGCTCAGCTATATCGGCAGAATCATACAATGAGCCGCACCGCCTGCTGCCACCCGCCAGATCGCGGCGCCATTGGCGACCCGAGGTAGGAATCTCATTTTGCTTGACTTCCGCGGAGCTCGAGAGCCCATCCGGGCGCCGGAAAATCTAAACGACGCGTTCGACGTCAGTGCTATAGATGGTCTTTACTATCTGATCCATTCGCACTCCCATTTCACAAGGCTATTCTAAAGCCGTCGTTCGCGAGAGCCGCTTCGGGCCGATTCCACCCTGAGGCGCCAGGAGTGCGCCCTTCAACTTCTTGGCGCCACCTGGCATCGTCAACGAAACTCCAGATGTCAGCCCACGAATCAAAACGACGATCGCCTTACGATCTCGCTCGTGCACAGGCTAGCGGAATACGACTCATAGAACAGATCGACGTGGGCCCCGAGAGATAGCCAGTCATCGGTCAACTGGGAGTGATGCTGGTTTTCAGATGAAGTAGGTAAGGCTGCATAGAATGTGGAGCCTAGCGCAGAGTTAGCCTATCCCAAAGCAGTCGTTGGGGATTGACTGCTTTGCGGTAGCAGACGAACGCACCTGTTCTCCAATGCGGACATTTCTTCCGCCGGCAGCCCCATACACGCGTTGAAATCGCCTGGCTGACCTCCATCCATGGCGTTTTCAGAGCGTACTTGCCCGGCAATTCAGGCGATCGACTCAGCCCTTGGGATAGAACTTCTTTTCCCAGGCCTTCTGCTTCTGCCCAGCTTCGCGCAGGAACGGCGCCAGGGGACCCATGCCGATGAAGGAGCGGTTGAGCCAGTGCCAGGGTTGGCGCAGCGGGCGGGCGAAGTCGACGAAGAGGACGACGCGCCAGCCGTCGGTGTCGTTCCACACTTCGTGGTTGAAGCTGTCGTCGAAGATCAGCGATTCGCCTTCATTCCAGGAGTGGATCTGGTTGCCGATGCGGATGCGGCAACGCTCGCGCGGCTCGGGCACGAGCAGGCCGAGATGGAAGCGCAGGACGCCGTTGTAGGCGCCGCGGTGGGCCGGGATGTGCTTGCCCGGGGAGAGGATGCTGAAGAAGGCGGTGCTGGCGCCGGGGATGCCTTGCAGCAGGCGCATGGTCTCGGGGCAGCGCTTCGCGTTGCCGCTGCAGTCCATGCCGGCGCCGAGCAGGAAGAAGGTCTTCCAGCTGTCGTCGGAGGTGATGGTGCCGACTTCCTTGATGATTTCGTGGAAGCTGGGCATCTGGTCGCGGTATTGCAGCACTTCGTCCAGCTCGGCGCGGATGGTGCGCCAGTTGGCTTCGAAGTTGCGCGTCCAGGGGAAGTCGGCGGGATTGTAGACGGCCGAATCCGGCAGCACCGAGACGCGCGCTACGGCGCGTTCGAGGCGGTCCTGGAGGCGCAGGGCGAAGCGGCCGAAGGCGGTCTTGCCGCCCAGGGTATGCGCGCGCGTGTGCAGGTCAGGCTTTGCGGCCTGCGCTTCGATGGTCTGCTTGATCTCGACAGCGGTTTGCATCGGAGTCCCGGTCCTGGTTCCTATTGCCGGTGCCGGCGCTCGATGCGCTGCGCCGTCACGGCTCTGTCACGTTATTTTAGTCAAAGCCGCGGCACCGTGGCGGCCCCCTGCGGCCGAAAGCGCATTCCGGCTGCACAGGCTTGCGGCAGTACGCTTCGACGCACCCTGATTTGACCATGAAAACGGGCCGGAAGTGCCCGCCCTGGCCGGTTTCGGCCGATAGCGGGAAACGGCGGCGCGAGGGGTTCCGCGCCGCCGTCGCGGCCTTCAGTGCGCGGCGGGTTCGGCCGGCGCCGATTCCTTGCGGTCTTCGTGGTGGTCGGCACCGAGGAACAGGTACATGGCGGGCACCACGAACAGGGTGAAGAGGGTGCCGATGGAGATGCCGGTGAAGATCACCAAACCCATGTGGTTGCGGCCCACGGCGCCGGCGCCGCTGGCGATGACCAGGGGCACCACGCCCAGGACCATGGAGAAGGTGGTCATCAGGATCGGGCGCAGTCGCACGCCGGCCGCGCTCATGATGGCCTCGAGCTTGGGCTTGCCGCGCCGCTGCTCGTCGTTGGCGAACTGCACGATGAGGATGCCGTGCTTGGCGATGAGGCCGATCAGGGTGACGAGGCCGACCTTGGTGTAGATGTTCAAGGTGGCTTTCTCGAAGCCGAGGAAGATGAACACCATGGCGCCGAAGATCGCCATCGGCACCGACATCATCACGATCAGCGGGTCGCGGAAGCTGCCGAACTGCGCCGCCAGCGCCAGGAAGATGATGATGACGGCGAACATGAAGGTCACCGCGAAAGAGCTGCTTTCCTGCACGTACTGGCGCGACTGGCCGGCGAAGTCGACGCTGTAGCCGCGCGGCGCCATCTGCTTGGCCAGGCCTTTCAGGTAATCCAGGGCTTCGCCCAGGGTGCCGGAGGGCACGCCGCTGAAGGTGGCGGAGTTGAGCTGCTGGAAGTGGCTGACGCGGGTGGGAATGGTCTCGGTCTTGAGCGAGATCACCGTCGACGCCGGGACCACCGCGCCGTTGGCGGCACGGATGTAGTAGTTGTTGAGCTGGTCCGGGTTGATGCGGTTGACCTGCGCCACCTGCGGGATGACCTTGTAGGAGCGGCCGGCAATGCTGAAGTAGTTGACGTAGCCGCCGCCGAGCATGGCGCCCAGGGCGGAGCCGACGTCCTGCATGGCCAGGCCCAGCGCGGCCACCTTGTCGCGCTGCACTTCCACCGTCACCTGCGGCTTGTTCAGCTTGAGGTCGGTGTCGATGTAGTAGAACTTGCCGCTCTTCTGCGCGGCGTCGAGGATGGAGCCTGCGACTTCGTCGAGATTGCTGAACGGCTCGGTGGTGCCGATGACGAAGGCCACCGCGGTGTTGACGCCGCCGGTGCCGGTGGGCAGCGGTGCCGGCTGCGAGGCGTAGACGGTGGCGCCCGACACCGTGTTGACCTGCTGCTGGATGGCGTTCTGCAGGGCGTCGGCATTGAGCTTGCGCTCGCTCCAGGGCTTGAGGATGAGGCCGCTGAGGGTGGTGTTGTTGCCGTTGGCGCCGGTGAACTGGAATAGGTTCTGCTTTTCCGGGTGGCTGTCGACCATGCCGCGGATCTGCTTGCCGTAGGCGTCCATCTGCTGCGCGGTGGCGTTGGGCTCGGCGTAGCCGTAGACGATCATGAAGCTCTGGTCTTCCTGCGGCGCCAGTTCCTCCTGCGAGAACTTGAACATGACGAAGATCAGGCCAATGATGACGAAGCCGAACACCACCACTGCGGGCCAGGTGCGCAGTGCGCCACCCAGCATCCGTTCATACAAGCCGCGGGCCCGGTCGAAATTGCGGTCGATCTGCTGCACCAGCTTGCTCTCGTGCTGGTCGGCGCGCAGGAACAGCGAGGCCATCATCGGCGACAGGGTCAGGGCGATCACCGCGGACACGGCCACGGCGCCGGCCAGGGTGAAGGCAAACTCGGAGAACAGCGAACCGGTCAGGCCGCCCTGGAAGCCGATGGGCACGTAGACCGCGATCAGCACCACCGAGATGGCGATGATGGGGCCGGCCAGTTCGCGCGCGCCCTGGATCGCCGCGTCGAAGGGCTTGAGGCCCTCCTTGATGTGGCGGTCGACGTTCTCCACCACGATGATGGCGTCGTCCACCACCAGGCCGATGGCCAGCACCAGGGCCAGCAGGGTCAGCAGGTTGATGGAGTAGCCCAGCGCCAGCATGACGAAGAAGGCGCCGATCAGGGACAGTGGGATGGCGATGGTGGGGATGACCACCGAGCGCGGCGCGCCGAGGAACAGGAAGATCACCAGGGTGACGATGACCAGGGCCTCCGCCAGGGTCTTGACCACTTCCTTGATCGAGCTGTTGATGTAGTCGGTGGCGTCGTAGACGATGCTGCCGTTGAGGCCGTCCGGCAACTGCTGCTTGATGTCCGGGAAGGCCTTGCGCACGTCGCCGATGACGCTGAGCAGGTTGGCGTCGGGCGCCACCTTGATGCCGATGAACACGGCCGGCTTGCCGTTCATGAGGGCGCTGAAGTTGTAGTCCTCGGCGCCGAGCACGACGTTGGCCACGTCCTGCAGGCGGACGATGGAGTCGCCCTTGTTCTTCACCACCATGTTCTTGAATTCCTGCACAGAGTGCAGGTCGGTGCCGGCGGTGATGTCGACGCTGACCATCTGGCCCTTGCTGCTGCCCAGGGCGGAGATGTAGTTGTTCTTGCTCAGGGCGGTGTAGACGTCGGCCGCGGTGAGGCCCATGGCGGCCAGGCGGTCCGGGTCGAGCCAGGCGCGCAGGGCGAACTGCTTGGTGCCGACGATTTCCGCCTGCTGCACGCCGGGGACGGTCTGCAGCTTGGGCTGCACCACGCGGATCAGGTAGTCGGTGATCTTGTTGGCCGGCAGCACCTCGCTGGAGAACGAGATGTACATCGAGTCCGTGGTCTCGCCGGTGGACACGGTGAGCTGCGGTTGCTGCGTGCCCGAGGGCAGCTGGTTGAGGACCGAGCTGACCTTGGTGTTGATCTCGTTGAGCGCGCGGTTGGCGTCGTAGTTCAGGCGCAGGCTGGCGGTGATGGTGCTGACGCCGCTGAGGCTGGTGGAGCTGAGGTAGTCGATGCCCTGGGCCTGGGCGATGGCGGCTTCCAGCGGCGTGGTGATGAAGCCGGCGATGACGTCGGAGTTGGCGCCGTAGTAGGTGGTCGTCACCGTGACGGTGGCGATTTCCGACTTGGGGAACTGGCGCACCGGCAGGCCGAACAGCGCGCGCAGGCCCAGCACCAGGATCAGCAGGCTGATGACGGTGGCGAGGACCGGGTTGCGGATGAAAATATCGGTGAATTTCATGTCCTGGCGCCCCGGTTATTCTTCAACCGGCTTGGGATTCGGGTCGTTGGCGGGCTGCACCGCGTTGTTGATGACGATGGCGGTGCCGGTCTTGAGCTTGAGCTGGCCGCTGGTGACGACCTCCTGCCCTTCCTCGACACCCTTGAGGATGGCGATCTGGTCGCCGCGCGTCGGACCGACGGTGACGAACACCTGCTTGGCCACCAGCTGCTGCGGATCGGTGGCGGGCGCGCCCGGCGCCGCCGCGGCCGGCTTGCCGCCCTCGGCCTTGGTCTTGGCGTCGCTCTCCTGCTGCAGCTTGCCGGCGGTGGTGACGATGAACACCGCTTCGCCGTAGGGATTGAAGGTGATGGCGTTCTGCGGCAGCGTCAGGTAGCGCTGCTGTTCCCCGACCTCGATGGTGACCTTGGCGAACATGCCGGGCAGCAGCTTGTGCTCGGGGTTCTTCACCATGGCCCGCACCTGCACGTTGCGGGTGTCGGTATCGACCTGCGGGTCGATGGCGGCGATCTCGCCGTTGAAGGTCAGATCCGGGAAGGTGTCGCTGACCGTGGCGACCTTCTGGCCGATGACGATCTGGGCCAGGGCCTGCTGCGGCAGGTAGAAGTCGACGAAGATCGGGTCGAGCTGCTGCAGGTTGACGATCTTGGTGCCCGGCGAAAGGTACTGGCCGAGATCGACGGCGCGGATGCCGAGCTTGCCGCCGAAGGGCGCGCGGATGAACTTCTTGTCGACGATGGCCTGCTGCTCGGCTACCTGGGCCTTGGCGCTGCGCAGGTTGGCGGCGTCGGAGTCGAGCACGGCCTGGCTGATGGCCTCGGCCTGGAACTGGGCCTTGTCGCGGTTGTAGACGGTCTCGGCCAGTGCGGCGGAAGCCTTGAGCGACTCCAGGTGGGCGACATCGTCGGCGGAGCGCAGCTGCATCAGCAGCTGGCCGGCCTTGACCTCGTCGCCGGACTTGAACTGGATGCTGTCGACGATGCCGGACACTTCGGCGCTGAGGTCGGCCCCGCGCTCGGCGCGCAGGCTGCCGACCGCGGTCAGCTGCGGGCGCCAGTCCTCGAAGGCGGCCTTCATGCTGGACACGGTCTGCTTGGGCACGCCCTGGGCCTTGAAGCCCTGGATCATGCTGTAGATCCTGTAGCCCTTGATGCCGCCGAGCACGAGCACCAGCCCGAGGATCAGGGCGATGACGATGAACCAGGCTTTATTGCGCGAAAACCAGCCTTGCATGGTTGTCTCCGTATTCAAACTTTTAATTCCGTGTCTTTCAAAACCGGACGCTTCAGGGCTTGGGGGCGGCCTGGGCGACGGTGTCGTTGCGATTCCACCAGCCGCCGCCGAGCGCCTGGAACAGCGCCGCGGTGTCGGCGTAACGCGCCGCCTGCGCCTGCAGCTGGGCGATGCGCGCCTGCTGGTAGGTGCGTTCGACCACCAGCAGGTCGAGCGAGCTGATCGAGCCGGACTGGTAACGGCTGCGGCTGACCTTGAGGGTATCGGCCGCGGCCTGCGTGGCGAGGTCCTGCTGCTGCAATGCATCGGCGTCGGCGTTCAGCGCATGCAGGGCGTCGGCGACGTTGCGGAAGGCGGTCAGCACGGTGCCGCGGTACTGCGCGGCGGCCTGGTCGTAGGCGGCGACGGCGGCGCGCTTCTTGTGGATCAGTTCCCCGCCGTGGAAGATCGGCTGGGTGATGCCGCCGGTCAGGCTCCAGACATTGCTGCTGCTCTTGAGCAGGTCCGAGATGTTGGTGCTGGTGCCGCCGAACTCGCCGCTGATGGTGATCTGCGGCAGCATGTTGGCGGTGGCCACGCCGATCTGGGCGCTGGCCTGGTGCAGCAGGGCTTCCTGCGCGCGCACGTCGGGACGCTGCGCCACCAGCTGCGACGGCAGGCTGAGCGGCAGGTCCTGCGGCAATTGCAGGTCGTCGAGCACGAACTGCACGTCCGGCTGCTGGCTCGGCAACTGGCCGAGCAACGTGGCCAGCAGGTCGCGGTTCTGCTGGAGCTGCTTCTGCAGCGGCGGCAGGGTCGCCACTTCGTTGGCGAGCTGGGTCTGCTGGGTCAGCACGTCGAGCCGCGACACACCGCCCAGGCTGAGCTGGCGCTTGACTGTTTCGAGCTGCTTGCGGTCGGCTTCGATGATCTGGTTGGTGGCTTCGATCTGCGCGCGCAGCGAGGCTTCCTGGATCGCCGTGGTGACGACGTTGGAGGACAGGGTCAGGTAGGTCGCTTCGAGCTGGAAGTTCTGGTAGTCGGCCTGCGCCTGCTGCGCTTCGACCCCGCGCCGGATGCCGCCCCACACGTCGAGGGTGTAGGAGACGTTGACGGTGGCGTTGAACAGGCTGTAGATCGAGCCGCCGCCGCCGGGCTGGCCGAAGGATGCGCCAGAGACTTTCTGGCGGGCGGCGGAGCCGTTGCCGTCGAGCGAGGGGAAGAAGCTGCCTTCCTGGGCCAGCAGGTTTTCGTGGGCCTGGCGCAGGGCGGCCTGGGCCGCGACCACGTCCGGGCTGGACTTCAGTGCCTGCTCGACCAGGCCGTTGAGCTTGTCGGAGTGGAACAGGGTCCACCACTGCGCCGGGATGTCGGCGCCGTTGGCGTAGGCCTGCGATACGCCGGCGGGCCCTTCGCTGGCGGCGGTCTTCGGCGGCAGCGGCGTGGCGGTGTAGCTGTCGCCCTGGGGCGCATCCGGCCGCTTGAAGTCGGGGCCGACGGCGCAGCCGGCGGCCAGGGCCGCGGCCAGCGACAAGGCGGCGTGGCGACGCAGTGTGCGCGAAGCGCCGTTATTGGCAGACGATGTCATTGAATACCTCGGTGCAGATTCCCTTGATCATCCGGTCCAGCGCCGCCTCGTCGGAGGGATCGAACAGCGGCTGCCAGTCGAGTCCGTTCAGCAGGTAGTGCAGATGCCGCGTCATCAGCCGGTATGGGTCGCCGATGTCACCCTGTTCGAGCACGCCATCGACATGGACGATGGTGTGCGTGCCGATGGTCAGGGCCCACGGCCCCAGCCCTACTTCCTGCGGCGTCATGCCCTTGAGCCTGAGGTCGCCGCAGCGCACCGCCTCTTCGACGATGTTGTCGCAAATCTGGCCGAGCGGTTCGCCGGCTTCCAGCGCCATGCGCCGGCGCTCCGGCGATGCGGCCTTCCACACCACTTCGGTGAAGGCCAGCTGGGCCAGCCGGAAGTGCTCGGGATACAGCTTGACGAACATCAGGTCGGCGACGGCGATCCCGACCATGCGGTCGCGGGTGCCGGCCTTCCATTCACCGACGCGGCGGAACAGGTCCACGCGGTGTTGTGAATTGTCGGCGGACAGCGCCACCAGCAGGTCTTCCTTCGAAGCGAAATGCTGGTACAGCGTGCCGACGGCGTAATCACATTTTTCCGCGATGCGGGCCATCTGCAGGTTGAGCAGGCCATCCTGCCGGATCAGGTCGCGGGCGGCATCCAGGAACAGGTGCTCGCGCCCTGCAACCTCGCGTACCCGGCGTTCCTTGGTCCCCAAAATCTCGCTCCGAACGAATCAGGGGCGGATTTTGAACTAGATTCAAATTTTGAGCAAGTAAATTTTATTGCTCCGCACAATGACATATTTGTAAATAAAATCAATCACCTGATAAGAAATCTCTTCACGCCATCCGAGGCCGGCCTGTACCCACCGGTATTATTCAGCAGCCTGAATGAGGTTTGTGGCCGCTTTGTGACGAGCCGTGGAACAGCCGGGGCGGTTCGTGCCTTGGCCGGAAGCGGAAGGCTTCAGCTCGGCGACCAGCGCTTGTTGAGCAGGTGCAGCACCAGGAAGGAATAGTCGGCACGTCCGTAGCTGCCGTTATAGCGCGCCAGCGCGCGCTTGTAGTTGTTGTGCTCCTTGTCCAGGTAGAAGCGCAGGATGGTGCAGCCCATGCGCAGGTTGGTGCGGGCCTGGAACAGGTTGTCGCCGCCCTGCCCGATCTCCTGCAGCCAGAACGGCATGATCTGCATGTAGCCGAAGGCGCCGGACTTGGAGATGGCCAGGCGGTCGAAGCCGCTTTCGACATTGATCACCGCCAGCACCAGCTCCGGCGAGAGTTTCGCCTTGGCGGCCTCGGCATGCACCAGGCGCAGGAATTCGAGCCGCCTGGCGGTATCCGGAATGGCTTTCGGCACGAAGCGCTGCATGCGGCCGGACATGTCGGCGAACCAGACTTCGGCGGCGTAGCGGTCGTCGAAGCCGTCGCTTTCCTTGATCGCCTGGGCCAGGCGGGCGCGCAACTCGGGTTCCGGCTCGCCGGTGGGACCGGCCTGCGCGGTCGTGCTCAGCAGCAGGGCCGGCAGGCACAGCAGCGCGGGCAGCAGGAGGCTGCCCGCGCCACGGACGATGGCGCGCCCCGCGCGGATCACGCGGCCAGCTTTTCCAGCACCGCTTCCGCCGTGGCGGGAATCATCTGGGCTTCGGCGGCGCCGCGGCGCTTGTACTCGAACTGGGCGTTGGCCAGGCCCTTGTCGCCGATGACGATGCGGTGCGGAATGCCGATCAGGTCGGCGTCGGCGAACATCGAGCCGGGGCGCTGGCCGCGATCGTCGAGCAGCACGTCGATGCCGGCGGCGCCGAGCTCGGCGTAGAGCTTCTCCACCGCTTCCTTCACCGGGGCGGACTTGTCCAGGCCGATGGGGCAGATGATGACGCGGAACGGCGCGATGGCATCGGGCCAGAGGATGCCGCCGGCGTCGTTGCGCTGCTCGATCACGGCGGCGACGATGCGGCTGACGCCGATGCCGTAGCAGCCCATCTCCGGAACCAGTTCCTTGCCGGCTTCGTCGAGCACGCTCAGGTGCATGGCGTCGGAATACTTGCGGCCGAGCTGGAAGATGTGGCCGACCTCGATGCCGCGTACCAGGGACAGCTTGCCCTGCCCGTCCGGGCTGGGATCGCCGGCAACGACGCTGCGCAGGTCGGCGCTCTCCGGTTCGGCCGCGTCGCGCACCCAGTTGACGCCGCGCAGATGGAAGCCGGCTTCGTTGGCGCCGCAGACGAAGTCCGCCAGCACCGCGGCGGCGTGGTCGGCGATGACGGTAAGTTTGGCACCGACCGGGCCGAGGAAGCCCGGCTCGCAGCCGAAGGCGGCGCGGATCTCGGCATCGCTGGCCAGGGTGAAGGGCGCGGCGATCTGCGGATGCTTCTCGGCCTTCACCGCGTTGAGCGAGTGGTCGCCGCGCACGGCCAGGGCCACCAGTCCACCGTCGCGGCCCTTGGCCACGATCAGCTTGACGGTGCTTTGCAGCGGGATGCCGAGCAGGGCCGCGACGTCCTCGCAGGTCTTCTGCGTCGGCGTGGCGACTTTCTCCAGTTGCGCCGAGGCGGCGGGACGGCTGCCCTGCGGCGTGGTGTCCGCGGCCTCGATGTTGGCCGCGTAATCGGAGGTGTCGGACACCGCCAGCAGATCCTCGCCGGAATTGGCGAGCACGTGGAATTCCTCGCTGCGGTCGCCGCCGATGGCGCCGGAGTCGGCCTTGACGATGCGGAAGTCGATGCCGATGCGGGTGAAGATGCGGCGATAGGTCTCGCGCATGTTGCGGTATTCGCGCACCAGGTCGGCTTCGTCGACGTGGAAGGAGTAGGCGTCCTTCATCAGGAATTCACGCCCGCGCATGACGCCAAAGCGCGGCCGGATCTCGTCGCGGAACTTGGTCTGGATCTGGTAGAAATTCACCGGCAGCTGCTTGTAGCTGCGGATGTCGCGCCGCGCCATGTCGGTGACCACTTCCTCGTGGGTGGGGCCGAGGATGAAGTCGCGCTGGTGGCGGTCCTTGAAGCGCAGCAGTTCCGGGCCGTATTTCTCGTAGCGGCCGGATTCCTGCCACAGCTCGGCCGGCACCTGCGGCGGGAACAGGACTTCCAGGGCGCCGGCACGGTTCATTTCCTCGCGCACGACGGCTTCGACCTTCTGCAGCACGCGCAGGCCCAGCGGCAGCCAGGTATAGAGCCCGGCGCCGAGCTTGCGCACCAGGCCGGCGCGCAGCATCAGCTGGTGGCTGACCACTTCGGCATCGGCCGGCGTTTCCTTGGTGGTGACGAGGAAATACTTGGAAAGACGCATGTAGGGTCCTGTTGAGCCCCGCGGCGATGGGGTCGCGGCGAGGCGGATGGGGTGTGGTGGTATGGCCGGATTTTAGCTTATGCAGGCGCTGCCGCGGCCTGTCTTTGCGGCCAATCCGCACGGCGGATCGCCGGCGCCGCCGGTCCGCTGAGGGGAACCGGAGCGACGGCGGCGGGCCGGCGACGATATAATGACCAGATGCCAGCCTATTCACGGCCTCGCCAGGCACGCTGAGCGGGCAACCCGCAAACTCATGAACTCTCTCCGCGCGCTGCGCCGCCTGCTGCTCGGCGCCAAACTCGACCCGCTCAATCCCCATACGCGCCAGCACATCGTGCTGGTGGCGTTCCTGGCGTGGATCGGGCTGGGGGCGGACGGCCTGTCCTCGGCCTGCTACGGTCCCGAGGAAGCCTTCCTGGCGCTGGGGGTGCACACGCACCTGGCGCTGTACCTGGCCGCCGCCACGGCGATCACGGTATTCGTCATTTCCCTGGCCTACAACCAGGTGATCGAGCTGTTCCCCTCCGGCGGCGGCGGCTACAAGGCCTCGACGCGCCTGATCGGCCCCTACGCCGGCCTGCTGTCGGGCTCGGCGCTGATCGTGGATTACGTGCTGACCATCACCATCTCGGTGGCCAGCGCGGCGGATGCGGTGTTCAGCCTGCTGCCGACGGACTGGCTGATGTACAAGTTCGTCACGGAACTGGCGCTGGTGGGCCTGCTGATCGTGCTCAACCTGCGCGGCATGAAGGAGTCGATCCAGATCCTGCTGCCGATCTTCCTCGGTTTCTTCGTCAGCCACGCGCTGCTGATCGGCTACGGCATCGCCCACAAGTCCGAGTTGATCGACACGCTGATGCCGGAAACCCTGCGCCAGACCAACGAACTGTTCGACCAGTCGGGCTGGGTGTTCACGGTGTCGCTGTTCCTGCGCGCCTACTCGCTCGGCGGCGGCACCTATACCGGCATCGAGGCCGTATCCAACAACATCAACATGCTGGCCGAGCCGCGCGTGCGCACCGGCCATCTGACCATGTTCTACATGGCGACTTCGCTGGCCTTCACTGCCGGCGGCATCATCCTGCTGTACCTGCTGTGGCAGGCGGTGCCGGTGGAAGGCCAGACGCTCAACGCGGTGACCTTCAAGCAGATCATCGAAAGCGTGGGCTTCGAATCGCCGCATCTCAACGCCGGCATCCTGGCGCTGACCTTGGCACTGGAGGGCGGGCTGCTGCTGGTGGCGGCGAATACCGGCTTCCTCGGCGGCCCGGCGGTAATGGCGAACATGGCGGCGGATCGCTGGGTGCCGCGCCAGTTCCGCCAGCTTTCCAGCCGCATGGTGACGCAGAACGGCGTGCTGATGATGGGCGGCGGCGCGCTGCTGATCCTGCTGTGGAGCCACGGCGCGGTATCGCTGCTGGTGGTGCTGTACAGCATCAATGTGTTCCTGACCTTCTCGTTGTCGCTGTTCGGCCTGAGCAAGCACTGGTGGGAGCAGCGCCGCTTCGTCAAGGGCTGGTGGCACCGGCTGATGCTGTCGGGCTTCGGCTTGCTGGTCACCGGCTTCATCCTGATGGTGACGGTGGCCGAGAAGTTCACCGAAGGCGGCTGGATCACCCTGCTCATCACCAGCACGGTGGTGGCGGTGTGCATCGGCGTGCGCAAGCACTACGAGGATGTGCAGGCGGCGATGGAGCGGGTCGACGACAGCTATTCGCTGCCGCTGACCTGGGACGACGACGCCGCTTCGCAGCCGCCCGACCCGGCCAAGGAGACCGCGGTGCTGTTCGTTGGCAGCAACCGCGGCGCCGGCATGCACATGCTGCAATGGGTGCTGCGCCAGTTCCCCGGGCGCTTCCACAATTTCGTTTTCGTCGCCGTGGGCGAAGTGGACAAGCAGGCCTTCGACAGCGCCCGCTCGATCAAGTCGCTGCAGGCGCGGATCGACAACTCGCTACGCTACTTCTGCAGCTATTGCGTCAGCCTGGGCCATGCCGCCACCTCGTACCAGGCTTACGGCGGCGATCCGCTGGAAGAGCTGACGCAGCTGACGCACAAGGTGCTGAAGGATTTCCCGAACAGCATCTGCTTCGCCAGCAAGCTGTTCTTCGACAAGGAAAACCTGTGGCGGCGGCTGCTGCACAACCAGATGCCGCTGGCGATGCAGCGGCGCTTGCAGCTGGCCGGGCAGGAAATGCTGATCGTGCCGGTGCATGTGCCGGATGCCTTGCCGGAGTCGCGGATGCCGATCAAGTGAAGCAGTGATCAGTGACTGGTGGTTAGTGACTGGTAAAAAGAAAAGCCACCTGCCATCAGATTACGAATCGCCGCTTTTGCTTCGAGCTTTTACTAATCACTAGTCACTGACCACTAATCACTTTTTCAGTCATTGAGGTGCAACTCGCGCTCGCGCACCTTGCCATCCGTGCAGGTCCAGGCGCGCAGCTGCAAGACACCTTTGGTGGCGAGCGAGCTGGTCAGGCGCAGGGTTTGCGGGCGGTCGGCGAAGTCTTCCGGAGTCAGCGCGGTGGGCTGGCCGGGCCGGTGCAGGTAGATCGCCCAGAGCGCGCGCTTCCGTTCTTCCAGGTGGGCGACGCCGTCATTCAAGGTGGCGGGGCCGACCAGGGGGACGTACAGGTCCGGTTCGGCACCGGTGCCGACCACGCCGGTGAAGGGGTGTTCGCCGGCCAGTTGCGCCTCGTGCAGCAGGCGGATGGCGAAGCGGCGCGGCATCGTCAGCGGCGTTTCGCGGCTTGCGGGCTTATCCATGGGCTGCTCCGGGTCGGGCCCCGCAGACGGGGCAATTGGGATCGCGTGGGATGTTGAGGGTGCGCCAGCTCATGCGCAAGGCGTCCCACAGGTGCAGGCGGCCGGCGTCGTCGCCCAGGCCGAGCAGGCGCTTGATGGCGAGCAGGGCCTGCAGGCTGCCGACCACGCCGACGCTGGGGCCGAGCACGCCGGCTTCCTCGCAGGTTTCCTGGGTCTCGCCGGTATCGGGATAGAGGCAGGCGTAGCAGGCGCTGCCGCGCGCGCTGTCGAACAGGGCGAGCTGGCCTTCGAAGCGGATGGCGGCGCCGGAGACCAGGGGCTTGCGGGCGGCGACGCAGATCGCGTTGAGCATGACCCGCGTGGGGAAGTTGTCGCTGCAATCGAGCACGAGGTCGGCATTGCGCACGGCGGCGCCCATGCCCGCTTCGTCCAGCGGACCCGGCAGGGTTTCGATTTCGCACTCGGCGTTGAGGGCGCGCAGGGCTTCAGCGGCGGCATCGAGCTTGGAGCGGCCGACGTCGCTGCCGCGGTAGACGATCTGGCGCTGGAGATTGGAGGGCTCGACGCGGTCGCGGTCGGTCAGGATGAGCCGGCCGAGACCGGCGCCGGCAAGGTACAGCGCGGCCGGCGCGCCGAGGCCGCCGACGCCGACGATCAGGACCGAGGAATCGCGCAATAGCTGCTGGCCGTTGACGCCGACTTCGCGCAACACGATCTGGCGGGAATAACGGGCAAAGTCGCTCATGGGCAGGTTCCCAGTGTGACACGCTCGAGGCCGTTCAGATCGCGGCGCGTCTCGACTGCGCCATAGCCGTGCTGATGCAGCAGGGCGCGCACGGCTTCGCCCTGATCGGCGCCATGTTCCAGCAGCAGGGCGGCACCCGGTTTCAGATGGCCGCGGGCGCCGGCGCTGATGCGGCGCAGGTCGGCCAGGCCGTCGGCACCGGCGGTGAGGGCGCGGCGGGGTTCGAAGCGCAGGGCGTCGAGGTGCGGATCCTGCTCGGCGACGTAGGGGGGATTCGACACGATGAGGTCGAAGCATTCACCGGCCAACGGCGCGAACCAGTCGCCGAGGCGGAATTCGACGCGCTCAAGACCGAGCAGGCGGGCGTTGTGGGCGGCCTGGGCCAGGGCGTCGGCGGAGGCGTCCACGGCGCACACCTGCGCATCGGGCCGTTCGCTGGCCAGGGCCAGGGCGATGGCGCCGCTGCCGGTGCCGAGGTCGGCGATGCGCGGCGCGCTCAGTCCGCGCAGGCGCTCAAGTGCCCATTCGACCAGCAACTCGGTGTCGGGGCGCGGGATCAGCACGGCGGGGCTGACCTGCAGGTCCAGGCTCCAGAATTCGCGGCGGCCGATGAGGTAGGCCACCGGTTCGCCCAGCTGGCGGCGCTCGATCAGGGCGGCGTAGCGCAGGGCGGTTTCAGCGGTGAGCGTGTCGTCTTCGCGGATCAGCAGGCCGGTGCGGTTGCAGCCGAGCAGTTCGCACAACAGCAGCTCGGCGTCGAGACGCGGGCTGTCGCCGCCCGACAGGGCCCCCGCGGCCCAGCCGAGCCAGTCGGCCAGGCGGCCCGGGGCGTTGCCCTGCGGCGGAGGTACGGGCGGATTATCGGGCGCGTGCACGGCGTTTGCGATCTAGTCGGCTTCGCCCGCTTCGGCCAGCAGCTCTGCCTGGTGCTCGGCCAGCAGCGGCTGGATCACGGGATCGAGATCGCCCTGGACGATGCGGTCGAGCTGGTACAGGGTGAGGTTGATGCGGTGGTCGGTGACGCGGCCCTGCGGGAAATTGTAGGTGCGGATGCGCTCGGAGCGGTCGCCGCTGCCGACCAGCTTCTTGCGCGTGGCGGCCATGTCCTTTTCCTGCTTGCTGCGCTCCATGTCGAGCAGGCGCGAGGACAGCAGGCTCATGGCGCGGGCACGGTTCTTGTGCTGCGAGCGCTCGTCCTGGCATTCCACCACCAGGCCGCTGGGGATGTGGGTGATGCGGATGGCCGACTCGGTCTTGTTGACGTGCTGGCCGCCGGCGCCGCTGGCGCGATAGGTGTCGATCTTCAGGTCCGCAGGATTGATCTCCTGCGCCTGCGCCGCCTCGATCTCGGGCAGCACGGCCACGGTGGCGGCGGAGGTATGGATGCGGCCCTGCGCCTCGGTGGCGGGCACGCGCTGCACGCGATGGGCGCCGGACTCGAACTTGAGGCGAGAGTAGGCGCCGAAGCCGGCGATGCGGGCGATGATCTCCTTGTAGCCGCCGTGCTCGCCGGGGCTTTCGGAGAGGATTTCGATCTGCCAGCCCAGGGTTTCGGCGTAGCGCGAGTACATGCGGAACAGGTCGCCGGCGAAGATCGCCGCCTCGTCGCCGCCGGTGCCGGCGCGCACTTCGAGGAAGACGTTGCTGCTGTCGAGCGGGTCCTTCGGCACCAGGAAGCCCTGCAGCTCGGACTCCAGCTTGTCGCGGCTGGCGATCTGGGCCGGCAGCTCGGCCTCGGCGATGGATTTCAGCTCGGCGTCGTTGCGCAGCTGTTCCAGGTTTTCGATTTCCTTCAGCGCCGACTGGTAGGCGCCGAAAGTCTCGGTGAGGGGGCCGAGCTGGGCGTATTCCTGGGACAGGCGGCGGAAGCGGTCGCTGTCGCTGAGCACTTCGGGGGAGGACAGCTCGCGCGCAACTTCCTCGCGCCGGGCCGCCATCTGCTCCAGGCGGCGCAGCAGGTTGTCTCTCATATCTTAATTATCTGGTTGATGCTTATTGTTCGTCGGGGAGATCGAACAGTTTGTGGGCTGCGTCGAGCAGCATGGCCTGCTCCACCGCGCCGGCATTGCGCAGGCGTTCGCTGGGAGCATGCAGCAGTTTGTTGGCGAGGGTATCGGCCACGAACGCCATCACCGCCTCGGGCGACTCGCCGTTGGCCAGCTTGCGCTGGGCCTTGGCCAGCACTTCGTCGCGGCTGGCGCGGGCGCGCATGCGCAGTCGGCGGATGGTGGCGCCGGCATCGCGGCTTTCCAGCCATCTCTCGAAGTCGCGGGCGTAGTCGCCGACCAGCACTTCGGCCTGCTCCGCCGCGGCGCCGCGCACCTTGAGGTTTTCGGCGATGACGGCGCGCAGGTCGTCGAGCGAGTAGAGGTAGATGTCTTCGAGCTTGGCGATGGCCGGGTCGAAGTCGCGCGGTACCGCCAGGTCGATCATCAGCATCGGCTTGCGGCGGCGGCGGCCGATGGCGCCGGCGACCAGTTCGCGGGTCAGCATGTAGCCGCGGCTGGCGGTGCCGGAAATGATCAGGTCCGCTTCGGCCAGGTGCATCGGCAGGTCGTTGAGGCCGATGGCGTAGCCCTGCAGGGAAGCGGCCAGCGTCTGCGCCCGTTCGATGCTGCGGTTGGCGACGATGATGCGGCCGACGCCACGGGTCTTCAGGTGCCGCGCCAGCAGCTGCACGGTGTCGCCGGCGCCGATCAGCAGGGCGGTCTGGGTGCTGAGGTCGGAGAAGATGTGTTGCGCCAGCTGCACCGCGGCGTAGGCGATGCTGACCGGGTGGGCGCCGATCTGGGTGCGGCTGCGCACCAGCTTGGCCACCGCGAAGGTATGCTGGAACAGGCGCGACAGCACCGGCCCGAGGGTGTTGACCTCGCGCGCCTGGGCGTAGGCCTGCTTCATCTGGCCGAGGATCTGCGGCTCACCCACCACCATCGAATCCAGGCCGGAGGCGACGCGCAGGCTGTGCAGGACACTGCTCTGGTCGCGCAGCACGAAGAGGTGGGGCTCGATGGTGCCGGCGAGCGCCTGCCGCTCGCGCCGCCACCATTCGACCAGGCGACCTTCATCCTCGGGCGCCGCGACGGCCAGGATTTCGGTGCGGTTGCAGGTGGAGAGGATCGCCGCCTCTTCCACTCCGGGGAGGGCGCGCAGGCGGGTCAGGGCCGCCGGCAACTCGGCGTCGGTGAAAGCCAGCCGCTCGCGTGTATCCAGCGGAGCGCTGTGGTGGCTGAGTCCGAGCGTGAGTAGGGCCATGGCTGCTTATAATTTTCAAGGAATGCACGGAACTACACAAGCCGCATACCCGCCCAAGGCGTACAATACTTCGTCACCTTCCACCGGCTGCCACCCTTGTATTCGCCTCGCACCCAGTTGCGACTGTCGCTGAGCCTGACCCTGGCTCTGCTGTGCGGCTGTGCCTTGACGCCTTCCAGCCCGGCCACGGCGGCGGATGATGCGCCGGTCAAACCGGCCGGTTCCGCGGCCGACCAGACGAGCGCCTCGCCGCAGGAAGAAGCACAGTTCCACGTCATGGCGGGCGAAATGGCCGCCGGCCGGCAGCAGCCGGGGGTCGCCGCCAGGGAGTTCCTGAAGGCGCTGGACTATACCGCGGACCCGCAGATCGCCGCGCGCGCCACCGCCCAGGCGCTGATGGCGCAGGACGACGACCTGGCGCTGCAGGCCGCCCGCAAGTGGCAGGCGATCGATGCCCCCAGCTTGGACGCGCGTGAGGTCATCACCCGCCTGGCCCTGCGCTCGGGCAAGAACGACGAGGCTTATGCCGAGTGCGCGTCCATCGTGCACGACCACCCGGGCGGAGTCGACGACGGTTTCCACCATGTCGCCCTGCTGCTGCAGCAGGAGCCGGCCCAGGCGGCGGCGGCGATGGCGCTGATGGACCGCCTGGTGTCGCAGTATCCGAAGCAGGCCGGCGCCTACCAGGCGCAGGGACTGCTGGCCTTGCGCTACGGCAAGGTCGACGTGGCCGAGCGCGCGGCGCGCCAGGCGATCGCCATCAAGCCGTCCAAGGAGGCCTCCCTGCTGCTGGTCGGGGCCCTGGTCAAGAAGGGGGATATCAACGGCGCCGACCAGGTGATGGACACCGTGTTGAAGAACAATCCGGACGCCAACGAGGTCCGCCTCGGCTATGCCCGCCTGCTGATCGAGTCCGACCAGCGCGCACATGGCCGCGAGCAGCTGGAAAAGCTGCTCAAGGAAGAGCCGGGCAATGTGGACGCCCACTTCAACCTGGGCCTGCTGGCGATCGACGACCGCAAGCTGGATGAGGCCGAGGCGCATTTCCTGGTGGTGGCGAAGAAGCCGGACCGCGTCGGCGATGCCGAATACTTCCTCGGCCGCGTGGCCGAGCTGCGGCACCAGCCGAAGCAGGCGCTGGCGCACTATGAAAAGGTCAGCAACGGTCAGCAGGGCCTGGATGCCGCGGTGCGCCGCGCCGCCATGCTGGCCAAGCTGGGGCGGCTGGACGATGCGCGCACCATCCTGGAAGCGCTGCGCGAACAGTTCCCGCCGCTGGCCGACCGCTTCCTGATGGCCGAGGGCGAGATCCTGCTCGAAGCCGGCGCCTATGACGATGCGCTGGAGCTGTACGGCGAAGCCCTGAAGGAAACGCCGGACGACACCGATCTGCTGTATTCGCGCTCGCTGGTGTATGAGCGGATGGGCCGCGTCACTGACTCCGAGACCGACCTGCGCAAGATCCTGGACAAGACGCCGGACGATGCCCGCGCCCTCAACGCGCTGGGCTACACCCTGGCCGTGCATACCGACCGGCTCGACGAGGCGGACAAGCTGGTGAGCAAGGCGCTGACGCTGACGCCGGACGATCCGGCGGTGGTGGACAGCATGGGCTGGCTGCGCTTTCGCCAGGGCCGGCCGCAGGATGCCCTGCCCCTGCTGCAGAAGGCCTATTCCGAGTTCCCCGACTCCGAAGTCGCGGCGCACCTGGGCGAGGTGCTGTGGGCGGTGGGCAGCAAGGACCAGGCGCATAGCCTGCTGACCCAGGCGTCGAAGGCCGATCCGGACAACGCCCAGTTGCGCGATACGCTCAAGCGCCTCGGCCTATGACAGGGCTGGGGCGGCTGCTCCGCGCCACGGCGGCCGGCGCGGCCACCCTGCTGCTGGCGGGCTGCTTCAACGAGGTCAAGCCGGACCACGCGGCCGCCGATACCGGCAACAGCGCGCTGGCGCAGCATAGCTGGGACGCGCGGCGCCGCGCCCTGCAGCTGGTGCAGAATTTCTCCCTGCAAGGCCGCCTGGCGCAGACCGGGCTGGTCAGCTTTGGCGGCGATCTCAGCTGGATCCAGACCGGGGCCAGTTTCCAGGCGCGCTTCTACGGCCCACTGGGCGTGGGCGCCGTGGCCATCACCGGCAGCCCGGGCAACATGCAGATCCAGAACAAGAGCGGTACCTACCAGACGCAGGAGCCGGAAGTGCTGATGCAGCAGCAGTTCGGCTGGAGCTTGCCGGTGGACGGCCTGCGCTACTGGGTGCTGGGTCTACCCGCTCCCGGCGACATGGCAGCGCTCAAGCTGGACGACACCGGGCACATCCTGTCGATGCAGCAGGACGGCTGGGAACTGGTCTACAGCGAGTACCAGAGCGTGGCCGGGCTTGACCTGCCGAAGAAATTCGCCCTCAAGGATCCGCAGCGCGGATTCCGCGTGTTCATCGATACCTGGGGCAACGTGGAATAGGTTTTTGGGC
Source organism: Nevskia soli DSM 19509 (assembly GCF_000711955.1). Classification (GTDB taxonomy): domain Bacteria; phylum Pseudomonadota; class Gammaproteobacteria; order Nevskiales; family Nevskiaceae; genus Nevskia; species Nevskia soli. Next base: position 116,712 of record NZ_JONR01000009.1, read on the forward strand.
GCATTTTCCCGGCGCCCGCGCTCAACCGGCCGGCGCATCGCGATATAATTATCCTTCGACGTATGCGGATTGGGGCGTCGCCAAGTGGTAAGGCAGCGGGTTTTGATCCCGCCATTCGGTGGTTCGAGTCCATCCGCCCCAGCCATCTAGATTTTCCCAGCGCGGTACGCGCCTGGAAAATCAGATGCCCCCGCGCAGGCGGGGGCCCAGTTCTGCACAGTCGAGTGCGTAGATACGCCGCGAAAGCGGACCTTTTCTGACCGACCAGCGGGAAGTGCCACCTATGCCCATGGATTCCCGCTCAAACCCCGTCCATCTGATGACCGACACGACCTCGCAACTGATGCTGTTCACCGGTAATGCCAACCGGGAACTGGCCCAGGACATCGCCAACTACCTGCGCGTGCCGGTCGGCAAGGCGGTGGTGGGGCGCTTCTCCGACGGCGAGGTGCAGATCGAGATCCTGGAAAACGTGCGCGGCAAGGATGTGTTCATCATCCAGCCGACCTGCATGCCGACCAACGAGAGCGTGATGGAGCTGCTGATGATGCTGGATGCGCTGAAGCGCGCCAGCGCCGGCCGCATCACGGCGGTGGTGCCCTACTTCGGCTACGCCCGCCAGGACCGCCGCCCGCGCTCGGCGCGCGTGCCGATTTCGGCCAAGGTGGTGGCGGACATGATCGGCGAATGCGGCGCCAACCGCGTGCTGACGGTGGACCTGCATGCCGACCAGATCCAGGGCTTCTTCGACATTCCCGTGGACAACGTCTACGCCAGCCCGGTGCTGCTGGGCGACATCTGGCGCCAGAAGTACGAGAACCTGATCGTGGTGTCGCCCGACGTCGGCGGCGTGGTCCGCGCCCGCGCACTGGCCAAGCAGCTCGATGAAGCCGACCTGGCGATCATCGACAAGCGCCGTCCGCGCGCCAACGAGGCGCAGGTGATGAACATCATCGGCGACGTCGATGGCCGCACCTGCATCATGGTCGACGACCTGGTCGATACCGCCGGCACCCTGGGCAAGGCGGCGGCGGCGCTGAAGGAACGCGGCGCCATCAAGGTCTACGCCTACGTCACCCACCCGGTGCTGTCCGGCGCGGCGATCAGCAATATCACCAATTCCAAGCTGGACGGACTGGTGGTGACCGATACCATTCCGCTCAGCCCGGAAGCGGCGGCCTGCCCGAAGATCCGCCAGCTCTCCATCGCCGGCCTGCTGGCCGAGACGATCCGCCGCGTCAGCGCCGAAGAGTCGGTGAGTTCACTTTACATCGACTGAAACGCCGCTGGATGGGCTGATTTTCCCCTTTTCAATCAAAGGGGTTAGCGTTTTCGGCTGCCCAGCCCTATAATTTGCGGCTCGCTGCGCCTGGTCGCGGGTGCGGCGTTTTTCGTTTCCCAACGTTTTTTCGAGAGATATCCCAATGAGAGAAGCATTTGTCGTCGAGGCAGAAGTCCGCACGACGCGAGGCAAAGGTGCGAGCCGCCGCCTGCGTCATGAGGGCAAAGTGCCCGCCATCATCTATGGTGGCAAAGGTGAGCCGCAACCGATCACGGTGAACCACAATGAGCTGAGCAAGCACCTCAAGATCGAGGCGTTCTACTCGCACATCCTCACCGTGAAGATCGGTGGCGCCACCGAACAGGCCGTGCTGAAGGATCTGCACCGTCACCCGGTGCGCAACGAGATCATGCACATGGACCTGCAGCGCGTCCTCGCCGACCAGCTGCTGCGCATGCACGTGCCGCTGCACTTCAAGGGCGCCGAAGTCGCTCCGGGCATCAAGACCGGTGGCGGCATCATCGAGCACCACATGATCCAGGTGGAAGTCGAGTGCCTGCCGAAGGATCTGCCGGAGTTCCTGGAAGTGGACCTGTCCGCGCTCAACGTCAACGAAGCCGTGCACATGTCGCAGCTGAAGCTGCCGGCGAACGTGGCACTGGTCGAGCTGAAGCATGGTAACGACGCTTCCGTCGCCGCCGTGCATCTGCCGCGCGCCGCGGTCGAGCCGGAGCCCGTCGCTGCCGAAGCCGCCAGCGCCGAAGTACCGGCGACGGCGCAGAAGGTCGAGGCCAAGGGCGACGAGGCCAAGAAGGACGACAAGAAGAAGTAAAGCACCGGGCCTTCGGGCTCCGCGCTTGCCGCATCCGCCCCGCCCCGTCGAAAATGACCGGGCGGGGTTTTTATTTGAGGGCCCTGGTTTCGGACAGGGCCGGCAACGCAAGGAAACAGGCCGGATCCTTCGCTACGCTTGGGATGACAGCCTCACTTCAATTTGATTCGGCATTCCAGGATTTGAAACCAGCATGACGGACAGCAGCGTGCGCGCCATCGTCGGCCTCGGCAATCCGGGCGCGGAGTACGAGTACACGCGGCATAACGCCGGTTTCTGGTTCGTCGACCAGCTGGCCGAGGCCTACCGCGCGGACTTCCGGGTGGAGTCCAAGTTCCAGGGCGTGACGGCGCGCATCCGCATCGGCGGCAGCGACCTGCTGCTGCTCAAGCCGGCCACCTTCATGAACCGCAGCGGCCAGGCGGTGCAGGCCCTCGCCTCCTTCTACAAGTTCGCACCGGAGCAGATCCTCGTCGCCCACGACGAACTGGACCTGCCGGCCGGCGCCGCGCGGCTCAAGCTCGGCGGCGGCCACGGCGGCCACAACGGCTTGCGCAGCGTACACCAGCATCTTGGCGAGAACTATGCGCGGCTGCGCATCGGCATCGGCCATCCGGGCAACAAGGACCTGGTGCTGGACTATGTGCTGGGCCGCCCCAGCCAGGCCGACCTGCGCGCGATCGAGGATGCGCTGATCCGCTCGCAGGCGGCGCTGGAAATGCTGGTGACGCAGAGCTGGAGCAAGGCCTCGCAGCTGCTGCACACCGATCCGGAGAAGATGGCAGCGAAAAAAGAAAAAGGGCCGCCGCCGGAGAAGAAGCCGACGTAGGGCGGGCCATGCCCGCCGCTGCGCTGCTGCTTGATGGGGCAGCCGGCGGCCACGGGCCGCCCTACGATTACTGGTCATCCTGGCTCGCAAGATCGCCCGCATCGCCTGGTCCATCCACCGACACCACACTTCCTTCAATCCTCAGGTGCTCTTGGCAGTTTGACCAAAACCATAGAATCTTGGGAGGCCGAACTGATTCAGGGCTTGGCGGGGGCGTCCGTTTCGGCCGGGGGCCAGAAGGCGCCCTGCGGACCGGGATATTCCACCGGGCTTTCGAAGCCCTCCTTCGACACGCTGGCGACACCGAAGGCCCAGTCGTCGATGACCACGCCGGGCAGCTTGAGCTCGGTGGCGGTGCCGGCCCAGCGCGAATGGGTCCAGGCGGCCTCGGCGGTGTCGCGCCAGTAGACGCGATAGCCGGCCAGGCCGCCGGCGGCGGGACCGGAGAGGGCCTGCCAGTTCAGCGTGGTGTCGGGCGAGACGCCGCCGGCGATCTTGAAGCCGTCGGGCGGCGGCGGCGCCCAGGCCATGGCGGCAGCGGCGATGGCGTTGGTGGCAGTGACCTTGGCCAGGTAGTCGAAGTCGACATGGTCGATGGTGTCGCCGTAGACCACGCCGTCCTCGGTGCGCAGGTCCTGGTGCTGGTGGCGGTAGTCCTCGGCGCTTTCGCGGAAGCACACGGCCGGATAGCCCAGCTCGTTGAAGGCTTCGTGGTCGCTGCCGCGGCCGAAGCGGTCGACGCGGTAGACCAGGTCCACGCGCCAGTTCGGAATCCAGTGTTCGGCCAGGCGCTTGATGTCGCGCGCCACGTTGCGCGAGGGTCCGTCCAGTTCGCCGCCCTCGTAGCGGCGCAACCTGGCGACCTTGGCGGACTCGGCTTCACGCGTGCCCTCGGAGAACAGGCGGATGCGGGTGTTGTCGACGACGCCGTTCTGGCCGCGGTTGCCGCCGACGATGTCGTTGTTGAGGTCGGTTTCCACGCGCCAGCCCTGATCATGGGCATATTTCGCCAGCACCTTGCCGCCATAGAGTCCCTGCTCCTCGCCGGAGAGGATGCCGTAGACGATGGTGGCGCCGAACTTGTAGTGGCTCAGCACCCGCGCGGTCTCCAGCACCAGGGCCACGCCGGAGCCGTTGTCGTCGGCGCCGGGGGCATCGGCGGTGGCGTTCATGACGTCGGTGACGCGCGAGTCGATGTGGGCGGTGAGAATGATGACGCGGTCCGGATCGGTGGTGCCCTTCTGGATCGCCACCACGTCCATCACTTCGGCAGGGGTGGGGATGCGTTTGCCGGTGACGGTCTGCGCCGGGGTGACGATGCTGAGGCAACCGCCGCAATCCTGGCTGATGGCGGCGAAGCGCGACTTGGCCCAGCGCCGCGCGGCGCCGATGCCGCGGGTGTCGGACTGCGTATCGGAGAGGGTGTGGCGGGTGCCGAAGCCGACCAGGGTCTGGACGGTGGCCTGCATTTGGGCGGCGCTGACGGCGGCCGCGATCTGGCCCAGTACCGGGTGCTCTTCGGGCGGCGGGGCGGGCTGCTCCGCGGCGACGGCGCAGGCGCAACCGGCGGCGGCAAACAGGGCAAGGGTCAGGGTTCGAATGGTCGGGTTCATGGTCGGAGGGGAAAGGGCGATGGACGCATCATGCCGCAGCCGGGACCGGAGCCTCAAACAGGCCGGAAAACCGTTCAAAAGTGAACGGTGCGAAGGCTTTTTGAGCCCTACTCGGCTAAGCTAAGCGCCTTTTTCGGAACGTTCACACCTCCCTGTGACTGGATTCCCGCCAATCCCTGGCGGGAATGACGTTCAATGAATCTGGAGCGGTTGTTTTTATGGGCATCAAGTGCGGCATCGTCGGGCTCCCCAACGTCGGCAAATCCACCCTGTTCAATGCGCTGACCAAGGCGCAGATCGCGGCCGAGAACTATCCGTTCTGCACCATCGATCCGAACGTGGGCGTGGTGGCGGTGCCGGATCCGCGCCTCGATGCGCTGGCCGAGATCGTCAAGCCGCAGCGCGTGCTCGGCGCCGCGGTGGAGTTCGTGGACATCGCCGGCCTGGTCGCCGGCGCCAGCCAGGGTGAGGGCCTGGGCAACAAGTTCCTGGCCCATATCCGCGAAACCGATGCCATCGCCCACGTGGTGCGCTGCTTCGTCGACGACGACGTCATCCATGTCTCCGGCGGAGTCGATCCGCTGCGCGACATCGAGGTGATCAATACCGAACTGGCCCTGGCCGATCTTGAGTCGGTGACCAAGGCGCAGGACCGTGCCGCCAAGCTGGCGCGCGCCGGCGACAAGGCGGCCATCGCCCGCCAGGGCATGCTGCAGCGGGTGCAGGCGCACCTGAACCAGGGCCAGCCGGTGCGCGGCCTGGAACTGGACGCCGAGGAGCGCCTGGCGCTGCGCGAGCTGCACCTGATCACCGCCAAGCCGGCGCTGTACATCGCCAATGTCGACGAGAAGGGCCTGGCTGGCAATGAGCTGGTGGAACGGGTCAAGGGTTTCGCGGCGAAGGAAAACGCCGAAGTGGTGATCGTCTGCGCCGCCATCGAAGCGGAGATCGCGCAACTCGACGATGCCGACAAGGCCGTCTTCCTGTCCGATCTGGGCCTGGAAGAGCCGGGCCTGAACCGGGTCATCCGCACCGCCTACAAGCTGCTCGGGCTGCAAACCTATTTCACCGCGGGCGTGCAGGAAGTGCGCGCCTGGACGGTCAAGGTGGGCGCCACCGCGCCGCAGGCCGCGGGTGTGATCCACACCGATTTCGAGCGCGGCTTCATCCGTGCCGAGGTCATCGCCTATGAGGACTACATCCAGTACAAGGGCGAAGCCGGGGCCAAGGACGCCGGGCGCTGGCGCCTGGAAGGCAAGGAATACATCGTGCAGGAAGGCGATGTGATGCACTTCCGCTTCAACGTCTAGCCGAGCGGGGGAGCGTGAGGCTCCCGTTGCAACGCCTGGAAATCGGGCCGGACAGTAGCGGAGGCGCCGGCACCGGTTCATAATTTGTCCTGCAGTACGGTCGATTTCCGGTTTGATGGCTAGGCACGCAGCCCGGCCCGCTCCCGCCTCCGGGGGCGGAACTCCGAATCCGGCAGCGCGGTCTTTCAGCCACAGGCAACAACTTGGCTAGGGGCGCGCCATGAAATTCCTGCTGAACAGGATGAGCCGCAAATTCGGGCGAGGATGCCTGGAGTTCCGGGCAGATGATGGACGCAGCTGGACGCTCGGCCGCAACGAGCCGCGCGCCGTGCTCCACCTGCGCGATCCTTCCGCCCTCAACAGGATCCTGCTGAACCCCCAGTTGCAATTCGGCCAGAGCTATATGGACGGCGCCTGGGATCCCGCCGATGGGAACCTGCTGCAGGTGCTGAAGGTGGCCATGCACATGGCCGGCTCGCTCAATAACAACTGGTTCGAGAAGCTGCTGGGCGATGCCGCGGCCTGGCTGGGCGAGTTGAACAACCCGCTGCGCAGCCGCAGCAATGTCCATCGCCACTACGACCTGGACTACGACCTCTATTCCACCTTTCTCGATCAGGAGATGTTCTACTCCTGCGCCTATTTCAACGACGAAGGCCGCGACGAGCCGATGAGCCTGGAGTCGGCGCAGCAGGCCAAGTGCGCGCACATCGCCGCCAAGCTGGACCTGAAGCCGGGGGCCCGGGTGCTGGATATCGGCTGCGGCTGGGGCAGCTTGGCGTTCTTCCTGGCGCAGCGCTTCGACGTGCGGGTGACCGGCATCACGCTATCGGAAGAGCAGCTCAAGGTGGCCCAGCGCCGGGCGCAGGAGCGCGGGCTGGGCAAGCAGGTGGAGTTCCGTCTGGAGGATTACCGCGACACCCGCGGCGACTTCGATGCGGTGGTCAGCGTGGGCATGTTCGAGCACGTGGGGCGGCCGCAGTACCGCAACTTCTTCCAGCAGGTGCACGACCTGCTGACGCCGGACGGCACCGCCCTGCTGCATACCATCGGTCGCACTACCCCGCCCGGGGGCAGCAATCCCTGGATCCGCAAATACATCTTCCCCGGCGGCTACATTCCGGCCGCCTCGGAAGTGATGGCGGCGATGGAGCCCAAGGATCTGATCCTCACCGACTTCGAGGTGTGGCGCCTGCACTATGCCCGCACCCTGGCGGAATGGAACCGGCGCTTCCAGATTCACCGCCACAGCTTCGCCGATCGGTTCGGCGAGCGGTTCTGCCGCATGTGGGAGTTCTACCTGCTGGTGTCCGAGGCCGGTTTCCGCTGGGGCGACCTGGTGGTGTTCCACGCGCAGATGGAGCGCAGCCTGAACCGCCTGCCGCTGACCCGGGATTACCTGTACGGCGGGGACCGGCGGCGCAAGACCGTCACCTCGATCCGCCGGCAGGCCTGAGCCGCCCCGCCCGCTTTTCCGGTGGGGTGTAAAACCGGGCTTCGGAGCCGAAAAGCGGGCAAAAACTCGACTCAAACCGCCGCTTTCTATAAACTTTGCGACCCCTCAGTGGCTAGGTAGCTCAGACGGTTAGAGCGCGGCACTCATAATGCTGAGGTCGGCGGTTCGATCCCGCCTCTAGCCACCATTTAAATCAAGCACTTGCAGCCTCTCGCCGCCTGAACCAGACCGATTGTGGGGCTTTTGTGGGGCGGTTCGACTGTCGCCCTCTCCGCAGCCCGGATCAGATCGTCTATCTCCGCCGCGGAGTACTCCGTCGTCACCCTCCCGGCCTTGTGCCCCAGCAGGTCCTGGCGGTCCTCGAAATTCACCCCTGCCCGGCGCAACCGCCGACCGAAGGTGGAGTGAAATGGTAATGTTTAGTATCGTCGGTGGCGGCACAGAGCGCCCCTCCAAGCGTGTATAGCCCGATTGGCGACGGCCGGCCTGGAACGGCTGGCGCATTTTGGCGGTGACACTGGCGTTTCTTGCGCCTTATGCCGCGTTCTACCTGCGGATTGTTCACGAAACCGACCCAAACGATCCCTTGATGACTCCAGCCATGTTGGCGGTACGCTTAGAGCCTGTAACAGAATGAATCGCACCTGCGTTGCAGTCCAAAATCGCGTCAGGCAAGGCGGAGGGCTGAGCCATGGTGATTCCATGGCTGGGGCTGACAACGATCGCCCGCGACACGGTGCCGCGTCAGCGTGGGTGCGGGAGCGGGCGAAGGCGGCCCCTCCCGCACCCACTTCGTTACGCTCGGGCACCGTG
>NZ_JONR01000009.1:124856-128201 GCF_000711955.1 Nevskia soli DSM 19509
CCCTTTGATGCAGGGCAAGGCGCGAGGAGCGTGGTGTACTGAAATGTACACGAGCGACGAGCAACGCCGCCCTGCATCAAAGGGCAAACCGCCCGAAGGGTTGCCCCCCATTTTGCACCAGGCTGCGTTGCTCGCTCCTCATGTGCTTCAGCACACTTCGTCGCTCGCGCCTTGCCTGGCGCAAAATGGGGGGCAACGGTAGGGCTTGGGATTCATCAGAGGCTCCCTAGGGAGTCTCCAGCTTCTTTGCCCGGCGTACATCCCACCGGGCGTTCCTCCATGCTGGCGCGCATCTTGCGAGCTGCCTTATATGAAATTCTCCGTATTGAACCGGGGCCAGCCTGCCGCCATTCTCGACGGGCTGACCACTGCTGTCATCACACTCGATCATGCGCTGCGCATCACCTACATCAACTCGGCGGCGGAGAGCCTGTTCGGTCTCAGCCGGCACCATGCCTTGGGCGAAGCCCTGGCCGAGGCGGTGGCGCGCTTCACCGAACACGAGCCCCGCCTGCGCCGCGCGCTTGAAACCGGCAGCGGCTTCATCGAGCGCGAGCTCAAGCTGCACCGCACGGGCGAGGAGCCGATCACCGTCGATTGCACCGTCACGCCTCTGCTCGGCGGCAAGCCGGGGCTGATGATGGAGATCCTGGCGCTGGACCGGCACCTGCGCATCTCCCGCGATGAACTGCTGCTGACCCAGCACCAGGCCAGCCGGGAGCTGATCCGCGGCCTGGCGCACGAGATCAAGAACCCGCTGGGCGGTATCCGCGGCGCGGCGCAGCTGCTGGAGCGGGAATACCCCGACAGCGAGCACCGCGAATACACCCGCGTCATCATCCGCGAGGCCGATCGCCTGCAGAACCTGGTCGACCGCCTGCTCGGCCCCAACCGCCTGCCGCAGAAGGCCGACGTCAACGTCCACCAGATTCTCGAGCACGTGCGCCAGCTGGTGGAAGCCGAGGCGCCCTCCGGCATCGTGGTGCTGCGCGACTACGACCCGAGCATCCCCGAAGTGCACGCCGACCGCGAGCAGCTGATCCAGGCCACCCTCAACGTCAGCCGCAACGCCCTGCAGGCACTTGGCGCCAAGGGCAGCGGCATGATCGTGCTGCGTACCCGCACCCGCCGCCAGATCACCATCGGCGGCCGCCGCCACAAGCTGGCGATCCAGGTGGACATCGAAGACAACGGCCCCGGCATTGCGCCCACCATGATGGAGAAGATCTTTTACCCGATGGTCACGACACGCGCCGAGGGCACCGGCCTGGGCCTGCCCATCGCCCAATACCTGATCCACAGCCACGGAGGGCTGATCGAATGCCAGTCACAGCCGGGACGCACAGTGTTTTCCATGTTCCTGCCGCTCGGAGAGTCCTCATGAGCGATGCCACCAAGGTCTGGATCGTCGACGACGACGAATCGATCCGCTGGGTGCTGGAAAAGGCCCTGCAACGCGTGGGCATGGACGTGCAGAGCTTCCCCGGCGCGGCCGAGCTGCTCGATGCCCTGCAGGAAGACACGCCCGACGTGCTGATCTGCGACATCCGCATGCCCGGCGTCAACGGCCTGGAGCTGATGGAGCGGGTGCACAGCGCCAAGCCCGACCTGCCCGTCATCATCGTCACCGCGCACTCCGACCTCGACGCCGCCGTGGCCGCGTTCAAGGGCGGCGCCTTCGAATACCTGCCCAAGCCGTTCGACGTCGACGGCGTCGCCACCCTGGTGCAGCGCGCCGCCGCCAAGCGCGTCGCCGTGACCACCGCGCCGCAGGCCGCCGACCGCCCCGCCATCATCGGCGCCGCGCCGGCGATGCAGGACGTGTTCCGCGCCATCGGCCGCCTCGCCGCTTCGCAGATCACCGTGCTGATCACCGGCGAGTCCGGCACCGGCAAGGAACTGATCGCCCGCGCCCTCCACACCAACAGCCCGCGCGCCAGCAAGCCCTTCATCGCCATCAACACCGCCGCGATTCCGAAGGATCTGCTGGAATCGGAATTCTTCGGCCACGAGCGCGGCGCCTTCACCGGCGCGCAGATGCAGCGCAAGGGCCGCTTCGAACAGGCCGACGGCGGCAGCCTGTTCCTCGACGAGATCGGCGATATGCCGGCCGATCTGCAGACACGCCTGCTGCGTGTGCTGCAGGACGGCCAGTTTTACCGCGTCGGCGGCGTCTCGCCAGTGAACGTCGATGTGCGCATCATCGCCGCCACCCACCAGAATCTCGAGAAGGCAGTGCAGGAAGGCCGCTTCCGCGAGGATCTGTTCCACCGCCTCAACGTCATCCGCGTGCGCATCCCGCCGCTGCGCGAACGCCGCGAGGACATCGAACTGCTGCTGCGCCACTTCCTCGACGCCGCCGCCAAGGAACTGAAGACCGAGCCCAAGCAGCTCCTGCCGGAAGTGCTGGAGCGGCTCAAGGCCTACGACTGGCTGGGCAACGTGCGCCAGCTGGAGAACGCCTGCCGCTGGCTCACCGTGATGGCTCCCGGCCGCGACATCCACCTGCAGGACCTGCCGCCGGAATTGCGCGCGGCCACCGCCGCCGTGACGGCCGTTGAAGCACCCGCCCCGGCAGCCGATACCTCGGCTCCGCAAGCCGCTGCCGCTCCCGCGGTCGTTCCGGCCGCAACCGGCTCCTGGAACGACGCCCTGGGCCGCTGGGCCGAAGCCCGGCTTGCCGCCGGGCAAAGCGACCTCCTCGGCGAAGCCGCGCCGCTGTTCGAGCGCACTTTGATCAACGTCGCCCTGGCCGCCTGCAAGGGGCAGCGCCAGGAAGCCGCGCGGCGTTTGGGCTGGGGGCGGAATACGTTGACGCGGAAGATCAAGGAACTGGGGATCGACGACTAGCCGGTACGGATTCCCGGCTGCCCCTCGCATCTTTGGCTGTTCCCCCTCTCTCCCCACGCACGTGGGGGAGAGGGCCGGGGTGAAGGGCGTTTTTCGCTTGACTGAGCACACGCCCCGTTCGCCCCGAGTGCCCGCGAAGCGGGTGTATCGGGGGGCCAGCACCATACGCTGAAAACCCTGTTTTTCCCCATGCGTGCCATGCGTGCCAAGGTTTTTTGTTGGCACGCATGCGGTGAGCGCTTTTCCTTTTCCTCTGGAAAGGGGCTGGGGAAAACTGGATCCCCGCCTGCGCGGGGATGACGAAGAAGGCCGAGGAACGTCCAAGAGCGACACTCCGGCTTTTGACGTTGCTTTGCGCATTTGCGGTTGCTTTTGATTTGGCCTTTGACGTTCCCCCCGTTGCCTGCGCCGAGCATCGCAGTCCGCGGCGACATGGGCTCGCGCCTGTTTGGCGCGAGGCGAGGCAGGATGCCGAAGCGTTTTTGTACAGGCCAG
>NZ_JONR01000009.1:128211-200600 GCF_000711955.1 Nevskia soli DSM 19509
GAAATGTACACGAGCGACGAGCAACGCCGCCCTGCATCAAAGGGCAAACCGCCCGAAGGGTTGCCCCCCATTTTGCACCAGGCTGCGTTGCTCGCTCCTCATGTGCATCAGCACACTTCGTCGCTCGCGCCTTGCCTGGCGCAAAATGGGGGGCAACGGTAGGGCTTGGGATTCATCAGAGGCTCCCTAGGGCTGCTGTTTCGAAAGACGCCGGCCCCGCGAGGCCCGGCCTCAGGCCCGGATCAGCGTGCCGATGCCCTGGTCGGTGAACAGCTCCAGCAGCACCGCGTGCTGCAGGCGGCCGTCGATGATCACCGAGCTCTTCACGCCCGAGCGCACCGCATCCAGCGCGCAGGCCACCTTGGGCAGCATGCCGCCGTATACCGTGCCGTCGGCGATCAGCGCCTCGACTTGCGGCACGGTCAGGCCGGTCAGCACCTGGCCCTGCTTGTCCATCAGGCCCTGCACATTGGTCAGCAGCATCAGCTTCTCGGCTTGCAGCACGCTGGCCAGCTTGCCGGCGACGAGATCGGCATTGATGTTGTAGGCGGTGCCGTCGGCGCCGACGCCGACCGGCGCGATCACCGGGATGAAGCCGCCCGCTTCCAGATGGTCCACCACGCGGGGGTCGATCGCATCCACTTCGCCGACCTGGCCGATGTCCTGGCCCTTGATCAGCAGCTTGCGCGCGCGGATCAGGCCGCCGTCCTTGCCGGTGAGGCCGACCGCGCGGCCGCCCTGCTTGGCGATGGCGTTGACCACCGCCTTGTTGACCAGGCCGCCGAGCATCATCTCGACCACGTCCATGGTCTCGGCGTCGGTGACGCGCATGCCCTCGACGAATTCGCTCTTCTTGCCGAGCTTTTCCAGGTGCTTGCCGATCTGCGGGCCGCCGCCGTGCACCACCACCGGGTGCATGCCCACCGCCTTCATCAGCACGATGTCGCGGGCGAAGCTGTCGATCATGTCGTCGTCGCCCATGGCGTTGCCGCCGTACTTGACGACGAAGGTCTTGCCCGCGAAACGGCGGATGTAGGGCAGGGCCTCGGTGAGGACGTGGGCGATGTTGATCGCTTTTTCGTGGTCGATCGGCATTTGGACGCGGATATTGCTGGGCAGGAGGGCGCTGGGGTCGGCGGTCATTGCGGGCGGGTTAGTGCCGCCCGGTGTGGCCGAAGCCGCCTTCGCCGCGATGGCTTGCCTCGAAGTCGGTGACCAGTTCGAATTCTGCGCGCACCACCGGCACGAACACCAGCTGTGCCAGGCGTTCGCCCGGCTCCATGGTGAAGGTGGTCTGGCCGCGGTTCCAGCAGGACACCATCAGCTCGCCCTGGTAGTCGGAGTCGATCAGGCCGACCAGGTTGCCGAGCACGATGCCGTGCTTGTGGCCCAGCCCCGAGCGCGGCAGGATCACCGCCGCCAGGCCCGGGTCGCCGATGTGGATGGCGAGGCCGGTGCGGATCAGCTTGGTCTCGCCCGGAGCCAGGGTCAGCGGTGCGTCGAGCAGGGCGCGCAGGTCCAGGCCGGCGCTGCCGTCGGTGGCATAGGCGGGCAGGGGCAGCTCGCGACCGATGCGCTGGTCGAGGATCTTCAGTTGGATTTTGTTCACGCGGTCAGAACTTTATTGCAGCCTTGGGGATTGTGAATACGTTTCGTGCTGGCCGGGTACTTGGCCAGTGCCGCGGTCGAACGCGGCGGTCGCGGCAGCAGCTCGCCGCCGCAGTTGGGGCAACGGCCGTGCAGATGCTGTTGCGTGCAGTCGGCGCAGAAGGTGCACTCGAACGAGCAGATGAAGGCGCCCGCGCTGTCCGCCGGCAGGTCGCGGTTGCAGCACTCGCAGTTGGGGCGCAGTTCGAGCATGGCTTCCGCCTATTTCCGGCCGGCGTGCGTGGCGGCGTAGCGTTCGGCGATCAACGCCGCCAGCTGGCGCGCCACTTCGCTCTTGCCAGCCGGACCGAGGCTGCGCTCGCCGTCCGTCCAGAACACCTGCAGGGCGTTGTCGTCGCGATCGAAGGCGCGACCCTCGCCGACCCAGTTGGCCGCGATCAGGTCGAGCTTCTTGCGCTGCAGCTTGCCGCGCGCGTGCTCGGCCAGCTTCTCGGTTTCGGCGGCGAAGCCGGCGATGAACAGCTGCGGCTGCTCGGCGCGCGCCGCCGACAGGATGTCGGTGTTGCGGGTGAGCGCCAGGTCCAGCGTGTCGGCGTTTTTCTTGATCTTCTGCCCGGCCGCGCTGACCGGGCGGTAGTCCGCCACCGCGGCGGCGCCGACCAGGATCTGCGCGCCCTCGATCTCCGCCAGCGTGGCGGCCGCCATCTGCTGCGCCGTTTCCACGTCGACGCGCCGCACGCCGGCCGGCGTGTCCAGGTGCACCGGGCCGCTGACCAGGGTCACCGTTGCGCCCAGGTGCGCCAGCGCCTCGGCCACGGCATAGCCCTGCTTGCCGGAGGAGCGGTTGGTGATGAAGCGCACCGGATCGATCGGCTCGCGCGTCGGCCCGGCGGTGACCACCGCGCGCAGGCCGGCCAGCGGGCCGCTTGGGGCGAAATCTCCCAGCACTTCCCGGGCGATGCCTTCCGGCTCGCTCATGCGGCCTTCACCCACCTCGCCGCAGGCCTGGGCGCCGCTGCCCGGGCCGATGACGCGCACGCCGCGGCCACGCAGGGTGCTCATATTGGCTTGCGTGGCCGGGTTGGCCCACATCAGGCGGTTCATCGCCGGGGCGGCGTAGATCGGCTTGTCGGTGGCCAGGCACAGGGTGCTGAGCAGGTCGTCGGCGAAGCCGTGCGCCAGCCCGGCCAGGAAATTGGCGGAAGCCGGCGCGATGACGATGGCGTCGGGCCAGCGCGCCAGCTCGATGTGTCCCATCGCCGCCTCGGCCTGCTCGTCCCACAGGCTGTGCCGGACGGTGCGGCCGGTGAGGGCCTGGAAGGTCTGGGCGGTGACGAAGCGCAGGGCGCCTGCGGTCATCACCACCTGCACCTGGGCACCCGCCTTGATGAACTGGCGCGCCAGTTCCGCCCCCTTGTAGGCGGCAATGCCGCCGGTAACGCCAAGGAGGATGCGCGGGCCCGGCGCGGCGGCCGGTGGCAATGCTGATGACATGCGCAAATTCTATCCTGCGTGACGCAGGCCCGCTTTCCCGGGGCCCGTTTAATGCTAATTTGGAGGCCTCTCGGGGCTTGAAGGGGAAGCGCATGGGTGGCTGGATCGTATTGGTGGTGCTGGTGCTGGCGATTGTCTTCCTGGTGTCGATCTACAACGGCCTGGTGACCTCGCGCAACGGCTACAAGAACGCCTTCTCGCAGATCGACGTGCAGCTGACCCGGCGTTACGACCTGATCCCCAATCTGGTGGAAACCGCCAAGGGCTACCTCAAGCACGAGCGCGAGACCCTGGAAGCGGTGATCGCCGCCCGCAACGGCGCGGTCAGCGGCCTGCAGGCGGCCAAGGCCAGCCCGGGCGACCCGCAGGCGATGCAGCAGCTGTCCGGCGCCGAGAACGTGCTGACGCAGTCGCTGGGCAGGCTGTTCGCCCTGTCCGAGTCCTATCCTGACCTCAAGGCCAATACCACCATGATGCAGCTGTCGGAGGAGCTGACCTCCACCGAGAATCGCGTCTCCTTCGCCCGCCAGGCCTACAACGACGCGGTGATGAGCTACAACAACAAGCGCGAGGTGTTCCCCAACAGCATCCTCGCCGGCGCTTTCAACTTCACCGAGGCCAAGCCGCTGGAGATCGAGAAGCCGGAGATGCGCGCGGCGCCGAAGGTCTCGTTCCAGTAGAAACCAGTGGCTAGTGATCAGTGGCCAGTGACTAGTGGAGCCGGCTCAGTGCCGGACTCCCCGCCTCTGAACTACTGGCCACTAGTCACTAACCACTAGCCACCGCTTCATGGACTTCTTCCAGCAGCAGGCCAAGGTGCGCAGCCGTTCGCGCGGGCTGCTGCTGCTGTTCCTGTTGGCGGTGGCGGGCATCGTCGGCGCCATCGACCTGGTGGTGCTGGCGGCACTGGGCTTCAGCCGTCATTCGCCCCAGGCCCAGCCGCTGGCGGTGCTGCCGATACTGGCCGGCACCTCGCTGGCGGTAGTGGCGGTGATCGCCCTGTCGACCCTGTACCGCATCGCCGCGCTCAGCGGCGGCGGCGCCACCGTGGCGAAGGAGCTGGGGGCCACCCTGGTGTCGCCGGATACGCGGGACCCGGCGCAGCGTCGCCTGCGCAACGTGGTGGAGGAGATCGCCATCGCCTCCGGCGTGGCGGTGCCGCAGATCTTCCTGCTGCAGCAGGAGAGCGGCATCAACGCCTTCGCCGCCGGCTACTCGCCGTCCGACGCGGTGGTCACGGTGACGCGCGGCGCCCTGGACAAGCTCAGCCGCGACGAGCTGCAGGGCGTCATCGCCCACGAGTTCAGCCACATCCTCAACGGCGACATGCGGCTCAACATCCGCCTGATGGGCCTGCTGTTCGGCATCCTGGTGCTGGGCATCATCGGCGGCAAGGTGCTGCAATACGGGCCGAGCGACCGCAAGGGCGGCGGCGCCATCCTGGCCATCGCGCTGGGCCTGTTCGCCATCGGCTACATCGGCGTGTTCTTCGGCCGCCTGATCAAGGCCGGCGTGTCGCGCCAGCGCGAATACCTGGCCGACGCCTCGGCGGTGCAGTTCACCCGCCAGACCGAGGGCATCGCCGGAGCGCTGAAGAAAGTCGCGGGCATCGCGGGCGGCTCCAGGCTGAACAACACCCAGGGCGAGGAAGTGGCCCACATGCTGTTCGGCGACGGCATCGGCTATTCCGCGCTGTTCGCCACCCATCCGCCGCTGCTGAAGCGGATCAAGGCCCTGGAGCCGAATTTCAACCCGCTGCAGCTGGCCGAACTGGGCAAGACCTGGAATGAGCCCGGGTATGCGCCGGTGGACGAGGAGCGGCCGATGATGTCGGATTTCGCCGGCGGTTCGGCGCAGGCAACACGCGGCGGTCCCGCCGTCGCCATGGCGCCTGCCGCGCTCGCCGCCAGCGTGGCGCAGCCGCGGGCCGCCCACTACGACTGCGCAGCCGCCCTGCGCCAGGCTCTCCCGTCCGACCTGCTGGCGGCCGCGCACGACAGCCAGCGCGCCATCGACCTGGTCTTCGCCCTGCTGCTGGAACCAACAGCGGGGCCGGTGCAGGCGGCGCAGCTGCAGGCCATCGACAAGGATTTCGGCGCGGCGCACGGTGCCGCCTCCGCGGCCCTGCTGCCGGCCCTGGCGGGTCTGGTGCCGGCGCAGCGCCTGCCGCTGGCCGCCATCGCCATTCCCAGCCTGCGGCAGCAATCGCGCGAGCAGCTGATGCAGCTGATGAAAACCGTCATCGCGCTGATCTACGCCGACGGCCGCGTCGCGGTGTTCGAGTACTGCCTCGGCCGGGTGCTGCGCGTGCACCTGGCCGAAGTGCTGAATCCGGCCCAGGCCGGCGCCATCGGCCGGCGCAAGCTGGAGGACTGCGGCGAGGAGATCCGCTGCCTGCTGTCGGTCGTCGCCGGCTTCGGCCAGGACGACCAGGCCTCCGCGCAGCGCGCCTTCCTCGCCGGCGTGCAGCGCCTGCCGCTGCGCCAGACCCTGGTCTACCAGCCCACCTCGCCGGACGCCTGGACCTCGGACCTGGACCTGGCCTTGCGCAAGCTCGACGAGCTGGAGCCGCCGGCCAAGGCCCTGCTGCTGGAAGCCCTGGGCGCGACCATCGCCGCCGACGGCAAGACCAGCCTGGAAGAGGCGGAGCTGTTGCGCGCGGTCTGTGCCGCCCTGCATTGCCCGCTGCCGCCGATGCTGCAAGAGCAAAGGGAGGCGGCATGAGCATCCGCAACTGGCCCGAGGGCGAGCGCCCGCGCGAAAAATTGCTGCAACGAGGCCCGCAGGCCTTGTCCGACGCCGAATTGCTGGCCATTTTCCTGCGCACCGGCGTGGCCGGCAAAAGCGCGGTGGACCTGGCGCGGGAACTGATTGGTCGTTTTGGCAGCCTGCGCGCCCTGCTGCGCGCCGACCAGAAGCAGTTCTGCGCCGCCAAGGGCCTGGGCCAGGCCAAGTTCGTGCAGTTGCAGGCGGTGCTCGAAATCGCCCGCCGCCACTTGGCGGAGGCGCTGGCCGAGCCGGCGGCGCTGAAAGACCCGGCCCAGGCCAGGAGCTTCCTGCGCGCCCGCCTGCGCGACCTCGACCACGAGGCCTTCGGTGCCCTGTTCCTCGACACCCAGCACCGCGTGCTGGCCTTCGAGGTGCTGGCCCGCGGCACCCTCAACGCCGCCAGCGTCTACCCGCGCGAGGTGGTCAAGACCGCCCTGCGGCACAACGCCGCGGCCCTGATCCTGGCGCATAACCACCCTTCCGGGGTGGCCGAGCCCAGCGACGCCGACCGCAGCCTGACTCGCCGGCTGCAGGATGCCCTCGGCCTGGTCGATATCCGGGTGCTGGACCACTTCGTGGTGGGCGAAGGCGATCCCGTGTCCTTTGCGGAGCGGGGCTGGCTTTAGCCGCGCAGGTGCTTCTACCCGTTTGCGCCGAGGTGTTCCACCAGCTCACGCGGTGTCATGGAACGGCTGCGCGGCGTGACGGCATACAGGGTCAATTCGTCGCCTGATACCAGTACGGCCCGGGGCTCACAATCGAGCAGGGCCAGAAGATGCGCGTCATTGGGATCGGGTGAAGGGGGAGAGGATTGCGGCTCCCGATGCGTGCCGTTCGCGGCGATTTCGGTCAGCAGTTCGTCCAGTTCCGTTTCATCCAGGCCGTGTTTGCGCATCAGCCTGGGCCGCAACAGCACCGAGCGGTATTCCGCCAGCAAATCCGTCGAAAGGAGATAGCGCAATTCTCCGCCCAGCATGCGCTGGAGGATCACGACCGGCGGGGAATCGGGATTCGCCGTCAGCAGCGCCGACACCACGACGTTGGTGTCGATCACATACAGCGCGCTCATTTCCTGGCGCGTTGCGCGCGGGTCTCGGCGACAGCCAGTTGCATCGCCTGGTCTTCCGGCAGTGCCGCCCGCTGGCGTGCTTTCTCCAGCAGGTCCAGAGCGGCGGCTTTGGATTTCACACCGTACAGATCCAGGCTTTCGTTGATGATTTCCGCCATCGTCTTGCCCTGACGGGCAGCGGTTTCCTTCAACGCCGCGTAGCGGGTCGCTGGGAGGGTGACGGTAAAGCGGGTGGTGCTCATGTGGTGATTATATGCAAACACACCACGCCCGGCAAAGTCGCCGGAAATACTCCGCGGAAGCCAGGAAAATCAGGGCCGGCATCGTCGCGTCGAAACGGATCCGCCCCGCACCGTACTATTTGCAGCAAATGGTTGCTTCCCGGCGGCCGGGAAGCTATGATCTGCGCCCTTTTGCGGAAAGCGTTCCCGGGTCCTCCCATGTCCAGAGTCTGCCAAGTCACCGGTAAGAAGCCGATTGTTGGTAACACGGTGTCTCATGCCAACAACAAGCGTCGTCGCCGCTTCCTGCCCAATCTGCACACGCATCGCTTCTGGCTCGAGACCGAGCAGCGCTTCGTGAGCCTGCGCGTTTCCGCCAACGGCATGCGCATCATCGACAAGAAGGGCCTTGAAGTCGTGGTCGCAGAAATGCGTGCCCGCGGCGAAAAGGTCTGATAGGAGCGCACCATGGCCAAGAAAAAAGAACGCGAGAAGATCAAGCTGCTGTCGACCGCCGACACCGGTTTCTTCTACACCACGACCAAGAACAAGAAGAACACGCCCGACAAGTTCGAGTTCAAGAAGTACGACCCGATCGTGCGCAAGCATGTCGTGTTCAAGGAAGCCAAGATCAAGTAGGCCGCAGCCGTTTTGCGGCAGTGCAAAAGCCCGCCTTTGGCGGGTTTTTGCTTTTCGATGCTTTGCCCAGGTTGAACGCGGCGTCAGGAATCCAGAGCTCCCGTAAGCGCCATTTTCACTATTTGTTCTAAAAATAGTCATTGCGGAGGAGTAGGCTTGGCCGCTAGTGTTCATCCCGCTCCACAGGCTTGAATGATGGATTCCGGACTCCTCCAGCAGGACACGTTGGCGCAGGCCATGATCGATGCCGGCGCCCTGTTTCATCGCCGCGGCTGGGTTCCCGCCACGGGGGGAAACTTTTCGGCGCGTTTGTCGTCTGAGCGGATGCTGATCACCGCTTCCGGCGTCCACAAGGGCGAGCTGAAGCGGGCCGATTTCCTGGTGGCCGACATGGACGGCCGACCCCTGGAAGCCGGGCGCAAGTCGTCGTACGAGACCGGCTTGCACACGCAGCTTTACCGCCATGACCCGTCCATTGGTGCGGTGCTGCACGTACACAGCATCGCCAACACCGTACTGTCGCGCCGGCTGGACCGCATCATCCTGACCGGTTACGAGTTGCTGAAGTTGTTGCCCGGTTTTCCCGATCCCGCTGCCCAGGTCGGAATACCGGTATTCGGGAACGACCAGGACATCGCTCGCTTGAGCGCCCGGGTCGAAGCCCACATGAAGGAGGAGATGAAAGTACCGGCGTATTTAATCGCCGGCCACGGGCTTTACGCCTGGGGCGATAACGTGGCGCAGGCGCGGCACCGCGTCGAAGCGCTGGAATTCATGCTGGAATGCGAGTTATGGAGTGGGAGGTAAATTTATGAGTGAGCTGCGTATTTACGAGGAGTCCGGCAAGCCGGTCGCCACGTACACCGATTTCGAGGATATCCGCACCCATCTGGAAAAGATCGGCGTGCAGTTCGAGCGCTGGGAGGCGAGCAAGGCGCTGGACGCGCACGCCACCCAGGACGAGGTGATCGAGGCCTACCGCACCTCGGTCAACCGCCTGATGAACCAGTACGGCTTCAAGTCCGTCGACGTCATCGGCCTGCAGCCGGACAACCCCCAGAAGGAAGCGCTGCGCCAGAAGTTCCTGAGCGAGCACACCCACGACGAGTTCGAAGTGCGCTTCTTCGTCGAAGGCGAGTCCCTGTTCTACATCCGCCAGGGTGGCCGCGTCCACGGCGTGCTGTGCACGCGCGGCGACCTGATCTCGGTGCCGTCGATGGTGCGCCACTGGTTCGACATGGGCCCGCAGCCGCAATTCAAGGCGATCCGCCTGTTCATCACGCCGGAAGGCTGGGTGGCCAACTACACCGGCGACAAGATCGCCGACCGCTTCCCGCGCCTGGAAGAGCCGCATTACCATTTGCAGCACGCCGCCTGATGCGTTGAACCGAAAACGGCCGCCGCAAGGCGGCCGTTTTGTTTCCGCCACACCGTTTTCGCAATGGGGCAGAATCCGCACACCATGATCAAAGCCATCGTCACCGACATCGAGGGCACCACCTCCTCGATCGATTTCGTGCACCAGTCCCTGTTTCCTTATGCCAAGGCGCACCTGCGTGCTTTTCTGCATGCCCATGCGGCCGAGCCGGCGGTGGCCGAGCAGATCCGCGAAACGGCAGCGCTGGAAGGCCGCGCCCTGGACACGGAAGCCGCCGCCGCGGTGCTGGCCCGCTGGATCGACGAAGACCGCAAGGCCACCCCGCTGAAGGCCCTGCAGGGCATGATCTGGGCCCAGGGCTACGCCGCCGGCGAGCTGAAGGGCCACGTCTACCCGGATACGCCTGTCCATCTGCGCCTCTGGCACGGCCAGGGCAGGCGGCTCTACGTCTATTCCTCCGGTTCGGTCGAGGCGCAGAAGCTGATCTTCGGCCACTCCGACGCCGGCGATCTCACGCCCCTGTTCTCCGGCTATTTCGACACGCGCATCGGCGGCAAGCGCGAGGCCGGCTCCTATCAGGCCATCCTGAAGGAACTGGCGCTGCCGGGAGAAGAAGTGCTGTTCCTCTCCGACGTTGGCGAGGAACTCGATGCGGCACGCGCCGCCGGCATGCATACCTGCCAGTTGCTACGCGATGCCAAGGCCAGGCCGTTTGCGCAGCACCCGCAGGCGCGGGATTTCTCCGAAGTCGCTCTATAGCGGCGTGAGGATCAGGCCTTGACGCCGGTCAGGGCGAACACCCGGTGCGGCACGCGTAGCGGGTCAGCCGGGAAGCTGCGTTCCAGCAGCTCCGCATGCTCGTGGTCGAACAGCGCCACGCGCTCCGGCGGCAGGCTCGCCGCCACGCCGGCACTGGCGCGGATGCGCCCGCGCCAGGCTTCGCGGCTGTAGACCACCATCTCGTCGTAGGAAAACGACTCCAGCTCCTCGAAGCCGGCCTGCGCCAGGTCGGCGAACCAGCGCGGGTGGATGCCGCTGCCCCCGGCCAGGTGCCAGGCCGGGTTGTGCTTGAGGATCAGCGCCTCGGTGGCGGCGACCACGTTGCCGGGCAGCGGCAGCCAGTCGAAATGGGCGATCAGCACCCGTCCCCCCGGCCGCAGCAGGCGCCGTACCTCCGCCGCCGCGCGCGGCCGGTCGAACCAGTGCCAGCACTGCCCGGCGCTGACCAGGTCGAACTGCGCGTCGGGAAAGCCGGTGGCTTCGGCGCGGGCGACGCGGTAGTCGATGTGCAGGTCTTCGGCGCGGTCCAGTGCCCGCGCCTGCTCCAGCAGCAGCGGCGCGACGTCCAGGCCGGTGACCAGGCTGCCGTTGCGGGCGAAGCCGCGCGCCATGGAGCCGGTGCCGGTGCCCAGGTCGAGCGCGCGCTGCCCGGGAATGCCGATGCCGCGCTCGCGCAGGCGTTCGAACAGCGAGGGCGGGAAGCCGGCGCGGTGCCGGGCGAAATCCGTGGCGGTGCGCCCGAAATCGACGCCGGGCTGTGCAGTCGCGAGAGCATCCATGTCCGCCTCCTCGCCAGATTTGAAAGAACTTTTGTCGCCCCTTTTGAGGGCTCACAGACTTAGGCTCGCGCCGTGAAAGGCGCGATTCCGTTCAGGACCGGTCCTTGTCCTCTTTCCCCCAGCACCAGTGCCAGGGCTCGTACAGGTAACCGTAACTGTTTCCACGGGGGTAGGACAAGTGGAAGCCGAAACGCGCGGCGTTGGCGCCGAGCCAGGCGAAAGCGCGGGTGCGCTCGAAGTCCTCCTCCAGTGCCGGTGTGTCGCGCTCGCCGATGTCCACCGCGCGGCCGCTGTGGTGCTCGCTGCAGCCGGGCGGGGCGTTCACCGTGAGGATTTCCGCGATGCTGCGGCCCTTGGCCAGCTTGCCGCGGATCAGCGCCAGCTGGAACTCGAAGCTGCGGAAGGCGGAAATCAGCAGCAGTTCCACGCCGTCCCCTTGCGCCGCCTCGCGCATCGCCAGCCAGGCTGCGGCGGCCGGCGGCAGCAGGAACTTGTCGCGCCCGTCCGTGCCCAGCCCGACGCAGCGCAGCTGCCGCGCATCGGCGAACAGCGGCAGGCCGCGGGCGCGCAGCAGGGCCGGGTCCGCTCCAAGCTCCCGCAGGGTGCCCTGCACACGCTTGCGAAACGTCGGGCGCGCCGGCTGCTTCATCAGGCAGCTTTCAGCTTTTCGCGCCAGCCGTAGGCCGGCTCGCCGATGACGATGAAGCCCGGATTGAGCAATCCCTCCTTCTGGTTGTAGCGCAGCGGCGCCCAGTCCGGCAGCGTCCACACCGTGGCGCCCGCCTGTTCCGCCACGCATTGGCCGGCGCCGGTATCCCATTCCGAGGTCGGGCCGGTGCGCGGGTAGAGGTCGGCCGAGCCTTCCGCCACCAGGCAGAACTTGAGCGAGCTGCCGCGGCTCAGCGCTTCGTGTTCCGGCGCGTGGGCGAGGAAGGCGTCGAGCGCGGCGTCGCGATGCGATTTGCTCACCACCAGCGTCGGCCGTGCCGCGGTCGCGCGCGTATGGATCGCCTCGCGCCGTCCCTCGCGGATGCGGAAGGCGCCCACGCCCTGCGCCGCGAGGTAGCTCACGCCCAGCACCGGCGCGTGCACCACGCCGAGGATCGGCCTGCCGTCGTCGATCAGGGCGATGTTGACGGTGAATTCGCCGTTGCGCTTGACGAATTCCTTGGTGCCGTCGAGCGGGTCGATCAGCCAGTAGCGGCGCCAGGCCCGGCGCGTCTCGTAGGGAATGTCCGCCGCTTCTTCGGACAGGCAGGGATAGGCCGGCTCCAAGGCGCCCAGCCGTTCCACGATACAGCGGTGCGCCGCCAGGTCCGCCTGGGTCAGCGGCGAGTGGTCGTCTTTCTCGGTCACCGTGAAATCGGTCTGGTACACCTGCAGGATGGCGCGCCCGGCCTCTTCGGCGATGGACAGGCATTGTTCGAGCAGCGGGGCGAGCGTCATGAGAGGGCGGGGGCTGAAAGAGAGAACCGGGATTATCATAGCGGCATGGATACCGCCGTTGCCGAGATCGTCGACTGGAAGCGCATCGACCATGTGCTGCTGGACATGGACGGCACCGTGCTGGACCTGGCCTTCGATACCCATTTCTGGCGGGATGTCGTGCCGCTGCACTACGGCCAGGCGCACAACATCACCCTGGACGAAGCGAGGCTGCGGCTGGAGCCGCACTTCACCGGCCTGCAGGGCCGCCTGGAATGGTACTGCCTGGACCACTGGAGTCGCCTCACCGGTCTCGACCTGGCCAGGCTCAAGGCTGATGTGCGCGAGCGAATTGCCGTGCTGCCGGGCAGCACGGCTTTCCTCGACGCGGTGCGCGCCAGCGGGCGCAGCTTGTGGCTGGTGACCAACGCGCACCGCGACAGCTGGCAGCTGAAGATGGCCCAGACCGGTTTGGCGGGTCACTTCGACCGCATCCTCTGCGCGCACGACTTCGGCGCGCCGAAGGAAGATCCGCGCTTCTGGCCGGCGCTACGCGCGCAGAACGGCTTCGAGCCGCGGCGGGCGCTGTTTGCCGACGACAGCTTGCCGGTGCTGCGCGCGGCGCGCGACTATGGATTCGAGGCCGTGGTGGCGATCCGCCATCCGGATTCTTCGCAGCCGAAGCGGGTGATTGAGGAGTTCACGGCGGTGGATCGGTTGGAACATTTGCTGCCGATCGGCTGAGGCAGCACAACTCCTTCCTACCGCCGCACCGGCCGTGTACTCCGCTCCGGCCGTCTGCCCCCACCACCCGGACGCCCACCACCACCACGCCGCGGCGGCTTGCCCGAGCGGTCGCGATGGATGCGCGGCGGCACGATGTAATCCGGCGGCATCAGCTCCGGCGTCAGCGGCGTCTGCGGGATGCGCATGCCGATCAGCTTCTCGATATCCGGCAGCGAGTAGACGTAGGTCTCGCAGCACAGCGAGATGGCGTCGCCGGAGGCGCCGGCACGCGCGGTGCGGCCGATGCGGTGCACGTAGTCCTCGGCATCCTGCGGCAGGTCGAAGTTGATGACGTGGGTCACGTCCGGGATGTGCAGGCCGCGGGCGGCGACGTCGGTCGCCACCAGCACCGGCAGCTGACCCAGCTTGAACTCGCCCAGCAGGCGCTCGCGCTTGTTCTGCGGCACGTCGCCGGAGAGCACGCCCGCCTCGTAGCCGTTGGCCTTGAGCGCGGCTTCGACTTCCTCGGCGCCGCGCTTGGTGTTGACGAACACCAGCGTGCGGGTCATGGCCTTCTGCCGCATCAGGCCGACCAGCAGGGGCAGCTTCTCGTCGTTGGCGACGTGGATCAGCACCTGGCGCACGCGCTCGGCGGTGACCTGCTCCGGCTCGATCTGGATCCGCGCCGGGTTGTTCATGTGCTCGTAGGCCAGTTCCAGCACGCGGTGCGAGAGGGTGGCCGAGAACAGGTAGTTCTGGCGCGCGCCGGGCTTGGGCATGCGCCGCATCAGGTAGCGGATGTCGTCGATGAAGCCCAGGTCGAACATGCGGTCGGCTTCGTCCAAAACAAGGACCTCGACGCCCTTCAGCACGTACAGCCCCTGCTTGAAGAAGTCGATCATGCGGCCGGGGGTGCCGATCAGGATGTCGACGCCGGCGGCAAGGGTTTGCTTCTGCGCTTCGTAGCCGGTGCCGCCATAGATCACCGCCAGGCGCAGGCCGGTGTGCGCACCAAGCTGGAGTGCGTCATTGTAGATTTGCAGTGCCAGTTCGCGCGTCGGCGCCAGCATGTAGGCGCGGGGCTGGCCGTCCTCGCCCACCCGCGGCTGGGTCAGCAGGTGGTTCATCGTCGCCAGCAGGAAGGCGGCGGTCTTGCCGGTGCCGGTCTGGGCCTGTCCGGCCAGATCCTGGCCCTGGAGGGCCAAAGGCAGCGTCGCGGCCTGGATCGGCGTGCAATGGGTGAAGCCAAGCTCGGCGAGGCCGGATTTGAGGGTGGGATGCAGCGGCAGGCTATCGAACGAAACCTCGCTCAGATGCTGTGGTCTTACGAATAGTGGAGCGTCGGTGCCGTCGGAGGCTTGCATTTGCTCTTCAGTTGGATTGAAATAGGCTTAATCAAAGCGGCTGCCGCGTCTTCCGGGTCACGAATGACACGTGCATACAGCCGATTCGCGGAAATTCTTCCAGTATCTTAAATCAGATCATTTCGGAACGCGCATTGAATTGCCGCGCGTCCGCCCCACTCTCGACGGCATGCGGCATGCCGCCGCCCCTGTTTGGACTTCCCAATCGGGTTAAACCGGAGTCATGAAATGAGTGAACATATCTCGCCTGTTACCGACGCTTCCTTTGACCAGGACGTGCTGAAGTCGTCCGTCCCCGTGCTGGTGGACTTCTGGGCGGAATGGTGCGGCCCGTGCCGCATGATCGCTCCGGTGCTGGAGCAGATCGCCGCCGAATCTGCCGGCAAATTGAAGATCGTCAAGCTTAACGTCGACGAAAATCCGCAAACTCCGCCGAAATTCTCCATCCGCGGCATCCCCACCCTGATCCTGTTCAAGGACGGCCAGGTGGCTGCCACCCAGGTCGGCGCCGTGCACAAGGCCCAGCTGGCCGCTTTCGTGCAACCGCACCTGGCGTCAGCGGCCGCGTAAGCGGGGCATCCGCCCAATCCAAGCCTCACCCCCTCATATTTCATGATCAAGCATCGTCGCCGCCCGCAGTATTCCAATAACAACCGCGACAGCGGTAATAACGGAAACCCCGGGAACAGTAACGGCAACAGCGGCAACAACAACGGCAATAACGGCAACTACAACGGCAATTACAACGGTAATGGCCGGCCGCCTGTCGATGTGATGGAAGACGAGTACGAGCAGGAAATAGCCGTCGCGGCCCCGCCGCGCCGGCGCGAGGTGGTAGGCGAGGATGGCACCGTCACCATCGAGGAAGAGGAAGTCGGCACCGATCCGCGCTCGCTGGAGCCGCCGAAAACCCTCCACATCGCCGAACTCAAGCGCAAGACCGCCGCCGAGCTGCTGGAAACGGCGGAGTCGATGGGTATCGAGAACATCGCCCGCGCGCGCAAGCAGGATGTGGTGTTCCAGCTGCTGCGCCACGCCGCCCGCCGCGGCGACCATGTTTTCGCCGAGGGCGTGCTGGAAATCATGTCCGACGGCTACGGCTTCCTGCGCGGCCCGGACAGTTCCTACCTGGCCGGCCCGGACGACGTCTACATCTCCCCCAGCCAGATCCGCCGCTTCGCGCTGCGCACCGGCGACACCGTCGCCGGCCGCATCCGCCCGCCGAAGGACAACGAGCGTTACTTCGCGCTGCTCAAAGTCGACACGATCAACTACGAAGCGCCCGAAGTCAGCAAGAAGAAGGTCAACTTCGAGAACCTGACCCCGCTGTTCGCCGACGAACGGTTCGTCATGGAACGCGGCAACGGCACCACCGAAGACATCACCGCGCGCGTCATCGACATCGTCGCGCCCTTCGGCAAGGGCCAGCGCGGCCTGATCGTCTCGCCGCCCAAGGCCGGCAAGACCATGCTGATGCAGAACATCGCACAGTCGATCGCCGCCAATTACCCGGACGTCTACCTCATCGTGCTGCTGATCGACGAGCGCCCGGAAGAAGTCACCGACATGCAGCGCACCGTGCGCGGCGAAGTGATCAGCTCGACCTTCGACGAGCCGGCCACCCGCCACGTGCAGGTCGCGGAAATGGTGATCGAGAAGGCCAAGCGCCTGGTCGAGCACAAGCGCGACGTGGTCATCCTGCTCGACTCCATCACCCGCCTGGCCCGCGCCTACAACACCGTTGCTCCCTCCTCGGGCAAGGTGCTGACCGGCGGTGTCGATGCCAACGCCCTGCAGAAGCCCAAGCGCTTCTTCGGCGCCGCGCGCAACATCGAGGAAGGCGGCTCGCTGACCATCATCGCCACCGCGCTGATCGACACTGGCTCGAAGATGGACGAAGTCATCTACGAGGAATTCAAGGGCACCGGCAACATGGAGCTCCACCTGGAGCGCCGCATCGCCGAGAAGCGCGTGTTCCCGGCCATCAACATCAACCGTTCCGGCACTCGTAAAGAGGAGCTCATGCTCGAGCCGAACGAGCTGCAGAAGGTGTGGATCCTGCGCAAGCTGCTGCACCAGATGGACGAGCTGGCGGCGATGGAGCTGCTGTTCGACCGCATGCGCGGCACCAAGACCAATGCCGAGTTCTTCGATTCGATGAAGCGGAATTGAGGCCCTAGCCCAGCGTCCAGTAAAAGCCGGGGCTTGCCCCGGCTTTTCTGTTTCCGGTGGCAGCCATTCTCGCGATTCGCTGCGTTTGGATCTCGCGGATCGCGGCGTATGCCATGAGGGCTGTCGCAGGAACCGTCCCTGCAATCCCGAGGGCTCGTGCGACGGGGATTGCGGTGCCGGGCTTTACTGCTGCGCCGCATTCCGCCATGGCGCGAGGCGGGGCGTCTGGCGGGCGACGACCTGGTGTTCCGCCACGGGTTCTACTGGCGTGGCCGCACGCTGCTGCTGCGTATGATCGGGCAACAGCAGCGACAGCAGCATGACCAGCGTCAACGAGGCGCCGATGGCGCCGAGCAGCAGGAAGGTATCGCGCAGCAACTCGCGCAGCGGATCGCCGTCGCCCCCGGCCGCGCCGGCCATGGTCGGGCGGCTCACCGGTGCAGATCCAGCAGGGCGGCGCGGCTGTAGGTCTGCTGCAGCCGGCGCAGCCAGCCGGCGAGGGCGGTTTGGCGCGGCCTGCCGGTGCGGACTTGCGGCCGCATGCGGCCAGGGAGGGGAAGGGTGGTGGCTGGACTCATGGAGATGCTCCTTGCTGCGCTGCCCCGGCGCCCTGTTGCATGCGCCTGTCGTATGCAATGATGGAGGACGGAGAGCCTTTGCGGCGCGAGGATATTGCGCCTGCGGCGAGGCTCCTTCAAACGATTGTTTGGAACATCTGACATGAGCCGTGCGCATGCAAAAGCGTCTGCCGCCGCTTGACCTGATCCGCGGCTTCGAAGCGGCCGCGCGGCATCTCAGCTTCACCAAGGCGGCGGACGAGCTGCACCTGACGCAGTCGGCCGTCAGCCGCCAGATCCAGGCGCTGGAGCAGCACCTGGGGCAGCCGCTGTTCCAGCGGCGCCACCGCGCCCTGCTGCTGACCGAGGCGGGGCAGTTGCTGCAGCAGACCGCCATCACCATGCTCAACGACCTGAGCGAGACCCTGGAGCGCATCTCGCCGGAACGCTCGCACATGGTCACCGTCACCACCACGGTCAGCTTCGCCTCGCTATGGCTGGTGCCGCGCCTGCCGTCCTTCCGCCAGGCCTGGCCGGGCGTCGACGTGCGCATCTCCGCCAACAGCTCGGTGGTCGACCTGACCCGCGGGCGCATCGACGTGGCGATCCGCTATTGCCCGCCGGAGCGCGCGCCGGCCAGGGCGCCGCGCCTGTTCGGCGAGGACATCCTGCCGATGTGCAGCCCGGACCTGCTGAAGGACCCCGCCCGGCCCCTGAACGAGCCCGCCGACTTGCGCCACCATGTGCTGCTGCACTTCGACGACACCCCGCCGCGCCAGGCCATCCTCGACTGGGAAACCTGGCTGGAGGCGATGGGCCTGCCGGGCCTGGAACCGGCCGGCGTGCTGCGCTTCAGCCATTACGACCAGGTGATCAATGCCGCCGTCGAGGGGCACGGCGTGGCGCTGGGGCGACTGCCGCTGATGGAGCGGCAGCTGCGGCGCGGCCAATTGGTGGCGCCGTTCGAGGAAGCGCGCTATCTCGGCCGCCGGCCGCGTTCCTCGCGGGCCTACTACGTGGTGATGGAAGCCGCCGCGGCGTTGCGTCCGGAAGTACAGCACTTTGCGGCCTGGCTGCAAAGCGAAGCCGGTGGGGGCGCTCCAGGCCCTAAGAGCCTGTAACAGAATGAATCGCGCCTGCGTTGCAGTCCAAAATCGCGTCAGGCAAGGCGGAGGCCCCAGCCATGGTGATTCCATGGCTGGGGCTGACAACGATCGCCCGCGACACGGTGCCGCGTCAGCGTGGGTGCGGGAGCGGGCGAAGGCGGCCCCTCCCGCACCCACTTCGTTACGCTCGGGCACCGTGTCGGGGCCGCCCTGACGCGATTTTGGGCGCAACCCTCCGGGACGGGGCCATTTTTGCGCAGTGCTGCGCCGGCCAGAGCGCACCATGGAATCACCATGCCGCACCCTGTCCGACTTGCACTGCGCAAAAATGACCGCCGTCGCAGGCGCGATTCATTCTGTTACAGGCTCTTAGTGGTGGTGGGACTTTTCGCCTCAATGTTTTCCTGCTACGTCGCCCGGAGGACCAAGTAGCCGACGTCCGCGGCTTTCCGCCGCGGTGACTTGGACGCATGTGATCGGTAGTAGTGCGCTTCCTGACTTGGTTGGGCACAATGCGCTGTCGGGTCGGCAGCTCGTTAATATTCGCCGTCGTTCCTTCGTCGCCTTCTGTTTTGCCGACCTGTCCGGGAGATGCGGCATGACGGTGCAGCCATTGGCTGCTGTA
The DNA here is from genome assembly GCF_000711955.1 of Nevskia soli DSM 19509. Classification (GTDB taxonomy): domain Bacteria; phylum Pseudomonadota; class Gammaproteobacteria; order Nevskiales; family Nevskiaceae; genus Nevskia; species Nevskia soli. The sequence continues at coordinate 146,924 of NZ_JONR01000009.1, forward strand.
TGTGCACGGTTGCGTCCGCAGGGATGCCGATGACCCTCAACGGATGGGGCCAGATCCTGGCGTTCTTTGCTTTGCTGACGCGCCCGCTCGGCGGCTACATATATCGCGTGTTCGAAGGCAAGGCCACCAATGCTGGGCCCGCTGCTGGTGCTGGTCGAACGCCTGCGCTACCGCTTGGCCTGTGTCGATGCGAATCGCGAGCAACGCTGGACCACTTATACGATGGCCATGCTGATCTTCAATTCTCTGGGCCTGCTGGATCATTTTGTCGTTGCCGACCTCCCAAATATTGTCGATTACGTATGTGAAGTCGCTGGTGCGCCCTCCAGGGCGCACCAAAAAAATGCCCCCGTAACAAGGGGGCAAATGTTTAGAAAGGCACTATGCCTTTCTGGAGGAGACTGTATTGGACGCGACTACCGATCCAATACATTTGCATCTATTTGCGGCGGCGACGAACGTGCATGGCGAAGCGACAGACGGCTAGCCGCCGATCAAACGAAGTGCGTGCGCATGTCAATATTGATGCACCCCGGCCGATTCGCAGCTGCATATCGCCGGCACTTACATTAGGCATAACGCGAAGGACCCTTCAAACTGATCGATCAGTCTCAGCCCATCTGACTGATAACCTTGCGGAAGCGAATCAACGAGATAAAGAAGAACACAGTGCCAATCGCAGCAAGAAAAAGGAACTGCGGCCAGACCACGTCGAGCCCGGCACCGCGGAAGAGAATGGCCTGGCCAACAGCCACAAAATGCGTGGTTGGCGCGCCCTCCATCAGATCCTGCACCACCCCGGGCATGCTTTCACGCGGCGTGATGCCGCCGGAAAGCATTTGCAGCGGCAGCAGAACCAGTATCGCCAGCATACCGAACTGTGGCATCGAGCGCGCCAGTGTAGCCATGAAGATGCCGAGCGAAGTGGTGGCGAAAAGATCCAGCGCCGCGCCGGCCAGAAAAAGCGGCACCGAGCCTTCGATCGGGACATGCAGCGCGCCCCGCACGATCAACTCAAGGGCGGCAGTGGCAGCCACCAGCACCACCAAGCCCATCGACCAGATCTTCGCCAGCATGATTTCGCCCGGTGTCACCGGCATCACCAATAGGTGCTCGATGGTGCCGTGCTCGCGCTCCCGAATCAGTGCCGCGCCGGTCAGGATGATCGACAACATGGTGACGTTGTTGATGATTTCCATCAGCGCGCCAAACCAGGCCTGCTCCAGGTTGGGATTGAAACGCACGCGCAAGGCAAGACCAACCGGCGGCGCGGCGCTGCCACTGTAGCGCTGCGCGAAGTCGTCGACTTCGTCCAGCACCATTTTCTGGATATAGCTGCTGCCGATGAAGGCCTGGCTCATGCGCGTGGCATCGACGTTGAGCTGGATCCCCGGCGACTTTCCGGCCAATACGTCGCGTTGGAAGTTCGGTGGAATATCCAATGCGAACGTGTAGTTCCCGGCATCCATGCCCGGATCAACCGCGGCCGGTGGAATCATCGCCGGCGAGGTGAAATGCGGAGGATAGAAGGCCGAGACGATGCGGGCCGACAGCGGCGAGGCGTCTTCATCGACAATGGCAATTGGCGCCTTGTGAAGCGTTTCAGGCATCGCAGTAGCGGCAACGTAGATCGACCCGGTGAAGGTATAGACGATCAGGATCAGCATGATCGGATCGCGCGCCAGGCTCCACAACTCCTTGATGCCCAGGCGGTAGATATTCGCGATAAGCGGCATAGTCATCACGTATCCTGCTTTTTCAGGAGTGCTATGGACAGGCCGAGGGTCACGGGCACCGACAGCAGCAATGGCCAGAATGAAGCGTGCAGGCCGGAATAGTCCAGGGCCTTGCTGAATACGCCGCGACTGATGGTCAGGAAGTGCGTTGCCGGGTAAATGTTGCCGATGACGGCGCCGAATCCTTCTAGTGAGGACACTGGATTGATCATGCCCGCATACTGAATAGCCGGAATCATGGTGCCGATCATGGTGGCAAAGATCGCCGCGATCTGGCTGCGCGTGAATGTGGATGCAAAGAGCCCGACCCCGGTCGAAAACATCACATATAGCAAGGCCGCCGCGGTCAATGTCAGGAAGCTCCCCTTGACCGGTACGCCGAAGACGGTAATGGCCATCACCGTCATGAGCAGGAAATTGAACATTGCCAGTACGACATAGGGCAACTGCTTGCCAAGGAGAAACTCGCTGGGAGTTACCGGGGTGACGTAGAGGTTGATGATCGAGCCTAGTTCCTTTTCACGCACCACTGAAAGCGCAGCCAGCATGGCCGGGATCATCAGCAGCAGAAGCGGGATCACTGCAGGCACCATGGCCGGCATGCTTCTAACATCGGGGTTGTAGCGGAAGCGGGTCTCGATCGTTGCCGTGCCCAAACCCAAGGTCTGGCCGAGGCGGTGTACAGCCATGTCGAGCATCCAGCCCAGGTGCATACCTTGCACATAGCCCACCGCCGTTTCCCCGCGCTGCGGCATCGCACCATCGACCCAGGCGCCAACCTGTACCGGCTTGCCGCGTTCGAGGTCGCGGGCAAAGCCTGCGGGGATCTCGATGGCCAGGGCCAGCTTGCCAGCCCGCATGCGCTGATCGAGGTCGGCGTAATCCTTGATCGGCGCCTGCTCTATGAAGTAGCGCGAACCGGAGAGGTTCAGCGCGTAGTTCTGGCTCAGCCCGGTCTGGTCACGGTCGAGCACTGCGTAGCTGAGGTCCTCCACATCCATGCTGATGCCGTAGCCGACGATGAACATCAGGATCGCGGTGCCGAGGAGCGCCAGCGTGGCGCGCACCGGGTCACGCCGCAGTTCCAGCGTCTCGCGCAGGGTGTAGCTCCAGGCGCGGCCAAAGCTGAAGCGGCACCGAGGGCGGGTCGCGGCCACAAGGGGACGTGTCGCCGCAGGCGCCGGATCCGGAGCAGGCCCGACGGCATCGCCCGCAGCTTCCTTCAGATAGCTGATGAAGGCCTGCTCCAGCGTGTCGGCGCCGCGTTTGCGAATCAACTCGGCCGGCACGTCGTTGACCAATACGCGGCCGGCGTGCATCAGCGAGATGCGGTCGCATCGCTCGGCCTCGTTCATGAAATGGGTTGAGATGAAAATCGTCACCCGGTCCTTGCGCGCCAGGTCGATCATCAATTGCCAGAAACCGTCCCGGGCGATCGGATCCACGCCCGACGTCGGCTCGTCCAGGATCAGGAGGTCCGGCCTGTGCACCATCGCCACGGCCAGTGACAGACGCTGCCGCACGCCCAGAGGCAAGCTTGCGGGGAGCGAATCCAGGGCCTCTTCCAGGCCGAAGCGCGCCACCATTTCGTCGACGCGGTGCGCAATTTCCGCCTGCGGCATCCGGAACAAGCGTGCGTGCAGGACCAGATTCTGGTGCACCGTCAGTTCCGAATACAGTGAGAACGCCTGTGACATATAACCCACGCGCTGGCGTGTCGCCATGTCCTTCGGATCGACTTCTTTGCCGAGCAGCCATGCATGGCCTTCACTGGCGGGCAGCAGGCCCGTCAGCATCTTCATGGTAGTGGACTTGCCGCAGCCGTTGGAGCCGATGAAGCCGAAAATTTCGCCGCGGCGGATGCTGAAACTGACATGATCCACCGCGACGAAATCGCCGAAGCGCATGGTCAGGTCCTTCGCCTCGATGGCGACCTCGGCGTTGGCTCCGTCCGCCAGCGGCGTCATCGTCACTGGATGGTGTGCGCGGCGTTGCTTCTCCGGCAACAGCGCGATGAAGGCCGCCTCCAGCGAGGTGCAGCCAGCACGCGCGAGCAACTCCTGCGGAGTGCCCGTGGCCAGTACCCTGCCGTCGCTCATGGCGACCAGCCAGTCGAAGCGCTGCGCCTCGTCCATATAGGCCGTCGCTACAATTACGCTCATACCCGGAGATTGCATGCGGATGCGCGCGATCAGGTCCCAGAACTGCGCCCGCGCCAGCGGGTCGACGCCGGTCGTCGGCTCGTCGAGAATCAGAAGCTGCGGGTCATGGATCAGCGCGCAGCACAGCCCCAGCTTCTGTTTCATGCCGCCGGACAGTTTACCGACCGGGCGCGACAGGAACGGATATAGCCCTGTACTGCGGGTGAGTTCGTCGATACGGAGGCGGCGTTCTGCCGCGTTATGACCGAACACGCGTCCGAAGAACTGCAGGTTCTCCTCCACGGACAGCGTCGGATAGAGATTCTTGCCTAGGCCCTGCGGCATATAGGCAATGTTGGGACAGACCCGGTTTCGGTGGCCGGCGCTGGCCATGTCGCCACCCAGCACATGCACGCGACCCCGCTGAACGGCTCGCGCACCGGCAAGCAACGACAGCAGGCTGGACTTGCCTACGCCGTCCGGGCCGATCAGCCCGACCATGCGGCCGGCGGGAATGTCCAGGGTGACGCCGTCCAGGGCGACGGATTTGCCATAGCGCAAGGTAACGTCGGACAGACTGGCAACTGCCGCGGGGTCCGATGTCGCCCTGGCGAAGCCCGGAGCCGCTCCCTGAGGAAGTCCGGGCGTCATTCCGAAATCTTGACCCCAAGGCCCGCCGGCCACGTTGCCTGATCATCAAGCTTGATCCAGGCGACGCCGGGCAGGCCGGTCTTGACCATCGTCAGATGCTTCTCCAACAGGTCGCGAGCGATCTGCGCCTTGACACGGAACATCAGCTTCTGGCGCTCACTGGCCGTCTCCACGGTCTTGGGCGTGAACTGCGCCGTGCTGGAGACATAGGAGACCCTGGCGGGAATCACGAATTGCGGGGCGGCATCGAGCACGATATGCACCTCGCTGCCCAGGGCCACCCTGCCGGCCGCGGTCTCGGGTAGGAAAAAAGTCATGTAGACATCGCCGAGGTCGACTACATTCAGCACCCGGCCTCCCGCGCCAAGCACTTCGCCGGGCTGGGCGATGCGGTACTGCACGCGCCCGTCGCGCGGCGACCTGAGCAGGCTGTCCTGGATGTCAGCGTCGATGCGTGCAATGGTGGCCTCCGCTGCCGCCACGCTGGAACCGGCGCCGATCACCTGCGACTGTGCGGCTTCGATCGCGGCCTGCGCCGCGTTGACCTGGGCTTGCGCAGCAGTAAGCGCAGCCTGGGCACCGCGCATCCGTGCGCGATCGTCATCGAGTTCCTGAATCGATGCAGCCCCTTCGCCAGAGAGCGTCGAGGAGCGCGCCAGCCGGCGCCGGGCGGCATCCAGTTCGCTTTCGCGCTGCGCCACCACGGCTTGCGCCACGGCTTTGTCACTCTTGCGCATGGCTACCTGTGCCTGCGCGGTATTGACCGAGTTCACCGCCTCCCTGTACCTAGCACGCGCCTCGTCGCGCTGCGCTTCGAGCACATCGCTTTGCATGTTCGCCAGCGGCTGACCGGCCCGTACGAAGTCACCTTCGTTGACCAGGACATCCTGCACCCGTCCGGCAAGCTTGGTGGCGATGTCGATTTCCGTGGCTTCGATACGGCCGTTGCCGCTAACAAAGCTCGTACCCGGACCCGTAGGCTTCAAGGCGGTCCAAGCCAACCAAGCAATCACCGCGACGACGGCGGTGACGGCCAGAAATGTCAGTTGGTTCCTGTGCTGTGGGGTCATGATCGAACGCCAGACGTCAATGAGAAGCCGAATTTATGGGAGCGGACTCCTCGGAGGGAATGGTGGCTTCCTGCGCACCACCCCCCAGAGCCGCATAAAGGCTGACGCGGCTGGACAGCAACGCCCGCCGCGCCTGGACCAGCAACTGTTGCGCCGACAGCAGGTCGCGCTGTGCATCCAGCACCTCCAGGAACGCGGCGGCGCCGTTGTCGTACCGCAGCTTGGCCAGTCGGGCGCGCTCGGTCTGCGTTGCCAGAGTGGCTCGCTGGATGCGCACTTGCTCGGTCAACCATTGGCGCGACGACAGGGCATCGGAAACATCCCGGAAGGCGGCCTGCACGGTCTTTTCGTAATTAGCGACCGCCAGGTTATCGCGGACCCTGGCCAGATCGAGGTTGGCGCTGTTGCGCCCACCATCGAAGATCGGCAGCGAAATGCTGGGCAGGAAGGTCCAGCTGCGACTGCCACCTTCGAATAACCCATCCAGCCCGGCGCTGGTGGTACCAATCGAGCCAGTCAACGTCACGCGTGGAAAAAAAGCGGCGCGCGCCGCGCCCACGTTGGCGCTCGACGCCTTGAGCTGGTGTTCGGCGGCCATGATATCTGGACGGTTGTTGAGCAGGTCCGAGGGCAGGCCCCCGCGCAATTCGTAAAGCACTGCCCGATCGTCGAAATCATCGACCGCCGGCGCCAGATCGATGGGCACGCCAATCAGCAGCGCCAGGGCATGCGCCTGCCCGGCACGCTCTTGTTCGAGTTGCGCATTCAGCGCCTGCGCCTGTGCCAGAAGCGTTTCCACCTGGGTCAGGTCCAGCTTGGAGATCGAGCCGACCTCGAAGCGCCGCTTGAAGATTCGGAATGACTCTTCGCGGCTGACCACCGTTTGTTGCGCCAGCGCCAGCCGCTCATCCAGTTCGCGCAGGCTCAAGTAGCCGTTCGCTACCTGTTCGATCAGGCTGATCGTGGCTCCCCGCCGCGCTTCGTCGGTTGCCAGGTAGCTCTCCAGTGCCGCTTCCTTGAGGCTATGCACACGCCCCCAGAAGTCGACCTCCCATGCCAGCTCGCTGAGCCCGACGTCGTACTCGGTGAGGATCAACGGCTGTCCGGTCAAACCGTTGGCCGGCAGGCGGGTCCGGATTCCGAAGGCGCCGAGACTGAACGCCGGGAACTGGTCGGCTCGCTTGATGCCGTAGCTGGCACGGGCTTCCTCGACGCGCAGCACCGCGATACGCAGGTCCCGGTTATGGTCCAGAGCCTGGCTGATTAAATCCTGCAGGCGAGGATCGGCAAAGTAGTCACGCCAGCCGACGCTGGCAGCGTCTTGGCCCGCATCGGTCCGGGGGTCAATGGCGTCAGCGGGATAGGTAGCTGTTACAGGCAGTGATGGCGGACCAGTATGGGGGTCCAGAGACGCGCAACTTGCCAGTATCAGCACCGAGGTCAGGGCTGCGCCAATTTCGAACGCAGCGCAACGCCTCGCGCCAGGGCCGTTTGTGGCGTGGTGCTTGGATTCGTAGGTATCTATGGCCGGGACGCTCAAAAAAATCTTGCAGTACGGAATTTGGAGTCGAGCAGCGAACGACGCCCCCCTTCGGCGATGATTTATTCAAGTATCGCCATTCCTCCGGGAGCCTCGCCTTGATCCATATCAATCCAACGAGGTTGATTCGACATCCACAGTCGCGGTCTGAGGACTACGGCATCAGCGGCGCTTCCCAACGAAATTGCCACAGGTTTCAGTCGAGTCAGCCCGACCACCTTAGCTTGTGAAGAATGTGTTGACGTTCCATAGGCCGGCGTTGGGTGGCCGGGCCAATTGCGGCCGATTGGTCCTTAGTTTCGCTGGCCAAAAAAGTAATGGTAGCCAAACATGTGGACAAGTCTTACCTGTGGCAGGCGCATTGTTGATGCAATGCATACGAGCCCATTGTCCCATTGTGGCGTTACTGACCATCTGAACCTTAGTTCACATTCGACAAATGGAATGCCTTTACGCCTTCCATTTCACATTCGGAATGCCTGTGCGCCTTCCGAATCCCTGCCGGTAGGCACGCTCAGCGGCTGCTTTCGAGATTTCGCCATTCCAACGCAGCGGGCCAAAACGTGCCGTTCAGATCCGAATATTCGGCGCCCCAAAGGGCCGCTCAAGCGATGCGCCGCGCGCACAGAAAACCGACCCTGATTTGCATCTAAAAGTAACCCACCACGTTGATTAGGATTTGGGTTTTTTTCCGCACGGTTCCTGTGCTTGAATCGATAGGAATCGCCGCCGGTTTCTATGATGTCACAGGGATGGGATAGGCGGCCCAGCAGCGTCTGTGACTACGCTCCGTTGCCGCATCAGTGCAGCCGCTGGTTGCCGGACCGCTGTTCATTGCCGCGGGCATCGACTTGGCGACGGCAGCCGCTGCGCTTGCGGCGGCTCCGCCCGGCGCGGTGGACCCCATCCACCGGATAGATGAAATCGCTGAAAAAAGCTGAGCACGGCACCCCGGCCAACGAGACTGCTTCGCCACCGCTGACAATAGTGCGACCTGGTTCGCATCTCAGAATCGCGCAGCTCTGCTAAGGTTCTGTTCACGCGCTGCACCACCAAGGAATGGGGGAAGCATGGCCACCAGGGGAACGTCCAACTCGAAGCGTCCGGTGCGCAGCACCGTCCGGTCTGCCAAGCCTGCGGCCAAGTCCACTACGCTCAAATCGGTCGCCAGCGTCACAGATCCAAAAGACCTCGATGCCCTGCTGCGCTATGCCGCGGCCAATCCAGGCTCGCGCCAGAAGTTGCTGCCGACGGCCGAGGCCGCATACCTGCGCGTCGCGCGCGACTTACGCAAGCGGGCGCAGGCTTTGCCGCCGGCGGCGCGGGCGATGCTGGAGCAACGCTCCAACGAGCAGTATTTCCGCGCCGTGGTTGCGCGTAATCTGCCCACGCTGTTGCGCCCACCGCGCAAGTCGCCGGTGCCGCCCGCGCAGCCGCAGCAGCCGCTGCTGCCGTCGGCGCCGCCAGGCGTGCCGCAAAACGTAAAAGCGGTCGCGCATATTGCGTCCGCCAGCGTCAGCTGGGATGCACGTCCCGCGGCCGAACTGGTGCTCGGCTACACCGTCACACCGCTCATCGGCGGAACCGCGCAAAAGCCGCTCAATGTCGGGCCGGCCACCATCGCAGTGTTTCCAGCATTGACGCCAGGTACCGCCTACACCTTCGATGTCCACGCCACCAATCTGGCCGGCAGCAGCGCCGAGGGCGCGTCCAATGCGGTGACGCCGACCGCGTTGTCCGGCAGCGGCGCCTTTGCGCCTACGCTTCCCGCGCTGTCGTCCGATCCGGTGCTGCTGCTCGACCCGCTGGCGGCGCCGGCGCTACCACTGGTGGAGGCAGCCACGCGCACCGCCGACAAGTGGCGCTATGAATACGTCAAGGAGCTGGCGATCCGCTCGGCCGGCTCAGCGCTGCAGTTCGAGCAACACATCAGCGAACTGATGCAGCTGGCGATGGTCAAGGTCACCGCCGCCGAGCAGGTCCTCAACCCCGCATTGATCAATGCGCTCAGCGAAATCAACACGATCAAGGCCTCCCTGGCGGATCTGGGCTCCTCGCAAGACATCGACTCCCTGCTGCCGTCAATGGCAGACCTCGCTGCACAGGCTCTGCTGCTGCCACGCCTGCTCGAGTTCCTGGCGACGACCAGCCCAATCGGATTCTGGATCAGCCTGTTCGAGGCAATGATCAGTGACCTGGCGGCCGCAATTTTCGCTGACACCAGCTTCAGCCGCACGCGCAAATTCCTTGATCACACGTTCGGCACCGACGCCGGCATCCAGGCAGGCATCAAGGATGCCGCCAAGAAAGCGTTACAGGACCTCGACGCGCAGATCGACGGGATGACCGCGCCGTTGCGTTCGGCGGTGTCGCAGGTGGTTGCCGGCACCAGCCAGGCCATGGGCGCGGTGTTCGAAAGCTTCGACCTGCCGCTGCTGCTCAACACGCCCGCCGCGCCTCAGCTTCCCGACGTACCCGACGTCGATCCGTTCCTGCAGCTGCAGTCCGGGCTGGACAGCGAAATCGGCCAGCTCACGGAGAAGATCCGCAGCGCTGTGCATGATCGCTTGAACGGCCTGCTCAGCGGCAGCGACTCGAGCCTGTTCGTCGCCATCGCTGTCACCTACCTGGTGCTGCCGATCCTGGCTTTCCTGGTGATCTCGCTGGCCGGCGGCCCGTTCAGCGCGGCACTGCTCGCCGCCGCCGTACTGCTGGCGGTGGAGGAGCTGGTGCATCTGGTGCTGTCCTGGCTCACCGGCCCGCTGCTGGCCAAGGTCGGCGAGCTCAAAAACGAACTCGGCGACGTCGTGAAGAAAATTCAGCAACTTTTCGCGCGCGCCTCCAACCTCATCCTCAACCAAAGTCCGGTGCCGTCGCTCGACATCCTGGCCAACGAGCTGCGCGTGCTGAAAGACCTCGCACCGCAGGCCTACCTGGACGACGCCGCGGCGCTGCTACGCGATGCGCGCGATGTCGTGCTGCGCAGCGCGCGGGATCTTGCCGGCGCCGCCGAACAAGCGGCCGGTGCGGAGCTGGGCACTGCGTTCGAAGTGATCCAGGAGCTCTACGACAATCAACTGCCGGCGGCGCCGATGCTGCCTGGAGGCGCCGACTCGGGCCGCTTCGCCGCGGCCGCTTTGCTACGCGACCTGGGCAAGCTGGAGCAGCAACGCACCACCGTGCAGGACGGCAAGGACCTCGAAGTTACCCACCGGCTGTCGTTGGCGCGGCTGCTAGGCAGCGGCGTTGGCGGTCTGTTCGGCGATTTCCTGACGCGGCGCGAAGCGGTGATCCACCTGGATGAATCGCAGCTGACCGACCGCATGTTCCCCGGCATGTACCGGGTGCTACTCAAGGACATCCGCGTCAGCGGCCTCTTCGCCACCGTGCCCACGCTGCTGGCCTCCACCGGCATTCCGTTGAGCATTACCCACCTTGGGGCTTCGAGCACCCGCGTCAAGCGCCGCGCCAACCCTGCGGCGCCGCCGATCGATCTGCCCGACTTCCTGCGCCTGCCCAACCTCGTACCCGGCGATGACGCAGCGGCGGTCTTCAAGAGCACAGTGCTGTTGCCGGCGGTCGATGCCGCCGTGACCCGGGCATTGCAGGTCGTCTTTCCGACGCTGCCGCTGCAGACCTACGAGATCTACGTTCTGGCCTTGCTGGTGGAGATCGTGCTCAAACTGCCGGACCCCATCGGCCTGCAGTACCGCGACAGACTCCTGCAATTCCCGGCGGAGGTGCAGAGCCAGCTGCATGCGCCCTCCCTGCCCGACGCAGTGGCGGCAGCCGTCGAAGCAGTGCTCTTCATTCCCACCGCCGGCGCCGGCCAGCCTCTGCGCGACGGGCGCGGCTTCGTCGATCTGGACCTGGTGCGTGCCGCCACCAGATCGGCGTTGATGCAGGCGCCGTGGGGCGACATCCTCGGCATCTTGCTGATCGGCGCTGCCCACGCCACTCCTGGCGAAATCGTGCCCACCGCCAACCGCGACAGTGCGCGCGACCATTTGATCAATGCGCTGCTCACCGGCGGCGGCAACGCCCTGAGCCTGAATGCCACTATCGGGCAAGTATTCGACGATGCGGTGGCGGCCTATCGCAAGCGCATCGCGCGCTGGGGCGGCGCCAGCTTCGAAGAAGATCCAGACCCGCAGGTGCGCGCGCTCGGTTATGTGCGCCTGGTGCGCGAGGCACCGGCGGAAGCGAGCCTGTTCAACCTGCTGCCCGGCTCGGCGGCAACCCCGCAGTTGCAGGCACAGGCCCTGAGCAACTCCGCCGAACCGACACCGCTTGGCGCGCTGTCCTCCCTGCAATACCGCCCGTTCGAGAACCGCGGCCTCGATGGCCGCCTGTTGCTTCGCTTGGAATCCCTTCCCGACGGATTGGCGCAACTCGGCTCACTACTGCCGGCGCAGCTGAGCGACGTGCTCAGCGACGTGCTACTGGAAGTCACCGTGCGCGGCTGCTACGACCCCGCGCTGGCCGCCGCGGTGCGCGCCAGCCGGCGCGAGGAATCCGGCGTGCTGGCCATGGCGGGCGCTGTGCTTTCGCCGGCGCGCAACGTCCTGCTGCCCGGCACCAGCCAGCGCGTCGAAGCCGGCATGAGCGAATTGCGCACGGTACACCTGAGCCTGCGTGCGCACCGCGATCGCAGCCTGCTGGCCTGGGCCACGGCAGCGCAACTGGCGCCCGCCGCCATGCCGAACATCACCGCCCTGCTGGCTGGTTCCGGCGGCACGCCGCTGGCGCCGTTGACTTCGTTAGTACCCTTTACACCGCTGGAAGCGGTAACGGATTCGCTGCTGGTCAATTTCACCTTCGACAAGACGCCGCTGCCGGTGCTGACCACCGAGTCCGCGCTGCGCAGCCTCGCCAGTAACCTGCGGCTGGACCCCGCCGCGCTCGGCTTCGCCGACTTCCAGAACGCCGACGCCGGCCTGGTCGGCCTTGGGATTGCCGTCATCCCCACCGCCGACGGCGCGCGCGCCGGCGGCACGCTGGTCACCGACGCCGAGCCAATGGGCGTGCAGTGGCAGGTAGATGGCCTGCTGGCGCCGTTGTTCGACGCCGCCCCTACAACGCTTGCCCCGCTGCCTTCGCGCCTGACTATGACGAGCATCTCGCCAATGTCGCCGGTGCGCCTGGCCGACCTGTTCAATGCCGGTACGCCGCCCGCAATCCAGGTCGCCATTCCCGCCATCGCATTCGGCGCCAAGCCAATGCTTTACGACGTCATCCTCAGTCTGAGCTTTCGTGTGCCGCTGCCGGAGGCACCTACGGCGATTGCGGCTGTGAGGTGAGCTTTGCCCGGACCTGCGGTCGTAGAGCGCGGCTTTGAAGGGTTAGTATCTGCTGGACCAAGTGAGTGTTACCGATGTCTCTGGTCGGCCAGCTGAAAATATGCAGACGTGCGACCGGCTCGGCCGTGCAACGCTTTGCGCGAGTGCTTGATTCGCACCTCCGATCTTGGAGGTGCTGAACCAGACCGGTTGAGGGCTTTCGTGAGGCGGTTCGACTGCCGCCCTCTCCGCAGCCCGGATGAGGTCGTCGATCTCCGCCGCGGAATACCGCTTCGTCACCTCGGGGCCTTGTGCCCCAATGGGTCTTGGTGGCCCTCGACGCTCACCCCTGCCCGGCGCAAGCGCCGACCGAAGGTGTGCTTGAGATCGTGCACCCGAGTGTCATGGAAGCCCTTTGGCACCTCGGTACCCCGCACGAGCGGCAGATGGCGGGCGCGCCCAAGCCATTTTCTGAACGGAGCACGCGATCAGTGTTCCGTCAGGGTCAACAGGATGTCGGCATACCAGACACAGTTCAAGCCGAGGGCTTCATCCAGCTTCAGGTCTCGGGTGCCGATGTCGAATCGGGCCGAGTGGATCCCGAGCAGGATCCACGGCAAATCGCCATGCGATAAATTCGATGCTGCGGCGCGCATTACGACCGGCGCTCCGCTGGTTCCGCGGTGCGTGCGGGCGTCGGTGAGAAAATAGCCCACCCCTTGAAAGCGCAGCCCATAGGATGAGGACACAATCGCCTGACGTACTACCGGCATATGATGCAGGGTGTCATGAAACCCGAGTGGAAATCCTACTACCAACAACGGTGTTCCAACTTCTACGTGATCGATGGAACTTGGCAGGTGCTCAGGTGTGAAGGCTCGGTAGACTGTTGTTTTAGGCAGTGCCGCGCGATCGATTTCGATGGCCGCCACATCGATTCCGCCAGCCCTGTCGATGCCCTGACGCCAGACGGCATGGCCGTCGCGGTACAGGGGCATGGAGAAGCCCGTCGACTCGGCGAGATTCTGGGGATTGACATGCAATTCGATCTCGATACGGTCGGGGAAATGCCCGCTGGCTTCGTCGACCAAAACGTGCCGGCTCGTTACCAGGAACAACCGTTGGCCACGCTCGAAGAAAAAACTGCTGGCGTTCGTCAGAGGCTTCTGCCGATTGAAAGTGAGAATGCGTGCCGCGGTAAGAAGTATGGATTCGATCATGGCGGACCACGGGATTACCCGGCGTGTGCATGGGCCGATCGTGCGAATGCTTCGATGAAAATGGCCCGGGCGGCGATGGCGGTTTCGATCGCCCCTACCAGTTCCTCGTCCCAGAAAGGAGCGTGCAGCACCGCCAGGGCGCCGACGGCGATGGCTTGGTCCGACAGCGGGGTCACCCGCTCTTCGCCTATGGCGATGACGGGTATAGCCAAGCCCAGGATATCCATCGCTTTCAGCAGTTGCACGCCGTGCATGTCCAGCAGGCTGAGTTCGGTCAGCAGGGCATCAGGCTGCTCGCGCACCATGGCTTCGAGGCACTGCTGTGCGGAGGCAAAGGCATCAATGCGCCAACCGGAGGCGTCGGCCAGCGGACGTATCGCAGCCAGCATCCTGTCGTCATCGTGAACGAAGAAAATCAAGGGCTGCCGCGTACGCATTGAAATTCTCTGCGGTTGGATTTCCATGGGTCAAATCGAACGCAACGCCTTGCATTGAGCCAGAACTGTGCCTTGTTAATTTTTGACCCTCGGCGGGCACTCCTTCAGTTCGCTTCCACACAATGTTGCATCACCATTCGCCGCTTGTCAGCGCGAGTAGACCGGCGGTTTGGTATAGGGACGGAGGCTTGGCCGGGCTGGTTCGTTACGCCAGGAGCGCACAGCAAGATCAAGCACGTAGCTTGAGTCGAAGCGCACAATGACGATACGGCAAAAGTGCTCAACGATTTCATTCAGACGTCCGAGGGCATTGTGAAGGGATACGGTGAAGCGGCCAAAACGTGAGCAAGACGGATCCCGTCATTCGCACCAAGCACGGCGGCTCTGAGCCACCCACTCCTGCTCGACCTGTGGAACTCATTGTGTGTGCGCGGCATTGAATTGCCCTCGTTACCAGTGATCGTATGGGTGAACCGCCCCGGAGAGCTCGGAGGCTGCAGCATTCCAGAGAATGGAGCCAGGCCGCGTCCATGTAGTTGTCTCGGCGCGGCAGAACAGGCGCATCTTCAGCACCAGGGGCACGATCAACGCCTATTCGGCGTCCGGGATTTTCTGCATTGATGTTGCGTCGCGCTCGTGCACCATCTGTTCCGGTGTGCCGCCGTCATGGACATGCTCGATATCCGCATCAATGGGCGGCATCGACTCGATCTCCGGAAATGCTCTTGGTGAAGCATTGGCCTCTGATGAGTCGAGATCGTCCCCATCGGGCGACGCCCGATCTTGCCCTGCCTCCTCCGTTGTTGCGCCTCCAGACAGGGGCGGATGCAATGCCTTTTGGTGGAAACGTGGAACGGCAGCCCGCCGAGGTTTCCGATGCCAGCTTTGTTTTCCGGTCTTGCTCATCTGCTCTCCTCCGTACCGCTGGGCTCCCTGCCGACGTTACCGAACAAACAAAGCAGGTTTGCCTCCATCTATTCGTCGAATGCCCCACCCGTACCGCAGGGCGAGCATTTCGTCGGCTAGCTTCCTGACCTCGCCGTGCCGGAACATGAACATCTTCAGTGGATAGGTATCCCCTTCGGTCCTGATGCGTGGCCCCTAGCCGCAGATCAGGAACGGATCTGAACCATTACTCTCGATCATCAGCCGAAGCATTTTCTTCAGACCGGGCAGACTACATTTACATTGAAGACCCACGGTTTCCGGCAACGTCCAGGCATGGCGTGGACATCACTTACGCAGGCTATGCTGGAAGATGCGATCGGACTTCTCGCTGGCCGCCTTCGCGTCGGCTGCGGCCTGCTCGGCCTTCTGGTTTGCCGCCTGCGCCGCGGCGGCAGCGCGGTTGGCTTCCTCCCCCGCGACATTGACGCTCTCCTGCGCGGCTTGGGCGATGTCCAAGGCCTGTTTGGCCATGGTCTTGGCAGAATCGGAGTCTTGCGAAGCGCGGACCAGCAGTGCCCGATCCTGGTCACTGAGCGTGGCGCAGCCGCCAAGGAGGGCAACGAACAGAAACGCGGCGATTGTCGGTTTACAGGTGCGCATGATTTATTCCTTTGTTTATGAACAGAACTCCAATTAACTTTAACGGCGATAGGCCGACGTTAAAATGATCTGGATCAACGGCGCGGCGACGTGACCTGAACCGGCACTCCACGCATCTGCTGCACCGTAATGTAGACGGTCTCCCAATTGATCCGCGCAGCCTCGGAACCCGCCACCGCGGCCAGCGATGCCTCTACTTCACCTTCGGCAATAGGCTCCGGCGTCTGCCCGGATTCCAGGGCATCGGCGCCCGCCTGGCCGGAATGGACCTCCAGAAACAGTTCTCCGCCGGACCACCCCGCCTTGAAGCGCTGATCGACCACCGTGACGGGAGTTCCGACACCAACCCGCGCAAAGAGCCACGCGATGTCTTCCGGGTACAGGCGGATGCATCCGTGACTGTCACGCCGTCCGATGCTGTACGGCCTGTTGGTACCGTGGATGGCGTAGCCACGCCATCCGAGATAGAGAGCGTAGTCGCCCATCGGGTTGTCTGGACCCGCCGGGACCGATAACGGAAGATCCGGATTCTCCGCGCGCTCCGACGGCGTGGGCACCCAGACCGGATGATTGGCCTTCATGTCCACCCGCGTGCGCCCTTGCGGCGTCTGCCAACCCGCGCGGCCGACCCCGATCGGAAAACTCCGGGTTTCAGATTCATCCTGAGGGTAAAAGTACAGCCTCAGTTCAGCGAGATTGATGACAATGCCCGTTCGCTGTGCCGCCGGCAGCACGTGTTGCCCGGGCACGAGCAAGCTCGTGCCGGGCGGCGGTAACCAGGGATCGACACCCGGATTGGCGGCCATGAGTTCGGCAAAGCCGAGGTCGAAGCGTCGCGCGATATCCAACAGCGTGTCCCCGCGCTGGACCGAATAGGTGGAAGTCTTACCCATCAGGTCGTCCGCGCCGCACGGCAAGCAAGGACCAAGCATGAGCACTACCGACGCGAGCCAAGCGCTCCAGAACACCTTCCGCACGCTAGTTGCAGCACCAAGCCACGAAGTTGAGGGCAAGGCCGACATAGCTTCCCAGAATATTTTTCCTACCACGCCTCGAATGGCCGGCCCACTCTGCGCAATGATCCGGGTCAAAGCCGCTCCGCCGGCTGAAGGTTTCGTTGGCCCTCGCGGCTGCTTGGCCGCAGCGCTGAGTGGGCAATGCCCTCCGCAGCGGACGTTTTCGAAGGACGGCGGGCCAGCGGGAATATGTCGTGCTCGATAAGTCCCGCAAACAAATCCTGCGCACCTGCGGATTCCATGAACACATAGGCCGGCTCGTAACTCCGTCCCAAGTCCAAGAAGATTACGCCCATGCCATCGGGACCGGCATCCGCGTAGCAAGCAGCTGCGATGTCGCTCCAGGCGAAATTCCGGTTGCGCCCGACCTGCAAGGGCATGCAAAGGCGCACCGAATGCCTGTCGCATTCGACTCTGCCAAGGTTCGCCGGCGGGGTGCGCTGGCAGATCTCCACGCTCAGAGCCGAAACCTTGGCCAGAAACTCCATGTGTCACTCCGATGTTGAATTTACTTCATTATTCTGGCCGGGGACCGCACCAGCAATGCGGTTTTACCGAAGGTGGGCTACGTAGTTGCCGCAAACGCGAACGCACACTTGGCGAAAGATATCCCCGGCTTCATGCAGCACTTTTCCCAGTGGAAAAGGCACCAGCTCCAAATAGGGGGCAGACGACCCCGCACATCTGCGGACAATGCCCCGAGAAGGCGGTTGTGCTGTGGGGTTGGCACCGTACTGGGCAGGAACCCTGTCATTGTGAGATTTCCAATGCGGCGCAGTTCGTTTTGAAAAATCAGGTTGCCAAACCGTCGGCAGATTGGCATTGACATGGATCAACGTGTGTAGTTGCGAATATTGAGATATTCAACAATCGCTGGAGTTACTCGACCACTTGGCTATTTATCTGCGAGGCGCCTCATGAATACCAACGCTCCGCGATGGTTGCTTCCTATTGTCGTTCTTTCAGCCTTGATTGCATTCAATGCGGGATGCGTCGCGGACTCCAGAGGCGCTGGAACCGCAGGCGCCGATCTCGGCGATACGGCCATCGCAGGCAAGGTTAAAGCCGGGTACATAGATGATGCGCGTCCGAAGAACTCAAACATCCGCGTCACAACGGTCAACGGCGTGGTCACGCGAGCGGGAACTGCTTCCACCCCCAGCGCAAGGAGCGCCGCCGCGGAGCTCGCGTGTACTGTTGACGGCATCAGCGGCATTCAAAACGACCTTCAGCCAGCAGCGGCCAGCACGCCGTCCGTCGGCTGCAAAATACAGGCGTCGGGCATGCATGCAACGCAGAAAGGTGAACGCCTTGCCAGTGATGACTGGGTCACCACGAGGGTCACGTCGAGCTTGCTTGCCGACAGCATCGTCAAGGGTTTCAAGATCAATGTGACGACGCGTCACCATGTGGCTTTTCTTTGCGACGTTGCGAATACACGGCCTTCAATCGATCACGCTGCGGATCTGGCGAAGCGAGTCAGGGGCTGAAGTGCAGGCGGCCGGTGGCGGACCGGCTCAACTACAACTCTACGGGTAAGTCCATGGCCAAAACGCCAGCCGGAGTGCTGCCGAAAAGGCTGCTTGCCAACCGGCAGCAGCGAACCTCAAAGATCCAGGTGTCGCCGGCCTTGGTTGAGGCCGCGGCGACCAACGCGGAAGCCCTCTACTCCAAACTGGATACCAGCCCCAATGGATTGACTGACGAAGTCGCAAGCGCGCGCCTGCTCAAATACGGCCCCAACGTACTGGCTAAGGACCATCGTGCGAGCTTTGGCAAGTTGCTCTGGCGAGCGGTGCTCAACCCGCTGGTGCTCCTGCTGGCAGCACTGGCGACAATCTCCTTTGCCTCGGGCGATGTCCGATCGGGAATCATGATGGTGGCCATGATCGCCCTGAGCGTCGGGCTCAAGCTATTTCAGGAATCGAGGGCCAGTGATGCGGCCGAAAAGCTCAAGGCACTCATTTCAGTGACGGCTACGGCGCTACGGAACGGCGAACCGCGCGAGGTAGCCGTTGCCCGC
The DNA here is from genome assembly GCF_000711955.1 of Nevskia soli DSM 19509. Taxonomy (GTDB): domain Bacteria; phylum Pseudomonadota; class Gammaproteobacteria; order Nevskiales; family Nevskiaceae; genus Nevskia; species Nevskia soli. The sequence continues at coordinate 165,585 of NZ_JONR01000009.1, forward strand.
CTGGTTCCGGGTGATGTCGTGCAACTCACCGCCGGCGACATGATCCCCGGCGACGTACGAATCGTGCAGGCGAAGGATCTGTTCGTCATCCAAGGCGCGCTCACCGGGGAGAGCTTTCCGGTCGAGAAATTCGCAATCGAGAAAAGTGCCGCGGAAGCGACGGCTGCACCTGTCGGGTTGACCAGCATCGCGTTCCTGGGCACCAGCGTCGAAAGCGGATCGGCCAGTGCAGTGGTCGTCGCCACCGGCAAGGACACCTACCTGGGCAGCATGGCCGAGTCCCTGCAGGAGCAGCAAACCCAGACCGCCTTTGACCGCGGCATCTCCCGGTTCACCTGGCTCATGATGCGCTTCATGGCGGTTATGGTGCCGTTAGTGTTCGTCATCAACGGCCTGACCAAGGGTAGCTGGGTACAGGCCTTCTTTTTTTCCCTGGCGGTAGCCGTCGGCTTGACGCCCGAGATGCTGCCGATGATCGTGACGGTATGCCTGTCGAAGGGCGCGATAGCGATGGGGCGCAAGAAGGTCATCGTCAAACGGATCAACGCGATCCAGAACCTGGGCGCCATGGACGTGTTGTGCGCCGACAAGACCGGAACGCTGACGATGGACAAGGTCATTCTCGAGCGGCATTGCAACGTCATGCTGCGCGAAGACGATGGGGTGCTCGCTCTTGCATACATAAACAGCCATTTTCAGACCGGGCTGAAGAATGTCCTCGACCGGGCGGTGCTGGCCCACGTCGATACGCATGCGCGCGCCAATATCCCCGAATACACCAAGGTCGACGAGATTCCCTTCGACTTCCAGCGCCGCATCATGTCGGTCGTAGTGCGGACACCACAAGGCAAGGATCGCATTATTTCCAAAGGAGCTCCCGAGGCGATCTTTCCGAAATGTGCAAACGCCGAGCTCGACGGCGCACTCCTGCCCCTTGATCATCTGCACATCGATGAACTGAAGAAGGAATACGAATTACTCAGCGCCGACGGCTTTCGCGTGCTGGCGATCGCCACAAAGGATATCGAGCCTCGCGGCGCGGTGGCGGGGAACGCAACGCCCTACGGCAAGGCCGACGAATGCGACCTGACCCTGCGCGGCTATGTGGCGTTCCTCGACCCTCCCAAGGAGAGTGCCGCCGCGGCGATCAAGGCACTGCAAGGGAATGGCGTGTCGGTCAAGATCGTCACCGGTGACAACGACCTGGTGGCGCGCAAGATATGCAGGGAGGTTGGGCTGCCGACCGAACATGTTCTGCTCGGTGACGATGTCGAAAAACTGAGCGAGGAACAGCTTGCCGATGCCGCCGAGATCACCAGCCTCTTTGCCCGTGTCTCTCCGGCACACAAGCAGCGGATCATCAAGGCGTTGCAATCGCGCCGGCACACCGTCGGGTTCATGGGTGACGGCATCAACGATGCGCCCGCGCTTCATGTGGCCGACGTCGGCATCAGCGTAGACACGGCGGTGGATATCGCCAAGGAGTCCGCGGACATCATCCTGCTGGAACGATCGCTGCTGGTATTGAACGAGGGCGTGATCGAGGGCAGGAAGGTCTTTTCGAACATCATCAAGTACGTGCGCATGGGCGCGTCGAGCAACTTCGGCAACATGTTCAGCGTGCTTGGGGCAAGCATCTTCGTGCCGTTCCTGCCGATGTTGCCGGTTCAGATCCTGGCCAACAATCTGCTCTATGACATTGGCCAGACAGCCATTCCAACCGACAACGTGGACCGGGAGCGGACCGCAGCGCCGCGGCAGTGGGACCTGCGGGAACTCACACGATTCGTGCTTTTCATCGGGCCGTGTTCGTCGGTATTCGACTACACCACGTACCTGATGATGCTCTACCTGTTCAACTGTTGGGACATCTCGACTCCGCAAGCCGCGGCACACAGCGCCAGCCTGTTCCAGACCGGCTGGTTCGTCGAGAGCCTGTTGACTCAGACGCTCATCATTCATGTGATCCGGACCAACAAGATCCCTTTTCTGCAAAGCCGTTCGTCCTGGCCGGTGATGGCATTCAGCCTGCTGATCATGACGTTTGGAGTGGCCATCCCGTTCTCGCCGCTGGGTCGCTTCCTTGGGTTTTCGCGGCTACCCACGCTGTACTGGCCGCTGCTGGCGGCAACACTGCTCTGCTACGTACTGCTGACCCAGGGCGTGAAAAGCTGGCTGTTGAGGCGCAAATGGATCTGATCGACATGCTGGTCTGGGCCGGTTTCCGGGCGGGCCGCTGGCCGAATCCACGTGGCGAACGATCAAGCGGTCAAGATGTTGCCATCGCGGGGGCAACGGATGTCGTCGATTGAACCAGGGCCGGGCGATATCGCTCCGGCTCTTTTCAGCAAGACTTCACGCCCGAGGTCGATCCTGTTCTGGTTGGTGAGCCTGCTAGGCATGGCGGCCTTGATCGTCGCGGTGCTGCATTTCGGCTCGCCAGAACGGCTCGCGGCACTTGCACGGTCGGTGCGTCCGGGCTGGCTGCTGCTCGCGGTCCTGCTCCAGTGCGCGACGTACGTTTGTGCCGCCATGGTCTGGCACCAGGCCTTGCGCCGCGCCAATTGTCCCATGCCGCTTCGAACCCTTGCGCCGCTTGCCGTGGCCAAGCTGTTTACCGACCAGATCCTGCCAAGTGGAGGAATCAGCGGCACCATGCTGGTCGCAAGTGGCCTGATGCGCCGGCGCATCAGGCCGGAAATGGCCCTGGCGGCAATGCTGGTCGGCTTGATCTCGTTCGACATCGCCTATCTGATTGCGGTGATCGGCAGCGCCGCAATCCTGCGAATACACCAGCATGCCACGCTCACGCTCTTGTTCGGGCTTGCTATCTTTGTATTGGTTACGATTGCAATCCCCTCGGCGGTTCTTGGTGTCAGGCGCTGGGGTGAGGGGAAGCTGTTCGCCTGGCTCGGCCGGGTGTTGGGCATGACAGCGACGTTTAGGGCCCTGGCCAAGGCTCCGGCCGATCTTCTGCGCAATCCTGTTCTCCTGGCCCAGGCCAGCGGCCTCCAGTTCGCCATTATCCTGCTCGATGCGGGGACACTCTGGGTGGCATTCAGATCCATCGGCGAGGCGCCGCAGTTCTGGATTGTTTTTGTCAGTTTCGCGATCGCGTCGATGGTCGCCACGATCGGGCCCATTCCCATTGGCCTGGGAACCTTCGAGGCAGGCTCCGTGGGCATGCTCAGATTCCTCGGAGTACCCATCGAGGCTGCCCTGGCAGCCACATTGCTTCTGCGCCTGCTGACCTTCTGGCTGCCCATGCTTCCCGGAATCTGGCTTGCCCGGCGGGAGGTTGCCGATTCCCAAGGAGTGAACCGGATCGTGCGGCTTTGATGCAGATCAATGACGGCCGGCATTGGCGGCTTCAGTGTTATGTTTCTTCAGGTCAATTGCCAACGGCGTGCATTTCATGGGCGGTTTAGGCGATGTTCCTTGAGGGTGACGTTATGACGAACCGAACCGCTTTACTTCCGACGCCTGGACTCCAGGCGCGTCAGTTACCTACACCGAGGGCTGGTTAGCTCATGAACGCCCGGCAATCATTTTCCGCGTTGCATATTTGCAGGCCGAGAAGGGGGCTTCGCCCCCGGATGCGATTGCAGGGCTGGCTCGAAGCGGAAGCCGAGCTCAAGCAAGCGAATAGCGGCATCCTGTGATCATGGTCATCCGCCTGGTAGCCCGTGCTGAACAACCTCATCCCATTAGCGGGTGCCTGTAATGAACAGACAGAATGTTACATCCAAGGGATTTTCAGCGGCGTCGGAACAGCCCATGGGTCACCAAGTCGCCGCCGGAGAGAGTGACGACAACCGCGTCTTCGCCGATCGTATCGAAGCCGGCCAGGCCTTGGCCCGGCTGCTGGAACCGTACAAGCATCACAAGGACGTAGTGGTCCTGGCACTGCCCCGTGGCGGGGTACCGGTGGGCTACGAGGTGGCCCGCGCGCTCGGCGTCGACCTCGATGTCCTGGTCGTGCGCAAGCTCGGTGTGCCCTCTCACCGTGAACTGGCCATGGGCGCAATCGCTTCCGGCGGAGCAATGTATCTCAACGACGATGTCGTACGCATGGCCCAGGTCAGCGAAAGCCAGCTACAAGCCGTGAAGGCGGCCGAGATCAAGGAATTGCGCCGTCGCGAACTGCTGTATCGGGGCAACCGACCTGCGCTGGAAGTCCGCGGCCGCACCGTCATTCTGGTGGACGACGGCATCGCCACCGGCGCGTCCGCACATGCCGCAATCGCGGCGCTGCGGGCGCTCGGACCCGCAGCTATCGTGGTGGCGGTGCCGGTCGCACCCGCCGATGCCGCCGCCTCGTTCGCCGCCGTCGCAGACCGGTTCGTTTGCGTGCATGCGCCGGCGGATTTCCGCGCTGTCGGTCAGTTCTACCGGCAATTCGGCGATACCAGCGATGCGGAGGTGCGTGATTGCCTGGAGCGGCTGCGGCCGGGGCATGTATGAGTGAGACCGTGAAAACGCCATTCCTGGCCGTGCGCGGACTGGCACAGCGCCTGGGTGACACACCGCACGATTACGATGGACTGCTGCAGTTGGCAGCCGGCAAGCGCTTCGTGCTGCTTGGCGAGGCCAGCCACGGAACCCACGAGTTCTATGCTATGCGGGCGGCAATCACCCGCCGGCTTATTTCGGAACAGGGTTTCGAAGCCGTCGCCGTCGAAGGGGATTGGCCCGACGCCTGGCTGGTCAACCGCTTTGTCAATGGCGCGGGCTCGGGGTCGGCCGAGGCGGCATTGGATGCATTCCAGCGCTTTCCCACCTGGATGTGGGGCAATCGCGATGTGCTGGAGTTCATTCGGTGGCTGCAACAGCACAACGCTGCCTTGAGCGTGGATCAGCGCATCGGCTTCTACGGCCTGGATCTCTACAGCCTCTACACCTCGGCCGATGCCGTAATCCGTTATCTTGAGCAGGTCGATCCGGATCAGGCCACGGTTGCCCGGCAGCGCTATGCGCTGCTCGACCATGTGCGCGACGCGCAAAGCTATGGGTACCAGGCGGCGATGTCCTTGCGCCCGGCGGCCCGCAATGCAGTGTTGCAGCAATTGCAGGATCTGCGAACCCGCGCCGGCCAATATCTGGAACGAGATGGTTTGTCGGCCCGGGAAAGCCAGTTCGCCGCCGAGCGTAACGCCGCAGTCGTGGCCAATGCCGAGCAATACTACCGCGCGATGTTCGGCTCGCGCACCAGCACCTGGAATCTGCGGGATGCCCATATGCGAGACACCCTGCTGGCACTTTCCGCACATTGCGTCCAGCGCGGGGGCAGTGGCAAGGTAGTGGTGTGGGCTCATAACTCGCATCTGGGTGATGCGCGCGCCACCGAGATGGGGCGCCAAGGTGAATGGAACCTCGGGCAGTTGATGCGCGAAGCGGCCGGCAACGAGACGTTGCTGGTCGGCTTCACCACCTATACCGGCCGGGTCGCAGCGGCCTCCAACTGGGATGGGCCGGTGGAGCACAAGCTGGTGCGGCCGGCCCTGGCGGACAGCTACGAGCACCTGTTCCACAGCACGCGGCTCGACCGCTTCTTCCTGCCGCTACGCGATCCCGCAGCGGCGCCGTTGCGCAAGAGCATGCTGGAACGCGCCATCGGCGTGATCTATCTGCCGCAGACCGAGCGGGCCAGCCACTACTTCGAGGCTTCGATCGCCGCGCAGTTCGATGCCATATTCCATCTGGACGAAACCAGCGCGGTGGAACCGCTGGATCTGCCGGAGCATTGGCATCGGGCGGAGGCGCCCGACACCTATCCGTTCGGCGTCTGAAAGCGCAGGAGCGGCCCTCCTAAACGAAGCACTGTTTCAGGTATTGGCGGAGTTGGGGCAGCGTCCGTGTATTCAATACATCGCCCTTTTCCAGCCAGCCCCGCCGCGCCTGTCCGACGCCGTAGCGCAGGTTTGTGAAGTCCCCGGTCCGGTGCGCGTCGGAATTGATGCAGATCGGAACGCCCTGCTCCTTTGCCGCGCGACAGTGGATGTCGAACAAATCCATCCGCTGCGGCTGCGCATTCAGTTCCAGCGCGCAACCGCGCCGACGCGCCCCGGCAATCACTTCCGGCAAGTCCACATCGAGCATTTCGCGCTCGCCAATGAGGCGGCCGAGGGGGTGCGCAAGGATGGTGAAATAGCGATGCTCCATCGCGCGCAATATGCGGCGGGTTTGCCTGGCTCGCGGCAAGGCAAAATGGCTATGTACCGCACCCACCACGAGGTCCAGCCGTGCCAGCACCTCGTCGGGCAGGTCCAGATCACCATTTTCCAGGATATCGACCTCAATGCCCTTGAGTAGCGTGATTCCCTTCAGTTGTCCGTTGAGTGTGTCGATCCGTTCCATTTGCTGCAACAGGGCATCGGCATCCAGGCCATGGGCGATCTTCAGGCGCCGCGAATGATCGGTGATGGCCAGGTATTGCAGGCCGGCGTCACGCGCGGCGGCGGCCATCTCCTCGAGGGTATTGGCGCCATCGGTAGCCTTGCTGTGCGCATGCAAATCGCCCTTGAGATCCTGCAGTTCCAGCAGCCGCGGCAGGCGGCCTTTTTCCGCGGCCTCGATCTCGCCGCAGTCCTCGCGCAGTTCCGGAGGAATCTCCGCCAGGCCAAGCGCCCTGTACACCGAAGCTTCGGTCCCGCCAGCGATGCGCTGCTCGCCCCTGAACACGCCGTATTCGCTCAGCTTGAGGCCCTGTTCCTGGGCTCGCCTGCGGATCGCGATGCCGTGCGCCTTGCTGCCGGTGAAGTACACCAGCGCCGCGCCATAGGCCTCCTTGTCGATCACCCGCAGATCCACCTGCAAGCCGGAGCGTAGCAGGACGCTGGCACGCGTCGGACCGCTGGCCAGCACCTCGCCGATCTCGGGAAACGCCAGGAAATGTTGCATGATCTTGGCGGAAGCCGCCGCCGCCACCACGACATCGAGGTCGCCGACGGTGTCGCGCATGCGCCGGTAGCTTCCGGCGACGACCACTTCAGCTGCGCCCTGCGCCTGCCTCAGGTATCCCAGCAGTTTCTCGGCGGTCGGCGCGGCCAGGGCCAAGGGCATCCGCTTGCCGGTTTGCAGCTTCATCTCCACAGCTTGCAGCAGCTTGTCCTGCAATTTTCTGCCAAAGCCATGAAGCTGGCCGATCCGCCCCGACTTCGCTGCGTCGTGCAGCTGCTGCGGCGTCTCCACACCGAGCTCGTGATAAAGCCGCTGGACCCGTTTGGGCCCCAGGCCGGGAACCGCGAGCAGCTCGACCAGAGCAGGCGGCACTTGCCGGCGCAGGCGCTCGCGCAGGGCGCTGCTGCCGGTGTCGACGATTTCATGGATCTTGGCGGCCAGATCGTCGCCGATGCCGGGCAGCTTGGGCAGTTCCTGCCCGCTGCCGATCAGCGTTGCAATATCCGGAGTGAAGGCCCGCACCGAGCGGGCAGCATTGCGGTAGGCGCGGATACGGAAGGGGTTGTCGTTTTTCAATTCGAGCAGGTCGGCAACCTCCTCGAATATGGCTGCTATCCCTGCATTGTCGATGCCAAGGCGAGGCAGTACCGCCGCTGGACGGCTCTCCACGTTAGACGTTGGCATGCGGACACGGACGGCCCGCCGGCCGCCTCATAGGACGCGGCCGACGAGCACCAAGGCCGCCGGGCCTCAGTTTGTCTTGATGGCGATCTTCTTGGCGCTCTTCTGCGCCTCGCCGTCTTTCGGCAAGCTCACGGTGAGCACGCCGTCCTTGAAGTGCGCTTCGATCTTGTCGGCTTCCACGCTTTCGGGCAGGCGAAAGGAACGTTCGAAAGCGCCGTAATGACGCTCGGACAGATGGTAGTTCTTCTTGTTTTCCTCCTTCTCTTCCTTCTTTTCGCCGGTGATGCTCAGCATCCCGTTGGACAGCTTGACCTCGATGTTGCTCTCGTCCATGCCGGGCAGTTCGGCAGTGATCTGGAAATCCTTGTCGTGCTCGACGATGTCGATTGCGGGAATCGCGTTCAGGGTGAATTCGCGGCGCCAGAACGGCTCGATATCGAACAGGGGGCGCGTGAAGGTGTTGGGCAGGAATCCCTTGTCGAAGTCTTCGAACAGGTGGTCCACCTGTTTGCGTAGGGCCTCGAACGGATGCCATTCACGCGATTTGCCGGCCGGTACGGCGGCCTCTTTGGATTTGTCTTGGGTCTTGATGGGTAGCTTGGTTGCGGTTTCAGCCATGGCGCATCTCCAATGTTCTACATGGGGAATTGAAGGCTAAGGGCGAACGAGCGATGCCGGCTTTGATCTGGATCAATGCCGGGTTCGGCTGGCGACCCCAGGCTTGACATCCTTGGATGCCGGGTGGTGGAAAATTTATGCCTGTGGATATTCGGCTATCGGATGTGGTTGTGCTGCCACGTCCACGCACCGATGGCGGTAAACCGCTGATGGCGGCGTTGGCTGGGCGGCACAGCACGCGCGAATTCAGTTCCGCCGAGATTCCGGCACAGCTCGTTTCCGACCTGTTGTGGGCGGCCGACGGCGTCAACCGGGTTCAGACCGGCGGCAGAACCGCGCCGTCGGCAAAAAACTGGCGGGAAATCGACATCTATGTCGCACGCGGCGACGGCTTGCATGTCTACGATTCAACGTTGCACGGCCTTCGGCACGTGTTGCGGCAGGACTTGCGGGCTGCGACCGGGATTCAGGATTTCGTCGGGGCCGCCCCGATCAACCTGGTGTATGTCGCGGACCTTGCCCGGGTCGACTCCACCGATCCCGTGGAGCGCCGTTTTTACTGCGCCGCGGATGCGGCCTTCATTGCCCAGAACGTGTACTTGTTCTGCGCATCCGAAGGGCTGGCCTGCGTTATCCGGGGCGCGGTCAACCGTCGCGCGCTGGCGCAAGCCATGCAACTCGGACCACATCAACGCGTGATTTTTGCGCAGACCCTTGGCTTTCCGACGTCACACTGACAGGGACGTGCAATGAACAAGATGATGATTGCCATGGCATCCGCGGCAACGGTTTTTGCCTTTTTCACCGCGGCTGCGGAACCTCCCCACGGCCATGCCGGCCCAGCAATGGGCCACGTCGCCCCAGCGAGGCATGATCGCGGTGGAGTGCACAACAATCACCGTGATCACCATGTTCCGCCTCCCCCTTATCTCGGTGACCATTGGCAGGAAGGTCATTGGCGCCACGGCGACCATGGCCATCGTGGGGGCTGGTGGTGGGTAACGGGTGGAAACTGGTTCTGGTACGAAAAACCGATCTATCCGTACCCCGATTTTTACGTGCCGCCCGCGATTATCGTCGAAACACCGCCGGGGCCGCCCCCGGCGCAGTATTGGTATTACTGTGAACGGCCTGAGGGTTACTACCCCTATGTGACCCAATGCGACGTCCCATGGAAACCGGTCACGGCCACACCGCCGCCAGCACCGTTGCCACCCGGAAATTAAATCGCAGGAGTCTCCCATGTTCCGCATCCGCGCAACCCTGTTGTTGTCTGTTTCTCTGGAGCTCTTGGCCGGCTGTGTCGAAATGCCCACCGGGCCAAGCGTGGCGGTCATGCCGGCGCCCTACAAGCCGTTCGAGGTGTTCGCAGCGGACGCGAGCGTCTGCCGTCAGTTCGCCCAGCAGCAAATCGGCCAGGCGCCGGCTACCGCCCAGAACCAGACGGCCGGCGCCGTGATTGGCGGCACTGCAGTCGGCGCCGCTGCCGGCGCCCTCATCGGGCAATCGGGCGGCGGCGCGGCAACCGGCGCCGGCATTGGTTTACTCGCAGGATCGGCAATTGGTGCGGGCGAAGCCGACCGCTCCACGCGCGGCTTGCAGCGGCGTTACGACATCGCTTACGAGCAATGCATGTATAGCAAGGGCAACCAGGTTCCAGGCTACGTTTATCAGGCGCAGCCGCCTCCACCGAGAAGCCGCTGATATTCCTGTGCGACCAAAAGACTCCCCGGCGCATCGAAAGGACGCCAGTGTCCGGCGCCGCGCCAGCATTTCGAGTGAACTTGTGCATACGGAAGAACGACGCGACATCAAGCTGAACCTTGCCGACGTCGCGGTATTTGGCGACTTCGCGCTGCCACCCTATCCCCGGGGATTAGTGATCTTTGTGCACGGCAGCGGTAGCAGCCGCCATAGTTCACGCAATCGCCTCGTGGCCGGTTATTTGCAGCAGCGGGGATTCGCTACGCTGTTGTTCGACCTGCTGAGCGAGGAAGAGGATGAGGATCGCGCCGCGCGCTTCGATATACCGCGCTTGACCCGCCGCCTGCTGGAAGTCACTGCGGAAACAAGCCGCATGAAGCTGGTTCCCAAGCATCTGCCCATCGGTTATTTCGGGGCCAGTACCGGCGCCGCAGCCGCCTTGATCGGCGCTGCCGGGTTGGGGCTCGGCATAGCCGCCGTGGTTTCACGAGGTGGCCGCCCGGATCTGGCGATGCAGGCACTCGACCAGGTGCATTGTCCGACCCTGCTCATCGTCGGAGGTAATGACCACGAGGTGATCCGCCTCAATCGGTTGGCTTATTCGAAACTGCCCGGCATCAAGCAATTGTCCATCGTGCCGGGGGCCAGTCACTTGTTCGAGGAGCCGGGCACCTTGGAGAACGTAGCGCTGCTGGCGGGTGATTGGTTTGTCCGCTACTGTGTTCGGGACGAAGACCGGTTGGACTGAACGCTCCGCAACATGGCCCGCTTTCCCGATCACTAGGCGTGCTCGATGGCGGCATGAGCGCGCCAGGACGATGGGCGCGAGCATTGACTGTCGATCAGCAACCCGCGCCCTGGAATGGGTGATATTCAGAGCGCAACGGCGGTGCCAGCACGCACTCGGAAAGCAGGACATCCGGGGGAAGGAAGACATGGAAATATCCTCCGCCTGGTTGATCTACATCAAGGCGCCAGCCTTTTCGCGGATGAATAGTCATTTTTTCTCCCATCCCGCCGGCTCCCATGCGAATTCCCGTCGATATCAGCTACAGAAGCGTTCCATACTCGCAAGACTTGGAGCACCTGATCCGCAGCGAGGCCGAAGCCCTTGAGCGGAAGCATCCAGCGCTGATCGGATGCCGCGTTGCCCTGGAAGCCCCGCACATCGTGCACGTCCGCGTCACCCTCCCCGGACTGGTATTTTCGGTGATTCGGGAACACGGGAGCACCGGCCGCAGTCAGCTCGACACGGCCATTCAAGCGGCTTTCGCCGACATCCATCAACAACTTGAAGACCGCTTGCAGTCGCTCCCCCTGGATGCGTCCGGCCGGTGAAATGATCGCCTTGCCCCAACCGTTGTACCCCGGATGTCCGGCTAAAGATTCAAAGGCTTGGCGTATTTCCCTGGAATGCCTCATTTCCCATCATTTGCAGTCGCCCGCGGCCTCCACCAGCCCGCTGATGAGGCCGGTCCGGATGCGTGCCGGACATCGGCAACTAGGGCCTGTTAACCAGGAATCATTGAAATGCTGATTACCACACCGCTTGCAACGACTATGATCCGCACCAGTGCGCTTCTTGGCCTTACCGCAATGGCCTTCTCCGCCCAAGCCCAGCCCGGATCGGCCGACGGATTGGGCTGGAGACTGGTGCGCAAATACTGTTCGAATTGCCATGAAGTAAGGCCGCATCCTAAGAGTCAGCACTATGCTGCGGATGGAGCTCCAAGCTTTGCAGCGCTCGCGGCGGACCCCGTCAAAGGGCGGCCGGAACATCTCAGGTCGATCCTCAGCGGACCGCACTCCAGCATGCCGCCGCACGAGTTCAGTGCAGAGGATGTCGACGCGCTCATCCTCTACTTTCAGGCACTCCAGGCCACGGGCAAGTAAGGCGTTCGCTCAAGCTTGACTGCTACTGTGTTCCCTGAAACCGCAGGTTCGCCCGCGACTGGTATGGCGCCGCCGGGAGGCCAACGGCCTCCTGGCCTCCGGAATCTTGCATCAGCGCATGCCGCGGCAGCGGCGCCGCCTTGGCGACAACGGCGTATGAGATTCCGGCACGCCCATCAGGGCCTCCGAGGTGAAAAATGGGATTTTGGCGGGAGACTGCCTGTTCTTTCCCCACCGGGGGCCTCTCAATGGAGCTTTCCGAGCGGACAGAGGTCTATGGGGCAAAGCCGCACTACTGTACGTCCGTACCGTCATTGAGTCGTCAACCCGGGGGCGCATATTAAGGGAGTGCCTCCTTCCTCTCCCTCCATCCGGCGCCGGCTAGCGGCCGCCTCCGATCATCGGTTCTACAAGGCCGAGGACTGCATGCTGGCGCTGCACGGCGACCATCCGCTGACCCTGGCGCGGATCCGCAGGTATGTTCTTGAACTTACTGGCGAGGACTGGTTTCGACGCCGCTGGCCGCAGCCGATGCGCTTGCACATCGCGGACGGCCGCGGCGATCGTCACGCTCGTTGCAGTTCCTGCGATGGCCTGCTGTTCAAGCTCAGCTTCCCGCGCGCGACCCGCAGCGAGTACTTCGTCCTCCACGAACTCGCCCACGCCTGCACCTGGCACACCGCGCAGACCGATCATGACCTGATCTTCATGCGGGCGCTGCTGGTGCTGGTGCGCAAGCGCATGGGGCGCTCGGCCGCGGAACTGCTGCGCCGGGAATGGCAAGCGGCCCGGTTGGTGACGTGAGCACTTGCTGCGGAGAGCTGGAAGTTTTGGAAGATGTCGCATGGCCGGCCGGTGACTGGTTCGCACCATTGTGTCCGTGATCTGGCAGCTGGATTGAAGGCCAGCCCGAGTCATCGATCTTTCAAGTCACCGTCGAAAGGCCGGCACTCGAGCCGATCCGTCAAGGATAAACGGCCGGTTCGCGAAAAACGCGCCCGCTTGACGTATGTCAATGGGCGACCGCCCCTTTTCCTCCATATTGTCACGACGTTTGGCAGCGTCCATGGACATGCGGCACTGCGCCGACTGGCGGGCCAACTGCCCTCGTGGAATGTAGTTCTGCACTTGAATGCAGGACTTCCGGACAGATTAAGGAATCTTATGAGCAACCACTACAGTCCGTACTGGATGTGGGCCGAGGCCTGCGAGTTGATGGACCGTGCCGAGCGCCTGCAACGGCAGTTCTTTCAGCCGGCGAACCCAGCGCTGAACCAGCCGGGCTGGGAACCGCCGGTCGATGTATTCGAAACCGAGTATGCCTTGTGGCTGATCGTGGCCCTGCCCGGCGTCGCCGCCGAACGGGTCGAGCTGGCCGTTGACGGCAATACCCTGGTCGTCACCGGCATGCGACTGCTCCCGGCAGAGGTCCGTGCGGCCTCGATCCGGCGCATGGAAATTCCGGCCGGACGCTTCGAGCGAGTCATCAAGTTGCCGCCTGGCCGCTTCGAGTTGGTGGAGCGCCGCCTTGCGGACGGTTGCCTGACGCTGGGCCTGCGCAAGCTGTCCGCACAAGCCGGTAACCGGAGCAAGGCATGAGCGAAATGCGCGAACCCATGCAGGAGCCGGCACGGCCGAAACCCGAAACCTCCGGCGATATCCGCCCGCCCGAAGTGACGATCCCCGCCGATGCCATCATCGTAATGCCGATGCGCAACGTGGTGCTGTTTCCGGGCATCGTGGCGCCGTTGGGGGTCGGGCGCGCGACATCGGTGGCGGCGGCCCAGGAGGCGGCGCGCAACCAGCGCCCCATCGGCCTGCTGCTGCAGCGCGATCCCGAGGCGGAAGAACCGGACGCCAGCGGGCTCCACCAGATCGGCACCGTCGCCAACATCCTGCGCTACGTCACGGATCGCAATGGCGTCCACAACCTGATCGTCCACGGCGAAGGACGTTTCCGTGTCGTCGAGTTCCTGCCAGGCTACCCTTTCCTGGTCGCGCGCATCGAGCGCATCGCCGAACCGGAAGGCAGCGGCACCGAAATCGAGGCACAACTGCATCGCCTGAAGGCGCGTGCGCTGGAAGGCGTGCAGCTCCTTCCCGATGCTTCGCCCGAACTTGCCGGAACCATCGAAGGCGTCACTTCAGCCGGGCAGCTGGCCGACTTCGTCGCGGGTTTCATGGATGGCAAGCCCACGGAAAAGCAGGACATACTCGAAACCATCGAACTGCTGCCGCGGCTGCAGAAGGTGCAATGGCTGGTGGCGCATCGCCTCGAAGTGCTGCGGCTGTCGCGGGACATCGGCGAGCAGACACGCGAGTCGATGGCCGGACGCCAGCGCGAGTACGTGCTGCGCGAACAGCTCAAAGCGATCCAGAAGGAGCTGGGCGAATCCGACGAAGGTGGCGCCGAGATCGAGGAGCTGGAAAAAGCGATCGCGCAGGCGGGCATGCCGGAAGAGGTGGAGAAGCACGCGAAGAAGGAGCTGAGCCGCCTGCGCGGCATGCAGTCCGGTGCCGCCGAGCATTCGATGGTGCGCACCTATCTGGACTGCCTGGTCGAGCTGCCTTGGTCCAAGACCAGCGCCACCGCCGTCGACATCGCCGAAGCGCGACGGATTCTCGACGAAGATCATTACGGCCTGCCGAAGATCAAACGCCGCATTCTCGAGTTCCTCGCGGTGCGCAAGCTCAATCCTGCGGGACGCAGCCCGATACTCTGCTTCGTCGGTCCGCCGGGCGTGGGCAAGACTTCGCTCGGGCAAAGTATTGCCCGCGCCACCGGCCGCAAATTCGCCCGCGTCAGCCTGGGCGGGACCCACGACGAGGCGGAAATCCGCGGGCATCGCCGTACCTACGTCGGCGCCATGCCGGGCAACATCATCCAGGCCATCCGCAAGGCCGGCACACGCGACTGTGTGCTGATGCTGGACGAAATGGACAAGCTGGGCGCTGGCGGCTTCCACGGAGATCCGTCGTCCGCATTGCTCGAGGTGCTGGACCCGGAGCAGAACGCCAGCTTCCGCGACAACTATCTGGCGGTGCCGTTCGATCTGAGCCAGGTCATCTTCATCGCCACAGCCAATGTGCTGGACACCATTCCAGGCCCACTGCTGGACCGGATGGAAGTGATCCAGCTCAGCGGCTATACCGAGCAGGAAAAGCTGGCCATTGCCCAGCGCTACCTGATCAAGCGCCAGCTCGAAGCAAACGGGCTCAAGGCGGAGCAGTGCAGCATCGCCGAGTCCGCCCTGCGCGAACTGATCCACTCCTACACCCGAGAGTCCGGTGTGCGCAATCTGGAGCGCCAGATCGGCAGTGTGTTTCGCCATGCGGCGATGCGCATCGCCGAGGGCGCGGCGCAGGAGATCACGATCAATGATTCCGATCTGCCGGCGATCCTTGGTGCGCACCGCTACGAGAGCGACCTGGCCCTGCGCACCGGCTTGCCCGGCGTATCCACCGGATTGGCCTGGACCCCGGTCGGAGGCGACATCCTGTTCATCGAGGCCAGCCGCGTACCCGGCAGCGGCCGCCTGATGATCACCGGCCAGCTGGGTGAAGTAATGAAGGAAAGCGTGCAGGCCGCGCTGACGCTGGTCAAGGGCAACCTGAGGGCGCTCGGCGTCAGCGATGACATCAACCTCGACAAACTCGACATTCATCTGCATGTACCGGCAGGGGCCGTACCGAAGGACGGGCCGAGCGCCGGCGTCGCCATCTACGTCGCCCTGGCCTCGCTGCTCGCCGGCCGGCCGGTGCGCAGCGATACGGCGATGACCGGCGAGATCAGCCTGCGCGGCTTGGTGTTGCCGGTTGGCGGCATCAAGGAAAAGGTGGTGGCGGCGGCGCGGGCCGGGATCAAGACCGTGATGCTGCCTGCGCGTAACAAGGCCGACCTGGAGGAGATTCCGGAGGACGTGCAACGGCAGTTGCGCTTCGTATGGCTGGAACGAGTGGACCAGGCGGTGGCCGAAGCCATTGAAGGATCGGATGCTCGAACCTAGAATCGCCTCCGTCTGCGGCACCGGCGGCGCTGCCGATGGATCAAGGCATCTGCTCAATGCGCCACCGCCGGAACCACCTTGATCTGATCCGTAAGGGGCAGAAACGCCACTCGGCGCTTGTCGGCGCGACCGGAGGAGCGGATCTGTTGTGGGGACGGAGGCTGGTCGGGCAGGTTTGCAAATAGCCCTTGCTTCCCGGTTTATCCGTACCTTTGCTCTATCCGTCCAACCCTTCGGCGAAGCGGCGCTACATGCCGGGCAGGTTGCGCAGCTGTTCGGCCAGGCCGGGAATCGAAGGCGAAATCGCAGTATCGATGCTCAGGGTCCGGGTCAGTTCTTCCTGGTCCAGGGCTTCGTCGGTGGCCAGTTGCATGTGCAGCACTTCCGGGCCGGCCTCGGAGGCGTCGGACTTCAAGCGCAGCCGTTCCGCCACCCTTCGCTCAAGAATGTCCTGGGGTGCGCGGCAATCGATGATTGCAAACGGCGCGCCGAGACGCCGAGCCAACGCCATGAAGCGCTGCCGGTCCGCCCGCTTGAGAAATGTCGCGTCGACGAGTGCGGTGGCGCCTCCTTCGATGATGTCCTCGGCGCAGGCGGCCAGCCGTGAATAGACCTGTTGGCCGGCGCTGGGCGTATAGATGCCTGCCCCGACCGCCGAACCGCTGCGCTGCAAGGAGCCGAGCCCGTTCAGGCGCTTGCGCTCGACGTCGGACCGCAGTTGCACGGCGGGCAGGACGGCGGCAAGTTCGCGCGACAACCAGGATTTGCCGGATCCGGCGAAGCCGTGCATCAACAACAGGGCATGGCGCCGCTCTCCGGCGCGCCGCGCGGCCCATCGCACATAGCGGGCGCACTCCGCTGCGTCGGCGTCCCGCTGCCCGGCGCAGGCGCCGCGGCAGCGGATCAGCGCGACCTTGGCCCGCACCAAGGCGCGATACACCAGGTAGTAGTTCAGCAGGCGCATCCCCTGATAGTCGCCACCGGCCTCGAGATAGGCATTGAGGAACGCGCTGGCCAGGGCCGGATGGCCGCGCTGGTCCAGGTCCATGACCAGGAAGGCGATGTCGCTGATCACGTCGATCCAGCGCAGTTCCTCGCTGAACTCGATCCGGTCAAAGGCCCGGACCTCCCCGTCCAGCTTCACCAGGTTGGCCAGATGCAGGTCGCCATGGCACTCACGCACCCGGCCCTGCATCTTGCGGTTAAGCAGCAACGGCGCAAGCCGGCTGTAGGCTTGTGACAGCCAGTGTTCGATCGCGTCGAGGTCCGCGTGCAGATCCAGGCCCGGCGCTCCGCGACGCAGATCGTGCACGCACTCCAGCACCGTCGCATGCGCCGCTGCCGGCTCGCCGAAGGCGCTGCCGATCGCCGCCTGCCGGGCCGCCGCGTGAAGCCGGGCCAGCTCCCCGCCGAACGCGGCAAGGTCCGCGGCTTGCAATTCGCCGGCCTGCAATAGCCGATCCAGTTGCAGGTGCTGCGAAAATTGCCGCATCCGTACGGCATATTCGATCGGTGTTCCGGGGCAGGCGAGCTTGGGCCCACCTTCACCGGCGACGATCGGCACCACGTCGAGATAGAGTTCCGGGGTCATCAGCCGGTTCAGACGTAATTCCTCCCGGCATGCCGCTTCCCGGCGCTCCAGGGTGGAAAAGTCGAGGAATGAAAAGCGTACCGGCTTCTTGATCTTGTAGGCATAGTCTCCGGTCAGCACCACCCAGGAAATATGGGTTTGCACCAGCTGCACTCCGCTCACGGCGTGCGGAAAGGCTGCGGCCGACATCAGTCCCCGGATCAAGGGTGGTACGTCGGCACCATCAGGTGCCGCCTGTGTGACGATCGGCGACTCCGGTCGATTCGCGGTCATGCGGTGACCCGTGACGTCATTCGAGGGCGCGCCTTGTTTTGCGGCCCGGCGATGCCTGCACCCGTGAGAAGTTTTGCGTCCTGTTGCAGCAGTCGGTCCGCCCTCTGGTGCGGCGGGGTCTGACCCTCGCGCATTGCATCGAGCGCCCTCGCCTGGGCCGTATCGCACAGTCGGCGCGCAACCAGGTCGGTTTGTTCGGCGGTGCGTTCACTGTGCGCGGATGCCGTATTCAAAGAATTTCCCGAAAACGAAGGCTCCGCATCCGCATCCATCACCGGATCGGTTTCACCGCTCAAACCAAAACGCATCACCATGTCGCGCGCACGGCGGAAGCGCGATTCATGTCGTCGGCCGCGCCGAAATTCAGCAGTTCGGCAGCGCGTCCGCCGGGCACGGCGTTCAGGCGGCTTTCCAGCCGGGATCGCGGTACAAAATAGCGACCTTCAATTGGCATTTGCAGGATGCATTCGAGCGAGTCCATGCTGCGCGGAATCAGCGATATCTTCCGCACCGCGCTGCAACGCAGGAAGACGATGCAGGCCTTCGAATCCTCCCTCATGACTGATTTCCTCCGTGAATGTTCACACCGGCTCACTTGTTTCGACCCCACCCTGTCGCATGCCGCTGCGGCCCATCGAACAAAAGTAACCGTGCGGGTTCTCCTTTGATGCAGCATTGACCTGGATCAACATGGATCGTGATCAAGGGGATCCAAGCCCGTGCTCCGCAGCGTTTGCCTGGTTCCGGCCCGATACCGGCTTGTCGGGATGGCTTCAACAATGGCGCGCGCGGCCCTTTTGATACCAAACTCAACTCACCCGCTTCAGCGGTCGTAATGCCCAGGCTTGCGCTGCCATCGCCCTCGATTTCCTTGCCAATACCTATGTAGTGGGTCTCACAAAGTCGTCCGACCTTTCCACCGCCTCTCCGCTTCAGTCCATCCCTCCGGGCAACTCCGACGATTGGGGCGCGCAGGCAGGCGCCACTGCAGCGTGTTGATCCAAATCAATTCGCCTTCGGCTCCGGCCCTCTAGCATTCATTTCGGAGGTTCTGTTCCAATGCGCCGCGAAACCCACTTCACCATCTGGTACGCAGTCGCGGCCATCCTGGTCCTCCTCTTTATTCAGGATTTCCTGGCCAGCCAGAGCCACGTCAAGACGATTTCCTACAGTGAATTCCAGCAGGCACTTGCCAAGGGCGAGATCAAGGACGTGGAGGTCGCGCCCACCAGCATGGCGGGTTCGTACAAGTCGCCGGCCGCGGGTACCCCATCCCACTTCCTGACGCAGCGTGTCGACCCCCAGGTAGCCGAGCAACTGAGCAAGGCCGGAGTCGATTTCTCCGGCGCGCCCGATCCAAGCTTGTTCGAGGCCATCCTGCGCTGGCTGCTGCCCACTGTCGGCTTCTTCCTGCTTTGGATGTTCCTGATGCCGCGCATGATGGGTGGACAAACAGGTCAGCTTATGGCCATCGGCAAGAGCAAGGCCAAGGTTTATGTTGAGACTGACACCAAGGTCTCGTTTGCCGACGTTGCCGGCGTGGACGAGGCGAAGGCCGAATTGCAGGAAGTCGTCAACTTCCTGAAGGAGCCGCAGCGCTACGGCCGCCTGGGCGCGCGCCTGCCCAAAGGCGTGTTGCTGGTCGGCCCTCCCGGCACCGGCAAGACGCTGCTGGCGCGCGCGGTCGCCGGCGAAGCCGGGGTGCCGTTCCTGTCGATCAACGGTTCCGAGTTCGTCGAAATGTTCGTGGGTGTCGGCGCCGCCCGCGTGCGCGACCTGTTCGAGGAAGCCCGGCAGAAGGCGCCAGCGATCATCTTCATCGACGAACTGGACGCACTGGGGCGCGCCCGCGGCCTCAATCCCATTGCGGGCGGTAACGACGAGAAGGAACAGACGCTCAACCAGCTCCTGTCGGAAATGGACGGCTTCGACCCGCGCCAAGGGCTGATCCTGCTGGCTGCCACCAACCGCCCGGAAATCCTCGATCCGGCCCTACTGCGCGCCGGGCGCTTCGACCGCCAGGTGCTGGTGGACCGGCCGGACCGGGTCGGACGCCTGCAAATCCTCCAGGTCCATGCGCACAAGATACAGCTCGCGCCGGACCTGCAGCTCGAACAGGTCGCCGCCCTTACACCTGGCTTCAGCGGCGCCGACCTCGCCAACCTGGTCAACGAAGCTGCGCTGCTCGCCACCCGGCGCGGCGCGGAGTCCGTGACGCTCAATGACTTCACCCAGGCGGTCGAGCGTATCGTCGCCGGCCTGGAGAAGAAGAACCGGCTGCTCAACCCCGACGAGCGCCGGGTGGTGGCCTACCACGAACTCGGCCACGCCTTCGTGGCCCTGTCGCTCAAGGGCACCGACGCCGTCCACAAGGTTTCCATCATTCCCCGCGGCATCGGCGCCCTCGGCTACACCATCCAGAGGCCGACCGAAGATCGCTTCCTGATGAACACCGAGGAGCTCGAAAACCGCATGGCGGTGCTGCTGGGCGGGCGCGCCGCCGAGCACGGCATCATCGGCCAGATTTCCACCGGCGCCGCCGACGATCTGGCCAAGGCGACCGACATCGCGCGCAGCATGGTCACGCGCTTCGGCATGGTGGCGGAACTGGGCCAGGTCGCCTACGAGCACGAGTCGAAGAGCTTTCTGAACGCCCCTGTACCTTTCGGCGCAGAGCGTAGTTACAGCGAGGGCACGGCGCAGAAGATCGACAATGCCATCCGGGGGCTGGTGGACCGGGCGTTCGAGAAATCTCTGGCCATCATTCATGCCAAGCACGCTGCGCTCGACAAGGCTGCAATGCGCCTGCTCGAAAAGGAAACCCTGCTCGAAGCCGAGATCAAGGAACTGGCCGGAACGGAGCCTCCGCTGGCCGGCTCATGACCAGATCTTCATGCGAGCCTTGCTGGAGCTGGTGCGCAGGCACATGAGCACCCGGCTGCGTTGCGGTTATGGGTCGAGAAGAGCAGGAAACTCGTTGGGTATGGGCACGTGCGCCGGATCCGGAAGGAGCGGCGGGCGCATCTGGACCGAGGCCAACGGCCGCCGCAGGGGTGAAGTGCACTCGTTGTGTTCCCGCGAACGGTCTGAGTCGACAGAATCCGCCCCGGTACGGCGGTCGCGAAAAGGCGACTTACGACTTAAAGCAGGTTGACCGCCGACATATATGCGGAGTTCACCGCCGGCCGCAGACTGCGACGCTCATTGACATGGATCAAAGGCCGCCGGGCACCGCGCAGATATGCTTTGCACAGGCTTGCCGTATTGTTGCAAACCCGCCTCCCAAGCGTCCTCCTTGATCCAACTTATCGACGATGACCCGCGACCTGCTTCGTGCCCTCCTGCTGCTCGCCGTGCCGAGCGTCGCCGCCAACGCCGGCGCAGAGACGTTGAACGACGCCTTTGACGCCGCACTGCGCACCGACCATCGCTTGGGCGCCGAGCACCAGCGCACCGCCGCCGCACAGGAGCGCCTCGCCGCAGCGCAAGGGCTAAGCCTGCCCAGCATCAATGCCCAGGGTGGCTACTTCCACCTCGATCAGCCACCCGCCGCCA
The DNA here is from genome assembly GCF_000711955.1 of Nevskia soli DSM 19509. Taxonomy (GTDB): domain Bacteria; phylum Pseudomonadota; class Gammaproteobacteria; order Nevskiales; family Nevskiaceae; genus Nevskia; species Nevskia soli. Next base: position 186,810 of record NZ_JONR01000009.1, read on the forward strand.
TCTTGCAGGTGCCTCCGCTCGGGACACTCGAGATGCCGCTGATCCAGCAGGACGTGCGCGCCTACCAGCTCACTGCGAGCCTGCCGCTGTTCACCGGCGGCCGCATCACGGGTGCGGTGCACGCAGCAGCAGCAGCAGCCGACGCCGCCGCCCAGTCCGAGACCGCCACGCGCGAAGACCTCAAGCTCAACGTCGCCGGCGCCTACGTTGACGTGCTGCGCGCGCGCCGCGCGCTAAGCCTTGCCGAGACCAGTGTCGGCACCCTGCAGGCCCACGCGCAGGACGTCGACGCGCTCTACGCCAAGGGTCTGGTGGCGCGCAATGATGGCCTAGCCGCCCATGTCGCCCTAGCCAATGCCCAGCAGGATCGCTTGCGGGCCGCCAACGCCGTTGACCTGGCGCAGTCCAACTACAACCGCGCCCTCGGCCGACCATTCGACAGCGCCGTCGCCATCGACGAAATCATCCCTGGCGGCGAAACCGCACCGCTGGAGCAACTCACCACCGAAGCCCTGGCCACGCGTAGCGAACTGCGCGCACTGCAGCAACAGGACCACGCGCTACGCCAGCAGGCCGTCAGCGCGCGCGGCGAGCAATGGCCGCAGGTCGCCCTGTCCGGTGGCCGGTACTATGTCGAGGACCGCAACCTGGCCAACGACGGCTTCTGGGCCATCGGCATCGGCGTGTCCTGGTCGCTGTTTGACGGCGGCATCGCCCGGCGCAAGGCGCGCGCACTCGACGATGAGGCCGCCGCCGCCGCCGATACCCGCCAGGATGCCGAATCGCTGATCCGCCTGCAGGTGCGCCAGTGCTGGCTCGACATCGGCGAGACTCGCCAGCGCATCGATGTCGCCACCGCCGCGCTCGACCAAGCTGAGGAAAACCTGCGCGTGGCGCGTGACCGCTACGACTCCGGCGTGGGCACCAACACCGAAGTGCTCGACGCCGAAGCCCTGCGCCGCAAGAGCGAAACCAACCACATCGACGCCATCTACGACAACGTGCTGGCGCAGCTGCGCCTGCGCCGCGCCATCGGCACCCTCTGAGAAACCACGCCCGCAACATGGATTGGAAAAAGCCCACCCGCAAACAGCTCGCGCTGGCCGCCGCCGCGGTACTGCTGCTCGCCGCCGGCGCCTTCGCCTGGCAACGCCTGTTCGGCGCCGCTGCCATGCCAGAAGGCCTGCTTCTGGCCAACGGCCGCATCGAGGGCGATCATGTCGCCATCGCCGGCAAGCTCGCTGGCCGCATCGCCGAACTGACGGTGCGCGAAGGCGACCAAGTCGCCGCCGGCCAGGTGCTGGCACGGCTCGACGACGAGCAGGTCAGCGCCCGCCTCGGCCAGGCCCGTGCCGCGGTGGAGGCGGCCAGTGCCCGGCACCACGCCGCCGACACTGCGCTGCAGCTGCTGCGCCGGCAGGTGCCGCTGCAGATCGCCAGCGCCGACGCCACGCTCGACCAGGCCAGGGCCACTCAGCACAAGGCCGAGGCCGCGCAGACGCAGGCCGAGCGCGACGCCACGCGCATGCAGGAGCTGGCCGAGCACGGCACGGTGCCACGGCAGCGCGCCGAACTGGCGCAGCTCGCCGCCACCAGCGCCGCCGCCGACGCCACCGCCAGCCGCTCCGGCGTAGCCCGCGCGCGCCAGGGCGCGAGCGAAGCGCGGCTCGGCACCGAGCAGGTGCGCGCGCGCCAAGCCGAGCTGGACACCGCCGCCGCCGAGGTGCAGCGGGCCCAGGCCACGCTGCAGGAAGTGCAGAGCGTCTACGACGACCTCACCATCCGTGCGCCGCAGCCCGGCGTGATTGTCACCCGCATCCGCGACGCCGGTGAAGTCGTCGCTGCCGGCGCGCCGCTGTTCGACTTGGTGGACCTCGACCGCCTCTACCTCAAGGTCTACGTGCCGGAAACACAGATCGGCAAGATCCGCCGCGGCCTGCCCGCACGCGTCTACACCGACGCCTTCCCCGCGGAAGACTTCGCTGCCAGCGTGCGCTACATCGCCTCGCAGGCCGAGTTCACTCCAAAGGAAGTGCAGACCATCGACGAGCGCGTCAAGCTCACCTACGCCGTCAAGCTGTACTTCGAACAGAACCCGCAGCACCGTCTCACCCCCGGCCTGCCAGCCGACGCAGTGATCCGCTGGAACGACCAGGTGCCGTGGCAGCGCCCGCGCTGGTAAGCGGGCCGGCGGCAGGCAACCCCGCCACGGTGGTGCGGGCGCGCGGCTTCGGCAAGCGCTACCGCGGCCGCAACGCCGTCGAAGGCCTGGACCTGGAGATCCACGCCGGCGAGCTGTTCGGCCTGATCGGCCCGGACGGCGCCGGCAAGAGCAGCCTGATCAAGTCCATCGCCGGCGTGTTGCGCTTCGAAGCCGGCAGCCTGGAAGTGTTCGGCGTGCCGCTGCTCAGCGACGACGCCTGCGAGCGCATCAAGGACCGCATCGGCTTCATGCCGCAAGGCCTGGGACAAAACCTTTATCCCGAGCTGACGGTGGAGGAAAACATCGACTTCTTCGCCCGCCTGCGCCTAGTGCCACACAGCGCGCTGGCGCAGCGCAAGGCCGAGCTGCTTGCCATCACCCGCCTGGCCCCCTTCACCGGCCGCGCCATGAAGCACCTGTCCGGCGGCATGAAGCAGAAGCTCGGCCTGGTCTGCACCCTGATCCACGAGCCGCGCCTGGTGATCCTCGACGAGCCCACCACCGGCGTGGATCCGGTGTCGCGCCGGGACTTCTGGCTGATCCTCGGCCGCCTGCTGCGCGAGCGCAACATCAGCGCGCTGGTCTCCACCGCCTACATGGACGAGGCCAGCAGCTTCCACCGCGTCGGGCTGATGTTCGGTGGCCGCCTGCTCGCCGCCGGCCAGCCCGGCGAGATCCGCGCGCTGGCCCAGGGAGCCCTGGTCAGCGTCGAAGCCGGCGCCGAAGTCGGGCAGCAGGCCGCCGCGCTGGCGCAGCTGCGCGCGCGCTTCGCCCAGGTGGACGCGTTAGGCAGCGCCATCCGCGTGTTTGTCGACCAGGGCGACGACATCCAGGCCGCCGACATGGTGCGCCAGGCCCTGCCTGCGCTGCCGCCGCAAGCGGTGGCCGCGGTCGAACCGGAACTGGAAGACATCTTCGTCGCCCTGCTGCGCCAGCGCGGCCTGGCGCGGCCGGCGCAGGACCGTACGTCACCCCCGCCGGCGCGCCGGCAGGACGCCGACGCTCCCGCCATCGAAGCGCACGAGCTGACCCGCGACTTCGGCGCCTTCCGCGCCGCCGACCGCGTCAGCTTCAACGTGCGCGGCGGCCAAGTGTTCGGCCTGCTCGGCGCCAACGGCGCCGGCAAGAGCACGGTCATCAAGATGCTCACCGGCATCCTGCAACCCTCCGCTGGCAGCGGCCGCGTCGCCGGCGCCGACATGCGCAGCGCCGGCTTCGCCATCAAGGAACGCATCGGCTACATGTCGCAAGCCTTCTCGCTTTACCTGGATCTCACCGTCGAGGAGAACGTGCGTCTCTACGGCGGCATCTACGGCCTGGACCGCGCCGCCATCCGCAGCCGCCTGCAATGGATCAGCGAAGTGGCCGAGCTCAAGGGCTATGAGCGCGAGCGCGCCGCGCGCCTGCCGATGGGACTGCGACAGCGTCTGGCGTTGGGCTGTGCGCTGGTGCACCAGCCGCGCGTGCTGTTCCTCGACGAGCCCACCTCCGGTGTCGACCCGATCGGCCGCCGTGCCTTCTGGGACATGCTGTTCCATCTGTCCCGCTTCGACGGCGTGGCCATTCTCGTCACCACCCACTACATGTCCGAAGCAGAGCACTGCGACCGGCTGGCGCTGATGTACGCCGGCCGCGTCGTCGCCGAGGACAGCCCCTCCGGCATGAAGAACGCGCTGGAGCGCGACTGCGGCATGTTGCTGGAAATCAACGCACCCGAGCCGCAGGCAGCGCTGCTGGCGCTGCAGCGGAACGGCTTTGCCGCGGCCGCACTGTTCGGCAACCGCATCCGCATCCAGTCACGGCAGGCCGAGGCGGACAGCGCGCGCCTGCCCGAACTGCTGCGCCAGGCCGGCCAGCCCGGCGTCACCGTGGTGCGCCGAGCCCCGAGCATGGAAGACGTGTTCGTGCAGCGCGTCACTGCCCTGGAAGCAGCCGAGCTCAACGCGCGCAAAACCGCCCGATGAACATTACCCGCATCAATGCCGTGGCCTACAAAGAGTGGCGCGAGATCGTGCGCGATCGCCTGTTCTTCACGCTGGCCTTCGTCGTGCCCGCCGCGTTGACGCTGCTGTTCGGCTACGGCCTGTCGCTCGACGTCGAGCACATCCCGTTGGCCATCATCGACTACGACCACAGCGCCCTGTCGCGCGAGTATGCCCACCGCTTCAGCGACTCGCGCTACTTCGACCTCAAGGGCTACGCCGCCTCCGAGCGCGAGGCCGGCGCGCTGCTCACCGCCGGCACGGTGCGCGCCGTGCTGCTGATCCCCGAGCACTTCGGCCAGCGCCTGCAGTCCGGCCGCGCCGCCGAGGTGCAGACCCTGATCGACGGTACCTTCCCGTTCCGCGCGCAAACCGCCAAGGGCTACGTTACCGCCATCAACGCCGCCTTCAGCCTCGGCGTGCTGGCCGATTACCTGGCGCAGGCGCGCGGCCTGTCGCCGGCCGACGCGCAGCGCGCGCTGCAGACGCTGCGTGTGGAGGTGCGCTACCTCTACAACCAGAGCGTCAAGAGCGTCTGGTCGATCGCCCCCAAGCTGCTGATGGCGATCATGATGATGTCGCCGCCGTTCCTCACCGCGCTGGGCATCGTGCGCGAGAAGGAGAGCGGCTCGATCTTCAACATCTACGCTTCCACCGTCAGCCGCGGCGAATTCCTCATCGGCAAGCTGCTGCCCTACCTGGCGATCTCCAGCCTCAACGTGCTGGTGCTATGGGCGCTGGCCTGCTTCCTGTTCGGGGCACCGTTCAAGGGCGACCCGCTGTTCTTCTTCGCCGCCGCCGTGCTCTACGTCGGCTGCACCACCGGCATCGGCCTGTTGGTGTCCGCCGCGGTGCGCACCCAGGTCGCTGCCATGATGGGCACCATGATCCTCACCGTGGTGCCGGCGGTGCTGTACTCCGGCATCCTCATTCCCATCCCCTCGCTGTCGGCCGCCGCCAGCGTCATCGCCCACCTGTTGCCCGGCATGTACTTCGCCGACATCGTCACCGGCAGCTTCCTCAAGGGCGTGGGTCTAGCCGAGCTGTGGCCGCAGGTGCTGGCTCTGGCCACCTACGCCGCGGCGCTGTATGTCGCCGGCTATCTGCTGTTCCGCAAGCGCACCGCCTCATGAAAGAGCCCTTCAGCGGACAGGACTGGCGCCTGTGGCTGCGCCGCGTCGGGGCCATGACGCGCAAGGAGCTGCTGCAACTGCTGCGTGATCCGGTGCTGCTGTTCGTCATCCTCTACGGCTTTACCGCCGACGTTTACAATGCCGGATCCGGCGTCACCCTGCAGCTGCAGCACGCCGCCTTCGCCGTGCACGACCTCGACCGCAGCGCCGCCTCGCGCGAACTGGCCGGGCGCCTGCTGCCCCCGGAGTTCAAGCCGATCGGCGCCATTACCGACGCGCGCCAAGGCGAGCGTCTGCTAGATAGCGGCCAGGCGCTGATGGTGCTGTCCATCCCGCCGCAGTTCGGGCGAGACCTCGCCGCTGGCGCGCCCACCGCGGTGCAGGTACAGATCGACGCCACCAACACCGCGCTCGGCTTCCTCGCCTACAGCTATACCACGCAGATCTTCGGCCAGTATGCCATCGAAGCCGGCCTGCGCAATCAGGGTCTATCCCCCACCGCACTCGACAGCCTGGCGCGCGTCGACAACCGCCAGCGCGTCTGGTTCAATCCAAACCAGGACGATGGCTGGTTCATGTCCATCTCCGAACTGCTCAACGTCATCACCGCCTTCGCCATCCTGCTACCCGCCGCCTTCATGGTGCGCGAGAAGGAACGCGGCACCATCGAGCAGCTGCTGGTATCGCCGCTGACGCCGTTCCAGGTGATGGCGCCCAAGGTGCTGGCCATGACCCTGGTGATCCACATCGGCATCCTGATCTGTCTATTCGGCATCCTCGAGCCGGTGTTCCACGTGCCGATCAAGGGTAGCCTGACGCTGTTCGCGCTGGTCACCACACTCTACGTGGTCAACCTCTCCGGCTTGGGCTTGTTCATTGCCACCGTCACCCGCAATCTGGCGCAGGCTGCCATGATGGGCATCCTGGTGCTGGCGCCGATGATGTTCCTCTCCGGCATCTGGACCCCGCCCGAGGCCATGCCCATCGTGGCCCGCGCCCTGATGTACATCTCGCCGCTGTACTACTACATGAACGCCAGTTACGGCATCCTGCTCAAAGGCGCCGGCCTGCGCACCATCGCCCCGTCCATCCTCGGCATCCTGCTGCTCGGCGGCGCCGTCTGCGGCTTCGGCCTATGGCGCTTCCGCCGTCAGTTCGACTGAATGCGCTGCGGTGGACGCTGCCTTACCCGGCGCCCGCGCCCAGCTGGCGCCGCCGATATTGATATAGATCAATACCTGATTATGGCGATATGACTACGCTTGAGAAACGCATTCGTTTCGATCGACCGTCACAGCAATCCAGGAAGAGACCCGGAAACCATGAACATCCACCGCACCCTGCTGCTAGCCGCGCCGTTGGCCTTCTGCTTCGCCCCTGTCCAGGCCGCAGACCCCGCCGAAGACTTGGCGCGTGCCAAGCACTGTTACACCTGCCATCACGCTACCGACGCCGGCGTAGCCCCATCATTCCGCCAGATCGCGCGCCGTTACAAGGGCATGGATAACGCCGACCTGGTGCTGACGCGCGAGATCATGGACGGCAGTGCCGACCACTGGATGTTCAATAAACATTGGGGCAGCGCCGACATGCCACCCTCAACGCTGCGTGAGCCAGTCAACGAAGCCGAATCCAAGCAACTCGTCACTTGGATTCTGAAACAGCACTGAGCCCAGATCTGTCGCTCCTCACGACACGCGCGTTCCCGGCGCGTTCCTGGTTTGACTGCAGCCAACGGCATTTCTGTAGCTAGGGCCTGTTAACGCTAATTTGATCGCTGCGACGGCCTCTGGAGGCGTCCAGCGCAAGGAGAGAGGAGCGTGATGTACTGGAAGTACATGAGCGACGAACGACGCCGCGATGGGCGCCTCCAGAGGCCGTCCCGAAGGGTTGCGCCCAAAATCGAGCCATGCGGCGTTATCGCCCTTGGCCATGGATTCACCATGGCCAGCGGGCTCCGCCTTGCCTGGCTCGATTTTGGACTGCAACGCAGCGATCAAATTAGCGTTAACAGGCCCTAGTCAAATAGATTCGCTTGCATGCCGCCCGTGGGTGCCCGTCGTGGTCATTTCTATACGGCGAGCACCCATGGCCTTCGTTGCAGGCGTTGTCTTTGATGTTCGCATGCTCGGCGCGCAATGAGCACATTCAGCGTCGGCAAAACCAGTTATTGACGCAGAATGCCGGGCTTTCCGAACGGAATTCCGGTCGCCGATACTCCACGCAGACTTTCCGGGTACCAGGCCCAACAGATAGCCGGGTCTTAATGAACGACGAGAAGCGGCAAGTCGCCCCACAGCAGCGCCGAATCCGTACAGCCACCGAACAGCATCTCCCTGATGGGCCCGCGATTGTACCCACCCATCACTACCAGGTCTGCACGACAGTCGTGGGCGCCGGACCACAGTACATCCATTGTCGGCCGATCACCGGCAAGCAACGTCCTGACCTGTACATGCACATCGTGCCATTCCAAATACGCGACCAGCGCCTGAATCGAAGCCTGTTCGATGCTGTGCCCTTCATCTACGCTCACGAGAATAACCCGCTTCGCATGCTTCAGCAGCGGCACAGCGGCGGCGACCGCGCGGGCCGATTCTGCAGTGTCCTTCCAGCAAAGCATGATGGTGTCGAACCCCTTGTCGAACACAGCATGTTCCGGCAGGAGGAGCAGTGGCCTTCCGCCATTCAGCAGGATCCTGGGCGCGAGATCAGCGGGGAAGCCGTTCCCTTCCGACGGCCGCTCCATGACAACCATGTCGTGATAGCGCGCGAGGAAAGACAAGCGCTCCACGGGAGCGCCTCGAACCTGCAGAAATCCAGCCGAAACTCCGGCGTGCGGGATCGTTGCGCCAACCAGAAGGCCGTGATTGCCGCAAAAGTCCGCGAAATGGCGTATCGCGTCCGCGGCCTGAGGGTCGCCGCATTGCGCAAAGCGATCCATAGCCTCGTGCAATGCGGCCCCCGTCATTGGCACATCCTCAGGCATTTGGGCGAACGCCAATGCGGTGCCCGCGGGGTTATGGCAACAATTGATATGGCCGCCAAAGGGACGCGCAATGGCGAGTGCCACATCCAGCACCGTTCTATCGGCGCCTCCTCCGTTCAACAGCGCCAGAATGGTCTTGATCATGTGCACGAATACCCGGACAGCAGGAAGAACTTGAATATCGCCGCTTCTGCCGTGGAAGGCTTTGACCTGCATCAACCAACATCTGCACCCAGGGATGAAATGTCGATCCAGACCAACCTGCATGCCCACGTCGGCGTCCAGCGTACAGGCATGCTCAAATCCACTCGTACGCCGCATCAACTCACTTGAGTAATGGCGCCGCGGCTCACAGCGCCAATACCGAAAAAATGGTTAATAAGCAACAAATCGTCGACATTCGCATTGACCTGCATCAAAGTCGATTCCGGCTTCGACGCTTAGCCTTGAACGATCACGAAAGACTTGGAGACTGCCATGGTTGGTGCTGCAGACCTGCTATCCATCGAGACCGCGGATGCGCCCAAGGGAGCCGTCACCAAGGTGAATGAATGGCTTCTGCACAAGGCACCATGCGCGTAGGCAATCAACCATCCAAGGTTTTCACAAATGATCTCCTTTCATGCTTGATCGCGCTACGCTCATCGGCACCACAGACTTCCGGCTGATCATATTTTCCGATCAAGGACCCGCCATGGAAGGTTACCCACCAGCACACGCGCTTACGGTTCATGTATATGGATATCAATAAATTCAGGCAACGAAATCAGTTGCTGTCGCAACAGCTGGAGCAAATTGCGCAGAATGAGATTGCGGCACTGAAGCTGCAAATCAGGCGGGATTTCGACCCCGCGGCTCGCGACTTGCTGGCAGCGCAGGAGCGACTCCTCAACGCGACAGAGCGGATGCTCGATGCCGCCAGCTTGGGAACACAGGCCGGTACAGCGTTTAAAACCACCATGACGGCATAATCGAGGCGCTTGGTCGTTGCACGATCACTGAAAACAGCGATGCCAATCCATCCAAGCATGCTAGAGAGTGCATCACTCTTGATGCTGACGCAGCCTTGATAGGCCGATCGGCAAAGGTTGCATCGAGCGACCTCTCGCGTCCGCTCTTTCCTGCCAGCGACATCATGAGGCCCGACCCCGACCGCACAACCGCACTTGAGCAGCAACCAGTGAACAGAACGGTACCGGGCGGATTTTCGCCATCTCGGATGCCCCTTATAGAGCAGCCGCTCCTGAATTATGCTCGCCACGGCAAATAGCCGGCAAGTTGGCGCTTTTCACCGTACGCCACAGTCTGGTTTCGAATCAGCTTCTGCGAAAAGTGTGACGGAATTCACACTTGCAGCACCACCGGTCGGAAGATCAATGCCGTCCAGTAAGACGCAACTCAAGTCAGGGGAATATCCTAGTTCACCTCTCGATTGTTGCGGAGCAGCATGACCGCCCGCGGCTAAGCATCAAAAAAGGGCTATTTGCAATGACCGATTCGGGAGTGGGGGCGCAAGAACAAAGACATTTTTCGCCGGGTCGGCGAGCCGAGGATAAGTTGCTTGCGGAACACGCGAATCAGGGACGATTGTTCCGAGCCCTGGTGAACTCCGCCTGCGATGGTATTGTCGGGCTGAACCTCGACGGCTCCGTGCTGGTCTGGAACCATGGCGCAGAGAAACTCTTCGGCTACTCCGAGAGCGAGGTAGCCGGCACCGATATCGCCAAGCTGTTCAATTTCGAACATGATTGGTGGAGTCACGGAGTACGCCATTGGGAAGGCTCGCAATTGCACCGCGATGGACACACGCTCGAGGTGGCGATCGAATCGTCACCGGTTCTTGACGACCCCCTGCAAAAGCCAGAGCATTTCGTCTGGATCGTGCGCGACATCACGGCCCGAGCGCGCTGGGCTTACCAGCTGCAGATGCGCCAGGCCGAACTGCAGGAAGAGGCGCGGACCGATCCACTCACGGGCGCCGCTAACCGGCGCCGAATGGAAGAAGTGCTGCAGGTTGAGCTGAGCCGTGCCCAGCGCCATTCGACCAGCCTGAGCCTCCTGCTGATCGATCTTGACCATCTCAAGGCCATCAACGATCAGCATAGCCATGTAATCGGTGACGCCGCGATCAAGGTCTTTGCGGATGTGATACAAAAGCAGTTACGCATCTGTGATTTGCTGGCGCGTTTGGGCGGCGACGAGTTCGTTGTGCTCATGCCGGATACCGACAGCATGGAAGCAGGCGCCTGCGCCCTCCGCTTACAATCCGCACTGGACAAAGCGACCGTGCCCAACCTGCCAAGCAAGCTCACGGCAAGCCTCGGGATCGCCGTCTACCGCAACGGTGAATCCGCAGATACCTTGCTACGCCGGGCAGATCAGGCGCTGTACAGGGCCAAGCAGAACGGGCGCAACTGCGCGGTTCACTGGGAGGACATGAAGCCCATCGTTGCCGATACCGCGCGCGACGACCTGCCGCGAAGGGCCTTGTTGCGGCAGATTATTGAGGACGCTTTGCGCGAAGGCCGACAGCTGCGTCTGAACTGCCGCAACTACTCCCGCGTGGTGGTGCCGCATGCGCTGGAGGGAGGCGATGACGATCCAATTCTTGTCGCCTGGCAACTGAACGGGGGCTGCGAGTCCGGCATCACTACCGGACTAAAGCGCTTTCACCTGTCGGAAATCCAGGGGCTCAGCCCTTACCCCTGATTTGGTTCAAGACGTTTCAGAAAGGGACATTCGGGCACCTTGAACCCCTACCCATGCAAGGTCAATACAGTCCGCCACACCCGGGCCTTGTCCGGCTTCGTGCACGATTCTTATTTGTCATCCGCCGCGCTACAACGAAGGCGCTAATTCCACCCGGCCGATTCGCTCGCATAGACGGCCCCGGTCGTGGGGCTCCAGGAAACGGTACGATTCCGCCCCGCCCTCTTGGCGGCATAGAGCGCCTGGTCGGCGCGCTTGAGTAGCGCTGTGGGCCGCTCTCCTGAACAATGCTCCGAAACACCGAAGCTGGCCGTGATGACACGAGGCAACATCGGAGCGCAGCCCCTCTGCAAGGCGCCGCGCACCCGCTCGATCCAGGCATGGGCTTCGGCCCGTGTCGTGTCCGGCATGAGGATGAGGAACTCATCGCCGCCCAACCGGGCCAAGAAGTCACAGGCACGAAGCCGCCCCTGGATAAAACCGGCAAATGCGCATAAAGCCGAATCTCCCGCGGCGTGGCCGAAATCGTCGTTGATGCTTTTGAGATTGTCGACATCGGCCAACACAAGGCTCAGGGCACCGCCGTGCCGGTTCGCACGGCTGCTTTCGGCTTCCAGAGCTTGCTCAAGACGGCGACGATTGGCAACGCCGGTCAAAGGGTCTGTCAGCGCATCCTGACGCAGACGATCCTCCAGACGTTGCTGCTCGCGCGCGGCACGCACCTGCAGAGTGATATCACGAATGACCCACAACGTTCCGAGCTGCCTTGCGGATTGATCAAATATGGGCGATGACTCGATCGACACGTCAACCACCTTTCCGGATTTGTGCCTTTTTACTGTGTGCCACTGCCGCATCTCCTGGGTGAGCCAAGTCGCCTCTTGAAAGGGGTAGCCCGATGCGATGGATTTCTCCGGCGTAAGAAAGCAGATGGCACGCCCTCTCGTTTCATCCTCGGAATAACCGAACATCACTTCGGCGGCACGATTCCAGTCCCGAACTGTGCCATCCATCGACAATGCAATGATGGCATCAGCCGCAGCGTCGATGAGGTGCCGATAACGAGCACCCAGTTCCGCCATCGCCGCGAGCGTCTGATCCTCACGTCGGCGGAGCCCGCCTCTCTTCTCTTGTTGTGATTCGCAGTCGCCGCCGTTGGATTTTCCTTGCGGCGGCTTCAGAGCGTCAGTCTGGCAATTTGCACTCATAATTTCATTACATAGCTTTTTTAATAATCTCTATATCATCGATCCGTGGCATTGACTTGGATCAATTGGGTGATCAGCTTGCTCGAGTCGAGCGGAGCCCAAGCCGGGCTCTTCCCTTCGGATCCGGAAACACCCAATACGCTTATAAATCAGGGCTATGGTTGACTTAACAAGCAAACCGCCTTCCAAAACAGAACGCATACAATACTCATGGAGACTTAGTTGTTTACGGAACACAAGACCGAGCTATGGCATTCTCGATGATTGCCTCGACCGTGCGGGCATCAAGCGGCTTATGTAAAACCGCGCTCGATCCGGCAGCATTGACCAATCCGTTCTGAGCAGACGCTGGATCACCGGCCATCATCACAACCGGTATTCTGATTCCGCGCGCCGTCAACGCCTCCTGGAGATCCGCATCATGAGCTTTTGGCATGCGCAAATCGACGATCACGCAATCCGCAGGATTGTATGAAAAGGCTCTCAAGCATTCTTCAACAGACGCAAATGAGCGAGCTCTCATCCCCTGCGCCTTCAGTATCAGGCACGTCACAGACCGGGCGGCTGCATCGTCATCGACCACATAGATCAGATATTTATTCACTTTCACCGCGGCCTCCCACACCCACCTAACCGGTGATCCCAACGCCCCACTCACCCGAAACAACTCCCCGACAACGTAGGACCTACTCGATTGAATCCGGCAAAACATTCACGCCGACTTTCTTCAGGCGGTTGTGAAGACATCGTCTGCCTGAAAGCTCTTTTTTGAAACTAGGATTTATCCCAGGCGACAAGCCGGAAATTCAGCGCACCGCTCCACCGAGAGGTCGGACGGACTCGCTCATGCTGGCATCTTCCATACCTGCCGCCGCCCGAGTCGGCGCATCTCGGCGTGCGCAATCCCAAAGATTCTGGTTCGGCGGCCGTAGGCCTCGCGCTATTGGTCGCCGGGGTCGAGCGGGTGAAAATTCATCGGCAATGATTGCAGCCGATTCCAAATTCGATTCAGTGTCACTGATTCGGTGACTACGTCGCGCGTGTAGTCGACCGACTGACTCCTCCGGTATCACGTCAAGACGGCGGCTCCATTGAGAATGCCGACCACCGAGCTGTCATGCGTATTATAGAAAAGCGATAGCATCGTCCCCGGATTCCCTCAGGCCCTTGTACCGGGTGCCTGAGTCACCTACGGCCTTGATCCAGATCAAGGCACGCCGCGACGATCGGCAATAGCTTGGCCGGAATCCCAAGTCGCATTTGTGCGTATGCGTCCGCGCCGCAGCCGATCGGAGAAGTCCCGGTGATCCCTTCAAGAATCCTGTTTGCCCCCTACGCCCTGGAAAACCTGATGCTGGCCAACCGGATCGTGATGGCGCCAATGACGCGCTGCAGGATGATCGCTCCGTCCTATGCGCCCAGGCAGACAACCAAGACCTACTACACGCAACGCGCTTCGGCAGGGCTTATCGTCTCGGAGGGCATTGTCGTATCCAGGCAGGCGCGCGGCTACAGCAATACCCCGGGCCTGTATACCGCCACGCAGGTGCGGGCATGGAAGCGGGTT
>NZ_JONR01000010.1 GCF_000711955.1 Nevskia soli DSM 19509
CGTCCACCGAGCCCAGTTCCTGGGTGGTGAACAGCGGGGTGAAGCCGAATTCGGTGATGTTGGCCAGGATCGGCACTTTGACCGCATCCTTGAACTTGCGGTACATCGGCAGCTCGGTCATGGCCTCGGGGAAGATCATGTCCGCGCCGGCCTCGACATAGGCCACGGCGCGCTCGATGGCGGCGTCGATGCCTTCGATGGCCAGGGCGTCGGTGCGGGCCATGATGACGAAGCCCGGATCGGTGCGGGCGTCGACGGCGGACTTGATGCGGTCCACCATCTCCTCCTTGCTCACCACTTCCTTGCCCGGACGGTGGCCGCAGCGCTTGGTGCCGACCTGGTCCTCCATATGCACGGCGCCGGCGCCAGCCTTGATCATCGAGCGGATGGTGCGGGCGATATTGAAGGCGCCGCCCCAGCCGGTGTCGATATCCACCAGCAGCGGCAGGGTGGTGACGTCGGTGATGCGGCGCACGTCGGTCAGCACGTCTTCCAGGGTGCTGATGCCCAGGTCCGGCATGCCCAGGGAGTTGGCGGCGACGCCGCCGCCGGACAGGTACAGGGCCTTGTAACCCACCGCTTCCGCCATGCGGGCGGTGTAGGCGTTGATCGCGCCGATCACCTGCAAGGGCTTCTCGGCGGCGACGGCGGCACGAAATTTCTGGCCTGCGGACATGCATGTACTCCTGGGGGATCAATGCACCGAGACTGGCGGCCCGATGCAACCGCGTCTTGCGCCATACGGAGGATGCGGACCGGCTGGGCCGCATCCGCGGGCGAATCTAGTCGATCTCTTCCATCACGAAATCGCTCTTGGCGGCGCCGCAATCCGGGCAGGTCCAGCTGTCCGGCACGTCTTCCCAGCGCGTGCCGGGAGCAATGCCTTCCTCGGGAACACCCTTGGCCTCGTCGTAGACGAAATCACAGACCAGACAGCGCCACTTCTTCATCAGCAACCTCAAACGGATAGGAAATTTGGCCGGCGTCAGCCGGCACCCACAAAACGAAACGGCGGCGCATCCGGTCGGGATACGCCGCCGAAACGGGCGCCAATTATGCCGTGGCGGAGCCGTATTTCGCCAATATCCGGTCTCGTATGGAGGGCTTGATATTGGCCTTGCTCATGTCGCCGCCGAAGTGCTGCACCACTTTGGGATCCATCACGCGGAACCACAGCCAGGGGATGTAGGCCACCACGATCATGCCGGCATAGCCGTTAGGCAGGCGCGGCACGCCCTCGAAATTGCGCAGGGTCTGGAACGAGCGCGTCGGGTTGGCGTGGTGGTCCGAATGCCGCTGCAGGTGGTACAGGAAAATATTGGTGGCGGTGTGGTTGGAATTCCAGGAATGGTGCGGCTGGCAGCGCTCGTAGCTGCCGTCCGCCTTCTTCTGGCGGCGCAGGCCGTAGTGCTCCAGGTAATTGACCACCTCGAGCAGGCTGCCGCCGTAGGCGCCCTGCACGATCATGAAGGGCAGCGCCCACCAGCCGAGCCAGGCGGTCATGGCGGCGAACAGCGCCACCGTGATGGCCCAGGCCTGGAGATTGTCGTTCTCGATCGACCAGACGCTCTTGCCCTGCTTCTCCAGGCGCTGCTTCTCGATTTCCCAGGCCGACTTGATCGAACCGTAGACGCAGCGCGGCAGGAATTCGTAGAAGGACTCGCCGAAGCGCGAGGTGGCGGGATCTTCCGGCGTGGCCACGCGCACGTGGTGGCCGCGGTTGTGCTCGACGTAGAAATGCCCGTACATCACCGGCGCCAGGGCGATCTTGGCCAGCCAGCGCTCCAGCTTCGAGGTCTGGTGCCCCAGCTCATGGCCGACATTGATCGCCAGGCCCGAGGTCATGCCCACCGAGACCAGCAAGCCCAGCCACTGGTACCAGACCAGGTCGCCGCGCACGGCGAGATAGGTGCCGCCGATGAAGCTGAGGTATTGCGCCGGGATGGCGGCATAGACCACGTAGCGGTAGTACTTCTCCTGCGCCAGGGCTGCCATGACTCCGTCCGGCGGATTGGACTCGTCCTCGCCGATCAGGCGGTCGAACAGGGGAATCAGGGTGTAGACGATCACCGGTGTGGTCCAGAAGAACAGCGACAGGCCGGTCCACAGGTACAGGCCGTACCCGTACAGCGGCAGGCCCATGACCACGATGCCCAGCAGCCACAGGTAGCGCTTCTTGTCGGTCCAGGCCGGGGCGGAGAGTGTCGCGGTCGTCATGATGGGGCTCCTGTATGTCATCCCTGACAAGCACCGCGCCATCCATGGCGCGGACTGTTGAATAAAGCTTATAGAACGATCGTTCAATAAACTAATCGAAACATTGGCTGATGTCAACGTCGCTGGTCGGCCGGGGAAAACAGTCGCCTTTCAGCTAAGCTCGGCCATCACGATTGGGAGTCCGGCATGACCGAGCGACCGAGCTTCATCCGACACTGGCGCGACCTCGAGGGGGCGGACGATCGCCACTACCCGGGCGATACCGAATTGCTGGCAATCGGCGCACCGCTCGGCCGCCTGCTGGGCCTTACGCGCATCGGCATTCACCACGAAAGGCTGCTGCCTGGCCGGCGCACCTCGTACCCGCATGCCGAAAGCGCCGAGGAAGAGTTCATCTATGTACTGGAAGGAACCCCGGATGCCTGGATCGACGGCACGCTGCACCGGCTCGCGCCGGGCGACGCGGTCGGCTTCCCCGCCGGCACCGGGATCTGCCACACCATCCTGAACAATACGACCACCGAGGTGCGGCTCATGGTCATCGGCGAGCGTTCGAAGCCGGAGAACCGGGTGCACTACCCGCTGCACCAGGATTACGAGCGGACCCGCGACGACGCCTGGACCGACGTCCCGCCCCGCGCGCTGGGCGGACATGACGGCAAGGCGCGGACTTGAATCGCCAGATATGAAGTAGCTGGCTTGTTTCAAAAGTCCCCGCCATGGATAGCCGATCAATAGATTCCGCAGAGATCGCGCGTGGGGTGCTTGTCAGGGACGACAGGCTGCTTGTCAGGACGACAGCAGCGCTGGAACAGCTCAGGCGTGGTTCTTTCCACGCCTGAGCTGTTCCAGCGCTTCCCGGGCTGAATCGTCGGGATTGATCGGCTCCGACTGGCCACTGGCCAGGTGCTCGGCAAAGCGATGGGCGCGGATGCTCAGCTTCAGGCTTTCGTCGAAGCCGGTGAAGGTGACGGAATCCTGGTCCGGATAGAACGAGTTCAGCTTCAGCCAGCGCGTCTGGTTGTGTTCGGCGTCGTAGACGCGGAACCAGCTTTCCGGCGCCAGCAGGCGCCGCAGCAGGTCCATCACCGTGGTCGAAGCGGCATCGGCGCCCGATGCGGTGGGCGGCGACGCGGCAACCTGGCTGGCCCGCTCCGCGCGCGCTTTTTCCCGCGCCTGCTGGTCGAAATCCGACATCAGCAGATGCTCTTCGCGTTCGGTCAGGCGCTCGGTCTGCGCGCCCACGGCAGCGCCCGGTGCGGCCTCGGCGCTGTCGAGCAGCTTGTAGACCTCCTGCAGGCCGTTGAGCAGGGACTCGACCTTGTCCTCGGTCATGCCGATATCGGCGAGCGCAGTCACGATCTTGGACAGCAGCTGCTCGCGCGTCTCCAGCACTTCGGGACTGGCCGGCGGAATGAATTCGAGGCTTTTGAGCACCCCTTCCATCATCGACTGCGCTTCCTGGTACGGCCCGCTGCCGCGGCCGTTCTTGAGCAGGCGCACCGCCATCAGCGGGCCCACACCCCCGCGCAGCAGGTCCATCACCGGGTCCGGCACGCGGCGGCCCAGGGTCTGCACTTCCAGCTCCTGCGCCACCTGGCGGCGCACCCGCACCAGCAGGGCCTCGCGGCGAGCGCGGGTCTGCTCGCGCATCTGGTTGAGGAAGCCTTCCACCTCGCCTTCGGGCACCGGCTGGGCGGAATTCAGCGCATCGGCCACCAGGGCCGGGCCGGTCTGCAGGGCCGAGGCAGTGCGCATGGTCTCGCGCAGTTGGGCCTGGGCCGATTCGCTGGTCTGCGCCGACACCGCGAGTTCCACCATGTCGCTGAGCAGCTTGCGCAGGGGGTGGGCCTGATTGGCGAAAAAGCTGGGGTCGCTGAGCGCGGTCTTGTAGACCGGGTAGCGCAGCTTCTCCAGCGCCGGCCGCAGCGGCTCGGGCAGCATCGGCTCGGCCATCAGGTCGTCGAACATGCGGCCGGCCAGCGACAGGCGCTGGGTCGAGGCCTGCACCGCCGGCGAGGAGGCGCCGCTGATCAGGGTTTGCAGCAAACCGGCCAGTTCGGCGCCGACCGGGTTGCTGGCGCGCTGCACGCTGGCCTGATCGAGCGAATAACGGCGCAGCAGTTCCTGCGCCTGGGCATAAGGCTGTCCTTGCGCATAAGGCTGGCCCTGTCCATATCCCTGGCCGCCGCCTGGCGGTGCGTAGGAACCCGCAGCTCCGCCCTGCGGCTGGAACGGTGCCGGCGGCACCATCTCGGTCTCGTCCATCGGCGGCAGGGGCGGCGGCGAGCTGCGGCGCGAAGGGTTGATGCCGTGGCGTTCCAGCACTTCCAGCGCCGCATTGTAGACCTTGCCCAGGTCGTTGATGACGACCCGGTCGAACAGCTTGTAGATGACCAGCTTGACCTGGAACTCGGTATCCAGCACGCCGGTAGCCTTGCCGAAGGCGTCACAGATACGTCCGGGACCCAGTGCCAGGGGCGACACCGGAACGCCGAGCTCGCGCACCGCGAAATCCAGATGGCGCTCCAGCTCCCAGATGGGATTTTTGTAAAGGCCTTCGGCCTTGGCCGCCATGTTGGTGACGGCGATCTTCTCTTCCAGTTCCTCGGTGGGCTGGATCGACAGGCTGTCGAGATCGAATTCGAGTTTGCTGTTGCGGGGGGCGACGACCGGCGCGAAGCCGCGGGTCAGGTCGTCGGCGAAGGCGATGCCGACCTTGCCGCGGTCCAGGCGCAGCACCCGCATGGTGTCGAAATAGCGGCGCCGCTCGTCGTCGGTGGAGGACTTCTCGCCCATCTCGAACAGCACGTCGTCGGCGCTGTCGAACATGCGCCGCACCAGCTCGTCGAGCACGCCCAGGGCGACTTCCCGCAGTTCCGCCACCAGGGGATGGGAAGGAACGGGCGCAACCGTCTGCTCGCCGCGCCCCTGCGGCGAACCGGAAAACAACGGATGCACCGTTGCGGTCATTGCGGGTTACTCACCATTAGGATCTAAGTCCCTGAATTTGAAACGCCGGGCCCGCCTCGTTAGGTGCACGATCACGGACTCCCTGAGCCGGCAGCAAGGATAATACCCGAGACCAGATGAAATGCAGTCGAGCGTAAGCAAAATTGTTTGTTCTCATGATTTTGCTCCCCGGCAACTGCCTTCCCGGGTACTAGACGCCCGATCCATGCCAGCGGCCTATGCCGACGGACGTAGCGCGGGTACGGGACGATGAGCGGTAGCGGACCCGAATCGGCCCGCAGCCTGCGAGCCCATCTCCCGGCCTGAATATCTGCTTATCCGGATAAAGGGATACAATAGCGCCATGTTCGACGCCCCACTCGCAGTTCCGCAAGAATCCCTCGCCGCCCGGCTCGATGCGCTCGCGCGTGAGCGCATTCTGGTCATCGACGGCGCCATGGGCACCATGATCCAGGGCTACAAGCTGGGCGAGGCCGACTACCGCGGCGAGCGCTTCAGGGACTGGCCCCACGATCTCAAGGGCAACAACGACCTGCTGGTGCTGACCCAGCCGGACATCATCCGCGAGATCCACCGCAAATATCTGGTGGCCGGCGCCGATTTCATCGAAACCAACACCTTCAATTCGCAGAGCATCTCGCTGGCGGATTACCACATGGAGGCGCTGGCCTACGAGTTGAACTTCGAGGCGGCCAAGCTGGCGCGGCTGGAAACCGACGCGGCGAGCACGCCGGAACGGCCGCGCTTCGTCGCCGGGGCCCTGGGCCCGACCAACCGCACTGCCAGCATCAGCCCCGATGTCAACGATCCGGGCAAGCGTAATGTCAGCTACGACAGCCTGGTGGCGGCGTACTGCGACTGCGCGCGCGGCCTGATCGACGGCGGCGCCCACGTGCTCCTGATCGAAACCATCTTCGACACGCTCAACGCCAAGGCGGCGATCTTCGCGGTGGAGCAGGTGTTCGAAGAAAAGGGCGTGCGCCTGCCGGTGATCATCAGCGGCACCATCACCGATGCTTCCGGCCGCACCCTGTCGGGCCAGGTGACGGAGGCGTTCTGGAATTCGGTACGTCACGCCAGGCCCTTCGCCATCGGCTTCAACTGCGCCCTCGGCGGCAAGGAGATGCGCCCCTACATCGCCGAACTGGCGAAGCTGGCGGACTGCTACATCTCCTGCTATCCCAATGCCGGCCTGCCCAACGCCTTCGGCGAATACGACGAACGGCCGGAGGATACGGCGGAGATCATCGCCGAGTTCGCCGACGCCGGCCTGGTGAACATCGTCGGCGGTTGCTGCGGCACCACGCCGGGGCATATCGGCTCGATCGACGCGCACGTACGCGGCAAGAAGCCGCGCGTGCCGACGCCGGCGGCACCGGCCTGCCGGCTGGCGGGCCTGGAACCGCTCAACATCACCGACGACACGCTGTTCGTGAACGTGGGCGAGCGTACCAACGTCACCGGCTCGGCCAGGTTCAAGGATCTGATCAAGGCCGGCGACTACACCGCCGCCCTGACCGTGGCGCGGCAGCAGGTGGAAGCGGGCGCGCAGGTGATCGACGTCAACATGGACGAGGGCATGCTCGACGGCAAGGCCGCCATGGTGCGCTTCCTCAACCTGATCGCCTCCGAGCCGGACATCTCGCGCGTGCCGATCATGATCGACTCCTCCAAGTGGGAGGTGATCGAGGCCGGCCTGAAGTGCGTGCAGGGCAAGCCCATCGTCAACTCCATCTCGATGAAGGAAGGAGAGGAAAAATTCATCGAGCAGGCCAAGCTGTGCCGGCGTTACGGCGCGGCGGTGGTGGTGATGGCCTTCGACGAGCAGGGCCAGGCCGACTCGCTGGAGCGCCGCAAGGTGATCTGCCAGCGCGCCTACGACATCCTGACCAAGCAGGTCGGCTTCCCGGCCGAAGACATCATCTTCGATCCGAACATCTTCGCCGTGGCCACCGGCATTGCCGAGCACAACCGCTACGGCCTGGATTTCATCGAGGCCACCGCCTGGATCAAGCAGAACCTGCCGGGCGCGCTGATCTCGGGCGGCGTCTCCAACGTCTCCTTCTCGTTCCGCGGCAACAACCTGATGCGCGAGGCCATCCACGCCGTGTTCCTGTACCACGCCATCAAGGCCGGCATGGACATGGGCATCGTCAACGCCGGCCAGCTGGCGCTGTACGCCGAGCTGAACCCCGAACTGCGCGACGGCATTGAAGATGTGATCCTGTATCGCCGAGAGGACGCCACCGAGCGCCTGCTCGAATTGGCCGAACGCTTCAAGGGCGGCGCGGCGGAGAAGAAGGTCGGCGACGAACTGGCCTGGCGCGAGCTGCCGGTGCGCGAGCGCATCAAGCACGCGCTGGTGAAAGGCATCGACGCCTACGTCGACGCCGACACCGAGGAGCTGCGCGCCGAGATTGCCGCCGCCAAGGGCCGCCCGATCGAGGTGATCGAAGGTCCGCTGATGGACGGCATGAACGTGGTCGGCGACCTGTTCGGCGCCGGCAAGATGTTCCTGCCGCAGGTGGTGAAGTCGGCGCGGGTGATGAAGAAGGCGGTGGCCTACCTGATTCCCTTCATCGAGGCCGAGAAGAAGCCCGGCGACGTGGAGAAGGCCAAGGGCAAGATCGTCATGGCCACGGTCAAGGGCGACGTGCACGATATCGGCAAGAACATCGTCGGCGTGGTGCTCCAGTGCAACAACTACGACGTGGTCGACCTCGGCGTGATGGTGCCGGCGCAGAAGATCCTCGACGCGGCCAAGGCCGAGAAGGCC
The DNA here is from genome assembly GCF_000711955.1 of Nevskia soli DSM 19509. Taxonomy (GTDB): domain Bacteria; phylum Pseudomonadota; class Gammaproteobacteria; order Nevskiales; family Nevskiaceae; genus Nevskia; species Nevskia soli. Next base: position 7,967 of record NZ_JONR01000010.1, read on the forward strand.
GACATCATCGGCCTGTCCGGCCTGATCACGCCCTCGCTCGACGAGATGGTGCATCTGGCCAAGGAGATGCAGCGCCAGGGCTTCGACATTCCGCTGCTGATCGGCGGCGCCACCACCTCGCGCGCCCACACCGCGGTGAAGATCGCGCCGGCGTATAAAAGCCCGGTGCTGTGGGTGAAGGACGCCTCGCGCTCGGTGCCGGTGGCGGCGGCCCTGCTGTCGGCCGACCAGAAGCCGAAGCTGATGGCCGATACCGCGAAGGAATACGCCGAGATCCGCGAGCGCCACGCCAACAAGGACCGCGAGCAGAAATATTTTTCGCTGGAAAAGGCCCGCGCCAACGCCACGCCGATCGACTGGTCGGCCTACCGCCCGTTCCGGCCGCGCATGCTGATGCAGCAGACCAAGGATGTGTGCGAAGGGCCGAATTGCGACCACGCGCACCATACCCAGCCGACGCAGTACGTGAAAGTGCTGCGCAACTATCCCATCGCCGAACTGCGCCAGTACATCGACTGGCAGCCGTTCTTCATCGCCTGGGAGATGAAGGGGCGCTACCCGGACTTGCTCAACAACCCGGTCAGCGGCGAGGCCGCGCGCCGCCTGTATGCCGACGCCCAGGAAATGCTGGACAAGCTGATCGCGGAGAAGTGGCTCACCGCCAACGGCGTCTGCGGCTTCTTCCCGGCCAATGCGGTGGGCGACGACATCGAGGTGTATGCCGACGAGACGCGCACGCAGGTGATCCAGCGGCTGCACAACCTGCGCCAGCAGAGCGAGCATCGCGAAGGCGTGCCGAACCGTTGTCTGGGCGACTTCGTGGCGCCGAAGAGCAGCGGGCTGCACGACTATGTCGGCGCCTTCGCCGTGACCACCGGCCTGGGCAGCGCGGAAAAGATCGTCGAGTTCAAGAAGGCCAATGACGACTACAGCGCGATCCTGCTGGAGTCGATCGCCGATCGCCTGGCCGAAGCCTTCGCCGAGCGCCTGCACGAGCGGGTGCGCAAGGAATTCTGGGGTTATGCCGGCGACGAGCACCTCGACAACGCCGCCCTGATCGACGAGAAGTACAAGGGCATCCGTCCCGCGCCGGGCTATGCCGCCTGCCCTGAACACAGCGAAAAGGGCACGCTGTGGCAGTTGCTCGATGTCGAGAACAACACCGGCATCAAGCTCACCGAAAGCTATGCCATGTGGCCGGGCGCGGCGGTTTCAGGCTGGTACTACGCCCATCCGGAATCGCAATACTTCGTGGTCGGCCGCATCAAGAAGGACCAGGTCGTCGACTACGCCGAGCGCAAGGGCTGGACCGTCGCCGAAGCCGAGAAGTGGCTGATGCCGAACCTGGCCTACGAGCCGGAAGAGTAGGCTGGCCGGCGAAGCGGCATTCATCCGCTGCGCCGGCCAGCTGTTTCGATTTAGCCCTGCGGCTTGATGAACTTCAGCGTCATCCGATCCGATTCGCCGATCGCCTCGTACTTCGTTTTGTCCTTGTCGCCGAGGGTGTAAGTCGGCGGCAGGGTCCACACGCCGTCCGGATAGTCCTTCTTGTCCTTCGGGTTGTCGTTCACCGAAGACGCGGCGACGAACTGAAAACCGGCATTGGCGGCCAGCGCCTTGACGTAGGACTCGTTGACGTAGCCGGTCTTCCTGGTCTGCTCCAGCGTGGTGTAAGGCTTGGCGCGGTGCTCCTCCACGCCGAGCACGCCGCCGGGCTTGAGAGCGGTGTAGAACGCGTTGAACGCCTCCTGCTCGTAGCCGCCGGCCATCCAGTTGTGCACGTTGCGGAAGGTTAAGACCAGGTCGGCGCTGCCCGGCGGGCAGATCTCGGTGCGCAGCGGCGGGCGGAATTCGGTGACGGTGACGGCGGAGTAGCGCGCCGGATCGGCATCCAGGCGCTGCTGGTATTCGGCGACGCTCCGGCGTGTTCCTTCCGAGGCATCGGGCAGGCTCGCCGCCGCTCCGGCCGCGTAATATTTTCCCTGGTCGCGCAGATAGGGGGCCAGGATCTCGGTGTACCAGCCGCTGCTGGGCCAGATCTCGACCACGGTCATGTCCGGGCGGATGCCGAAGAACTTCAGCGTCTCCAACGGATGGCGGTAAACATCGCGGGCGCGATACGATTCGGTACGGCTCGGGCTGGCGATGGCCTGGGCCAGAGGATCGTTCGCGGCGCTCTTGCTGGTGGATGGCTCGGCCAGGGAAGCGGCAATGGGGGCGGCGACCACAAGGAGCGCCAGTGCGAGGCGGGATTTCAGCAGCATTGAGGAATCTCCGGATGCCCCGGTGTGCGCGGAATCACAGTACGCGTGGGCGCGCAGCTATCCAGCGGCCGGGGAATCGCCTAAGGTTTTGGGTTGCATCATATCTTCAGTTTCGTTCTTCGGGGGGAAGAGCTACATGATTCGTCCGTCACTCTGCTTGCTGGTCCTGGCCTTGCCTGTACTCGCGCAAGCCGAGGTTCCCCTGGCGGATTTTGCCAAGCTCAACGATTTCGAAGATGTCAGCATCTCGCCGGACGGCACCTATCTGGCCGCGAAAATTCCTTCGGACGATCAGACCGCGCTGGCGATCCTCCGTCTTTCAGACGGCAAGCCGGTCGGAAAGTTCGCGCCTACTGCCGGCACCAGCGTTTATGACTATTCCTGGGCCGGACCGCAGCGCCTGGTACTGGAAACGGCCATACAGGACGGCCTGCTGGGTCAGCCCCAACGGACTGGTGAGCTGATCGGCGTCGACGCCGACGGCGGTGGCGGCAGCTACCTGTTCGGCTACAACGCTCCGACCGATTCCGGCTCGTTGATCCACAAGCACCAGGACCAGAACACCAGCAGCGGCTGGGCCACCATCGTCGAAGCGCTTCCGAAGGATCCCCATCATATCGTCATCGCAGTCAATACCTGGGGATTGAACGAGGACACCCAGCGCACCGCGGCCTACACCATGGACGTGAGCGGCGGTTCCCTCGACAATCTGGTCTTGGCGCCAATGCTGGGCTTCTCCACCTTCCTGGCCGACGTTTCCGGCGTCGTGCGCTATGCGCTTGGCATGGACCCGCACCAACACCTGTTGACCTATTTCCGCAAGTCGGCGAAGGACGACTGGAATCTGCTCAACACCGGGGACATGAAGCACGCGCAGGTCATTCCGTACAAATTCTCCGCGGATGGCATCAAGGTCTATCTGGCTTCAGATGAAGGCGGGGACCGCAAGTGCCTGATCGAGCACGATCTGGTCAAGGACGAGCGCCGCAAGCTCAGCTGCGACGACAGCGCCGACCTCGACATGGTCTATTTTTCTCCGAACCGGGTGCCGCTTGCGGCCATCTACCAATCCGACTATCCCAAGATATCGCTGCTCGACAGCGACGATCCGATGCGTGACAAGCTGGACGCTGTAGTCGGCAACTTCCCAGGCAAGATGGTAATCCCGGTGTCGCAGACTGCGGATGGCGGCAAAATGGTGGTGCTGGTCTACAGCGACCGCGATCCGGGGACCTACTACCTGTTCGACACCGTCAAGATGAGCATCGACCCGGTGCTGCGCAAGCGCCGAAGCATCGACCCGGCGCAGATGGGGGAGCGCCGCCCGATCTCCTTCAAGGCCCGGGACGGCCAGATGGTGCATGGCTACCTGACCCTGCCGCCCGGCAAGGAGGCGAAGAATCTGCCGCTGGTGGTGAACCCGCACGGCGGCCCGTTCGGAATAAGCGATCACTGGGCCTGGGAAGCGGAACCGGCCATGCTCGCGAGTCGCGGCTACGCGGTGCTCCAGGTCAATTTCCGCGGCTCTGGCGGCTATGGCCGCAACTTCGAGTACGCCGGAAAGCAGAGCTGGGACACGGTCATGATCGACGACATCACCGCCGGCACCAAGTGGGTGGTCCGCCAGGGCTACGCGGATCCCAGGCGGCTCTGTATCTACGGCGCCAGTTATGGCGGCTACGCCGCCCTCATGAGTGCGGTGCGTGAGCCGGATCTCTACCGCTGCGTGGTGGACTACGCGGGCGTCTACGATCTCCGGATCCAGAAGGCACGGTCCGATACCAGCGCCTCCGACTCGGGCAACAACTACATCGATGAGTTCATCGGTGCCACGCCCGAACGCCTCTACCAGGCTTCACCGGCAAGCCAGATCGACAAGCTCAAGGCGGCGGTGATGATTGCGCATGGCGAGGAAGACAAGCGGGTTCCGATCGCACAAGCCAAGGCGCTGCGCAAGGCACTGGACGAACGCCACTATCCCTATGAATGGCTGGTCAAGCCCGGCGAGGGTCACGGGTTCTACTTGCCGCAAAACCGCCTGGACCTGTATGTGAAGATGCTGGCATTCCTGGACAAGAACATCGGTCCCCAGGCCGCAGCCGCTTCGCCCGCCGCCGACGGAACGGCGAATGCGGCGACCGTCCCGACAGCGCCGGCCGCGCACTGATGCCGCGGACAGGACCGGCTGCCGACCGGCCCGCAGCCGGTCAGCAGCCAGCGAGACGCTCAGTGGTGATGCCCGCCCGCGCCGTGCACGTGGCCGTGCAGCACTTCCTCGACGCTGGCTTCGCGCACTTCGGTGATTTCGATGGCGAAATGCAGGGTGGCGCCGGCCAGGGGGTGGTTGCCGTCGACGGTGACCTTGTCGCCGTCGATCTTGGTGATGACCACCGACATGGGGCCGTTGTCGCTCTCGGCGCGGAACTGCATGCCCGCCTGCAGGTCGTTGACGCCGCGGAAGGCGTCGCGCGGCACCACCTGCACCAGCCCCGGGTTGTGCACGCCGTAGCCTTCCTCGGGGGTGACGTCGACGTTGAACTTGTCGCCGACCTTCTTGCCCGTCATGGCCTTTTCCAGGCCGGTGACGATGTTGCCGCCGCCGTGCAGATAGGTGAGCGGCTCGCGGCCGGAGGAAGAATCGAGCACCTCGCCGGCATCATTGGTCAGGGTGTAGTTGAAGCTGGCGACGGTGCGTTCGGCGATTTGCATGAAATTCTCTGGTGCGGAAAACGGTTGGAATAAGGCGGCATTTTAGCCCAGACCCGGCTCTTGCCGAAAAAAGCGGCGCGGCGGGTTAAATTCCGACCATGGCCGGACAGCTTTCGTTCAGTATTGCGCTGTCATGGTAGGCGCCCGTCGGAGTCCGCGGCGGCATCCCTCTAATAAGGAGAGCAGTAATGAGTCAAAGCAACGGCAGCGTGTTCTGGGGCGCGTTCTGGATGTTCCTGATCTCGATCCTCCTGTTCTGGCTGCCCGGCGTCGGCGGCTTCATCGCCGGTCTGGTCGGAGGCAAGGTTTCGGGCAGCGTCGGCAATGCGCTGTTGGCTGCCCTGCTGCCCGGACTCATCCTGGGCGCGGCCCTGTTCTTCTTCGCCACCGCCATGACCGGCATGATCGCCATCGGCGTGCTGGCCGGGCTGGGCGGCCTGATGCTGGGCATGGTGCACATCGGCATGCTGCTGCTGGGCGCCATCATCGGCGGCATCATTGCCTGATGTTCGTCCTGGCGATTCGGCAGGACTGCCGAATCGGACGGCCGCAGGCCGCCCGAAGGGCGATGGGCAGGATGCCCATCGTCAACAAGACGGCAAGATAAGCCTATGGCCTTGCTCGACCTGAAGGTCAGCCCCAAGGCTTCGCGCAATGCCCTCAGCGGTTTCATGGGCGAAGTGCTGAAGGTGTCGGTGACCGCCGCGCCGGAACGCGGCAAGGCCAACGCCGCCGTCGAAGAGCTGCTGGCGGACGCCCTGGGCCTGCCGCTTTCCGCGGTGAACGTGGTTGCGGGCCACACCGCCAAGACCAAGCGGGTGGAAATCGCGGGGCTTGCCGACGCGGCCCTGCGCCAGCGGCTTTGCACCATTCTGGAGCGCCGAACGCGACCCGGCAGATGAAATTTGCTGCGCTGCGGTGTATTCTCAGCGCCTTTCCGCAACCTTGTGTCGCAGCATGCCCGTCAGCGCAACGCGTAGCGCCGCTCTCAGCCGCGATACTCGTGAGACCCAGATTACCGTCAAGCTGAACCTCGACGGTACGGGGGAATCGCGCTTTGCCACCGGCATCCCCTTTCTCGAGCACATGCTGGAGCAGGTGGCGCGCCACGGCCTGATCGACCTCGATGTCTCCGCCACCGGCGATGTGCACATCGACCATCACCACACGGTCGAGGACATCGGCATCACCCTGGGCCAGGCCTTCGACCAGGCCATCGGCGACAAGCGCGGCATCGTGCGCTACGGCCATGCCTATGTGCCGCTGGATGAATCGCTGTCGCGCGTGGTGCTGGACTGCTCCGGCCGCCCCGGCCTGGAATGGCATGTCGAATTCCCGCGCGCCCGCGTCGCCGATTTCGATGTGGACCTGTTCCGCGAATTCTTCCAGGGCTTCGTCAACCACGCCAAGGTGACGCTGCACGTCGACGCGCTGCGCGGCCGCAATGCGCACCACATCGCCGAAACCATCTTCAAGGCCTTCGGCCGCGCCCTGCGCATGGCCGCAGCTCCCGATGCACGCCTTGGCGACGCCATGCCGTCGACCAAGGGCGTCCTCTAACCCGCCCGTTCCCCGCCACCCGATCCCAAAAGCCTCACCGCATCATGGAAACCATCGGGGTCATCGACTATGGCATGGGCAATCTGCACTCGCTGGCGAAATCGCTGGAGCGGGTGGCGGGCAACCAGCGCATCTTCGTCAGCTACGACACCAAGGCCCTGCTCGAGTGCGACCGTCTGGTACTGCCCGGCGTCGGCGGCGTGCGCGCCTGCATGGACGAATTGCGCCGGCTGGAACTGGATCAGATGGTGCTGGAGGCGGCGCGCAAGCGGCCGCTGCTCGGCGTCTGCCTGGGCATGCAGGTGCTGCTCGAGCGCAGCGACGAGAACGGCGGCGTCAACGCGCTGGGCCTGATCCCGGGCTCGGTGGTGCGCTTCCCTGACCCCGCGCCAGAAACCGAGCCGGAACTGCACCACGAGCGCCTCAAGGTGCCGCACATGGGCTGGAATCAGGTGCGGCAGACGCGCCCCCATCCGGTGTGGGCCGGTGTGCCGGACAACAGCTGGTTCTATTTCGTGCACAGCTACCACGCCGCGCCGCAAAATCCCGCGCACATCCTCGGCACCGCGGATTATCCCCAGCCGTTCGCCGCCGCGGTGGCGCGCGACAATATCGTCGGGTTCCAATTCCACCCGGAAAAGAGCCAGGACGTCGGGCTGAAGCTGCTGGCCAATTTCGTCAACTGGAATGGGGAAGGGGCGTAGTGAATCCGTACCGCCCGACCTCGCCCCCGGGCGTTCCAGAAATGGCGGCAATGAAGCGGCCTCCCCGGTTTTTTTCGCAGTTGCCGCCTGCCGCTTGCCTTGCCCCGCGCTTTCCGGCACAGTTCGAGCAGGGAATTTCAGCAGCTGTTCCACCGATCCGCGAACCTTCGACCTAAACGAACGCCGCTCCGCCGGCCCGTCCGCCCCAATGCTGCTTATCCCCGCTATCGATCTCAAGAACGGCCAATGCGTGCGCCTGCGTCAGGGCCGCATGGATGACGTCACCGTCTTTTCCACCGACCCGGTCAGCGTTGCCAAGCGCTGGGTCGACGAGGGTGCGCAGCGCCTGCACGTGGTGGACCTGGACGGCGCGGTGAAAGGCTCGCCGGGCAACCTCAAGGCGCTGGAAAAGATCGTCGCCGCGGTCGGCGACGTACCGGTGCAGGCCGGCGGCGGCGTGCGCGACGAGGAGACGGTGCAGCACTACCTCGACGTCGGCGTCAGCTTCATCATCATCGGCACCAAGGCGGTGAACACGCCGCACTTCCTGCGCGACCTGTGCCTGGAATACCCGCGCCACATCTTCGTCGGGCTCGACGCCAAGGACGGGCGCGTCGCCATCGACGGCTGGAACAAGCTCTCGCACCACGACGTGGTGGAGATGGCGCAGCACTGCGAGCGCGACGGCGTCGAAGCCATCATCTACACCGACATCGGCCGCGACGGCATGATGCAGGGTTTCAACGTCGAAGCCACGCGCGCGCTGGCCAAGGCGGTCAACACCCCGGTCATCGCCTCCGGCGGCGTCTCCTCCCTGGAAGATCTGCGCAGCCTCGGCGGCTTGCGCGAGGACGGCGTGGTGGGCGCGGTGATCGGACGCGCCCTGTACGAGGGCGGCCTGCAGTTCAAGGACTGTCTCAAGGCCGTCACCACGGCCTGATTTTCAACCGCGAAGTTTCCCAATGCTTGCCAAGCGCGTCATCCCCTGTCTCGACATCGACGCCGGCCGCGTGGTCAAGGGCGTCAAGTTCGAGCAGCTGCGCGACGCCGGCGACCCGGTGGAAGTGGCGCGCCGCTACGACCTGCAGGGCGCCGATGAACTGGTGTTTCTCGACATCACCGCCAGCGCCGACGACCGCCCGACCCTGTTCAGGACGGTGGAGCAGGTGGCGCGCGAGATCTACATTCCGCTCACTGTGGGCGGCGGCGTGCGCACCTCCGCCGACGTGCGGGCCCTGCTCTCCGCCGGCGCCGACAAGGTCTCGATCAACACCGCCGCGGTGCTGAACCCCGATTTCGTGCACGAGGCGGCCGAGCGTTTCGGCGTGCAGTGCATCGTCGTCGCCATCGACGCCAAGCGGGTCAAGCCGCGCAAGAAGGACGCCGACGAGGCGCCGCGCTGGCAGGTCTTCACCCACGGCGGCCGCAAGAGCAGCGGGCTGGACGCCATCGAATGGGCCCGCACCATGGTGGAGAAAGGCGCGGGCGAACTGCTGGTGACCAGCATGGACCGCGATGGCACCAAGGCCGGCTACGACGTCGAGCTGCTGCGCGCCATCAGTGACGCGGTACCGGTGCCAGTGGTGGCCAGCGGCGGCGTCGGCACCCTGGAGCACCTGGAACAGGGCTTCAGCGAAGGCGGCGCCGACGCGGTGCTCGCCGCCAGTATTTTTCACAACGGTACCTATACGGTAGGTCAGGCCAAGCAGTTCCTGGCCGAGCGCGGCATACGGGTGCGGCTATGAACCGGCCGATGCGGTGCTGGTCGCGAGTATCTTCCACAACGGCACCTGACACCGTTTGGGCCCAGGCCAAGCAATACCTGGCCGAGTACGGCGTGCGGGTGCGGCGGTGAGTACGCCGTCCGACGCCGACGCGGTGCTGGCGCAGCTCTACGCCACCCTGCAGCAGCGCAAGAACGCCGACCCGAAGCAGTCCTACGTCGCCGGGCTGTACGCCAAGGGTATCGACGCGATTCTCAAGAAAGTCGCCGAGGAAGCCGGGGAAACCCTGATCGCGGCGAAGAATCTGCCCCTCTCCGGCGGCACGCCGGAAAATCAGGGCGCCCTGGCCCACGAGCTGGCCGACCTGTGGTTTCACACCCTGGTGCTGCTGGCGGCGTATGATCTCCCCCTCAGCGTCCTGACCGACGAGCTGGCGCGGCGTATGGGCCGCTCCGGCCTCGAAGAAAAGGCCGCCCGTACCAACAACTGACCTGAAACCAGGCAGTAGCGAGGAATTCAAATGTTTTCCGGTACTTTCAGCATCTGGCACTGGCTGATCCTGCTGGTCATCGTCATTGCGGTGTTCGGCACCAAGAAACTGCGCAATGCCGGTGGCGATCTCGGTTCGGCAGTGAAGAACTTCAAGACCGCCATGCGCGAGGGCGAGGACGAGGCTGCGCGTCCGGCCAAGGCGCCCGAGGTGATCGAAGGCGAATCCAAGCCGGTGCCGCCGCAGTCCTCGAACTCGGCGCACAGCGACAAGGTCTAGAGGCCCCGTACCGAACCCGGTTCCGGCGGACCGCGCCCTATGCTCGATTTCAGTTTTTCGGAACTGCTGCTGTGCTTCGTCGTCGCCCTGGTGGTGCTCGGCCCCGAGCGCATGCCCGCGGTGGCGCGCACCGTCGGCCGCTGGACCGGCAAGGCCCGCGTCTACATGCGCAACCTCACGGCCGAGCTGGAGCGTGAGACCCAGGTGGCCGAGTTGAAGAAGCAGATCGACGACGCCCAGCGCATCCTGCGCGAGCAGTCGCAGAGCCTGCAGAACGAAACGCACAAGCTGGTCGAGGAGGCCAAGCCTACGACGACGGCAGTGAGCAAGCCGCCGGCCGAACATGGCTGAAGAGCAGAACGCCCTGGGCCAGTCCGGCGATGTCCCGGGCGGCGGCGAGCAGCCGCTGCTGGCGCACCTGATCGAGCTGCGCTCGCGCCTGATCCGCGCCCTGCTCGGCATCTTCGTCTGCTTCCTGCCGATGGCGTTCTTCGCCCGGCACATCTACCACCTGCTGGCCGAGCCGATGCTGCGCCTGCTGCCGGCCGGCGGCACCATGATCGCCACCGAGGTGGCGGCGCCGTTCCTGGTGCCGTTCAAGCTGGCGGCGATGCTGGCCTTCATCGTCGCCCTGCCCTGGGTGCTGTACCAGATCTGGGCCTTCGTCGCGCCCGGCCTGTATCGCAACGAGCGCCGCCTGGTGGTGCCGCTGCTGGTGTCGAGCACCCTGCTGTTCTACATCGGCGTGGCCTTCTGCTATTTCCTGATCCTGCCGGCGGTGTTCAAGTTCTTCGTCGGCGTGGCGCCGGAAGGCGTGTCGGTGATGACCGACGTCGGCAAGTACCTGGATTTCGTGATCAAGCTGTTCCTGGTATTCGGCCTCACCTTCGAGACGCCGGCAGCCATCGTGCTGCTGTGCTGGACCGGCTTCGTCACGCCGCAGCAGCTGGCGGCGCGGCGCGACTACGTGCTGGTAGGCGTGTTCTTCGTCGCCGCCATCCTGGCGCCGCCGGACGTGCTGTCGCAGGTGCTGCTGGCGGTGCCGATGTACATCCTGTTCGAGCTGGGCATCCTCGGTGCGCGCTGGATGGTGAAGTCGAAGAACGCCGCGGAACAGGCCGCCCAGTCCTCCTCGACTTCCGGCTGAAAGCGGTTCCGCGCCGCCCTCGTGCGCGGCACCTGGCGGCAGGCGCGTTGTCCAAGGTACCGCGCAATCCCGCCCCACGACGCGCCCCAGGAGACTTCATGAGTAATCGCAAGCTGTTTGCCGCCGTCCTGCTCGCACTGAACCTTGGAGCCTGCGCCACCCAGCCGCTGAACGACGTGCCGCTGGTATGGAAACCGACCTCTGAACTCAATTTCGGCGGCGTCGACCTGAGTGAGGCCCGGCGCTCGAAAATCCAGTTCGAACCATTCGTCGATGCACGCAAGCAGCCGGCGCTGATCGCGGAAAACCGCGAGGACGCGATTCCCAGGCCGGTCACCACCAGCGGCAACGTCGGCGAATTCGTCAGCGCCAATGTGCGCCAGATCCTGGACCGCGCCGGGCTCGACACGGTGGACAGCGGCGGCGACGTCATCGTGTCAGGAGAAGTGCGGGATTTCTTCGTCGAGGAAACCAGCCTGTACAAGGGCACCGTCCAGTTGCACCTCTCGGTGCGCAATCGCGCCGGGGTGACCCTGTGGAGCGGCAGTGCCAGCGGCACGGCCCAGCGCTTCGGCCGCTCCTATTCGCAGGAAAACTACTACGAAGTGCTGTCCGACTCCCTGATCAACGCCACCGTGCCCCTGGTGCAGGATTGGGATTTCCGCCGCGCCCTGGCGGGCCAGGCGAGCAACCGTTAGGGCTGCCTGAGCTCGGCCAGCACCGCGGCGGTCTCGGGCCGCAGCCCGCGCCACAACAGGAACGATTCCGCCGCCTGCTCCACCAGCATGCCCAGGCCGTCGGCGCGTTTTGCCGCGCCCTGCGCGGCGGCCCACTGCAGGAACGGCTCCGCCGCCTTGCCGTAGTTGAGGTCGTAGGCCAGGGCCCCGGGGGCGAACAGTTCCGGCGGCAGGCGCGGCACCCCGCCCTGGTGGCCGATGGAAGTGGCGTTGATCACCAGATCGTAGCGGTCGCCCTTGAGGGCGTAGTGGGTGGCCGGGCGGATCGGCCCCACGGCCTTGAACGCCAGGGCCAGTTCTTCCGGCTTCCAGGGGTTGCGGCCCGACACCACCAGTTCGGCCGGCTGCTCGGCCAGCAAAGGCGCGAGGATGCCGCGGGTGGCGCCGCCCGAGCCCAGCACCAGCACGCGCTTGCCGGCGATGGCCGCGCCGAGGTTGTGGCGCAGGTCGCGCACCAGGCCGGCGCCGTCGGTGTTGTCGCCGCGCCAGCCGGTGGCGGTGCGGATCAGGGTATTGACCGCCCCGGCGCGCTCGGCGCGTTCGCTGCGGCTTTCGCACAAGGCGACAGCGGCGGTCTTGTGCGGCAGGGTCAGGTTGAAGCCGGCATAGCCCGCGGCATGCAGCGCGGCGAGCTTCTCCGCCAGCTGATCCTGGGCCACCTCGATGGCCTCATACGACAGCTGCGCGCCGCTCTGTGCGGCGAACAGGCTGTGGATGCGCGGCGAGCGGCTGTGCGCGACGGGCTGGCCTAATACTGCGTAATGGTCCATGGAATCGGGCTTGTTTGAAGAGACCGCACCATGGATGGTGCGGTCTTGTCCAGGATGGACATTCAGCTGAAACAGCGGAGTTTCATGCGGGCGCAGTAGGCAGCCAGGTTGGGATGTTGTCCCACCGCGGCCTTCAGCGGCGTATCCAGCTGCGCTTCCCAGCAGCTGGCGAGCATGGCGTATGCGCTGGCGTCGAGCGTGCTCGCCTCGGCGCCCATCATGTAGGGTCGTTCGCCCAACAGGTCCGCCAACGCGGCGATGTCGGCGGCGCCGCGGCGGTAGATTTCCTCCGGGGAGTGCAGCGCCAGGCCCTGGCCGCGCGCGTCGCGTTCGACCTTGCGCCGCACCAGCTTGGCCACCGGGCCGCGGGCGACGGCGGGCAGGGCGGCGAAAAAGGACCGCTTCATCGCCTCCCAGTGGGCGGGATCGAGCCAGCGGCTATACAGTACCGCCCAGTACAGGTGTTCTTCCGCCATGCGGATGAAGGCATGGGCGACGGCCCGGCCGCGCGCGTCGAGCGCGGCGTCCAGGTCGATGCCCCGCGCCGCCGACAACTCGCGCGCGATGCAGCCGGAATCGGCGATCTTGCGGCCGTCCACTTCCACGTAGGGCAGCTTGGTCAGCGGCGCCTGCCTAGGTGTCAGGGCGTTGCGCGCCTCGTATTCCAGCCCGGCGAGGCGCAGCCAGGTCTGCGCCTTGATGCAGAACGGGCTGGCGCTGGGCAAACCCAGGGCCGGCCCGAACTGCCACAGGACGATCACGCCGGGCCTTCCGCCAGCCACTGCGCGGCCTGCTTGGCGAAGTAGGTGAGGATCATGTCGGCGCCGGCGCGGCGCAGGCACAGCAGCGACTCCATCACCACCTTGCGCTCGTCGAGCCAGCCGTTGGCGATGGCGGCGCGCAGCATGGCGTACTCGCCGCTGACCTGGTACGCCGCCACCGGCACGCCGAAGCGGTCCTTCACGCGACGGATGATGTCCAGATAGGGCATGCCCGGCTTGACCATGACGATGTCGGCGCCCTCGCTCAGGTCCAGCTCCACCTCGCGCAACGCTTCATCGGTATTGGCCGGATCCATCTGGTAGGTACGCTTGTCGCCCTTCAGCGCCACCTTGGTGCCGACAGCATCGCGGAACGGGCCGTAGAAGGCGCTGGCGTATTTGGCGGCATAGGACAGGATCAGGGCGTTCTTCTGGCCGTCGCGCTCCAGCACCTGGCGTACGGCGCCGACGCGGCCGTCCATCATGTCCGAAGGCGCCAGCACGTCGGCGCCGGCGCGGGCCAGCACCAGGGCCTGCTTGCGCAGCGCTTCCACGGTGACGTCGTTGTCGACGTAGCCGGAGGCGTCGAGCACGCCGTCATGGCCGTGGCTGGTATAGGGGTCGAGGGCGATGTCGACGATCACGCCCAGGCCCGGGCAGGCCGATTTCACCGCACGGATGGCGCGCGGAATCAGGCCTTCCGGGTTGAGCGCTTCGCCGCCATGCTCGGTCTTCAGCTCGGGCGGGATCACCGGGAACAGGGCCACTGCGACGATGCCCAGCTTCTGCAGCTCGGCGCACTCGCGCACCAGCTCGTCGAGATCGAGCCGGGTCTGGCCGGGCATCGAGACGATGGGACCCTTCAGCGCGCCTTCGGCCACGAACAACGGCTGGATCAGCTGCGCCGGGGCGAGGCGGGTTTCGCGCACCAGGGCGCGGACGAATTCGGCGCTGCGCAGGCGGCGCGGGCGGGTATTGGGGAAGGCGGCATTCACGGGCGGGAAACTCGCAGGGGAAACCGCGCAATTATAGGCGGCAACGCGGTCCGGGGCAGATTTGTCACCCCTCGCTGCAACCAAAACGGCCCGATCCACGTACCAGCGACCCCGCCGCAAGGCCTTGCTATGATCGGTCCCGACTCCGAGCCCAAGCGACACCTGAAAAACGCGACATGAGCTCCGCCACAGCCGACCCGGAACGCCTGACCCAGTTGCTTGCCGCCATCGGCGGCGGCGACCAGCGCGCGTTCGCCCAGCTCTATGAAAGCTGCAGCTCGCATCTGTTCGGGCTGCTGCTGCGTATTCTGCAACGACGGGATTGGGCGGAAGAGGCGTTGCAGGATTGCTTCCTCAAGATCTGGCAGAAATCGGAAACCTACGAACCCGCACGGGGCGCGCCGCTGACCTGGCTTTCCACCATCGCCCGCTATCGCGCGCTCGATCTGTTGCGCATGAAGCGGCCGGAAGTGGAGATGCCGGAAGAAGGCGAGGAACCGCCGATGACGCTGGCCGATCCGGGACAGGACCCGGTGGACGGCGCCATCGAGGGTGAAGGCATCGACAAGCTGCGCGACTGCATGCGCGGCCTGCAGGACGAGCAGCGCCGGAGTGTGCTGCTGGCGTATTACGAGGGGTACACCCACCAGGAGCTGGCGCGGGCGATGAAGGCGCCGCTGGGTACGGTGAAGAGCTGGGTGCGGCGAGGCCTGTCGCGCCTGCGTGACTGCCTGGAAGGGGTCGGCGGTGTGGTGGAGCAGGAATGAAGTATCAGGATGCCAGGTTGCGCAGGATGCTGGCGGCCGAGTACGTACTCGGCACGCTGCGCGGTCCGGCGCGCAGGCGTTTTGAGCGGCTGGCGCGCGCCGACGCGGCGCTGCGCGCGGAGCAGTATTTCTGGGAGACGCGCCTCGGCCGGCTGGCCCTCGCGGTCAAGCCGGTGACGCCGGCCCCGACCGTGTGGCTGTCGCTGCTGCGGCGCATCGAGTCGGGCAACAGCGTGCCGCTGCGCGCCCGTCCGGCGGAGCCGAAGCCGGTGCCGATGCGGCGCATCTGGGCTGGCCTCGCCGCCGCCGCGGCGGTGGTCGTGGTGGTGATGCTGGGCCAGCGCGGTATCCTGCCCGGCGCGCACGAGACCGCGCCGGTGGCACAGGCCCCGACTGCCGTGGCGCCGGCGGCGCCGGTCTACGTGGCGCAGCTGAAGGTGCCGGATTCGACCATGCAGTGGACGGTGAGCCTGTCCCTGGCCAAGGGTCGGATGACCGTGGCCGCGGCCGGCGATTACCCGCAACTCGGCCAGCACAGCATGGAGCTGTGGTGGATCTCGCCGCAGGGACCGGTGGCGATCGGCCTGCTGCCGGTGCAGGGCAATGGCAGCATGGCCCTGCCGAAGGCAATGCTGGCGCAGGGCGGCATCACGCTGGCCGTCAGCCTGGAGCCGCAAGGTGGCTCGCCGACAGGCAAGCCGACCGGGCCGGTGCTGACCTCCGGGCCGGCAGTGCAGGCCGCGTAATTTTTTTGTCATCCCGAGCGCGGCGAAGGATCTCGTCCTCATTCACCATGGCAGGGCCGGATTCCTCGCCGCGCTCGGGATGGCAAGTCTCGTAGGTTGGGGTGAGCGCAGCGAACCCCAACATTGCCTGACCTGAGCCGAAGACGTAGGGGTTCGCTACGCTCACCCCAACCTACGCATTAACTTCTGCTGCAGCCAGCCCAGCAGATCCGCGGTGGCCTGATCACGGCATTGCGGAATTTCATTGAGCAATTCGTGACGTCCGCCCTCATAGATCTTCACAGTCACGTCCTTCAGGCCGGCGCTGCGATAGGCCTGCGCCAACAGCTCGGGGCCGTGTGCGCCGCCGCTGACGGCATCCTTGCTGCCCGCAATCAACAGCACCGGCAACGACTTCGGAACGCGCGACAGGCGCCGCGGATCGCGCAGGGAAGCACCGGCATCCAGCAGGCTGGCCCATAGCGCGGCGCTGCAGCGGAAACCGCAGAGGGGATCGGACACATACTTATCCACCTCGGCCGCATCGCGCGACAGCCAGTCCGCGGGGGTGCGCGTGGGCGCGAACTTCTTGTTGAAGGCCTTGAACGACAAGGCTTCTGCCAGTGCGCTGCGGTGGCGCACGCCCAGCAGCATGCCCTCCAGCTTCAGCAGCAGGGCGCCGGCCGCGCGTGTCGGCCCCATGTCGCCGGTGGTGGCGGAAAGGATCACGCCCGCCAGCCCCTCGCCGTGTTCGACGGCGTAGTACTGGCTGAGAAAGGAACCCATGCTGTGGCCGAGCAGGAACAGCGGCTTGCCGGCCTGCTCCTGCGCCGCCCGTCCGCGCACGCGGTACAGCGCATCCAGCGCGTAGTTCCAGCCGTCATGATCGGCGAAGTGGCCGAGCTCGGCGGCGCTGTCCACGCTGAGGCCGTGGCCGGGCCAGTCCAGCGCATAGACAGCCCAGCCGGCGGCATTGAGCGCCTGCGCCAGGCGCGCATAGCGCGCGCCGTGCTCGGCCATGCCGTGCGCGACCAGCAGGGTGGCGTGGACCGGTCCTTGTGGCAGCCAGCGGTGCACGTGGATGGCGTGGCCCGTCGGTATCTGCACCTGGAATCCGTCTGCGCTCATGAGCAAGTCCCCTGATCTTGATGTCACTAGAGATGTCACTATAAGAGCCTATCCGTGAACAAATCGCACCTGCGGCACAGCAGGCCGAGGAGAATCCGATGAAACAGACCGCGCTGCTCGCGATCGACCAGGGCACCACCAGCAGCCGCGCCATCGTCTTCGGGCGCGACGGTGCGCGCCTGGCGGTGGCGCAACGCGAGTTGCCGCAGGCCTATCCGCATTCCGGCTGGGTGGAGCACGACGCGCTGCGCATCTGGGACGATGTGGTGGCCTGCGTGCAGGAGGCGCTGGCCACGGCAAAACTCAAGGCATCCGATATCGCCTCCATCGGCATCACCAACCAGCGCGAGACCACGGTGCTGTGGGAGCGCGCCAGCGGCAAGCCGATCCATCCCGCCATCGTCTGGCAGGATCGCCGCACCGCCGACTGGTGCCGCGAACATGACAGCCCCGAGCGCGAGCGCTGGCTGCAACAGAAAACCGGCTTGCTGCTCGACCCGTATTTCTCCGCCACCAAGATCGCCTGGACGCTGGACCACGTGGACGGCGCGCGGGCGCGGGCCGAGCGCGGCGAGCTGGCCTTCGGCACCATCGACAGCTGGCTGCTGTGGAAGCTGAGCGGCGGCAAGCTGCACCTCACCGACGCCACCAACGCTTCGCGCACCCTGCTCTACAACCTGCACACGCAGGACTGGGACCCGGAACTGCTGGAATTCTTCGGCGTGCCGGCGAAGCTGTTGCCGGAAGTGCGTGACAGCGCGGCGGACTACGGCAAGAGCGAGGCCGACTTGTTCGGCGGCGCCATCCCCATCGGCGCCATGGTCGGCGACCAGCAGTCGGCCACGGTCGGCCAGGCCTGCTTCAAGCCCGGCATGATCAAGAGCACCTACGGCACCGGCTGTTTCCTGGTGCTCAACACCGGCGACCAGGCGGCGCAGTCGCGCCACCGCCTGCTCAACACCGTCGGCTACCGCCTCGGCGGCCACACCACGCATGCGCTGGAAGGCAGCATCTTCGTCGCCGGCGCGGCGGTGCAGTGGCTGCGCGACGCGGTGCGCCTGATCGGCGCGGCCGGCGAGAGCGAAGCGCTGGCGCGCTCCATCGACAGTACTCACGGCGTCTACCTGGTGCCGGCCTTCACCGGCCTCGGCGCGCCCTACTGGGACCCACAGGCGCGCGGCGCCATCTTCGGCCTGACCCGCGACTCCGGCATCGCCCACATCGTGCGCGCGGCGCTGGAGTCGGTGTGCTACCAGACGCGCGACCTGCTGGAGGCGATGCGCGACGACGCCACGCCGCCGACCGAGCTGCGCGTCGACGGCGGCATGGTGGTGAACGACTGGCTGATGCAGTTCCTCGCCGACATCCTGCGCATACCGGTGGTGCGTCCGCAGACGGTGGAAACCACCGCGCTGGGCGCGGCGCTGCTTGCCGGACTGCAAGCCGGCGTCTACGCCTCGCTCGACGAGATCGGCGCGCTGTGGCGGATCGACCGGCGCTTCGAACCGGTCCTCGATGCCGGGCGGGCGGATACGCTGTACGCCGGTTGGCGCGAGGCGGTGGGACGGGTGCAGACGGTGCGGCCGGCGGTGTGATCAATGCACAGTTTGTAGGATGTGCCGGCGTGGCATTCGATCCGGGGCCTTTTCGAACGGCACGGAACTGCCCCTGTCAATAGACTGAAATTCCGACCCCGCCCCGCGCTTGCGCCGCCCGACAGGGGCCGGTAAGGTCTGCGGTTGTGAAAATCGTCATCCTAGGTGCCGGCCAGGTCGGCACCACTCTCGCCGAAAACCTCGCCAGCGAAGCCAACGACATCACCGTCGTGGATTCGGACGCGCAGGCCCTGGCCAACCTGCAGGAGCGGCTCGACATCCGCACCGTGCTCGGCCATGCCTCCTACCCGGAGACGCTGCGCCGCGCCCAGGCCAACGACGCGGACATGATCATCGCCGTCACCGAGAGCGACGAGACCAATATCCTGGCCTGCCGTATCGCCCAGACCCTGTTCCACACCCCCACCAAGATCGCCCGCGTGCGCGCGGTGGAATACCTGGGCGAGGAAGACAAGCTGTTCCTGCCGGACGCGCTGTCGGTGGACATGCGCATCAGCCCGGAGCAGCTGGTCACCGATGCCATCGGCCGCCTGATCGAGTACCCGGGCGCGCTGCAGGTGGTGGACTTCGCCGACGGCCGCGTGCGCCTGGTCGGCGTGCGCGCCTATTACGGCGGCCCGCTGGTAGGCCGCCAGCTGAAGGAACTGCCCTCGCACCTGCCGGCCGATGTCGATGCGCGCGTCGCCGCCATCTACCGTCGCGGCAAGCCGATCCTGCCGGAAGGCGAGACCGTGATCGAGGCGGAGGACGAGGTGTTCTTCGTCGCCGCGCGCGGGCACATCCCGAAGATCATGGCCGAGCTGCGCAAGCTCGACCGTCCGGTCAAGCGCGTCATGCTCGCCGGCGGCGGCAACATCGGCCTGCGCCTGGCGCGCGCGCTGTCGGACAAGGTGCAGGTCAAGATCATCGAGCGCAACCGCGACCGCGCGCGCAAGCTGTCCGAGGAACTCAACCACGTGGTGGTGCTGGCCGGCGACGCCGCCAACGAATCGCTGCTGATGGAAGAGAACATCGAGGACGTGGATGTGTTCTGCGCCGTCACCAACGACGACGAGGCCAACATCCTCTCCGCCATGCTGGCCAAGCGCCTGGGCGCGCGCAAGGCGCTGTCGCTGATCAATCGTTTGGCCTACGTGGACCTGGTGGAGGGCGGCGCCATCGACGTCGCCATTTCGCCGCAGCAGGCCACGGTGAGCGCGCTGCTGGCGCACGTGCGCCGCGGCGACGTGGTCAAGGTGCACTCGTTGCGCCGCGGCGCCGCCGAGGCGATCGAGGCGGTAGCCCACGGCGACCGCAGCAACTCCAAGGTGGTCGGCCGCCGCCTGGAAGAGATCAAGCTGCCGCCCGGCACCACCATCGGCGCCATCGTGCGCGGCGAGGACGTGCTGATCGCCCACGGCGAGGTGATGATCGAGGCCGAAGACCACGTCATCCTGTTCATCGTCGACAAGCGCAAGACCAAGGACGTGGAGAAACTGTTCCAGGTCGGGTTGACTTTCATCTAACAGGAACAAGCCCTTGGCGGCGTCACCCCCGGTTTGCGGGAATCGGTTTGAGATGCCGTTCTCGCCGTGGGACGTTGCTATCCTTGACGGCCGTTCACCTCGGCACCTAGCATCGGTCCAGAATCTGCATCGCAGTACCAGGAGCTTCCGCAGCAAGTGGAGGCCGCGATGCAGCCGGCAAGGACGTCCGGAGCAAGCTGGTCCATCCGCTCAGGGTGGTTTGTGCACAGTCTACCGCCCCATCGCGCGCGGTACCGCTGCGCGTCCCTGAGCCGATACCCGCACCCCGGTAGCCATTGACGGCGTCGCAAGACGGCGGGGCTTGGGGAAGATGGAAAGCGGGAGCCATGACGATGGAAATTGTGCGTGACGTGCTGATCGTGTCGCTGTTGCTGGGCCTGGTCTGGTTTGTAGCGCGGCGTTCGGTGGCGGGCTATCGCGCACGCGCCGAAAACGCCGATTCCCTCAGCCGCGTACTCGAGGAGCAGAGCCTGCGCTACCGCGCCAGGGAGCTGAGCGATGCCGCCGAGCTGGCCAGGCTGAATGCGCAGTCGGACGCGCAGCAACAGCAGCTCGCCGAGGCCAGAAAAAGCGCGGAGGCCGAGCGCGAGCGATCCGAAACCCTGATCCGCGCCCTGGCGGACAGCCGCGGCCAGCTCGAAGCCGAGCGCCGCGCCCTAAGCGAACGCGCCGTGCTGCAGCAGCAGGCACAGGAGCGGCTGGCTGCGCTGGAAGCCAGCCTGCGCGCGGCGGAGGAGATCAATCAGAGCCTGAACCGGGAACTCGCCCAGCTGCGCGAGGACTACCGTTCGGTGAAGGACCGTCTGGAAACGCAGCAATCCTGGGTCGAAGAGCAGGGCCAGAGGCTCAAGGCACAGTTCGGTGAGCTGGCCGCCCAACTGCTGGTGGAGAAGGCCTCCACCCTGCAGCAGTCGAACAGCGCCTCGATCGACGAAATCGTCGCGCCGCTGCGCCATCAGCTGGCCGAATTCCAGGCGCGCATCAACGAGGTGCACGAGGTCGATACGCATGCCCGTGCCGGCTTCTCGCAACTGCTCGACGGTTTCGGCAGGACGCAGCGGCAACTGTCCGGCCAGGCCGAAGCCCTGACCCGCGCCCTTTCGGTCACCCCCGGCAACGCCGGTGCCCTCGGCAATATGCGGCTCGAGCTGCAACTGCAGTCGGCCGGTTTCGAGGAGGGACGGCACTATCTGCGTCAGCTGGCGGATCAGGACGGCAACGGCGACGAATGCCGGCCCCCCGTGGCGATGCGCCTGCCGGACCAGACCGGCTACCTGCCGATCGATGCCGGCCTCAACCTGAATGCCTGGGAAGAAGCCGCCACCGTCTCCGGCGCCGCGGCGCGCGACGCCGCGCTGGAGCAGCATGTGGACGGGCTGCGCCGGCATATCGACCTGCTCGGTTCGCGCCGCTATGCGGAGCTCGCGGACGGCGAAAAGCCCATCCCCTTCACCCTGCTCTACGTGCCGGTGGAAGGCGCGGCGCTCGCCGCCCTGGATCGCGATCCCGAGTTGCTCGGCCGCGCGCATCGCCACAAGGTGGTCGTGGCCACGCCCGGCACGCTGTTCCTGGTGGTCGGGATGGTGGCCCAGTTGTGGCGGGTGGCGGCGCAGGAGCTGCACGCCCAGGCCGTGGCGCAGGCGGGCGAGCAGTTGCTGCAGCGCCTGGACGAGTTCGTCGACAGCTTCGGCCGGATCGGCGCGGCGCTCGACGGCGCGCGGCAGCTGTTCGACGAGGCCGACGCGCGCCTCAGCACCGGCGACGGCAACGCCCTGGCCGCGGCCCGGCGCATGAAACTGCTAGGCAGCTCGTCCGGCGGCGACCAGCCCGACGCGAACCCTGTCGCAGCGCTGTTGGCGGCGGACCGCCTGCCGCCGGAGTCCACGCCGCGCGTGCGTCGATGACGCCAGGCCGGTTGTCGTGATCAGCGGCAGCACTCGGACCAGGTCAGGCTATGCGCAGCCGGTTATGTCCTCGAGCGCCGCGGGTGACTGCGCAGACCGAATCGCAGCACGATCGCTGCCGGAAACAGCAGGACCACCAACAGGCTGGATAGAATCTCGTTGTTGCGTCGCTGCCTGACGTCGCCGGCAGTGTTTACGGAAGGGTCGGTGGAAAGATAGGTCACTCCGATCTCTTCACCCGATCTCAGTTCGGAACAGTCTTTTGCAATGCCGCCGCTGGCACTGCCGCTGAACCATCGGCCTTGGGCCTGGAAGGTATAGCGGTAACGGTCATGGTTCGCGCAGGCTGTGCCGACGACTATGCCCCTGGTCTCGATGCCGTGCGCAACCAGGGCCAGGTAACTGCGCAAACCGGTCAACTGGTACATCCCCGCCGCGAAGATCGCCGCCAGCACCAGGTACGCGCCCAGGAAATTCAGAAGGCGCACCGCTTTACTCCCGCCAGAATGCGGGCGTCAGCGGCACCAGGATCATGAACAGTTCCAGCCGCCCCGCCACCATGGCGAAGGTGCAGACCCAGGTCTGGAATTCGTTGAGGGCGCCGAAGGTGTGGGACGGGCCGACGCCGCCAAGGCCATGGGCGCCGTTGTTGATCATCGCCACCACGGCGGAGAAGGCGGTGATGAAGTCCATGCCGCTGAGGATCAGCAGCATGCTCAGCGCGATCACGGTGATGGCGTAGATGTGGACGAAGCTGAACACCGACAGCGTGGTGCGCTCGCTCACCACCTGGCCGCCGACCTTGAGCGACTGCACCGCCGTGGGATGGACCAGGCCGAACAGCTCGCCGGCGCTCTGCTTGAACAGGATCAGCGTGCGGACCATCTTGATGCCGCCGCCGGTGGAGCCGGCCGAGGCGGTGACGCAGGACAGCAGCAGCATCCACAGGCAGGCGAACAGCGGCCAGCGCGCGTAGTCCAGGCTGACCAGCCCGCAGTTGGTGACGGTCGATACCAGGTTGAAGGCGACGTGGCGCAGCGACAGCCAGTAGTTCCCATACACGCCGCGGTGCCAGACGTACCAGGCGATGAAGACGCTGCTGCCGAGCAGCACCAGCAGGTAGGCGCGCGCCTCGATGTCGCGGCGGTAGATCTTCAGGCTCTTGCCGCGCCACACCGTGTAATGGGTGGCGAAGTTGATGCCGGCGAGCACCATGAAGACGATCAGCACGAACTCGATGCGCGGCGAGTTGTAGTAGCCGATGCTGGCGTCGTGGGTGGAGAAGCCGCTCAACGACAAGGCCGAGAAGGCATGGCAGACGGCATCGAACCAGTTCATGCCGGCCAGCCGCAGCAGCACCATGCAGGCCACGGTCAGGCCGATGTAGATCAGCCATAGCGAGCGCGCCGTCTGCACGAAGCGCGGCGTCAGGCGGCTGTCCTTGATCGGTCCGGTGGCCTCGGCGCGGTACACCTGCATGCCGCCGATGCCGAGCAGCGGCAGCACCGCCATGCCCAGGGTGATGATGCCCAGGCCGCCGAGCCAGCACAGCTCGTGCCGCCACAGGTTCACCGCGTGCGGCAGATTGTCGATGCCGCTGAGCACCGTGGCGCCGCTGGTGGTGACGCCGGACATGGCCTCGAAGTAGGCCTGGGTGAAAGACAGGCCGGGGATCGCCAGCATCAGCGGCACGGCGGCCGAGGCGGCGGTGAGCACCCAGGCCAGGGCCACCAGCAGATAACCGTCCCGAGACTTGAGATCGCGCGCGTAGGGGCGGGTCAGGCGCCATAGCGCCAGGCCGGCGGCAAGGTCGATGAGGCCGGCCAGCAGGAAGGGCTGCAGCGCGCCGTCGCCATAGATCAGGGCGGCGCAAATCGGCGCCAGGTAAGCCGCGCCGAAGGCCGCCAGCAGCAGGCCCAGCGGGTTGGCGACGTAAAGTATGTCCTTCAACAAGCGGCAGATCCCGGAAATCCCCTGGGCGCAGTTTAGAGCTTATCCGTGAATAAATCGCACCTGCGCCGGCGTCCACACGCCGTTGTGCGCCGGCGGTGGGGTGTGAGACAGTCGCTCGGGATCAGCACAGGAGGAGTTCCGCATGGGCAGCACCGAGCCGCGGCTGGCCGACGACGAGGCCGCGATCCGCCGGCTGGCGGCACTGTACGCGCGCGCCATGGACCGCAACGAGCCGCACCTGCTGGCCGAGATATTCACCCCGGATGCCGTGATCGAAGGCACCGGCTTCGTCATGCAGGGCCTGGAGCAGATCGGCGGCATCCCCGCCATGCTCAAGGGCATGTACAGCCGCACCCTGCACCAGGTCCACAACCAGACCGTCACCGTCTCCGGCGACAGCGCCGAGGCGGAGACCTATTGCAGCGCCAACCACCTGACCGATCTCGGCGGCGGCGCCGCCAGCATCCTGGTCTGGGCCATGCGCTACCAAGACCGCTTGCTGCGGCACAATGGCCGCTGGCGCTTCCAGCGCCGCACCGTGGTGATCGACTGGACCGAGACGCGTCCGGCACAATTCACGTCCCCGCCCGTCACGGGCTGAAGCACCGCCGGCCGTTTTTCACCCATGTCCGTCTTCACCAAGGTCAGCCACGCCGAGTTGCAGGAGTTCCTCAAGCGCTTCCCCCTGGGCGAGCTGATCGGCTACCAGGGCATCGGCGAGGGCGTGGAGAACACCAACTACTTCGTCGACACCAGCGAAGGCCGCTGGGTGCTGACCCTGTTCGAGCGCCTCAATTACCAGGACCTGCCGTTCTTCCTCGGCCTGATGGAGCACCTGGCGCACCGCGGCTTCCCCAGCGCGATGCCGGTGCCCGACAACGAAGGCCGCAACCTGAGCCTGCTGCATGACAAGCCGGCCGCGCTGGTGATGCGCCTGAACGGCCAGAGTGTGCTGTTCCCCAACCTCGCGCAGTGCGCCGCGGTGGGCCGCGTACTCGGCGACCTGCATGTGCTGGGCCAGACCTATGCCGGCCACTGCCGCAACGACCGCGGCGTGGACTGGCGGCGCAGCACCGCCGAGGCGCTGCTGCCCAAGGTGGACACGGAGGCGCACGCGCTGATCGAGAGCGAACTGGCGGCGCAGGCCACGCTGGACCTGGCCGCGCTGCCGCAGGGCGTGATCCATGCCGACCTGTTCAAGGACAACGTGCTGTTCGTCGACGACCGACTCAGCGGCGTGATCGATTTCTACTACGCCTGTAACGACGCCCTGCTCTACGACCTGGCCATCACCCTCAACGACTGGTGCACCGAGCCGGACGGCCACGTCAACCAGGCGCGCGCGCATGCCCTGCTCGAGGCCTACCTGGCGCGGCGCGAGCCGAACGCGGCGGAGCGCGCCGCGTGGCCGCTGGTGCTGCGGGCCGCCGCGTTCCGCTTCTATCTATCGCGGCTCTACGACTGGACCTTCCCGCGCGAAGGGGACCTGGTGCATATCAAGGATCCTTCGCAGTACCGGCGGATATTGGAGCGGCATCGGGAACAAGTGGCCCCGCTATAGGCCGCTTTACATGGCCGAACAGGCGGAACGCGGCTTGTCTCCCCGTAGTCCCTATCTCCGAAACTTCTGTGTACGCGCGCAAGCGCGTACAACACAGCCTCGGAGATATGGAGAAAGAAGCAGGAGCAACAGTTCCTACCTCACATCCTCCAACCGCAACCTCCCACAAGCCGCCAACAACTGAAACGCCGACACCGACCGGTCATGCTGGCTGGTCGCCAGGTTCACCTGCGCCGACACTTTGTCGCGCTCGGCGTCGAGCAGGTCCTTGGTGGTGCGCGTGCCGACGTCCAGTTCCTTGCGCACGTCGTCCAGCGCCAGCGTCGAAGCATCGACGTCGGCCTGGTAGGCGCGGATCAATTCGTCCGACGCCTGCAGCATGGCCCAGGACTGGGTGATGGATTCGATGGCGGCGTGGCGCGCGTCGTCGAGATTGGCGGTGGCCTGCGAGGCCTGCGCCTGCGCGGCGGAGACGCGGGCGCGGGTGGCGCCGCCGGAGTAGAGCGGCAGCGTCGCCTTGATCTGCACGGTCCAGTCCTTGTAGCGGTCGGCGGCGACGTTGCTGTCGCCCTGCGCGGTGGCCGAACCGTTGAGCGAAAGCTTGGGCCAGTACTCGGCGCGCGCGGCATCGATCTGCGCTTCGGCGCTGCGCCGCTGCGCATCGGCGGCGAGCACCGCGGGGGTGACGCCGGCGCTGGCCAGGGCGGCGTCGAGCGTGGCGGGCACTTCCGGCGCCGGCCAGCCGCTGCCGAGCTGGTCCGGGATGATGCCGATCACGCGCAGGAACGTGGCCTCGCTCATCTTCTCCTGCGCGCCGACCCGCTTCAGGTTGGCCTGCGCCTCGGCCAGCCGCGCTTGCGCCTGCGAGGTGTCGGTACGCGTGGCTTCGCCAGCGGCGTAGCGCTTCTGCGTATCGGAGAGTTCCTGCTGCAGCGCCGCCACGTTGGCGCTGGCCAGATCGATCACGGTGCGGTCGCGCTCCACGTCGAGATAGGCGCTCGCGGCCGCCAGCAGCAATTGCTGGCGCGTGTTGATCTCGCTCTGCTGCGAACCTTCCAGCTGGCTCTTCGACGAGGCCAGCGTGGCGCTGGTCAGTCCACCGGTATAGAGCGGCTGCGAGGCCTGAAGGCCGACGGCGTTGGGGTTGAGCGGGCCGTCGATGGGAATGGAACTGGCCAGGGCCGGCGACAGGTAATAGCGCGACAGGCCGGTGTTGGCGGTGAGCGTGGCGCTGGGCAGGTAGCCGGCGCGCGCCACGTCCACCTGCGCGGTGGAAGCCTGCACCGCATCGCCGGCGGCGCGCATGCGCGGATCGTTCTGCAGGGCCAGGCCGGCGGCGTCGCCGAGACTGATGGCATGGGCGGGAGCGGCGGCGAGCAGGGCGGCGGCAACGGCCAGGAAGGATGTCTTCATGCTGCGGGTCTTCTTCAGGAGTTGCGATGAGTGATGATCGGAATGGTGATCACGGGGAGCGGCGTGCGCAGCCATAGAGAAACAGGCGCACCGCGCCGGCGACATGCTGTTCCGGATCAAAACCCGGACCGAACGGCGGCACCGACAGCATCATGCGCGCGTGCGGCGGCCCCTTCACCAGTTCCAGGAACTGCGAGGCGGCCATGTCCGGGTCGGCGCAGTCGATGCGGCCGGCTTCGCGCTGCAGGCGCAGATAGTCGCCCAGGGTGCGGCGCACGCGCTGCGGGCCGCGCTCGAAATACTGCAGCGCCAGTTCGGGGAAGCGCTGCGACTCGGCGATCAGGGTGCGCAGCAGCCGGCAGCCGGCCGGATCGAGGAAGCCGCCCAGGAAGCGCATGCCCAGGGTGTGGAGCGTCTGTTCGAGATCGGGGTTGGCCTGGGTCGGCACCGCCAGCTGGTTGACGAATTCGTCGGTCAGCTCGTACGCCACTTCCCAGAACAGGCCTTCCTTGCTGCCGAAATAACTGTACAGGCTGGCCTTGGAGCCGCCGACGCGGCGTACGATCTCCTCGATGCTGGTGCCCTCGTAGCCCTGCTCCAGGAACACCTCGCGCGCCGCTTCCAGCAGGGCGCTGCGGCGCGCCTCGCCACGCGGCGTGCGGCGTGCGGCGGGCTCGCGTGCATCGGCGATTTGGCGGTTGACTTTCAAGGTTGCGGCGTCGCAAAATGAACTGTAACGTTCATTACATTATCAGCTGATTTCCCGCCGCGCAACCCACTCCAGCCGCATCCCAATGGCCAACCGCAAAGCCTTCTTCCGCATCGCCGTCCCCGTCGTCGCCGCCGCCGCAGCGCTCGCTTTCGGCGTCTACTGGTACAACACCGGGCGCTTCCTGCAGAGCACCGACGATGCCTACGTGCGCGCCGACATGAGCGTGATCACGCCGCGCGTCGGCGGCGAGATCCTGGCGGTGCACGTGGTCGACAACCAGGTGGTGCACAAGGGTGATGTGCTGGTGGAGATCGACACGCGCGACTATGCCGCGCGTGTCGCCAATGCCCAGGCCGCGGTGGCTTCGGCACAGGCGTCGATCCTGAACAACGAGCAACAGCTCAAGTTGCAGCAGGCCAATATCGCCGAGGCGCGCGCCAACCTCGCCGCCAGCCAGGCCGACCAGGTGCGCCTGCAGAAAGACTGGGACCGCGCCCAGCAGCTGGTGCGCGACGGCGTCGCCACCTCGCAGCGGCTGGACGCCTCGCAGGCCTCGTTCAAATCCGGCCAGGCCAATGTGGCGCGCTACGACGCGGCGCTGCAGGCGGCCAACCAGCAGGTCGGCGCCCTGCAGGCGCAGGGCGAGGGACTCAAGGCACAGCTGCAGGCGCAGACCGCCATGCTGCAACTGGCGCAGATCGACCTCGATACCACCACCCTGCGCGCGCCGATCGACGGCAGCGTCGGCGATCTTGCCGCCCGCGTCGGGGAGCGCGTCGCCGCCGGCCAGCGCCTGCTGTCGCTGGTGCCGCTGCAGGCCGTGTACGTCGAAGCGAACTACAAGGAAACGCAGCTCACCCACATGAGCATCGGCCAGCCGGTGCGGCTCAAGGTCGACGCCTTCCCCGGCGCGCGCCTGCGCGGCCATGTCGACAGTCTTTCTCCGGCATCGGGCGCCGAGTTCGCCCTGCTGCCGGCGCAGAACGCCACCGGCAACTTCACCAAGATCGTGCAGCGCGTGCCGGTGAAGATCGCGCTGGAAGCGGACGAGCCCCTGCGCGGCCGCCTGCGCCCCGGCATGTCGGTGGTGGCCACGGTCGACACGCAGCAGCAGCCCGCTGCGCCGACGCTGAGCCAGCGCTGAAGCGGGGCGGGCCAGGCACGTGCAGGAGGCAGTGATGACCGGCAGCGCCTCGCCCGCCGAGGACGCCCAGCGCGCCGCCAAGCGGCGCAGCCTATGGGGCTTCTGGGCCATGGCCCTGGGCAGCTTCATGGCCATCCTCGACATCCAGATCGTCGCCAGCTCGATCAACGAGATCCGCGCCGGCCTGTCCGCCTCGATCGACGAGATCCAGTGGGTGCAGACCTCGTACCTGATCGCCGAGGTCATCGCCATCCCGCTGTCGGGTTACCTGTCGCGCATGCTGTCCACGCGCATCTACTTCGTCATCTCCGCGGTGGGCTTCACCCTGGCCAGCATCGCCTGCGCCGGCTCCTGGAGCCTCGGCTCGATGGTGGTGTTCCGCGTGCTGCAGGGCCTGCTCGGCGGCGGCATGATTCCCACCGCCTTCGCGACCATGTTCATCATGTTCCCGGACGCGAAGTCGCGCGCCGTGCCGCAGGTGCTGACCGGCATGCTGACCATGACCGCCTCCTCGCTCGGCCCCAGCATCGGCGGTTATGTCACCGACGCACTCTCCTGGCACTGGCTGTTCCTGCTCAATCTCGGCCCCGGCGTGATCTGCGCCTGGGCGGTGTGGAGCCTGGTGGACATCGACAAGCCGCAGCCGGCGATGTTCAAGCGCTTCGACCTGTGGGGCCTGCTGTTCATGGCCATGTTCCTCGGCGGCCTCGAATACACGCTGGACGACGGCCCGCGCCATGACTGGTTCAGCGAGGACAGCGTCGCCGTCTGCGCCGTCATGGCCATCGTCGGCGGCACCCTGTTCTTCTGGCGCTCCTTCACCGCGGCCCATCCCATCGTCGACCTGCGCTCGTTCCGCGACCGCAATTTCGCCGTCACCTCGCTGGTCTCCACCACGCTCGGCATGAGCATGTTCACCCTGATCTTCCTGACGCCGGTGTTCCTCAGCCAGGTCAGCGGCTACAACCCGCTGCAGATCGGCGAGGTGATGATGATCCAGGGCGGCACCATGTTCTTCAGCGCGCCGATCATCGGCCGCATGCAGATGAAGATGGACCCGCGCCTGATCATCGCCATCGGCCTGGTGCTGATCGCCGCCGGCACCTTCCTCAACGCCGGCCTCACCGCCGACTGGGGCTATGCCCAGTTCGTGCTGCCGCAGATGCTGCGCGGCGCCGGCTTCGTCTGCAGCTTCATCCCGCTCACCGGCCTCGCCCTGGGCACGCTGCCCGCGTCCGAGGTGCACAACGCCAGCGGCCTGTTCAACGTCACCCGCAATCTCGGCGGCGCGCTGGGCCTGGCGGTGATCAACACCCTCATCAACCAGCGCACCTGGCTGCACTGGCAGCAGATGGCCGAGACCACCCGCCTCAGCCGCGAGCCGGTGCGCGAAGCGCTCGGCAACATGCAAGACCTGCTGCACCCGGGACTGGGCGCGGCCAGCCAGGCCGGCAGCATCGGCATGCTGGCGCAACAGATGCAGGTGCAGGTGGCGACGCTGACCTACGCCGACATGTACCGCCTGCTGGCCTGGAGCGTGGTGCTGTCGATGTTGCTGCTGCCGCTGTTGCAGAAGCCGCGCGCCGCGGCGAGTCCCGCGGCGGCCGGGGGACATTGAGCGGCTGCGTGCTTAGCCGCCTCTGAAAGGCTCCTGTGCCCGGGGATTGGGCTAACATTCCGCCCATGGATACCCCGCAACAGCCGCTGCCCGCCAGGACCGTCGCCTCCTCCATCGTGCGCGAGCAGGTCTACATGGTGTTTCCCAACGACCTGAATTCCAACGACACCGTGTTCGGCGGCCTGAT
This sequence comes from Nevskia soli DSM 19509, assembly GCF_000711955.1. Lineage (GTDB taxonomy): Bacteria > Pseudomonadota > Gammaproteobacteria > Nevskiales > Nevskiaceae > Nevskia > Nevskia soli. The sequence continues at coordinate 38,361 of NZ_JONR01000010.1, forward strand.
CATGGCCCACATGGACCGCCTCGCGGCGGTGGTGGCCGACCGCCATGCCGGCGGCGTCACCGTCACCGTCAGCGTCGATGCCGTGCACTTCATGTCGCCGGCCCGGCGCGGCGACGTGCTGGTGATGCACGCCGCCGTCAACCGCGCCTGGCGCAGTTCGATGGAAGTAGGCGTGCGGGTGGAAGCCGAAGCCATCGGCGGCGGCGAGCGCCGCCATATCCTCTCCGCCTACCTCACCTTCGTCGCCGTCGATCCCGAAGGCTGCCCGCGGCCGGTGCCGCCGTTGTTGACGGAAACACCGGAGGAAAAGCGCCGCTACGCAGAGGCCGACCTGCGGCGCGCCAACCGCCTGCAGAACGCCGAGCAGCTGAAGATCCTGCGCGCCTCACACAACGACTAGCTCGCCTTCAGGCGTGGCTGTGCCGTCCCGGCGCATAGCCGCCGTGCTCGCTTACGCGACCGGCTTGCATTCACCCCCGACCTTGCCATCATGTAGCGTGTTTCAACGGAGCAGGGGCGCAGCCATGATCACCACCCGTCTCGCCGACCAGCGCGGCCACGCCGAACGCGGCTGGCTCGACAGCTGGCACACCTTCTCTTTCGGCGACTTCCACGACCCGCGCGCGATGGGCTACGGCGACCTGCGCGTGATCAACGAGGACCGCGTGGTGCCCGGCGCCGGCTTTCCGGCGCATTCGCACAGCGACATGGAAATCATCTCCTACGTGCTGGAAGGCGGCCTGCGCCACCGCGACTCCACCGGCGGCGGCTCGGTGATCCGTCATGGCGAGGTGCAGCTGATGAGCGCCGGCCGCGGCATCTCGCACAGCGAGATGAACGATTCGCAGACCGAGCCGGTGCACTTCCTGCAGATCTGGGTGGTGCCGAGCAAGCGCGGCGTGGCCCCGGGCTACCAGCAGAAAATGCTGGACCAGGCGGCGCTGCGCGCCGGTTTCAGCAAGGTCATCGCCCCGGAGGGCGAGCCGGCGCCGTTCCGCATTTACCAGGATGCACACCTGTATATCGCCTGGCCGGTGGCCGGGCAGGCCCTGCGGCAGCCGCTGGCAGAGGGCCGCCGGCACTACCTGCACGTCGCCAAGGGGGCCGTCCAGCTCGGCCGCCTGGCGCTGCGGGCCGGCGATGCGGCGATGCTGGAAAACGAATCAATACTGGAACTTACAGCGGAAAACGAAGCGGAACTGCTGCTTTTCGAGTTGCCGCCAGCATAGCGCTTGTCCGGAACACGGATGCAGCCCTCGGGGGGCTCTGGTAGCATCCGCGCGCTGTCGAAAATGAGCAAGACATGACCACCGTTACCGAAAACCTCCGGATTACCTCCATCAGCGCGGTCTCCACCCCCGCCCAGGTGCAGGTCGAACTGCCCCTGTCCGAGGCCGCCGCCCAGACCACCGTCAACGCGCGCCGCGAAACCCAGGACATCCTCCAGGGCCGCGACGACCGCCTGCTGGTGATCGTCGGCCCCTGCTCGATCCACGATCCGGAAGCCGCCCTGGACTACGCCGCCCGGCTCAAGCCGCTGCGCGAACAACTCGGCAGGCAGCTGCAGATCGTGATGCGCGTGTATTTCGAGAAGCCGCGCACCACCGTCGGCTGGAAGGGCCTGATCAACGACCCCGGTCTCGACGACAGCTACGACATCGATCGCGGCCTGCGCGTGGCGCGCCGCCTGCTGCTGGACCTCAACGACCGCGGCATGCCCGCCGGCGTCGAATTCCTCGATATCCTCACCCCGCAGTACATTGCCGACCTCGTCAGCTGGGGCGCCATCGGCGCCCGCACCACCGAATCGCAGCTGCATCGCGAAATGGCCAGCGGCCTGTCCTGCCCGGTGGGCTTCAAGAACGGCACCGACGGCAGCGTCAAGGTGGCGGTGGACGCGGTGCAGTCCGCGCGCAGCCCGCACCGCTTCCTGTCGCTGACCCGCACCGGCGAGACCGCCATCTTCGAAACCCGCGGCAACGCCGACACGCACATCATCCTGCGCGGCGGCAGCACCGGCACCAACTACGATGCCAAGTCGGTGGAAGCGGCCTGCGCGGCGCTGACCAAGGCCGGCATCCAGCCGCAGGTGATGATCGACTTCAGTCACGCCAACAGCCAGAAGCAGCACAAGAAGCAGCTGTCCGTGTCGCAGGACGTCGGCCACCAGATCGCCGGCGGCGACAGCCGCATCGTCGGCGTGATGGTGGAAAGCCATCTGGTCGAAGGCCGCCAGGAAATCGGGCCGCGCGACCGGATGGTCTACGGCCAGAGCGTCACCGACGCCTGCATCAACTGGGACGACACCACCGAACTGCTGCGCGGCCTCGCCGCCAGCGTGGCGCAGCGCCAGGCGCGGCTGGCCAAGTCGGCCTGATCACGCGATCCACGGCCCGGATAGCGCTTCGCGCTTCCGGGCTACGCCCCGTGGTCCTGATTACACCGGCATCGCCCTGCGGTCGGCGAAATTGATCGCGCCCCGCACCACGCGGTAGATGTACCAGATTCCCGTCGCCACATAGCCCAGCCAGGCCACCGGGATCAGCACGATGGTGAACATCAGCAGGGACGAGACCGCCGTCCACAGCAGGCTGTACCAGAAGGTGCGCAGCAGCCAACGGTGGTGGCTGCGCAGGAATTCATTGGCCGTGTCGTTGACCTTGAGGTGGTTGATGATCACCCCGGCCACGGCGGCGAGGCCGCAGGTGAACGGGGTGACGCCGTACAGCACATAGGCCACCAGCAGCGTGCTGCGCTCGCTTTCGCTGGGTTCGGCGGAAGGGACGATGGTGCTGTCGTTCATGCGGGAACTCCGTTGCAAGCCGGATTGAGACCCCAGTGTAGCCACTTGGTCGGGGCCGACTGACGTCATTTGACGGCACAAACAGGCGATTTGTGACGTATCGCATTGCCTGTGGTCAAGATTTCCCATGATGTGCGTTGGTGCGCATCTTGCTCCTGCACTTCCAGTAAGATGCGCACATAAATCGCCGGGGGAGCTCCGGTCTCGGGGAAATTCAATGTTAATTCAAGCGGTTGGCAAGAAGACTTCGCGTGTTCTGCGGCGTACCGGCCTGGCCCTGGCCCTGAGTGCTGCCGCGGCGGTGCCGATGGCACAGGCCGCAGGTGACGGCAGCGGCCTGGCCGCCGCCATCGCCAAGGCCATCGCGGCCCTGCAGCAGGCCGGCCAGCAGACCCAGGCGGCGATCCAGAAGATCGAGGCCCAGACCCAGGCAGCTCTCGGCAAAATCATCGGCCAGTCCGGCGGCACCCTCGGCGGCACCTTGCAGCAGACCATCGCCACCTTCACCCTGATCCTGAAGGAAGCCAACCAGAACTACCTGGACCCGACCCCGGGCACCACCAGCAGCACCGTCACCATTTCCTACCAGGGCCTGGCGCGCACCTACGTCGTGGTGCGCCCCGACCCGGCCACCACCGACGCCCCCGCGCTGATCCTGATGCACGCGCACGGCATCACGCCGCAGACCATGGCCAACCTGGCCCGCGCCGGCCGTCTGGCCCACGACTACGGCGTTTGGGTGTACCTGCCGCAGGGCGAGAACGGCAAGTGGAACGAGGATCCGTCCTCCACCAGCAAGGTCGACGACGTCGGCTTCATCTCCGCCCTGATCGACAAGGCGGTCGGCGAGGACCACATCGACAGCAAGCGTGTCTACGCCGCGGGTTATTCCGCTGGCGGCTTCATGGCCGAGCGCCTGGCCTGCCAGCTCTCCTCCAGGATTGCCGGCTTCGTCGCCGTTTCTGCAACCCTGCGCAACTCCCTGGCCGCAGCCGGCGAGTGCACGCCGACCCATACCATGCCGGCGGCCTTCATGGACGGCACTTCCGACCTGGTGGTGCCCTACAAGGGCGAACCCAGCCTGCAATCCGCCTCCGCCGCCACTGCCTTCTGGGCGGTGAAGAACGGCTGCACCGCCACCGCGATGAGCACCACCGTCCTGCCGCAGCAGGTCAAGGACGGCACCACCGTGGCCCAGACCAGCTTCACCCAGTGCCCCGCGGGCGCCGCCAACTCGCTCTACACCATCAACGGCGGCGGCCACACCTGGCCGGATTCACCGTACAGCCTCTACACCGCCTACCTCGGCAAGACCACGCAGAACCTGGATGCCACCGTCGCCCTGTGGCAATTCCTGACGCCGTACTCGCTGCAATAAGCCAAGCCGTCCAAGCGGAAACGAAAAAGGGCCGATCTCGCGATCGGCCCTTTTTGCTACGCGCTTATTTCAACAGTCCGGACAGGGATGTCCGGTAGCTTGGACAGGGACGTCTACCAGTGCTCGCCCTTGAACACATTGGCGAACACCACCTGCTCCAGCGTCGGCTTCGGTGTCGGCGCGTCCTTGTCCTTGCCGCTCCTGGCCGCGCCGGACGAGGGGAACAGCTGGAAGCCCTTGGACAGGATGTAGTCGTTGACCTTGGGCCACAGCGCATAGCTGACCGAAGCGGCGGTGCCGAGCGTGGTGGCGATGCTCTTCGGCCGTTCCATCACGGCCTTGATCACGGTATCGGCGGCGTCGTCCGGCGACCAGGTCGGGATGTAGCTGTAGATCTTGGTCGGCGCGATCATCGGTGTACGCACCAGCGGCATGTAGATCGCCGTGGTGTGGATGTTCTTCGCCTTGATCTCCGCCGACAGGCAGCGGGTGAAGGCATCCAGCGCCGCCTTGCTGGCGACGTAGGCGGAGAAGCGCGCCGCGTTGGCCAGCACGCCGATCGAGCTGATGTTGATGATGTGGCCGCTCTTGCGGTGCAGCATGCTCGGCAGCAGGGCCATGATCAGGCGGACCGAGCCGAAATAGTTCAGCTGCATGGTGCGCTCGAAGTCGTGGAAGCGGTCGTACGACTCCGCCACGGCGCGGCGGATCGAGCGGCCGGCGTTGTTGATCAGCACGTCGACGTGGCCGAAATCCTTCAGCACCGCGGCCGCCATCTCGTCGATGGCCTTCATGTCGTTGAGGTCGCAGGGGTAGACGAAGGCTTCGCCGCCGATGGTCTCGATGATCTTCTGCGTCTCGTCGAGCTTGTCCTTGGTGCGCGCCACCAGGATCACCTTGGCGCCGGCCGCGGCCATCTTCTTGGCGGTGGTGAAGCCGATGCCGGACGAGGCGCCGGTGATCAGCACGATCTTGCCGGCCATGCGCCGCACCAGCTTGGGCGAGGCCTTGTAGCTCAGGTTCAGGTACTGGTCCCAGTAATTCCACAGCACCGGGGCGTAGTCGGCGATGTCGGGGCACTTGATGCCGCTGCCGCGCAGCGCGGCGCGGGCGTTCTTGTCCTCGAACACGGCGCGGTTGGTGGCGTAGCCCAGCACCGACATCGGCACGCCGATGGACCGGGACAACTGCTTCTTCACCGATTCCGGCACCGCGTCGCCGATACGGCCGGTGAGGGCGCGCAGGGCGCTCGGCAGCGTCGGTACTTCCAGCTTCTTGGCGAATTCGGGGCCGTGGGCGGCGGCGAGGAAGGCGCCGAGCAGCTCGCCCACGGTGGGAGAGTGCGACTGGATCAGGCAGAAACATTCGCCGTCGAGGCCGTCCTTGTGGGCGATGGCTTCCATTGCCTTGACCACGTAGTCCACCGGCACGATCGGCACCCGGCCGCCCTCGATGCCGAGCAGCGGCACCCACTTGGGCAGGCGATGGCTGATCTTCTGGATCGCCTTGAAGAAGTAATACGGGCCGTCGATCTTGTCGATCTCGCCGGTCTCGGAGGAGCCGACCACGGCACCGGGACGATAGATGCGGAACGGAACCTTCGATTCCTCACGGACGATCTTCTCGGCCTGGAATTTGGTCCGGTAATAGGGGTGCTTGGTTGACTGGCCCTCGTCGAACATGTCCTCGGTGAACTTGCCGACGTAGTCGCCGCCGGCCACCGCCACCGAGCTCATGTGATGCAGCCTGACCTTGCCGCCCAGCTCGTTGACGAAGTCGACGACGTTGCGCGTGCCCTCGGTGTTGACCCGGTCGGCGGTGGCGTCGTCCATGTTCATGTCGTAGACGGCGGCCAGGTGGAACACATGGTCGATCTTGCCCTTCAGCTTCTTCGCCTCGGCCGCGTCGACCAGGCCCGGCACGGTGATGTCGCCGTAGACCGGGAACAGCCGGTCGCCGTTTTCGCCGACGCGCTCCACCAGCGCATCGAACTTCTCCTGGGAAGACTCGCGCACCAGGATGTAGACCTTGGCGTCCTCGCGCGCCGCCAGCCGATCCACCAGGAAGCGCCCGATGAAGCCGGTGGCGCCGGTGACGAAGTAATTCATTGTTCTGCTCCTAGGCCTGTATTTATTCGATTATCAAGCGCTGCCGGTTCGAGCCGGCACCCTCTCTCGCCCCGACAAACTAGCATATCCCGGCCAAAACGCAGCCCGGACCAGGGTAGTTTTTAGCGGAGCCCGGCCCGGCTTTGCTTGCCTCGGCAAGCGCCCGGCATGGCCTGTTACGGCTCATGCCCCGCCCCATGGCCTGGCCCATGTCCGCTGAAGGTATCCATGGTGCCGTAGACGCGGAAAACGTAGCGCGCCACCCAGTCGAACAGGCGTACCGGCAGCAGCCCGCGCAGGGCGCTGGAGACGTAGACCGTCCAGGGCATGATCAGCCGCGGCCGGCCCACCTTCATCGCCGCCCAGACGCGGTCGGTGACGTATTGCGGCGTCAGGATGGGGGTGAACAGCATGGTCTTGGCGCCCTCGAACATGCCGGTGGAGATATAGGTCGGATTGACCGTGGTCACCCGCACATGCGCATGGCCGGCCTGCTCCAGTTCCAGCCGCACCGAATCGCTCCAGCCGGTGCAGCTCCATTTGCTGGCGCAGTACACGCTCATGCGCGGGTTGGCGATCAGACCGGCGGCGGAAGCGATGTTGACCATGCGCTGCTCGCTGCCGCGGCTGGCGATCATCGCCGGCAGGAACTCGCGCGCGATGTACATCGGCGCCATGGCGTTGATCGACATGGTGAAGGCGATGTCCTTCACCGCATGGTGCTCCCAGAAATACTTGCCGCGCACCACGCCTGCGTTGTTGAACAGGATCTCCGGATCGCCCACCTCGGCGCGCACTTTCGCCGCTGCTTCAGTGATGGCTTCGAGCTTCGACACATCGACCAGATAAGGATGCACCGCGCCGCCCGCCGCCTTCAGCTCCGCCGCGGTCTTCTCCAGCTCGGCCTGGTTGATGTCCCACAGGATCACCGCCGCCGCGCCTTCGCGCACCGCCAGCCGGGCGTAGATCTTCCCCATGCCCATGGCGGCGCCCGTGATCAGCACCTTCCTGCCGGCTACGCTTTGCATCGTCCACTCCGCGTCGGTCGAAATACCCGACGGAGTATAGGTATCGGGGCGATGGGGCAGACTGGCCGTGGCGACAGGAGCCGCGCCACCTCACCCCGTTGTCATCCAAGGATCCGGCGGCAGGCGAAGAGCCCTGAAGGTCGGCTCAAGCGCAGCGGAGCCGACACTGCGCCACGGCCGGGCTCGTCGGCTCCGCTGCGCTTGAGCCGACCTACCAGTGCCGGAGCCGCTTTTACCGCGGTTCGGTTTAAACCAGGGGGCCGGCGTATTCCTCGACGAACCCCGCCGGCAGATGCGGTCGCAACAGCGCCAGCCGCTGCGCCAGCTCCTCCGCCGTATAAGCCCGCGCCGGATGCCGCCCCCACACCGGTGCCGGCCAGGCCGGATCACCCGCATGGCGCACAATATGGTGCAGATGCAGCTGCGGCACCATATTGCCCAGCGCCGCGATATTGAGCTTGTCGCCCCGGAAGGCGGCCATCAAGGCCCGCGACAGCGTAGTCGATTCGCGCAGCAGCAGCGCCTGCCCAGGCTCGTCCAGCTCGTAGATCTCGCGCAGCCCGGCGTGCTGCGGCACCAGGATGAACCAGGGATATTGCGCATCGTTCATCAACAGCAGCAGGCCCAGTTCGAAATGACCGAGCCGGTGGCAGTCCTTCGCCAGCTGCGGATGCAGGGCGAAGCTCATGCACGCGTCGCGAGCGGCGCGGAGTGGCCCCGCGCGCAGCATGGGGATCTGAGCGTCGCGAGTCGGCTCATGCCGGCTTGCCTTCCTTCAGCGACACCACCGCCATGGTCAGGCGCGAGATGCACACCAGCCGCTGCTGCTCGTCCTCGATGCGGATTTCCCACACCTGGGTGGTGCGGCCCACATGCAGCGGCCGGGCGGTGCCGGTGACGATGCCCTGGGTGGCTGCGCGGATATGGTTGGCGTTGATTTCCAGGCCCACGGTGAAGACCTGGCCGGGGTCGGTGCAGAGGCTGGCGGCGATGCTGCCCAGCTCCTCCGCCAGCACGCAGGAGGCGCCGCCGTGCAGGCGGCCATAGGGCTGCCTGGTGCGCCCGTCCACCGGCATGGTGCCGCGCAGGTAATCCTCGCCGATTTCGGTGAGGCGCAGGCCGATGTGCTCGCCGATGGTGCCTGGGATGGGGAAGCGCTGGTCTGTCACCGGACCCAGGGTCACTGCTTGTTTCCAGATGGCCATTGGCGGGCTTTTGTTGGGAGGGGTTGGAAACAGTCTAGCGCAAGCCCGCAACACATCGCCCGGACCACTCCGGTTAAACTCCGCCCATCTAAGCGTGGACGCCCTAGGGTCTGTCCACGCTTATTTGGTCGCTGCGTTGCCCCCAAAATCGCGTCAGGCTAGGCGCGAGGAGCGAAGTTTAGTACCACTAAATGAGCGACGAGCAACGACGAATGACGCGATTTTGGGGGCAACCCTCCGGGACGGGGGTAATTTTCGCGCATTGCGTCGTCTCTCCTCGCTCATGTACGGTTGGTACACTTCGCTCGTCGTTCCTAGCACTGCACGAAAATTACCCCCGTCGCAGCGATCAAATAAGCGTGGACAGACCCTAGAATGGCCCGCACCGCCCTCATTGCCGGCAGCACCGGCCTCATCGGCAGCCTCCTGCTGCCCAAGCTGCTGGCCAGCCCCGCCTACGACCGCGTCGTCGCCGTCACGCGCCGTCCGCTGGCCCTGAGCCATCCCAAGCTGAGCAACCCGCCCAGCGATTTCGAACACCTCGGCCAGCTGGGCGCGCAGCTCGCCGCGGACGACGTGTACTGCTGCCTCGGTACCACCACCGCCAAGGCCGGCGGCCAGGCTGGCCTGGAGCGGGTCGACTATCACATGGTTGTGGACCTGGCCCGCAGTGCCCGCGCGGCCGGCGCCCGGCAGTTCGTGGTGGTTTCCGCCGTCGGCGCCGCGCTGCGCTCACCCGCCTTCTACTCGCGGGTCAAGGCACGCATGGAGCGCAGCGTGGCCGAAGCCGGCTACGCCACGGTCCACATCCTGCGGCCCTCGCTGCTGCTCGGCGCGCGCCAGGAAGCGCGCCTGGCGGAGGACATCGCGCAAAAGGTTTCGCCGCTGCTGTCGCCCTTGTTCATCGGCAGACTGAGCCAGTATCGCCCGGTGCAGGCGGAGCAGGTGGCGGACGCGATGCTGACGCTGGCCCTGCGCCCGTCCAGCGGGGTGCACATCCACCACTATCCTTTTATCGATTAGGCGCGAAATCTCATGGCCGCTCCGGCAGGCGAGGCACACGGCACCCAGCTGCTGTTTGAACTGTTCGTCATGCTCGGCGGTGCCAAACTGATGGCGGAAATCTTCGCCTGGCTGCGCCAGCCCACCGTGGTCGGAGAGATCCTGGCCGGCGTGCTGATCGGACCGCAGGTGCTGCACCTCGTCGCGCCGTCCGAGACTTCGCACGTGCTGGCCGAACTCGGCGTGATCTTCCTGCTGTTCAACGTCGGCCTGGAAACCAAGCCCTCGTCGATCTTCAAGGTCGGGCGCATGGCGTTGCTGGTGGCGGTGCTCGGCGTGGCGGTGCCGATGCTCTGCGGCTACCTGCTGATGATGGCCTGGGACGGCAACAACATCGAAGCCCTGTTCATCGGCACCGCGATGGTCGCCACCAGCGTCGGCATCACCGCGCGCGTCCTGGGCGACATGGGCCTGCTCGATTCCACTGCCGCCCGCATCATCCTCGGCGCCGCGGTGATCGACGACATCCTCGGCCTGCTGGTGCTGGCCGCCGTGGCCAGCGCCGCGCAGGGCAGCGTCAACGTCGTCGAGATCGCCACCACCGCCCTGCTCGCCATCGGCTTCGTCGCCGCCATCACCTTCCTCGGCGCCCCGGCCCTGACCCGCGCCGCGCCGCATTTCCGCCACCTGCGCGCCGGCAACGAATTCTTCGTCGTCGCCATCCTGCTCTGCTTCGGTCTGGCGCTGGCTGGAACCTACATCGGCGTGGCTGCCATCATCGGCGCCTTCCTCGCCGGCATGGCCCTGGCCGAGGCGGTCGAAGGCAACCACGACACGCACCAGCAGGTGCGCGGTGCCACCGAATTCCTGGTGCCGTTCTTCCTCGTCAACATTGGCATGCAACTCGATCTTGGCGTGTTCACCCATCCGCAGACCCTGCTGCTCGCTGTCGTCATGACCGCGGTGGCGGTGCTGACCAAGCTGGTGGGATGCGGCCTTGGTGCCCGGGGGCTGGGGATGCGGGGCGCCATGCAGGTTGGTGTCGGCATGGTGCCGCGGGGTGAGGTCGGTATCGTCGTCGCCCAGATCGGGCTTGGCGTCGGCGTCATCACCGAGTCGCTGTTCGGCGCGGTGCTGTTCATGGCTTGCGCCACCACGCTGATTGCGCCGCCGTTGATACGACCATTGTTTGCGGGGCAGAAGGCTCAATAGTTCTGGGAATACCTCTCCCTCCGGGCGCAACTTTCAAACAACGTCATTTCCGCGCAGCGACTCGCCTGCGCGGGAATGACGGAGGAGCAGATAGTGCGCTTGGCCCCTCGATACACCCGCTTCGCGGGCACTCGGGGCGAACGGAGGGTGGTGTTGTTCAGATAGGAAAGCGGCCCCTCACCCCGACCCTCTCCCTATGTTCATGGGAGAGGGTGAACAGCAAGCCACAAAAAAGCCGCGCCGGTTTTCACCGGCGCGGCTGCTTTGAAACAACCGGCTAGACCGCCTTGAGCAGGAACTTGGCTATCTTTTGCGTGAAGTTCGTATACGGCGGATAGAACATCCAGTTGCTGGAGATCTGCGTCCGCACCACGGCGCGCTCGTGCGAGAAGGCCTTGAAGCCGTAGTGGCCGTGTCCGCTGCCGATGCCGGAGTTGTTGACGCCCCCGAAAGGCAGATTGCCGTGCAGGAACTGCACCACCGAGTTGTTGATGCAGGCGCCGCCGGAGGAGGTCTGCTGCATCACCTTCTGGATGTTCGCCTCGGTCTTGCTCCAGATGTACAGGGCCAGCGGCTTCTGGTCGGCGTTGATGCGGCGGATCACGTCGTCGAGTTCGGTGTAGGAGATGATCGGCAGCAGCGGGCCGAAGATTTCCTCCTGCATGATCTTGGCGTCGTCCGGGATGTTGTCGAGCAGGGTCGGCGCGATGTAGCAGTTCTGCTCGTCGACGTCGCCGCCGGTGAGGGTGCGCGCGCCGCGCGTCCTGGCGTCGTCGAGCAGGGCCTTGATGCGGCCGGTGTGGCGCTGGTTGACCACGCGCGCCAGGAACGGGCTGGTCTTCTGCGCGGCGGCGCCGCTGCCGTAGGCCTTGTCCAGGGTTTCCTTGCACAGGCGCACGAACTCGTCCTTGACCGAGGCATGGACGTAGATGTGATCCGGTGCGATGCAGGTCTGGCCGTTGTTGGTGTACTTGGACCACATCAGGTTGCGCGCCGCTTCCTTGAGGTTGGCGCTGGCGTCGATGATGGTCGGCGACTTGCCGCCCAGCTCGAGGGTAACGCTGGTCAGGTGCTTGGCGGCGGCGGCCATCACCACCTTGCCGATGGAGGGCGCGCCGGTGAAGAAGATGTGATCGAACGGCAGGTCGAGAAGGGCGGTCGAAACCTTGACGTCGCCCTCGAAGATTGCGACCTCGTCCTCGTGGAAGATTTCGCGCACGATCTTGACCATCACGGCCGACAGATGCGGCGTCATTTCCGACGGCTTGAGGATAGCGGTGTTGCCGGCGGCGATGGCGGAGACCAGCGGGCCGAAGGTCAGGTTCACCGGGTAGTTCCACGGCGAGATGATCAGGCAGCGGCCCTTGGGCTGGTACTGCACCCAGCCCTTGAGGCCGAGCGTGGCGCGGGTGGGCATGACCCGCGCCGGCTTCATCCACTTGCGCAGGTGGCGCACGGTTTCCTTGGCCTCGAGCACCACGCTGAGGATTTCGGTGATGTCGACTTCCGCGGGCGGCTTCTTGAAGTCGGCGTAGCCGGCGTCGTAGAAGTCCTGGGTGTGCGCGATCACCGCGTCCTTGAGCTTGTTGATCTTGGCCTTGCGCTCCTCGAAGGTGGAGCTGCGCAGGCGCAGGGCGGCGAGGCGCTGGCGCTCGAACACGCGCTGGATCTCGCTCTCGAGGCCCTGCTGGGCGACGGCGGACGGCAGGTAGGAAACGACGGTATTCATGGGGAAATTCCTCCGGCAACTTCAGCGCGCAGGCGCGCGCGCCGCTTATTGAACGACCGTCCGAGCTTAAGCAAAAAGCCGCTGACGCGCCAGCACGGTAATGTCAGTGACTACCTGCCGCGACGGACCGGCAACTAGCCTACGCCGGATGGCGGTGGCGCGGGCCTACCGGAGGATAGGGGGCGCGCCTTATTCCGCCGCCACGGAAATAATCGTTACCCGGCCTGCTGCGCCGGCCAGATGTGCACGCCGTATTTCCAGTAGCCGGCGACATTGTTGAGACGCGCGTCCTGGTCGGTAGGCATGGGCAGCACCTCGCCCTCGATCTGCTGCTGCAGGAACGGCGCCAGCGCGGCCCCGCCGCCGCCGGTGATGATGATGGCGTCCATGTCCCAGTCGTCCGCCCAGAGGCGGTTGGCCTCGGTGGCGATGCGGGTGGCGAGCTGGCTGTAGGCCTGCTGCGCCAGCACGGTGAGGTCGTACTTCTGGCCCTTGATCTTGATCACACCGCGGGTCACCGCCTCGTACAGGCGATACAGTTCGACCTGGGTGCCGCTCTTCTCGTGCAGCAGGTTGGCGATGGCGTTGTAGGCCACCGACATGCCGGAATCGGTGGACAGGCTGCCGCGCTCGGAATAGCGGGTCTTGTCGCTGATGGTGAAGTCGGTGGTGCGGAAGCCGATGTCGATGACGCCGATCTTGTCGGTGACGAAGCGCTGGTTCAGCGCCTTGCCCTGGCCGTCGAGCATCTGGTTGAAGAGCGAGCCGAAGGGCTGCGGCACCACCCGCACCTTCTCGATGTAGATGGTCTTGTCCTCGCGCGTGCCGTTGGCCTGCACCACGGTGACGGTGTGGCGCTGCTGCAGCAGGGTGGTGAGGGCGTCCTTGTACTTGCGGAAGAAGCTGATCGGCAGGCCGGTGACCAGGCGCACCGGGTCGCCGTGCTCGACGTAGGGCGACAGCGCGGCCAGGCCGAGCAGCTTGGCGTACTTGGCGATGAATTGGGCGTGGTCCAGGGTGAAGCCGCGGCCGCGCGACTGCGTTTCCGCCAGCTCGCCGATGAAGATGTCTTCCCCGCCGATGGAGAAATGCCGCGGCTGCGATGCCTGCGAGGGCAGCAGCGATTCGGCGAACTGGATCGGGTTGGCCTCGCCGACGATGGATTTGAATACCTGGAACTGCCGGCCATCCGTGGCTTTGGTGTATCCAAAGCCGATGTCCGCGGCCAAAATGCGCATGCGCAACTCCCTGCCCAGCCAATTGATTGATGGCGGGGTTTGTAGCATGGGGGCCGGGTGCGGTCAAAACCGGCGCGGCACGCCCTTTTCAGCCTGGGCCTGCGATGACGGAATCATGGCGGCGGATCGAGTCATCCTGCCGCAGCGAAACGGGCGTGAATCCGGAACATGCTTAGTCTTTTCCGGCCGCCAAGGCGGTCCATATGGCGGGATGCGCCCGCCGACGCCTAAAATCGACGCTCATTTCCCGGCATGCCGCCCTTGACCGTTTTCCGCAACCGCAGGCAGCAGTTCGCCCTCTGGCTGGCGCTGGCGGCGGTGTTCTATCGCGCCCTGATCCCGGTGGGCTTCATGCCGGCCAGCGCGGCGCAGGTACGCGCGGGCGCGGTCCTGGTGCTCTGCTCCGGCGGGCTGCTGCAGACGGCGGAACCGCAGGCGCCGGGCAAGGCCGGCATGCATGCCTACGCGGAGTGCGGCTTTGCCGCCGCCGCAGCGGCACCGCCCCCGGCCGCTGTGGATGCGCCGCGGTTCACGGTCGCTTCCGTTCCGGTCATTTCCGGCGCGCTTCCCGCCGCGCCCACGCTGCAACTGGCGCTGCCGCCGGCGCGGGGCCCTCCGCTGTTCTCCTGATGCTGTGAAGACATGAAGCCGCGCACCGGGGTGCGCGGCATCGGCGCGTCGAGCGCCGCATCATCAGAATGATCGGGAGAACACCATGCATCTGTCTTTTCGCGCAAGGCTGGGCCTGCTCGCCGCCGCTGTTTCCGCCGTTCCGCTTCCAGCGCTGGCCTGTGCGGCCTGCGGCTGCACCGTCGGCACCGAATGGGCCGGCTCAGGCTATTCCACCGGCACCGGCTGGCGGGTGGACCTGCGCTACGATTATGTCGACCAGAGCCAGTTGCGCCTCGGTTCCAACGCCGTCGACAAACACAGTTATGTTCCCGACGATCCGGACCAGGAGATCCAGCAGGGCACGCTGACTCGCTCCTACACGCTGGGCGTGGACTACAGCATCAACCGCGACTGGGGCGTCGATGTGCAGATCCCCTATATCGATCGCGAACACGAGACCATCGATACCGCCGGCAACCCCTTGTCGACCTCGCACTTGTACGGCATCGGCGACGTGCGCATCCTCGGCCGCTACCAGGGCTTCTTCGAGGACCGTACCTGGGGCGTGCAGTTCGGCCTCAAGCTGCCGAGCGGCCCGACCCGAGGCAATTTCATCTCGGGGCCGGCGGCAGGGGAACAAGTGGATCGCGGACTGCAGCCCGGCAGCGGCACCACCGACCTGCTGCTCGGCATCTACAACTTCGAGCCGATCAGCCGCAACTGGGATCGCTTCGAGCAGCTCCAGTTCAAACAGGCGCTCAATTCCGACGCCGGCTTCCGCCCGGCGACGCAGCTCACCGGCAATGTGGGGGTGCGCTACGTCGCCAATCCAGCCATCGTGCCGCAGCTGCAGGTGAACCTGCGCTGGGAAGGACACGAGATCGGCGAAAACGGCGACTACGCCAACAGCGGCGACCGCGCCGTGTTCGTCAGCCCCGGCCTGACGGCGCGGGTGCTGCGGCAGGTGCATGCCTACGGCTTCGTGCAGTTGCCGGTGTACCAGTTCTACAAGGGATTGGAATTGGCGCCGCGCTACAGCGTCACGGCGGGGTTGAGCTACAGCTTCTGAGTGACTGGAATGAGGTTTTGACCGCCGCGCCCCTTTTTTTCCGGGGGCGCGGCGCGTTCGCTATTTGGCAGCGAGCAGCGGTCCGACCGTGCGTTCCAGGCCGGACAGATCGAAAGTCCCCCGTTCGCCGACGCCGCCGTCGTAGCGCAGCACGCCGTCGCGGCCGATAACGAAGGTGATGGGCAGGCGCCAGATGCGGCCATAGCCCCCGGCCTGCGTGTCGCCATACATGGCGGCCGGGAACGGCAGGTCGCCAGCCACTTTGTGCACCTTGGCCAGGTCTTCGGGGTCGTCCATGCTCACCGCCAGCACACTCAGCCCTTCCGCCTGGTGCTTGCGGTAGAACTCGGAGAAGGCCGGCAACTCGGCGCGGCAGGGCACACACCAGGTGGCCCAGAAGTTGAGGATCACCACCTCGCCCTTGTGCGCGGCCAGGGTGTAGGCGGCACCGTCGAGTTGCTTCGCCTTCAGCGGCGGCGCCGGCTTGCCGGCTTCGATGGCGAACACGGACCCGCTCCAGAGCGGGAACAGCAAGAGGAGCAGCCGGAGCGGCTTCATGCGCCGCCCGCGCCCGCCAACGTGGCGCCATGCTGCTCCCAGTTGCGGCCATCGAAGTCCGCCACCGTCACCGCCTCGACAGTGCCTTCATCGAGGCAACGCAGATTGACCGAGAACCCGTCGGGATGGGAGCGCGGCACGTAAAACGACTTGATCCCGCAGACCTCGCAGAACAGGTGCTTGGCCACGCCGGTATTGAAAGTGTAGGTCTGCAACCGCGCCGAGCCGGAGAGCAAGGTGAAGTCTTCCGCCGGCACGATCAGGTGCACGAAGCCGGTCTTGCTGCAGACCGAGCAATTGCAGCGTTGTACCGTGATGCGCGCCGGCGCGCGCACTTCGAAGCGCACGGCGCCGCAGTGACAGCCGCCGCGATGGGTGACTTTTTCCATGCGTTGATTTTAGACGGCGCAGGGCTCAGGCGCGCAGGCCATTGGCGCGCGGATGGCGGCGCAGGGCGCGGCCGCGCCACAGGTGGACCGCGAACGCCGGCAGGGCCAGCAGGCCGATGACGATGTGCAGCTGCCGGCTCAGGGCGCGCGCCTGTTCGCCGCCGAAATAATAGAGGCCGTAGCCGCTGCCGATCAGCAGCAGCGCGCAGGCCAGGAATATGCCGCCGGCGCGACGGTTGCGGCGCAGGCGCCAGAAGCGGTCGATGTGGGTGGAGAGCAGGCTGCCCAGCACGATCAATCCGAGCATGGCCGCGGCACCGTGCAGCTTCAGCATCCACGGTTCCAGCGTATTGGGCGCCGGGCCGAACTCCCCCTGCCGCATGAACCAGCCGTGCAGGATGTAATGCGCCAGGCCGCTGAGGAACAGCAGGAGCAGCACGGCATAGGCGGAGCGGCGGTGGATCAGGCTGAGCATGGAGGATCGGGCCTGTTAGGCCGCCGCTTCGAGCGGATTCTGCACGTAGGCCCGGGCGTCGCAGGCTTCCAGGACGCGGGCCGCAGTTTCCGGCGCGGCGAAGAGAACCACCTTGGTCAGGGCATCCGCGCTCATGCAGTCCGCCGCGCGCACGCTGACGCTGGCGGCGCCCAGCCAGGGCCGCCGGCTGCGCGGATCGAGCAGCGGCGAAACTTCCCCCGAGGCGGAAGTCCGGCGCGCGTAATAGTTGGCGGAAGTGGCCAGCGCCTCGTTGCACAAGGACAGCGCATGCGCGGAAAAGGCGGGATTCTGAGGATGGCGCAGCTGCACCTGTTGCGGCGGGCCCAGGACGCGCAGGTCACCGCCGGCATTGACCAGTGCGCTATCGATCCCCGCTTCGCGCAGGACCGCGATGGCGCAATCCACGGCATAGCCCTTGGCGATGCCGCCGAGGTCGATCCGCAGCGGACGGTGGAAGCGCACGCGCGCATCGTCCAGAAGCTCGATGTCGGCCCAGTTGCCTTCGGACGGGATCGGGCCGGGGCCGGACGGCAGATAGCCCCAGTCCTGCAGGTGCACGCCGATAGAGATATCGAAAGCGCCTTCGCTGAGCTGCGACAGGCGCCGCGCGGCGGCCAGCACGGTCCAGGTCTGCGCATCGACACGCAGCGACCGGTGCAGGGCCTCGCGGTTCAGCGCGGCGACCTCGCTGCCCGCATCGTGAAAACTCATCAGCCGGTGCACCTGTTCCACCGCGGCGAAAGCGGCATCGATGGCCGCGTGCAACGGCGCCCGCGGCCCCGCGGCGGTGGCGCGGATCTCCACCAGCGTGCCGAGCAGCGGCCGCGCGCGGCGGATTTCAGTGCTGGGCGATGGCGATGGCATAGGTGGCCAGCAAGCGGCGGATGCCGTCGGTGACGTGCTCGCAGGACAGCGTGGCGCCGCTGACATTCTGGATGCCCTCGCCGATGCGCAGCTCGTCGCCGTGCTGCTTGCCCTTGAACTGGGCCAGCCAGCGCGGGTTGCGCACATCGCCGCCATAGGCCTCGCGGTATTCGAGGACTTCGACCTGGCGCACCTTGCCGTCGGTGCCGAGCGCCACGGCGTAGGTGATCAGATCGTGCTTGCCGATCACGGCATCGACGAAGAAGTAGCCGTCATTGGCTTTCCAGGCGCGCAGGGAGCCGGCGAATACCTTGGCGCCGGCATCCTTCTCGATGGCTGCGCTCTGCTCCGGGCTCAGCGCCAGCGTCAGCGGCGTCAGCGCCTGCTCGCCGAACATCAGCTTCTGCGCATCCTCCACGCTCATGTAGACCAGGGCCTGTGCCGGGGCGCAGACGCTGAGTGCGGCAACCGGCAGGTAGACCAGGCGACTGGAAATGCTCATGCGCAGGACCGCCGTGACAGCACAAACCAAACCGAAGCCTGAGTGAGAACCTCACTCAGGCCCATTTGCCCTTCAGGATCAGAAATTGAGCCCCAGGCCGAGATCGAAGCGGGTGAAATCACTGTTGGTCTGGTACGACTGGTAGTCCGCTTTCAGCACGACGTGCGGGTTGAGGTAGAAATTCGCGCCATAGGTCCAGACGCGATCATACGGCTGCGGCCAGGGCCGGCCGTCCGAGGCCAGGCCGCCGGGCACCGGCGAGAATCCGGGCGCGATGCCCTCGTAACCCGCCCCCATATCGTACCGCTCCCAGCGCACGAACGGGGCCAGGCGGTAGCCGTTGTGGCGCCAGACCGAGTAGGCGCCCTGCAGGTAGTAGCCGTAGAACTTGGACGGCATCGGGTTGGAGCCGCCGGCGTTGAGGGTGTTGTACGGGGCGGTGCCGGTGATGGAACCGCGGGCATAGACCGCGGACAGGTCGGCCGCGCCCGGGGTCCAGCGCGCATGCGTCTCCCACAGGGTCACGCGCTGGTCCGGCGTCTGGGCGGAAGCCTTGGAGGTGCCGGTGGAGATGGCGGCGCCGACCAGCAGGCCGGGCACGCCCTTGTAGTTGAGCGAGCCGTACTCGAACAGGTGCTGGGCATTGGCCAGCTGCAGTTCCTGGTGGCTGGCCTGGAGCGGCGCGGCGCCGCTGTTCTCCAGTTGCAGCGCGGTGCGGTACAGCGGGTCTTCCGGGTTCGGGCTCCAGTTGGCCAGGTTGACGCCGGTGGTGAGGCCGGTGTCCCAGGTCAGGCCGATATCGGTGTCGCCGTGGAAGGCGAAGCCGCCCTCGCGCCAGGTGCTGGGGATGATCAGGGTCTCGACGAAGTTGCGTTGCACGCCGTAGTAATTGGTCGGCTCGTGGTGCTCGTTGAGCAGGCCAAAGGGCATCAGGAACAGGCCGCCCTTGACCGAGACCCAGGGGGCGAGCTGGTGGTCGACGTAGAACTGCTCGACCTCGAACTCGCCCTGGTCGTCGGCCGAGGAGACGGCGTGCTCGACCTCGAACTCGGAGTTGAACACGGTGCGGTCGTCGAAGCGGTAGCCGATACCGAACACGGCGCGCGCGAGGTCCGCGGTGGTGTCTTCCGGCTGGTGCACCGGGTGGGTGTAGTAGATCTCGCCGTAGCCCCACAGGCTCAGGTTTGGCGAGATGCCGCCCTCCGGCTTGGCGCTGGCGGTCGCGGCGACTTCCTGCACCTGCACCGCCTGTTGCTGTTGCTGCGCGGCCAGGCTCTCGTTCTGCTTCCTGAGCTGGCCCAGCTCGGCCTTCAGCGCTTCGAGCTGCTGCTGCATCAGGTCGATCTGCTGCTCCAGCTTCTGCGCGGTGGCGGCGTCGACGCCGGCCGGCTTGGCCGCCGGGTCGGCGGCGCGGGCGGCGCCGGCGGCCAGCAGGGCGGCGGCGATGAGGCTGAGGGCGAAAGGCTTTTTCATGATCGGGCTCATGGAGCGGGCTTCTTAAGGAGTGGAGGCGGTCACGGCCGCCCGGCATTGCGCGGGCAGGACCTGCGCGGCGGGATGCGCGGGGTCGTAGCCGTCGGTAAGCGTGCAGAGGAAGACGATGACGTCGTTGATCTCGTCCGGCGTCAGCGCCGCCTGGCCGCCGAGCCGGCGGTTGTAGGGGATCTCGCCGGTGTTGACGTTGCCGGCGTAGTTGGCGTCGCTGGACGGCTCGTTGATGTTGACCAGGAACTGGCCGCCGTAGAGCGCCGGCAGGTCATCGAACTTGGTGGCGTTGCCGCCGCTGTCGGTCGGGTAGAACTGTTCCGGATTGGTGTCGCGGCGGACGTAGAAGCCGATGGCGTCCGCCAGCGTGGCGAACTGGCCGTTATGGAAGTACGGCGCGGTGACGGCGATGTTGCGCAGCGTCGGCACCTTGAACTGGCCGCAGATGCCGGACTTGTTGAGGCCCGGGTCGTCGCGCAGCGGGCCGCAGACGCCGAGGTCGTAGTAGGTATGCACGCCGTCGTCGCTGTTGACCGGCGTGTAGTCGGGCGCGCCGCTGTCGGCGTTGGCCGGGATGTTGGCGTTGCGCGGCAGGCCGAGGTTGTCGAAACTGAAGTCGGTGAACATGGCCGGGGTCGAGCCGTTGGCCGAGGTGGTCGGATGGCAGGCCGCGCAGTTGCCCTTGGTGGAGTTGTTGAACAGCGCGAAGCCGTTCAGCTCCTGGCTGGTGAGGGTGGCCTGGCCGTTGCGCCAGTAGTCGAACTTGCTGGAGAACGGATGGAAATCCGGATCTTCGGTCTCGTAGGCGGCCAGGGCCGCGCCCATGCGCTTGAGGGCGGTATCCGGATCGTTCAGCACGTCGGCGCCGTAGATGGCGGTGAAGTCCGCCAGGTAGGGCCGGGTCTTCAGCTTCTCGATCACCGCCGCCGCGTCGGCATTGGCCATCTCGAACGCGGTGGTGAAGGGGGCGATCGCCTGGTCCGCCAGGGTGGCGGCGCGGCCGTCGCGGAAGAAGCCGCCGTTGGGATTGCCGTCGCCGTCGAAGAAAAACGCCGGGATGAAGGACGCGTACATCAGCGAGGGCGTGTTGCGGAAGCCGGACAGGTCCATGTTCGGGCCGCCCAGCGGCACCGGCAGGCCATGGTCGGGACCGCCGGCGCTGTTGTCGCTGGCGAAGGCGAACCCGGCGACGTGGCAGGTGGCGCAGGACTGCTTGCCGGAAACGGAAAGGGTCTGGTCGACGAAGATCTTCTGGCCCAACCGGGCCGCGGCGGACAGCTGGTCGGGGCTGCCGGAACTGCCGCCGCCACCACTGCAGGCGGCGAGCGCCGCACACAATACGAGCGCGCCCGAAAGCCGTAGCCGCGTGCTGAATCCGGTAAGCATCGTCCCCATCTTTCCTTCGTCGGAAGCCGGCATGCGGCATTCCGCCCTTGTCATTGATAAGGATAATAATGAGAAAGATTCGTGTTATCAAGCAGGTGAGGATTCCGGATTTGTCAGGGATGCTGCGGTGGCGCGCGCCGCACGAGGCCCGCGCGATGCAAAAAACTGTTTCAACGGCCGGCGATCAGGCCGATAATCTGCGCCCATGAATCTCCCCTTCGCCAAGATGCACGGCCTCGGCAACGACTTCGTCGTCATCGACGCCACGCGGGCGCCGGTGCACGAGCTGTTGCAGACGCCTTCGCCGGCCCTGCTGCGCCAGCTCACCGACCGCCGTTTCGGCGTGGGCTGCGACCAGGTGCTGCTGATCGAGCCGGCGCCGAGCGCGGACGTGGATTTCGGCTACCGCATCTTCAACGCCGATGGCTCCGAAGTGGGCCAGTGCGGCAACGGCTCGCGCTGCCTGGCGCGCTATGTCCGCGACCACGGCCTCAGCGACAAGCGCGCGCTGCGGGTGAAGACCAGCACCAGCCTGCTCGAAGTGCGCCTGCTCGACGACGGCCAGGTGCGCGTCAACATGGGGCCGCCGCGCTTCGAGCCGGCGCAGATCCCGATGATCGTCCACAGCGGCGGCCGCTCGCCCGAATACGGCCTGACCCTGGCCGACGGCACCGCCTTGGCCTGCGGCGCGGTGAGCATGGGCAATCCGCACGCGGTGATCGAGGTGGCCGACGTCGACGCGGCGCCGGTGGCGGCGGTGGGCGAGGAATTACAGCACCATCCGGCATTCCCGCAGCGGGTCAACGCCGGCTTCGTGCAGTTCGTCGATGGCGGCCATGCGCGGCTGCGCGTCTACGAGCGCGGCGCGGGCGAGACCCTGGCCTGCGGCAGCGGCGCCTGCGCGGCGATGGTGGTGGGGCGCATCTGGGGCAAACTGGGCGCCAGCGCCGCCATCCAGGTGCGCGGCGGCACCCTGCAGCTGGAATGGGCGGGAGAAGGCGAGCCGGTGTGGATGACCGGCCCGGCGGAAACGGTATTCGAAGGGAGCTTGGTGTGGCCGAAGTAAGCGAACCGAAGGAACAGGCGGCGGACGACGCGGCGCCGGCCGAAATGGCCAGCGAAGCGCAGGTGGTGGCCTACCTCAAGGCCCACCCGCAGCTGCTGACCGATCACCCGCAACTGCTGGAAATGCTGGAAGTGGCGCACTCCGCCGGCTCGGCGGTGTCGCTGATCGAGCGCCAGGTGGAACTGCTGCGCGGCAAGAACGCGCGGCTGGAAGCGCGCCTGAACCGCCTGATCGACACCGCGCGCGACAACGAAACGCGCGCCGAAAGCGTGCTGCGCCTGGCGCGCGCCCTGATCCGCGCACCCTCGCTCGCCAATATCGTGGTCGGCCTGCGCACCTCGATGCGCGACGATTTCGACATCGACGAGGTCTTCGTCGGCCTCAACGCCGGCGCCTACAAGCGCCACGACATCGACGGCATCGTGCCGATCGAACCCAGCGGCGCCATTGCCCGGGTGTTCGACAATTTCATCCGCACCCGCCTGATCGAATGCGGGCCGATCAGCGAGGAGCGCACCAAGCTGCTGTTCCCCAAGGCCGCGCAGCCGGTGCTGTCGGCGGCAGTGGTGCCGCTGGAGAAAGAAAAGAACCTCGGCATGCTGGTGCTGGGGTCGCGCGACGCCGAACGCTTCCAGCCCCGCCAGGGCAAGCTGTTCCTGGAAATCACCGCCGAACTGGTGGCCGCCGCGGTACGCGCGCGCCTGACATGAGCGAACCCGCCAGCGCACTCGAACGGCTGCTGGCGGGCTACATGAGTCATCTGCGCGTCGACCGGCGCGCCTCCGAACACACCCTCGAAGCGACCCGCCGCGACAGTACCGCGTTCCTTGCCTATTGCGCGGAATGCGGCATCCACGAGCCCAGGCGCGTCGACATCCACACCGTGCGCGGCTTCATCACGCGCCTGCACCGCAAGGGCCAGCAGCCCTCCAGCCTGCGGCGCTACCTGTCGAGCCTGCGCGGCCTGTTCCGCTATGCGCTGCGCGAGGGCCTGGCCGAGCACAACCCGGTGGCCGGCGTGCGCGGCCCCAAGGGCAAGCGCGAACTGCCCAAGGTGATCATGGCCGAGGACCTGGACAACGCCCTCAACCTGGAAGCCGAGGGGGAACTGGGCGCCCGGGACAAGGCGATGGTCGAGCTGTTCTATTCCGCCGGCCTGCGCCTGGCCGAATTGCAGAAGCTCGACGTACCGCCCGGAGACCGCTTTCCCGACGAAGTGCGGGTACTCGGCAAGGGCAGCAAGGAACGCATCGCCCCGGTCGGCGGCAAGGCGCGCGAAGCGCTCGACGCCTGGCTGCGCGAGCGCGGCGCCATGGCCGCGCCTGAGGAGTCCGCGCTGTTCGTCGGCCGCAACGGCCGGCGCCTGTCGCAACGTTCGATCGAACTGCGCCTCGCCGCCTGGGCGCGCACCGTGGGCCTGCCGGCGCACCTGCATCCGCACAAGCTGCGCCACTCCTTCGCCACCCACATGCTGGAAGCCAGCGGCGACCTGCGCGCGGTGCAGGAACTGCTCGGCCACGCCAACCTGTCCACCACCCAGATCTACACCCAGCTCGACTGGAAGCGCCTGGCCAAGGTGTACGACGAGGCGCATCCCAGGGCCAAGCGCCGCATCACCTAGCCTCGCGTCAACGCAGCGAGGCTGATTCCCCGGCAGCCACCGCCTTGCCGATTCCGCAAAGCGCCGCCAGCGGCGCCGTCAACGTCGACGAACCCCGGGCCAGCCATGCGCCGCCACCAGCACCGGCGACGATTCCCACTTCGATCGCCAGCGCGGCCAGCAGGCCCTTGCGCCATGACGGTTGGCGCGGAGCAGCCGGCACCTGCTCCATCCGCGAGCGGCGCCACGGCAGCAGCCCGGCGATGCGCCGGCGCCAGGACTGGCTCAGAGCCAGGCACTGGCCGATGAGGAAGGCGAGAAAGGCGCAGCAGGCCACGGCTCAGGCCGCCGGACTGACGCGGAAGGAGTGCGCCGCCGACACTTGCGCATGCACCGTGGCCATGCCGCGCGTATCGGCGGTAACCGTGGCCTGCTGCAATCCTTCGCAGCGGTAGGCCGCTCCGGGACGCAGCTGGCTCAGTTCCAGCGCGTAGGTGCCGCCGACGGCGGCAGGCCGGCCCGGGCGCAGCACACAGTCCAGTACGCCGCCGTCGTTGCGGGCGCGGGTTACCAGCACGTCGGGATACGGCGCCGCGGCAAGCAGGGGGCCATTCAGCGTTTCCGCCGCCACGCCGCGCGCATGCAGGTTGCGTCGCGTGGCGGCGCCCTGGCTGAACAGGCCGAGCAGGCTGGCGTGGGCAAAGTTGGAAACGCCCTGGTGCCGCACCACGCCATCCGCGTAGCCGCGCGGGAACTCGTCGCGCACCCGCTGCCGCAGCAATTCCAGCACCTCGCCGTCGCCCATCTCGCCAGCCGCCGCGCCGACCTGGGCATAAGTGGTGATCATCGACTTGCGGTAGTTGCCGGTGTCGATCGCATCCCAGCCGCGGGTGAGCAGGTCAACCTTGCCGTCGGCCACGCGGATGAAGTCGAGCCGCGCGATCTCCCAGGCGCGCCGTGCCACGTCCGGCAGGATGCCGTGCAGGAAGTAGGCGGTGACGCAGTCCGCCATCACCGAGGTCAGCGCCGCGATGGTCAGGCCGGTGCGGGTGGAGCGGATCGCCAGCGTGCGCCCGTCCAGGGTGGTGAACTCGTTGTCGAAATGCCGGCGGTAGTCGGCCTCGATTTCCGACCACCAGCGGGTGCCGTAGAGGCGGTCATGGATCTTCAGGGCGATGCCGCCGAAGTTGTTGCACAGCGGATAGATCCAGTTCGGCTCGCAGGGAAACAGGGTGAAGCGGCTCCGCTTGAAGTTGCGGTACACCGCCTCGGCCAGCTGCGAGAAGGTATAGCGCCACTCGCG
The DNA here is from genome assembly GCF_000711955.1 of Nevskia soli DSM 19509. Lineage (GTDB taxonomy): Bacteria > Pseudomonadota > Gammaproteobacteria > Nevskiales > Nevskiaceae > Nevskia > Nevskia soli. The sequence goes on from NZ_JONR01000010.1 coordinate 63,394, forward strand.
GCCGTCCGGATGGCGCAGCACCAGCGGACTGTCGTTGTAGCGGCTGTCTCCCGTGTTGGAGATGTATTCGGCCAGCATCGCGCCGAACCAACCCGAGTACATGATGTTGTCGCGCGGCACCGGGTCCGGGTCCAGGCTCAGGTTGCCCCAGGCGTTTTCCAGCGCCCAGTATTTCCAGTTGCGGTGGTCCAGCATCTTGAGGTGCAGGTTCTGCTGCGCCTGCGCCAGGTAGCCGCGGAACGCCGGCAGGTGCTCATACTGCAGCGCCGCCAGGGTGTAGCCGAAATTGCACACCTGGTAGCGGATGGACGCGGTCTGGAACTGGTCGATGCTGTCGAAACCGTCGAAGCGTTCCAGCGGCTGCAAGGCGCGATCGAGTACATGGCGCAGGTATCCGGCGGCTTCTTCGGGCATGCCGCCGGCATCCGGCCGCGCCACGGCGGCAGGCGTCGCCGGCTGGGCGGCGAGCCTGGCCAGGTGGGCATTGCGCCGGTCGCGGTCGGTGATGGCCTGCGCGCGATAGCGCGCACGGCCGCGCAGCATCACCGCCGCCGCCGCGACGATGGCGGCGGCCAGCAGCCAGGGCGCGCCGGACCAGCCCGGCACCGGGGCGGTGGCGGCGGCCAGCAGGGCGGCCCCCAGCCAGACCGCCAGCGGCGCGATGATGTTGCCGCTGCCGAACCAGGCGAACAGCGCGGCGCCGAACAGCAGCAGGGTCAGCAGCAGGCCGGCGACGGCGCCGACAGACGGCCACAGGCCGCCGCCGAGATGGCCGAGGAAGCCGCCGCCGGGCAGCATCAGGCCCAGGCCGCCGGCCCGCAGGGCCGGCCCGGCGCCGAGCGCCAGGGTGAAGCCGGTCAGCGCCAGCAGCACATAGAGCAGAAACGTCCTGCGCAACCGGGACGTCGACAGCGGGCCGTCGACGGTGTCGCGCACGGCGATGGGCGCGATCGCCGACGCGGGGCCGCCGGAATTGCCCTTGCCGCCACTTGAAGGAACACGGAACTCCGCAATGGGGCTGACGCTGCTCATGAGTCTCCTCCGGCGCGGCCTGTAGTGGAAAGCGGGGCCGCTGACGTATCGAGTAGTAACACGGAAATGGACACTGTGTCTATATTAAAATAGACAGTGCGTCTATTTTCCGGGCATTGCCGCGCCGCGGTCCCCGGCGCGCCGGCACGGCATCGACCACTGGCGCGGCGAACCGTTAGAGTGGCGGGCATCGACCGACGCCAAGTGATGCAGCTCCATGCCGACCCGACGCACCCGCGCCAAGCCAGTTGCCGACCGCCCCCGCATCGAGGACAAGCTGCTGCGGGCGATGGAGCAGCTGCTGGCCGAGGGCGGCAGTTTCTCCAGCGTCAGCATCGAACAGCTGACCACCGCCGCCGGCATCGCCCGCGCCACCTTCTACCTGCACTTCCGCGACAAGGGGGAGCTGGTGACGCGCCTGATGGAACGGGTCAGGCAGGAGATCGTGAGCTCGGCCGGACTATGGTTCCAGCATGCCGAGCTGGCGCAGCGCGAGGACATGCGCCGGGCGCTGCGCGGCATCCTCGGCGTGTACCGCGAGCATCGCGTGATCATCGACGCCGTGGTGGAGACCGCCACGCGCGATGCGGCGGTGGCGCGGCTGTGGCGCGAGACCATGGAAGCCCTCTGCGCCGAAAGCCGGCGCGCCGTGCTCAGCCTGCGCCGGGCCGGCCGGGCCAACGCGGCGGCCACGCCCCTGCTGGCCGACGCGCTGACCTGGAGCGTGAACCACTGCGCCCTGCAATATGGCCGCCGCCTGCGCGGCGCCCAGCTGGAGAAGCTGGCCGATACCCTGACCCATATCTGCTGGAACGCCATCGTCGCCGACGAAGCGGCGTAGGCGCTGTCGCTGGACCTTTCCGCCATCAATTCCGCCGCCCGACAAGCGTTTGGCCGCGCGCCCGGCTTGCTCCAGGCCGAATGCGTCGTCCGCGAAAGGCTTTTCTCCGGCGGCGGGATGATCCGACTGCAACGAGACGTGACGACAAGTTGAACAAGCCATCGATGAACGCCGATCGAACTTCGGCATGCTGGTCAAAGCGCACCGGCTTAAAGGAAAGCTTCGATCAGCCGCGCACGCTGTTCTCTGAACCGTTCCATGAAGCCGCGCCGCTCCCAATCGGAGAGCTGGATCGGCTTTGACTGCGCCGTATCATCCCGAAACAGGGACTCCATTTCCTGGCCGAAGGTCCGGCTGAGAATGACGGTATTGATCTCGTTGTTCAAAACCACGCTGCGCCAATCCAGGTTGGACGAGCCCACGCTGCTCCAGTCGCCGTCGATCACGGCGGTCTTGGCATGCAGTACGCGACCCTGGAATTCGTAAATGTGCACGCCGCTTTCGAGCAGGTCTTCGTAATGCGAACGGCCTGCTTCGATGGCCAGATTTGAGGTGCTGCTGGCCGGGACCAGCACGGCGACATCGACCCCGCGACGGGCGGCTCGCCGCAGCGCCCTGACCAGATCCGGCGTGGGAACGAAGAAACCGGTGGTAAGGTGAACCGATTTGCGCGCCAAGGTAATCGACACCAGCAGAGAGCGATAAATGGCGTGGTCGTGCACCGCCGGTGTATTTGTGATCACCTGCAGGAGGAAATCCCCTTTTGCGCCCGGGACCGGGGCTGCGTGATCATCAAGGGGCGGCCCCTTTTGCTCCTTCCAGACTTGCTTGAAGCACTCTTCCAGATCCGCTACAGCCGGCCCTTCGATCCGGATGTCTGTATCCCGCCACGGCTCGCCGTCGGCCAACGCACCCGGCGGCACCCGGCGGCGCAGATAGACCCCGCTGATATTGACCCCGCCGGTGACGGCAATTTTTCCGTCCACCACCATGACCTTGCGATGGTCCCGCCGGTCCACCAGATCCTCGACCACGGCGGCCGGATCGATCGGGCTAAACTCCAGGACGTGAATGCCGGCGGCTCGCAGTCCGTCGAACATCGCCGCCGGGGTGTCCACCGAACCCCAAGCGTCGTAGATCAAATAGACTGCTACGCCTCGTCGACTGGCGTTCACCAGCAGTTCTGCGAACCCCCGGCCCACCGACTCGTCGAACCAATAACTTTCCATGTAGATATAGCGAGTCGCACCCGCGATGGCCGCCTTCATGGCGGCATAGGTGGATGACCCGTCGCGAAGCAGATGGACGCTGTTGCCTTCGCTGAAGGGTACCCCGGTGATTTCCTCGTAATGATGGCGCAGCCGGTCGATGCGACCATGGGAATCCGCGCCCTGCAGCGCGCGGTCAATGTCTTGGTCCGCGTCGGGTAGGTGTGCGCATCCGACCAGTCCCACGAGCAGCAGGGAGACGCAGGAAGTTGTAATGCGCACAGCAAGTAGATTCCTCTAGGATAGGCCTCGGCCGGGCCGCACGGGTCCGAGTTCGCGATTGCCGAAACAGGACTTCAGTTGGAGGTTCGGCGGCGTCAAAAGTTGCAGGCGACCGCCGGAGTTCTCGCGAGCAGCTAATGATCGGGCCCTTTGGATGGGCCTTTCACCCGCCTCGTTTATCCATGGGAATTCCGAACGGCCGATTCAAGCGATGACCATCGGGGGCCAAACGGCGTCAATTGGCACTCCCTGATCGAAACGCGGTCGTTCGTCGGTGACCGCTTGCGGGTAGGCTGGCTCCAGACAATTAGGAGTTGCTGCCATACAGCCGGTCGCCGTCGGCCCGTACCGGCCGGTCACGAACGGCAACTTTGGGGTAGGCTAACTGCCCATGGACGAAGACCAAGATGTATGGGCGCGCGAGGCGGTTGAGGAAGAGACAGATCGCCTTCGCAAGAGCGAGCCTCCACCGCAGATCGGCGAGGCGGAGTTCCTGGCGTGGCGCTCGCCGCGTGAGGTGGAGACGAATCCGACGCAGTTGGATAACCCGCTATGGCACTGGCTCGTGCGGACGCGCTTGAGCGCATACCAAGCCTGCAAGCTGTACTCAGGACCTGCCGAGCGCAAGGCAGGGCCGACGTGGTGCTTCGACCGTTTCGGCAAGAGTGAGACAGCGCTGCCGGATGGGCGGGTGATACACATAGGCGGAGAGCACGAAGACTTCTACGATCCGGACTTTCACATTTACAACGATGTGACGGTGATCGATGCGACGGGGGCCATCGCGATCTACGGATATCCGGAAGAGGATTTTCCGCCGACGGATTTTCACAGCGCGACGCTGGTGGGCGATGCGATCTATGTGATAGGCCGGCTGGGTTACGGGGTGACACGCACGCTTGATGCAACGCCGGTGTATCGGCTGCTACTCGGATCGATGCGGATGGAGGCGATGGCGACGCGAGGCGATGCGCCGGGCTGGATCCATAGCCACCAAGCTGTACTGGAAGAAGATGGGCGCACGATCGTCGTCAGCGGTGGCGAGCTATGGCTGGGGGCAGAATGCGCGATGCGTGAGCAAGTGGACTCTTGGGCACTGGATACAGGCAGCGGGGAATGGCGCCGGCTGACGCGGCGCGACTGGCAGCACTGGGTGATGCTGCGTGTGGATCGGCAGCCGAACCGGCTGTGGGATACGCGACAGGAGTTGTGGACTCGCAAGCATGCGCACCAAGGATTCAAGAGCTACTGGCGGCATACCGAGGAGCCGGATTTCGTGGCGCTGGATCAGCTCTACCGGATCGGTGATGGGCCGGCACCTAGCGAGGGCGAGGGATCGGGGAAGTACAGCGCGGTAGTCGATGGAATGAAGGTGCGCTTCAATGAAGACAGGTTTTTTGTCGAGGCGATCGTCGAAGGGCAACTTGCGTCAGAGCGGCTGGCTGAGTTGCAGCGCGCGACTCTGGCGTTGCTACAACGGATCGATGGCTGCGCATACGAGATCGAGCAAGCGTAGGGTGCGAGCCGCGTACACACAGCGGCCGGCCCGAAGCGGCCGCAGGTGAATGACGGCTTTCGGCTAAGCTAATGAGCAAGGATCGCAGGGGTCATCATCTCTGCCGACATGAATGAGGGAGCCTGTGAAGCTACGTGCATTGTTGTATTCAGGCGCTCTCGTCGCTGTATCTGCCGGCTCGTTCCTCTGGGGTGAACACATCAAAGTGCAGGAGGAGCGCAGCGTATTTCTGGAATCTGAGGCCAATCACCTTGCCATCGAAATCCAGATTGCTGCTATGACCCGAGCCGGCGATATCGATCGCGCGATTCATAGAGCCGAGGGGTTTATAGTGGGTGATGTGTTAACGCTGGCCATGTATAACAGTCCTGATCAGCCGCCTCTCACGCAACACCAACTGTCCGTGCTTCGGTTGGCCGCAGAATATCGCGACCTTTATCCGACCACCTTCGAGAAGCCTAATGCTTACGACGACAGCATAAAACCCCGCGTTGACCGGGCACTTGACCTGGGAGCTCGGTCCGGCGCCACAGAATATCAATGGTTTTCCACCAAATATCTTGGTCCTGCCGACCGGCGATCTGGCTCTGGGCTCGCTCCATCGACATCACCGTAATATGCCTCGGCCGAGCTCGGCCCTTTGCTGATGCCCGCCAATGGCCGCTTTCCGGGCGGGCAGTCCTATTCAAGGAACTGCAGTCGGGACCTGTGAGAGTATGACGATCATGACGAACGGCAACCTTCCGACGGATCCGGCCCACCAGGGTGCTAGGTGGTGGGTTTTGCTGGGTCTTGTTCTTGTTGGCTGCGCAATTTTCTGGGTTCGATTCCAACACGGAGTTCTGAATGACGTGCATGTTAGAGGCGCAAATCTACTTTTGTCCTTGATCGACTTCGCTCTGCTAGCTGTCTATGTGATTTTGAGAAGGCGACACAGGTCGCGTTGACGCGAGCGCGGAGTGGGCTGGCTTACCTGCCGCCCTATTCCCACGACCTCAATCCGATCGAGTAAATCTTCGCCAAGCTCAAGATCCTGCTGCGCAAAGCCGCCAAACGCACCGTCGATGCGCTCTGGGACCACATTGGCAGCCTCCTCGACGCACTCTCTCCGGAAGAGTGCAGAAACTATCTCACCAACGCAGGATATGTCGATTAGTAAATGGAAAATGCTCTAACGCACATGACGATGGCAAAGATCGAGAACGTCGAACGAACCACGCTCACGACACGGTTTTGACCATCCGATTTTGCACAAGTGGCGACAGCCAGCGTTTGCTGAACTCCAGTCCACAGATCAGCAGGATGCTCGCGCAGGTGCTGAGCGCCAGGTCATCCCAGTGCAGGGTGCCGAATCCGAACAAGTGCCTCAGGTAGGGCACATAGAGCACCGCGAGCAGCAGCGTCGCCAGCAACAGCAGACCACGCCAAAGCAGGACATTGGGACGTCGCACCGCATCGACCAGGGAAGTGCTGAAGCTGCGGTTGACGAAGATCAGGGCGACGTTGGTCAGGATCAGGGAGACGAAGCTGATGGCATGCGCATCCGGTTCGGGCATGCCGGCGGCGCGCAGGGCGGCGTGGAATCCCAGCAGCAGGCCCAAGGTCACCAGGCCCTGCAGCAGGCTCCAGATCAGCAGGCGGCGCGAGAACAGGGGCTCGCGCGGCGGACGCGGCAGGCGCTTCATGATGCCCTCTTCTTCCGGCTCGGCCTCGAACACGATCGAGCATACCGGGTCGATCAGGAATTCCAGGAAGGCGATATGCACCGGGCCGAGGATGGTGGGCCAGCCGAACAGCAGCGGCAACAGCGTCAGGCCGGCGATCGGCACATGCACCGCCAGGATGTAGGCCATGGCCTTGCGCAGGTTGTCGTAGATGCGCCGGCCGACCCGGATGGCACGAACCACCGAGCCGAATTCGTCGTCGAGCAGCACCAGGGCGGCCGCTTCGCGGGCCACGTCGGTGCCCCTGCCGCCCATGGCGATGCCGATGTGCGCGGCGCGCAGCGAGGGCGCATCGTTGACGCCGTCACCGGTCATGGCGACGATCTCGCCGGCGCCCTTCAGGGCCTGAACGATGCGCAGCTTGTGTTTGGGCATGACGCGGGCGCAGACCGCGGTGTGCTTGATGCGCTGGCCGAGCTGGGCATCGTCGAGCGTGTCGATGTCCGCTCCGCTGAGCACCGCGCGGGAGACGTCAAGGCCAGCCTGGCCGGCGATGGCGAGGGCGGTGGCCGGATAGTCGCCGGTGATCATCATCACGCGGATGCCGGCAGTGCGGCAGTCCTGGATCGCCTGCGGCACTGCCGGCCGCACCGGATCGGCCAGGCCCACCAGTCCGAGGAAGGCGAAATCGAATTCCCGTTGCGTCGCCGGCCAGACCGTTCCTTCGAACCGTGCCTGCGCCACCGCGATGACGCGCAGGCCGCGCTGAGCCATATCGTCCTGCGCCGCTTGCAGCTCGACGCGCTCGGCCGGCACCAGCCGGCACAAATCGATGATGGCCTCGGGAGCGCCCTTGGCCGCCACGGTGTAGCCGGTGTCGCCGGACTGGCTCCATACCTGGGTCATGGCCAGCAAATCGGGAGACAGCCCGTACGCATGCACCATTCTGCCTGCGGATGCGCCGGCACCGGCCAGCTCCAGAATGGCCCGCTCCATCGGGTCGGTCGGTTCGGTGGCGCTGGCCCGCGCCGCGCAACGCACAAGGCTTGTGCAGCCCGGTGGCAGCGCCGCACCGGCTTTTACTGGATGCACCGCTCCGGGCAGGCGCAGCTCGGCCACGCTCATGCGATTGAGCGTCAGCGTTCCGGTCTTGTCCGAGCACAATACCGTAGCCGCGCCCAGCGCCTCGATGCTGGACGCCCGCCGGGACAGGACATGAGTCTGGGCCAGGCGTCTTGCGCCCAGTGCCAGAAACACCGTGAGCACCAGCGGAAACTCCTCCGGCAACAGCGACATGGCCAGCGCGATGCCGGCGAGCAGGCCCCGCAGCCAGGCGCCCTTGGCCAATCCGTAGATCAGTACCACCGATGCGCTGATCGCCATGCCGGTGGCCGCGAACACGCGCACCAGCTTGCCCAGTTGCAGCGACAGCGGTGTCGCTTCCTCCTTCACCTGGGTCAGCAGCACGCCGACGCGGCCGAGCTCGCTGCGCGCGCCGGTGGCCTGCACCTGGGCCAGGCCGCGCCCGCGCACGATCAGCGAACCGGAAAACACATAGGACAGTCCATCTCCACCGGGATGCGGCGCAGCCTGCGGGGCGCCGGCCACGGCCTTGGTCACCGGCACCGATTCGCCGGTCAGCAGCGATTCGTCGGCGGCCAGGTCCTGGGCCGACAGCACCAAGGCGTCCGCCGCCACGCGATCGCCCTCGCTCAGTACCAGGATGTCGCCGCATACCACCTCGCGTCCGGCGACGCGCAGCTGCCGGCCATCGCGGATCACCAGGGCGCGCGGACTGCTCAAGTCGCGCAGTGCCTCCAGCGTGCGCTCGGTGCGTGCCTGTTGCGCCACGGTGATGAACATCGAGAAGCCGCAAAACAACAGCAGCAGCACCGCCTCGCCGCGGTCGCCAAGAGCCAGATAGACCAGTCCCGCCGCCAGCAGAAGCTGGAACATCGGCTCGCGCAGGATGTCGGCGGCGATCTTCCACAGCGGCCGCTGGCTCTGCCGCGGCAGTTCGTTGGGTCCGTCGGTGCGCAGCCGCTCCTGCGCCTGCTGGTCGGTCAGCCCCCGCCGCAGCCGGGCTCCGGTGAGCGGATCCGTTACGCCAAGGCTGGCCTGGTCGGCCACCTCAGCGTTCGGGTCGGGATGCAAGGCCTGCGCGCGGCACGGCCGGGACCGCGGCCTTGCGACCGGTAATCATTGCGCGCACCAGGTTCTCGCGGTGCAGCAAGCTGGCGGCGATGACGCCGAGCACGTGCAGGATCGCCAGCCCCAGGGTGAGATTGGCGAACAACTCGTGGATTTCCTCGAGTGCGCTGTCGCCGTCTCCAGCTTCAGCCTGCTCCGCAGGCTTTCCGGCGTGAATGCCGGCGGCGGGCGCAGCCGCGGGCGTCGCGACCAGCGGTGCCGCGGCATGTCCCAGCCAGGGCGCAAGTGGACCTTCGTTTTCGGATTGTGCCTGCAGCGCCAGCCCGGTGACGGCGGTGGCCGCCAGGCACAACAGCAAGGCCAGGATCATGGCCCCGCCGGCCGGATTGTGGCCGACATAGTGCGCAGGGCGTCCCTTGGCCATGTCCGCCAGGTAGCCGAACACGGTGCGCGGTCCGTATACGAAATCTCTGAAGCGCGCATGCGGCGAGCCGATAAAGCCCCACAGGGTGCGCGCGATGACGTAGCCGCCCACCCAGTACCCGGCGGCGACATGCAGGTCCTCGAATTCCTCCGCGCTGAAGTAGGCGGTCAGGAAGGCTGCGGCCAGGGTCCAGTGGCCGATGCGGACAAAAGCGTCCCATACCGGCACCGTGTTTTCATCGTTATGCATATTTGTACTCCGTCTCGATCCTGCCGATGCAAGAAAAGGCGATGCCTCATTACACCTGCTGTTCCACCTGACAGCGTTCGCGCAGCGCCGTGAGATCGACCTTGCTCCCCAATACGTCCAGGAAGTCCGCCGGCTTGATCAGCATCAGGTCCGCACCGAGTTGCTGCGACAGGCTTTCAGTGGTGCTGCCGAGCAGGAACTTGTTCCAGCGGCTGCGATAGCTCGAACCGACCACCAGCACGTCGATCTGATTCTGGGCAGCGAACCGCGCCAGCTCGACTGACGGCGTGCCCGCCAGCCGATGCCTGCGCCCCGACGCGACGCCGTGCAGATCGGCAAAGGCGGTAAAGGCTTGGAGCTGGGCGGCGTCTTCCTCGGCATACGCTGCCTTTGCGCTGGGCCAGGCTTTGAACTGGATGTCCGGATGCTGCGCGAACACCGCGACCAGGTCGAGTTGCGCGCCCAGATAACCGGACAGCCGCATGGCAGCATCGAGCACGCGCGCGTTCAGGCCATCCGCCCCGGCCGGCTCGGCCAGCACGTCGATGGCCGCCGCAACCCGCCCGCTTCCGGGGTGCGCCGCCGGCCCCACCAGCATCAGCGGACAGGGCAGCGTGCGCATCAGCTTCCAGTCCAGTGGCGTGAACAAGGCGCGCCGCGGGGCCGGCTCGTGATGAGCGTCCTTGAGCGCCAGATCGGCATCCAGGTCCAGCGCCTTGGCCAGCACCGCCTCGGCCTCGTCCGGCGCCCATACCACGTGGCACTCGATGGGATGTCCCTTGCCCGCCAAGTTTGCCGCCAGGCGCTCCAGCTGGCCCTTTCGCTCGCGCATGATGTCATGGCGCATGTGAGCTGCGACGGCGGAGCCGACGCGATCCGCGGCCAGTTCCACCGCGGGATCGTAGACGAAGGTACACAGGTGCAGCGCGGCGCCACTGGCGCGCGCCAGTCCGGCGGCGCGCTGGATTGCCGGGCTCGATTCCACCTTCGCCGGCACCACCGCCAGCAGCGTCTTGTAATGCTTCATCGGGCAGCCTCTCGGATCAAGGTCGGCGGAAAGACCGCGGAAAGCCGCTGGGCCGTCCTGCATAACCGGTGTCTAATTAAAAGCTTATGGCTTTGCCCCGGCATTGACCTGGCTCAATTCCTCGCCGGACGCCGGTCCATCCCCGTGGCCGGGGCTGAACTGCTCGCCCAGGCGGATGGCCAGGGCCAGCACGGTAGGGCCGATCAACACGCCGGCGACGCCGAAGGCCAGGACGCCGCCGATCACGCCCATGAAAGTCAGGGCGAAAGGCAGGTGACTGGAGCGGCTGATCAGGAATGGCTTGATCAAGTTGTCGACCGAGCTGATGCCGAAAAAGCCGTAGATCGCCATGAACAGCGCCCAGCCCGCATCGCCTTCGCGCAAGAGCCAGTACGCGGCACCGCCCCAGATCAGCGGAGGGCCCACCGGAGCCATCGACAGCACAAAGGTCAGGGCTCCCAGCAGAACCGGGTTGGGCACTCCGGCGACAGAGAAGCCGATGGTGGCCACTACCGCCTGGGCCAGTGCGGTGCCGACCACGCTGAACATGACGCCGGCGATGGTGCGTTGCGCGATTGCCAGCAGTTCCAGGGCGCGGAGCCCGCCAAGTTGCCGCGCGATGTCGGCGGTGCGCCGGGCCAGCCTGTCGCCGTCGCGGTAGAAGAAAAACAGCAGCGGCGCGGCGAGCAGGGTCTGGCCCACCCCGCGACCCAGCGCCCGGCCGCCGACGAATGCCATCCTGCGTGCGGGCTCGGCCAGTTGCTGCAACGCCTTCGCCATCCAGTCGTCGGCGGAAGCCGCGTGCCCAAGCCAGCCGGCAATCAGGTCGCCCAGTAGTGGAATCCCCGTCAACCAGGCCGGCGCCTGTATGGGACCGGAGGCACGCCATTCGTCGAGGAGCTGCAACAGCCAGGCCGCGGCATCCCCCAGGGACAAAACCAGCATCACGGTTGGCGCGATCACTACCAGCGCCATGATCACGCAGGCCAGCAGGCTCGCCGCGCTGCGTCGTCCGGACATGCGCTGCAACAGCCAGCAGTACGCCGGCCAAGTCGATAAAGCGATGGCGATCGAAAACAGGATGGCCGGAAAAAACGGTTGCAGCACATTCCAGCAGGCCAGCGCCAGCAGCAGGCCCAATGCGAGCCGAGCGAACGGTTCGATGCGTAAGGGGACGAACAATTCCATGGATGTGCGCCGTCCTGCCGATGCGGCATTGCCTTCGGACGTGGAATGTATTCCTGGCAAGCCCTGTTGACACTGATCTGCATCAACTGGCAAGACCCGGCATCGGATGGACTGCACACGACCCTCGCAGCCATTCGCCCGGAGATCGCTGTCCGTTTGGTGGCACCCTTCAATATCGCTGCGCATTCCCGGAGCGGACTTCGCTGCTGTAAATCGAGGCTGAAATGGACGGCCTGCGTTGAGGCAGGCATATGGCGCCCCCCCCAAAAGGGAGAACGCAGCTTTTGTTCAGGTCTGCCCTCAGGTCGACAACCGCGAGGCGCGGTCATAACGTGCGGCGACCAGGCTACAGGCCAGCGCGATCAGGGTGCCGAGCAGCGCCAGTGCCATATCCTTCTGCGCGTCCCAGAGGTCGCCCTGGGTGCCGAGGTAAGCCACGCCCAGATCGCCTCCGAACAGCAGGGCGGCGGCCCATTCCAGCAACTCGTAAAGCGCGGAAATCGCAACCATTACCGCCGCGGTCAGCGCCAGGGCGACGCTGCGCGATTGCGGCAACGATGCGGTGAGCGCTTCGCGCATGGGCCGGAAGCAAAGCAGGCCGAAGGAAAAATGCACCAAACGGTCGTACTCGTTGCGTGAAAAGCCAAAGAACGCGTCTGGCGAGAAGTGGAGCAGTCGGCGGCTCCAGGCGTCGTATGGCACCTCGGCATAAGTGAAGTGCGCGCCGAGTTCATGCGCCAGGCCGAATAGCAGGAGCAGGATATAAGCGACATCGGACAGTGGCGAATGGCGATGAAGGCGTAGCAGCCACCAGGCAGTAAAAAGCGACAGCACGTTCTCAAGTGCCCAGTCCTGCGGGTACAGGGGGCGCCACGCCAGTGCCAGCCAAGCCGCTCCGAACACCGCAGCGCATACACGCGGCCAGGGCCGATCTTGCTGGCTGGATGAGCTGCGGGCACTTGCTGCGAGCGGTGGTGGCGGACTGCTTATGTGCAAATCCCGGCTTGCCAGCGACTTTGCGCATGCTGCGCCGGTGCCTAGGGCCTCCTGTGAATGATTATCTATAGTCGAGCCCAGCGGCGGCTCTGCTGCATTGATCTGTGTCATGCGAGGCAGGTGGCGCATGCCTGGCAGCCTGCGCAGTTCAAGAGTCGGAAGCAGTCGTGGCACACGGCTATGCCCAACAATTCATGCCCGGAAGTCTGTACCGCCTCAATCAGGTTGACTTCCGCTTTGTGACGGCGCGATCCGATGATGTCCCGGGTCGCCGAAAGCGGACGTCGTCAGCTGCGTTTTCCCAGGCTCTCGATCTCGGCCAAATCAGATTGTCGGATCCACCGGACTGTGCAACAGTCGGCGAAGAAAATGATCAGCGTTCAAATCGCGGCTAGAATGCCGCATGGGACGTAGAAACCAGCACAGCCGCGAAGAACAGCGCCGCATGGCGCTCGACGCCGCCGACGCCCTCGTCGCCGCGGAGGGTCTGGCCGGTTTCTCCATGCGCAAGGTGGCCCTGACCATGGGCTATACCGTCGGCAACCTGTACCTGCTGTTCAGCAACCAGGACGACCTGCTGGCGGAGGTCTCGCTGCGCACGGCCGATGCCATGTACGAATACCTGCGCGGCGTGGCGGCGAAGCCGAAGGCGCCGCTGGAACGCCTGCAGGCCATCGCCGCCGGCTACATCGGCTTCGCCCAGAAGCATTCCTTCCGCTGGCGGCTGATGTTCGAGCACTACCTGCCGCCGGAGAAGTGGGATCACCCCGGCCTCAACGCGCGGCAGGCAGCCTTGTTCGAATTCGTCGAGGAGCACCTGTCGCCGCTGCTGCCCGACGCCTCGCCGAAGCAGTTGCGCACGGCGGCCACGGCGCTGTGGAGCAGCGTGCATGGCCTGTGCGTGCTGTCCGCCACCGGCAAGCTCCACTGGAGCGGGTTGAAGGACGTCAGGCCGCTGTCGGACCTGATCGTGCGGGCGTTTGTCGCCGGCTTGCGGGAAGAGCGCGGCTGAAGCTAGGCGCTTCCGGGGCTACCCAAATGCCAGATGGTGTTCAGCCTGGGCGACTGCAACTGGCTCTCCGGGGTGACGGTCTTGCGCTGCCAGGGGATGAAGCCGAAGAACCACAGCTTCCAGAAACCCAGCGGTTCGCCGGGGTTGCGGCGCAGCAGCTCGCTGAAGGTTTCGACCTCGCCGATGTCCACACCCAGCGCCTCGCGGTACACCTCGTGCACGAACTTCGAACAGAAGGTGCGCACCGACTCGTACTTGAAGCCGAGGTGGTACCAGCGGCCCATGCGCTGGTCGCAGGCGGCGCGCAGCGCCGCTACCTGATCCGGCGTCAGTTCCTGCTTGAGCCGGCGCACCACGAACCAGTCGTCGTCGGAACGGCCCAGGAACCGCTCCAGCGGGCGGTAGCGGCTGCGCGGCACGGCGCTTTCCGCCACCACCCAGCCCGCCTGCGCATCTTCGAACACGATGCCGACATGCGAGGCCTTGGAGCCGGTCGCCCGGGCGACCCTGCGGTACAGCGGGCTGGGCGTGGCGATGAAGACGATATCGCCGGATTTCAGGGGAAGCGGGCCACTCATGATCAATCCTTGTCGGGCCATTTGCCCGACGCGAACGACGTGTACAGACTGATACGGCAGATCGGCGCCGCTGCCGCCATTGACCAAAGCGCCAATGGTGGCGGCCGGGGGCCGAATCTCTACCGACTTCACTCCTTCACGCCGTACTCGTGCAGCAGTTTCTCGGCACGCGCCTGGGCGATCTGGTTGATCAGCTTGGCGCCCTCGAACTCGTCGCGCATGGTCTTGGCCAGGGTGAAGGTGGACCCGACCAAGAACAGCGTGCCGAGGATCATGTAGCCGCGCACCCAGATTTCAACCGGCATCACCGCGATGCCGAACACCATGCCGGCCAGGGCCGCGGTGAAGGAGACCTTGACGAAGAAGATCCAGCCCGGCGAATCCTGGCGGCCGGCGCCGGCGTTTTCCAGCATCTGTTGGTTCATGACGCTTTCTCCTCGGTGGTGACTTCGGCGGCGGGGCCTTGCCCGGCGGCAAGGCGGCGGCGCAGGGCGGCAAGCGCCTCGTCGACGGCGGCATCGGCGCTGAGCCGGGCGACACTGCGCTCCAGCCGGTCCTGCTCGTCGAGCAGTTCGCCGGCCGCCTCGGCCGCGCAATCGGTGCTCTCGGCGTTGCGCTCGTAGCGTTCCAGTTCCTGGGCGCGGTCCAGCGCGCGGGTATAGGCGTCGTCCGCATGGCCGGCCCGGCGCAGGGCCAGCGCGGCGGCCTGATGCACGTCGATCACCGCCACCCGCTGGCGCACACGGCCCAGTTCCGCCCGCAGGCGGCCGACCTGGCCGCGCAGGCGCTCCACCGTCCCCGCGGCGCGTTGCAGCGGTTGAGCCAGGGCCTCGACGCCCTGGCGCAGGGCCACGGCGCGTTCCAGCGCCTCGCGGGTCAGGCCTTCCTCATTTTTACGCAGCAGGGTTTCGGCGTTGCGCTCCCAGTCCGCAGCCTCCTGCTCCATGCGCTCGCGGCTGCGCCGCAGCTGGCGCTCCGCCCCCATCGCCGCCACCAGGCCGCGGTTGGCGTTGGCCAGATCGGTGGTGAGGTCGCGCACCAGCTGGTGCGACATCAGCTGCGGATTTTCCGCCCGATCCACCGCGCGGTGCGCTTGCGCCGCCACCAGCCCGCGGATGCGGGACAACAACGTTGCCATGCTCCTGACTCCTGTGTCGCCAGATAACTGAACAATGTTTAATTCAATTTAAATGAGCAACGTTCAGTAGTCAATCGGAGTCTGTGACGCCGCGCACACGAGAGGCCGGCCAAATCGCCCCGGGCGCCGCCGGCCGGGGCAGAAACTTGAAATGCATCACGCTTGTCCACACTTAGTGCCTCACTACCGGCAGTGATTCACAATCCACCGCACTGCGGGTTTCACGGAGAAGCACCTTGCAACAATTCGACGGCACCACCATCCTCACCGTGCGCCGCGCCGGCCAGGTCTGCGTCGGCGGCGATGGCCAGGTTTCGATGGGCAACACCATGGTCAAGGGCAATGCGCGCAAGGTGCGCCGGCTCTACAACAATTCCGTCATCGCCGGCTTCGCCGGCGGCACCGCCGATGCCTTCACCCTGTTCGAGCGCTTCGAGGGCAAGCTGGAGAAGCACTCCGGCAACCTGACCCGCGCCGCGGTGGAGATGGCCAAGGACTGGCGTACCGACCGCTACCTGCGCCGCCTCGAGGCGCTGCTGCTGGTGGCGGACAAGGAAGCCTCGCTGATGATCACCGGCACCGGCGACGTGATGGAGCCGGAGCCGCACGGCGTGATGGCCATCGGCTCGGGCGGGCCCTATGCGGCGGCGGCGGCGCGCGCCCTGGTGGAAAACACCGAGATGTCGGCACAGGAGATCGTGGAAAAGGCGCTGCACATCGCCGCCGAGATCTGCATCTACACCAACCACAACCTGACCATCGAGGCGCTGGCCACCGCCTGAGGCGCGCCAGCCCTGCCGAACCCGGCGCCGCCCGCATGACCGTGCCGCGGCGCCTCCCCTTATTGATCCGGGAATACATAATGAACGACGCACTCTCCACTCCTCCGCCTGCCCCGACCGCACAGGGCGCGGCGGCCATGACTCCGCGCGAGATCGTGCAGGAGCTCGACCGCCACATCGTCGGCCAGCAGGCCGCCAAGCGCGCCGTGGCCATCGCCCTGCGCAACCGCTGGCGCCGGCAGCAGACGCCGGAAGCGATCCGCGGCGAAATCACGCCGAAGAACATCCTGATGATCGGGCCCACCGGCGTCGGCAAGACCGAGATCGCGCGGCGCCTGGCCAAGCTGGCCAATGCGCCCTTCGTCAAGGTGGAAGCCACCAAGTTCACCGAGGTCGGCTATGTCGGCCGCGATGTCGATTCCATCATCCGCGAGCTGGTCGACGCGGCGGTGAAGCAGACCCGCGAGCAGGCCGTGATCCGCGTGCGGCCGCGCGCGGAGACCGCGGCGGAAGAGCGCGTGCTCAATGCCCTGCTGCCGCCGCCGCGCGATTTCGGCGAGGCCTCGACCCAGCGCGAATCCGAGAACACGGCCGCGCGCCAGGTGTTCCGCAAGCGCCTGCGCGAGGGCAAGCTGGACGACACCGAGATCGAGATCAGCCTGCAGTCCAACCCGGCGCAGATGCAGATCGTCGGGCCGCCCGGCATGGAAGAGATGACCAGCCAGTTGCAGGGCATGTTCAAGAACCTCGGCACCGGCCAGCAGAAGACGCGCAAGCTGAAGATCAAGGAAGCGCAGAAGCTGCTGCTCGACGAGGAGGCCGCCAAGCTGGTGGACGAGGAGGCGATCCGCGTCGAGGCGCTGAAGAACGCCGAGGACAACGGCATCGTCTTCATCGACGAGCTGGACAAGGTGTGCAAGCGCGCCGAGTACAGCGGCGCCGACGTCTCGCGCGAAGGCGTGCAGCGCGACCTGCTGCCGCTGGTGGAAGGCTGCACCATCTCCACCAAGTACGGCTCGATCAAGACCGACCACATCCTGTTCATCGCCAGCGGCGCCTTCCACATGGCCAAGCCCAGCGACCTGATCCCCGAGCTGCAGGGCCGCCTGCCGATCCGGGTGGAACTGGACGCGCTCAAGGCGGCGGACTTCCTGCGCATCCTCGACGAGCCGGCGCATTCGCTGACCGAGCAGTACAAGGCGCTGCTGGCCACCGAGGGCGTCACCCTGGTGTTCGCGCCGGAGGGCCTCAAGCGCATCGCCGAGATCGCCTGGCAGGTCAACGAGAGTACCGAGAACATCGGCGCCCGCCGCCTGCACACGGTGCTGGAACGGCTGATGGAGGAGGCGGCCTACGACGCGCCGGACCAGTCGGGCACCACGCTGACCGTCGATGCCACTTATGTCGACGAGAAGCTGAAGGTGCTGGCGGGCAACGAGGATCTGAGCCGGTACATCCTGTAAGCGGTATATTCTTCGGGTATGAGCACCCCCATTCCCAACCGCCTGGTCCTGCACCGCGCTTCGCGCCTGCTGGAAGTCGGGTACGCCGACGGCAGCTGTTACCAGCTGCCGTGTGAGTACCTTCGTGTCTACTCGCCTTCCGCCGAGGTGCGCGGCCACGGCGGCGGCGAGCCGATGCTGGTGGGCGGCAAGCGCCTGGTGAACGTCAGCGCGGTGGAGCCGGTGGGCCGCTACGCGGTGCGGCTGCGCTTCGACGACGGCCACGACACGGGCCTGTATTCCTGGGACATCCTGCGCGAGCTGGCCGCCAACCAGGAAAGCTGGTGGGCACGCTACCTGGAACGGCTGGGCGAGCACGGCATGTCGCGCGATTCGGACGTGACCAAGCTGTCGGCCTTGCCGAAGAAGCATGTGCCGAAGCCGGTCTGAAGCTTTGCAACGGACAAGCAACAGACTCCCAATTTGTCATCCTGAGCGCAGCGAAGGATCTGGCCCTGCCTCAAAGCTAGATCCTTCGCTGCGCTCAGGATGACAGGTAATTATTCGGAGACGGGCTGTGATTCGTGATGTTCTCAAGATGGGCGACCCGCGCCTGTTGCAGGTCTCGCAGCCCGTGCAGCAGTTCGGCACGCCGGAACTGGCGGCCCTGTTGCAGGACATGCAGGACACCATGGCCGCCCTCAACGGCGCCGGCCTGGCCGCCCCGCAGATCGGCGTACCGCTGCGCGTGGTGATCTTCGGCGTGGCGCGCAATCCGCGCTACCCCGACGCGGAAGAAGTGCCCTTCACCGTGCTGTGCAATCCGGTGCTGACGCCGCTGGGCAATGAACTGGAAGACGGCTGGGAAGGCTGCCTCAGCGTGCCCGGCATGCGCGGCCTGGTGCCGCGCCACCTGCGGCTGCGCTACAGCGGCTTCGACCAGTCCGGCAAGCGCTTCGAGCGCGAAGCCAGCGACTTCCACGCGCGTGTGGTGCAACACGAGTGCGACCACCTCGACGGCATCCTCTACCCGATGCGCATCCGCGACATGCGGCAGTTCGGCTTCACCGAGCAGCTGTTTCCGGGCGAGGACATCGCGGACGATTGAGTGAAGCAGTGGTTAGTGGCCAGTGATTAGTGGTTGGTAAAGGCAGCTTGTATTGCGCTTCTACTAACCACTAATCACTGGCCGCTACGCCACTTGTGGCAACACCAATTCCAGCGGCTCCGCCCGGTGAAACAACCACCCCTGCGCATGGCGCACGCCCAATGAGCGTAGCGCCTGCAGCGTCACCTCGTCCTCCACCCCCTCGGCGATGATCTCCAGGCCGAGGCTGCTGCCGATCTTGCAGATCGACTCGACGATGGCCTGGTTGATGACGTCGCCGGCGAGGTTGCGGGTGAAGGACTGATCGACCTTGAGGCCGTTGGCGCCGAGCGTCTTCAGGTAACCGAAAGAGGTGAAGCCGGTACCGAAGTCGTCGAGCAGGATCTTGTAGCCGAGGCGATGCAGGCTGGCGATGAAATTGCGCGCCGCCACGGTTTCGTTCAGCGCCGCCGTTTCGGTGATCTCGAAGCGCACCCGCTCCGGTGGCGTGGCGTACCGCTCCAGCTCGCGCAGCAGGAAGGCGGTAAAGCCCTGGTCGGACAGGCTGGTGCCGGACAGATTGACCGAGAGGTAGCCGAATTCGCCGAGGCCGCCATGGCGCAACAGGCGCTCGATCTTGTCCAGCGCCTGGCGCACCACGCTGCGCTCGATCTTGTCCATCAGGCCGAAGCGCTGTGCCGGCGGCAGGAAGTCGTTGGGCGGGGCGAATCCGCCGTCGGGCAGGCGCATGCGCACCAGCAGCTCGTAGCAGGGCGCGTTGCCACCTTCGAGCGGCACGATGCGCTGGGCGAACAGCTCGATGCGGCTCTCGTCCAGGGCCTGCTCGATGCGCGCCACCCAGTCCATGTCGCTGCGCGTGCGCGACACTTCCAGGTCGTTGTTCTGGTAGAGCTGGGCGCGGTTGCCGCCGAGCCGCTTGGCGACATAGCAGGCGGTGTCGGCGTGCATCAGCACCTGCCGCGCATCTTCGCTGGAGGCGTCGATGCCGGCGACACCGGCGCTCAGGCCCAGCCGGAACACGCGCTCGCCGACGCGGAAGCGGGCGTGGTCCACCGCTTCGACCAGGGACGCGGCTTTCTGCAGGGCGTGTTCGCTGTCGCAGCCGTCGAGAATCACGCCGAACTTGTCGTCGCCGATGCGCGCCATGACATCGCCGGGCCGCAGCCGCGTGCCCAGTTCGCGCGCCACCAGCAACAGCAGGCGGTCGCCGTCCTGGTGGCCGCAGGTATCGTTGATCAGGGTGAAGCGGTCCAGATCGAGGAACAGCACGGCGTGGATCTCGCCGCGCACCCGTGCAAGGGGCAGCCTCGCCGCCAGCTCCTGCTCGAAGCGGCCGCGGTTGGGCAGGCCGGTGAGCGGGTCGTGCTCGGCCTGGTGCTGGAGCTGTTGCGCCAGCGCCCGCGTCTGCGACAGGTCGCGGAACACGATGATGCCGCCGCCGTCCCGGCTCGGGGTGATCGAGCCCTCGACCGGCAGGGATTCGTTGCCCGTGGTGCGCAACGCGGCATGTGCCGGCAGCGGCGTGCGCGCACCGCCCCGCAATGAGCGCTGCATGGCGTCCCGATCTTCGGCGGGGAGGACGATAAGCTGCTCAAGGCTCTGCCCGAGCAGGTTTGCGGTGGACAGGCCGGACAGGCGCTGCGCCGATTCATTGCTGTAGAGGATGCGTCCACTGGGGTCGGTGCGGATCACGCCGTCAGACACGGCGGCGAGCGAGACCTGCGCCAGCTCCTGTTCGGCGGACGACGCATCGAACGCGGGCGCGCGCGGATTTTCCAGGCTGGCGAAGCTGCCCCGCAGTTCGACCACGGCGCCATCACGAAGCACCGCTTCGCCGGTGACGCGCACCCGGCGCTCGCGGCCGTCGGCGGCGGCAATCCCCGCTTCCAGTTCCCAGGGCCGGCCGCCGGCCAGGCTGGAGCGGAAGGCCTGTTCGATCAGGGTCCGGCTCGCCGGACTGAAGAACTCGAGGGCGCCCCGCGCATCCGGCTGCGGCGCATCCGCCGGCAGGCCGTGGATCAGGAAGGTGGCGGGGGACCACCACAGGCAGCGCTGCCCCGGGTCATAGCTCCAGACCCCGGTGCAGAGCGGTTGTTGCAGCGCCGGAAATGCATGATCCCCGTACATGAATCCTCACCAAGACGCCCGCGAAGCTTCATGCACGCCCAGCAGGAAACTCCGTTTCCGGGCGACGGGATACCACTGAACAGGTTCTTTAGCATCGCTGCCGTGCGTGCCCCCAAGGCACGCCGCCCGGCCGCAGCCGCAGCGACGACGCTAGCATGCAGGGGGCGCGCCGACTCCTCAACGGTATAAACAGCCCAATACCCGACCGCAGCGGCCACGCGGGCCGGATCAGGGATCGAAGGTCAGGTTGACGCCGCCGAACACATCCGCCCCGTCCTGGCCGTAGAATTCCTTGCTGCGCCGGGTCGCGACGAAATCTGCGCGCAGGAAATGGCCGAAGAAGATCGAGGCGCCGCCGAAGAAATCGGAGACGAAGGGTTGGCTGCCGATGCCCTGCGGCGCCACCTCGTCGGCGGCGTCGATGAACAGGTTGTAGAACATGCGCCGTTCCTGCACGCCCGCATAGACGTACCAGTGGAACCAGCTGCCGCCGAGCCGGCGGTAATCGCTGAAGGCGGTACCGGACAGGGACGGGCGCATGTGTTCCGGCCCGTAGTCGACGTCGAGCGCATTGCCGAAGCGCAGCATCGCGCCGGCATCGAGGTAACGGTAGACGTTGCCGACGCTGACCCCCGCTTCCGGAATGATGTCGGCCTGGTAGCGCGAGCCGAAATCGAGATCGAGCCGGCGCTTGTAATCGTAGGAAAACTGGAAGGCGGCGCGGTTGCCGATCTGGTGGTCCCAGCCGTCCGCCTTATGGAAGCCGACCAGGTTATGGTAGCCGTCCTGGATCTGGCTCCCGAAGGCATCCGGGCCGACCACGCCGGCCAGCACCTCCAGGTTGTTGAGGCTGCGCTGGTTGTTTTCCTGCAGCAGGTGCAGACCGGTGTAGAGCCAGGCCGCGTAGGGCCGGTCCTTGGGATCCGGGGTGGAGATGTCCAGCACCTCCGGGGTGAACTCGGCCTGCGCAATGGGAATGTATTCGAAGCGCCGCTGCGCCACGCCGGCGGAATCGCGGTACATCGGCAAGGCCCAGCCGACCGCGTCGAACACCTTGTTCCACACCTCGTGTCCGGTGAGGTCGCTGGACAGGTAGGAAACCTGCAGGCCCTGGGTGTAGTAGCGGTCCTTGTGGGTAATGACGCCGTCGTTTTCTTCGAGCACCGAAATCCGCCCCGGATCGTCGGCGGCCTGCGCCGCCAATCCGGTGAGCAGCATGGCGGCGCAGAGGCACCGGCAAATGGCCTGAGCCGTGTTCATCGCCCTTCCTTATATTGAGTAGCCCTGGTGCAGGCCGGACACCGGCCGCCCACGAGGCGATAACCGGCCGCTGCAACGGCAATCGGTCCACCTTGGGGGCACGCGGAATACGTTTCAAGAGCGGCAGCGGATGCGTTCCCCCCGGCACGGCGTTCCCCGACACAGCGTCCGGCGCAATCTGGGAGATAATAGCCGAACGGTTCCCCAGCAGACGCCCATGTCCAACGATAAACCCGGCCCCGGAAACGGGAAAAAAGCCGGATACACCCACTTCGGCTTCGAAGAAGTGCCGACCGCGCAGAAGCAGCAGCGCGTGCGCGAGGTGTTTTCCTCGGTGGCATCCAGCTATGACGTGATGAACGACCTGATGTCGTTCGGCATCCACCGCATCTGGAAGCGCTTCGTCATCGACCTGGCCGGCGTGCGGCCGGGCGAGAAGGTGCTGGACGTGGCCGGCGGCACCGGCGACCTGTCGCGCGAATTCCGCCGCCTGGTCGGCCCGCAGGGCCTGGTGGTGCTGTCCGACATCAACGAGGCGATGCTGCGGCAGGGCCATATCCGGCTGGCCGACAAGGGCGTGGTCGATGTGCCGCTGGCCCTGGCCAATGCCGAGAAGCTGCCTTTCGCCGAAGGCACCTTCGACTGCATCACCATCGGCTTCGGCCTGCGCAACGTCACCGACAAGGACGCCGCCCTGGTCTCGATGACCAAGGCGCTGAAGCCCGGCGGCCGCCTGCTGGTGCTGGAATTCTCCAAGCCGCTCAACGCCGGCCTGGCCAAGGTCTACGACCAATACTCGTTCCGCCTGCTGCCGCTGATGGGCAAGCTGGTGGCGCGCGATGCCGACAGCTACCGCTACCTGGCGGAGTCGATCCGCATGCACCCGGACCAGGCCACGCTCAAGGGCATGATGGAAAACGCCGGCCTCAGCCGGGTGCAGGTGTACAACCTGACCGGCGGCATCGTCGCGGTCCACCGCGGCTACAGGCTGGATTGAAGCAGTGGTTAGTGGCCAGTGATTAGTGAAAGCCCGAAAACATTGAGAGTCCTCGTGTCCAATCTTCTGTTACTAACCACTAATCACTGGCCACTAGCCACTGGCCGGCGAGCCGCGCCATGACGACTCCCGCCCTGGCCTGCGCCGGCCTCGAAATCGCCCTCAACCGCTACCTGCGGCTGGAGCGTTCCGCGCTGGAGGAATGCGCCGCCCTGGACGGCAAGAGCATAGCCCTGCATCTGGCCGACCTGGGCTGGACCTTCGTGGTCGAGCCGCATGCGGCCGGCGTGCGCGTGCTGGCGGAAAGCGAGATTCCGCCGGACGTGCGCGTCGCGGCGCCGAGCATGCGCCTGTTGCAGCTGGCGCTGCGCAGCGCCGGCGGTGCCGAAGGCCTGCCTGCCGGGCTGGAAGTGGAAGGCGACACCGAGCTGCTCACCCGCTTCAACGCCCTGCTGGCGCGGGTCGGCTTCGATCCCGAGGAATTGGCGGCGAAGGTGCTGGGCGACGCCGCGGCGCACCGCGTGGTGGGCGGCCTGCGCGAACTGTTCGGCTGGGGCCGCCATGCGGCGCAGCGGCTGTCGCAGGACGCCGCCGAATACCTGAGCGAGGAAACCGGCGATCTGGCCCGCGCCGGCGATATCGAAGAGTGGATGCAGGGCGTGGAGGCGTTGCGCGAGGGCGCCGACCGCCTGGAAGCGCGCCTGGCCCTGCTCGAAGGCAAGACGGAGCAACCCTCTTGATGAACCCGATGCGCATCGCCCGCATGTGGCAGATCAGCCGCGTCGTGAGCAAGTACGGCCTGGGCGAATTCATGGGCCGCAAGGCACGCCCGCACAGGCTGCCGCGCGG
Source organism: Nevskia soli DSM 19509 (assembly GCF_000711955.1). Taxonomy (GTDB): domain Bacteria; phylum Pseudomonadota; class Gammaproteobacteria; order Nevskiales; family Nevskiaceae; genus Nevskia; species Nevskia soli. The sequence goes on from NZ_JONR01000010.1 coordinate 87,265, forward strand.
CGAACGCCTGCGCCTGGCGCTGGAGGAGCTGGGCCCGGTCTTCGTCAAGTTCGGCCAGGCGCTGTCCACGCGGCCGGACATCCTGCCGCCGGAAGTGGCGGCGGAACTGTCCAAGCTGCAGGATCGGGTGCCGCCGTTCCCGGGGGCGGAGGCCCGCGCCATCGTCGAGAAGGCGCTGGGCAAGCCGATCGGGGAAATATTCGCCGAGTTCGACGAGGTGCCGCTGGCCGCAGCTTCCGTGGCCCAGGTGCATACCGCGCGGCTCAAGCCGCAGGGCCAGAACGATCCCGGCATGGAAGTGGTGGTGAAGGTGCTGCGGCCGGGCGTGGAAGCGCTGGTCGAGCGCGACATCGCCCTGCTGCGCGCCCTGGCCGACCTGGCCGAACGCTGGCACCCCTCCGGCAAGCGCCTGCGTCCGCGCGCGGTGGTGGCCGAATACGAGAAGGTGATCTTCGACGAGCTGGACCTGATGCGCGAGGGCGCCAACTGCGCGCAGCTGCGCCGCAACTGGCTGGGCTCCGAGCTGATCTACCACCCGCTGGTATTCTGGGACTACACCCGGCCGGACGTGCTGGTACTGGAGCGCATCTACGGCGTCAGCATCCGCGAGCTGGACACGCTGCGCCAGCAGGGCGCCAATTTCCAGGTGCTGGCCGAGCGCGGCGTGGAGATCTTCTTCAAGCAGGTGTTCCGCGACAACTTCTTCCACGCCGATATGCATCCCGGCAATATCTTCGTGGACATGACCGATCCACGGAAACCGAGCTACCTCGCGGTGGACTTCGGCATCGTCGGCAGCCTGACCCAGGCCGATCAGCGCTACCTCGCCGAAAACTTCCTGGCCTTCTTCAACCGCGACTACAAGAAGGTGGCCGAGCTGCACGTCGAGTCCGGCTGGATCCCCAAGGGCACCCGGGTGGAGGATTTCGAATCGGCCATCCGCACCGTGTGCGAGCCGATCTTCGGCAAACCGATCAAGGACATCTCCTTCGGCTTCTTCCTGCTGCGCCTGTTCCAGATCGCGCGGCGCTTCAACTACCAGGTGCAGCCGCAGCTGGTGCTGCTGCAGAAGACCCTGCTGACCATCGAGGGCCTCGGCCGCCAGCTGTATCCCGATCTCGACCTGTGGAAGAGCGCCAAGCCGATCATGGAAGAATGGATGTGGAACCGCATCGGCCCCAGCGCGCAGCTGGCGCGGCTGCGCACCCATGCGCCGGCCCTGGCAGAGTCGCTGCCGGAGCTGGCACAGCGCGCGCTCAAGGTGCTGGCGCAGGGGCCTGGACAAGGCGCCATCAACGCGGAAAGCGTGGATGCGCTGCGCCACGAGATCCGCACCGCCAACCGCCGCACCCTGTTCGCCGCCGCCGGCGGTTCCACCTGGCTCGCCGCCGCGGTGCTGTATGGGCTCAATCACAGTCCGCCTCCCACCCAGATCCTGGTAGCCTGCGGCCTCCTGGCGCTGGCCGGCGCCTGGTGCTGGGGGAGGGCGTTCCGTCATGCGGATTGAGCGACGGTGCGGCGCGCTGCTGGCACTGGCCGGCGCCGCGCTGCTCTCCGGCTGCGCCAGCAATGTGCGTTCGGCCGTGCTCGGCGCCGAGCAGACCGAAGTGGTGGCGGAGCAGTGCTCCCGCCCCAATCCACCGCACTACGAGTCGACCTGGCAGCCCGCTCCGGCGGACATTCTGCAGCTCGAACAGGATCTGCCGCTGTTGAACGCCCAATCGCCGGCCGCCGCCGCGGCGCATGTCGGCGACGCCCTCGGCTACTACCGCCAGTACTTCGGCATCGTGGTGCATGGGCGCCGCATGATTTATGTCAACGCCTTTGTCGAGGGGATGTACCGCAGCACCGACTGGAAGCAGTTCGCCATCGTCGTCTGCGACGGTGGTCCCGGCGCCTGGGGGGCCTTGTACGATCCGGCCAACCGGCTCTTTTCCGGCTTCGCCTTCAACGGCAGGCCCTAGGAAGCGGCTGCCTCAGCGCTTGCGCCCGTGCGCCAGGGCTTCCTGGAACCAGGGTGCGAAATTGCCGATGTCTTCCGGCAGATCCGCCCTGGTCGTGGGCGGCGGCGCGGGACGGCTGGCCGGGATCACGGGGGCGGCGCTGATGGGCCCCACCGGCTGCCCCAGCTCCTCGCGCACCTTGCGCACCCGATCGGGGTCCGCCAGTTCGGCGTCGAAGCCGAACAGGGCGCCGTACTCCATCGCCTCCACCTGTTCGTAGCTCAGGCCGAGGGCGCGGTTGTAGGCTTCCGGCGAGCGTTCGCCGTTGATGTACTGGAATCCCTGCCGTCCACGCTGCACCACCACCAGCCTGCCGCTGGTGGGTTCACGTGAAACGCAGCGCTCCGGAAGTTTCGCCAGAGCGGGACCGATGCCGCTATCCACTGCCCTCTCCGATGGATTTTTCCTCACCCCCAGTTCAATACAGCGGGCACATACCCACAAGTATCCCGGGTGGACCGTTTTGCCCCGCTCGTCGGGACAAGGCCGCGGAACGGCTGCCGGTCGGGGCTGTGCTACCGGTCATCGGCGCCGATCCGAAGGCCGATTCGGCTGGCGCTGCCGGCGCTTGCAACCTCGTGGGCGGGAAAAAGGCACTAACATGCCGTCCAGGCCGCACCGCGCCGCCCCTTGCGGCCCCAAGCAGCCAACAATTCCCCCATGCTTCAGGAGACCCGCTGATGCCGATCAAGAAACTGTCCGCCCTCGCGCTTGCCGGCGCACTCATCGCCCTGCCCGCGCTCGCCAGCCTCAAGGTCGGCGACAAGGCCCCTGAATTCACCACCCAGGCCTCGCTCGGCGGCAAGGTGTTCGACTTCAAGCTGGCCGAAGCGTTGAAGAAGGGCCCGGTGGTGCTGTACTTCTACCCCGCCGCCTTCACCACCGGCTGCACCATCGAGGCCCACGACTTCGCCGAGGCCACCGAGCAGTACCAGGCGCTGGGCGCCACCGTGATCGGCGTCTCGCACGACAACATCGACACGCTGAACAAGTTCTCGGTCAGCGAATGCCGCAGCAAGTTCGCGGTGGCCGCCGATCCGGACGAGGCCATCATCAAGTCCTACGACGCCGTGCTGGCCAAGAAGCCGGAATACGCGGACCGCACCTCCTACGTCATCACCCCGGACGGCAAGATCATCTACGCCTACACCGACCTGAAGCCGGATCACCACGTGGAGAACACGCTGGCCGCTTTGAAGGAGTGGAAGGCGAAGGGCGGCAAGTAAGCGCTTAACGGCGTTGCTTTGGATTGTCGGCCCCTCTTCCCGTGAATGGGAAGAGGGGCTTTTTGTTTGGTCCTGCAGGCCAGCACCATGCGCTGAAACCCCTGTTTTTCACCATGCGTGCCATGTGTGCCAAGGCTTTTTGTTGGCACACATGCGGTGAGCGATGTTCCTTTTACCCCGAAAAAGGGGCCGGGGAAAACTGGATCCGGCTTGCGCCGGAATGACCATGGGACGGCAAAATCAAACCGTAGCGCGTCCCCGCAAGCGCCCAAGGAACCCCATCACCCGCGTCGCCACCGACAATTCCTCCGGCTGCCTGATCTTCTCCACCACGTGCCGCTCCCGCAGCTTGGGCGAGGCCTTGAGCATGCGGTGGTGGCGCAGGGCGGAGGCGATGTTCATGCCCAGGGGGCCGGGGCGCAGGGGCTTGGGCAGGAGGCGGTAGATCTGGCCCTGGTTGATCAGGTTGATCAGCACGCCGGTGTCCTGGAACGGCGTCATGACGATGGTCACCACTTCCGGGTACTGCGCCTTGAGCAGCTTCAGCGCGGTGGTCAGGCTTTCGCGCTGCACCACCAGCTCGGACACGATCACGCCCACCGGGTGATGTTCCAGATGGTCGAAGGCCTGTTCCAGGCTGCGGGCCCAGTACACCGGCTGGGCGGCGCCGACGAGGTCCTGCACGGCGCGGAACACCTCGGCGTCGTCCTCGATCACCAGGATGCCCTCGGCGGAGGCGGGCGACACCGGCACCATTTCCACCGCGGTGACGGCCCGCGCGGCGGTGATGGGCGCGGTCTCGGCGGCGGGGGCGGTGAACAGGGCGGCGGCGATCTGCGCGGCCTGGTCGACGGTGGTGCGCAGCTCGGCGGCGTCCCAGGGCTTGTTGACGTAGCGGAAGATTTCGCCCTCGTTGACCGAGGCAACGATGGCGTCCAGCTCGGAGTAGCCGGTGAGCAGGATGCGCATGGTGTTGGGGCTGCGCTCCTTCACCTCGCGCAGCAGGTCGGCGCCGCGCATGATCGGCATCTTCTGGTCGCTGACGATGACATGGATCTGCGTGCGCTCGACGATCGCCAGCGCCTCGCGCGCGTCGGTGGTGGTGTGCAGCTGGTACTGGCCGCGGAACAGCATCGCCAGCGAGCGCAGGATGCGCTCCTCGTCGTCGACCAGCAGCAGGGCGGGCTTGTTCGGCGCGATCATGGGAGCCTCGTCACGCGGCGCGGGCCGCGTCTGGTGCTGCGACAGCGGGTTGAACGGCGGGGGCGAGCGGCAGGCTGATGACGAAGCGCGTGCCCTTGCCGACCACGGAGGCGACCTGGATGGTGCCGCCGTGCGCCTGCACGATCTGGTAGCTGATCGACAGGCCCAGGCCGGTGCCCTGGCCGACCGGCTTGGTGGTGAAGAAGGGGTCGAACACCTTGCGCAGGTGTTCCTGCGCGATGCCCTTGCCGTTGTCCTGGATGCTGACGCGCACCCACTCGCCGTCGGCCTCGGTCTTCAGCAGCAGCTTGCCCTGGTCGTGCTCGATCGCCTGCGCGGCGTTGCTCATGATGTTGAGCAGCACCTGGTTGATCTGCGAGGGCGAGCAGGCCACGTTGGGGATCTCGCCGTAGCGCTTGATCACCTCGACCTTGTTCTTCAGCACGTTGTTGGCGATGACCAGGGTCTGGTCGAGGCAGTCGTTGAGGCTCACCTCCGCCACCTTGGCCGCATCGAGGCGGCTGAAGTTGCGCAGGTTGATGACCAGTTCCTTGATCGTGTCGACGCCGAACAGGGTGTCGCCGAACAGCGCCTCGGTATCCTCCAGCAGCTTGCTCTCCTGCAGGTCGTGGGCGTCGGCGCTGAGCTTGAACAGCAGGCGGCTCAGCTCCTGCTCGTCGGTGCCTTCGTCGGTGAGCATGCGCGTCAATTCCTCGTGCTCGCCGAGCATGGCGCGCAACTGGGCGAAGACGCCCTGCACCATCTCGACGTTGTTGCGCACATAGCCCAGCGGCGTGTTGATCTCGTGCGCCACGCCGGCCACCATCTGGCCCAGCGAGGCCATCTTTTCCGACTGCACCAGGGCGGTCTGCGAGGACTTCAGCTGGCGATAGGCCTCGGACAGCTGCTGCGCGTTCTGCGCCACCCGCGCCTGGATCGCGCCGAGCAGGTCGATGACCACGCCGACGCCGCTGTAGCGCCCGTCGCGGGTGACGATGAAATCCTCGCTGATCGGGCTGCCGATATTGGCGGCGACATATTCCGCGGCGGCTTCCAGGGAAAGGTTGTCCGCCACCAGCAGCGGGGCGCGGTTCATCACCTCGGTCACCGGCCGGTTGCCGTACAACTCGCGGCCGAAGCGCATCATGAAGACGTCGGTCAGCTGGTTGCGGCTGACCGTGCCCAGCGGCACACCCCGGTCCACCACCGGCAGGCACAGCAGGCCGGCGTATTCCGGCCGCTTGATGATGTCCGCCACCTCCACCACCGTGGTCGCGGGCGCGATCGGCTGCACCGCGCGGCGCAGGGCGGCGAGTTCGGCGGCAGCCGCGGGCGCCGCAGGCGGCACGGCTCGGGGGTCTTCGGGGCTCATGACCGATCGAAATTACGCGAGGGCCGTGAATCCTTTATTGCAGCCCGGTGAAGAGCTGGCCCGAAAGGCGCGGCCGGGGCGGCCCGGCGCCGGCCCGCGGCGACTCGACGGCGTGGCATTTTCGTTGCAGAGTACAGCGCAGTATCCCCTTCCCGGAGTCACCAATGATGCTGCGCTCCCTGCTGCCGGCCGCTTTCGCGGCGGCGCTCCTGACTGCTTTGCCCTGTTCCATCCTGCCCTTCGCCGCCGCTGCGGCCGAGACCGACAAGGCCGAGGCCAAGGCTGCCGAAGGCGATAAAAGCCCCGCCGACAAGAAGGATGCGGGCAAAGCCGAAGAACCCATCCCGAAGGAGGCCGCGGTCGTCACCCACGGCGAGGTGCAGGTCGGCGGCAAGTCCATCGCCTACACCGCCAGCACCGGCACCCTGCTGATCCGCGATGCCGAGGGCAAGCCGCAGGCCAGCGTGTTTTATGTCGCGTACACCGCCGACGGCGGCAAAAACGGCGCCTCCACGCGCCCCGTTACCTTTCTTTACAACGGCGGTCCCGGCTCGGCTTCGCTATGGTTGCACATGGGCTCGTTCGGCCCGGTGCGCCTCACCACCGCAAGCCCCGATCCGACCGGCCCGGCGCCGTACAAGCTGGTCAACAACGACGACAGCCTGCTCGACCGCACCGACCTCGTCTTCATCGACGCCATCGGTACCGGCTTCTCCAAGCCGGTGGGCAAGGGCACCGGCAAGGACTTCTGGGGCGTGGACCAGGATGCCACTTCCTTCGCCAGGTTCATCGAGCGCTACATCACCGTCAACCAGCGCTGGAACTCCCCCAAGTTCCTGATCGGCGAATCCTACGGCACGCCGCGTTCGGCGGTGCTGTCCAACGTGCTGCAGAACGACGGCGTCTCGCTCAACGGCGTGGTGCTGGTCTCCTCGATCCTCAATTACGGCGCGCGCATTCCCGGCCTGGACGAGGAGTTCATCGACTACCTGCCGAGCTACGCCGCCATTGCCTGGTACCACGACAAGCTCAGCCCCAAGCCGGCCGACCTCGTCGCCTATGAGCAGGAAGTGCGCGCTTTCGCCCGCGGCGAATACGCCGCCGCCCTGGCCCAGGGCCACAACCTGCCCAAGGCGCAGCTGGATGCGGTGGCCGCCAAGATGTCGCATTACACCGGCCTGAGCGTGGCCTACATCGAGGACGCCAACCTGCGCGTCAACGCCGCGCGCTTCCGCGCCGAACTGCTGCGCGGCGAGCGCCGCACCATGGGCCGCTACGACGCCCGCTTCGAGGGCATCGACCCCGACGCCGGCGGCGAGACCCCCTCCACCGATGCGTCCGACACCGGCATCATCGGCGCCTTCACCGCCGCCTTCAACGACTATCTGGGACGTACCCTGAAGTACTCGAGCGATGTGCCCTACGCCCTGTCCGGCCGCGACATCAACAAGGACTGGGACTGGAAGCACAAGGTGCCGGGCCGCGAGCGTCCGATCCAGCTGCCCAGCACCGCCGGCGACCTCGCCGCGGCGATGCGGGTGAACCCGAAGCTGAAGGTGTTTTCCGCCAACGGCTGGTTCGACCTGGCGACGCCGTTCTTCGCCACCGAATTCGACCTGAGTCACATGGACCTCGACCCCTCGCTGGTGCCGAACGTGCAGTTCGGCTACTACCCGGCGGGCCACATGATCTACCTCAACACCGAGGCCCTGAAGCAGCTCAAGAACGATCTCGGCAAGTTCTACGACGCCGCGGCCAAGGGTTGATTCCCCAGGGAGCCCCTGATCGTTTCGTCACTCCCGCATCGGCGGGGGCCGGTTTTTGATTTCCGACCTTCGCAAAACAGGATTTCGCCTGCGACACGGTGCCGCGCCAGCGTGGGTGCGGGAGCAGGCGATGCAGCCCCTCCCGCACCCACCGTTCCGGGCACCGTGTCGGGGCTGCCCTACGCGGGAATGACGATGATCCGATTGATCAGAGGTTCCCTAAACCTTCTGCGCATCCACCTGCAAATCGGGATGCGCGGCGATGAATCCCGCATGCTCACGACACCGCGTCGCGACCGCCTGCAGGCGCGGCCAGTCGCGCACCGCGCCGAAGCGTTCGGCCGCGTACAGCTGCGGCACCAGGCAGCAGTCGGCGTAGGTCGGCGTCTCGCCGAAGCAGTAGGGCGTGGCCTCGCGGACTTGCAGCTCCTGTTCCAGGGCGTCGAGGTTCAGCCCGATCCAGTGCCGCACCCAGGTCTTGCGCCGCTCCTCGTCCACGCCTAGTTCCTTGTCCAGGTACTGCAGCAGGCGGGTGTTGTGCAGCGGCTGCACGTCGCTGGCGATGACCTGGCAGAACGACCACATGCGCGCGGCATCGCGCGAATCCTCCGGCACCAGCGCCGGCTGCGGCACCTGCGCTTCCAGGTACTGGAAGATCGCCAGCGACTGTCCCAGCGCGAAATCGCCGTCGACCAGCAGCGGCACCATCTCCTGCGGATTGAGTGCGCGATATTCCGGCTTGTGCTGCTCGCCGCCGTCGCGCAGCAGGTGCACCGGGATCGACTCGTACTGGATCAGCTTGAGATTGAGCGCGATGCGCACCCGGTAGCTGGAAGAGGAGCGCCAGTAGTTGTAGAGCTTGAGCATGGCCTTCGCCTTGGAGCTTATTCACCCACCGCCTGGTCGATGGCGCCGAAGATCGACTGCCCGTCGTCGCCGAACATCTCGATGCGCACGCGGTCGCCGCGCTTGAGGAAGGGCGTCTGCGGCTTGCCCAGCTGGATGGTCTCGATGGTGCGCACCTCGGCCAGGCAGGAATAGCCGACGCCGCCCTGGTCCACCGGCTTGCCCGGGCCGCCGTCGGGGCCGCGGTTGGAAACGGTGCCGCTGCCGATGATGGCGCCGGCGCCGAGCGCGCGGGTCCTCGCGGCGTGGGCGACGAGGGTGGGGAAGTCGAAGGTCATGTCGGTGCCGGCGTCGGGCTGGCCGAGCTTGCGGCCGTTGATCTGCGACAGCAGCGGCCGGTGCAGGCGGCCGCCGTCCCAGGCGGCGCCGAGCTCGTCCGGCGTCACCGCGCAGGGCGAGAAGGCGCTGCTGGGCTTGGACTGGAAGAAGCCGAAGCCCTTGGCCAGTTCATCGGGAATCAGGCCGCGCAGCGAGACGTCGTTGACCAGCATCAGCAGGCGGATCGCCTGTCCGGCCTGCGCCGCCGTGCTGCCCAGGGCGAGATCGCCGGTGATCACCGCGATCTCGGCCTCGAGGTCGCAGCCCCAGGATTCGTCGGCCAGCGGGATCGCCTGCGTCGGGGCGAGGAAGGTGTCGCTGCCGCCCTGGTACATCAGCGGGTCGGTCCAGAAGCTGGGCGGCATGTCGGCGCCGCGCGCCTTGCGCACCAGCTCGACGTGGTTGACGTAGGCGCTGCCGTCGGCCCACTGGTAGGCGCGTGGCAGCGGCGACAGGCACTCGTCGGCGCTGAATGCCATGGTGCCGGCGATCATGCCCTCGTCGAGGCGGGCCGACAGCGCTTCCAGCTCGGGCGCGATGGTGTCCCAGTCGTCGAGCGCGGCCTGCAGGGTTTTGACGTGCGGCGCCGGCGCGGCGTGCGAGAGGTTGCGGCTGACCACCACCAGGCGGCCGTCGCGCGTGCCGTCCTTGAGCGTTGCGAGTTTCATGCGGCTCCGGAGAATCAGTTTGCGGAACGGAAATCCGCCGATGCCCGCATTTTACGCCTTGGCCGGCCCCGCGCCGGGCATCCCCGCGACCAGCGGCAGGGACAATGTGACGCGCAGCCCACCACCTTCAGCGTTGGCCGCGGCGGTGTGACCGCCGTGCGCGCGCACGATGCGCTCGACGATGGCCAGGCCCAGGCCGTGGCCATCGGCGCGCGCGGCGTTGCCGCCGCGGAAGAACGGCCGGAACAGCTTCGGCAGGTCGGCCTCAGGCACGCCGGGGCCGTGGTCGCGCACGCTCAGTTCGGCGCGGTCGCCGTTGCGCGCCAGCCGTACCAGTACTTCGCCGCCGGCGCTGAACTTGATGCTGTTGGACAGCAGGTTGTCCAGGGCCCGCGCCAGGAGCTGTGTATTGCCGCTGGTGTCCAGGGCCGTGCCGGTGTCGAGGCGCAGGCGCACGCCGTGGGCGCCGGCTTCCAGCTCCGCCTCGGCGACGCAGTCGCCGGCCAGTGCGGCGAGATCCACCGGCTCGCGCGCCATGCCGGGCAGGTCCGCTTCCATGCGCGACAGCGCCAGCAGTTCGCCGATCAGCACGTCGAGCCGCGCGATTTCATGCTCGGCGCGCTGGAAGTGCGCCGCCGCACCCTCGGCGGATTCCTGCCGCGCCAGCTCCAGGATCAGCTGCAGGCGCGCCAGGGGCGAGCGCAGCTCGTGCGAGACGTCCTGCAGCACGCCGCGCTCGTGCGCCACCAGCGCCTCGATGCGGCCCGCCATGTGATCGAACTCGCGGGCCAGCAGGCCCAGCTCGTCGCGGGCCAGCGGATAGGGCCCGCCGACGCGCGAGGACAGGTCGCCGGCGGCCATGCGCTGCGCCGCCTGCTGCAGGGCCGCCACCGGGCGCGCAATGCTGCGCGCCACCAACCAGCCGACACCGCCGATGGCGATCAGCGACAGCGCGATCTGCACGCCCAGCAGCAGTTCCAGCTTGGCGTGCTGCGGCCGGGGGCCGCGCACCGCGAGCATCTGCCGCGGCGTGCCGTCGCCGCCCACCACTTTCTGCCCGACCAGCAACACCTCCGGCACCGGCCGCAGCACGATGCTGTCGCCGGACAGCAGCTGCGGCAGGTGCCGCGCCAGCAGCGGCCCGGTGGGCCGCCCGAGGACATCGTGGCCGTCCTCGAACAGCATCACCTGGAAGCGCTCGCTGTGCCGCGTCGCCTCGGTCCAGTCGGTCAGGCCGGCGGGGCCGCCGCGGACGTAGGCGTCGTCGGCGGCCTGCGCCAGCGCCGGCCAGTCCAGTTCGCCGCCGTAGGTGCGGCGCGCGATGTCCTGCGTCACCGCCACGCTGACCAGCAGCGTGATGACGTTGGCCATGCAGAACCACAGCAGCAGGCGGCGGTAAAGGGGGCTCAAGCGGGGCCTGTAGGCGTTGGAATCATTGCTGCGGCGAAGCTCGCTTCGCGCAGCGCCGGGTGCGACCGGCGCAGTTTACCCGAGCGGCTCGATGCTCCGTCTTGCTCGATTTCACGCTTCAAGCGGGGCGCCGGCCATGCGGACGGGCACCGGTGCCGCGTCTCAGGCCCGCTGCGTTATGAGCAGGTAGCCGGCGCCGCGCACCGCTTCGATGGCCGGCGCACTGGTCGAGGCTTCGGACAGCTTGCGCCGCAGGCGGCTGACGTGAACGTCGACGCTGCGGTCGAAGCGTTCGATCTCGCGCCCCAGGGCCAGGCGGGTCAGCGTGGCCTTGCCCACCACCTCGCCGGCGTGCTGCGCCAGCGTCAGCAGCAAAGCGAATTCGGCGCCGGTCAGGCGCAGTTCCTGGCCCTCCACCGAAGCGCGGCGTTCCGCCGGGTGCAGGTGCAGGGAGCCCAGGCTCAGTTCGTCCGCCGCCGGCAGGGTCTGGCGCCGCAGCTGGGCGCGCACCCGCGCCAGCAGCTCGCGCGGCAGGCAGGGTTTGGACAGGTAATCGTCGGCGCCGAGTTCCAGGCCGACCACGCGGTCCACCGGCTCGCCGCGCGCCGACAGCATGATCACCGGCAGGCGGTGCTGCTGGCGCAATTCCCGTAGCGTTTCGAGGCCGTCGCCGCCCGGCATCATCACGTCGAGAATCAGCAGCTCGGGGCGCAGGGCGGCGTCGCGCAGGCGTTCCAGTGCCGCTTCGCCGTCGTGTACCGCCTCCACCTCGAAGCCCTCGCGACGCAGGTAATCGGTCAACAGGGCGCACAGCTCGCGGTCGTCGTCGGCTATCAGGATGCGTGACATCCCCCTAATGTCGGGCCGCGGGGCGTTCTGCGCAACTTCAGACGACTTTGATTTACCCATCTTTACGCACGCTGCCGCGCCTCCGGATTGCTGCGGAGCGCGGGGACGCGCGCCGGTATGCAACCACTCATGACCTGTTTTCAGCGCCGCAGTTCCCCGGAGGCCGATCGCGCCCGATGGGCGGGGGCGAGCGGCGCGCCGCGCCGGAAGGCGCTATTTCTGCTGCCAGCTGCGGTGGTAGTCGTGGAATTCCGCGGCCGTGGCCGCTTCGTCGATATCCAGCGCGTCGCGCGCGTCGATCATCACCGCGTACTCGTCAGTACCCGGTTTGGTCTGCTGCAGCATCCGGCCCAGCGCCTTGGGATGCGGGCCGTGGGTGAAGCCGCAGGGGTGCAGGGTGATCATGCCGGGGTGGATGTTGTCGCGCGAGAAGAAATCGCCGGCGTGGTAGAAGATCACCTCGTCGAAATCGTCGTTGTTGTGGAAGAACGGCACCTTGATCGCGCCCGGATCGGTCTCGAACGGGCGCGGCGTGAAGGTGCAGACGACGAAGCGGCCGGCGACGAAGGTGGTGTGCGCCGACGGCGGCAGGTGGAAGCGGTGGCTCATCAGCGGCCGGATGTCGCGCACGTTGATGCGCACCGGATGCAGCGAGCCATGCCAGCCGATGGCATCGAGCGGGTTGTAGGGGTAGACCACCGTGGACACTTCATTGCGCCGCTTGATCCGCACCGCCCAGTCGCGCGCCGCCGCCGCGCCCTGCTGCTGGGCCTTGAAGGCATCGTCGATGCGCGGCAGGTCCAGCATGGCCGGGTCGAAGATGGCGTGTTCGCCCACCAGGCCCTTGTCCGGCAGGGTGTAGCTGGAATTGGTCGCTTCGATCAGCAGCATCTGCATCGGCGCGGCGCAGTCGATGCGCCACATGGTGCTGCGCGGCAGCACGATGTAGTCGCCGGCCTCGATGGCCAGGTGCCCGTAGTCGCAGTACAGCTCGCCGCTGCCGTTGTGGACGAACAGCAGTTCGTCGCCGTCGGCGTTGCGCGCCAGGTGATCCATCGACTCGCGGCAGGTCCAGAAGCGCATGCGCAGGGCGGCGTTGTGCAGCAGCAAGGCCGCGTCCCAGGGTGAATGGCCGTGCGGCTTGATCCTGACGCAGTCGAAGGCGCGCGGCCGCAGCGGGCCTTCCCAGGATTTCCAGCCGGTGGGCGGGCGCGGGTGGTACATATGCGTCGCCGGGCCGAAGAAGCCTTCCTTGCCCAGCTCGCGCTCGACCGTGCCCTCGGGCAGGTCGGCATGGGCCTGGCGCGAGGCATTGCCCTCGATGTGCGGGCGGTAGATCCATTTCTTCATGCGTTCTCCTCCTTTCGCCCTTCTCCCTTCGGGAGAAGGGTTGGGGATGAGGGGCGCAGCCTCGACGCAGTATGCACCCTCTCGCGAGCGCGGCCCCTCACCCCTGCCCCTCTCCCGGAGGGAGAGGGGATGAACCTCAGGCCGCTTCGCTCTTCAGCACGCCGCGCCGCACCTGGTCTTCCTCGATGCTTTCGAACAGGGCCTTGAAGTTGCCTTCGCCGAAGCCCTCGTTGCCCTTGCGCTGGATGATCTCGAAGAAGATCGGGCCGATCACGGTGGAGGTGAAGATCTGCAGCAGGATGCCGTCCTCGACGCTGCCGTCGATCAGCAGGCGCAGTTCGCGCAGGCGCGCCACGCTCTCGTGGTGGCCCGGCACGCGCGCTTCGATCTTCTCGTAATAGGTTTCCGGCGTGTCCATGAACACCACGCCGCGGTCGCGCAGCGCGGTCACGGTGGCGTAGATGTCGTCGGTGGCCAGCGCCAGGTGCTGGATGCCTTCGCCGCGGTAGTCGCGGATGAATTCGGCGATCTGGCTCCTGTCGTCGGCGCTCTCGTTGATCGGGATGCGCAGCTTGCCGCAAGGGCTGGTGAGCGCACGCGACACCAGGCCGGTCTGCTTGCCTTCGATGTCGAAGTAGCGGATCTCGCGGAAGTTGGCGATGCGCTCGTAGAAGCCGGACCACACGTCCATATTGCCCTTCTCGACGTTGTGGGTCAGGTGGTCGAGCGTCTTCAGGCCGACGCCCTGCGGATGCTGGTCGGCGCCTTCGATCGGGATGAAGTCGACGTCGTAGATGGTCTTGTCGCCGTAGCGGTCGATGAAATAGAGCACGCTGTTGCCGATGCCGTAGACCGCCGGCAGGTTCAGCTCCATGAAGCCCGGCTTGGTGTCGAACGGCACGGCGCCCTGCGACACGGCGTAGGCATAGGCCTTGGCCGCATCCTTCACGCGCCAGCCCATGGCGCAGGCGGAAGGGCCGTGGGCCTGGGCGAACTGGGCGAAGTGGGTGTACGGCGTGCCGTTGACCAGGAAGTTGATGTCGCCCTGGCGGAACAGCGTCACGTCCTTGCTGCGGTGGCGCGCCACGGCGGTGAAGCCGAGCAGCTCGAACAGCTTGTGCAGCTGCTCGATGCCGGCGCGGTTGGGCGCGGTGTACTCGACGAACTCGAAGCCGTCGGTCTGCAGCGGATTGGTGGTGTTCTTTTCCATCGTGAATCTCCGTGGTGGACATCCTGTCCAGGCTGCCGGACATCCATGTCCGGACTCTTCAAATAAGCGCGCTGTCGACTAGCTTCTCTCTGGAACGCTACAGCACTGTGATACGCCCAAATAACAGACCGCTCAAGTGGGCGCTTGTTGCGACTACGCGGCCGCCGCGTCGCCTTTTGCAGGAAACAGCGGAGCATGCAGCCCCATGCGCTTGGCCTGCTGTACCAGGCCCATGATGTCCTGTTGCGTCATCTCGAACAGCTGGCGCAGGTCCTCGATGACGTAGTACAGCGGCTGCATGATGTCGATACGGTAGGGGGTGCGCAGCGCATCGACGATGTCGAAGCGGCGGCGCAGCGCCTGGTCGCTGTTGTAGGCGTATTCGGTCTCGCCGATGGAGGAGAGGATGCCGCCGCCGTAGATGCGCAGCGCCTCGCCGGGCTTGCGCATCAGGCCGAACTCCACCGTGAACCAGTACATGCGCGCCAGGTAGACGCGGTCCTCGCGGCTGGCGGCGAGGCCGAGCTTGCCGTAGGCGTGGGTGAAGTCGGCGAAATACTGGTTGGTCAGCAGCGGCGTGTGGCCGAAGATCTCGTGGAAGATGTCCGGCTCCTGCAGGTAGTCCAGCTCCTCGCGGGTGCGCACGAAGGTGGCGGCGGGAAACTTGCGGTCGGCCAGCAGGGCGAAGAATTCGGAAAAGGGAATCAGCGCCGGCACGTAGGCCACTTCCCAGCCCGTTTCGCGCTTCAGGCGCCGCGATACCTCGCCGAGCTGGGGCACGCGGTCTTCCGGGAGCTTGAGCAGGTCCAGGCCGTGCATGAACTCGTCACAGGCCTTGCCGCGGATCGCCTGCTTCTGGCGCGCGAACAACTCCGCCCAGATGGCGTTTTCCGCATCGGAATAGCGGATCTGGCCGGACGCGTCGGGCAGCGGCGAAACGTACTTGGTCTGCTTTCCCATGGGTCGGACTCATCCGGGCGATGCGAACAACCACTCTAGCGCGAAAGGGCAGCGCTTTCCTTGCGAATTCACACCGAAGAGCTACTATCTGTGCATCTTTTCACTATGAAAATGCCAATAACTAGGTAAAACATGCAAAGCGAACTGGATCGCACCGACCTGCGCATGCTGCGCGAGCTGCAGAAGAACGGCCGCATGCCGGTGGTGGACCTGGCGGAGAAGGTGTCGTTGTCGCCCACCGCCTGCCAGCGCCGGCTGCGCCGGCTGGAGGACAGCGGCGTGATCGAGCGCTACGCCGCGGTGCTCAGCCCGGCGGCGCTGGGGCAGCGCATCCAGGCCTTCGTCCGCGTCAGCATCGAGCGGCAGTCCAAGGATGTCACCGAGGCCTTCGAGCACGCCATCAAGCGCCAGCCCGAGGTGCGCGCCTGCTACGTCATGACCGGCGATCTCGATTTCCTGCTGCATGTGATGGTGCCGGATCTGCAGGCCTTCGCCGAGTTTTCGATGAAGGTGCTGATCGGCCTGCCGGGAGTGAAGGACGTGCGTTCCAGCCTGGTGCTGGATGCGGTGAAGCAGGACGAGGGGGTGCCTTTGTAGGGCGGGCCGTGCCCGCCGCTTCGCCGAGGTCTGGATAGGTGCGCCGGCGGGCACGGCCCGCCCTACAAGTGCTCCAGCTCAGGCTGCATCCAGCGCGTAAGCCTTGGCCAGCCACTGTTTCGTCTCCGCATCGATATCCGCCGCCGCAGCAATGGCGATGCGATGGGTGATGCGGTCCTTCTTGGCGAAGCCGCCGGTGTCGATCAGCCGGCCGCCCGCCTTCAAATCTCCCAGAGCCAGGCCCAGGTCGAGCCGGGTGCGGGTGCTCGGCTTGAGCTGGGCAAAGACATGCTTGCGGTAGAGCGGCACGAAAGTCTTGCAGGGGCTGATCTTCACGTCCTTGCCCAGCTTGAGGCCGATGCCGAGCAATTCCTCGTAGAGCGGCCGCAGCCCGGCCTTCGGACCGGCGAACAGATTTTCCACGTAGACCGGCGCGACGCGCAGATAGGCTTCGGCGCTGCACCAGTCGCTGCCTGCGCTGGCGGCGTCGGCAATCACCATGCAGGTGGAACCGCCCAGGCCGTGCTGATCCTTCAGCCATTGGCGGATCGCTTTCGCATCGGCGAGCTTCTGCTTCGCCACTAGGGCCAGCCATGCGGGCAGCGAGCGGCCGGTGTTCTGGACCAGGTTTCCCGCTATGGCCTGGGTGTGGGTCACGGCGGGATGGACGGAGTAGGTCGGCGGATTCGCTTTGGCCACGGCGTCCTCCTCAGAAATGCAGATCTCTGGCCATCATCACGCCGAACAGCGGCAGCAACACCAGCAGGTGCAGTTCGATCATCACGTAGCGCCTGGCGCGTTTCAGTTCCGCCGCCGGCACCATGTAGGCCGGATCGCGGCGGAAGGCCTTGGCCCAGCGGATGAATTGCAGGGTCGGCATGATCGACAGCAGGGCGACCAGCACGAACACGCCGATCTTGGCGTGGAACACCGGGTTATGGGCGTAATAGCCCCAGCCCTTGGCGCCCCACACGGCGCGCGACAGGCCGCTGGACAGGACGGCGACGGCCGCGATGGCGACGCCGATGTCCAGCCTGGCCAGCCAGCGGCCGCTCTGCGCGATCAGCGCCGGCCGCAGCAGCGCCGCCTCGGCCAGGATCAGCGAGACCAGGGCGATGATGCAGAGGAAATGCAGGTAGGCCAGCGTGGCGTCGAGCAGCATGGTTCCTCCCGGTCGGCGGTTGCGGGGCTCAGAGCCTGGCGAAGTGGTCCGCCGCCTCGATCAGGCGGTTCAGGGTGCCGTGCTCGGAGGCGGCGTGGCCGGCGTCCGGCACCACGGTGAAGGTGGCTTCCGGCCAGGCGCGGTGCAGATCCCAGGCGGATTTCATCGGGCAGACCACGTCGTAGCGGCCCTGCACGATGACGGCGGGGATGTGGCGGATCTTGTCCACGTCTTCCAGCAACTGGTTGGGCGAGCGGAAGAAGCCGCCGTTGACGAAGTAGTGGCATTCGATGCGGGCGAAGGCTTCGGAGAAGTTGTCGCCGGCATAGCGGGCGATCATGTCCTCGCTCTGCAGCAGCTTGCTGGTGGCGCCTTCCCAGGTGCTCCAGGCGCGGGCCGCCTCGCGGCGCACCGCGGCGTTTTCGCTGGTGAGGCGCCGGTGGTAGGCCGCCACCAGGTCGCCGCGCTCGGACTGCGGGATCGGCGCCAGGTAATGCTCCCAGGCGTCCGGGTAGATCCAGTTGGCGCCTTCCTGGTAGAACCAGTGGATCTCCTCCGGCCGCAGCAGGAAGATGCCGCGCAGGATCAGGGCCCGGGTCTGCGCCGGGTGCGCCTGGGCGTAGGCCAGGCCCAGGGTGCTGCCCCAGGAGCCGCCGAACACCACCCACTGCTCGATGCCGAGCAGGCCGCGGATGCGCTCCATGTCAGCCACCAGGTCGCCGGTGGTGTTTTCGCGCAGTTCGGCGTTGGGCGTGCTGCGGCCGCAGCCGCGCTGGTCGAACAGCACGATGCGGTAGCGCTTCGGATCGAAGAACTGGCGATGCCAGGGCTCGCAGCCGCCGCCGGGACCGCCGTGCACGAAGATCACGGCGCGGCCGTTGGGGTTGCCGCACTCCTCGACGTAGATCTCGTGCAGGGCGGAGACCTTGAGGCGGTGGGTGCGGTAGGGCTCGATCGGCGGGTACGGCTGGGCCATGGGGACTTCCATCGGTGGATGCGCCAGCTTACCGGATTCGGCAGCTTGCGAAGGCGTGGCGGGGTTGGGCGAGGCGGCGCTTTCCGGACCCGGGGGCCATCCGTCAGGATGTTGGCAACTCATTGCGCCAATTGATTGATGTGGCAAGACAGTTGCAGCTAATATCCATCCATGAAATCGGCGCAAGTTCCTTTCTTCGCCGGGGGCGATGATTGAGACGATGACGAAGAAACTGTTGTGCCTGTTCGCATTGCTCGGCGCCGGAACTGCCGCCGCCGACCCGGGAACCCTTCCGCAAAATTCCGCGCCTCAGCAGAACGCCGCCGCGTCCGCCGCGCAGCCGGTGAATCCGCCGCCGCTGCGCATGGTCCAGGGCATCGCCCCCTCGCCCGCCGCCCAGACCCAGGCCGCGGGTCTGCCGCCGAACCGCATCCCCGCGCCGAGTGTGACGCTGGCGCCGGCCGGCACGGCGGCGGCGCAGGGCCCGGCAGTGGCGGGCGGCTTCAGCCAGCCCCTGCCGCCCACGCCGGCACTGGCGCAGCAGTTGCAGATCCAGCCGCAGACCCAGATACAAGGGCAGGCTGCGGCTGTCCCGGGTCAGACCCAGACCGCGCAGCCCCAGGTCGCCGCTCCGCTCGTCGCGGCGGTCCAGGCCGCGGTGCCGCAGGACGATCCCAGTTTTCCGCACCTGCCCATCCTGCGCCCGCAGGTCGAGTTCTGGACCAAGGTGTTCTCCGAGTATTCCGAGAACCAGAGCGTGGTCCATTCCATCGACGACGTGCGCAAGGTCTACGTGGTGCTGGATTTCACCCAGCAGGCCCAGACCTTCGACGCGGTGCAGCTGAGCCTGCTCAAGGGCCGCGAGGAAAGCCGCGCCAAGCAGCAGATCGACGACCTGCTCAAGCGCGTCGACGCGCTGCAGGACACGCCGGAGAAGATGGATGCGGACGAGCACCGCGTCTACATGATGTACGCCGACAGCCGCGATCCGCACCGCTTCCGCGAGGCCATCGGCAGCTTCCGCGTGCAGCGCGGCCTGCGCGAGCGCACCGCCCACGCCCTGCAGGTGGCCGGGCGCTATCTGCCGCAGATGGAACAGATCTTCGCCTCCTACGGCCTGCCGACGCGGCTGACGCGCCTGCCGCTGGTGGAGTCCTCGTTCAACCTGCAGGCCTATTCCAAGGTCGGCGCCGCCGGCCTGTGGCAGTTCATGCCGTCCTCGGCGCGCATCTACATGCGCCTGGACGAGATCGCCGATGACCGCCGCGATCCCTGGTTCTCCACCGACGCCGCGGCGCGCCACCTGCGCGACGACTATGCCGCCCTGCAGAGCTGGCCGCTGGCGGTCACCGCCTATAACCATGGCCGCGGCGGCGTGGCGCGCGGCCTGGCCAAGGTCAACGGGACCGGTCTGGACGACCTGCTGCAGCGCTACGACGGCGACAGCTTCGGCTTCGCCTCGCGCAACTTCTACGCCGAATTCCTCGCCGCCAGCGACGTCGAGCGCGACTGGCGCAAGCACTTCGGCGACCTGCAGCGCGACGCGCCGACGCAGTTCGAGACGGTGGAGACGCGCGACTACGTTCCCTACGGCACCCTGCAGCGGCTGAGCAACACCGACGCCACCACCTTCCGCACGCTCAACCCCGCCTACAACGACGAGGTCATCGACGGCCGCCTGTACGTGCCGCCGGGCCACCTGATCCGCGTGCCGGCCGGCGCCGCCGACCGCTTCAAGCTGGCCTATGCCTCGCTCGGCCCGGACCAGCGCTTCGAGCACCAGCGGCAGTACTACGTGCTGCACCGCCTGGAGCGCGGCGAGTCGATCGCCAAGCTGTCGCACCGCTTCGGCGTCAGCCAGCAGGCGATCCTGGCCGCCAACGGCCTGCGCAGCAATGCCCGCCTGCGCGCCGGCAGCACCGTGAAGATCCCGCCGCACGACGCGCCCAGCACCGTGGTGGCTTCCGCCGATACACCGGAGCCGCATGTGCTGAAGGCTTCGGTGCATGCCGCGGCCGAACGCAAGGCGGCTGCCAAGCTGCGCCTGCACAAGGTGAAGTCGGGCCAGACGCTGGGCGCCATCGCCAAGCGCTACCAGACCTCGGTCTCGGCCCTGCGCCAGGTCAACGGGCTGGGCAATGCCGACCGCTTGCGGGTCGGCAGCATGTTGAAGATTCCGGGGAATTGAAAAAGCAGTGGTCAGTGGCTAGTGATTAGTGGCCAGTAAAGGCGGCTTTGCTTTTACTAACCACGGATGACCAACACGCACTTCAATAGAAAACAGTAGGCTGGGATTCGCTACGCTCAACCCAGCCTACGTTCGCTAATCACTAATCACTGACCACTAACCACTGCTTCAATGAAAGTGGATCAGGCCCAGCGCGCCGATGGCGATGAGGTAGATCGCGACGATGTAGTTGAGCAGGCGCGGCATCACCAGAATCAGGATTCCGGCGATCAGCGACAGCAGCGGCGTGATCATGACGTGCAGGTTGAGCATGACGGGTCCTTCCTCGTTGTTGGTGTCGCTTGGACTGCTGGCGCCGGGGGAAGTTTGCTGGCCGAAGGCGGCGGCGGGCGCCGCGTCGGTGACCGCCACCTGCTGCAGCTTGGCGGTGCCCATGATTTCCTTGGCCAGGCGCTTGTAGTCGCCGCCGAAATGGTGGCCGCCCGGCAGCTTGACCACGTGCACCTTCTGCGGATCGAGCTTGGGGCAGAGCGTGTCGGTTTCGCCCTCGCCGTAGATGCACAGCATCGGGATGTCGCTCGGCTTTTCCATTTCCGGCGCGGTCGGCAGGCCCTGGTCCTGGGTGGCATTGACCCAGTTGCCGAGGTGGAATTCGAACAGGGCGTGCTCGGACAGGCCCATCACGGCGCCCAGGGCCACGTGTTTGCGGGTCTCCGCCGGCAGGCGGTTGATGATGAAGGGCATCACGTCCGCGCCCTGCGAATAGCCGATCAGCATGACCTGCTGTTTTTTCAGCTGGGTCAGGTAGTAGCGGATGATGCGGTCGGTGTCGGCGGCGGCGGACTCGGGGGTGCGCGGGGTCCAGAAGTAGCGCAGGGAATCGACGCCGACCACCGGAATGCCCTGGGCGGAGAGGGCGTCGGCCACTTCCTGGTCCAGGCCGGCCCAGCCGCCGTCGCCGCTGATCAGGATGGCGAAGGCGTCGGTCTGCGGCACGCCGGCCTTGGGCAGCACTTCGATCACCGGCAGGCCGTTGAGACCGGCCGGCGCCGCCGGAGCGCTGGGCTTGAGCGTGGCGGTCAGTTTGCCGAAGGCATCGAGGAAAGGCTGCGGCGTGCCGCCCGCGCCCTCGGCCAGGGTCATGGCGCTACCCTGGCCGAGCTGGCCGGCGAAGCGCTTCGCCGCCGTCTCGCCGCCGGCATCGGTGAACAGGGTGACGGGAACCGTCACGGCCTTCGCCGCCAGTACGTCGAAGCCCTCGCCCTCGACGTGCCGGTCGGTGGCCAGGGCGTAGCCGGTGCACAGCGGCTTGTGCTGCCGCAGTCCGGGTTTGAAGCCGAGCAGCAGCGCGCCGCCGGTGGCGTCGGCGGAGCCTTCGGCGAGCTCGGCATAACCCAGCGCGCCGCCGGCGCCGAGACCGACCACCACGGGCGGCAGGTAATCGGACAGCTTGTAGTAGGCCTGCACGAAGTGGCTGAGGTTCTCGAAGTCGCCGGCGATGTACTCGCAGTTGGTGCCCGCTTGCGCATCGAGCGTGCGCTGGAAGCGCGGCAGGCTGATGCCGGCGACCATTGCGCCCTTCTGCACCAGCGCCTGCACGGTAGCCACCGCCTGCGGCGTCCAGCCCTCCTCGCCGGTGAGGAACAGCACGAAGCTGTGCGGCTGCCCTTGCGGCCGGTACATCACTACTTCGCTGAAGCGGCCGTGGACGATGCGCTCGGCGTTCGGCGGCAGCGGCGTGGTGTCGGGCTTCTCCAGCGGCACCGGCGCAGCCGGTTGGGCCGCGGCCTTCTGCACCGGAACGGCGGCGTTCGCCGCGGCAGCCGGCGGCGCCCAGGCGGCAAGGCCGCCCATGGCCAGCGCCAGCAGCAGGGCACCGGCGCCTCGAGTCAGTCGATTCACTTCCACACCACCTCCCGCATGCCGCCGGCGATCAGCGCCGCAGTGTCGAGCAGAACGCGCGGCAGAACCAGGCCGCCGGGCGAGGCCATGTAACGCGGCCGCCACTGCGGTCCGAACTTGTCCTTGTAACGACGCAGACCTTCGAAGTTGTAGAAGGTTTCGCCGTAGCGATGCACGATGCGCCCCAGCTTGTGCCAGAACGGCGCCAGCGGGTGGTTTTCCAGTCCGGCCAGCGGCGCCATGCCGAGGTTGAACCAGCGGTAGCCTTCCTTCTTGCCCCACAGCATCAGCTCGATGAAGAGGTAGTCCATCACGCCCTTCGGCGCCTCGGCGCCGTAGCGCATCAGGTCGATGGAGAATTCGTCGCGGGTGCGTGACAGCCACAGATTGGTGAAGGCCACGATCTGGCCGTTGCGGTAGACGCAGGCACAGGGGAAGCGGCGCAGGTATTCGGCGTCGAAGCGGCCCACCGAGAAGCCTTTCTCGGCCGCCGACTTGTTGTGCAGCCACTGGTCGGAGATTTCCTTCAGCCGCGGCATCTGCTCCGCCACTTCCTGCGGGCTGAGCACGCCGAAGCTGGCGCCTTCCTTGGCGCTGCGGCGGTATTCGTTGCGCAGGCTGCTGCGCTTGGAGCCTTCCATGGAGAACTCCGGCAGCAGCACCCGCGCCTCCTCGCCCAGCTTGGCCAGCTCCAGGCCCAGGTCCAGGTACAGCGGCAGCTGTTCGGAGCTGACCTGGTAGAACACCGGCCAGCTCGAATTGCGGTCGCACAGCTCGCGGAATTTCCAGCACAGCTCCTCGAAGCGCGCCGGGTTGCCGGCCGGGTCGCCCAGGGCCACCATCGAACGGCCGGAGCGCTGGTACATGATGAAGGCGTCGCCGGCCTCGCTGAACAGCAGCTGCTTGTCGCCGAGCAGGGCCAGGTAGGACAGGGTGTCCTGGCTGCTCATGGCGATGGCGGTGGCCCTGGCCATGGCGTCGGCGTCGGGCAGTTCGGGTTCCTCGCGCTGCGGGCTGAGCAGCTGCCACAGCACGTAACCGGCCGCCAGCAGGATGGTGAGCAGGCCGGCGCGCATCACGCGCGGCGCGTCGTCGTCGAAGGCGAATTGCCACCACAGCTCGTGGGCATACTGCACGTCGCGGTAGGACACCATCGACACCCACACCGCCGCGCCGACCACCAGCACGGTGCAGATGACCCAGGCGCGGGAGGAGCGCAGGTCCAGCATCGAGGCGCGGCGGTAGAAGCGGTCACGGGTCAACCACAGGCCCAGTCCCACCGCCGACAGCAGTGTCGCTTCCTCGTAGTCCAGGCCTTTCAGCAGCGAGGCGGCGATGCCGCCGGCGAGTAGCACCATGGTGGTCCACCAGGCGCCGTCGAGGCGCTGGTACAGGCCGCGCGCCAGGATCAGCAGGCCGACGCCGACGGCGCTGCCGATCAGGTGCGACATTTCCAGCACCGGGTCAGGCACCAGGCCGCGCAGCCATTCCATGCGGCTGTCGATTTCCGGCGTGGCGCCGGACAGCAGCAGGATCACGCCGGCGAGGAACACGCCGCCCGCGGCCACGTGCGGCGCGAAGCGTTCGATCCAGGGACGCAGGGCTTCGGCCGCCTGCCGCGCGTACCGCCACTGCTTCATCGCATCGCCTCACGACCGGCGAACAGGCCGACGCCGAGCACCAGCGGCACGAAGTAATAGATGAAGCGGTACAGCAGCACCGCGCTGACCAGCTCGGCGGTGGCGCCGCCCGGCAACAGCTGGATCAGCACCGATTCGAACACGCCGACGCCGCCGGGCACATTGCTGATCACGCCGGACTGGAGCGCCAGCACGTAGAGGCCGACGAAGCTGAAGAAATGCAGGGGGATGCCGTCGGGCAGCAGGACGTAGAGCGAGGCGGCGGCGAAACACAGGTCGATGCTGGCCACGACGATCTGGCCGAGGCCGATGTGGAACGGCGGCAGGCGGAATTCGCGTTCGCGGATGCGCAGGGGGCGCTTGATGCGCTGGGTCAGCCACAGGTAGCCGAGAATCAGGACGAAGATCGCCGTGCCCAGCAGCCGTGCTTCCCAGGCGTGGTCGAGGTGCAGGATGCGCGCCGCCTGCTGCGATTCGAGCAGCAGCGACAGCCCCAGCATGGTGCCGATGCCCAGGGCGAAGGTGACCGACACCAGCCCTACCACGCCGGCGATTTCGAAGGCGCTGAGTCCCTCCTTGATGTAGCTGCGGTAGCGCACCGAGCCGCCGGAGAGCATGGACAGGCCGGCGCTGTGGCCGATGGCGAAGGCGATGAACGAGGTCAGGCTGACCCGCCGCCAGGGCAGGGGATGGCGCACGCCGCGCAGCGCCAGGTAGTCGTAGAAGGTCAGCATGCCGTAGCTGCAGGCGCTGAAGAAGGCGCAGGCGGCCACGCGCGGCCACGGCTCCGCTTCGATGCTGGCCAGCACATCGGACAGGCGCAGCTTGGCGAGGCTGTGGTGCAGCACCCAGATGGCGATGACGAACACCGCCAGGGTGATGGCTGCCAGCAGCAGTGATTTGTAGTCGCGGGCGGCTTTCATGTTGGGTCGAATTGCGAACCCCCATTCTAGCGGGCGCGCGTGCCATTGTTTTGACAGGGAAAAATAGCCGTGCCGGCGCCCCTTTCTGGTGCTGCCGGTTCTTCCCCGATGGTTATTATTGCCTGCCTTGCCGCAAACCGTGTGCAACTCGCTACACTCCCTGCCGCCGCCATGTCCAAAAAGCTGATCGCCAGCCGCCTCAGGGAACTCGACAACGCCCAGGATTACAGCTCCTGGCGCGATATCGCGCTCGATCTCGACCGCCTCGAGGGCGGCGATGCCTGGAAACAGGACGAGATGAGCGACGACTACGATTACCTGCTGATCCGCGAGCGACTGGCGCGGATGCGCGAATTGCGCCGCGCCGGCAATGTGCGGCGCCTGGTGCATGATCTGGCGGAAGGCTTGCACGGCAACCTGGGCAATACGGCAAACCCCTTGCTCTATGCTTATTCCCGTATCGGCACCAAGCGCCTGATCGAGGAATACCTGGAAGAGGCGGCGCGCTGCCTCGACTACATCTGCGTCGGCGACTTTCCCGATTTCAGCGCGGCCGAGAAGGTGTTGTTCTTCAAGCGCACCGGCACCAGTTTCGGCCGTTCCGCCCTGCTGCTGTCGGGCGGCGCCACCCTGGGCATGTTCCACCTGGGGGTGATCAAGGCCCTGTTCGAAAGCGGCAACCTGCCGCGCGTCATCTCGGGCTCTTCCGCCGGCTCGATCATCGCTTCGATGGCCTGTACCCGCACCGACGAGGAGCTGCCGGAAATCTTCGACTCGCAGAACCTCAATGTGCAGGCGTTCCAGAGCGTCAGCCTGCGCCAGGCGCTGAAACAGAAGTCGCTGATGGATCCGGCGCAGCTGCAGGACTGCCTGACCCGCAACGTCCATCCCGGCAGCTTCCTCGAATCGTTCGAGCGCACCCGCCGCATCCTCGGCGTCACCGTGTCCCCGGCGGAGGCCAATCAGCAGCCGCGCCTGCTCAATTACCTGACCGCGCCCAATGTGGTGGTGCGCAGCGCGGTGATGGCGTCGTGCGCCGTGCCGGGCGTATTCCCGCCGGTGATGCTGGAAGCGCTGGACTACAGCGGCGAGATCGTGCCCTACATGCGCAGCAAGCGCTGGGTCGACGGCTCCATCGCCAACGACCTGCCGATGCTGCGGCTGGCGCGCCTGCACAACGTCAATCACTACATCGTCAGCCAGACCAATCCGCACGTGGTGCCGTTCATGCGCGAACTGGAGCCGCGCAAGCGCGGCCTGTTCGGCTTCGCCCGCGAGATCGCCACGGTCACCGGGCGCGATGCGCTGAAAGTGGCGCGCCAGTACAGCCACAGCTTCGCCGGCGGCCGCATCGTCGACGCGCTCAACGACATCCTGCAGCAGCGCTACAGCGGCGATGTCAGCATCTTCCCGCGCCAGAGCCCGGCGCAGCTGATGCGCATGTTCGCCAACCTGACGGCGGAGGATCTGCAGCGCTATATCCGCGACGGCGAGCGGGCCACCTGGCCCAAGCTGGAACGCATCCGCATGCAGACGCGCATCTCGCGGGCCTTCGAGGATTGCCTCGCCTG
This sequence comes from Nevskia soli DSM 19509, assembly GCF_000711955.1. GTDB lineage: Bacteria > Pseudomonadota > Gammaproteobacteria > Nevskiales > Nevskiaceae > Nevskia > Nevskia soli. The sequence goes on from NZ_JONR01000010.1 coordinate 113,465, forward strand.
GCTCAAGGACAGCGGCCTGCGCCGCCCCGGCCCCGCGGCGCGGGATGGGCGGCGGCTGCGGTCGGTTTCCTAGGGAGCCTCTGACTAGTCCCAAGCCCTGCCGCGCCGGGTTCCTGCGTACGCTGGAGTACGGTGCCCGGCGCGGCGGTTCCGGTGGTGTCGCCGTCTTGCCGGGCGCCGCGGCGGCGACTGGCGCGATTGCCAACCGTCGTTGACCGATATTCTGCCGGGAACCACCGTGCATCGGAAAACACGGTCGCACCCGCTTCATGTGCCGGAAATCGCTGCCATTTCCGGCAACCCATGATTTAAGCTCCGGTCCTATGTGAATCAATGGAGTTTGCGCGGCCATGATGCCGAAGGCCCAGATACTCAAAGAGCTGGTGCCGGTTACCGCTCGCGGTGAAGCGACCCGGCGCAAGCTGCTCAGCGCGGCCGAAGAGGAATTCGGCGGCAAGGGATTCCACGCCGCCTCGGTGAGTTCCATCACCACCCGGGCCGGTGTCGGCCAGGGTACGTTCTACCTGTACTTCCACAGCAAGGAAGAGATTTTCGTCACGCTGGTGCGCGATATCGGCCGCAAGCTGCGCAAGCAGATGCTGCTCGCCACCGGCGACGCCGCCGACCGGCTCGAGGCCGAGCGCTATAGCCTGCAGGGCTTCCTGGAGTTCACCCAGAAGCACCCGGGCCTGTATCGCATCGTGCAGGAAGCGCAGTTCGTCGACGAGGCGGTGTTCCGCGAATACTACGAGCGCCTGGCCAAGGGTTACAGCGAGGGGCTGAGCGAGGCGGTGCGGCGCGGTGAGATCGGTCCCGGCGACGCCGAGGCGCGGGCCTGGGCGCTGATGGGCATCGGCCACTTCCTCGGCATGCATTGGTGCCTGTGGCAGGGCAAGCTGCCGGAGCGCCAGGTCATCGATGACGTGATGAAGATGGTGTCGCATGGGCTGGCCATGCCGACGCGGGCCGCGACGGCATAGAAGAGCGGTGGCCAGTGGCTAGTGATTAGTGGCCAGTAAAAGCTGAAGCGCTCCACTGCCTGCTTTAAACTGGCCACTAATCACTAGCCACTGGCCACCGCCTTTATGATCGTTTTCGTCACCGGCGCTTCCGCCGGCTTCGGCGCCGCCATCGCGCGCCGCTTCATCGCCGATGGCGCCAAGGTTGTCGCCACCGCCCGCCGTTTCGAGCGCCTGCAGGCCTTGCGCGAGGAACTCGGCCCGCGCCTGCTGCCGCTGGAACTGGATGTGTGCGATGCCGCCGCGGTGGCGCGCGTGGTGGCCGCGTTGCCGGCCGAATTCGCCGAGGTCGACGTGCTGGTCAACAACGCCGGGCTGGCGCTGGGCCTGGAGCCCGGGCACAAGGCCGAGCTCGCCGACTGGGAGCTGATGGTCGATACCAATATCAAGGGCCTGATGTACTGCACCCGCGCGCTGCTGCCCGGCATGGTGGCGCGCAACCGCGGCCACGTCATCAACCTCGGCTCCACCGCCGGCGAGTGGCCCTATCCGGGGGGCAACGTCTACGGCGGCACCAAGGCCTTCGTGCGCCAGTTCAGCCTCAACCTCAAGGCCGACCTGATCGGCACCGGGGTGCGGGTCAGCGAGATCGAGCCGGGGCTGTCGGAGAGCGAGTTTTCGCTGGTGCGCTTCGGCGGCGATGCGGCGAAGGCCAAGGCGGTCTATGCCGGGACCAGCCCGCTCACCCCGGAAGATATCGCCGACACCGTGCACTGGGTCGTCAGCCGGCCGGGGCACGTCAACATCAACACGATTTCCATGATGCCGACCTGCCAGGCGTTTGCGCCGCTGGCGGTGAAGCGCAGCTGAGGGACTGGCCGCCTCTCTCCTTGTTCGAGGCCCGCAGGGCTGCAAAGCCGATTCAGGCCGCGTCCGTTCCCAGGATTGCGTCCACTTCGGTCTTCGCCAGGATTTCCGCCTCGGTCAGGGTCAGGCGCTTTGCCGGCAAACCGTCGCTCGGCGACAACGGCGCCCGCCGCAGATCGTCCTCGCCGAACATGGCGATATCCACGCCGACCTCTCCCGCCTCGAAGCGCAGCAGGGGCACGTTTTCCTCGTTGCCGTTGGGATAGCGATAGACCCGATCGTCCTGGCGGTAGGGGATCTGCCGGTCCTCGAAGAACAGGTCGAGGGCTTCCGCCTTGTCGGCGAAGACATGCAGCTGCACGCGGTGTGCCGCGGTGATGGCGCCGCTGACGGCGGCGCCGCTCAGGCGCGGCTGGAATTCGGCCAGCAGGCGCATCGCCTGCACGGCGGTGACGCGCAGCTGGCGCAAGCGCTCGGCGTATTCGCGGCCGCCGAACAGGCGCTGGTAGTCGATCACGGCGGCCTGGATGCTGGCGTTGTCCGGCAATGGCGTGTTGCCGCCCAATCCCAGGCGCTGCGCGGCCTTGAGCTTGGCGGTGCGGTAGTCGATCACCGCCTCCTCGCACAGGATGCGCGCGGCTTCCTGCACGATCGGGCTGGACAACGCGCCGGCGCCGCCGCGGTCCGCGCCGGGCCGGTGGTGCTGCGCCATCAGTAGATCTCCGAGCCCGCCGGCTGGTCGCCCAGGGCGCTCTTGCCGTCGTCCGCCGGCGGCACGTGATCGGCCTGCACCACTTCGAGGATCGCGCCCGGCGCGTCGGCGGGGAGCAGCTTGCCGTTGGCCGGGTTGATCGGCACCTGCACCACGCTCGGCGGGCGCGGCAGCGTCTGCTGCGGCACGCCCTTGAGGGCGACTTTCATGAAATCCATCCACACCGGCAGCGCGGCCTTGGCGCCGACTTCGCCGTGGCCCAGGGTGGTGGGCTGGTCGTAGCCGATCCAGGTGATGGTGACCAGCGCCGGGTTGAAACCGTTGAACCAGGCGTCGGTGAAGTCGTTGGTGGTGCCGGTCTTGCCGGCCAGGTCGTCACGGCCCAGCGAGCGCACCGCGGCGCCGGTGCCGCGTGTCACCACCTCGTGCATCATGCTGGTAATGAGGTAGTCGACGTCGGCGTCGATCACGCGCGGTGCGCGATCGGCGGCGGCGATTTCGGGCGCAGGGGCGGCGGGCGGCGTAGTTGCCGCGACCTTGCCGTCGACGGGTGCGGCCGGATCGGCAGCCGGAACATCGCAAGCCGGGCAGGCCTGCTTCGGCTGGGCGTGGAAGATTTCCTTGCCGTCGGCGGTGTGGATCGACTGGATGAAGTACGGGTCGACCAGGAAGCCGCCATTGGCGAACACCGCGTAGCCGCGCGCCACTTCCCACGGGGTCAGCGCGCCGCTGCCCAGGGCCAGGGTCAAGTCCTTCGGCAGCCGGTCCCTGGGCAGGCCGAACTTGGCGGCGTAGTCGATGGCGTAGTCGAGCCCGACGGCCTGCAGCACGCGGATCGAAACCAGGTTGCGCGATTCGGCCAGGGCCTCGCGCAGCCGCATCGGGCCGTTGAACTTGCCCTCGTAGTTGCCGGGGCGCCAGTCGTCGTCCGGATTGGCGTTGACGTAGACCACCGGGGCGTCGAGGAACACCGAGGCCGGGGTGTAGCCCTTGGCCAGGGCTGCGCTATACAGGAACGGCTTGAAGCCGCTGCCGGGCTGGCGCTTGGCCTGGGTGACGCGGTTGTAGGCGCCGAGGAAGAAGTCGTAGCCGCCGGTCAGGGCCTGCACCGCGCCATCCGTGGGGTTGAGGGCGATCAGCGCGCCCTCCACTTTCGGCAGCTGCGCCAGGCGCCAGGCGCCGCCGACGCGGGCCAGCCGCACGATGTCGCCGCGGTTCAGCGGCTTCTTGTCGGACAGCCTGGCCCAGTCGAAACCCGCCTTGGGCAGGTCGACCACGCCGCTTTCGGTCTGGATTCGCAGCAATTCCGGCGAGAACTGCAGCACCACGCCGGCGATCATCGACACGGCCTGGGGGCGCGCCTCGAGTTGCGCCTGGATCATCTCGCCATTGGGGTCGCTGTCGAGCGCGGCCAGGGCGGCGGCTGGCAGCTTCGCCTCCGCGCCGCGGTAACCGTGGCGCTCCTCGTAGGCGAAGATGCCGCCGCGCAGGGAGGCATTTGCCGCCTTCTGTCGGGTCGAATCGATGGTGGTGATGACCGAATAGCCGTCGCTGTAGGCGGCCTCGCCGTACTTGGCGACCATTTCGGCGCGCGCCATTTCGGCGACGTAGCTGGCCTCCAGCTGCACGCTGGCGACATGCTCGTGGGCGGTGATCGGTTCGGCCACGGCCAGCTTGTAGCTGTTGTCGTCGACGAAGTGCAGATCGTGCATGCGGCGCAGCACGTAGTCGCGGCGTTCCTGGGCGCGCCGGGGGTCGGCGATCGGGTTGTCGCGCGAGGGCGCCTTGGGCAGGCCGGCCAGGGTGGCCATTTCGCCCAGCGAGAGCTGGGCCGTGTCCTTGCCGAAGTACACCTGGGCCGCGGCACCGACGCCGTAGGCGCGGTTGCCGAGGAAGATGCGGTTCAGGTACAGCTCCAGGATCTGCTGTTTGCTGAGCTCCCGTTCGATCTTCAGGGCAAGCAGGATCTCCTTGATTTTCCTGGTGAAGCTGCGTTCCGGGCTGAGGAAGACGTTGCGCGCGAGCTGCATCGTGATGGTGCTGCCGCCCTGGCGTTTCTCGCCGGTGGTGACCAGCACCACGCCGGCGCGGAGCAGGCCCTGCAGGTCGACGCCGGGATGCTCGAAGAAGCGGTCGTCTTCAGCCGCGAGGAAGGCTTGCACCAGGCGCGGGGGAATCTGTTCGTAGCGCAGCGGGTCGCGGCGCTCGGCGCCGAATTCACCGATGAGGGCGCCGTCCTGGCTGTAGACGCGCAAAGGGATGCCCAGCTTCAGTTCGTGCAGGCTGTCGACCGAAGGCAGGCGCGGCTCGTAATAGGCCCGCACGCCGAAAAAGCCCAGGATCGCGCACAGAATGCCGGTCGCAAGAACGGCGGCAGCGATCAGTACAACACGCAGGTATAGATTCAAACCGGACCCTCGGGTGGCCTTGCCGGCCTATGCTCGTTGCCTGGTTTGGGACTGCTTTCAGGCACTTGGAGAAGTAACTTATAGTTGCGTGGCAGAATACATCCGTTATATTAAGGTGGAATCGGGGCAGAGTCATTAAAGGAATTGGTGATCTGCGGGGGGCCTGTTGGGGGCTCGGTATCTGGGGTGCGAGGGCGATATGTCCTTCATGGAGTCGCTGTTCGGGAGCGGCAGTGGCGAGTTGATCGGCCTGGACATCAGTTCCAGCGCGGTCAAGTTGCTGGAACTGAGCAAACGCGGTGATCGCTACAACGTCGAGGCCTACGCGGTCGAACCGCTGCCGGGCAACGTCGTCAACGACAAGCAGGTCATGGATCCCCGTGTGGTCGGGGAAGCTGTCGCGCGCGCGGTGAACCGCGCCGGCACCCGCACCAAGAATGCCGCCGTGGCGGTGGCCGGCTCCTCCGTCATCACCAAGCAGATCTCCATGCCGGCCTCGCTCTCCGAGCAGGACATGGAAGAGCAGATCAAGGCCGAGGCCGACCAGTACATTCCGTACCCGATCGAGGAGGTCAACCTGGACTTCCAGATCCTCGGCCCCTCGGCCAAGGACAAGACTTCCGTCGACGTGCTGCTCGCCGCCTGCCGCAAGGAACAGGTGGAGCAGCGCATGGCGGCGCTGGAAATCGCCGGCCTCAAGCCGGTGGTGGTCGATATCGAAGCCTACGCACTGGAAAACGCCTGCCAGTTCCTGCGCCACCAGATGCCCGAGGGCGGCAAGGGCAAGACCATCGCCGTGGTCGACATGGGCGCGTCGACCACCTCGCTGATGGTGCTGCACGACCTGCAGACCGCCTATACGCGCGACCAGGCCTTCGGCGGCCGCCAGTTGACCGAGGACATCATGCGCTTCTACGGCATGTCGCAGGAAGAAGCGTCCAAGGGCAAGCGGCTCGGCACCCTGCCGGAAAATTACCAGAGCGAAGTGCTGGCGCACTTCATCGCCGACATGGCGCAGCAGATCGACCGTTCGCTGCAGTTCTTCTTTTCCGCTTCCTCGCAGCACAGCACCATCGACCAGGTGATCCTGGCCGGCGGCTGCGCGCAGATCGCGGGCGTCGATGCCGCCATCCAGGAGCGCCTGCAGATCCCGACTGTGGTGGCGCGCCCGTTCGCGCAGATGTCGGTGGCGGCTCGCGCCAAGCCGGCGCAACTGGCGCAGGACGAGGCTTCGCTGCTGATCGCGGCGGGCCTGGCCTATCGCGCCTTCGACGTGGCTGGCTAAGGAAGGCAGTCCATGACAAAAATCAACCTGCTCGATTGGCGCGCCGAGCGCCGCCAGCGCCGCAAGCAGCAGTTCATGCTGCTCCTCGGCATCACCTTCCTGGCCAGCGCAGCGCTGGTCGGCATCGCCTACTTCGCCATGGATGAGGCCATTTCGCACCAGCAGGACCGCAACAAGATCCTGCAGACCGAAATCGCTGCGCTGGACAAGCAGATCAAGGAAATCCAGGAGCTGCAGAAGGTCAAGGCCAACCTGCTGGCGCGCATGCGGGTGATCGAACAGCTGCAGCAGAGCCGTTCCGCCACCGTGCATTTCTTCGACGAGATCATCAATACGCTTCCCGACGGCGTCTATCTCACCAGCATCAAGCAGACCGGCACGGACGTCACCCTGGACGGGGTCGCCGAATCCAACGGCCGCATTTCCGCCTACATGAAGAACCTCGATTCCTCGCCCTGGTTCAAGGATCCCAAGCTGGTGGTGATCCGGACCAGCGACAAGAACCGCTTGCGCAGCAGCGAGTTCCAGCTCAAGGTCACCAACCTCACCAAGGCGACGGACAGTTCCCAGCCCGCCGCGGGAGCGCCCCGGAAATGAGCCCGCGCGAAATTCTGGAACAGCTGCAAACGCTGGACATGCAGAACCCCGGCGCTTGGCCGCGCTGGGTGCATATCTCCGCCTGCGTGCTGCTGGCCCTGCTGATCGTCGGTTTCGGCGTCTACTTCCTGGTGCAGCCGGAATACGAGCAGCTCGGCCAGGAACAGCAAAAAGAAGTCGGCCTGCGTCAGGAATTCGAGAACAAGCAGCAGAAAGTCGCGGCGCTCGATGCCTACAAGGCGCAGCTGGAGGAGATGCAGCATTCCTTCGGCGACATGCTGCGGCAATTGCCGAGCAAGGCCGAGGTGGCCAACCTGCTCAACGACATCTCGCAGACCCGTATCGCCAGCAACCTGCAGGAAGAGCTGTTCCAGCCGCAGAGCGAGATCACCAAGGATTTTTACGTGGAAATGCCGAACCGAATCACGGTGACCGGCGGTTACCATGAAATGGGGCAGTTCGTCAGCGGCGTCGCCGCGTTGCCGCGCATCGTCGTCATCGACGAAATCGACATCAAGCCGGCGGAAAAGAAGGGGACGCTGCGCTTGAGCGCCCTGGCCAAGACCTACCGCTATCAGGATGCGGGCGCGCCAGCCCCGGCCGGGGGTGGCAAATGATTGCGCGCAAGCTCCATTGCGGACTGCTGCTGGTGGCGGTGACGCTGCTCGGCGCCTGCTCCAGCGACATGGACGAACTGCAGCAGTACATTGCGCAGGTGAAGGCGCGCAAGAGCACCAAGATCGATCCGATCCCGCAGATCAAGCAGTACGAAGCCTTTGCCTACGTCGCCGGTGATCGCCGCGAACCGTTCACGCCGAGCGTGCCGGAGAGTGCGCGCAACGGCGAGGGCGTGCGTCCCGACATGAGCCGCAACCGCGAGCCGCTGGAGGAATTTCCCCTGGACGCGCTGAAGATGGTCGGCCTGATCGACTACAACAAGATTGTCTACGCCCTGGTCAGGGCGCCGGATGGGGTGATCCACAGGGTCAGCGTCGGCAACTACATCGGGCAGAACTTCGGCAAGATCACCAGGATCAGCGAAAGCGAGATTTCCCTGGACGAAATCGTCCCGGACGGCTTCGGTGGATTCAAAGAGCAGCCAGCCAGTCTCGCTGCCGACCAGAAATAAGGGAGCAGTACTATGTTCAGCCAGATTCTCGGACAACCCGCTCCGGCCCGCGCCGAACGAACGTCTTTCAAACGCTGCGCCGCACGTGGCCTGGCATTGCTTGCATTGCTGGCCTGCGGCACCTTGCCGGCACAGGCACAGTCGGCGCGTGAATTGAAGGCGGTGGATTTCGCCGCGCTCGACGGCGACCGGGTGCAGATCACCCTGACCCTGTCCGAAGCCGCGCCGCAGCCGGCGGTATTCGCCATCGACAAGCCGGCACGCCTGTCGGTGGACCTGCCGGACACCCATCTGGCCCTGGCCGAGCGTTACCGCAAGGTCAGCGTCGGGCAGGTCCGTTCGATTGCCGCGGTGGAAGCGCAGGGCCGCACCCGCCTGGTGGTCGAGCTGGTGCAGCCCACCGCCTACAACATCACCGTCGACGGCAATCGCATCGTGGTGGACCTCGCCGGCCCCGCGGCCGGCAGTTCGGCGCGGTCCACCGCCCCGACGCAGCAGGTTTCCGCCGCATTGATCAACAAGATCGATTTCCGCCGCGGCGAGAAAGGCGAGGGCCGCGTGCTGGTTTCCCTGTCCGATCCGCGCGCCGTGGTCGATGTGCACGAGGAAAGCGGCAAGATCGTCGCCCGCTTCAAGAACACCGCGCTGCCGGATCGCCTGAGCAAGCGTCTCGACGTGCTCGATTTCGCCACGCCGGTGAAATTCATCGACGCGCAGCGTGACGGCGTCGATACCCGCATCGTGGTGACGCCGGGGGCCGGCGGCGATTTCGAGCAGGTGGCCTACCAGGCCGGCGACCAGTTCGTGCTCGAGTTGCAGCCGCTATCGCAGGAAAAGCTGGCGGAAAAACAGCGTGAACAGCCGACCTTCACCGGCGAGCGCATCAGCCTGTCATTCCAGAGCGTCGATATCCGTTCGCTGCTGCAGATCATCGCCGACGTCGCCGGCACCAACATGATCGTCAGCGACAGCGTCAGCGGCCAGATTGCCATGCGCCTGCAGAACGTGCCCTGGGACCAGGCGCTGGACATCATCCTGCGCACCAAGGGGCTGGCCATGCGCCGGCAAGGCAATGTGATGCTGGTGGCGCCGGTGGAGGAAATCGCTTCGCGCGAGCGCGCCGAGGCCGAGGCGGAAAAGCAGAAGACGCAATTGTCGCCGCTGCGTTCCGAGATCATCCAGATCAACTATGCCAAGGCTTCCGACCTGGGCAATATCGTCAAGAACAAGTCCAATTCGATCCTCTCCGAGCGCGGCAGCGTCACCGTGGACGATCGCACCAACAGCCTGCTGGTGCTGGAGACCCGCGACAAGATCGCAGAAATCCGTGCGCTGATACAGCACCTCGACATCCCGGTGCGCCAGGTGCTGATCGAGTCGCGCATCGTCGTCGCCAACGACAATTTCGAGAAGGACCTGGGCACGCAGTTCGGTGTGAGCTTCGTCGGCAACCTGGGCCAGAATTTCCTGACCACCGGCGGTAGCAATACGGCGACGGATTCCACCGTCAACAGCTTCACCACCAGCACCAACGGCAAGTTCACGGTGCCCTCTCCCAGCGGCACCAACTACAACGTCAACCTGCCGGCGCCGGCGTCTTCCGGCACCCCGGGCAGCATCGCCCTGTCGCTGCTGGCGAAGAACACCCTGGTCGACCTGGAGCTGTCGGCGCTGCAATCCGAAGGCAAGGGCGAGGTGGTGTCCAGCCCCCGCGTCATCACCGCCAACGCCAAGCCGGCGGTGATCAAGCAGGGCGTCGAGATTCCCTACCAGCAGTCCACCAGCAGCGGCGCCACTTCGGTCTCGTTCAAGGACGCGGTGCTGTCGCTCAACGTCACGCCGCAGATCACCCCGGACGGCCGCGTCATCATGGACCTGGCGGTGCACGACGACAGCGTCGGTACCAACATCAGCACCGGCAGCGGCGGCAGCACCCCGTCGATCGACACGCGCGAAGTCGATACCCAGGTGCTGGTCGACAACGGCCAGACCGTGGTGCTCGGCGGCATTTACCAGCAGACCACCAGCCTCACCGTGACCAAGATTCCGATGCTGGGCGATATCCCGGTCCTGGGTTACCTGTTCCGCAACAACCAGGTCATCAACAACAAGACCGAGTTGCTGGTATTCATCACGCCGAAGATCCTGACCGAGGGACTCAAGGTCGATTGAAGCCGGGTCTGGCGGGCTGCCGTTGGCTATACTGCCGGCGGGAGCCCGATCCGTCAGCGGTATGAGTGCAAGTCCCGTGTCACTTTCGAACCGTCACACCCGGCCGCCAGGTTCTGGCCCGGCCGGCTGTTGAAGCCGCCGCCGCAATGCTCAAATCCGCCAATATCTTCCTGATCGGCCCGATGGGCGCCGGCAAGACCACTATCGGCCGCCGTCTGGCCGAGGCGCGGGGCCTGGACTTCGTCGACAGCGACCAGGAAGTGGAAGCGCGCACCGGGGTCAATATCGCCTTCATCTTCGAAAAGGAAGGCGAGGCCGGCTTTCGCCGCCGCGAGCGCCAGGCGATCTGCGAGCTGACCCAGCGGCATAGCCTGGTGCTGGCCACCGGCGGCGGCGCCATCCTCGATCCGGATAACCGGCAGTGGCTGTCGGCGCGTGGTTTCGTGGTCTACCTGCATGCCAGTATCGAGCAGCAGCTGGCCCGCACCGAGCGCTCCGACACCCGCCCGCTATTGCAGGGCGGCAACCGACGTGACACGCTGGAACGGCTATTCCTGACCCGCGACCCGCTCTACCGTGAAATCGCCGACCTCGTCCTCCACACCGACGGACGCAACGCCCGCACGCTCGCGCGCGAAATCGAAGACCACTTCTCCCGCCCGGCGACCGCGCTCTGAAGCCGCCGCGCGCGAACTGCGCGTGGAACTCGGCGAGCGCGGCTACGGCATCCGCATCGGCCCGCACCTGCTGGCCGAGCCGGACAGCTACAAGCTGCTGCGCAGCCGCCTGGTGCGCATCGTCACCGATGCCAACGTCGCGCCGCTCTACCTGGAGCCCCTGCTCAAGGCGCTCGGCCTGAGCCCGGCCGAGGCGCTGGTGCTGCCGGCGGGCGAAACGCAGAAGACCTGGGCCAACGCCGAAGTCGTGCTGGACTGGCTGCTGCAGGCGCGCCTGCCGCGCGACGGCGTGCTGGTGGCCCTGGGCGGCGGCGTCATCGGCGACCTCACCGGTTTCTGCGCCGCGCTGTACCAGCGCGGCATCGACTTCGTGCAGATTCCCACCACCCTGCTGGCCCAGGTCGATTCCAGCGTCGGTGGCAAGACCGGCGTCAATCACGCCCGCGGCAAGAACATGATCGGCGCCTTCCACCAGCCGCGCGCGGTGATCGCCGATACCGACACCCTGCGCACCCTGCCGCCGCGCGAGCTGGCCGCCGGCCTGTCCGAAGTGATCAAGTGCGGCCTGCTCGGCGATGCCTCGCTGTTCGCCCGGCTGGAGCGCGACCTCGACCGCCTGCTGGCGCTGGATGCCGAGACCCTGGCCGATGCCATCGAGCGTTGCTGCGCCCTCAAGGCGCGCATCGTCGCCGCCGACGAGCGCGAATCGCTCCACGGCGGCGCCGGTCCGCGCGCCATGCTCAACCTCGGCCACACCTTCGGCCACGCCGTCGAGACCTATACGAAATACCAGTCATGGCTGCACGGCGAGGCAGTCGGGCTGGGCCTGTGCATGGCGGCGGCGATGTCGGCGCGCCTGGGCTGGATCGCGGCGGCGGACGCCGAACGCGTTTCCGTGCTGGTCAAGCGCGCCGGCCTGCCGGTGCGGCCGCCGCAAGGCATGACGCCCGAGGATTTCCGCCGGCTGATGGCGTTGGACAAGAAAGTGGCCGGCGGCCGCGTGCGGCTGGTGTTGCTGCGCGCCATCGGCGAAGCCGTGGTCACCGCCGACTTCGATCCCGATGCCCTGGAGCAGACCCTCGCGGATTTCTGTGGCTGAAGCTCGAAACAAACGGACGACCACGATGAAGCCGCTCGCCGCCTACGCCGCGCACGATGAGAACTCGCGCGGCCGGCGCTTTCCCGAAGCTCCTCCGGCCCACCGCAGCGAATACCAGCGCGACCGCGATCGCATCGTGCATTCCGCCGCCTTCCGCCGCCTGGAGTACAAGACCCAGGTCTTCGTCAACCACGAAGGCGACCTGTTCCGCACCCGCCTGACCCATTCGCTGGAAGTGGCGCAGATCGGCCGCACCATCGCCCGCTCGCTGTCGCTCAACGAAGACCTGGTGGAGGCCATCGCCCTGGCGCACGACCTGGGCCACACGCCGTTCGGCCATGCCGGGCAGGACGCGCTGAACGAATGCATGCGCCCCTACGGCGGCTTCGAGCACAACGCCCAGTCGCTGCGCGTGGTCGACGAGCTGGAGGACAAGTACGCCGACTTCCGCGGCCTCAATCTCAGCTTCGAGACGCGCGAGGGCATCCTCAAGCACTGTTCGCTGAAGCGCGCCCGCACCCTCGGCGATATCGGCCAGCGCTTCATCAGGAAGCAGCAGCCCGGCCTGGAAGCGCAGCTGGCCAACCTCGCCGACGAGATCGCCTACAACAACCACGACGTCGACGACGGCCTGCGCGCACGGCTGCTCAGCATCGAGCAGCTGCGCGAGGTGCCGTTGTTCGCGCGCCACCACGACCAGGTGCTGAAGGCCTACTCCAGCCTGACGCCGAAGCAGCTGCGCCACGAAACCATCCGCCGCATGATCAACACCCTGGTCTCCGACCTGGTGGAGCAGACCGCCGCGCGCCTGCGCAAGCTCAAGCCGAAACATCCGGACGAGGTGCGTGCCCAGTCCAAACCCCTGGTCGGGTTCGGCGCGGAGATCCTGGCCGAAAATCTGGAACTGAAGAGCTTCCTGCGCGACCAGCTCTACCGTCACCACCAGGTCTACCGCATGACGGTGAAGGCGCAGAAGGTGGTGAAAGAGCTGTTCACCGCGCTGAACTCCGATCCGCGCCTGCTGCTGCCGGAGTTTTCCGCCCAGGCCGAGGCGGCGCACCAGGAAGCCGGCGACAATGGCCGCGCCCGCGTGGTCGCCGACTACATCGCCGGTATGACCGACCGCTACGCCATCGACGAGTACGAGCGCCTGTTCGATCCGCGGCGCCTGCGCTGAAGCTAGTGGTCAGTGATTGGTGGCTGGTGATTGGTAACGGCAGAAAGAGTGTGCTTTTACTGACCACTAAGCACCAGCAACTGCTTTAAACTCCCGCCCCATGATGAAAGCACTCCGTTTCGACCATACCGGCAGCCTCGACGCGCTGTCCCTCCAGACCATCGCGCCGCCGCGCCCGCAGCCGGGCGAGGTGGTGGTGGAAGTCTGCGCCGCCGGTCTCAATCCCAGCGACGTCAAGAACGTGCTGGGCCGCTTCCCCTATACCACCCTGCCTCGCACTCCGGGCCGCGATTTCGCCGGCGTGGTCATCGACGGCCCGGCCGAGATGATCGGCGAAGAAGTGTGGGGTACCGGCAAGGAATTCGGCTTCGTCCGCGACGGCAGCCACGCCGAGCGTATCGCCGTGCCGCAGGACGGCATCGCCCCCAAGCCCTCGCTGCTCACGTTCGCCCAGGCGGCGAGTTGTGGCGTCCCCTACACCACGGCCTGGGATGCGCTCGAGCGCAGCGGCATCTCTCCCGGCGAGGGCCTGCTGGTGATCGGCGCCGCCGGCGCCGTGGGCCGTGCCGCCATGGCCCTGGGCCGCTGGTGCGGCGCCCAGGTGATCGGCGCGGTACGCCGTCCCGCGCAGGTCGAGCAGCTGACGGCGGAAGGCTTCGAGGCCATCCTGCTGGGCGAGAGCGAGGACCTTTCCACCGCGGTGCGCCGATATTACCCGGCCGGCGCCGACCTGATTTTCGATACCACCGGCGCCTGGCTCGGCCCCTCGGTGGCGGCCCTGGCCGAATTCGGCCGCATCGCCACCATCGCCGCGCCGCCGGGCGGGGTCAGCGAGCTGCCCCTGCTCGACCTGTATCGCCGTGGCGGCAGCATCATCGGCATCAACTCGCTGCTATACGACAGCCGCGCCTGCGCGGCCATGCTGGACCGCTTCAGCATCGCCTTCGCCACCGGCCTGCTGCCGCCGCCGCCCCCGCCGCAAGAACGCTTGCTCAGCGAAGCCGTCAAGGTCTACCGGGAACTGGCCGGCGACGCCGGCAGCCACAAGATCGTGTTCGTGCCGGCCTGAAAGACCGGCGCTGACTTAGGTCAGCGCCTCGTCCAGCAGTTCGATCCAGTGCCGCACCGGCCGTTCGCTGCCGGCGCCCAGGTGGGTCAGGCAGCCGATGTTGGCGGTGACGATGGTCTCCGGTGCCCCGGCCTGCAATGCTGCCAGCTTGTTGTTGCGCAGTCGCTGCGACAGTTCCGGTTGCAGGATCGAATAGGTGCCGGCGGAGCCGCAGCAGAGATGCCCGTCGGCCACCGGCAGCAGGGTGAAGCCGGCTTTGCGCAGCAACTCCTCCACCACGCCGCGGATCTGTAAACCGTGCTGCAACGTGCAGGGCGAATGCACTGCGATCCGTGCCTTCATTTGCGGGATCGGCGGCAGGCGCGCCGCTTCGGCCGCCACCACCTGGCTCAGGTCGCGGAACAGCGCGGAGACCCGCGCCGCCTTCTCGGCATAACGCGCATCCTCGCGCAGCAGCGTGCCGTAATCCTTCACCATCACGCCGCAGCCGCTGGCGGTGACCAGCACCGCTTCCGCGCCGCGCTCGATCTCCGGCCACCAGGCGTCGATGTTGCGGCGCGCCTGCTGCAACGCCCGCTCTTCTTCCGACAGGTGATGCGCCAGGGCGCCGCAGCAGCTGGCGGCCCCGGCGGCGCGCACCAGGGTGACGCCGGCGCGGTCCAGCACGCGGGCCGCCGCCCGGTCGATGACCGGGGCGATCGCCGGCTGCACGCAGCCTTCCAGCAGCAGCATGCGCCGCGCGTGCTGCGCCGTCGGCCAGTCGCCTGCCGGTTGCAGGGGCGGCACCGACTGGCGCAGCCGTACCGGCAGCAAGGGCCGCAGCAGCCGGCCCAACGCCAGCAGCAGGCCGAACAGCGGCCGGTTCGGCAGCAACAGCAGCAGTGCCCTGCGTTGCAGCCGCTGCCACGGGCCGCGCGGCACGGCGTGCTCGACATGCTGCCGCCCGATGTCCAGCAGCCGGCCGTAGCGCACGCCGGAAGGGCAGGTGGTCTCGCAGGAGCGGCAGGTCAGGCAGCGGTCCAGGTGCAGCTGCGTCTTGCGCGTGACCGGTGCGCCTTCCAGCGCCTGCTTGATCAGGTAGATGCGTCCGCGCGGCCCGTCGAGTTCGTCGCCGAGCAGCTGGTAGGTGGGGCAGGTGGCGGTGCAGAAGCCGCAGTGCACGCATTTGCGCAGGATCGAATCGGCCTCGCGTCCGTCGGCGGTTTCGAGCAGCGAGGCCAGGAGCTGGGTTTGCACGGGCGGGGGTCTCTTCAGAATTCCGGGTAGAGGCGGCCGCGATTGAAGATGCCGGCGGGATCGAGCACCGCCTTGATGCGCCGGTGCAGCTGCGCCAGCGCGGCCGGCAGCGGCTGGAATACACCGGCGGATTTGTCGGCGCCGCGGAACAGCGTGGCATGGCCGCCCAGTTCGGCCGCCTGCCGGCGCAACGCCACCGCATCCTGTGAACCGGCCAGCCAGCGCAGGGCGCCGCCCCATTCGATCAGTTGGGGCGCGTCGCCGCGCAGGGGGGGCGCGGTCTGCGGCAGCGATACGCGCCACAGCGTCGCCGCGCTCTTGAAGAAAGCATCGTGCTGGTCGCGCAGCCCATCCCAGTAATCACCGCCGGAAAACGCTACGCCGCCCAGCTTGCCGCAGGCCTCGCGCACCGCCGCTTCGGCGCCCGACAGGCGCAGTCGCAACGCACCATCGTGGTAGCTGCTCGCCGACAGCGGCAGGGGCCGCGCCGCCCACTCGTTCATGCGGCGCAGCGCCGTGGCTTCGTCCAGTTCGAAGCGCAGGCTCGTTTCCGCCGGCGGTCGCGGCAGCGTCTTCAGCGTCACCTCGGTGAGCAGCCCCAGGGTGCCGAGGCTGCCGGTCAGCAGGCGCGACACGTCGAAGCCGGCGACGTTCTTGATCACCTGGCCGCCGAAGCGCAGATGTCTTCCCTGGCCGTCGAGCAGGCGCAGGCCCAGCACGAAATCGCGCGCCGCACCGGCATAAGGCCGGCGTGGGCCGGACAGGCCGGCAGCTACCGCGCCGCCCAGTGTGCCGCCGCCGAAACGCGGCGGCTCGAACGGCAGCACCTGGCCGCGCTCGGCCAGCGCCGCTTCCAGTTCCGCCAGCGGTGTGCCGGCGCGCGCCGTCACCACCAGCTCGGTCGGCTCGTAATCGACGATGCCGCGCAGGCCGATGGTATCGAGCGGCTCGCCCTGCAGAGGGCCGCCGTAGAAATCCTTGCTGCCGGCGCCGCGGATGCACAGCGCGCGGCCGTTTGCCGCCGCGGCGAGAATGCGCTCGCTCAGCGCCGCCACGTCTTCGCTCATGGGAATGGATTCCATGATCCTAGAATCGCGGCAGTTCGGGATGCGGCAGTTGTCCCCCGTGCACCTTCATGCGGCCGAACTCGGCGCAGCGGTGCAGGGTCGGCACCGCCTTGCCGGGGTTGAGCAGGCCCTCGGGATCGAAAGCGTGCTTCAGCGCATGGAACACTTCCAGCTCCTCGCTGCCGAACTGCACGCACATCTGGTCGATCTTCTCGATGCCCACGCCATGCTCGCCGGTGATGCTGCCGCCGTGGCGCACGCACAATTCCAGGATCTCGCCGCCGAAGGCTTCGGTGCGATGCAGCTCGTCCGGCTTGTTGGCGTCGAACAGGATCAGCGGATGCAGGTTGCCGTCGCCGGCGTGGAACACGTTGGCGCAACGCAGTCCGTACTTGCGCTCCATGCCGCGGATCGCCTCCAGCACCGCGGCCAGGCATTTCTTCGGAATCGAACCGTCCATGCAGTAATAGTCCGGCGAGATGCGGCCCACCGCCGGGAAGGCGGCCTTGCGGCCGGCCCAGAAGCGCAGGCGCTCGGCCTCGTCGCGCGAGACGCGGCAATCGGTGGCGCCGGCGGCGCTCATCACCGCTTCCATGCGCACGATCTCCTCCGCCACCTCCTCCGGCGTGCCGTCGGACTCGCACAGCAGGATCGCCGCCGCGTCGAGCGGATAGCCGGCGTGGACGAAGGGCTCCACCGCGGCGATGGCGGGCTGGTCCATCAGCTCCAGCCCGGCGGGAATGATGCCGGCGCCGATGATGTCCGCCACCGCCTGGCCGGCCTTGCCCAGGTCGTCGAACGCGGCCAGCACCACGCGCGCGCACTCCGGTTTCGGGATCAGCCGCACCGTGGCTTCCACCACCACGCCGAGCAGCCCTTCCGACCCGGTGAACAGCGCCAGCAGGTCGTAGCCCGGCGCGTCCAGCGCCTCCGCACCCAGTTCTATGATCTCGCCGTCGATGGTCGCCACTTTCAGCCGCAGCAGGTTGTGCACGGTGAGGCCGTACTTGAGGCAATGCACGCCGCCGGAGTTCTCCGCGACGTTGCCGCCGATGGTGCAGGCGATCTGGCTCGATGGATCGGGCGCGTAATACAGGCCCAGCGGCGCCGCCGCTTCCGAGATGGCGAGGTTGCGCACGCCGGGCTGCACCCGCGCCACGCGCGCCAGCGGGTCGATCTCCAGGATGCGGTTGAGCCTGGCCAGCGACAGCACCACCGTGCCGGCACGTGGTGTGGCGCCGCCGGACAGCCCGGTGCCGGCGCCGCGCGCGATGACTGGCACGCCGGCTTCACGGCACAGCCGCAGCACCTGCGCCGCCGCCTCGGCGGTGGCGGGCAAGGCCACCGCCAGCGGTACCCCGCGATAGACCGACAGGCCATCGCATTCGTAGGGATGCAGGTCCTCCGCCTCGGTCAGCAGGGCCTCGCCCGGCAGTGCGGCACGCAGCCGCGGCAACAGGGCGGCTGCGCTGGCGGAGGGGGCGGCATTCATGGCGGTGGCGGACATCGGCTGGCGCGTTCGGGGATGAGCCTGGCTACGGTACCGCAAGGCGAGCGCCAATTCTGCCTGCACGCGGCGCGGCCTTGCCTGCTTGTCGCGGTACATCTGCGTACGACTTTAGTCGTAGGACAACCGGACGGTAACCCGCGGACACTCACAGGGGTCTATATTCCAGCGCATAAACCCCGCCGGACGCGGCATGGAGCGCGGGGGCGGAGGCATAAAAAACCGGGTTCAATCGACGTTCCGCACGACGGAACGCCTCGGAGGAGATGATCGTGTTCAACCAAGTGCTCGATCCGCTGGGCAACATGGCGGCTACCGCCGCCGTTGCCCTGGTTCCCCTGGCGGTGCTGCTGCTCCTGCTGGTGTGGCTGCGCCGCACCGCCTGGCTGGCGGCGATGATCGGTTCCGTCGTCACCTTCCTGCTCGCCTGGCTGGTCTGGGGCATGCCGCTGGACAGCGGCGCGCGCTCCTACTTCTACGGCAGCCTCAACGGCGCCTGGGCGGTGGACTGGATCACCTTCTGGGGCCTGATGCTGTTCAACACCCTGGTCATCACCGGCCGCTTCGAGCGGCTGCGCGCCTGGCTGGTATCGCAGGGCACGCTCGACGTGCGCATCCAGACCCTGCTGTTCGCCTGGGCCTTCGGCGCCCTCCTCGAAGGCCTGGTCGGCTTCGGCTATCCCTGGGCGGTGGTGGCGCCCCTGCTGATCTCCCTGCGCATCCCGGACATCGACGCCATCCGCGTCGCCGCCATCGCCAACAATGCGCCGGTCTCCTACGGCGCTCTCGGCGCGCCGATCATCGCCCTGGCCGCGGTCACCGGCCTGCCGCTGCTCGACCTGTCGGCCTCGGTCGGCTACGTCGTCGCCGTGCTGGCCCTGCTGCCGCCGTGGATCCTGATCTACCTGGTGTCCGGCCGCGCCGGCCTGCGCGACGGCTGGCCGCTCGCCATCGTCGGCTCGCTCGCTTACGTTGCCGGCCAATTGCCGGTGGCCGTGTACCTCGGGCCCTACCTGCCCGACGTCACCGGCTCCATCGTCTGCTTCATCGCCCTGCTGGCGCTGATCAAGGTGTGGCGGCCGAAGACCGTGCTCGGCTACGGCGGCGTACCGGTGTCGCAGGCCGATATCGCCGCCGCCGCCAACAGGGCCGCGGCGCCGTCCGCCGGCGAGGTATTCGGCGCCTGGCTGCCTTTCCTGGTGCTGATCGTGGTGGTGGTGGCCTGGACCGGCCCCTGGTCCAGCCTGCCCAAGATCTCCTGGCTGTCGATGAAGGTCGAAGCCATTTCCTCGGTGACGCAGAAGCCCATCAGCTCGGCCTTCGACTTCAAGCCCTACGTCGGCGGCACCGCCATCTTCGCCTCCTGGCTGGTGGTGATCGCCCTGCTGCGCCCGAGCTTCAGGCAGCTGCGCGAGATCTTCGCCAAGACCGCGTTCCAGATCTGGGGCGCCGCCCTGGTCGGCGTCTTCGTCTTCGGACTGGCCTATGTCTACAACTACTCCGGCATGGCCGCCTCGCTGGCCAGCGCGCTGTCGCACATGGGCCTGTGGTTCATCGTCTTCGCCCCCATCCTGGGCATGATCGGCGTGGCCTTGTCGGGCAGCAACACCTCCACCAACGCCATGTTCGGCGCGGTGCAGATGCTGGTCGGCAAGCTGCTCGGCCTGCCGCCGCTGCTGCTGCCGACGCTGAACTCGGTCGGCGCCGAGGTGGGCAAGCCGATCGCTCCGCAGACCTGCAGCGTCGGCGTCGCCACCACCAAGTTCGTGCGCAACGAGGGCGAGGTGATCCGCCACAACTTCGCCTGGACCCTGGCCATCCTGGCCTGGCTGCTGATCATCGGCGTGGGGCGCTACCTGATGTTCTCCTGAGGCCCTTTTTCCAGGGTTCCCCCGGAGGCCGCGCAAGGCGGCTTCCGGGGCAGCGGAAAAATCCGGGAAAAGCGGCCGCCAGCCGCGCCGGTGGCCGGAAATGGCCGGGCGGGCCGGCCCGTCATTGACGGATTGGAAACCGCTTCTATAATGCGATGTTGCGCTGCGGCGAAACTGTTCGCCGCGCGTCCATCCACCCTGCTTTCCTGTCTGGCCCGATAAAAAGGCCGCACGCGCGGCAGGGTGGCGCGCCGCCGCAAAAAGGCCCCGTGGGGGGCCAGAGGCACACGGTCATGAGTCACCCAGCACAGCCGGGCCTGTACAGCCCCGAGTTCGAACACGACGCCTGCGGCTTCGGCATGATCGCCCAGATGGACGATCAAGCCAGCCATAAGCTGGTGAAAACCGCCATTCATGCCCTGGGACGCATGACCCATCGCGGCGCCATCGCCGCCGACGGCAAGACCGGCGACGGCTGCGGCCTGCTGATGAAGAAGCCGGACCGCTTCCTGCGCGCGAAGGCCGCCGAACTCAAGTTCAAGCTGGGCGAGCACTACTGCGCCGGCAACATCTTCCTGTCGCAGGACCCGGCCCGCGCCGCGCGGGCGCGCGAGGTGCTCGGCGACGCCTGCGCCCACCACGGCCTCAAGGTGCTGGGCTGGCGCGAATTGCCGATCAATCCGGACGCCTGCGGCGCCGAGGCGCTGAAGACCCTGCCGCGCATCGAGCAGGTGTTCATCGTGCCCGCCAGCGGCACCCACAAGTTCACCTTCGAGCTGAAGCTGTACAAGGCGCGCCGCCGCGCCGAGAAGATCCTCGAGGCGGAGGGCGACACCGAGTTCTACGTCACCCACCTGTCCTGCCGCGTCATCGTCTACAAGGGCTTGGTGATGCCGGCCTACCTGCCGGTGCTGTACACCGACCTGTCCGACCCGCGCCTGGAAAGCTCGATCTGCGTGTTCCACCAGCGCTTTTCGACCAACACCCTGCCGCAGTGGCGGCTGGCGCACCCGTTCCGCTTCCTGGCGCACAACGGCGAGATCAACACCATCGCCGGCAACCGCATGTGGGCACAGGCGCGCCGCTACAAGTACCAGTGCGAGGACCTCACCGACATCGACGAGATCGCGCCGCTGGTCTCGCTCAGTGGCTCCGACTCGCAGAGCCTGGACAACATGCTGGAAGTGCTGCTCGCCGGCGGCATGGACCTGTTCGCCGCGATGCGCGGCCTGATCCCGCCGGCCTGGCAGAACGTCGAGAGTCTCGACGCCGACGTGCGCGCTTTCTACGAGTACAACTCGCTGCAGATGGAGCCCTGGGACGGCCCGGCCGGCATCGTGCTGACCGACGGCCGCTACGCCGTCTGCGCCACCGATCGCAATGGCCTGCGCCCGACGCGCTACGTCATCACCCGCGACCGCATCATCACCCTGGCCTCCGAAATCGGCGTCAACGAAGTGCCGATCGAGGACGTGGTCGAGAAGGGCCGCCTGCGCCCGGGCCAGATGCTGGCCATCGACACCGAGTCCGGCAGCCTGCTGCGGCCGATGGACATCGACCGCATGCTGGCCGCGCGCCAGCCCTACAAGCAGTGGCTGAAGCGCAACATCCGGCGCCTCGAATCCTCGCTGCACGACGATCCGGCGGCGCTGGACAAACTGCACCCGGAAAGCGTGGCGGTGTACCAGAAGCTGTTCCAGCTGAGCCAGGAAGAGCGCGGCGAAGTGCTGCGCACCCTGGCCGAGACCGGGCAGGAAACCGTCGGCTCGATGGGCGACGACACGCCGTTCGCCGTGCTCTCGGCCAAGGTGCGCTCGCTGTTCGACTACTTCCGCCAGCAATTCGCCCAGGTCACCAACCCGCCGATCGACCCGCTGCGCGAGCAGATCGTGATGTCGCTGGAGTGCTCGCTCGGCGCCGAGCGCGGCATGTTCGACGAGACCCCGGAGCGCGCCGCGCGCCTGCTGGTCGACTCGCCGGTGCTGTCCGAGGCCAAGTTCCGCAAGCTGCTGTCGCTGGGCGAGGACGGCTATCCCCACACCGTCATCGACCTCAACTACGAGCCGAAGCTCGGCCTGCGCGCCGCGCTCGAGGCGCTGTGCGAGCGCGCCCTGGAAGCGGTCAAGGCCGGCAGCGTGGTGCTGGTGCTGTCCGACCGCAACATCGCCCGCGACAAGCTGCCGATCCATGCCCTGCTCGCCGTCGGCGCGCTGCAGCACCGCCTGATCCGCGAAGGCCTGCGCTGCGACTGCAACATCATCGTCGAGACCGCGGTGGCGCGCGATCCGCACCAGTTCGCCTGCCTCATCGGCTACGGCGCCTCCTGCGTCTACCCGTACCTCGCCTACGCCAGCCTCTACGAGATGGCGCGCAACGGCGAGATCAAGGGCAAGGCGCCGGAAGAACTGGCCGCCTCGTACCGCAAGGGCATCAACAAGGGCCTGTACAAGATCATGTCGAAGATGGGCATCAGCACCATCTCGAGCTATCGCGGCGCCCAGCTGTTCGAGATCGTCGGCCTGCACGACGAGATCGTGAACCTGTGCTTCGAAGGCACCGTCAGCCGCATCCAGGGCGCGCGCTTCGCCGAACTGGAAGGCGAGCAGACCCAGCTGTCGCTGCTGGCCTGGACCCCGCGCAAGCCGGTGGAACAGGGCGGCCTGTACAAGTACGTCAACAACGGCGAGTACCACGCCTACAACCCGGACATCATCAACACCCTGCACAAGGCGGTGCGCTCCGGCGAGTACGACGACTACAAGGTCTACGCCGACCTGGTCAACCTGCGCCCCGTGGCGACTTTCCGCGACCTGCTCAAGCTCAGCGGCAAGGCCGAGCCGATCGCGCTGGAGGAAGTCGAGCCGATCGAGAAGATCCTCAAGCGCTTCGACTCCGCCGGCATGTCGCTCGGCGCCCTGTCGCCGGAAGCGCACGAAGCCCTGGCCATCGCCATGAACCGCCTCGGCGGCCGATCCAACAGCGGCGAGGGCGGCGAAGACCCGGCGCGTTACGGCACCGAGAAGACTTCCAAGATCAAGCAGGTCGCCTCCGGCCGCTTCGGCGTGACGCCGGAATACCTGATCAACGCCGAAGTGCTGCAGATCAAGGTGGCGCAGGGCGCCAAGCCCGGTGAAGGCGGCCAGCTGCCCGGCGACAAGGTCAACGAGATGATCGCGCGGCTGCGCTATGCGCGGCCCGGCGTGGCGCTGATCTCGCCGCCGCCGCACCACGACATCTACTCGATCGAAGACCTGGCCCAGCTGATCTTCGACCTGAAGCAGGTCAACCCGCAGGCCCTGGTCTCGGTCAAGCTGGTCTCCGGCCCCGGCGTCGGCACCATCGCCGCCGGCGTGGCCAAGGCCTATGCCGACCTGATCACCATCTCCGGCTACGACGGTGGCACCGGCGCCAGCCCCCTGACCTCGGTCAAGTACGCCGGCACGCCGTGGGAGCTGGGCCTGTCCGAGACGCACCAGACGCTGCGCCTCAACGGCCTGCGCGACAAGGTCCGCGTGCAGACCGACGGCGGCCTCAAGACCGGCCTCGACGTGATCAAGGCGGCCATCCTCGGCGCCGAGAGCTTCGGCTTCGGCACCGGGCCGATGGTTGCGCTGGGCTGCAAGTACCTGCGCATCTGCCATCTCAACAACTGCGCCACCGGCGTCGCCACGCAGAACAAGGTGCTGCGCAGCAGCCACTTCGTCGGCCTGCCGGAAATGGCCATGAACTACTTCCGCTTCGTCGCGGAAGAGACCCGCATCTGGCTCGCCAGCCTCGGCGTGCGCACCCTGGCCGAGCTGATCGGCCGTACCGACCTGCTGGAGATCGCCGAGGGCGTCACCGACAAGCAGCGCGGCCTCGACCTGTCGCCGATCCTGTCGGCGGCCGGCATGGTCAGCCAGTCCTCGCAGTTCTGCACCAGCGCCAATCCGCCGCACGACAAGGGCGAGTTGGCCGAGCGCATGGTGGCCGACGCCCTGCCCGCCATCGAGAAGAAGGCCGGCGGCGTGTTCGAGTACGAGGTCAACAACACCCACCGTTCGGTCGGCGCGCGCCTGTCCGGCGAGATCGCGCGGCGCCACGGCAGCCTCGGCATGTCGGATGCGCCGATCACCCTGCGTCTGCGCGGCGCCGCCGGGCAGTCCTTCGGCGTTTGGAACGCTGGCGGCCTGAACCTCGAGCTGGAAGGCGAGGCCAACGACTACGTCGGCAAGGGCATGGCCGGCGGGCGCATCGTCATCCGCTCGCCGCGCGCGGCGCGTTTCGAGACCAACAAGACCGTCATCATCGGCAACACCTGCCTCTACGGCGCCACCGGCGGCACGCTCTATGCAGCGGGTACCGCGGGCGAGCGCTTCGGCGTGCGCAACTCCGGCGCGCTGGCGGTGGTGGAAGGCGTGGGCGACCACGGCTGCGAGTACATGACCGGCGGCGTGGTGGTGGTGCTGGGCAGGGTCGGCGTCAACTTCGGCGCGGGCATGACCGGCGGCTTCGCCTACGTGCTGGACGAGCAGCGCAACTTCGTCGACCGCTACAACCACGAACTCATCGACATCCATCGCATCGTTGCCGAACACATGGAAGGCCACCGCCACTACCTGCTGGACCTGCTGCGCAACTACGTCGAAGCCACCGGCAGCGAATGGGGCCAGGAGATCATCGACGACTTTCGCGATTACGTCGGCAAGTTCTGGCTGGCCAAGCCCAAGGCGGCGGACATCGGCTCCCTGCTGGTCACCATCCGGGCAGCGGCGTGATGAAGCGGTGGCCAGTGGTTAGTGGCCAGTGGCCGGTAACGGCCGCTACGCGCCCGTCTTTTGCTTTTACCAGTCACTGGCCACCAGCCACTGATCACTTTTTCGAAGAAGTACGCTAATGGCCGCCAAGAATGTAATGCAGTTCCTGGACCTCCCGCGCCAGGATCCGAAGAAAGCCCCGGTGGAAATCCGCCTGCACGATTTCCGCGAGATCTACGGCCAGTTCAAGTCCGACCAGGCCGCGGCCCAGGCCGGGCGCTGCCTCGATTGCGGCAATCCGTATTGCGAGTGGAAGTGCCCGGTGCACAACTTCATTCCCAACTGGTTGAAGCTGATCCAGGAAGGCAACCTGTTCGCCGCGGCGGAGCTGTCGCACCAGACCAACTCCCTGCCGGAGATCTGCGGCCGCATCTGCCCGCAGGATCGCCTGTGCGAGGGGGCCTGCACCCTGGAAGACGGCTTCGGCGCCGTCAGCATCGGCAACATCGAGAAGTACATCACCGATGAAGCGGTGAAGCAGGGCTGGCGCCCGGACATGTCCAACGTCGTCCCCACCGGCAAGCGCGTCGCCATCGTCGGCGCCGGCCCGGCCGGCCTCGGCTGCGCCGACGTGCTG
Source organism: Nevskia soli DSM 19509 (assembly GCF_000711955.1). Taxonomy (GTDB): domain Bacteria; phylum Pseudomonadota; class Gammaproteobacteria; order Nevskiales; family Nevskiaceae; genus Nevskia; species Nevskia soli. Next base: position 138,670 of record NZ_JONR01000010.1, read on the forward strand.
ACCCGCAACGGCGTGCAGGCGGTGGTGTACGACCGCTACAGCGAGATCGGCGGCCTGCTCACCTTCGGCATCCCGCCGTTCAAGCTGGAAAAGGAAGTGGTGAAGACCCGCCGCGGCCTGCTCGAAGGCATGGGCGTCGAGTTCCGCCTCAACACCGAGATCGGCCGCGACATCCCGTTCGAGCAGCTGCTCAACGAGTACGATGCCGTGTTCCTCGGCATGGGCGCCTACACCGAGATGAAGGGCGGCTTCCCCGGCGAGGACCTGCCCGGCGTGACGCAGGCGCTGCCCTTCCTCATCTCCAACGTCAACCGCGTCATGGGCATCGAGACCGATCCCGCGCAGTTCATCGACGTCCGCGGCCAGCGCGTGGTCGTGCTCGGCGGCGGTGACACGGCGATGGACTGCAACCGCACCAGCGCGCGCCAGCAGGCCGCCCGCGTCACCTGCGTCTATCGCCGCGACGAGGCCAACATGCCCGGCTCCAAGCGCGAAGTCGCCAACGCCAAGGAAGAGGGTGTGCGCTTCCTGTTCAACCGCCAGCCGGTGGAAATCGTCGGCGACGGCAAGGTCGAGGGCGTGAAAATGGTCGAAACCCGCCTCGGCAAGCCCGACGCCAAGGGCCGTCGCCAGCCGGAAGTGGTGGCCGGCTCCGAGGAAGTCATTCCCGCCGACCGCGTGCTCATCGCCTTCGGCTTCCGCCCCAGCCCCGCGGCCTGGATCACCGAGCACGGCGTCGAACTGCAGCAGGACGGCCGCATCAAGACCTCCGAGCAGCGCAAGTTCCAGACGACCAACTCCAAGATCTTCGCCGGCGGCGACATGGTGCGCGGTTCCGACCTGGTGGTCACCGCGGTGTTCGAAGGACGCCAGGCGGCCGAGGGGATACTCGACTACCTGGGGGGCTGAGCCTGGCCTGATGCATGAAAAAGCCCGCTTCCGAGCGGGCTTTTTTTATGTCCAGTCCTTCGACGCAATTCATTTCATTCAATGCATCCGGCGTTGCCGCAAACACCGGGGCTGCGTCATGTTAAGCAGCTTTACATCCGGCGCCAGGAATTGATCATAAAGTCATACCTGAAAGTACTATGCCAAGGTGCGGCGCTGCACTCTTAGATCATAAGCGCACGCGAACGCGCCAAATGATTATTTTCAATGCCTGGAACGCCTGACTAGAATTTCGCGGCCCGTCACCTCCACCGGCCGAAAAAAACAATGAGCTTCCAGTTTCCGGCGCCCGCGCGTCCGGGCTTTCGCAAGACGCTGATCGCCGCAGCCACCGTCGCCCTGCTGGCTGCTTGCAGCAACGACGACAATGCCGCGCCGCCGCCCGCGCAGCCGAACATCCTCTACATCATGGCCGATGATCTCGGCTATTCGGACATCCATGCCATGGGCGGCGAGATCGACACGCCGAACCTGGATGCGCTGGTGGCGAGCGGCCGCATCCTGTCCAACCATCATGCCGGAACGGTCTGCGCCATCACGCGCTCGATGCTGATCTCCGGCACCGATCATCACCTCGTCGGCGAAGGCACCATGGGTGCGCCGACGGACGAGCGCAAGGGCTTGCCCGGGTATGAAGGCTATCTCAACGACCGCTCCCTTTCGGTCGCGCAGCTGCTGAAGGATGCGGGGTATCACACCTACATGGCCGGCAAGTGGCACCTGGGCTCCGGCATCGTCGGCAGCACCGGCAACGCCGGCCAGACACCGGACCAGTGGGGCTTCGAGCACAGCTACGCCCTGCTCGGCGGTGCCGCCAGCAATCACTTCGCACACGAAGCAGCCGGCTCCAAGAATTACACCGAGGATGGCGTCTATGTGCAGCCCGGGCAGCCGGGACAGCCCGGCGGGGCGGGCGGCACCCCGGCCGTGTTCTACTCCACCGACTTCTACACGCAGAAGCTGATTTCCTACATCGATCTGAATCACGGCGACGGCAAGCCCTTCTTCGCCTACGCCGCCTACACCTCGCCGCACTGGCCGCTGGCGGTGCCGGACCCCTACCTGCACAACTATGTCGGCAAGTACGACCAGGGATACGAGGTGATTCGCGCCGCGCGGCTGGCGCGGCAGAAGCAGCTCGGCATCATCCCGGCGGACTTCAATCCCTTCGCCGGATTGCCGGAGACGCTGACCCGCTCGGCCGCCACGCCAGATGCCGGCACCGCCAATGCGAAGTACATCAGCGCCTTGCACAGCCCCGCCGATGGCTATATCGACTACAACCGGGGTTATGTCGACAAGAAATGGGAGTCGCTGTCGCCGCTGGAGCAGAGGGCGCAGGCGCGCTACATGGAGATCTATGCCGGCATGGTCGAGAACCTCGACCACGACATCGGCCTGCTGATCCAGCACCTGAAGGACATCGGCGAATACAACAACACCTTCATCATGTTCCAGTCGGATAACGGCGCCGAGGGCTGGCCGATCGATTCGGGCGCCGATCCCACGGCTACCGACGAGGCCAATGCGCAGTCGCCGGTGTACGAAACCCTGGGCGCGGACAACGGCCAGACCAGCGCCAAGAAGATCCAGTACGGTTTCCGCTGGGCCGAGGTCAGCGCTACGCCCTTCAGCCTGACCAAGGGTTATTCCGGCGAGGGCGGCGTGTCGGTGCCGGCCATCGTCCACCTGCCGCGGCAGGTGCTGCAGCAGCCGACCATCGGCGCCTTCACCCACGTCACCGACAATACCGCCACCTTCCTCGCCCTGGCCGGCGTGACGCCGCCGAACGTGCCGGCGCCGCCCCTGGTCAATCCGGCCACGGGCGTAGACCAGAACAAGGGCAAGGTGGTATACGACAACCGCTACGTCTATCCCGTCACCGGGGTGTCCTTGCTGCCGGTGCTGGAAGGGCAGGCGAGCGGGCAGGTCCATACCGCGCCCTTCGGCGACGAGTCCTACGGCCGCGCTTACCTGCGCAGCCCCGACGGCAAGTGGAAGGCGCGCTGGACCGAGCCGCCGCTGGGTCCGCTCGACGGACACTGGGAATTGTTCGCCATCGACACGGACCGCGGCGAGACCGACGATGTTTCGGCGCAGAATTCCGACGTGGTCACCACGCTGGTGAACCAGTGGGAGACTTACATGACGAACGTCGGCGGCGTCGAGCCCTTGCAGCCGAAGGGCTACTATTAACGCCAGGCATCGGGGCAAGAGCGCAGGCGCTTAATTCACCATGGCCAAGAAGGGATTGATCCTGGCTGCACTCGCGGTCGCGGGCGGCGCGCTCGGCGCCGTCGCGCTGCGCGTGGGCGCCTTCAATGCCCCTGTCACTATTGGCCCGCCACCCGCTGCCCTGGGTTCCCCGGAGCAATGCTCGCGCTACTCCGGCCTGCCGCCGCAATGGGGCAGCGACCGGCACGCCGGCATGGTGCATCTCGCCGGCGGCCGTTTCGTCTTCGGCACCACCCTCGGCTACCAGGACGAGCGTCCGGCCGAGTCCGGCAAGGTCGCGGTGGCGGCTTTCTGGATCGACCAGACCGAGGTCACCAACCGGCAGTTCGCGGCCTTCGTCGCGGCCACCGCCTATGTCACCACCGCGGAGCGCGACGGCGGCGCCGTGGTCTTCCACAAGCCCGACTACGCGGAACTCAAGACGCGGCCCTACGCCTGGTGGAGCTACGTGCAGGGCGCCGACTGGAACCATCCGACCGGCCCGGGGAGCGACCGCAAGGGGCTCGACAACCAGCCGGTGACCCTGGTCACCCAGGCTGATGCCCTGGCCTACGCGCACTGGCTCGGGCGTGATCTGCCCACCGAGGCCGAATGGGAATACGCCGCCAAGGCCGGCCGCCAGGACGCGAAGCTGGACGAGGCGCCGCGCGATGCCGCGGGCAAGCCCACCGCCAACTACTGGCAGGGTTCCTTCCCGGTGCTCAACACCGGCGCCGATGGGCACGAAGGGCTCGCGCCCGTGGGTTGCTACGCGGCCAACGACTGGAAGTTGTACGACATGATCGGCAATGCCTGGGAATGGACGGCCGATCCCTATAGCGGCCCGCACCAGGGCCATGCCAACGGCGACACCGCCTCGGTCGCCGCCGCCAGCCGCACCGGCCGGCCCGGCCAGCCGATGGTGATCAAGGGCGGCTCCTTCCTCTGCTCGCAGGATTTCTGCGTGCGCTACCGCGCCTCGGCGCGTGAAGCGCAGGAAGACAACCTGCCGGCTTCGCACATCGGCTTCCGCACCGTGCTGCGCGGTTGAGCGGCGTGAAGCGAAGTAGCCGGAATCACGGCGGATTGCGCGCCGCTTCAGTAGCGCTGTGCCTTGGCTGCATGGCCGCGTTTGCATCGGCCGGTGCCGATACGTCGCCGCAAGTCATCAGGATTGGCGTCAGCGCCGGGCCGCAGGCCGAGATCATGGAGGAGGTGAAAGGCGTTGCGGCGGGCAAGGGCCTGGACCTCCAGGTCGTGCATTTCGACGACGAGAACAAGATCGATGCCGCACTGGATGCCGGTACGCTCGACGCCAACAGCTTCCAGGATCTGCCGTATCTGGACCAGCAGAAACAGGCCCACGGTTATCACCTGGTGGATGTCGCCTATACCGTGACCCTGCCGCTTGCTTTCTACTCGAAAAAACTGACTTCCCTGCGCGGCCTCAAGCCTGGCGACACCGTGGCGCTGCCGAAGACGCTGGCCGACTGCGCTCGCGCCCTGATCCTGCTGCAGAACTACGGCCTCATCACCTTCCCCGACACCGCCGGGCTGCACGCGACGCCGCGCGACCTCAGCACCAATCCCAGGAAGCTGAAGTTCATCACGCTGGCGCCCGCGCAGCTTCCCGGCGCGCTCGACAAGGTAGCTTTCGCCGCCATCCCCTGGGCCGTGGCGGAGCAGGCCGGCCTGCAACCGGCGCGCGATGCCATCGGCATGGAGGACGCCCGCAGTCCCTATGCGAATGTCATCGCCGTGCGTGCGCAGGACAAGAACCGGCCCTGGGTGGCGCAACTCGTCGCCGCCTACCATTCCGAGCCGATCAAGCACTACATCCTGGCGCACTACCAGGATTCGGTGCGCCGGCCGTGGTGAGAGACGCCGTCATGCTCCGGCCGTGAACACGGTCTCCTTCCGCTGCACCGCCTGCGGCAAGTGCTGCAACTCGCCGCCGCTGATGAGCCTGCCGGAACTGTTCCGGCACGAAGGTTTGTTTGTCGGCGCCTTGGCCATACGGCGCGCGGTATCTGGTGCGCGCGAGATGTCGGTCCATACGCAGGCGTTCGATTACACATCGCTGAATCGCTGTCCGGCGCTGGGCGAAGACCAGCGTTGCAGCATCCACGACAGGGGCAAGCCCGCTGTATGCGCAGTCGTGCCCTTCGATGCCGAAGTGCCGGATGGCTTGCAACATGCCGTGCTGTTGAACCGGAACCGCAGCGAAAGCTATATCGGCGCGAACTGCATCGTTGCGGGCGAGTCCACCGACCACGACGTGGTGGTACGCGATGGCCGTCTCGTCGACAACGGATACATCGACGCACTGGCGCGACGGCGCGAAGCAGCTCGTCTCGATCGGCACTACTGGGGCGGTGCCCTGCTCGAGTTGCTGCGCAGGGAGCTTTCCGCGTCGAATGCCGTTCCGGCAAAGGGCTATCTCACCCTGCCGCTGGTGCCGGTCCTGCAAATCGTGGCCGGCGTTTCCACGCACTGCCGCATTCGATGCCTGGCCTATATCGACAGCCAGATCGTGCTGATCGACCGCATGCTTGTCGCAGCCCTGCAACGCAAGAACAGCCGGGACCGTGATGCCACCCGCGAACTGCGTTCCTTCAACAGCACCTATGCGCGGCTGCGTAAACAGCTGGAGCGCTGCGCCGCCGATAGTTTCACGGAAATCGTCGACCGGGAGCGTCAACGGGATTTTGAGGCCTACCTGGAACTTGATGCCGGCGTGGCCGGCTCAGCGGAGTCGCAGGAAAGCGCCGCGGCGTAGGATGCAACGAGCGCTGTTTGCGAATTGCATCGCTGGCCTAGGCGCCGGCGATGCTTTTCGTTCTTCGCCGCCGCGGCGCTTCGCTATTACGCCCGTGAACCCAGGGTGCGCATGCTCGCCTGACGATAGGCTGGCTTCGCGGAATTCGGTCATGACCCGCGTTCCGCCACCGGCGGAGCGCGGCATGCCGGTACAAGGTGCCGGCCATGGCCGCCGGCGAGGGCGATCCGGCATACTCGGTGTCGTCCACGTCTTCGTCCGCCTGCCATGATTTCCCACATCTTCCTCGGCGTATCCGACTTCAATCGCGCGCTGTCCTTCTACGGCAGCGTCATGGACGAACTGGGCCTGGCGCTGAAATTCAGCGACCCTGAAAAGCCCTGGGCCGCGTGGTCCTCCCCAAGCGCGCCGCGCCCCTTGCTGCTGATCGGCGCGCCTTACGACGGCCGGGCGGCGAGTCCCGGCAACGGCAATATGGTCGCCCTGCTGGCGCCGACGCGAGCGGCGGTGGACCGCGCGCATGCCGCCGCCCTGGCCAACGGCGGCGCCTGCGACGGACCCCCCGGCCTGCGCCTCAACTACCATCCCGATTATTACGGCGCGTACTTCCGCGATCCCGACGGCAACAAGCTCTGCATCTGCTGCCATGACAAGCCGGGCGAAATCTGACTAGCGGGCGATGCGCCCGTTCGTGGTATCGAGCGTGAGCCCCTCCATGCGCTGCAGATGCCACAGCCGCAGCGCCCGCCCGAGGAATACGCCGCTGAGCGCGCCGTAGGCTGTGCTCACCGCCAGCACGAACAGCTCCACCTGGCGCAGCTCGCCATGTAGCGCGAGCTGGATGCCGACGCCGTACTTCACCGCGAAGATCAGCACGATCAACAGCAGCGGCACCCAGCTGCCGGGCAACGCGTAGCGGCGGCTCTGCGCCAGATAAGCCGCACCCTTCGGCGCGCCGCGGCGTTGGACTTCATAGGCGGACAAGAACAAGCCGCCGGCCCAGCACAGCAAGGCTCCCGGCTGTGCGCCGAAGGTGGAGATCACGCCGCCGAAAGACAGTGCCGTGAACAGGGCGGGCAGCATCGCCGCCCGCGACTGCGTCACCTGCTGCGGCCGCGTCATGCCGTAGCCGCGCCACAACAGGGCGGCCAGCAGCAGCCAGACCCAGGACGGTGTGTGACGCACGATTTCGACGAACATGGAAATCCTCCCGCGAGCAGTGAATGGAGGCGCGGACCGGGATCAGCCCGATACCGGAGCAGCGGAAACCCGCGACGACGCAGGCCGGCGGCGCGCGAAGCGGCGCCGATGCCGCACCCGGAGCCAGGTGATGGCGCCGAAGCCGATGGCCAGCGGCGCGAACCAGGACAGGTGCAGGTCGGCCATTTTCGCGGCCAGGTCCGCCGGCAGGATGCGCATCAGGCCGATGCCGAGAAAGGCGATATGCGTGGCGATGCCATTGGCGATCATGGCGGTGAAGTGCTCGCGCAACCACCAGCCCGGTGCGGGGCTGGCGGCGCGGCGCTGCAGCAGCATCTGCACCGAGCGCCCCACGCCGACCAGGCCGAATACCGTCAGCAGCACCTGTCCGGCCCACAGGCCGATCGCCGCCACCGCCAACCCGCTCCCCAGTTGCGCCCAGGCCAGCACGGGGTAGATGCCGCTGCTGTATGCAGCGAAGTCCTGCTTCAGGCGCACCGCGCGCGGACCCACCACCACGCTGGCGCCGACCAGCACCTCCAGGTAGAGGAAGAACACGCCGGGCAGCGGTCTGCCCTGGCCGAAATAGGACAAGGCCAGCGGCAGCGCGGTGAGCAGGATGCCGCCCATCGCCCACAGGTAAATGCGGCCGGCAAGCCGATGCAGGGGACGCCCCTTGGGCGCCAGCGCCGCGGTCCAGAAACCGAGCAGCGCCACCGCGCCGACCGCCACGTGCAAAGCCGGAACCATTCCGTGCATGTCGCCACTCCCGTTCGATGTGCCGCCATTGTCGGGATGTCCGCCGTGGGCGGGCAGGTGACAGATGGCACAAGCGGGGGGTGACAAAACTCACCTCGGAGGGAAGCGGCCCGTCTCCTATACTGCGGCATGGAACAGGCCCCCCAGACGCTGCGCGCCAATCACTGGAGTGGTCCTTTCGCGCCGCTGAGCCTGGCGGTCTACCTCACCTGGATCGCCGTCGCCCTGCAGCCCTGGCTCGACTGGCGGCACGGGCGCCTGCACTGGTCCGGCGTCACTGCCGTCGGGCTGCTCGGCATGATCGCCGTGCCGGTGCTCTACATCCTGCGTTCGCGCTACGGCCGTCCCGAGAGCGACGCCGACCTCGCCCGCCTGCGCATCCTGGTGCTGCTGCAGATTCCCGCCGCGCTGCTGGCCTGCTACGCCTTCGGCGGCGGCACCATGCCGATCCTGCTGGTCGTCATCGCCGGCCAGGTCAGCGTCCTGTATCCCCTGCGCGCGGCCCTGGGGCTGATGCTGCTGGCCAATGCGGCGCTGCTGCTGATGTTGCAGCAACGCTGGGGCTGGGCCGACGCCGCCGCCTCGATGCTCTCCTACGGCGCCTTCCAGACCTTTGCCGCCATGATGACCGCCTACGCCAGGAGCGCCGAGGAATCGCGCGACATCGCCGTGCGCATCAACAGCGAGCTGCTCGCGACGCGGCGCCTGCTGCTGGAAAGCACGCGCAGCGAAGAGCGCCTGCGCCTGTCGCGCGAGCTCCACGACGTGGTCGGCCACAAGCTCACCGCGCTGAAATTGCAGCTGCGCTTGCAGGCGCGCCAGGGCGGCCAGACGTCCGCGCCGGCCATCGCCGAATGCGAGCGCCTTGCCGACGAACTGCTGACCGACGTGCGCGGCGTGGTCGGCGCCCTGCGCGAACACGACGGCATCGACCTGCAACAGGCCTTGGCCGCCCTGGTGCCGGCGCTGCCGCATCCCAGGGTGCGGCTGGAGCTGGCGCCGGAAGCGCGCGCCGCCGGCGTGGCCCAGGCGCAGGCGCTGCTGCGCTGCGCCCAGGAGGGCCTGACCAATGCCTTGCGTCACAGCGGCGCCGCGCAGATCGTCATCCGCCTCGCCGCCGATGCCGGCGGCATCGGCCTCAGCGTGGAGGACGACGGCCGTGCCCAGCAGGCGCCGATCCCCGGCAACGGCCTGCGCGGCATGCGCGAACGGCTCGAAGCCCTCGGCGGTCGTCTCGAACTCGGCGTTGCGGAACGCGGCGGCCTGCGCCTGCGTGCCTGGCTACCGCAGGCCTCACCGGCGGACTCGCTGCCATGATTCCGCCACTGCGGCTCGCCCTGGCCGACGACCAGGCCCTGGTACGGCGCGGCCTGCGCGCCCTGCTCGAAGACCTGGGTGGCCTCGAGGTGGCGATCGAAGCCGAGGACGGCGCGATCCTGCTGGCTGCCTTGCGGCAGACCCGCGTCGACGTACTGATCAGCGATGTGCGCATGCCGCGCCACTCCGGCATCGAGGTGGTGCGCGCCTTGCGCGCCCGTGGCGACTACACCCCCGCCATCCTGCTCACCACCTTCGACGATGCCGCCCTGCTGCAAGGCGCGGTGCAGGCCGGCGCCCAGGGCTTCCTGCTCAAGGATGCGGCGCCGGAAGAATTGAAGGCGGCGATCCTGCGCGTGGCCGCCGGCGAAACCCTGCTGTCGCCGCAAAGCCTGCAGGCCGCGCGCCTCGGCGTGCCCGCCGACCAGGGTACGCCGGCGCACCTGACCGAGCGTGAACTGGCGGTGCTGCGCCTCGTCGCCGGCGGCTACTCCAACAAGGAGACCGGCCGCGCGCTGGGCATTTCCGACGGCACCGTCAAGAACCACCTCACCGAAATCCTCCACAAGCTGGACGCGCGCGACCGCACCCACGCCGTGCTCAAGGCCATCGGTGCGCGTTTGTTGTAAGGATTCCTCGTGTATAAGGAACGCTCATGAACGTCCTGCCCTTCCACGGCCTGGCGCTGTTGCCCGTCGCCGCCCTGCTCCTGTACAGCCTGTACCGGCGCTACCGCCGTCACGTCGGCCCGCAGGAAGTGACGCCGCTGCGCATGGGCCTGCGGGTGCTGCTGCTGTGCGGGCTGGCCGTGTTCATCCTGGCGCTGCCGCGCTCGACGCTGCTGCACCTGGGCCTGATCGGCGGCATCGCCACCGGCGTCGCGCTGGGACTGTTCAGCCTGCTCCACACCCGCTTCGAAACGCGCGGCGCCAAGCACTATTACATCCCCAACATCTACATCGGCCTGGCGGTGTCCGCCCTGTTCGCGCTGCGCCTGATCTACCGCTTCGCCGTGCTGTACCCGCAGATGCAGCAGGCCGGCGGCTTCCACCTGCCCAACCCGGGTGATCCCCTGGCCGCCATGGGCGGCTCGAAGAGCCTGCTGACCCTGGCCATGCTTGGCGTGGTGATCGGCTATTACGCTTCGTACTACGCCGGTGTCCTGCTGCAAAGCCGCAGGGCCGTGGCAGCGCAGCCGGCGCCGGCGGTGGAGACGGACGGCGCCGGCTGAGCTGTTGCCATGCGCATCTGGCATGCGCATGCTGGTTGGCCATGCGGAAATCCCGCTCTGAGCGCCTGCGCAAGATGAATATCCCGAATGGCCGGCGGCCCCGCTGAATCTTGATGACAGCCTCGGCATGCGCAGCTACAATGCGCATGAATTCAACGTGCAGGCCATTCCCGCCATGCCCAAGGGCGCCCTCAAATCCAGTCTGCTGCGCAAGCCGGTGAATCTGTCGGCCCGCAAGGAACTGCTCGACGAGGCGCGCAAGCTCGGTTTGAACCTGTCGCGCCTGTTCGAAGAGGCGCTGGATGCACGCCTGCGTGAATCGCGGGTGCGGCACTGGCAGGAAGAGAACCGCGCCGCCCTGGAAGCCTTCAGCCGCTACATCGAGCGCAACGGCATCTTCGGGGACAGCGAGGAGCGCGGTTTCTGATGGCGCAGTTCCGCGTCTATCAGAACCCTCGAGTCGCAGGCCGTGAACGCATTCCCTTCGTGCTCGACGTGCAGTCGGACGTGGTCGAACTGCTGCCCACGCGGCTGGTGATTCCCCTGGTGCGTGATCGCCTGTTCCCCTCGCGCCGCATCCCGCGACTGAATCCCGGCTTCAGCATCAAGGGGCACAGCGTGGTGCTGTCTCCGGCGGAAATGGGCGCCGTGGCGGCTTCCGCGCTGGTGGATCCACTGGCTGACCTGTCGGCACAGCGTACCGACATCATTGCCGCCCTCGATCTTTTGTTTACCGGAATCTGAAGTGCCCAACACCGCCAAGTCCACCAGCATCCCCCCGCAGGACCGCCTCATCGTCGCCCTCGACCTGCCGGAAGCCGCCGCCGCCAAGGCCCTGGTCGAGCGCATCGGCGACGCCGCCGTCTTCTACAAGATCGGCATGGAGCTGTGCATGGCGCCCGGCTTCTTCGAGCTGCTGGCCTGGCTGCGCGGCCGCGGCAACAAGGTCTTCGTCGATCTCAAGTTCTTCGACATCCCGGAAACCGTGGCGCGGGCGGTCAGCGCCCTGTCCGAACACGGCGCCCAGTTCTGCACCATCCACGGCAACCAGGCCATCATGGAAGCCGCCGCCAAGGCCAAGGGCAACGGCCTCAAGGTTCTGGCGGTGACCGCCCTCACCAGCCTCGACCGCGGCGACCTCGACGACCTCGGCTTCCACTGCGACGTCGAAGCCCTGGTGCTGTCGCGCGCGCGCCGCGCCCTGGCCGCCGGTTGCGACGGCGTCGTCTCCTCCGGCCTGGAGGTGGCGAAACTGCGCGCCGAAGCGCCGCGCGAACTGATCGTCGTCACCCCTGGCATCCGCCCGGTGGACAACCGCGTCGACTCCGACCAGAAGCGCGTCATGACCCCGGCACGCGCGTTGCAAGCCGGAGCCGACTACCTGGTGGTGGGCCGCCCGATCCGCGACGCCGCCGATCCGCGCGCCGCCGCCCAGGCGATCCAGGCCGAGATCGCCGCCGCCCTCGCATAACCGAACGAAAAACATGACTCCCCCGAATCCCCTGAAAAACGACCTGTTCCTGCGCGCCCTGCGGCGCGAGCCGGTGGAACGCACCCCGGTGTGGCTGATGCGCCAGGCCGGCCGCTACCTGGCCGAGTATCGCGCCACCCGCGCCAAGGCCGGCGACTTCCTGGCCCTGTGCAAGAACCCGGAGCTGGCCTGCGAAGTGACGATGCAGCCGATCGAGCGCTTCGGCTTCGACGCGGCCATCCTGTTCTCCGACATCCTCACCGTGCCGGATGCCATGGGCCTGGGCCTGCACTTCGTCGACAACGAAGGCCCGGCCTTCCACCATCCGCTGCGCACCGAGGAAGCCATCCTCAAGCTGCGTGTGCCGGAGCCGGAAGCCGAGCTGGGCTACGTCATGGACGCGGTGCGCACCATCAAGACCGCCCTGGCCGGCCGCGTGCCGCTGATCGGCTTCGCCGGCAGCCCCTGGACCCTGGCCACCTACATGATCGAGGGCGCCGGCTCGCGCGACTTCGTCCACGCCAAGCGCCTGCGCTACGACCGCCCGGACCTGCTCAAGACCCTGCTGTCCAAGCTGGCCGAAGCCGTGGCCCTGTACCTGGCGGCGCAGGTCCGCGCCGGCGCCGACGCCTTGATGGTGTTCGACACCTGGGGCGGCGCGCTCGATCCGCAGGGCTACCGCGAGTTCTCGCTGGCGGCGATGCAGGACGTGATCGAGCGCCTGCGCGTCCTGGCCCCCGGCGTGCCGGTGATCCTGTTCAGCAAAGGCGCCGCCGCCCACCTGGGTGAAATGTCGCGGAGCGGCGCCGCCGCGCTGGGCGTGGACTGGACCGCCAGCCTGGCCGACGCACGCAAGGCCGTCGGCGGCCGCGTCGCGCTGCAGGGCAACCTCGATCCCACCTCCCTGTTCGCCCGCCCGGAGAAAGTGCGCGAACTGGTTGCCGGCGTGCTGGCCGACTACGGTCATGGCCCGGGCCATATCTTCAACCTGGGCCACGGCATCCTGCAGCACACGCCCATCGAGAGCGTCGCCGCCCTGGTCGAAGCGGTGCGCGATCTCAGCCCGGCGTATCAACAAGCGAGCTAGGAGCTCAAGTGCTGCGCTGGCTGCCAGCCCTGCTGGTCATCGCGCTGAGCTTCGCGCTGCTGCTGATCGCGCTGCTGATCAGCTTCGCCCTGCTGATGCTGGGCGCGCTGGTGAAATTCCTCACGCCCTCGGCGCGGGGCCGCACCTGGCTGGCGCGCAACTGGCTCGGCGCCTTCGTCGGCAACGGCAGCTGGTGGGGTCTCAACCGCCTGACCTACCTGCTGATGCACGGCCCCCGCCGCAACATCGTCATCGAAGGCGAGCTCGATCCGGACAAGACCTGGCTGCTGGTGTGCAACCACCAGTCCTATGCCGACATCCCGCTGCTGGTGGACATCTTCGGCCGGCGCATCCCCTTCACGCGCTTCTTCCTCAAGCAGGAACTGTTGTGGATGCCGGTGATCGGCATGGCCTGCATGGCCCTGGACATGCCCTTCGTCAAGCGCCATTCCAAGGCCGCCATCGCCGCCAATCCGGCACTGCGGCAGCAGGACCTGGAAGTCACCCGCAAGGCCTGCGAGAAGTACCGCCAGATCCCCGTCACGATGGTGAATTTCCTCGAGGGCACCCGCTTCACCCCGGCCAAGCGCGACGCCAAGGGCTCGCCCTACCGCAACCTGCTGCGTCCCAAGGCCGCCGGGCTGTCCTTCGCCCTCAACGCCATGGGCGACCAGTTCGCCGGCATCGTCGACGTCACCCTGTGCTACGTGCCCAGCCGCTACGGCACACTCGGCAGTTTCCTGCGCGGCCAGCAGCGCGACATCGCGGTCCGCGCCCGCGTGCTGCCGGTGCCGACGGACCTCGTCGGCGGCGACTACCAGGACGATCCGGAATTCCGCGAGCGTTTCCAGAACTGGGTCAACGCCCTGTGGGAACGCAAGGACGAGGAATTGAGCCGCCTCAAGGCCGAGGCGCTACAGGGCCGGTAGGTCGGATCAAGCGAAGCGGATCCGACTCTGCCCAATAGCCGGGGGCGTGACGCTCCGCTTTTATCCGCCTTTCAAAATCCTCCGTTCGCCCCGAGTGCCCGCGCAGCGGGTGTATCGAGGGGCCAAAGCGACAACTGGCCAAACACCAGAAGGCGTTGACGCCGCTCAGTCCCGGAAATTCTCGAACTGCAGCGGCAACTCCAGTTCCGCCTTGCGCAGCAGCGCGATCGCCGCCTGCAAATCATCCCGCTTCTTGCCGTTGACGCGCAGCTTGTCGCCGTTGATCTGCGTATCAACCTTGATCTTGGCTTCCTTGATCTTCGCCGCGATCTTCTTCGCGTCGGCCTGCTCGATGCCCTGCTTGATGGTGACCTTGCGCCGCGCCTCGGCCAGGTTGGTTTCCACGTCGCCGAGCTCGATGCTGCGCAGGTCGATGCCGCGCCCGGCCAGCCGCGGTCGCAGCATGTCCAGCAATTGGTCCAGCTGGTACTCGCTCGGCGCGAACAGCGTCACCACGTATTCCTCCAGCTCGAAGCGCGCATTGGTGCCGCGCAGGTCGTAGCGGTTGCCCAGGTCGCGCCGCGCCTGGTCGATGGCGTTGGTCAGCTCGTGCTTGTCTACTTTGGAAACGATGTCGAAGGAGGGCATGGCGATGTCGGCGGTTGCGGTGTACGTGCAGCAGTATAGGGCGGGGTCCGCGGCCAGGGCCATTTGCTAAGATGGCGCCGCGCCGACACGGCGTGGGAAAAGGCCGCACTGGCCCGGACCGTAAAGCGTTGCCAGAATGACCCCAGCCCAGCCCCTCCGCGTGCTCTCCGTCATCCCGCCGATGACGCAGCTCAACACGCCGTACCCGTCCACCGCCTACCTCACCGGCTTCCTGCGCTCGCGCGGCGTCGATGCGGTGCAGGAAGACCTGGCCCTGGCCCTGGTGCTGAAGCTGTTTTCGCCCGAGGGCCTGCGCGCCATCCACGACCGCATCGAAGCCCTGCCGCCGCGCAAGCGCTCGCCCCGGGTCAAGGCCTTCCACGCACAATTCGCGCGTTACCTGTCTACCGTCACCCCAGCCATCGCCTTCCTGCAGGGGCGCGATTCCACCATCGGTCACCGCATCTGCGGCCGCAACTTCCTGCCCGAGGGGGCGCGCTTCGGCTCGCTCGACGTCTACACCGCCGGAGAAGATGGCGACGAGGACGGCGGCGACGCCCTGGCCTGGGCCTTCGGCTCGCTCGGCGTGCAGGATCGCGCCCGCCATCTCGCCACCCTCTACCTCAACGATCTCGCCGACGTACTGCGCGACGCGGTCGATCAGCGCTTCGAGTTCGTGCGCTACGCCGAGTCCCTGGCGCAGAGCCAGGCCAGCTTCGAGCCCCTGGCCGAAGCCCTGGCGGCCCCGCTCAATCTCGTCGACAGCACCCTGCATGAGTTGACCCTGGAAGCGCTGGCGCGGCACCAGCCGCAAGTGGCTCTGATCTCGGTGCCGTTCCCCGGCGCGGTCTACGCCGCCTTCCGCATCGCCCAGTCGATCAAGGCGCAGGACCCCTCCGTCGTCACCGTGCTCGGCGGCGGCTTCGTCAACACCGAACTGCGCGAACTGGCCGAACCGCGCGTGTTCGACTACTTCGACTACGTCAGCCTGGACGCCGGCGAGCGCCCGCTGCTGGCCCTGCTCGAACACCTGCGCGGCGAACGCCCGCAGGAGCGCCTGGTGCGCACCTTCGCCCGCGGCGCCGACGGCGCGGTGCGCTACATCGACTGCGGCGAGCCCGACATCGCCTTCGCCGACATCGGCACCCCTACCTGGGACGGCCTGCCGCTGGATCGCTACCTGTCGGTGCTGGACATGCTCAATCCCATGCACCGCCTGTGGTCGGACGGCCGCTGGAACAAGCTCACCGTGGCCCACGGCTGCTACTGGAAGAAGTGCAGTTTCTGCGACGTCAGCCTCGACTACATCTCCCGCTACGACACCGCCAGCGCCGCCATCCTGGTCGACCGCATCGAACGGATCGTGGCCGAGACCGGCCAGACCGGCTTCCATTTCGTCGACGAGGCGGCCCCGCCCAAGGCCCTCAAGACCCTCGCCGCCGAACTGCAAAGACGCCAGCTGTCGATTTCCTGGTGGGGCAATATCCGCTTCGAGAAATCCTTCACCCCGGAGTTGTGCCGGCAGCTCGCCGACAGCGGCTGCATCGCCATCTCCGGCGGCCTCGAGGTCGCCTCCGACCGCCTGCTCAAGTTGATGAAGAAAGGCGTCTCGGTGGAGCAGGTGGCCCGCGTCACCCGCGCCTTCACCGACGCCGGCATCCTGGTCCACGCCTACCTGATGTACGGCTTCCCCACGCAGACCGTGCAGGACACCGTCGACGCGCTGGAATACGTGCGCCAGCTGTTCGAGGCCGGCTGCATCCAGTCCGGCTTCTTCCACCGCTTCGCCTGCACCGTGCACTCGCCGGTGGGCCGCAACCCGGCGGAATACGGCGTCACCCTGGCGCCGCTGCCGCCGGTGTCCTTCGCCAAGAACGACATCGCCTTCATCGACCCGACCGGCGTCGACCACGACGAACTCGGCGCGGCGCTGAACAAGGCGCTCTACAACTACATGCACGGCATCGGCCTGGAAGAAGACGTGCGCAGCTGGTTCGACAGCCCGGTGCCGAAAACCAAGGTGCCGCGGCACCTGATCGCGAAGGCTTTCGCCGCTGCCTGAGAAGAGAAAGCAGGGCGGCTTGTGGCCGCCGCTGCGCTGTTACACCTTCCGCAGCAACATCAGGGAAAACGCCGCCTGCGTGAAAAACGTCTCCCGGCTTTCCAGCGCCGCCCGCTTCTCCGGCTTCGCCTTCCAGGCATAGGGCGTCATCTCCAGCAGCTGCCGCAGCGCCGGCTGCCCCAGGCTCAGGGAAACGCGTACCTCCTGCCGCGTATGCAGTTCGAACGCGCCCTCGAAGCCGGCCAGGAACTTGTCCGGCTCGTGCGGTTGCACCGTGTCGAACAGCTGCTCGCGCACGCTCCACAGGTGATCCGCCGCCGGCGTCACCACCAGCACATGGCCGCCGGGGCTCAGCACCCGCTGCATCTCGGCGATCTGCAACTGGCTGAACAGGCTGCACACGATGTCCACCGAGGCATCGGCCAGCGGCAGCAGGGCGGCGCTGCCGACCAGCCAGGTGATGTCGAGGAAACGCTTCGCCGCCAGGCGGATCGCCGGCTTGGCGATGTCCAGGCCGATCACCTCCGGCGCCGCCGCCGTGAATGCGCCTGTGTAGTAGCCCTCGCCGCAGCCGACATCGAGCAGGGCCTGCGCTCCCAGCGGCGCCAGCAGGGCCACGCAAGCCTCGCGCAGCGGCTGGTAGTGCCCGGCCTGCAGGAACGCGCGTCGCGCCATCACCATCTCCGCGCTGTCGCCCGGCTCCAGGCTGTTCTTGTGCTGCACCGGCAGCAGGTTCACATAGCCCCCGCGGGCCACGTCGAAGCTGTGCCCCCAGGGACACTTCCACACCGCAGGCTGGCGCTGCAGGGGCTGGCGGCACAGGGGGCAGATGATGCGGAGCATGGGCGGCGGCGGTCGGGACTGCGCAAAGCCTAGCGGCTTATCCGGCCGCGCACATCTGCCGCGTACATTGTCCAGGGGCATCGGGCGCGATGCGGCACACAGCATTGCCCGCCGCGCCGGGTTAAAGTGCTGGGCAAAGCAGGTCAATAACTCAGGAGGACATATGAAGAGGCTCAAGCCGCTCGACGCGGCCTGGCTGCTGGTGGAGTCGCGTGATACGCCGATGCACGTCGCCGGCCTGCAGATCTTCAGTCAGCCGAAGAACGCCAAGGCCAGCTTCCTGCGCGACCTGATCGACCGCTTCAGGGCCGACTCCACCTTCGTGCCGCCCTGGAACCTGCGCCTGGCCGAGTCCCCCCTGAGCGGCCTGTTCCCGGCCTGGGAGATCGACAAGAACGTCGATCTCGACTACCACGTGCGCCATTCCGCCCTGCCCGAGCCGGGCGGCGAGCGCGAGCTGGGCGTGCTGGTGTCGCGCCTGCACAGCCACCCGCTGGACCTGAAGCGGCCGCTGTGGGAATGCCACCTGATCGAAGGCCTGGAAGGCGGCCGTTTCGCCCTCTATACCAAGATGCACCATGCGCTGATGGACGGCATGGCCGGCATGCGCATGATCCAGCGCGCCATGTCCGAGTCCCCGCGCAATCGCGAAATCGTGCCGCCCTGGTCCCTGGGCAGCCTCAAGCAGCGCGGCGACAGTGCCGGCGGTTCGCTGTCGGAGCGTCTTGGCGCGCTGTACCAGAACGTGCGCGAACAGGCGGAAACCCTGCCCGAAGTGGGCCGCGCCATGGCCCAGGTCTGGGGGCGGGGCAAGGACGCAGACCCGGCGCTGGTGCGGCCCTTCAACGCGCCCAAGTCGGTGCTCAACGGCCGCGTCACCGCGCCGCGCCGCTTCGCCACCCAGCAATACGAAATGACCCGGCTGCGCGTCCTGGCGAAGAAGGCCGGGGTCACGCTCAACGACATCGTGCTGTCGATCTGCGCGGGCGCCCTGCGCCGTTTCCTCGACGAGTCCGGTGAGCTGCCGGCCGAGGCGCTCACCGCCGGCCTGCCGGTGTCGATCCGGCCGCAGGGCGACGACAGCGTCGGCACCGCCATCACCTTCATCCTCGGCAACCTGGCCACCGACGTGGCCGATCCGCGCGAGCGCCTGGAGAAGATCCGCATCTCCACCGTGCATGCCAAGGAGCATCTCCAGGGCCTGCGCAAGACCAGCCTCAACAACTACACCTCGGCCTTCATGGGTCCCTTCATCCTCAGCCTGATGACCGGCCTGGGCGGGCGCGGCCGCCCCATGTTCAACGTCACCATCTCCAATGTGCCGGGACCGGAGAAGCCCCTGTACTTCGCCGGCGCGCGGCTGGAGGCGATGTACCCCATCTCCCTGCTCAGCCACGGCCAGGCCCTGAATATCACCTGCGTCAGCTACGCCGGCACGCTCAACTTCGGTTACACCGGCTGCCGCGACACCCTGCCGCACATGCAGCGCCTGGCGGTCTATACCGGCGAGGCGCTGGAGGAGTTGGAGCAGGCTTACAGCTGAAGGCTGGGCAGTTCCCCCGGCCGTGGTTTAAACGCGGCCGCCGCTTCGCGCATCCCACTGCCTGCGGCAGGGAAAAGGGGGAGGGCGCATGGCGGTGACAAGCATCGACCGGCTGGGGGAACAGGCCGCCAGCGGCGCGGTGGTGCGGGTCGCCAACCGCATCGGTTCGATCGACCTGATGCGCGGTATCGTCATGATCATCATGGCGATCGACCACGTGCGCGATTTCTGGGATCCCACGCCCTACGATCCCGCCGACCTGGGCAAGGCCTCGGCGGCGCTGTTCCTGACCCGCTGGATCACCCACTTCTGCGCCCCGACCTTCATGTTCCTGGCCGGCACCAGCGCCTGGCTCTATGCCCGCAACACCGGCGCCACGCGCGGCGAACTGCAGCGTTTCCTGCTCACACGCGGCCTGTGGCTGGTGCTGCTGGAATTGACCGTGGTCAGCTTCAGCTGGCGCTTCGACTTCAACGGCCTGGTGCTGCAGGTGATCTGGGCGCTGGGCTGGTGCATGGCCCTGCTGGCGGCCCTGCTGTTCCTGCCCAGGCGCGCCATCGCCGCCTTCGGCCTGCTGCTGGTGTTCGGCCACAACGCCTTCGACGGCATCCACTACGAGGACGTTGCCGCCTATGGCGCCGGCTGGGGCTGGCTGTGGGCGGCAGCGCACGAATTCCACGCCGCGCCGGTGACCGCCTCGGGCTACATGGTGGCGCTGGGCTATCCCCTGGTGCCCTGGGTCGGCGTCATGGCCCTGGGCTATTGCTTCGGCGAGCTGCTGGAGCTGCCGCCGCAGGAGCGCGACCGCTGGATGCGTCGTCTCGGGCTGGCCGCCGTCGCCCTGTTCCTGCTGTTGCGGCTGAGCAATTTCTACGGCGAGTCGCAGCCGTGGCTGAGCAACCCGCGCGGCCCGCTGTACACGGCGCTGGGCGTGCTCAACGTCACCAAGTACCCGCCCTCCCTGCTGTACCTGCTGATGACCCTGGGTCCGGTCCTGCTCCTGCTGCCCTGGCTGGAGAAACAGCGCGGAGCCTGGGTGCGTCTGGTAAGCGTGTTCGGCCGGGTGCCGTTCTTCTTCTACCTGCTGCACCTGCCCCTGTTGCACCTGGGCGCCTGGATTGCCGCGAAGCTCGTCTACGGCGTCGGCGCGCAACCCGCGTTTCTCACCCCGTCCCTGCCTGCGGGATACGAGCCCAGCCTGTTGCGCCTGTACATCGTCTGGGCGCTGACCATCCTGATCCTCTACCCGCCATGCCGCTGGTACGCCGGCTACAAGAGCCGGCACAAGGACTACTGGTGGCTCAGCTATCTCTGAGCGGGGACGTTCCGGGGAGCGGCACCGCTCCCCGGAACTCAACCGTCCCCACCTTCAACCTGCCTGCGGCGGGGCCACCATGAAGGCCGCGACCGGCGCGGGGGCGAATTTCCCCGCCGCTGCGTCGGCGGGCGATGCGCCGCCGCGGGCCAGCTGCGGCTTGAGCACCGCGGCCACGAACGCATCGCTGGCATTGCTGCCGTCGTCCGCGGCAGGGGTGGATGCGGCCGGCGGGGTGCGCAGCTCCGCGGTCAGCACGGTGCTGATGAAAAGATCGGCGGCGTTGGCTGATTGAGCCTGCGCCGGCATCGAGGTTGCGGACACCAGCAAGGCCAAGGCGGCACCGCGGGACAGGGTTTGGATCGTGTTCATGTGATTCTCCAATCTGGATGATGGTTGCTCAAACCGCTTTGATCGGATGCGCGTGAGCCGATAGCGCAAACCGTTTCCGTTTCGCGCCCGCCAACCGGGCGAACACGAACGGGGACAACAACAGGTGGTAAGGCGCCAGCACCGCCAGCGCGCCCAGGGTGATAGCAGCAAGGATGTCGAAAATCACGGGCATCTCGAATTAGGTGTAGTTACACATATTTAGTCAAAAAAATCAGCCCACCCTCGACGCCAGGCTCAAGGTCTGGGCTGCGGCGGGCGGCAGTCTGGCAGTCATTGCCTGCTGCGCCTGTCGCCATAGCGGCAGCGCCGCCCGGGCCGCGGCTCTACCCTTGGTCGTGATGGCGATCATTTTCACGCGGCGGTCCTCGCCGCTGTCGACCCGCACATAGCCGGCGGACAGCAGCGGCTCCAGGTTGCGGCTCAGCGTGGTCCGCTCCATGCCGAGATACTCGGCGGCCTGGTTGACCGAGCTGGTGCCGGCGTTGAGCAGGAAGGCCAGCAGGGTGAATTGCGTGCTGCGCAGCCCGCTCTCGCGCAGTTGCCGGTCGTAAAACTGGGTGATGGCCCGTGCCGCGCGGCGTGCGGCAAAGCACAGGCAGTCATCACATTCGAGGAATTCTGTTTGATTCATAAGGTGTATATACACCTAAATCGGTGGAGCGGTCAAGTCTTCAGGCGTCTCATCCGCAGCCGGCTCTGGCCCGGCTAAACGTTTCCGGCGTTGCGGCGCGAACGAATCGCCAGCAGCCGCAGCGGCGGGCGCAGGATGAAATAAAGGGCGGCGCCCACCGGCGGCGCGGCCAGGCACCAGATGCCGACGCCGCCGAGGGCGATGCCGGCGAAGTCGGCGATGAATTGCAGCGGCCCCGCCCTGAAGCGCTCCATCAGCTGCGGGATCGACAGCGCCAGGTGCGGCGCCCCCAGCCATTCACCGGCGCGGTACAGCGGGATCAACAACAGGATTTGCAGGGGATAGCACAGGTAGTTCGCCAGCTGGATGATGGGCTGATTCAGCCGCAGCCACAGCGCCGCGGCTGTGCACAGCAGGGTGGTCGAGCCGAGGATCGGGAAGGTGGCGAGGACGCAGCCGAGCGCCACCGTCAGGGCGATCTTCTCCGGCGTGATGCCCTGCCGGAACTGCGCCACGATGAGGTCGACCACGTGCCGCTTCCACCAGCTGCGCTGAGCCGTGGCCTGCGCCGGCTGTCTCATTCGCGGCGCAGCAGCAGTGCTTCGATGCCGCCGTCGGGCGGCGTGCGGTACAGCTGCAGCAGCATGTAGCCGGCGATGGCGATATTGCCCAGGCCGAAGATCAGCAGCAGCCACACCCCGCGCGCCAGATTCGAGCGTTCCTTGTAGGCCACCCACAGCCAGAAGGTGAAGAAGGCGAGGTAGGTGTCCACCAGGGTGGCGATGAACCAGGGGTGCCCGACTACCGCTTGCGGCGTCTTCCAGAACGGCATCTGCAGCGATGCCCAGGTGGTGGTGCAAAGGATGGCGATCAGCGCCAGCGCGAATATCAGCTTGAGCCTGCCGGTCATGCCGTGCTCCGGTCCATGGGAAAAAAGCCGCCGCGCCGGGCGCGGCGGCGGATCGCGGCAAGGTTACGCCTTGTTCAGCGTAATCTGCATCAGGTCGACGCTGCCGGCCCGGAAGCCGCATTCGCAATAGGCCAGGTAGTAGCGCCACATGCGCAGGAAGCGCTCATCGAACTGCCGCACGATGGCTTCGCGTACGCCGATCACGTTGCGGTGCCACTGCGCCAGGGTGTCGGCGTAGTCGAGGGCGTGGAAGCTGGCATCCGCCGGCGTCAGGCCGGCGGCGCGCGCCAGGTTTTCGAAGCGGTCCGGCGGGCACAGCATGCCGCCGGGGAAGATGTACTTCTGCACGAAATCGCGCTTGCTGCGATAGTGCTCGAACAGTTTCGGGTTCAGGGTGATGCCCTGGATCGCCGCCCGCCCGCCCGGCTTCAGCGCGTGGGCGATGGTGGCGAAGTAGCCCGGCCAGTATTCCTCGCCCACCGCCTCGTACATCTCGATCGACACCACGCGGTCGTACTGCTCCGTTACGTCGCGGTAGTCGCGCAGTTCGAAAGTGACCCGGTCCGACACCCCGGCCGCTTCGGCGCGGATGCGCGCCTCTACCAGTTGTTCCCGCGACAGCGTGATCGAGTGCACGCGGCAACCGGAACGTTGCGCCGCATAGATGGCGAAGCCGCCCCAGCCCGAACCGATCTCCAGCAGCCTGTGTTCGGCTTTCAGGCCCAGCCGTTCGTACATCAGCCGGAACTTGTTGAGCTGCGCATCCATCAGCGTCTCGTTCGGCTGGATGAACATGCCGGAGGAATACGCCATGGTCTCGTCCAGCCATATCTTGTAGAACTCGTTGCCGAGATCGTAGTGGTGTTCGATGTTCTTGCGCGCGGTGCGTTTGGTGTTGGCGCGGCGCTTGTGCTTCCACCAGCCGTAGACGCGGCCCAGCCAGTTCGCCTCGAACGGGCCCTTGTAGTAGGGCTCGTTGATGTGCATCACCAGCAACAGCTGCGCCAGGTCGGGCGAATCCCAGCAATCGTCCATGTAGGAATCGCCGACGCCCACTTCACCCGAAGCCAGGATGTGGCGGATCAGGCGCTCGCTCTTGATGTGCCACACGCCGTGCGGCCCCGGCTGGGAGCCTGCGAACCGGCGCACGCTGCCATCGGGCAGGGTCACGTCGAGCGAGCCGAAGCGGATGCCCGAGACCATGTACATCAGCAGCTTCAGTCCCAGCGATACGCCCCGGCCATTGTCCCGGGGCACCAGCGCCGTCGGCAGGTCCGGTGAAAAGCCGTCGCGGCCCAGGATGCGGCCCAGTGAATCGCCCCCATCGAAATCCTGATTCTTCATCTCGTGACGCCCCATTTGTTCAGCCTGCGCCCGCACTGGCGCGGCCGTATCCCCTAATACGCATCTTTGTAGCGTCCGGATGCCGCGCACACCCCTTAAACGAGGGGGCGTGAGTTTTCCGTTGAGCACCAGTTCAAAAAGCAAGGGGAGTTTCCCCCTCTTCGGCAAACAGGAAAGGGGAGCGTGCTTTAGCTCACCTCAACCTTCGGCGGCTCAGGCTTGCGGTGGAACTTGCCGCCGCGCAGCCAGATCTTCAGCGCCTCCCAGTGGATGCCCGCCACCACCTTGAGAGTCATCAACGGCATCAGCGCCACCAGCCCCAGGATCGCCGCATCTCCCAGCGGCCGGCGCTCGCCCGCCACGGTGGCGTCGAGGATGGCCTGGCCCTCGCGGGTCTCGTGGATCGCCACGCGAATCCGCGCTCCCGGCTCGCCCAGGGTGAAGCGGTAGCGCCCCACCAGATCGAAGAACGGCGAGACGTGGAAGCACTTGTCCTTCTCGTGCGGCGTTTCATAGGGCATGGCCGCGCCGTCGCCGCCGAGCAGGTAGCAGTGCTTCTCGCCGAAGGTGTTGCGCACCTCGGCGATGACCGCGCGCAGGCTGCCGTCGCGGTGCTCGCAGTACCACAGGCTGATCGGGTTGAAGGCATGGCCGAGCAGGCGCGGCAGCACCAACAGGCGGATGCGTCCGCCCGCCAGGTCGATGCCGGCTCCCGCGAGCAGGCTCTCCGCCCAGGCGCGCAGGCGCCCGCTGCCGTCGCCGTGGTCGCGGTCGTGAAAGGCCAGCAGGTTGAAGCGGTTATGGGAGAACAGCCGGGTGCCCCGGGCCGCCGCATCGATGTGGTCGATATCCAGCAGCAGGTAGAACACGCGGTAGACGAAGCGATAGAGCGGCGCCACCAGCCGCCGGTGCATCACCTGGCAGGCGTACAGGCAAGCGACTTCCGGGTTGGCCATGGCCGGATTATGCGCGGCCCGGGACTGCGATGAGCAATCGGTTGTCCATGTCTTCAGGCCGGCTCCAGGCCTGAATCGGCAAGAATGCGGCCCGTGGCGGAGGCTCCGCCATGCGCGGATTCCAGTTCCAGGCCGGTGGCCCATACCGGCAGGCAACTCCGGTCGATGCCCGCCACCGCCCGCAGGCCGGACTTGAAGCCATCCTCGTGGAATCCATAGGCGGTCCAGGCGCCGGCCCACCAGATGCGGTTGCGCCCCTGGATCTCCGGCAGGCGCCGCTGCGCCTGGATGGTGGCGGGGGTGTACAGCGGATGCTCGTAACGGGTCTGGTACAGCACCGTTTCCGGCCGCGGCGGCCGCGGCGGGTTGAGCGAGACGATGTACTGCGTCGGCGTATCGAGCTTCTGCAGCAGGTTCATCCAGTAGCTGACGCCGATCGGCTCATCGCTCAGTTCGTCCCGCGCCAGGATCGCATTCCAGCTCGACCAGGCGCGCCTGCGCTTGGGCATCAACGATTCATCGGTGTGCAGGTAGGCGGTGTTGGAGGCGAAGGGCACGCTGGCCAGCAGGTTGCACTCGGCCTCGCAGGCATCCGGCAGCATTGCCAGGGCCTGGTCGGAGTGGGTGGCGCAGACCACCGCGTCATAGCGCTCCTCGCCCAGCGCGGTGCTCAGCACCACGCCGTCCGCATCGCGCTTCAGGCATTTCACCTGGGTGTCCAGCCGCAGCTCACCCTTGAACTGCGCCAGCACCTTCTGGACGTAGGTGTTGGAGCCGCCGGTCACGGTCTGCCACTGCGGCTGGTCGGAGACGCTGAGCAGGCCGTGCGACTCGAAGAAGCGGGCAAAGGCGGGGAAGGGGAAGTCCATCACGCCACGGGTGGAGGTGCTCCAGATCGGGCCGGCCATGGCGGCGACGTAGCGCACGCGCAGCGCCATCGGATAGCGGTTGTTTTCCAGGAACTCGCCCAGCGTGATTTCGGGCAGGGTGTTTGCGGCGAGCAGCCGCTTGACCTGCTTGTTGAAGCGCAGCACCGCCAGCAGCATGCCGATATGGGTCGGCGAAAAGATCAGCGAGGGCTGCGAAAAAATCCTTGTCAGACGTTCGTCGCCGGCCCATTCCACCCGGCCTTCCGCCACCGAAACGCCGAGCGACATGTCTGTATTCTGGCGCTGCACGCCCAGCTCATCGAGGAAGGGATAGAAATTCGGGTAATTGACCGGATTGCAGACGATGAAGCCGGTATCGATCGCCAGCGGACCGCGCGGCGTATCCACCGTTACGGTATTGGTATGGCCGCCGGCCCGCTGCGCCTGTTCGAACAGCACCACCTCGTGCTTGCGTGACAGGAAATGCGCGGCACCGAGGCCGGAAATACCGCTGCCGATGACCGCGATCTTCATGCTGAGTTCTACTGACTTGCCGTGATGGGTGTGTAACGCATTACGGCAACCGCGGCGTTACGGATGCGTGGCATGCTGCAAGAGCGGAGCCAGGGTCGGCCATACGGCGTCCAGCAGCTGCGGCTGTGCCGACGCATTCGGGTGGATGCCGTCGTCCTGGAACCAGCGGTCGTGCTCGGCCACCAGCCCGGCCATCAGGAACGGCACCAGCGGCACCTTGCGCTGCTGCGCCAGCTCGCCGAAGACCTTGGTGAAACGGTCGGCGTAGACCGGCCCGTAGTTGCGCGGGATGTACATCTCGAACAGCACCGGCCGCGCATGCGCCGCCAGGCTCAGGTCGATCATCTTGTCCAGGTTGGCGCGCATGGCGTCGAGGGGCTGGGCGCGCAAACCGTCGTTTCCGCCCAGTTCCAGCAGAACGATGTCAGGATGCACCTTGTCCAAGGCCGCGGGCAGGCGCGACAGGCCGCCGGCGGTGGTCTCGCCGGAGACCGAGGCGTTGACCACGGCGTAGCCCTTGCCTTGAGATTGCAGGCGCCGCTCCAATAGATGTACCCATCCGGTATCCGCGTCCAGGCCGTAGCCCGCGCTGATGCTGTCGCCCCACACGAGGATGGTCTTGTCCGCCGCGCCGGCCGCGGCGCTGAACAGCAGGCTGCACCACAACAGCAACATACGCACGGGAAAATTCGCTTTCATGAATGCACAGGCTGGCAGGGCTGGGAGTATGGACGGGGCAACGGCGGACGCAACGGCCGCGGAAGTGATCTTCGCCGACCGACTGGTCAAACAGATTAACACCAGCGGTCCGGCCGATTCCGCCAACGGCAGCACGGTTCTGGCGATCCTCGACGGCCTGTCGCTGCGCGTCACGGCGGGTGAATCGGTCGCCATCGTCGGCGCTTCCGGCTCCGGCAAAACCACCCTGCTGTCCCTGCTCGCCGGGCTGGACCTGCCCAGTTCCGGCGAAATCCGCCTGGCCGGCGAGTCCCTCACCGCCCTCGACGAGGACGGCCGCGCCCGCCTGCGCGCCGGCCGGGTCGGCTTCGTGTTCCAGTCGTTCCAGCTGCTGGCCGGACTCACCGCCCTGGAAAACGTCATGCTCCCGGCCGAACTGGCCGGCCATGCCGATGCCGAGATGCGGGCCCGCGCCACCCTGGACCAGGTCGGCCTGGGTCAGCGCCTCGGCCACTATCCGCACCAGCTCTCCGGCGGCGAGCAGCAGCGCGTCGCCATCGCCCGCGCCTTCGCCGGAGAGCCGCGCATCCTGTTCGCCGACGAACCCACCGGCAACCTCGACCTCGCCACCGGCAACCGCATCGTCGAACTGCTGTTCGAGCTGAACCGCTCGCGCGGCACCACCCTGATCCTGGTCACCCACGACAACGCCCTGGCGCAGCGCTGCCAACGCGTACTCACCCTCAAGGGCGGCCGCTTACATGAATAGCTGGGGCGCCGCACTGCGCCACGCCTTCCGCCGCCTGCGCCGCGGTTGGCGCAGCGGCGAGCTGCTGGTGCTGGGCCTGGCCCTGGCCGTGGCCAGCGCCGCCATGGTCTCGGTCGGCATGTTCAGCGGCCGCGTGCAGCAGGCCATCGGGCGCGGCAGCGGCGAGGCGCTGGGCGCCGACGCCATCATCAAGGGCCGCGATCCGTATCCGGCGGATTTCGCCGACGGCCTGCGCAAGCTGGGCCTGAAGACTGTCGCCCTGACCGAGTTCGCCAGCGTGGTGGCGCCGGCAGACGGCGACCAGACCCAGCTCGCCACGGTCAAGGCGGTGGAAGCCGGCTACCCGGTGCGCGGCGAATTGAGCCTGAGCCGCGAGCCTTATGCTCCCGCTGCGCCTGCCCGCGGCATCCCGGCCCCCGGCGAGGCCTGGGTCGACGGCCGCCTGTGGAGCGCGCTCAACCTGCATGCCGACGCGCGCCTCCAGGTAGGCAGCACCATCCTGCGCGTCGCCGCCGTCATTGCGAACGAGCCCGGCCGCGGCGGCGCCTTCGCCGAGTTCGCGCCGGAATTGCTGATGAACGCGCACGATCTCGCGGCGACCCAGCTGCTCGGCCCCGGCAGCCGCGTCGAATACACCCTCCAGCTCGGCGGCGCGCCCGCCGCGCTGGCCGACGCACGCCAGCTCAAGCTGCCGCCGGGCGCGCGTTTCCGCGGCATCGAGGACTCGCGTCCCGAGATCAAGAATTCCCTGCAGCGCGCCGGCCGTTTCCTCGGCATCACCGTCCTCGCCACCATCCTGCTCTCCGCCGCAGCCGTGGCGCTGACCGCGCGCCTCTACAGCGAGCGCCTGCGCGACGAAGTGGCCCTGCTCAAGTGCCTCGGCGCGCAGCGCGGCTTCGTCATCCGTGCGCTGGCCCTGCAACTGGTACTGCTGGGTCTGTTCGCCGGCGGCGCCGGCGCCCTGGTCGGCGCGCTGGGCCAGGAAGTGCTGGGCCTGTTCGCCGCGCCGCTGCTCAATACCGCATTGCCCGCGCCGGGCTGGCTGCCGCTGCTGGAAGCCCTGGGCCTGTGCCTGCTGCTGCTCGCCGGCTTCGCCCTGCCGCCGGTGCTCGAAGCCGTGGCGGTGCCGCCGGTGCGCGTGTTCCAGCGCGCCGCCGGCAACGAGACGCGCAGCCGTTTCGGCCTGGTGGCCGCATTGCTGGCCGTCGGCGCCCTGGTCGGCTTCCAGTCCGGCGAGCCTCGGCTCGCCGCCTACGTCATCCTCGGCGCCGGCAGCACCGCCGCCGTACTCGCCCTGCTGGCCTGGGGCCTGGTGCACCTGCTCACGCCCCTGCGTCGCCGCAGCGGCGTGGCCTGGCGCTTCGGCCTCGGCAACATCGCGCGCCGGCGCGGCACCGCCGTGGCCCAGGCGGTGGCCTTGGGCGTGGCCTTGCTGGCCCTGCTGCTGCTGACCGTAGTGCGCGCCGACCTGCTGTCGAGCTGGCGCAATCGCCTGCCGCCCGACGCGCCCAACCAGTTCCTGATCAACATCCAGCCGGAACAGGTCAAACCCCTGCAGGCCTTCTTCGCCGCGCACGGCTACGCCGGACTCGATGTATGGCCGATGGTGCGCGCGCGCCTGGTCGAACTGAACGGCAAGCCCGTCACCGCCGAGAGTTTCGAAGACCCGGAAACGCGGCGCTGGATCAACCGCGAATTCAACCTGTCGTGGACCGATCATTTCGGCGACGACAACCAGCTGCTCAGCGGCCAGTGGTGGACCGCCGCCGACGCCGGCAAGCCCTGGCTGTCGGTGGAGGAGTACGGCGTCGAAAAGCTCAAGCTCAAGCCCGGCGACAGCATGACCCTGGACATCGCCGGCACCCGCACCACCTTCACCGTGCACAACACGCGCAAGGTGCGCTGGGACAGCTTCCGTCCCAACTTCTTCCTGGCCACGCCGCCGGGCGTGCTGGAAAACTCCGGCGCGGTGCAGTGGATCACCAGCTTCTACCTGCCGGCCGGGCAGCGCGGCCTGCTGCGCGAACTGGTGCGCCAGTTCCCCAACGTCACCGCGCTGGATCTCGATGCCGCGCTGGCGCAGGTGCGGGGCATCGTCGACCGCATGGTCGGTGCGCTGGAGTTCATCTTCGCCTTCACCCTGGGCGCGGGCCTGGTGGTGATGCTCGCCGTGATCGAAGCTTCGCGCGCACAGCGCGCGCGGGAGACCGCGCTGCTGCGCACGCTCGGGGCCTCTTCGAAAGTGATCCTGCAAGGCCTGCTGGCCGAGTACGCCGTGCTCGGGCTGCTCGCCGGCAGCGTTGCCGCCATCGCGGCGCAGGTCATGGCCTGGGTGCTGGCGGTGAAGGTGTTCGATATTCCGTACGGACCGCGGCCCCTGTTGTGGCTGGCCGGCGCCGTGGCCGGTTGCGGCATCGTCACCCTGGTCGGCTGGCTGTCGCTGCGCGGCGTGCTGAAGACGCCGCCGCGGCAGGTGCTGGTCGGCTGATCCTTCTCGCCCGCGTTGTTCCTCCTCTCTCCATGTTCATGGGGAGAGGGTCGGGGTGAGGGGCGCTCTTCCCCTGATCTTGCACCAATCTCCGTTCGCCCCGAGTGCCCGCGCAGCGGGTGTATCGAGGGGCCGAGCGCGTCATTGGTCGCAAGCCAAGACAACACGGCGACACCCCTGTTTTTCCCCATGCGTGCCATGCGTGCCAAGGTTTTTTGTTGGCACGCATGCGGTGAGCGCTTTTCCTTTTCCTCTGGAAAGGGGCTGGGGAAAACTGGATCCCCGCCTGCGCGGGGATGACGAAGAAGGCCGAGGAACGCCCAAGAGCGACACTCCGGCTTTTGACGTTGCTTTGCGCTTTTGCGGTTGCTTTTGATTTGGCCTTTGACGTTCCCCCCGTTGCCTGCGCAGGCTCCGGGGCGGCGCTTCTTTGGTTACTTTCTTGTCGCTGGAGACAAGAAAGTAACCCGCCTTCAAGGCGGAACCGCAACTTCAATCTGCGACTCCAAAGCCTCGCGCGCAAGCGCGTACACCCAGGCTTCAGAGTGCATAGGCGAGGCCAACCAGAAACCAGAAGCAGCCAAATTGAAAGTTCATCGAAAGCCTCGGCGGGCCCGCGCAGAGGCCCCAAAACCGTGCATGCCACACATCCTCCCCGCCGACTTGGCATAATTCACCCCCTGTGAATTCTTCAACCCGCCCGGAGCCCTTAATGAAAAAGCCCGTACGCGTCACCGTCACCGGCGCCGCCGGCCAGATTTCCTACTCGCTGATCTTCCGCATCGCCAGCGGCTCGATGCTGGGCCCGGACCAGCCGGTCATCCTGCAGTTGCTCGAAATCACCCCGGCGCTGGGCGCGCTGCAGGGCGTGGTGATGGAGCTGAACGACTGCGCCTTCCCGCTGGTGCACGGCGTGGTGGCCACCGACAAGCCGGAAGAAGGCTTCGACGGCACCGATTACGCCCTGCTGGTCGGCGCGCGTCCGCGCGGCCCGGGCATGGAGCGCAAGGATCTGCTGACGGCCAACGCGGCGATCTTCTCGGTGCAGGGCAAGGCCATCGCGGCCAAGGCCTCCAAGGACGTCAAGGTGCTGGTGGTCGGCAACCCGGCCAACACCAATGCGCTGATCGCGCAGTCCAACGCCAAGGGCATGGATCCCAAGCAGTTCACCGCCATGGTGCGCCTGGACCACAACCGCGCCATCAGCCAGATCGCTTCCAAGACCGGCGCCGCGGTGACGGACGTGGACAAGGTCATCATCTGGGGCAACCACAGCGCCACCCAGTACCCGGACATCAGCCACGCCACCGTCGCCGGCAAGGCCGCCAAGAGCCTCGTCACCCAGGAATGGGTGGAAAAGGATTTCATCCCCGTCGTACAGCAGCGCGGCGCGGCCATCATCAAGGCGCGCGGCGCTTCCAGTGCGGCCTCGGCGGCCTCCTCGGCGGTCGACCACATGCGCGACTGGGCCCTGGGCACCAACGGCAAGTGGGTCAGCATGGGCATTCCGTCCGACGGCTCCTACGGCATCAAGCCGGGCGTCGTGTATGGCTATCCCGTGACCTGCAAGGACGGCAAGTACGAGATCGTGCAGGGCCTGTCGGTCGACGAGTTCTCGCGCGGCAAGATGACCGCCACCGAGACCGAGCTGCGTGAAGAGCGCGCCGCGATCGAGGAACTGCTGAAGTAGGCGACGCTAGGCTTTTACCATCCCGCGTGTCCTGGGGCCGGTCGGCAATGACCGGCCCCCGCGCGAGAGGTCCGCTCGGGAGAGTGCGATGAAAAAGTGGCAGAGCGCGGCAATCGTGGTCCTGGCCTGGGCAGTCGCCGGTGCGGCGCAGGCATTCACCATCAAGACCGAGTCGGACAATCCGCTGCTGACGGGAGACGCGCTGAGCGCCGCCACCCAGCAGATGGCGACGACCGTCGGCAACAACATCCCGGACAGTCCCGACGTCAAGGTCTACGTCTATTCCAAGGTCAGCCCGAGCAAGCAGGGCGATGGCCGCTACATCTTCCTGCACCGCATCGAACTGCGCCGCGCCTTCAATGCGGGGCCGCCGTATCCCTACGCCGGCTGGCTGCCGATCGAATCGCGCGAGCGCTACGGGGTCGGCAGCGCCGACGAGGTCCGCGCCAAGCTCGACGAAACGCTGCGCGACTTCTTCACCCGCATGAAGCAGGTCGATCCCGTCAAGGGATTCAAGTAATGCGGAGCGGGCGCGGGTAGGGCAGGCCGCATGGAAATCTACCACTGCCTCAGCGGCCATCCGCCCATCCTGCACAACCGGCTGGACCACATGCCGGAAGAGGGCTACATCTGGCTCGACTTCCTGCGCAGCGAGGCCCAGGGCTGGGAAAGCTGGCCCAGGCGGCTGCTCGGCGTCGAGGTCGACCACACCCAGGTCGCCGACGCGCTGACGCCCGGCCACAGCTCGTATTTCGACGCCACCGAAGACTACGACATGGTGATCTTCGAGGGCCTGGGGCCACGCGACGATCCCTTCCCGCTGGAAACGCGCAGCGCCTCGTTCTTCGTCTTCGAGCGCCTGCTGATCACCGTGCGCGCCGAGGACAACCTCAGCTTCCAGATGGTCAAACAGAAGCTGAAAGGCATGAAAGCCAAGTCGCCGCCGAGCGCGCTGTGCATGGCCCACCTGGTGCTCGACACCATGGTCGACCGTTTCCTGCGTGTGCGCGAGATACTGGCGGTGCGCCTGACCGAGCTGCAGGACGAGCTGCTCAATCCCGACAACAAGATGGAAGACTGGCACGCCCTGCTCGAGGGTCGCCGCCTGGTGCGGCGCCTGGAGGCGCTGAGCGAGGACCAGATCGAGGCGCTGGATGCCTGGCGCCGCGGCACCGCGCTGGACTGGGGCAGTACCGCCGAAGTGCGCATGCGCGACCTGCGCGAGCACGTCACCCGCGTGCGCGACCATGCCAGCGGCATGGAGCGGGATCTGGAAGCGGCGGTGCAGCTGTATTTCGCCACCGTCAGCGCCCGCACCAACGAGATCATGAAGGTCTTCACCGTGCTGACCGTGATCTTCATGCCGCTGACCCTGCTCACCGGCATCTGGGGCATGAACTTCAAGCACATGCCCGAGCTGGACTGGGAATACGGTTACTACTGGGCGCTGGGCCTGATCTTCATCATCGGCTTCGGCATGTTCTGGTGGTTCCGCCGCAGCAAGTTTTTCTGAAGCCGGAAAGCGGCCCGCTGTTGTAGGGCGGCCCGTGGCCGCCGCAGCGCTGTGGTCCGATCAGGAAGGCCAGCCTCCCCAGGCCCCTTGCGAAACCGCTGTCGGCTCCGCTTCGCTTGAGCCGACCTGCGGCGCGACGTCTTCCGCAACCTTGGTCAGCCGCGCGTAATAAAACCCGTCGAAAGCCCCGCCCGGCGCGATGCGCCGGCCGATCCCGCACGCCTCGCCCCATTCCGCCGCGATCGGCACCTCGCGCGCATCCGCGTGCGCGCCCATGAACCCCGCCAGCACCGCTTCGCCCTCGGCCTTCAGCACCGAGCAGGTGGCGTAGACCAGCAGGCCGCCGGGTGCCAGCAGCGGCCACAGCGCCCGCAGCAGGCGCTGCTGCAGCTCGGCCATGCGCGGGATGTCGCTGTCGCGGCGCAGCCACTTGATGTCGGGATGGCGCCGGATCACGCCCGTGCCGGAGCAGGGCGCGTCGAGCAGGATGCGGTCGAACGGCTTGCCGTCCCACCACACCGTCGGCTTGGACGCGTCGGCTACTTCGAAGCGGGCCAGCACGTTCGAGCGCTGCAGGTTCTCGGCCACCCGCGCCAGCCGCGACAGGTCGCTGTCCAGTGCCAGCAGCTTGAGGCCGTTCACCCGTTCCAGCAGATGCACCGTCTTGCCGCCCGGCGCGGCACAGGCGTCCAGCACGCGCTGGCCCGGCTGCGCATCGATCAGGTCGGCGGCGAGCTGCGCCGCCGCATCCTGCACCGAGGCGCGGCCGCTGATGAAGCCCGGAATCCCGTCCACCGATACCGCATTGACGAAGCGCACGGCGTCCGCCGCTTCCGGCACCGCTTCGGCTTCGATGCCGGCCGCAGCCAGCTCCGCCAGATAGGCATCGCGTGTGACCTGGCGGCGGTTGACGCGCAGGGTCAGCGGCCCGGGTTCGTTGCCGCCGGCCAGCACCGTGCGCCAGCTGTCCCGCCAGTCCGCCTTGACCGCATCCACCAGCCAGTCCGGATAGGACTGGCGGATGCTCGCCGTCGCCGGCAGCGCGCCGTCGATGGCGGCCTGCTCGCGCTGGTAACGCCGCAGCACCGCATTGACCAGCCCCTTGGCCCAGGCCTTGTCCATCACCGCTGCGGCGGCCACCGTTTCGCCCACCGCCGCGTGCGGCGGCACCCGCATCGAGCGCAATTGGTACAGGCCGCAGGCCAGCAACGCCTGCACCTCCGGTTCGTCCTTCAGCGGCTTCTGCAACAGCAGGCCTGTCAGCGCCGTCAGCAGCCGGTACTCGCGCACCACGCCGTAAGCGATGGCCCGCAGCAGGGAACTGTCCGGCCCGCTCAGGCCCGGACTCTGTGCTACCAGCGCATCGTCGAGGCTGGCGCCCTTGAGTACGGCGGCCACCGTCAGCGCGGCGCGCGCGCGGACGTTGGGAGTGGTGCTGGCTGGGGACGGTGTGGACAAGACGAAGGCCAGGAAAGGTGCGTGGGAGCGGCAGTTTAGAGCTTTCCGCGGCAAATGAGCGTGCCGAGCCCGGCCTGCGCTGCACCGCATCTGCACCATTTTCCGCCTTTTTTGCACCCCCTGGCCGAAAGCCCTGCATGGCGTGCCGCCAGACTTTGCCCATCCATCACGGGCCTTGCCATGCGTCTCGCCAAGCTGCTGAATTTCGCGCCGACCAATACTTCGACTTGTTTGCTGGCGATCGCGGCCGTCATGGGCATGCTGCCCCTCGACTACCT
The DNA here is from genome assembly GCF_000711955.1 of Nevskia soli DSM 19509. GTDB lineage: Bacteria > Pseudomonadota > Gammaproteobacteria > Nevskiales > Nevskiaceae > Nevskia > Nevskia soli. Next base: position 173,527 of record NZ_JONR01000010.1, read on the forward strand.
GATTTCGACGTGGAGCGAAGACATCAGCCGGTCCGGTGCGATGTGGCTGGCCACCGTCGCTTGCGGCGCCCTGCTCGGGCGCCTGGTGGGTGAGCAGATGCCCGGCAGCGCCACCAACCAGCGCTACGCCTTGAGCCTGCTGCTCTGCGGCGCCGCCTTGCGCGGCGTGGCGACGCCGCTGCGCATCGGCGCCTGTGTCGACGCCGGTTTCATGCTCGACCGCTACGCGCTCGGCGTACTGGCCGGATCGCGCCGCGAGCAACGCCCCTTGCCGCCCGCGCGACTGGCGCTGGCGGGAGCCCTGTGGTTGCCGACCGAAGTGGTGCTCGGGCGCGCCCTCAACTCGATGCTGCAGCCGGTCACGACCTTTTGAACGCGCCGCGCTTCCACATTCCATGTCATCACAGGGAGAGACCATGACCACTGAAGATCCGATCATCGAGGCGCCGCCGCCCCTGCCGCCGCAGCGGTGGGCGCCGCGCTTTTCCTCGCCGCTGGGGCGGCTGCTGCTGATCGCCGTGCTGATGCTGCTGCTCAATATTCCGCTGATGATGATTCGCGGCGTGGTGGACGAGCGCGCGGCGCGGCGCGGTGAAGCCGTCGGCGACATCCTGGCCGGCTGGGGTGGACCGCAGAGCCTCACCGGCCCGGTCCTGCGCGTGCCTTTCGCGGTGCATCGCATGGTGCCCGGCACGGACGGCAAGCTGGTGCGGCAGGACACCACCGAAGCGGCGTATTTCCTGCCGCGCGAACTGCACATCGACGGCAAGCTCGAAGCCGAAATGCGGCACCGTGGCATCTTCGAGGTGCCGGTCTACGTGGCGCGGCTGCATCTGTCCGGGCAGTTCGAGCGTCCGGATTTCACGCCCTGGTCGGTGAGTCCCGAGGACATCGACTGGAAGCATGCGGAGCTGGTGGTCGGCATGGCCGAGCCGCGCACCCTGCAGGCCGATGCCGCCCTCAACTGGAGCGGACAGGCCCTGCGCTTCAAGCCTTCCACCGGCCATGCCGACCAGTGGGTCGAGTCCGGCATCCACGCCCCGCTGGGGCAGGAACTGGCGCAGGTGTCCGGGCCGGACGGCAGCAGCTTCTCGATCCAGCTCAGCTTCAACGGCGCCGATGCGCTGTCCTTCACCCCCACCGCCGAGCAGACCGAAGTGACGCTCGCCGCGGACTGGCCGCATCCCAGTTTCCAGGGCGGCTGGCTCCCCACGCAACGCGCCGTGCGCGACGACGGCTTCAATGCGCAATGGTCCGTGTCCTATCTCGGCCGCGACTATCCGCAGCACTGGACCGGGCTGGCGAACGCGGCGGCCACCCTGGGCAAATCCCGTTTTGGCGTGACCCTGGCCCAACCGGTCGATCCCTACGTGACGGCCGAGCGCGTGCTCAAGTACGCGGTGCTGACCCTGCTCTTCACCTTCGCCGTGATCTGGCTCACCGAAGTGCTCTCGGGGCAGACCGTGCATCCGATCCAGTACGCCTTCGTCGGCGCCGCCTTGTGCCTGTTCGGTTTGCTGCAGCTGTCCTTCGCCGAACACTTCGGCTTCACCGTGGCTTTCGTGGTCGCGGCGCTGGCGGTGGTGACGATGATCACCCTGTACTGCTTCAGCCTGCTGCGCCACGCCTGGCAGGCCCTCGCCGTCGGCGGCGTGCTGGGGGCGCTCTACGCCTACCTGTATTCGATCCTGCGCGCCGAGGACCACGCCCTGCTGGGCGGTTCGGTGGCCCTGTTCATCGGCCTGGGAGTAGCCATGTTCCTGACGCGCCGCGTCGATTGGAACGCGCTCGGCCGCCGTCCGCTCCCGCTCAGGTGAAGGTCTTGCCCGCAATCGCCCAGCCGCGCACCGCCTGTCCCGCCTCCAGCGCCTTGCCCCCCGGCCGCTGCAACTCGGTCACCAGCAACGCGCCCTCGCCGCAGGCGATGCGCAGGCCGGCGGCGTCCGCCGCGACCACGGTGCCGGGCGCCGCGTTGCCCGCGCCATCCACGGCGCGCGCGTTCCAGAAGCGGATGCGTTCGCCATCCAGCTCGCTCCACGCCACCGGCGCCGGGTTGAAGGCGCGCACCCGCCGCGCCAGCGTCGCCGCCGGCTGGCTCCAGTCGATGCGCGCTTCCTCCTTGGAGAGTTTTCTGGCGTAGGTCATGCCCTCGGCCGGCTGCGCCCGCTCCGGCAGCTCGCCGCGCTGCAGCCGCGCCAGGGCCTCGACGATGAGCCGCCCGCCCAGGGGGGACAGCGCGTCGTGCAGCTGCGCGGCCGTCATCTCCGGCGTCAGCGGCAGGCGCTCCAGCAGCAGCATCGGCCCGGTATCGAGCCCGGCGTCCATGCGCATGATGGTGATGCCGCTCTCGCTGTCGCCGGCTTCCACCGCCCGCGCGATCGGCGCCGCGCCGCGCCAGCGCGGCAGCAGCGAGCCGTGGATGTTGAGGCAGCCCAGCGTCGGGATATCCAGCACCGCCTGCGGCAGCAGCAGTCCGTAGGCCACCACCACCATCACCTCCGGCGCCAGCTCGCGCAGGACTGCCTGCGCCTCGGCATGCAGCTTCGGCGGCTTGTACACCGCCAGCCCCAGCGCCTCGGCGCGCAGCGCCACCGGCGAGGCCTGCAGCTTGCGGCCGCGCCCGGCGGGGCGGTCGGGCTGGGTGAAGACGCCGACGATGTCATGGCCGGCGGCATGCAGCGCATCGAGCGCGGGCACGGCGAAGTCGGGAGTGCCGGCGAAGACGAGCTTCACAGAGTCAGTGGCCAGTGATTAGTGATTAGTGGCTAGTAAAAGCGCGAAAGCCGAAGCTGTTGACTGGCCACTAGTCACTGACCACTAGCCACTGCTTTAAGCAGCTTCTTCTTGATCCGCTCGCGCTTCAGGCTGGACAGGTAATCGATGTAAAGCTTGCCGTCGAGATGGTCGATCTCGTGCTGGATGCACTGCGCCATCAGTCCTTCCGCTTCCAGTTCGAAGGGCTTGCCGTTGCGGTCCAGGGCGCGCAGCTTCACCTTGTTGTAGCGCTGCACCTTGTCGCGGATGTCCGGCAGGGACAGGCAGCCTTCTTCCATATCCTGGGGATCGTCGCTGCCGACCATCTCCGGGTTGATCATCACGATCGGCTGGTCGTGCTCGTCCGAACAGTCCATCACCGACAGGCGCAGCTGCACCCCGACCTGGTTCGCGGCCAGGCCGACGCCGGGGGCGGCGTACATGGTCTCGAACATGTCGTCGATCAGCTTCTGCAGCTTCTGGTCGAACTGCTGCACCGGCGCGGTCTTCTTGCGAAGCCGGGGATCGGGGTGATGCAGGATGGGGAGGAGGGCCATGGCGGCGGAGCTTGCTGCGTGACTGGTGACCAAACTTGCGAATTCACTGCCGGACTCGCCGGCAACCGTGCGTCACTGCTCAGGTTTGTGCCAAAATCGGCTAGCTGCTATACCGGCTGTTAAGAGGGTTTGCAGAATAAAGGGAGTTGTGACATGGGGAAGTATAACGCCTCACCGGATCATTTTGGCCTGGCGCTGGGTGCGCGGAGCGTGGCAACCGGCCTGCTGCTGGCCCTGCTGGCCGGCTGCGCCGGCCAGGAATCGGCCTCGCTGAGCGAGAGCGCCAACGCCGAGACGGTGCCGCAGGCCGCGCCCGATCCGGATCCGGCGACCGCCGTCATCAACGGCGTGGACGACATCGGCCAGGCCACCGCCGCCGCCGGCGACCTGTCGCTGCGCGAGGACGCGCCGCTGCACTACACGGTGAAGAAGGGCGATACCCTCTGGGGCATCTCCAACTACTACCTGCGCGACGCCTGGCAGTGGCCGCAGCTCTGGTACACCAACGGCCAGATCAAGAATCCCCACCTGATCTACCCGGGCGAAGTGCTGACCCTGGTCATGGTCAACGGCCGCCCGCGCCTGATCCTGGCGGAGGACCGCCTGCATCCGCGCATCCATGAAATGCCGCTGGACCAGGCCATCCCGGCGATCCCGATCGACGCCATCCGCGAATTCCTGCGCGGTCCGCGCCTGATTTCCAAGGAAGAAATCGACAAGGCGCCCTACGTGGTCGAGTTCACCGATGAGCACGTCATCGTCGGCCAGAACAGCAGCGTCTACGTCAAGAACCTGCCGAAAGACACCGTCTCCAGCTGGTCCCTGGTCAAGGTGGGCAATCCCTACATCGACCCGGACAGCCACGAACTGCTCGGCTACGAGGCGATTCCCACCGGCGAGGCCGACCTGCGCGATTACGGCCAGCCCGCGGAAATGATCCTGACCAAGTCGCCGCAGGAAGTGGAAATCGGCAACCGCCTGCTGCCGCTGGAGCCGGAGAGCTTCAAGGCCGACTTCTATCCCCATGCCCCGGCGGTGCCCGTTGACGGCCGCATCCTCAGCGTCTACGGCGCCCTGACCCTGATCGCCCAGTACGACATCGTCGCCATCAACCGCGGCAGCCGCGACGGCCTCGATCCCGGCAGCATGCTCGGCATCTACCAGCAGGGCCACTCGGTGGCGGACCCCTACGGCAGCGGCAAGGTCCAGCTGCCGGAGCAGAAGGCCGGCCTGCTGATGATCTTCAAGGTCACGCCGCGCCTGAGCTACGGCCTGGTGCTGAAGGAAACGCGCCCCGCCCACCAGTACGACAAGGTGCACAATCCGGCCAGCCGGCGGCACTGAGCGCCGCCCTTGGACGAGGAGGCGCTGCGCGGCTGGCTGGCCCTGATCCGCGTTCCGGGCCTCGGCCCGGGCCGGGCGCGGCGCCTGCTGGAGCGCTTCGGCGAGCCGGCCGCGGTGTTCGGGGCCGGCGAGTCCGCCTGGCGCGGCGCCGGCCTGTCCGAAGCGCTGTGCCAGGGCCTGGCCCAGCCCGACCGGGCCGGGGTTGACCTCGACCTGGCCTGGCTGGCCGCATCGGCGCCCCCCGCCGTCCGCTCCTTCATCACCTTCCGCGATCTCCGCTACCCGCCGCAGCTGGCGGAAATCGCCCAGGCCCCGCTGGCCCTCTACGCCATCGGTGACCCCGATCTGCTGCGCCTGCCGCAGCTCGCCATGGTCGGCGCCCGCTCCGCCTCCGCCCAGGGCATGGAAAACGCCCAGGCCTTCGCCGCCGAGCTGGCCCGGCGCGGGCTCACCATCACCAGCGGCCTGGCCCTGGGCATCGACGCCGCCGCCCATCGCGGCGCCCTGCTGGCCGACGGCCTGACCATCGCCGTCTGCGGCAACGGCCTCGACCGGGTCTACCCGGCGCGCAACCGCGAGCTGGCCCACACCATCGCCGCACGCGGCCTGCTGCTGTCCGAATTCCCGGTCGGCGTGCCGCCGCTGCCGGAGCACTTCCCGCGCCGCAACCGCATCATCAGCGGCCTGGCGCTGGGCGTGCTGGTGGTGGAGGCGGCGCGCGAATCCGGCTCGCTCATCACCGCCCGCCTGGCCGGCGAGCAGGGCCGCGAGGTCTTCGCCATCCCCGGCTCCATCCACAACCCGCTGGCGCGCGGCAGCCACGCCCTGATCCGTGAAGGCGCCAAGCTGGTGGAAACGGTCGACGACATCCTGGCCGAACTGGCGCCGCAGCTCCCGGCCGCGCGCGCCGCCCTCGGCGGCACGAATCCTGCTGCGTCCATCGGCGACCCGGAGCAGCTGCGGGTGTTGCAGGCCCTGGGTTTCGAGACGGTGTCGCTGGATCACCTGGTGGGGCGTCTGGGCCTGCCGGTGGAGCGGATTTCGGCGGCCCTGTTGACGCTGGAACTGGAAGGCCTGGTCTCGGCCGGGCCGGGCGATACCTTCACAAGGCTGCAACGCACTTGAGCTAAACAGCAAGGAGTGAAAAGATAGCGAAAAAAGGGGCTTGATCGGGGTTTTAGGCGGGGCGGCAGACGCGGCTTGTCCGCGGAAGGTTCGCCCTTATAATGGCTAAACCTGATAACGCGCCGGCCTCAATCCGGCGCGAAAGAGATGAAAGAAACCCTTCTCGATGTACTGATGTACCTCTTCGAGAACTACCACGACGGTGAGTTCTCCGACTCCGACAACCAGGAAACCCTGCGCGTCGAACTGGCCGCCGCCGGGTTCCCCGAAGAAGAAGTGGGCCACGCCTTCGCCTGGCTCGACGGCCTGGCCAACCAGCGCAACGCCCCGCCCCTGGCCGGACGCACCGACGCCCTGCGCATTTACGCGCCCCAGGAACAGGAACGCCTCTCGGCCGAGTGCCGCGGCTTCCTCCTGTACCTGGAACAGCTCGGCATCCTCAACCCCGAAAGCCGCGAACTGGTGATCGAACGCCTGCTCGCCCTGGAAGAGGAAGTCGATCTCGAGCGCGTCAAATGGGTCTGCCTGCTGGTGCTGATCAACCAGCCCGGCGAGGAAGAAGCGGCGGTGCACCTGGAAGACATGGTGTACTACCAGGGCGAGTTCCTACATTAGGTCCATCCTGGACAAGACCGGGCCATCCGTGGCCCGGACTGTTGAAACAAGCGCCCTTGAAGGGTGGATGGGCTGTCCCTGATGCTGCCGAGCGAGTGGCAGCTATTGGAAACATTCTCCACCCACCTAGCGGCGGAAATCGCCGCAGGCGTCCTGCGCGCGGACTCGGTGCCGGTGCGGGTCGAGTCCTTCGGCATCGTTCCCGGTCTGGAGCAGGGCAGTCAGCTGATGGTCCCTGTCGCCCTGATGCACCGCGCGCGCTGGTTGCTGGCGCAGGCCCGGGTCAGCGATGCCGAGCTCGACGCGCTCGCCATGGGAACCCCGCCGGAACCCTGAGTCCATCGCGATTCGAACCGTCGGCGGCGCTGCCCGGCGGTAAATTTTCACATCCGGTTTCGGCGGCTTGCGCCTTGACGAAATTGGCTTTGGCGCGCCTTTTCGGCCGCCTCCGGCGCTGGACAGGCCGCGGCAGCGCTTGTATAAGCTGACGCCCCACGCGCCATAAAACGCGAAATCCGGGTTAGAGCTTCCCCAAGCATGAGCAAACATCTGGTCATCGTCGAATCGCCCGCCAAGGCGAAGACGATCAAGAAATACCTGGGCAAGGACTATGAAGTCCTGGCCTCGTACGGTCATGTGCGCGATCTGGTGCCGAAGGACGGCGCCGTCGACACCGCGCGCGGCTTCGAGATGAAGTACCAGCTGATCGAGCGCAACGAGAAACACGTCCGCGCCATCGCCGCCGAACTGAAGCATTCCGACGACCTGATCCTCGCCACCGATCCGGATCGCGAGGGTGAGGCCATCGCCTGGCACCTGTCCGAGTACCTGAAGGAAAAGGGCCTGCTCAAGGACAAGCCGGTGCAGCGCGTGGTGTTCTACGAGATCACGCCGCGCGAAGTGGCCCAGGCCATCGCCAACCCGCGCGAGGTCTCGCTCGACCTGGTCAACGCCCAGCAGGCGCGCCGCGCCCTGGACTACCTGGTCGGCTTCAACCTGTCGCCGCTGCTGTGGCGCAAGGTCGCACCGGGCCTGTCCGCCGGCCGCGTGCAGAGCCCGGCGTTGCGCCTGATCTGCGAGCGCGAGGCGGAAATCCGCGCCTTCGTGCCGCAGGAATACTGGACCCTGGAAGCGCGCAGCGAAAAAGACCAGCAGGTCTTCAGCGCGCGCCTGCTGGAATACAACGGCGCCAAGGTCGAGCAGTTCACCCTCGGCGACCAGGGCGCGGCCAGCGCCGCGCACGCGGCGATCGAGAAGGCAGCCAATGGCGAACTGCTGGTGGCCAAGGTCGAGAAGAAGCAGCGCAAGCGCTCGCCCGGCCCGCCGTTCACCACCTCGACCCTGCAGCAGGACGCCAACCGCAAGCTCGGCTTCACCGCCAGCCGCACCATGCGCACCGCGCAGCAGCTGTACGAAGGCGTCGAGATCGAAGGCCAGGCCGTCGGCCTCATCACTTATATGCGTACCGACTCGGTGTCGCTGGCGCAGGACGCGCTGACCGAGATCCGCGAGACCATCAAGAATCGCTACGGCGCCAAGGCGCTGCCGGACGAAGCGCGCCAGTTCAAGACCAAGTCGAAGAACGCGCAGGAAGCGCATGAAGCGGTGCGCCCCACCTCCGCCGCGCGCGCGCCGGAACAGATCGGCCGTTATCTGACTCCGGACCAGGCCAAGCTGTACGACCTGATCTGGAAACGCACCGTCGCCTGCCAGATGAATCCGGCGGTGTTCGACACCGTCACCGCCGAACTGCGCGCCGGCAAGGAACACGCCTTCCGCGCCAACGGCCAGGTCCTGGTCGAGCCGGGCTTCCTCGCCGCCTACGGCATCGCCGTGGACGACGAGTCCGAAGCGCACGAGGACGACGAGAAGCGCCTGCCGCCGCTGGTCGAGGGCGAGACGGTCAAGCTGCTGGAGCTGCTGCCCGAGCAGCACTTCACCCAGCCGCCGCCGCGCTATACCGAAGCCAGCCTGGTCAAGACGCTGGAAGAGTTCGACATCGGTCGTCCCTCCACCTACGCCTCGATCATCTCCACCCTGCTGGCGCGCGAGTACGTGCTGCTCGAAGGCAAGGCCTTCATTCCGACCGATGTCGGCATGATCGTCAACCGTTTCCTCACCGAGCACTTCACCCGCTACGTCGATTACGAATTCACCGCCAAGCTCGAAGACGAGCTGGACGCCATCTCGCGCGGCGAAGCCGAGTGGGTGCCGCTGCTGGCCCGGTTCTGGAGCGACTTCAAGCCCACCGTCGATTCCAAGATGGAGCTGTCGCGCTCGGAAGTGTCGGAAGCGCGGCAGATCGGCATCGACCCCGCCAGCGGCAAGCCGGTCAGCGCGCGTCTCGGCCGCTACGGGCCGTTCGTGCAGATCGGCACCAAGGAAGATGTCGACAAGCCGCGCTTCGCCAGCTTGCGCGCCAACCAGCGCATCGACACCATCACCATGGAGCAGGCGCTGGAGCTGTTCAAGCTGCCGCGCAAGCTCGGCCCGCTGCCGGGCAGCGGCGTCGAAGTGGACGTGAACATCGGCCGCTTCGGGCCCTACGCGCGCTACGGTGACCAGTTCGTCTCGCTGAAGAAGGACGACGACCCCTTCACCATCGAAATGCCGCGCGTGATCGAGCTGATCGAAGCCAAGCAGGCGGCGCTCGAAGCGGCCACCATCAAGCTGTTCGACAACACCGGCATCCGCATCGTCAAGGGCCGTTTCGGTCCGTACATCACCGACGGCAAGCGCAAGGCGCGCATCCCCAAGACGCGCGATCCGGAATCGCTGTCGGTATTCGAGTGCGAGGCCTACCTGGCCGAGGCCGAAGCGGCCAAGCCCGGCAAGAAGAAGGGTGGGGCCAGGAAGGCCGCGGCGAAGAAGGCCGCGGCACCGGCGGAAGGCGCGGCGGCGCCCAAGGCGGCGGCGAAGAAGGCTCCGGCCAAGAAAGCTGCAGCGAAGAAAACCGCTGCGAAGAAAGCCGTCGCAAAACGCGCCGCCGGCGCCAAGAAGGCTTAAGTCGGGCATGGCAACGACGCCCCTGCGCATTGCCTGCGCGGCGCTACGAGCCGGCGGCGTCATCGCCTATCCCACCGAGGCGGTGTGGGGCCTGGGCTGCGAACCGCTCAACGAGCGCGCGGTGGACAAGCTGCTGACCCTCAAGCGCCGCGACTGGCGCAAGGGCCTGATCCTGGTGGCGGCGGACTTCGCCCAGCTCGAGCCCTTCGTGCAACTGCCTTCGCGCACCGCGCAGAAGCGCGCCTTCGCCACCTGGCCGGGGCCGGCCACCTGGGTGTTTCCGGCTTCCGACCATACGCCGATGTGGATCAGCGGCGAGCGCGACAGCGTCGCCATCCGCGTCAGCGCCCACCCGGTGGTGCAGGCGCTGTGCCTGGCCTACGGCGGCCCCATCGTCTCCACCAGCGCCAACCGCGCCGGCCATGAAGCCATCCGCAGCGCCAGCGGCGTGCGCCTGGCCTTCCGCCGCAGCATCGACGCCCTGGTCCCGGGCGCCCTCGGCAAGCAGGAATCGCCGACCACGATCCGCGACGTCATCAGCGGCATGATCCTGCGCCGATGAGCACAATCGATATCCAGGCGGTCGAAACCTATCTGCGCGATTTGCAGAACCGCATCTGCGCGGCCTTCGAGCAGCTCGACGGCGCAGCGAAATTCCGGCACGACACCTGGTCGCGTGCGGAAGGTGGCGGCGGTGAAAGCCGTGTGCTCGCCGATGGCGCCGTGTTCGAACGCGCCGGCGTCAATTTCTCCGATGTGACCGGTGCGAAGCTGCCGCCCTCCGCCACCGCCCAGCGGCCGGAACTGAGCGGCCGCGGCTTCCGCGCCATGGGCGTGTCGCTGGTGGTGCACCCGCGCAATCCCTACGCGCCGACCATGCATTGCAACGTGCGCTTCCTCGTTGCCGAGGCCCCCGGTGCGGAGCCGGCTCGCGACGCCATGTCTGGAAAAGGAGGGGCGAGTGCCGGCGGCGCGGCTCCGGGATCGCCAGCGAACGCGAGCCCTTCGGCCCCTCCCGCACCCACCTCGCTTCGCGAGGGCACCGTGTCAGGGCCGATCTGGTGGTTCGGCGGCGGCTTCGACCTCACGCCGTATTACGGCTTCGAGGAAGACGTGCGCCACTGGCACGGTGTCGCCCGCGACGCCTGCGCGCCCTTCGGTCCGCAGGTGCACCCGAAGCTGAAGCAATGGTGCGACGACTACTTCTTCCTCAAGCATCGCAACGAGCCGCGCGGCGTCGGCGGCCTGTTCTTCGACGATTGGCGCGAAGGCGGCTTCGAGCAGAGCTTCGCCCTGATGCGCAGCGTCGGCGACAGCCTGTTGCCGGCCTACCTGCCCATCGCGCTGCGCCGCAAGGACATGCCTTACGGCCAGCGTGAGCGCGACTGGCAGCTCTACCGGCGCGGCCGCTACGTCGAGTTCAACCTGGTGTGGGATCGCGGTACCCTGTTCGGCTTGCAGTCCGGCGGCCGTATCGAGTCCATACTGATGTCGATGCCGCCGCTGGCGGCCTGGCGTTACGATCATCACCCCGAGCCCGGCTCGGCGGAGGCGCGCTTGTACGAGGAATTCCTGATCAGGCGGAACTGGGTCTAGCCATGGCCCTGAGCCGACGCCTGCGCCTGATGGCGCATCCCTGGCGGCTGGCGGTGGAACGCCTGCCGCGCGACGCCGCCCTGCCGCTGCCGTCCTCGCAGGACGGCCTGTTCGCCGTGGTGCGCACGCAGGAGTCGTTGACCGTGGTGCGCGAGGCGGACGAGGCCTTCACCGGCACGGTGTGGCGCGCGCTGGAAGTCGCCGGGCCTTTCCCGTTCTCCGAGTCCGGCGTGCTCGCCGCCGTGGCCGGCCCGCTGGCCGAGGCCGGCGTCAGCATCTTCGCCGTCAACAGCTACGAAACCGAATACGTGCTGGTGCAGGAGCCGGACCTGGAGCGCGCGCGTACCGCGCTCGAGCAGGTCGGGCATCTCTTGGCCTGAGCCCCCAGACATGACCCTCACCGAACTGCGTTACCTGGTGAACCTCGACAAGGAGCGCCACTTCTCGCGCGCCGCCGAGCGTTCCTTCGTGTCGCAGCCGACTCTGTCGGTGGCGCTGAAGAAGCTGGAAGAGGAGTTGGGCGTGGCGCTGTTCGAGCGCATCCGCGGCGAAGCGCGGCCGACGCCGGTGGGCGAGCGCATCATCGCCCAGGCGCGGCGCGTGCTGGCCGAGGCCAAGCGCGTCGAGGACATCGCCGGCGAAGGCAAGGACGAACTGGTCGGGCCGCTGCGCCTCGGCGCCATCTACACCGTCGGCCCCTACCTGCTGCCCGCCCTGGTGCCGGAGCTGCGCCAGCGCGCGCCGCTGATGCCGCTGGTGATCGAGGAGAATTTCACCGCGGTGCTGCTGGAGCAGTTGCGCGACAACGAGCTGGACGTGGCCATCATCGCCTTGCCGGTGGACCTGCACGGCCTCTCGGCCTGGCCGCTGTACGACGAGGAATTCGTGGTGGTGCTGCCGCGCGATCACCGCTGGGTGCACGAGACCTCGCTGCCCGCGAAGAAACTGGCGGAAGAGCACCTGCTGCTGCTCGGTCCCGGCCACTGCTTCCGCGACCAGGTCATCGCCGTCTGCCCCAAGTGCGTCGACGCCGAAGGCGACGGGCCGCGCCCGCATACCGGCAGCTCGCTGGAAACGATCCGCTACATGGTCGATAGCGGCCTGGGCATCACCGTGCTGCCGCGCGGCTCGGTCGACAACCGCCCGGCCGAACCGAACCCATTGCCCTCGGTGCCGCTCGCCGCCCCGGCGCCGACGCGCCGCATCGGCCTGATCTGGCGCCGCAGCTTCCCGCGCCAGCAGGCCGTGCAGATCCTGCGTGACGCCATCGTCAACGGCGGCATCCGCGGCGTGCGCATGCTGCACGATGCGCAGGCGCAGATCGCCGAAGGCTGATGTCCAAAGGCTGATGACCGACGCCCTGGCGAAAGCCCTCCGCGATTTCTTCACCCCGCGCATGCTCGGCCTGGTGCTGTGGCCGCTGCTCGGCTCGGTGTTGCTGTGGTCCCTGCTCGGTTATTTCTTCTGGCACGACCTGGTCAACGGCCTGCAGCACCTGGCCTCGGTGCCGGCGCTGAAAAACCTGTTCGGCGACACCGTGCTGCACGTGGTCAGCGAATTCAGCGTAGCCGTCGCCCTGTTCCTGATCCTGCCGCCGCTGGTGCAGGCCACAGCCCTGCTGATCACCGCCACCGTGGCGATGCCGCTGATGGTCGAGTTCGTGGCGCGGCGCGACTACCCGCAACTGGAGCGCCGCCGCGGCGGCACCATCATGGGCAGCGTCTGGAACGCCCTGGGATCGACCCTGGCCTACCTGCTGCTGTGGCTGGTGACCTTGCCCCTGTGGCTGTTCGGCCTGCCCGCCGTCGTACTGCCGGTGCTGCTCAACGGCTGGCTCAACGACCGTCTGTTCCGCTACGACGCCCTCTCCGAGCACGCCAGCCGCGACGAGTACGCCCTGCTGCGCGGCCGCGCCGGCGGCCGGTTCTACCTGCTCGGCTGCGTCGCCTCCCTGATCCAGCTGGTGCCGGTGGTGAACCTGGTCGCGCCGGTCTACTCCGGCCTCTGCTTCATCCATTTCGGCTGCGCGGCGCTGGTCAGGCTGCGTTCATCTGCGGCTGCTTGAATATCAGCCGGCAGGCCGACTTGAATTCGGCCGTTCCGGCGGCATTTTTGCCCTAGAACGCTGTCCAACGTTGCAAGTGACGTCGTCCCACGGAGTTTCTCCATGTCCAGATCCTTTTTATCCAAATCAGCGCTGATCCTGCTGCTGGCGGCCTGCGCCGGCTTCGGCGGCGCCGCCGCGGCGGCGGATGCCACCCTGCCGCAGGTCTACGACGCCGCCAACAGCGGCCACCTCGACCAGGCACAGACCATGATGGTGCAGGTCCTCAAGGACCACCCGAACAGCGCCAAGGCCCATTACGTGGCGGCCGAGCTGGATGCCCGCCAGGGCAGGTTCGCCACCGCGCGTGACGAGTTCCAGACCGCCGAGCGGCTCGAGCCGGGCCTGCCCTTCGCCAAGCCGGACTCGGTGAACGCCCTGCGCGCGCAGTTGTTTCCGCAGCAGCGCGCCACGCCGGTGAACAGCATCGCGCCGATTCCTGCGCATTCCTCCGGCATTCCCTGGGGCATGGTGCTCGGCATCGGCTTCGTCGTCGCCATCGCCTGGATGTTGCTGCGGCGGCGTCAGCAGGCGGTGATGCCCGGCGGCTACGCCGGTCCGGGCGCGGGCGGCGCGCCTTACGGCGGCGGCTACGGCAATGGCTATCCGCCTCCCAGCGGCGGTTCCGGCCTGCTCGGCAGCCTCGGCACCGGTCTTGCGGTCGGCGCCGGCGTGGTGGCGGGCGAAGAGCTGGCGCACCGCTTCCTCGACGGCGGCGAACGGCGCGTGGAAGGAGGCGGTGGTGGCGACAGCTACCGCGAGCCGCAGCGCGACCCCAACGCCGATATGGGCGGCAACGACTTCGGCGTCAACGACACCAGCTCCTGGGACGATGGCGGCGGCGACAGCGGCGGTGGCGGCGGGGACGACAGCTGGTCCTGAGCCGTATCGTCCGATCCCGCTTTCTTCCAGAGGAGGAGCCGCCGATCGCGGACTCCTCCTCGGGGGATAGTGGCGAGCCGCTTCTTCGCAGGGTGATCCGGGAGCGTGCCGATGGTATTGGGTAGGGCGTAGTAGCGCCCCTCCGTCCGGCGCCCGGGGGCCTGTGGGTACTGCTCAGGTACGGAATTGGATTTTTCGCAATGAGGTGACGCCAGCCGTCCGTGTATTGTTGCAGTGCGGTGAAGGATATTTGCCAAGGACGCTCGACTCGGCTTATTTTCCAGCCAGGGGAAAGTGTTCCCCAACAAAAAAATACATGGATGGAGATCACCGATGCGCAACATGCGCCGTCTGGCTGCTGCTCTGGTCTCGGGGTTGTTCCTGGTTTCCTTCGCCGCCGGCGCCGATGATGCGCAAGGCGTCGGCGCCATCAACGCCGACGGCGCGCCCTTGCCGATCGACCTCGGCGCGCCCGACGCACTGGCCGGTACGCCGAAGGGTCTCAACCTCGCCTGCGACTGGCGTCCCGCCAACGGCACGCCCACCACGGCCAGCCCCACCGGCATCCGTTACGGCTACATCGAACTGGCGGCCGGCTATTACCAGGTGTTCCTGTCGCCGTATTTCCCGGTAGGCACGACATTCCGCATCGAAGGCCAGTATCCCAAGGCGCGCAACTTCTCCTACCAGCTCTACAACGGCCCCAATGGCGGCCTGGGTTACCTGCCCGACTACAAGGTGCAGCCCGACCCGGGCAGCCAGTCGCCGTTCAACGGCGTCAACACGCTCGATACCGCGATCCAGCCCGGCGGCCACTACACCGTCCGCATCGTCTACGGCGTCGCGCCGGCCACCCCGGCGCCGAACACGCTCTACGTCACCGCCAAGAATTTCTCGCTGGGCAGCCAGGCGGTCTTCATCTACCGCATCTACAACGCCCTCGGCAACCTCGACGTCATCGATCACGGCGGCGTGCCCCTGCCGACCGTGTACAAGGAAACCGCCAGCGGCGACGTGACCCTCGCCAGCCTCGACAACAAGGCGGTCTGCGACCTCGGCATCGGCCAGCGCAACCTGCGCCGCGTGGCGCGCGCCCAGCTTTCCGACATCGTCAACGCCAATCCGCAATATCCCAAGCCGATCGCGGCCAAGCCGGTGCCGGCGGCGCCGGTGTTCATGCTGCGCGACAACGCCAGCGACGTGCTGCTCAATTCCGACAACCGCTACATCTATGCCCTGCTGTCGCAGAAGCCCGGCGACCTGGTGCTGATGCGGGCCAGGGCGCCGACCTACGCCACGGGCCCCAAGGCCGGCTCCGATCCGCAGCTGCGCCACTGGTCGATCTGCCAGAACGCCTACGTCACGGTGGAGACCTACGCCTGCATCGAGGACAGCAACGCCACCATCGACAAGGACGGTTTCTTCAACATCGTCATCTCGGTGCCGGCCAAGCGCCCGGCCAACGCCGTGCCGTCGCGGGGTTTCGACTGGCTGACCTACGGCACCGATCAACAGGCCGCGCCAATCCTGCGCCACATGCTGGCCTCCCCCAACTTCACCCAGTCGGCCTTCGCCGTGCCGCAGGGCCAGGCCGCGTCGGCGCCGCTGATCATGGGCGACTACTTCCCGGTGTCGACCTATTGCGCCAACAGCGTGTTCAGCGCGCACACCAATGCCGGCGAGACACCGAAACAGGTGTTCGCCGCCTGCGCGGCGGGGCAGTAGGGCAAGCGCGGCGGCAGCCGGATAACGGCAGCCGCCGCATTAATCGAAGACTCCCCGGGCCGCGCCCGCCTACAATGGGCGGGTGAGCGGCGGTGTGCCGCGGCTTTTTCCGGCCGCGGCAGGAAACTCGCCGCCGCTGCTGCACTCCAAACAAGGTCTGCCAGGCTTGGATCTCCTCATGCGGCTGAAACGTGCCCCGTTGCTGCTCGTGCCCGCATTGCTTTGCGCGGCACTGCTGGCGCGCGCCGATGACGATGCCTACGCCGCCGCCCGGCAGGAATTCCTCCGCGCCTACACCCCGGCCAGCGCCATGCTGCCCGAGGGGCCGGCGCAGGACAGCGCGGCGCTGCAGGCCTATCCGCTGTATCCCTACCTCGAAGCGGCGCGGCTGCGGCGCGACCTGCGCCTGGCGCCGGATCCGAATGCCGTCGACGTGCGCATCGCCGCCTTCATCAAGGACAACGCCGACCAGCAGGCCGCGCGCGCCTTGCGCCGCGCCTGGCTGCCCGACCTGGCGCGGCGCAAGTCCTGGTCGATGTTCAACACGCATTACGTCGATACCGGCTCCGATCCCGCCCTGCGCTGCAATGCCTTGCAGGCGCGCATCGCCCTCAACCTGACCAAGGACCTCGCGCCGGCCATCGTCGAGCAATGGCTGACCGGCCGCGACACGCCGGCCGAGTGCGAGCCCGCATTCGACTGGCTGCGCGCGCGCAAGCTGCTGCCGCCCTCGCTGATCGATCAGCGCGCGCGGCTGGCGCTGGCGACCGGCAATGCGCGCCTTGCGCAGAATCTGCTGAAGACGCTGCCGGCGGAGATGGCTGCGCCGCTGCGGCAATGGGCCGCGCTGATCGAGCAGCCGCAGCGCGAGATCGATCGCCTGATCGCCGGGCCGGAACTGCCGGTGGAAACGGCGGCCTTGCTGGACGGCTGGCAGCGCCTGGCGCGCGCCGATGTCGATGCGGCGTTGCAGCGCTACCAGCCGCTGGTCGATGCGCGCAAGCTCGATGCGGCCGGCGCCAGCATCGCCGCGCGTTCGCTGGCCCTCGGCGCGGCCTGGAGCCGCCGCCCGGAAGCCCTGACCTATTTCAGCCGCGTCGCCCCCGGCGATATCGACGAGCGCACCGCGGAGTGGAACGTGCGCGCCGCGCTGTGGAGCGGCGACTGGACGCGTACCGCGCAGGCCCTGGCCACGCTGTCGCCGGCGCAGCGCGAACTGCCGCGCTGGCGCTACTGGTCGGCGCGCGCCAGCGAAGTGCAGGGCGATGCCGCCGCCGCGCGCGCGGTCTATGTGCAGCTCACCGCCAACGACAACTACTACGCCGTACTGTCCAGTGCGCGCCTGGGCCAGCCGTTCGCCCCGCATCCGCAGCCGCTGGCCATCAACACCGCCATCGGTACGCAGATCGCGCAGCAGCCGCCCTTCGTGCGCGCGCACGAGCTGCTGCTGTGTGATCTCAAGTCGCTGGCCGCGGTGGAATGGCAGGTTGGCCTCGAAGGCCTCGATCCCGCCTGGCGCGTGCAGGCCGTGCCGCTGGCGCTGCGCTGGGGCTGGTACGAGCAGGCCATCGCCAGCGCCAGCAAGCAGGGTGTGTACAACGATTACCAGTTGCTCTATCCGAAGCCGTACGATGTCGCGGTGCACGCCGCCGTGGCCCTGACCCAGGTGCCTGAAGACCTGATCTACGCCATCCTGCGCCAGGAAAGCCTGTACGACGCCGAGGTGGTGTCGCGCGCCGGCGCCATGGGCCTGCTGCAACTGATTCCCGACACGGCACAGCGCGTGGCGCGGCGCTGGCAGCGTCCGTCGCCGGCACGCGGCCAGTTGTTCGATCCCAACGTCAACGTGCCGCTGGGCAGCGCCGAGCTGCATGACCTGCTGGAACTGTTCGGCAACCAGCAGCCGCTGGCCATCGCCGCCTACAACGCCGGGCCGAACGCCGCCACGCGCTGGCTGCCGGATGCGCCGCGTGACGCGGCGGTGTGGATCGAGAACATCCCCTACAACGAAACGCGCGACTATGTGCAGCGCGTGCTGTGGCATTCGGTGGTGTTCGGCTGGCGCCGCAGCGGCGAGCCGCAGAAGGCCGATGCCTGGCTGGGGCAGATCGCGGTGCCGGCGGTGCCGCCGGCGCAGACGCAGGCCCCGGTTCTCGCCGATCCGGTGGCGCCCGATCCGGCGCCTCCGAAATGAAGGCCTACCTGGTCGGCGGCGCGGTGCGCGACGCCCTGCTCGGCCTGCCGGTGAAGGAGCAGGACTGGGTGGTGGTCGGCGCCAGCCCGGAAGACATGGTCGCCGCGGGCTACCGGCCGGTGGGCAAGGACTTCCCGGTGTTCCTGCATCCGCAGACCAAGGAGGAGTACGCCCTGGCGCGCACCGAGCGCAAGTCCGGGCGCGGCTACCACGGCTTCACCTTCCACACCGGCACCGACGTCACACTGGAGGAGGATCTGATCCGGCGCGACCTCACCGTCAACGCCATGGCGCGCGACGAGCACGGCGCACTGGTCGATCCCTACGGCGGCCAGCGCGATCTGGAAGCGCGCATCCTGCGGCACGTCTCGCCCTCCTTCGCCGAAGACCCGGTGCGCATCCTGCGCCTGGCCCGTTTCGCCGCGCGCTTTGCGCCGATGGGTTTTCGCGTCGCCGACGAAACCATGGAGCTGCTGCGGCAGATGGTGCAGCGGGGCGAGGCCGACGAGCTGGTGCCGGAACGGGTATGGAAGGAAACCGAGCGCGCCCTCTCCGGCGACGGCCGTGTCGAGGAAGGCTACCGGCCCAGCGTCTACTTCCAGGTGCTGCACGACTGCGGCGCGCTGGCGCGGGTGATGCCGGAGCTGGCGGCGCAGTCCGGCGTGCCGCAGCGCGCCGACTACCATCCCGAGGTCGACACCCTGGTGCATACCCTGATGTGCATCGACGTCGGCGCGCGGCTGGGCTTCCCGTTGCCGGTGCGCGTCGCCGCGCTGCTGCACGACCTGGGCAAAGCAGTGACGCCGCAGGCGGAACTGCCCAGCCACCGCATGCACGACATGCGCGGACTGCCCCTGGTGGAGCAGTTCTGCGCGCGCCTGCGCGTGCCCAATGCGCAGCGCGACCTGGCCCTGGCGGTGACGCGCGACCACCTGCTGGTGCACCGCGTGCGCGAATTGCGTCCCGCCACCCTGCTGGAATTGCTGGAGCGGCTCGGCGCCTTCAAGCGCGGCGAGTTCTTCGACCAGGCGCTGGACGCCTGCCTGTGCGATGCGCGCGGCCGTCTCGGCCAGGAGAACTGCGACTACCCGCCGGTGGCCTACCTGCGCGCGGCGCGCGAGGCCGCCGTCGCGATCCAGGCCGGAGAAGTGGTCAAGGACGGCTTCAACGGCGTGGCGGTGGGCGAGGAATTGAAGAAGCGGCGCACCCAGCGGCTGCTCACCTTCCGCCAGGACAACGGGGAGCACGGCACTTGAGGCGCCTTGCCATGTCGGTGCTGGCATTGCTGTCGGCCTGCGCCTCCAATCCCGCATCGCTCTGCACGCCGGGACAGCAGGCCGCAATCCAGGACACGCTGTACTTCGGCACCGGCCGCGTCCACGGCGGCGCGGTCACGCCACAGGAATGGGAGGGCTTCGTCCGCGACGAGATCGCGCCGCGCTTTCCGCAGGGCTTCAGCATCCTCGAAGCGCAGGGGCAGTGGCGCAACGCCGACGGCAGCATTGCCCATGAGCAGACCCACGTGCTGCAATTGCTGCATCCGGTGGATGACAGGAGCGAGCGCGCCGTGGGTGAAATCGCCGATCGCTACAAGACGCGCTTTGAGCAGGAGGCGGTGTTGCGCGTGCGCGCCGCTGCCTGCATGTCGCTGTAGACGCAAGCTTTACGGCCATGCGCACCCTGTTCGCCTTGATGGGCACCACCGCGGTGGGCTGGTTCGGCTGGTGGCTGGGCGCGTTGTGGGCACTGCCCGCGGCGGTGATACTCGGCGCCGTCGGCAGTGGTGTGGGACTCTATTGGGGCAGGCGGCTGTTCGATGAATGGCTGGGATGAAAGCGGCCGCCGCGACAGTTTGCGGTCAAGCAGTAATTGAAGATCATCGGAGTAGAGATCGTCGATGGACAAATATCTGAGCAACCTGCCGGCCTTCATCGAATGGTGGAGCCTGGCCGCGTTGCTGTGCTTCGCCTTCGCCACCGTCTACGTGCTGATCACGCCGCAGCATGAGATCAAGCTGATTCGCGAGGGCAATGTCAGCGCCGCCGTGTGCTTCTGCGGCGCGCTGATCGGTTACGTGCTGCCGGTCGGTAGCGCCCTGGCCCACGGCGATAGCCTGCTCGACTTCTTCCTGTGGGGCCTGGTGGCGCTGGTGGTGCAGCTGCTGGTCTACCTGATGATGCGCCTGCTGATCCGCGACCTGACCCGCCACATCGAAGCCGACCGCGTCTCGGTGGCGATCTTCTCCGCCACCATCTCCATCTGCGGCGGCATCCTCAACGCGGCGGCGATGGTCTACTGAGAAAACCCCTCTCCCGGAGGCCGAGGGGCAGGGGCGAGGGGCGCGATCTCCCGGAGGTGAAAGATCAGATCGCCGACGGCACCCGGGCCATATACACCAGCAGGGCCACGCCAACGACGATGCGGTAGATGGCGAAGGCGGTGAAGCGATGGCTGCGGATGTAGCCGAGCAACCACTTCACCGCCACGAACGCGGTGATGGTGGAGACGACGAAGGCGATGCCCAGGTCGGCCCAGTTCTCGCCGCCGGCACCGCCGTGCTTGAGCGCCTTGAGCAGCTCGTAGCCGCTGGCGGCGAACATGGTCGGGATGCCGACCAGGAAGGCGAATTCGGTGGCGGCGGCGCGGTTGCTGGTGCCCAGCAGCATGGCGATGAAGATGGTGGCGCCCGAGCGCGAGGTGCCGGGGAACATGCCCGCCACCACCTGCGCCAGGCCCACGGCGATGGCCACAGTCCAGGTAATGCGCGCGCTGTCGGCCTTCTTCGCCGCCAGCCATTCGGCCACCAGCATCCATACGCCGCCGATGATCAGGGCCCAGGCTACCGGTCCCAGCTCCTCGGGCAGCTTGAAGTGCAGCTTGCTGACCAGGAGGAAACCGAACACCGAGGTGATGAGGAAGGCGGCGATCAGCTTGAGCGAGTAGTCGCGGTTTTCCGGCTTGTGGAAGCCGCGCGTCAGTTCCCACAGGCGGGCGCGGTAGATCAGCATCACCGCCAGGATGGCGCCGGCCTGGATCACCACGTTGAACACGTCGCTGCGCGCACCCAGGCCCAGGTGCTCGGCGATGAGCAGGTGCCCGGTGCTGGAAATGGGCAGGAATTCGGTGATGCCTTCGATCAGGCCGAGCAGGATGACTTGCAGCAGGTCGCTCACGATAAGGTCCGTAGAATGGTTAGGGTCTGTTCATAATCATTTGGACACAGCGACCAAATGATTATGAACAGGCCCTTAGGGGTGGCGCGTCTGAAACACGCTATAACAGGATAAAGGAGCAGCCATGGAATTGCGCGAGGATCAGGAGGGCGGCATGGCCTTGAGCGGCACGGCCCTGGTGACGGGCGGCGGGCGCCGCGTCGGCGCGGCCATCGTCCGCACGCTGCACGGCGCCGGCATGAACGTCGTGATCCACCATCGCGCCGCGGATGACGACGCCCGCGTGCTGGCCGCCGAGTTGAACCTGCTGCGACCCGACTCCGCCGTAAGCCTCGGCGCCGACCTGCTGGTCGTAGAGCAGATCGAGCGGCTGGCGGAGCGGGCCGAGGCGCAGTGGGGCCGGCTCGACGTGCTGGTCAACAACGCCTCCACCTATTACGAAACGCCGCTGGGCGGCATTACCGAGCGGGCCTTCGACGACCTCGTCGGCACCAACCTGAAGGCGCCCCTGTTCCTGTCCCAGGCCTGCGCCGCGGCCTTGCGCCTGGCGCAGGGCGCCATCGTCAATATCAGCGACCTCTACGCGCGCAAGCCGCTCTTCGCGCGCGCGCCCTATTGCGCGGCCAAGGCCGGACTGGAGGCCATCACCCGGGTGCTGGCCCTGGAGCTGGCGCCGGAGGTGCGGGTCAACGCGGTGGCGCCGAGCAGCATCCTGTGGCCGATCGACGACAGCGTCGACGAAGCGGCGCAGCGGGCGCATCTGGCGCGGATCCCCGCCGGCCGGCTCGGCGGCGCGGCGTCCATTGCCGAAGCGGTACGCTACCTGGTGAGTCCCGCGGCGGCGTTCATCACCGGTACCACGCTGGCGGTGGATGGGGGCGAGGGCCTGCTTTAGAGTTGCTGCGGAAGACGCGGACGGGCAAAGCCGCCGTCCGGGACTACGGGGTCGGCATTCTCACGTAACATCCCCGGTTTGACGGAGTGCAAGTAGATGACGCAGGAAGAAGCAGGTCTCATGCTTGCCATGCAACGCGCGCTGCTGTCGCGTGTGCCGCACTCGCTGATCGCGGTGTCGGTCGAACTCGACTACGACGTGGTCCGTGTCCGCAACATTTTCGACAGTACGGGGACCGAGGACGAAAAAGGCTTGCTGAGCGAAGCCGGCACGGAACTGATCGGGGAGTTTTCCGAGTCCTACCGGATCGAGGAGGAATTCCTGGTGGTCGAAGAGCGTTCGGAAATGGAACATCTTTCCTCGCTGGTCTTCCTGCGCTACGAGCCCTGATTGGGGCTGCCGCCCGCAAGCCTGCGCCGGGCTACTTGCCCTTCTTCGCACTCCTGCCTTTCTGCGCAGCGGGCTTCTTCCCGGCTGCCGCTGTTTCCACGCCGCGCGTGTGGCGCCGCCGGAACAGCTCGACGCCGGCGCCGTGCGTTTCATTGAAGATGTCCGGCTTGAGCAGGGACACGCGCACCGCGTCGACGCGCTCGTCCTCGAAGCCGAACTCCACCAGCTCCTCCGCCAGCGTTTCCAGCAGCGGCGTATGCGCCTTCCGCTCCCAGGCGCGGACGTAGTTGCGCACGCGATCGTAGTCGATCACTTCGTAGAGACCGGCAGGGCGGCGGGGCGGATTGAGTGCGTACAGCTCCACTTCCACCCAGAGCCGCGTCGGCTTTTCCGGGTGCAGTTCCCAGGGATGCAGGCCGACCTGCACCTCCACCTCGATCCGGCGCAAGCGCGCACAGATGTAGTCGTCCGGCGGCAGCCTGTCGCGCAAGTCGCTCATTGTCTGTCTCTCCTCTTCTTCTTGTTCATGGCGGGACCGTGCCGGGCGCGGACAGCGTCAGCTCCAGGCACACATCGCCGAGCGGCTGCTTGTCCGGGCCGAAGCTGCGTTCGAACAGCGTGGCGCGGCCGTCGCGCCGGATCAGCAGCACGGTACTGGCGCGGGTGCCGTAGCGTTCGCTGCGGATGAAGGCGGGGGCCAGCATGCGTTCCATCTCCAGGCCGACACCGGTCTGCGGCAGTTCGGCATCACCGGCCTTGCGCTCGTCGGCCAGGGCTTCCAGCAGGGGGGTGATGTCTGCGTCCGCAGTGCCGTCCTGTGCCGACAGCCAGTCGCCCAGGCGTGCGCTCAGCTGCAGCGTCTTCGGCCAGGGTGCGTCATAGGGACCGTTGGAGATGCCATGGATGCCCGGCTGCACCGGCCGCGGCCGGGCTTCGTTGCGGTTGCTGACGAAAACCAGTTGCGCGCCGTCCCACAGCAACAGGTTGTGCGGCCCGTAGGCGTCGCGGGCGGCATGGATCCGCGCCGCCTCTTCAGCTGCCGGGACGTCGCCGATGGCGAAATCCTTGACCAGCGCCCCGCGCGAACGCGGCGCTGGAGCGAGGTGCGGTTCGCGCACATTGGTCACCGCCGCCAGCCGCGCCTTGCCCGACAGCGCCAGCCAGCTGCCGCCCTCGCGCAGGTCGCGGCCGCCCACCACCTCGGGCGCATCCGCCCACTGCGCCAGCGGCGCGGTCGGCCGGCCATGGAACTCGTCGCGGTTGGCGGCGAGCGCCAGCACGTAGTCGGGGTGGGCGTCCCAGGCGAAGGAAATGAGGCACATGCGTCATTTTATGATTGTCACGGTCAAAGGGTATGCTGCATACAAAAAGGACCTGCGACACGATGAGCCCCCTGAACGAATACGAACACGAGCAGCTGGCGCTGATCCGCGCCTGGCGCGGCCAGCAGCCCGGCCTCGCCACCCGCACCATCGGCCACGCCACCGGCCCGCTGGCCAATGCCGCCGAGAAGATGGTGCCGACCCTGGCCCTGCGGCTGGCGCTGGACGCGGTGCATGCCACCGCCGTGCGGATCACTGACCGGCGCTCCATCCTCAAGCGCGGCGGCGTCGCCCACATCGAAGATCTGCGCCTTGTGGAGCTCGAAATCTGCGACCGCCTGGCGCAGCAGGTCAGTCGCCGCGCGGCCATGATGGCCGGGGGCAGTGGTGCCGTATTCGGCCTCGCCGGCGGCCTCGGCCTGATCGCCGATCTGCCGACCCTGCTGACCCTGACCTTCCGCACCATCCACCGCATCGGCCTCTGCTACGGCGAAGACCTCGCCGCGCCGGAACGCCGCCGCCTGCCGGTGGCCGTGTTCGCCCTGGCCTCGGCCAACTCGATGCAGGAAAAAGCCGCCGCCCTGGCCGCGATCGACTCCGTCGGCGAAGTCGACGACACCATCGACCATGAGGCCGGCGTGGACGGCGTCAGCCGCGCCGCCCAGCGCGAACTGGCCAAGGACAGCGTCGCCTTCAGCCTCAACAACCTCGGCAAGAGCCTGGCCCGCAACCTGGGCTGGCGCAAGGCCGGCGAGTCCCTGCCGGTGATCGGCGCCCTGGTCGGCGGCTCCGTCAATGCCTGGTACCTGCGCGACCTTGCACGGTCGGCGCAGTACACCTTCCAGCTGCGCTGGCTGCGGCAGAAGTATGGGCATGAGCATGCGCTGCATATTGCCGGGGATGAGACGACGTAGGCGCTCTTCCGCACCACTCTCCGAACATCGTCATTCCGGCGAAAGCCGGAATCCAGGCTTCGATGAATTTGGATTTCGGGTGAACTTATCTTGGAAGCGGAACCCCGTAGGGTGGAATAAGCGAAGCGCATTCCACCTTCCGCCGTAGGCGGAACGCGGCTTTTCTTCTCACTCTGAAACTTCGGTGTACGCGCTAGCGCGCGAGGCGTTTAAGTCACAGATTGAAGTTGCGGTTCCGCCTTGAAGGCGGGT